>JBMOLU010000082.1:0-150795 GCA_049325275.1 Chloroflexota bacterium
GGCCACCAAACCAGCGACTGAAAAATCTGAGCCTTGGCGTCCACCCGCAAACCACCCCTGGCGACGCTTCAAATTCGGCCGTTCTCTTTATCTACCATCTACTCCTGCAAAAAATTGAACCACACCCTTTCGTTTGTTTGGATGAGAGTTGCGAACTTTGCCGTTCGCTGGTATGCTTAACCCGCTTTCGCCTCGTGCGAGGCCTTGCCATTTTCTTCTCAGAAGGATGCACCATGTACCTTGCGATCGAGGGCGTGATCGGTGTTGGAAAAACAACCCTGGCCCGCTTGTTGCAGCCCATTTTCGGGGCCGCACTCTTGCTTGAGATATTTGAAGAAAACCCTTTTCTTGCAAAATTCTATGAAGATCGTTCTCGTTATGCCTTTCAAACACAAATGTTTTTCCTCTTGAGCCGCTATCATCAGCAACGCAAGGCCGTCCCTGGTATCCTGGCACGCGGCGAGCACTTGGTATCTGACTATACATTTGTCAAGGACGCCCTGTTTGCCCGCATCAATCTCGATGGTGATGAGTTGGAGATGTATCACCGCGTGCACGAGGCGCTGGCGGAAAAAATCCCTGCGCCTGATTTGATCTTGTATTTACGGGCGACCCCAAACACCTTGATGCAGCGGATTAACCTGCGTGACCGTTCCTACGAACGCAGCATGGAAAGGGAATATATTCAATCGCTGCACCAGGCGTACGACGATTACTTCACTCACCCCTCCGATGGCGTTCCTGTGCTGACGATCGATACCGACTTGCTGGATTATGTTCAGAAGGAGGATGACCTGGCGTGGATGGAAAATCGCATCCGTCAGGCATTGCACCTGGCGCCCTTCCAACCTGAGTTACCGCTTGTTCAGAGGGAATAAATATGCGCATCACCCACGATATGTTGTTGAAAGTCGCCCAAGATACAGTCGAGCAGCGCACACGCGCCAACCGGCTGATCGTGTCTGCATATTTATCTGGCTCGATCCTAGAGCAAGAGCCGTTGATTGGCAACACAACCGACATCGATTTGTTTTTCATTCGCGATGACGAAGTCACGGTGGCGCGAGAGATCGTTCGGATTACCGATGATGTTCACCTCGACATTACCAATGCGCCCCGCCGTGCCTACCGGCAGGTACGTGAACTGCGTTCGGATGCGTGGTCAGGGCCGGTGCTCTATGGTTGCCGCATCCTGTACGATCCGCAGCACTTTCTCGATTTCGTGCAGGCCAGCGTGCGCGGCCAGTTCGAGCGCCCGGACCACGTCCTGGAGCGTGCACGCCCGCTGGCCGAACAGGCGCGCCAGATATGGTTTTCTTTTGACATGGGCGCAGAAAATACCCCTGTGGAACAAGTAAGCCATTACCTGCGGGCGCTCGAATATGCCACCAATAGCATCGCGGTGTTGACCGGCGTACCCCTGACAGAACGGCGTTTCTTGTTGGATTTCCCGGCGCGCGCACAGGCGGTTGGGCGTGCCGGTTTGATGGCCGGGTTGGTCGGCCTGCTGGGTGGTTCTTCCGTCGACTTGGGTGCCCTGCAAGGGATGGTTGAAGACTGGAAGATGGCCTTCGAAACGGCACAAAAATATTCCCCGCCGCCGGCCTTTGCTGCCACGCGCAAGCATTACTACGGCAAAGCCGTGGACGCCTTCGTGGCCGGACAGCAGCCGAACACAGCGTTGTGGCCTTTGCTCAATACCTGGACACGCATGATGGTATTGCTCCCTACGGACGCACCGGCCTATCGTGCCTGGCAGGATGCCTGCCGCCAGCTCAGTCTTTTGGGGGAAGCCTTTTCTGAAAAAATAGAAGCACTGGATGCGTTTCTTGACATGGTCGAAGAGACCATGGAACAGTGGGCGCAGGCGAATGGCGCCTGATGCCGCTTTTTCGGCAACCACCGGCAGGAGAATTTGGCAGCCGGCCCCTCTTCATCGTAGCCCGTAAGAACGTCGAACGTTTTCTGCGCTATCGCTCGGAAACCTTTTCGCGCGGTAAAGCAATGTTGAAGCTGGCACCCTTATCTTTTCCCTCGCTCTCGGCCCATATCCTTCCCCCGTGAAGTTCGACAATTCCTTTCGCAATGGCCAAGCCCAGGCCAAGGCCGCCGTAGTGACGCGTCAGATGATCTTCGACCTGGTAGAACTGTTCGAAAATACGTCCCAAATATTCTTGCTCGATGCCAATCCCTGAATCTTTTACTTCGATCCATATTTCCTGATGTAGCGCTTTTGCACTGACCGTAATCTCTCCTCCGTTGGGTGTGAAGCGTACGGCATTGTTAAGCAGGTTTTCCAAGACCAGCTGCATCTTCTCGCGGTCTGCATCGACGAACAGGTCTTTCGCTGGCAGGTGCACGTTTAGCGCTTGCGATTTTGCCTCCGCCGTTGCTGCGGCCTCCCGGCAGGCAGATTGGATGACTTCCTGGGCAGAAACCCGCTGGCGAGAGAGCTTTGTCGCCCCCATTTGCAGCATGTTCATATTGGTCATGTCTTCCAACAGTGTCCGCATTTTGACGGCGGAATTGAGCACCATTGTGGCGTGTTCCGACATTTCGCCTTGTGCTTCCTCCTGCAAGAACGTGGCGTATCCCAAAATCACGCCCAGGGGTGTACGCAGTTCGTGCGAGGCGATGGCCATGAAATCGCTCTTGATTTTGTCCACCTGCCTCAGCTCTGCGTTCGCTTCTTGCAACGCGTTGACCAATTGCGCGTTGTGAATCGCCACGGCAGCCTGCGACGCAATCACCGAAAGGATATTGATATCGGCATCGTTGAAACTACCTTCTTGCTTGTTGAGCGCTTCCAGCACGCCGGTGACGTGTTCCTGGATGCGCATGGGCACGGCCAGCAGTGAGCGTGGCCGGAACTGTATCTGTTCTCCCACCTGGCTGTAATGGCGTGGGTCCTTTTCGACGTCATTGATCACCAGCGGCTTGTTCGTCGAAAAAACCGTCCCGGCGATGCTGTTTTCGATCGGCACCGGGATTTCGGCCAGTTTGTCGGGATCCGTGCCAGATGCAGCCGTAAAAATCAACTCGGAACGCTTTTCGTCGTAGAGCAGGATGGAAGTTGCCTCGCAACCCAAAATATCTGCTGCTACCTGGATAATGTACCGCAGTAGTTGGCGCGTATCCAACGTGGAATTCAGCGTCACGCTGATCTCCACGAGACGGGCCAGCTGGCGTACGGTTTGTTGTAACTCTGAAGGTGACATGAGTTTGCCGGTCTTCATGCTATTAGTTTAGCCTGAAGGTGAACTTTTGTCTACTGGCCAAAATCCCTTGGAAGTGCCGTAGCGCGTTGCTCCTTGATCCGTTATCTAAACAGTATTGGGGTTAGGCTCATTCCGCTTTATGTGGGTTAGGAAGTTACTTTCCGCGGCGAGACCCGTTCGCTCTCGTGCCTTCGCACACTTATCATCCAACATGTGATAAAACGGGCTTCTTCCTGTACGTCCAAAGCCTGTGATGGCTGCTTTGATTGGGCTATGAACCGCCCAACCACGTTTCACGTGAAACGCCAGGTTCCTCCGGCAGCGCTGTAAAACTTGCGTATTGCCAAATGCATGGCTGCATTTGATATGTTTCACGTGAAACAGCGGTCATGCAATATCGTTTGTTTCACGTGAAACGCGATGGGTGATATCGTTTCACTGCGTGAGGGATACGCCATATCGCCGGACCTTTGGGTGGCTTCGGCGCTTTTTTGACGGTTCGCTTGCCGATGCTTGCCTGGGATGCCGGCACACTTGATGTTGGTGGAGATGCCTTCTGTTCATGCCGCTGCATTGCGTTTCGGCGCATTCACCCGATTGGCGCCATCTTTGTGTTGCACGAAATTAGCTTTTGCTAAATAACATTTTAGCTATAGCTAACAATGTCCAGGCGTTCAAGACCCTCTCATGGTTGTCGATGAACCGCTCATACGATGAGGGGGCACTTGCAAGCGCCCGCCGCCTTGCTAACCGGCGTGGACCGGTGGCTGGTCGGTTTTGTGCGTGCCAGACAATCAGGTTGCAACACCCACAAAACAGCCCCTACTTGTTGAGAAGATACAAACAACAGTAAAAAAAACGGGGCACCTTGAGCGTGGCGATCGCCCGCGGTATGGCCCTTTTGCCAGCTTTCCTGATAGGTCTCGGTTAACGAGCGCTGAAACGAATGTGCGGTGATGATTACCACCACCGCACATTCGTTTTCGTCATCCGCTATCCACTGCTGGGCGGCAGCGGTTCGTTGAAATCTACCGATCCTACGGTGGCGGCATTCTCCTTGGCCCTGCGCAGGGTGACGACGCCGACGATCACCGGGATGGCCACCAAAATGACCGCAAGGCAGAGAAAGAGCAGGCCGTAGACAGGCGGGGTTTGCCCCGAACTACTGCTGCCGGGAACACTGATGTTGTACGTTCCGAAGCCGAGCAGCGTCATTACACCGCTCAAGCAAAACGTCAGGCCCGGGCAGCCACAGCAAAGCACTGTGACGACGGTCGCGATAATTCCAATTGTCCTTTTATCCATCGCAGTCTCCTTTTTGGGGGTAGAACAATAAAGGCTCTTCCGCCTCCAGCGGGAAACTCCTTCCCGTTGAAAATGGGAAAACCACACCAAACTTCAGGCAATTTTTGTGCCGCACTCGGCGCAGAACTTGGCTCCGTTGGCGGGCGTACCGCATTTGGGACAGTTTGCCGGCGCCGTTTCTGCTTTCGCACCGCAGTTCGGGCAAAACTTTGCACCCAGCGTCGGCTGGCCACAGTTGGGGCAGTTATGGGCCGCCGGCTGCGCCATCGTCTGGCCGCATTCGGGGCAGAATTTGGTACCCGGAGCAGCCAGGTGGCCCTGCGGGCAACGCGCCAGTTGATTCGTGGCGCTTTGGGCAGCCCGAGCTGCTTCACCGACACCCTTGAAGGCCTGATCCAAGCCCAAAGCCGCTGCAAAACCTTTGACCATCTTACCGGCCTGCTCGGCCTGCGCCTCGGCCATCTCGTTGCGGCGTGGGCTGTCTTCACGGCAGTAGCCGTTTTGTTCATCGAAATCGGACAGGCAAACGACTTGCAGGCAGGTTGGGCACTCGCGGAAACGATCCCTGACCTGACCCCAGGCTTTGTCGAGCTGCTGTGGAGTCAGGTTGTGGGCGTAACGCTGGTCCTCCCCGGTTACGCTGTTGGCAACCGCCCCACCGACGAGCGGGATTTTCCGCAGCAATCCACCAACCGCCTGTTTGCCGATATCATTGGCAACGGTATTGGCGACATCGGGCTGGCTGCGATATTCGCGGCCGCAGACATCACAGTAGAAAATGGCGTAAGGCCCAAGCCCGTCGTTGCGAATATCGTAGCGGGGCATTTTGCTGGGGGTTGACATAGTGGTCCTCCTGGAAAAAAGTTAATCGCATAACCGGTTAACCCGGTACAGGAATCTTACATGCAATTTGTGTACCTGTCTACTACCGGCTGTTGCTTCCTTGCTCTTTTCCGCTACCCGCGCAGCTTTGCGCCGACGGATTGTTCGAGGCGGCGTACGATTTTGCTGCGAATGGCGGACACATCTTTGTCGGTCAGGGTCTTGTCGGCGGCCTGGTATGTGACGCTATACGCCAGGCTTTTCTTCCCGGCCCCGATTTGTTCGCTGCGGTAAACGTCGAACAAATGCACCTGGTTTACAAGTTTGCCGCCGGCCTCACGGATAGTTGCCGCCACCTGGGCAGCCGGTGTCGCTTCATCGACCACGACGGCCAGGTCTTCCAACACGGGAGGAAAGTCAGGCACGCCGAACGTCTCGTAGTGCGACGGGATCAGCGCCAGTAGCGCATCCAGGTTGAATTCGGCCGCCAGGACCGCCGTCTGGGCGTAGTGTGTGGGCAAATCGTAATTCTCTTTGACCAGTGGGTGCAGCTCACCGAACACGCCAATCTGGGCATCCCCGGCCCATATTTTGGCACATTTTCCAGGATGGAAGGTGGGATGCTCGCCGGGCTTGTACTGAATGCTACGGATATGCAGGCCTTCGATTAATGTCTCGACGATGCCCTTGAGATCGTAGAAATCCATCGCTGCCGCCGCCGCATCTTGCCAACCCGGCGCCGTGCGTTCGCCCGTCAGGACGATGTCGAGATGATTGCGCTCGTCGGGGAGCGCACCGGCTTCGGATGCCAGGAAGACCGGACCGATTTCGAAGAGGGCAACGCGCTGCTGAACGCGGGCATTGCGTTCCATCGCTTCCAGCATCAGGGAGAGCACGCTGTGGCGCATGACGGTGCGGTCGCTGGCGATGGGATTGGCGATCTGGACATAGGGTTTGTTGTCGGGTTCGCTGCCCTGCGGCAGGCGGCGCGCCTCACGTTCCGGCGAGGTCAGCCGATGGCTGATCACTTCCTGCAAACCCAAAGAAACGAGGATATCGCGGACGCGTTCTTCGCGCTCGAGCTCGGGATTGCCACGCAGCGGGGGTAGTTCGTCGGCGATGCGCGTTTCCGGCAGGCGATCGTACCCGTAGATGCGGGCGATCTCTTCCATCACGTCGGCCATGCCGATCAATTCCTCGCCGATGTCCAGGCGGTGATTGGGCGGCGTCAGGGTGATGGGGCCGGATGGCGTTGTTCCGTTGTGGACGATGAATCCCAGCGGCGCCAGCATCCTGACGATTTCCTCACCGTTCAGGCTAATACCTAGCCAGCGCTTTACATCTTTCGGCGTGAAGCTGATCTCGGGTGTGGGCGGCGGCAGGGGATAGTTATCCACCAGCCCGGGAGCCACCTTGCCGTCCGACCAGGCAGCCATCAGGCCCAGGCAGTATTTCACGCCTTCTTCGGCCAGCGTCGGGTGCACGCCGCGCGAGAAGCGGTAGCTGGCCTCGGAGGGCAGCTTTTGCGCCTGCGCCGTGCGGCGAATGTTGGTGTAGTGCCAGGCTGCACCTTCAAGCAGGATGTTGCGGGTGCGATCGCTGATTTCCGACTCCTGCCCACCCATGACCCCGGCGATGGAAAGCGCCCCGGCGCTGTCGCAAACCAACACGGTGTTGGTATCGAGCGTGCGTTCTACGTCGTCGAGGGTGGTCAGTTTCTCGCCAGCGTGAGCCGTGCGTGTGATGATGGTGACACGATCGCTTCCCTGGCGCCTGGCGCGCGCTGCGAGCACATCGTAATCGAAAGCGTGCAGCGGTTCGCCGATGGCCAGCATGGCATAGTTGGTGGCGTCGACGATATTGTTGATCGGGCGCATGCCGGCGTGTTTCAGCCGCAGTTGTACTTTATACGCGCTGGGCCGGATCGCCACGTTACGGATCAGGCCGAGGACGAAGCGTGGGTTCAGCGGGGGATGGGTGATTTCGATGTCGACCAGGTCCCCGATGGCCTGCCCGCTCGTCTCGAAATCCGCCGGCGGGACGTGCAGCGGCGCACCCGTCAATGCCGACACCTCGCGTGCCACCCCCAGGATGTTGGCGCAGCGCGCCACGTTGGGCAGGATGGCGATATCGAGCACCGCGTCGCCGATGTAATCGCACAGCGGCATGCCCACCGGGGCGTCGTCATCCAGGAAGAGAATACCCTCGTGTTCCTCGGAGATGCCCAACTCTTTTTCCGAACAAACCATCGAATACGACTCGACGCCGCGAATCTTGGTGCGCTTGAGAGTGACGAGCACCTGGCCTTCCTGGTGCCCGTCGTAAATGCGGGCGCCTTCTTTGGCGTAGGCCACCTTGAGCGCTTTTTCCAGTGTGCCTTTGCCCTTGTAATCGAACAGGTTGGGCGCGCCGGTCAGGACGACATGCTCCTGCTGGCCGTCGTTGAGCTTGCACAGCGTCAGGCGGTCGGCGTTGGGGTGGGGCATGACCTCCGTGATCGATGCGACCACGATCTTCTCAGGATCCCACTCGATGCCGGTGATGCTGACCTCACGCACCTCGCCCGCTTTTGGCATCGCCAAACCGATGTAGTGGATTTCTTCGACCTCCAGGCCGGCCATCGTCAGGCGGTGGGCCAGCTCGGGGAGGGGAAGGGTGATGTCGACGAAATCTTTCAACCAGGAAATGGGGACTTTCATAGCTAAAACTGCTCCAGGAAGCGTAAATCATTCACCCAGAAATAGCGAATGTCTTCAATCTTGTACTTCAACATGGCGATGCGCTCAACGCCCATGCCGAAGGCAAAACCGGAGTACTCGGCCGGATCGTAACCGCCGTTGCGCAGCACCGTGGGATGGACCATACCGCAGCCGAGAATCTCGAGCCAGCCACTGCCTTTACACACCTGGCAGCCCGACCCGCCGCACAGGAAGCACTCGATGTCCACTTCGGCCGACGGTTCGGTGAAGGGGAAGTAAGACGGCCGGAAGCGGGCTCGCACGTTCTGCCCGAACATGCGCCGGGCGAAGTCGGCCAGGGTGCCCTTGAGATCGCCAAAGGTAATGCTGCGCCCAACGGCCAGCCCCTCGACCTGCGTAAACTGCGTATCCTTGCGGGCGCTGACCTGTTCGTAGCGGTAGACCACCCCCGGCAAAATTACGCGGATCGGTTCGGGGGCGTACTGGTACATCACGTGGATTTGCCCCGGCGAGGTGTGCGTGCGCAGGACCGTGCCGGGCGTGGTGGTGTAAAACGTGTCCCACATGTCGCGCGCTGGGTGATCTTCAGGGATATTGAGCAACTGGAAGTTGTACTCATCGCTTTCCACCTCACGCGAGCGGTAAACCTGGAAGCCCATCTCGGCAAACGCGCCGTAGATGTCGCGCAGCGTCTGCGTGAGCGGGTGCAGGCGGCCCAACGATAGCGGGCGGCCCGGTAACGTCACGTCCAGGCGTTCGGCGCTCAACGCGTGTTGCAGGGCCTGTTGGCGCAGGGCTTCGGTTTTCTCGGCCAGAGCGGCTTCGAGAGCTTTTTTGGTTTCGTTGGCGCGCCGCCCGATCAGCGGGCGTTCTTCTTTGGAAAAGCTGCCCATCTGATCGAAAACTTTCATTAGCGGTGCGCTGCGTCCCAGATAGGCCACGCGCCAGGCTTCCAGCGCGGCCTCATCCTGCACAGCGGCAATCGCCTGCAGGGCGGCCTGTTCGATTTGGTTAAGTTGATCGAGCATCACAATCTCCTCCAACAAAAAACTCCCATCCCAATGAAGGGACGGGAGCGAAAACACACTTCCCGCGGTACCACCCGACTTGGTGAACGCAGCCTTTTTACTGCGCCACCCGCTTAATCAGAGAACGGGATGTGAAGTGTAACGGCCGGCTGCCGGTTCCTTCTTTCTTTCACATTCCTAGTCTCTTCCCCCGCTAACGCTGGGGCTGCGATTGAGGCTACTAGATGTTGCGCAGCTGAATGTTGCGCAGCTGAATGTTGCGCAGCAACATCATTCACCGCAATAGCTCGGGAGGGAACTTCACCTCGCTTCCAAAGAGCCGGCGTCTCAGTCTGTGCACCGGCCGCCCTGTCAGCTTTGGCGGGGCTACTTTCCTCCGTCTCAGCCTGTATGGTCGAAATTGTGACGCTATTATCGGCAAAAAGGGGAGGTCTGTCAAGAGTGAAGGCCGGTTTAAAAACCGGTCACATGTTCCAGTATTTGGTTCGTCCACTGTGGTGCTTGGAGCGAGAGCAGGCTGCGTTGCTGCACGCTGTGCTGCACTTCGGGCCAGGCCCGCCGCCATAAGGCCAGCATGATTTGCATATCGACGAGTTTGGCGGCAATATCGAGCGGTGCCTCTGCAGCAGTCCATTCGATAAAGTACTGGCCCTCTTCCAACATTTCCGCCACGCATTCGGCCCCCTTTTCGCTGCGGGCGGAGGAGGCAATTCGCCCCAGTGTGGCGGCCAACCCGGCAAGCCGCCGTGACAAAACGTCTTGTAGGAAGCGTTCGCGAATGCGCTCACGATTTTTCATACGACATCTCCCATCAAATGGCGAGGCACCCCCTCGATGGCCTGGCGCAGGTTTTCGTCTTGTATGATGATACTCCGATTGCCCATGCGGGGCCGTATATTGATCAGTGACTCAAACTCAACGCGCGCTTCATCGGGGTACCAGTTTGCACCCCATAAATCGTCTTGCTGGCTGCCTTGTTCCAGCAATAGGCTTTCACAATCTGCGTGCATTTCGCCGCCACCAACCAAGGTTTTGCAAGGAAAACTATCTTATCATATTTGCGCCGGCCCCATTCTTGTCCGCCGCCAGCAGCGCCTGGATATCCCCCCAGGTCAGCACCGGCAGATCGTACATCAAAGTCTGTTTCAGGCGTGTTGCCGCATCGCCGACCTGCACGCCGGTTTCGAGGGCCTTGGCCGGGTCGCTTTCGGCCAGCAGGCCGTAGTAGAAGCCGCCTACCCAGGCGTCGCCGCCGCCGAGGCGATCCAGTGGGGCCATGGGACGGGCCTCGGCTGAGCGGTAGAAGCAGCCACCGGCGTCGAGGGCGGCGCTTTCCCAGCGTTGCAGTTCGTTGCTGTCGGCGTGGCGTAGCGTAACCGCGACGAATTTCAGGCAGAAGGTCTCCTGCACCTGGCGCAGAAAGGCCTTCAACGGCAGGTCCGGGATGCGGTCGTTTTCCAGTTTCTCGAACCCGATGCCGTAGAACTGTCGCATGTCGTGGATGCTGGTGATGAGCACGTCGGTGTGTTCTCGCAGCACCGGTGTCATGACGGCCTTGCACTGTTCGGGCGGCCATAACGTCGCACGGTAGTTGAAGTCCACGCCCACCAGGCAGCCGGGTGGGCGGGCGTCGAGGGCCTCGTGAAAGCTTTCCAGCAGGTAGTTGCGAGTATACCCGCTGTGGGCGGACAACCCGAACGTGATCCCGCTGGTGTGCAGCAAGTGGGCATCTCGTAGCGCTGCCGCCCAGTCGACCATGCCGGGGGCAAGCTGACTGGCGGCAGAGAACTTGCGCTGATACCAGGCCGTCCCGGGGCGCGGCGTGCGCCCCAATTCGTACAGGTAACGCCCAAACAGATCGCTTTTATCGGCCCAGGCGAAGTGTTCGGTGTCCACACCTTGTTCGCGGGCGGTGTTGCGTAGCAGCCAGCCGTAGGGGTTATCGGGCGCGCGGGTGATGTAACGGGTAGAAATTCCCAGACGGGCCAGCAGGACGGCCACCGCCAGTTCGCTGCCGCCGAGCGAGACGTCCACCCGGCGGGTACGTTCCAGGCGTTCGTGGTCGGCGGGCGTGTCGCGCAGCATTGTCTCGCCAAAGGTGACGAACTCGGCCATCAGGCCTCCGCCCAGCGCGCGAAAGAATATTCTGGCTCGAAGCCGATCAAGCGGCGGGCGCGTTCGATGCTGACCAGCGCTTCCTTGCCGGCCAGCGGGCGGCTGCGCCCTGCTCCGGGGAAGAACGTACGCGCCAGCGCTTCGGCCTCGACGCCTGCCGTGTTGACGCTGTCGTTGACGAACAGCGGGTAGCAGCCCTCGAACTCGGCCAGCAGCGATTTTTCGAAAGCCTGCGCCGCGTCCCGCCCGTCGAGCAGGACCCACAGGTTGGAACGCGAAAAAGCAAGGTTGACATCCGGGTTCGAAAGCTCGACCCCGCGCTTTTCCTGCTCTTCATAGGGCAGTTCCAACATACGCTGTGCGCGCCAGCTTTCGGTCGTTTGCAGTACGCGCGTCAGGCGCTCCTGCTGCGCCGCATCGGGCAAGCCGAACCATTCTTCATACATGGCCACCATTTTGGGCCACCACTGTTTGAACTCCGGCAGCCATTCGGCACGCGGTGTGATCACCCCGGGCATGCGCAGGCAGGTGCTGGAGATGCCCTCACGCCGCCAATAATAGGCGGCGATGTCCTCCGTCACCTGCTTGGAGAAAGAGTACGGCTCGCTGGTGAAGTTAGGATGCTGCTCGTCGATGGGCAGGTATTGGATAGGGAAATCTTTGCAGCCGTAGTAATAGCCCAGCCAGTTGATCGAACTGGCCGTGGCGATGCGCCGGATACCTTCCTGCGCGGCCGCTTCGTACACGTTGAACGTGCCGCTGCCATTGACGCGAAAAATTTCGCTGCCTGGTGTGCCGCCGGGATGGGGGATTGCCGCCAGGTGGACGATTGCCTCCTGCCCGCGCACGGCCTCCCGCACGGCGGCGAAATCGGTCACGTCACCGGCGAGATATTCGGCGCCGGGCAGCGCCGCGCCGGGTTGGCGATCGAACACGCGCACCGCGTGCCCACTTTGTACCAACCGCGCCACGACAGGTTTCCCCACGGCCCCGATGCCGCCGGTAACGAGAATTTTCATAACGACCTCCTGCTTTGGGTGGCGGCCGTTGAGGCGCCAGATGAGAAGTATCCTGCACCTTGCCGGTGCGGTTACAAGGCCATTAGCACGCGCCGGTTGCCGCTCAGTTCTTTGTAAATGCCATCTAACTGTTCGCGGCTTTCGGCCACAAAGGTTATGGTAATCGAAAGATACTTGCCGTTGCTGCTGGTGCGGCTGCTGGTGTTGTAAGCGGTGTTGGGGGCGTGCTGCTGCACGACAGAAACGACAAATGCCTCGAAGTCGTCGGCCTGGGGTCCCATCACTTTAAGCGGGAAAATGCACGGAAAATCAAATACTTCATCACCTGTGTTGTCCATCATTCACCTATACGTAATAATATCCCATCGTTTACCTGTACGTAATCGAATCCTTCCAACGCACGTTCGCCGTATACGCCATCATTCCTGAAGAGAATGCCCGTTGACTGGGGGTATCACTGCACTTAAACGTGGTGAGCTTTTTCACATCCCCCTTGGGAAGGAGGGAAAAGATGGCGAAACTGGATGTTTTCGGATGCTTCGCCCCCGAAAACATCCAGTTTCGCCCATTTCTCCCGCTCCCTGGGGGTGGGGCCGGAGGTGGGGGCATCCACAGTTATTCGAACGCAGTATAGTACAGAATTCAGTGGTTTGGTAGGGCGTTGGCTTCTAAGAGGCTGCCTGAAAAGCCGGGTGCGACGCACTTCCATAAAATAGAGATGCCTGTTTCTCGCCGGCAAAGTGCGTCGACCTGACGGTGGCACTTTTCAGATGAGCGCTAATGCAGGGGATCGGGAGAAGAGCTGCCTGGCTTGGCGATGTCTTTCTATAGCATAACCTATGCCGGAGACTCGATTGACTGTAAAGGTTGAAAGGCAAACCGGTACCATACTGCCACCGCTGAAAAACAAACGATCATCGCAAGTGCAATAAAGTTAAGTGCTTTGCTTATGTTGTAAGTGTCTACGATCCAGCCGACAAAAGGTGATAAGCCAACAAAGGTCAATCTTGTGATTAAGCTAACGACAGAAATAACGGTGGCTCGTTCACCCGCTGCAGCCTGTTCCATGAAATCCTTGTACAAAACGGGGCCTCGGATACCTCGAACGACTTGTAGCTCCCAAATAAAAATAAAACTGACAGGATACAAGGCATTTGCCATCGCTGCCGTGGCCGCAAGCATAAGCAAAGGCATCGCTATCAAAATTTGTTTTTTGCTGAGCAAGCGAGAAACATCACAAGCCATCTTATCGCCCTATTCGAAAAGACAAAAACAAAACCATTGCGAAGAATTTTCCACTAGACAACTTCTTACTACGAAATGCAAAATCCCACTCGGGCGAAACTTTGTATAAACATTTTTAACAATACCAAATAGCATCTTTTTTTGCAAGCGCAATGCATATCAGGCGTTGACGGACTCTGCGAGCTTTCGAAATGCTTTGCCAATCGGCAGATTTTGCGCGCTTTTTCCCTTCTCCTTTTATAATTGCCATGTGTCTCACTGGAAGCGCCTTGCCCGTTGGTCGATCCCCATCCTTGGCTTTGCCGGCCTCGTTCTTGCTGTTCTGGCGCTTTGGCCTACCGAGACCGCACGCCAGGTACGCGCGGCGCGGCAGGCGTTGGATGCCGGCCGGCCGTTGCAGGCCGCCGCACACTTTGCCGCCGCAGCAGAAGCCGACCCCGGCCAACCGGTGCTGTGGTCGCAGGCCGGGGCCGCCGCGCTGGCAGGCGGGGACGCACAGTTGGCGATTCACTACATCGAACGCCAGGCGCAACCCCCGTTACAGGACCAGCTTTTACTCGGGTACGCCTACCAAAAGCTCGGCGACCTGGCGCGAGCCACCGAGCACTATCGACAGGCTGCTGCCACCGGTGGCCCGGCGGGCGAGGCGTACCGGGCTTTGTGGCAAATTCATCGCGAGAAAGGCGACTACCCCGCCATGCAGGCTGACCTGCAAGCCCTGGTAACGCTTTTCCCGGCAGAAGTGCAGTATCCCTACCGGCTCGGGCTGCTGCTGGCCGCTACGCAGCCCGAACTGGCGCTGCCTTATCTCGAAGTTGCGGTTCAACTCGATCCGACCCACCTGCCGGCGCGTGAGGCAGTCGAAAACGCCTTGCGCACCAGCCGCTACTACGACGATCCGGCGTACCGGTATCTTGCCATTGGACGGGCTTTGGCCTCTCTCGGCGAGTGGGAACTGGCCGCCGAGGCTTTCCTTCGTGCAACGGCGCAAAACGAAGCCTACGGGGAGGCCTGGGCCTACCTGGCAGAAGCCCGCCAGCATTTGGGGCAAGATGGCCTCGCCGAGCTGTCTCGGGCGCTGGCGCTGGCACCGGATTCTGTGGCCGTAAACCTGCTGGCAGCTTTCTATTGGCAGCGGCAGGGGGATTTCGATCAGGCGCTGGCTTACCTGGATGCCGCCGCCAGGCTCGATCCGCAAAACCCGGTGATCCAGGCTGAAATCGGGCACACGCTGGGAGAGAAGGGAGATTTGCCTGTCGCAGAAGCGTACTACCGCAAGGCGATTGCCCTGGCCCCCACGGAAGCAATCTATTCCCGTTTGCTGGCTGCGTTTGCCCTGCAGCATGGCATCCAGATGCGCGCAATCGCCCTGCCGGCCGCCCGCCAGGCCGTGTTGCTTGACCCACGCGACCCCGCAAACCTGGATGTCTTCGCACAGGTGCTGTTACAACTAGACGATCCGTTGACGGCAGAACGTTTTTTGCATGAAGCCCTTTGGCTGGCTCCTGACGATCCCGCCGTGCTGCTGCACCTCGGACAGGTCTACTGGTTGCGCGGCGAAACCGGGCCGGCCACGCAGAAGTGGCAACAGGTGTTGGTACTTGCCCCAGGGAGCGCCTGGGCGCAGGAAGCCCGGCGCTGGCTGGAACGTTGATCGGCGCTGATGGGGTGTGTTAAAATAGTTTTGCAGTCTCACAGGCCTTTCGTTAAGAAAGTTGGGTCTTCCGGGTTTAGCGTGAAGAATCCCTTTCACGGCGAAGCCGGGAGAGCCGAAAGTTTTTTTGGGAAGAGAAGTCACCTATGATTCCACAAAGAATCGGTCGTTACGAGTTAATTGCCGAGTTGGGCCGCGGCGGCATGGCAACCGTCTACCGTGCGCACGACCCGCGTTTCAAACGCGACGTGGCCATCAAGCTCATGCCGGCCCAGTTTCTCAGCGATCCAACCTTTCGGGCGCGCTTCGAGCGTGAAGCGCAAATGATCGCAGCTCTCGAGCACCCGGCTATCGTGCCGGTCTATGATTTTGGCGACGAGGACAGCCAACCCTACCTGGTGATGCGCTATATGCCTGGTGGCTCGCTGGCCGACAAGCTCGCACATGGGCCGCTCTCTCCCATGGACGCCTCCCATATCATCGCTCGCCTGTCCTCGGCGCTCGATCAGGTCCACACCCATGGCATTGTGCACCGCGACCTCAAACCCGCCAACGTGCTCTTCGATCAATATGGTGAAGCTTACCTTTCCGATTTCGGCATTGCGCGCCTGTCAGAAGCGACTACGAACCTGACCGGCGACGCCATTGTCGGCACACCGGCGTATATGAGCCCTGAACAGGCGCGCGGCGAGACCGATATCGATGGCCGCAGCGACCTGTATGCGCTAGGGGTCATGCTTTTCCAGATGCTGACCGGCAAACAGCCCTACGAAGCCCCGACACCGATCGCCGTCGCCATGAAGCACATTACCGATCCCGTGCCACGCCTGACCGAAGTCCGCCCCGATATGCCGCCCACTTACGACCGGGTGATCGAATCGGCGATGGCCAAGAATCGCCAGGATCGCTTCCCGACGGGCGGCGATCTCTTTTCTGCGTTGGAGAAGGCCATGCTCGAAGCCGGGCAAATGCTTGCTGCCTCGGGCAGCGAGTACCAGGCGACTGCGCCGTACGGGCCGCCGCTTTCCGGCCGGCCCGTGTCTCGTCCGATAACGCCGCCGCCTGGTGCGCGTCCACCTTCTTCTTCGGGGAGTGCACGGCCTGCGACGCCTGCGCCGAGGGCGGCGTCTGCCGTTTCGATGGGAGGTGCCGCGAAACCTCACCGCGGGGTGCCTGTCTGGGCTTGGTTGGTGATCGGTGTGCTGGGTCTCGGGCTGCTGTGTGGGGTGGCTTTTTTGGGTTGGGCGTTTTTGGACGGGCTTTCTGCTTCAACGGCGCCAACCGCCGTGTCCATTGCACTGCCTACCGCTAGCCCCGAGGCCTACGTTATCCAGGGCGACACGCCTCTTCCGTTGGCAACGGCAACCGAACGGCCGGCAGCCGTAGTCTTCGAAAGCGGGGATACGATCTTGGAAGACGATTTCTCCGATCCCGATAGTGGCTGGCCTACCTATGAGGGCGACGACGGCTTCTTCCGCTACCAGGCAGAAGCCTACCGCATCTACGTGGATATCCCCAATGCCCGCCTGGAATCGGTGCTGGCACAGAATTGGGCCGATGTCTATATCACGGCAGAGGCCAGCAAAGTGGGTGGCGCAGACGATAACTTGGTCGGCCTGGTTTGCCGTTACCAGGACCGCAACAATTTTTACCTTTTCGTGATCTCCAGCGACGGTTACTATGCAGTTGGCAAGGTGGTCGATGGCAATTATGACTTGAGCGACGGCAAAATGTTGCCGAGCAGCGCCATCAAAAAAGGGAAATCTACCAACACGCTGGAAGCATCCTGCTATCAAGACGCTTTTACCTTTTGGGTCAACGGCAGCGAACTGGCGTACGTTGAAGATCATACGTTTTCATCTGGAGGCGTTGGCCTGCTGGCAGGCACCTATGCAACCGCAGGCACCGATATCCTGTTTGACGATTTTGGCATCTATGTACCTTAAAAAAAGGAGCTTTCTCGTGAACTACCGCTTTCGCTACTTTCTGATTATCGGGGCGCTAGTGCTGGTAACCCTGGCCTGCAGCCTGATGCCTGGTGACAGCACCCCCAATCCACCGGCCGCTGATGGTGGCAATTCATCGGACAGCGTGCTCTTTCAAGATGATTTTTCCTCCACGGGCAGTGGTTGGGACCGCATCGATAACGAAGACGGCATCACCGACTACGCGGATGGTGGTTACCGCATTTTCGTGCCGACCGCCGATACCGAGTTATGGGCCAATCCTGGTCTCGACTTCGGTGATGTACGAATCGAAGTCGATGCCCTCCGCCAGGCCGGGCCGGAAGACAACGATTTTGGCGTAATTTGCCGTTACCAGGACGTGGACAATTTCTACTACCTGCTCGTGACCAGCGATGGCTACTTTGGCATTTTCAAGGTCAAAGACGGTGAGGCCAGCCTGCTGGGCGGCAGCGAGTCGATGGGTACATCGAGCAAGATCAACGCCGGCAGCGAAACCAACCACCTTCGCGCCGATTGCGTGGGCAGTACGCTTACCCTCTACGCAAATGGGCAGAAACTGGACAGCCAGGAAGACAGCGATTTCGCCACGGGTGACGTGGGCCTGATTGCAGGTACGTACACCGAAGCAGGTACAGACATCTGGTTCGATAACTTTACGGTGCTCGTGCCTTGAAAATATATCTCGACACGGTAGGCTGTCGCCTCAACCAAAGTGAGATCGAAACCTACGCCCGGCAGTTTCACGTTGCCGGGCATGTTTTAGTATCCGGTGCGGCAGAAGCCGACGTGGTAGTACTCAACACTTGCGCCGTGACCACCGAAGCGGCCTCCGATTCACGCCAAAAAATTCGCCAGGCAGCCCGCTCCGGTGCGGAAGGCATCGTCGTTACCGGCTGTTGGAGCACCCTTCACCCACAGGATGCTGCTGCACTGTCCGGCGTACGGCGGGTGGTGAGCAATGCTGACAAGGATCGTCTGGTGGCCGACGTTCTCGGCATCCCGGTCGAGCAATTCGCTCTCGAACCGGTCGAGCGTATCGCCGTTCCTGGGCTGCGCCTGCGTACGCGCGCCTTCATCAAGGCCCAGGACGGTTGCGATAACCGCTGTGCGTTTTGCGTGACCACCGTTGCACGCGGCGCCGGGCGCAGCCGTTCGATACCCGATGTTCTTGCCGACATCAATGCTGCCGCTCAAAGTGGAGTGCAGGAAATCGTCCTGACCGGCGTACACTTGGGTTCCTGGGGGCACGATTTCGCTGTCCCGCGCCACCTGGCCGATCTCGTGCAGGCCGTCCTGCAAGAAACGGACGTCCCCCGCGTGCGTCTTTCTTCCCTCGAACCTTGGGATCTGTCGCCCAATTTTTTTGCCCTGTGGCAAAATCCGCGCCTGTGCCGCCACCTGCACCTGCCGCTGCAATCGGGCTGTGCCGCTACGCTCAAGCGTATGGCCCGCAAGACAACCCCCGAAAGCTTCGCCGCCCTGGTCGCCGCAGCGCGTGCCGCTATCCCCGAAGTCGCCATCACCACCGATATCATCGTTGGCTTTCCCGGCGAGAGCGATGAGGAGTTCGCCGCGAGCGCCGCTTTCGTGCGCCAGATGGATTTCGCCGACGGCCACGTCTTCAGCTACTCTGCCCGGCCCGGCACCGCCGCGGCGCGCATGAAGCCGCAGGTTCCTCATCCGCTTCGCAAGGCCCGCAACGCCGAACTGCGCCAGGTGCTGGCCGAATCGGCGGTCCGCTACAGGGCACACTTTGCCGGCTGCGAACTGCCCGTTTTATGGGAAAGCGCCACTGCTCTTGGCCCCGGCGGTTGGGAGTTGAGTGGCCTCACCGACAATTATTTACGCGTTTCTGCCACCGCGGCACAAGATTACTGGAACCAGGTTACCCCCGTTTCCCTGACCGGTATGGCCCCCGGCGGTTTGACGGGCGTGTTGAATGCGCCTGTTCCGCCGGTTTCCGTAAGGAACGATACATTCACCGGGCAAAACGGTACGAAAACCGGCTGAAATATCGCCCTGCCAGGCTTCTTCTTCTCAAAGATGTGTATCTTCTGCAATATCGTCGCCCGTACGGCTCCTGCGGCCATCGTCTACGAAGACGACCGGGTCACGGCTTTTCGTGACCTGCATCCGGTGGCCCCCACCCATATTCTCATCATTCCCAACCGGCATATCGCTTCGATAAACGAGCTTGCGCCCGAAGACGAAGCCCTCGTCGGCCACCTGCTTGGCGTCGCACGCCAGCTTGCAGCGCAGGAAGGCATTGCCGCAGGTGGGTACCGCCTGATCATCAACACCGGCCTCAATGGCGGCCAAACCATCCCGCACCTGCACCTGCATTTGATCGGCGGGCAACGCATGCGCCATCCCATGGGATAAGCTTGGACGAACTGCTCAGGATTACTGCGCCGGAAAACCCTTGTACGGCTTGCGGAGCGTGTTGCGCTGCTTTCCGTGTCTCGTTCTATTGGAGCGAAGCAGCCTCCGGCTTGAACGGTGTCGTGCCGTTCGATCTGACTGAACGTGTTTCGCCCTTCCACTCCTGTATGAAAGGCACCAACCAGGCCGAACCCCGCTGTGTCGCTCTGCAAGGGACGATCGGCGAGGCAACGCGCTGCGCCATCTATGCCTTTCGCCCCACACCCTGCCGTGAATTTGGCATCCAGTGGGAAGAAGGCTTCATGACGGTCAGCACCGCGGACTTAAAGCGCTGTAACTGGGCGCGAGCCAAGTGGCGGTTGGCTGAAGTCTGAAACTTTCACCAAATCGACCCCCGGATGGACTGCCACAGGGGTGTCACGCCCCTGTGGCAGTCCATCCCTATTCCTCGACCACTTCCCCTTCGAAAACCGGCACATCGACAGAGAAAGACAGGCCCTGCCCATCGCGCGCGACGTGAATAACGTCTCCCTCGTGGAATTCACCGCCCAGGACCTGCAACGCCAGCGGGTCTTGTAATTCGCGCTGGATGGCACGTTTGAGCGGCCGGGCGCCAAAATCGGGGTCGTAGCCGGCCTCAGCCAGGTATTGCCGAGCATCCGGCGTGATCTCCAGGCGGTAGCCCCTCTCGGCCAGCAATTGGGTCACCCGGCGAAGCTGGATATCGACGATATCGGTCAGGTTCTCGCGGGTCAGCGGGTGGAAGATGACGATTTCGTCGATGCGGTTGATGAACTCGGGACGGAAGTGAGATTGCAGCAGCTGCGTCACGGTATCGCTGGTCACGTTTTCACGCGCGTTTTGATCGAGCCATAAGGCACTGCCCAGATTGCTCGTCATAATCACCACCGTGTTGCGGAAATCGACCGTACGGCCTTGCCCGTCGGTCAGGCGGCCGTCGTCGAGCAGTTGCAGGAGCACATTGAAGATCTCGCTGTGGGCCTTTTCGATCTCATCAAAGAGCACCACACTGTACGGACGCCGGCGGACGGCCTCGGTTAGTTGGCCGCCTTCTTCGTAACCAACGTAACCGGGCGGCGCGCCGACCAGGCGCGAGACGGTGTGTTTCTCCTGATACTCACTCATGTCGATGCGCACCATGGCGCGCTCGTCGTCGAACAGGAACTCGGCCAGGGCACGCGCCAGCTCGGTCTTGCCGACGCCCGTCGGGCCGAGAAAAATGAACGAGCCGATCGGCCGGTGGGGGTCTTGCAGTCCTGAACGGGCACGCCGTACTGCATTCGAAACGGCGCGCAGGGCATCTTCTTGCCCGACGACGCGTTCGCGCAAGCGCGTTTCCATGTGCAGCAGCTTTTGCGTTTCCCCTTCAAGCAGGCGCGCGACGGGGATGCCCGTCCAACGGGCGACGATATGGGCGATCTCTTCAGCGTCGACTTCTTCCTTGAGCAGCGCCCCTTCGGTTTGCATCGTTTGCAGGCGCTGTTCGCTTCTGGCGAGCTTTTGTTCCCACTCGCGTAAGTCACCGTAGCGCAGGCGGGCGGCTTTTTCGTAATCGTTTTGCCGCTCGGCGCGTTCGATCTCCAGCCGCAATTGTTCGATTTGCTCTTTGGCGCTTTGCAAACTGCCGATGGCTTCTTTCTCGGCCTGCCAGCGGGTTTGCAGTTGCGTGGCTTGCTCTTTGAGATCGGCAAGCTCCCTCTCCAATTTTTCCAGGCGTTCTTTGGAAGCGCGATCTTTTTCCCGCTTGAGCGCCTGGCGTTCGATTTCGAGCTGCATGATCTGGCGGTCGACTTCGTCCAACGCCTGGGGCTTGGAATCGATCTCGGTACGCAGGCGGGCGGCGGCTTCGTCGATCAGGTCGATTGCCTTGTCAGGCAACTGCCGGTCGGCGATGTAACGGTTGGAAAGCGTCGCGGCGGCAATCACGGCCGGGTCGGTGATGCGTACACCATGGTGGACCTCGTAGCGCTCTTTCAACCCACGCAAAATGCTGATCGTATCTTCCACTGATGGTTCCTCGACCAGCACGGGCTGGAAGCGGCGTTCGAGGGCGGGGTCTTTTTCCACGTGCTTGCGGTACTCGTCCAACGTCGTGGCGCCGATCAGGTGTAGCTCGCCGCGTGCCAGCAGCGGCTTGAGCATATTGCCGGCGTCCATAGCGCCTTCCGCCGCACCTGCGCCGACCACGGTGTGCATTTCATCCAGGAAGACGACGATCTCGCCTTGCGCCTCCGTAATCTCCTTGAGCGCAGCCTTTAGGCGTTCTTCGAATTCGCCGCGATACTTGGCGCCGGCGACCATCGCGCCCAGGTCGAGTTGGATCAGCTTTTTGCGCTTCAGGCCCTCGGGCACATCGCCGTTGACGATACGTTGTGCCAAACCCTCGACGATGGCAGTTTTGCCGACACCCGGGTCGCCGATTAGCGCGGGATTGTTTTTGGTGCGGCGTGAAAGAATCTGCACCACGCGGCGGATTTCCTCGTCGCGCCCGATGACGGGATCGAGCTTGCCCTGGCGTGCCTGGGCGGTGAGATCGCGGCCATACTTTTCGAGCGCTTGATAGGTGCTTTCCGGGTTTTGAGAGGCCACGCGCTGGCTGCCGCGTACGCTCTTGAGTGCGCTCAAAATGGCATCTTTGCTCAAACCATATTGCGCCAGGCGCTTGCCCTCGCTCGACTCGGTCAAGCCGAGTAGAACGTGTTCGGTAGATACGTACTCATCTTGCATACCCTTCGCATAGCGTTCGGCCGCCTCGAGCACCTGGGCAGTGCCTGGCGCCAGGCCCAGTTCGCCGTTGGCCCCGTACACTTTTGGGTGTCTGTCGAGTTCGTTTTGCAATTCTTCACGCAGGGCAAGCACGCTGCCGGCGATCTTGGTAACCACAGCTGGGACGATGCCCTCGTCTTGCCTTAATAAAGCCATCAACAGGTGCGTCGGTTCGATCGACTGGTGACTGAACTCGCGCGCCAGCTTTTGCGCACTGAGGATAGCTTCTTGCGATTTTTGGGTGTATTGATTGAAATCCATAAATCCTTTCCTCCAGTAGCAGGATAGCCCGCAGGTTTCGCACAGGGTTTACCGGTAAAATCCATCGCGCCGGAAAGGCGCTCGGAAAGGTGCGAAACCCGCGGACTTCCTCTTTACTATAGACCCCAATTGTAGGAAAAAGATAAACGTTGTATCAATAAACGATAAAAACAAGAAAATCTGGGTCTTACGCGCTTAGCGTACCGAAAATCTATGTTGGCTCTTCCGCCTTTGCGTCAGGCGGGTCGTTAAAAGCAGCCTCCGCTGGGGCGGTGAGAAAATCCCAGCGGAGGCTTTCGCCAAAGGAGGAAACAGCGATGAGCATCAGGAGGTGTCCAACTCCTGTGTCGGTCTCATCATACACGAAAGTGCGGCCGCACGATATGGCTGAAAATCACCTGTCTTTCGTGATGTTTTTCACATTTATCATAAAACAGAACCATCCTGGCCTTGCTCTTGATGCTGTGCTTTTGCACAGGCCGCTTTAATAGGTCTGGTATCGCGATGGCCCGCTGCGTTTGCTTTGCTGTGCCTGCCGGTAGGCGCCGATGGCCGAGTCGATCTCCGTGCTGAGCGCCATCCAGTCAGGAGTGATCAGGACGAAGCCAACCCCTTTTGGCACGAACATCTGTCGCGGCAGGAACAGGCGTAAAACGCGCGGTGACATGGGGTATCCGGCCAGATCGACTACCACAATCGTTTTGCCGTAAAAGGGTTCGAGCAGGCTCTTCTCAGCGCCCTTGGCGCGTTCGATCGGGAAAAGCTGCTGTACGTTGGCTGCGTGCACGCTGCGAATCCGGCGGTAGGAGATTTTCAAGCGCAGGTAGGGGGTGACGATGCGGAGATGATCGGGAAAGGCCTGCACGTAAGTCACCCGACGGGCCAGTAGCAGAAAGAACGCCATGCCAACACCGATGATGCCGGCGGACAGGACGAGAATTTCCAGCACGAAGCTATGAAGGAACTTGCTGCCGAACCACCATAAGAGCAATAATGCTACGCCAACCAACAAAACCGGCCAAAACAGGCGGTCGGTAAAGCGTTGGTAGACCAGCAAAGGGTGGCGGTGGCCGGTTTTTTTGGATTTCATCGCTACACCTCGTTCGGAATGGGACGTGTAGGCAGCGTAAACCAGAAGGTGCTGCCTTTTTGGAGTTCGCTACGGAAACCGATTTCCCCACCCATGCTTTCGACCAGCAGGCGCGTGACGCTCAGTCCCAGTCCCCAGCCTTGCTGCTCACGTACGGCGGGATCCTCCGAACGGAAAAACTGGCTGAACAACCGGGCCTGATCTTCGGCCGAGATGCCGATCCCGTCATCGGTGATTTCATAGCGTACGAAGTCACCTTCATCACGGATCGATGCGGTAATGTTGCCCTTGTCCGGCGTGTACTTGACCGCATTGCTGACCAGGTTCGCCAAAATCTGTACGACGCGTACCGGGTCGGCATGGATTTGCGGCAAGTTATCCGGTACCTGTATGTGAATGGTCTGGCCGCGTTCGTCGGCGCGCGGCTGTAAACTGTTGATTGTTTCGTGGAGTTGTTCTACAGGACTAATCATGAGGCAGTTCAGGTTCAGGCGGCCGCTTTCGATACGGGAGATGTCTGAAAGGTCGGAAACCAGTACCGACATACGGTCGACGTTATTGCGTACGACATTCAAGAAGTTGACCTGCATCTCGTTGACCGGGCCGATCGCTCCCTGGCGCAGCAGGTCGGTATAGCCTTTGATGGACGTCATAGGCACGCGCAGTTCGTGGGTGACCACGGAAACGAACTTGGTTTTTGCCTGGTTGGCATCTTGTACGGCCTGGTAGAGACGCGCGTTCTGGATGGCACTGGCCGCCCGGCTGGAAAGGCGGTCGAGAAATTGGATGGCCGTCCCCGGGAAGGTCGCTGCACCCTCGACGACGATCAGCCCGATGGGTTTGCCCGTATACAGCATGGCGGCCAATAGGCGGGCAGGCTGGCCGTCTTCGGGTGAGATGCTCTGGGGGCTGATTTCCTTCAGGCATTGTTCCACGACTTGAGAATCGAGCGGCAGCCGGAAGCCATCGGCGGGGCCGGCGGCAATTTCCAGATGGTCGTCCTCACCCGTTGAGAGAAGTATCCATCCTTCGGCCGCCCCGGTTTGCCCGATGGCTACCTCACGCGTGATATCGAGCACGAGTGAAAGGTCCAGCCTGGCGTTCAACTTGCGGTCGATTTTAGTTAGGGTCTCGAGCTCCGCCACGCGTGCGGCGAGCGCCTGGTCGGTGAGGGTATAGAGGTGGGCGTTTTCGATGGCGATGGCTGCCTGCGAAGCAAAGGTGTTGAGCAGGCTGAGATCGTCGGCGGTGAACAGGCTGGCCTGGGCGCGATTGTCGACGTAGATCACACCAAGGATCTGGTTGCGCGCCCGCAGAGGTGCACACATCACCGAGCGCAGGGCGTAATACACCACCGATTGTTGTTGCGAGAAGCGTGGGTCGTTTTGCGCGTCGGTGGTTACGACGCCTTTTCCGCTCTCGATGACCTCGCCAATTACGCTGCGGCTGAATTCCATGTCTTTGCGGTCGAGGGTTTCACGCTCGATATTGCGAGCGGCGCGAACTTCGAGGTTGCCGGTTGCCGAGTCGATCAGCATCAGGAAGCCGCGTTCGGCCTGGGTCAGTTCGAGTACGGCGTCCATGACTTGCGTCAGGACTTCGTCCAGGTCCAGTGAAACGCCCATCGAAAGCGATACGCGGCTGAGCGCGGCCAGGCGCCGCTGTTCAGCGTTTTCGTCGATGTACCCTTCGAGCTTTTGCAAATTTTGCTCGGCATCGCGCAGGTGGATCAACGCATCGTCCTGCCAGGCGAGGGCCTTGAGACGGCTGATGGCCTTGCGAATGGTTTGAACGTGGTGATGAGCAGAGTCTTTTGACATGGTTTACTCGGATGTGTTTAGGGTGGCGAAAAAATCGCACCAGGAACTGATCGGACACCGTTCGCAGTCGGGATGCCGGGCCGTACAAATCTCTCTTCCCAACCGAATCAGATTCAGGTGCGCGCTTTCGTAGGTTTCGGGTGAGAAGAGCGCTTCGAGGTATTCGTGGGCCTGCTCAACCGTTAAGTCGTTCGGGCGCAGCCCGGTTCGTCCGCTTACCCGGTAAACGTGCGTGTCGACCGGAAAGGCGGGTTTGCCGAGTGAAAAGAGCAGGACGATGGCTGCCGTCTTGGGGCCAACCCCTTTGAACTGCATCAGCCAGGCGCGGGCTTCTTCGAGCGGCAGGTCCTGTAAAAAGCTCAGGTCGAGCGAGCCGCGTTGTTCCGTGATCTGGCGCAGCGTAGCCTGGATGCGGGGCCCTTTTTGGTTGGCAAGCCCGGCCGGGCGAATGGCATCGATGACAGCTTGCGGGTCGCCGTCGCGTACGGCTTCCCAGTTGGGAAAGCATTGCCGTAGGGCGTCGAAGGCGCGGTCGCGGTTGTTGTCGTTGGTGTTTTGCGAGAGGATGGTCGAAACCAACTCGTCTACCGGTGGCAAGGGGCTACGCCAGAGCGGTTCGCCAAAGGTTTTCAGCAAAACTGTATGGATGTGAAGGGCCTTTTTCCGTCGGAGATCGTTCATTTTGAAAAGGCTTCAACGTTGTAATTCGAAACAGGCGTGCGCCTCACCAATACGGAGCCTGCGCCAATTATAAAGTGCAAACTGAGGGCCGTATGCCGACAGCGCGTCCAGTTCCTGCGTTGTGATTGCATCCAGCTGGCGCAAGATCTCGAGCGCTACCGCCGGGCGTACGCTGCCGCGCAGATCGCCATCGGCAACTTTGATGGCGACCCCAAGGGCGCCCGAACCCGAGCCAACCAGCCCGCTGCCGCCTGCTGCGATCCCCAGCACCAGGTATCCTTCTGCGCCGCTTTTTGCCAAGATGCGCCCGCCGGTCTGTTGCATGAGGTGCGTGTCAAATGCATCCGGCCCGCCGACCATATCGGGGTGGCCGAACATAGCGGCTGTGACGACATTACACTGGTCGGCGCGGGCGGACGGCAGTGCATCGGGTTGCAGCAGCCGCGCCATGCCGAGCGCGGCATTGTAAAGTGGAACGGCGAAGTTGGGCGCCGAGCAGCCGTCGATGCCAACTTGCACTTGCTGTACTTCGATGGCGCACATTTCTGCAAAGATTTGCAAAATCTCTTGTTGGATGGGGTGAGCCGGGTCGATGTAATCCGCATAGGGCAGGTTGTGCAGGCGGGCGTGGGCGATCATGCCGGTGTGCTTGCCAGAGCAATTGTGGCGATTAGGCGTCGGTTTCTCGCCGCGCTGGCGCATGGCCTCGGCCGTCGGGCGGTGGTAAGGGTTATGTGTGCCGCACAGCAGATCGTTTTCGAGTACGCCCGTTTTGGCCTGAATTTGCCGTACCAGGGCTACATGTTCCTCCGTGCCGGAATGGGAGGCGCAGATCAGGGCGATTTCACGTTCGGTCAGGCCGTAGGCGGCTTGACCGCCGTGTTCGAGGAAAGGTAGCGCCTGAAAGGGCTTGGCCGAGGAGCGCAAGTAAGTGACGATCTGCGGGTCTCCGTGCCAGGCGACCAGCTTGCCGTGTACGTCGACCACGGCGATAGCCCCGCTGTGGACCGATTCAACGATCTCGCCGCGGGTTAATTCAAGCAGGTGATTGTAGGTCGACATAACTCACGAGGCCTGTTCTACCAGTTCTACGGTGGGGTTGTAATGCTGTTCGTAGTACTGCAACAGGCCGTGACGGAAGCGCTGTGTATATTGCTCCTTCAACTTGGCCGGAAACTTGAAGTCGGCAAGTAAATCGGGGATCAATTTTTCGGTGGCTTCGGGGGGGGCGTTTTGCGCGACGAGTTTTTCCAGTGTGGCTTGAATGTGTTCGAGGTGTTTTTGCTGTTTCTGTACCTCGGCATAAGGCAGCGGCCCACCGCGCCCGCTGACGATGATGTAATTTTTGTAGTTTTCTGACAAGAGTTTGAGCGATTCCAGCCAGGCGGGAATATTGGCGTTGGACAGGAAGGCCGGCTGGTTCGAAAGCACTGCATCCCCAACGAAAACGATATTTTCATCGGGAACGCTCACCCAGACTGCGCCGGTTGCCGGGCCTGGATGGTATCCAATCTGCACTTCGACCTTGCCCCAGTGCAGGCTGATGCACTCGGAAAAGGTAATATCGGGGACGGCCCAACGCGTTCCGACAGCTTCATTTTGGGTTTCCCACTCCGAACCGCTCTCAGCGTTTTGGCCTTTGAAGACAGATGGGCGGCTGCGGAACACCTGGGCAGTTTTCTGATGGGCGATGATGGTGCATTCCATGGCACGTGCCCCAAGCGTACGATCGGTGTGTGAATCGAGGTTCACCAACAGGCGGCGTGAACTGCTGCCCAGGCTGAGCAATGCACTGCGCCAGGCACGGGCGTCTTCGGCTCGCAAGGGAGCATCAATCAGCAGGGTGCCTTGTGGCAGTATCAGTGCGCCTAACGTGACGCCAGCATAATCGTTTTCGTAATAAATTCCTCGGGTAAGTTGCTCCATACAGTTCACTTTCAAAAAATAGTTTCGAATGTCCCAGGTTTGGGGTGTGACTGGGTGCGAAGCACCCAACTATACCCCAAACCTGGATATCCATCCCGTTGAGAACGGGAGAGCCATTCTTTCTTAAGCTTCTGGCAGTTGCGCCAGATTGTCGATCACGGGAAGTGTGAAGGTAAAACGGGCGCCCTTTGCCGGTTCGCTTTCGACCCAGATGCGCCCACCGTGCCCCTGAACGGCAAGACGGCAGTAGGCCAGGCCAAGCCCCAACCCTTTGGTGTTTTCCGTGTTGTTCAAGCGGGTGAATTTGTCGAAAATGCGCTCGTGTTCTGATGCCGGAATTCCGGGGCCGGTGTCTTGGATCCATATTTTCAGCCAACTCGAATCGCTTTCAGCGCCGACCTGAATGCTGCCACCGGCAGGGGTGTATTTAATCGCATTTTCTATCAGGTTGATCAATACCCGGCGAATCATCTCTTCGTCCATGATGACCAGGGGAAGCCTTTCAGGGCACGTGCTGCCGAGCGCTTGCTGCTTGTTTTTTGCCACGGGAGACACCGTTTCCAGGGCATCTTTGATGATGTCGAGCGGGTTGCCGGGGAAGCGGTCGCCCAGCGGTTGTCCGGCTTCCAGGCGTTTGATATCGAGCAGGGAATTGGTCAGGCGCTGAATGCGTTCTGTGGAGCGCATGGCGATATTCAGTAAAGAGAGTAGATCGGTGTATTCTGTGTTGGCCAGCATGGTTTCGATCACGTCCAGACTCGATACGACGTTGGCCAAGGGGGCGCGTAGATCGTGATAGATCATCGCAATCAGGTCTTCACGCAGCGTATCGAGATTTTTACGTTCGGTAATGTCTCGAAAAATCCACTGGAGCAGTTGCATGCCTTCCAGGATGATACGACGTACGTGTACCTGAATGGGAACGTCGTGCTTGCTGCGCGTGCGCAAGATCGATTCGTAAGAGATGGTCTGGTCACAAACCAGATTCTCGAGATGTGGGCCGACCTGGGCATCGTCGATGGTGTGCAACTGGAAAATGCTCATGCCACGCAAGGTATCGCGGCCGTAGTTGGCGATTTCCAAAGCCCGGCGGTTGGCTTCGATGATGCTGCCGTGAATATCGGTGATCAGGATGGGATCGATGCTATCGTCGAACAACTCCTGGTAGCTTTGATTGGCCGCCTGTAAGCGTTCGAACAGTTGCGCATGGCGGATAGCCGTGCCGGCCAGGCCGCCAATTCCTGTCAGGACGAGCAGGGCATCCGGTTCGAAGCTTTTTTCCAGCGGGTTGATCGCCTCCAAAACGCCAATAATCTGATCGATGTCGCGAATCGGCGCACAAGCGATAGCGCGGGTTGCCAGTCCGGTCCGCTGGTCGACTTCAGCATCGTAGCGTGGATCTTCCTTCACGTCCCGAATCACCACCCCATGCCCATCGACGGCTACCCAACCGGCCACACTCTGACCAAACTGTAGGCGTGCACCTGAAAACGGTTTTTGCCAGCCAATGGCCGCACGAAAGATAATCTGGCGATCCTCGGGATTGATCAAAGCCAGCGAAACCGCCTCGACCTGCAAGACGTAACTGATTTGCTCGAGAATGCGTTGGAGCACTTCGTCCAACTGAATGCTCGAGGCGATTGCCGCCGCGCTTTCGGCCAGGGCGGTCATCAGCTGAGCCTGGTATTTGCTTTCTGCATACAGGCGGGCATTCAGGACCGCGATGGATGCCTGGTCGGCAATGGCCTGGATCAGGTCGAAGTGTTCTTGGGTGAAAAAACCTACTTGTGGGTGCACAAGCGTCAGCACCCCGACGAGTCGATCGTGGACCAGTAACGGTGCACTGACGGCAGATTTGCTGTCGTGCACATCCTGGCTGTCGTAAAAACGTTGTACCCAACGCGGGTCCTTGCTGGTATCTTCGACCAGCGCACCCTTGCGGTTGCGCGCCACCCATCCGGCCAGGCCGCGGTCGAGCGTGTCGCGCAGGCGTTGTGTGGCGTGCGAATGGACCACGTCGCCTGTGATCATGGCCGATTCTACCGGCATGCCGCTGTCGTCGACGACCAAAATGCTGCCTGTGATGGCCCCCACGTTGCGCATAGAAAGGAACAGCACCCGGCGCAAGACGGTTTTCAAGTCGAGCGCCGTGGTTAGCTCCCGGCTGATGTGGTAGAGCAGTTCCAGTGATGCTCGCGTGACCTCACCCGGTACGGTTTTGTTCCTTGTCGTCTTTTCTGGGGATGGTGTCATACCTTCTGTGGCACTCCCTTACAGCTCGCGCCATCGAGGTTGTATCTGTGGTTTCATGCCTGATAAAGGTTCTACGATATCGGTAAGAGGGCTTAGCTTATATGAAGAAGAACGCTACCTGTGACCCTATCGTTATGAGTATAGCACATTTAGGGTTTGGAAGAACCTTGGACCGGTTTTCAGGTGCGCAAGCGAAATCCGATGTGCGTCGGGGAGATGGTTACGGCGTGACTTCAGGCACGTTCAGGCGCGGCAGGTCGAGCATGAGCACTTCCAGCGCCAACCGGGTGTTGACGTTCTTTTCCAACAAATTGAGGGTACTCTCGATCTTTATCAGCGTTTGCCTGGCGATTTCCAGGCTAAGCGCACCGGCAATAGCGCGGATGGCCGCCTCCTGGTCGATATTGAGCAGCGCTAGTCGCGTGCCCGCCGTGCAGAGCATGACGTCGCGCCAGAAGGGGAGCCATGCGGTCAGCATCTGGCGCACACCTTCTTTGGATTGTTCTTTTTTGACCAAGGTCTCTACCAGAGCGAAGCGCTGTGTTCGCGGTGCCGGCAGCGTTTCATACAGCATCTCCAACCAGGTTTGGCGCTGTTCCAGTTGCTCCGGTTGCTGTAACAGATTCCGCGCGTAACCGGGACGTCCGCCGGACAGGTGGGCCAGCAAATGTGCTTGTTCGGGGGCCACTTCCCAACACTCCTGTAATCCTTGCGCCACGCGGGCGTAGGCAAGTGGCCGCAGGCCGAGTAATTCGCAACGTGAGACAATGGTCGGTAACAGGCAGGCGACATCACGGGCGGTTAGCAGTAAGATCGTTTGCCCTGGAGGCTCTTCAAGGGTTTTGAGCAGGGCGTTCGCCGCGCTCGGGTGGGCTTCTTCGAACCGCAGCAGCAAAGCGATACGGCAGCGCGCTTCGTAAGGGGCCAACGCCAGGCTGTGTTGAAGCTGGCGTACCTGATCCACCTTGAGCGTTCCGCCCACCTGCTCGGCTTGCACGACGGCAAGATCGGGATGCTGCATGCGTTCGATCTGCTGGCAGGTGCGGCAAGACAGGCATGGGGTGCCCGGAGCGACAGGCTGTGGGCAGTTGATCGCCTGTGCCAAACGAACGGCCAGCGTACGTCTCCCGATACCCTGGGGACCGGTAATCAAATAGGCATGGCGCAGGTAGCCACGGGTGACGTGCTGTTGCAGCAAGTTAACGGCCCACTCGTGGCCGAGTATATTCCAGGGCAAGTTTGTGGCGTTCATGGGGCGAATTGTAGTCCAGGCCAGGTTTCTTGGCAACTTATCCACGTTTTCTGATCACGGATTGTCACGCACATTCCGGCATGGTAGAATGCTTGTGCCATTATCAAGAACAAGCTGCGCACCCGGAGCGGTGTGGCGGTTTTTTTTACAGGAGGTTTCCTATGGAAAGTCAGACAGGTACCTGGACCGAAAAGAAGGGCCTGGCACAAATGCTCAAGGGTGGCGTGATCATGGACGTGGTCACCCCGGAGCACGCAAAAATTGCCGAGGATGCTGGCGCTTGCGCCGTGATGGCGCTCGAGCGCGTGCCGGCCGACATTCGTGCCGACGGCGGTGTCGCTCGCATGAGCGACCCTGAGTTGATCCTCAAGATCATGGATGCTGTGACCATCCCCGTGATGGCGAAGTGCCGTATCGGGCATTTCGTCGAGGCGCAAATTCTCGAAGCCATTGGCGTGGATTACATCGACGAATCGGAAGTGCTTACCCCTGCTGACGAGGCCTATCACATCTACAAGCACGGCTTCAAAGTGCCGTTCGTGTGCGGTTGCCGAAACCTTGGCGAAGCGCTACGCCGAATCGGCGAAGGCGCTGCCATGATCCGCACCAAGGGTGAAGCCGGTACCGGAGATGTCGTCGAGGCTGTCCGCCATGGGCGCACCGTTTTGGGTGAGATTCGCCGTTTGCAAACCATGGCTGATGAGGAACTGATGGCCTATGCGAAAGAAATCGGCGCGCCGTTCGAACTGGTCAAAGAAACGAAAGCGCTGGGGCGCTTGCCCGTTGTCAACTTCGCCGCAGGTGGGATCGCCACCCCGGCCGATGCGGCTTTGATGATGCAATTGGGTGTGGATGGCGTTTTTGTCGGTTCGGGTATTTTCAAGTCGGGCGATCCGGCCCGGCGCGCCGCCGCTATTGTCAAAGCCACCACGCACTACAACGACCCTTACATCCTGGCCGAAGTCAGCCGCAACTTGGGCGAGCCGATGGTTGGGCGGCAAATCTCTTCCATCCCTGCGGGCGAGTTGATCGCCACACGTGGTTGGTAGCGCTTCGACAAACTCGAGAACGAAAAAGAGAACCGTTCATGCAGCCTGTTTCTCCAACCCTCTTTATCAAACCATAACCATGAAGATTGGTGTTCTCGCCCTGCAGGGCGATTTTGCTGAACACATTACCGTGTTACGCCGCCTGGGTGTCGAGACGACGGAGGTCCGCCTTCCTCGCCACCTCGACGGCCTGGCTGGCCTGATCATCCCGGGCGGCGAATCCACGACAATGGGCAAGCTGGCAGTGGCCTTCGGCTTGATGGAACCCTTGCAAGAATTTGGCCGCGCACGTGCTGTCTGGGGGACGTGTGCCGGTGCAATTTTCCTCTCGAAGGACATTCGCCGTCCACAGCCACTGCTCAACCTGATGGATATCGTCGTGGTTCGTAATGCCTTTGGCCGTCAGGTGGACAGCTTCGAAACCGATTTAGAGGTTCCTGCGCTTCAGGCCGTTGACCCTTCCGGTGTACCTTACCACGCGGTTTTTATCCGTGCCCCATTGATCGAGACCGTACGGCCGCCTGCTGAAGTCCTGTCGCGCCTGACGGATGGCCGCATTGTGGCCGCCCGGCAGGATCACCTCCTGGCGACTTCCTTTCATCCTGAACTTACCGGCGATGATCGCTTTCATCGTTATTTCCTGACCCTGGCTGGTTGAATCTTGATGGGTCTTCCGGGTTTAGCGTGAAGAATCTCTTTCCCGGCGAAGCCGGGAGAGCCATCTTTATCGGTTGGCCGTGAAACCTTCAACTTGCAATCTTGGCCTTTCCGCATTCAGCGGAATGTGCGCAGTTTCTTATGAACGTCCGCCCCTTTGACTGGCGTGATTTACCGACCTTGCATCGTTGTCGCAACCAGGGGTTGTTCCTGGACAGTGCGTTGTTGCTCACGCGCCGTCCATCTCTGATTCCCACCGGGGCATTGCTCAATTACTTTGCTCCCACCACGGGGATTTATACCTTTGTCGGTGACGGTGATGGATCGGCGAACGGGTCAATCCTGGGGCAGGTCACTTATTCAGCCGGCTCCCAGGTGGCGCACCTTTCTTTCCTGGCCCCTGAAGAAGCTTTCCTGTCGCCTGAAGCAGAAGTTGAGCCGTTGATCGAGCGGATGTCGATAGAAGTGGCCGAGCGGGGCGGCATGTTTATCGTGGCAGAAACTTATGAAAGCCACCCGGCTTTCGATCTGCTGCGTCGCGCCGGCTTTGCCGTTTATACCCGCCAGCGTTTTTGGCAGTTGAACGTTCCACCGGCTGTTGCTGCACCCGAATCTGCCTGGCGTCCTTTCCAGGATCGCGATTTGATCCCTGTCCGTTCGTTATACAACAACCTGGTGCCCGGTTTGATTCAACAAGTTCAGCCCCCCCCTTCTGGCAAGTTGAAGGGCCTCGTTTGTTATCAAGGCGACGATTTGCTGGGTTTCATTGAGTTGCAGCATGGCCCGCGCGGTATCCTGGCCCAGCCCTTTATCCATCCCAATGCAGAAAGCCTGCCCGCCAGCATGCTTCCATTACTCGAAAGCCTGCCTGAGCGTGGCGCCCGCGGTATGTATTTGTGCGTACGCTCTTACCAATCTTGGCTGGAGACCGCACTCTACGATGCGGAAGCACAACCATCTCCCCTGAATGCGTTGATGGTCAAACGGTTGGTTGTTTCCCGCCGGGCTGAACAACCGGTGGCCATTCCCGCCTTGGATGGGACGCGTATCGAGCCTATCGCTCGCATCGAACGAAAAGAACCGTCGGGGTCCGCTCCGACGAAAAATGGTACATGATTATGACTGGAAGAAAAATTACCGATAACTTAGATGCTTTGCTGGGTGTTTTACCTCCCCACATTTGCGAACGGTTGAATGAAATCAACCACTCTGACGAACTACTCGAAGTAATTCTCGATCTGGGGCGTGTCCCCACCGCTCGCTACTTGAATGGAGAAAAAGTATTGAGCGAGACCGAGATCACCATGGACGATCTGGCATATGTCGTCGAGCGAATTGGTGTTTTCGACGCCGATAATCGCGCCGGCATGGAGCGCACGTTGCACCGCATCTCGGCCATCCGCAACCGGCGTGGGCACATTGTCGGCCTCACCTGCCGTGTCGGCCGCGCCGTTTATGGGACAACCGACATCATCCAGGACCTGATCGAAAGTGGCAAAAGCCTGTTGCTCCTGGGCCGCCCGGGCGTGGGTAAGACGACCATGTTGCGAGAATCGGCGCGTATTCTGGCCGAGTTGAAGCGCGTCGTCATCGTCGACACTTCCAACGAAATCGGTGGCGATGGCGATGTGCCGCACCCGGCGGTAGGACGCGCCCGCCGCATGCAAGTGGCCACACCTTCCCAGCAGCATGAAGTCATGATTGAAGCTGTCGAAAATCACAACCCAGAAGCCATCGTGATCGATGAAATCGGGCGTGAACTCGAGGCGCTGGCCGCGCGTACGATCGCCGAACGTGGCGTTCAGTTGATCGGCACCGCACACGGAAATTCGCTCGAGAACTTGCTGCTCAACCCCACGCTTTCCGATCTGGTCGGCGGCATCGAGTCCGTCACCCTTTCGGATGAAGAAGCCCGCCGCCGTGGCACGCAAAAAACCGTGCTCGAACGGCGTTCCCCACCCACTTTCGACGTGTTGATCGAGATTCAGACCCGCGAACGTTTATCGATCCATCTCGACGTTGCCGCCGCGGTGGATGCCTTGCTGCGTGGGTATCCTCTCCCACCGGAAATACGCGCCATCGACGAACACGGGGAAGTGCACATCGAGAAGGCTGCCCCGCCGCCGCGCACCGCCGCTGCCGGCCAGCCGCAGCAGGGCCTGTCACGCCGCTCCGGCGAGGCGCTGCGCCAGGCGGAGTCGCGCTTCGAGACGACGGAACACCAACAAACTGCATCGGGCGAAACCAGGCAGTATCCCACCGTCCGTGTTTATCCCTACGGCGTGGCGCGCAACCGATTGCAGCAGGCTGCCCGCCGCCTGGGCGTGCCGGTTGTCGTGGTCGACGAGCCTGGCAGTGCCGATGCGCTGGTCACGTTGCGCACCTACTACCGCAAGCGCCAGCAGCCGATCGTCGATGCGGAGCGTCGTGGCGTGCCGGTGTACGTTCTACGGGCCAACACGGTGGCCCAACTACTGCAATTCTTGGGCGATCTGTTCAATTTGTCGACGGTTGAACCCGATGTATTCGATGATGCCCCGGTGCTGCAAGAGACGCAGGCGGCCATTCAGGCCGTGCTCAACGGCGAACGTTGGGTGGAACTTCCCCCGGCCTCTTCGTACGTGCGCCGCCTGCAACACCAACTCGCTCGCGAAGCGGAACTGACCTCCCATTCCTATGGCAAAGAGCCGTATCGTCGAGTGAGAATTTTTCGAGAATAGTGTTTCTTCATCTGTGAACCGGCGCCAACAAACGCACGCTGGTTTACGAACCACCCGATTCCTTGTGCCCATGTTCATTACCCTTGAAGGTCCCGAAGGCTCCGGTAAAACGACTCAAGCACCCTTGCTGGCCGAGTTTTTGCGCCAGCAAGGGTTTGACGTGTTAACCACCCGCGAACCAGGCGGGACGGAAATCGGCGATCAGATTCGCACCGTGCTGCACAGCCTGGGCAACACCAGTATGCATCCGCACACCGAAGCCTTGCTCTTTCAGGCTGCGCGCGCCCAACTTGTGGGCCAGGTCATTCGCCCGCATCTCGAACGCGGCGGTGTGGTGCTTTCCGATCGCTATGCCGACTCAACCCTCGCTTACCAGGGCTATGGCCACGGGCTTTCGCTGGATACGTTGCACACAATCATCACCTTTGCTACGGGCGGCTTAAAACCAGATTTGACCATCTTTTTGGATTTGGATGTGGCGGTAGGCCTGCAGCGCCGTATCCAAGGCGGCGGCGAGTGGAACCGGCTGGACGCCTATGCGCTCGAGTTCCATCGCCGCGTGCGCCAGGGATATCACCATCTGGCCGCCATGGAGCCGGACCGTTGGGTAACCGTAGATGCCTGCCAGCCATTCGAACGGGTACAGCACGACTTATGCCGCGTCGTTCGTGAAAGGTTGATTAACCTTCCGGCCTAAAAGCCCTCTTCCATGGCCCCCATGCCGCCGTCTCCGCCCATGCCTTCTGCCAGGTCGGGCATGGCGCTCTCGATTTCCTCGGGGCTTTGGCCCTTTTCGAGACGGTCTACCACCTCGTCAAACTCGGGCCCAATGTCGCCATCGGCTTCGCTGCCCATTTCGTCTTTCATTTTGCGCATCATGCGCCCAAGGGCGCGCGGATCGTTTTCCAGGCCGGCCAGATCGGATGGATCGGCAAAGTCATCTATGCGACTCTCTTCTGAGCGGGCAATGCGGATGCGGCCGATGCGGCGTTGGATATTGGCGCTACCGCAGCGCGTGCACGTGACCACACGTGTACCATACTCGCTGTACGTCATAAAAACTTCAAAACGGCGTTTGCAATCCAGGCAGTTGTACTGGTAAGTAGGCATATTTTCTACTCCTGAGGTTTGATACCTGCGTTCAAATTTTGACAGCGCAAGATTATAATCCATGTCGTTTGAAAATCAACTTCCCCCCACGGTGCAACCACAACCATTGCTCATTGTCATTTCTGGCCTGTCGGGCGCAGGCAAAGATACCGTCGTGCGTGCCTTGCACGCACGCGGATTCCCCATCCACTTTGTCGTCACGGCCACCAGCCGCGAGCGCCGGCAGGATGAAGTGGACGGCCGCGACTATCTCTTTGTCAGCAAGCAGGCCTTCGAGCAGATGGTTGCCGAAGATGAACTGCTGGAGTATGCCTTGGTTTACGGACAGTACAAGGGCGTTCCGAAGGAACAGGTACGCCAGGCTCTGGCCAGTGGGAAGGACGTCATCATGCGCCTCGACGTCCAGGGTGCTGCTTCCATTCGCAAACAGTGCCCCGGTGCCGTGCTGGTTTTTTTGGCCGTGAGTGAAGAAACTTTGCTACAGCGCCTGAAAGACCGCCGTACGGAGAGCGAAGAACAGTTGCAACTTCGTTTGAAGACCGCTCGCGAAGAACTCAACTGCATTCACGAATTCGATTATCTGGTTGCCAACGAAAACGGCGATCTCGATGAAACGGTGAATACCATCGAGGCAATCATCCGTGCCGAGCATCATCGCGTGATGCCGCGACGGGTAACCTTATAAGGACCCCATGAAATGTATCAAAGTTACGAGCCAAACGATGGCTATTCTTCCGTACAGGTGCCCCCTCCGCCACAGCCAGTGACGGTGCAGGGCCTTGAGCGCCAGCCTTGGGTGACCTACGGGTTGCTGGCCGTGACCATCCTGGTTTATATTGCTCAACTGGCGCTGACGGTGGATGGGTATCCGCTGTTGGTGTTGTGGGGGGCAAAAATCAACGAAGCGATTGTCGATGGGCAGTTTTGGCGCTTGCTTACGCCAATGTTTTTGCACGGTTCGATGATGCATATTGCCTTCAACATGTACGCGCTGTATGCTTTGGGGAAGGTGATCGAGCCGGCCTATGGCCATGGGCGTTTTCTGGTGTTGTACATCCTGGCCGGCTTTACTGGCAATGTACTTTCTTTTATCATGACGCCGGGGGTTTCGGTCGGTGCCTCGACGGCGGTTTTTGGTTTGTTGGCTGCCGAAGGCATCTTTTGGTACCAGAACCGCAAGTTGTTCGGTGCTACAGCCCAAAGCGTGCTGTCCAACCTCGTCGTCGTGGCGATTGGGAACCTGGTGCTCGGCTTTGCTGTACCGAATATCGATAACTGGGGGCATATTGGCGGCTTGATCGGCGGCCTGCTGTTCGCCTGGTTTGCTGGTCCACACCTGGCGCTGGAAGGGATCGTTCCGTTGCTGCGTATCGTGGACCGGCGCGATCGGCGCCTGACGTGGTTGGTGGCGGCCATGATCGGTGCATTCTTTGCTGCGCTGGTATACGTGACCATGATGGTGCGTTCTTAAAGCACACCGGGGCAGCAAGCGCTGCCCCGGTGTGTTATGTGCTCTTTTGCAAGACGCTTGTGTGGGCGTTATTCTGGATTCAGACCATCGTCGTCGCCATCTTCGTAGCCAAGCTCTAGTTCGATCTCCTCGCTCATCCTCACCCAGAGCAGGAGCATATCTCCCTCTGGGGTGTTGACATTGCGCGCGGCAACGATCGGCACTTCGCTGATCAGCCCGTCCGACTGGCGGTATTCCAGGTGCATGGGGCCATGTTTACGCCACGAACGGTTGCAGCGTTCGACCAGGGCCTGCCCATTAAAGGTCCGCAGACGCGTCATGGCCAGCTGCGCCGGATGAGCGCTTTCGCTCACGCCCAACAGCCAGCCATCTTGAACGGTTTCGAACGTTGGCGGTGGGCCTTCGATAATGGTAATTGTTCTTTCTTCCATAGACCTGTTTGTTGCTCCAACGGGCAATCATACCATGAATTATTCTTCCGTATATTATCCAAAAAACAGCCCTGAACCTTGCGGCCAGGGCTGTTTGCGTTTCTTGACGGGAAGCGGTTGAGGCTTAGTAATCCATGCCGCCGGGGGGCATCGGGGCCGGTTTTTCCTTCTCGGGCACGTCGGTGATCAGCGCCTCGGTTGTCAGGATCATGGCGGCGATGGAAGCAGCGTTTTCGAGGGCCCCGCGGGTTACCTTGGCGGGATCGATGACGCCATCTTTCACCATGTCCACGTAACCGCCGGAGATTACGTTGAAGCCGATGTTGATGTTTTTCTTGCTCTTCTGTTCACGGCGAACGCCTTCCAAGATCACAGAGCCGTCTTCGCCGGCATTTTCAGAAATCTTGCGAATGGGGATCTCGAGCGCCTTGCGGACGATGTTGACACCGATCTGGGCGTCTTCGTTGTCCATCTTGACGCCATCCAAGGCGCTGACGGCGTTGACGAGGGCTACGCCACCACCGGGCACGATGCCTTCTTCGACTGCGGCGCGGGTTGCCGAAAGGGCATCTTCCACGCGGTGTTTCTTTTCCTTAAGCTCAGTTTCGGTCGCAGCACCGACACGGATGATGGCAACGCCACCGGAGAGCTTGGCCAGGCGTTCTTGCAGCTTCTCTTTGTCGTAGTCGCTGGTGCTCTTATCGATCTCGACGCGGATTTGATCGATGCGGCCCTTGATCTGCGACGCATCACCGGCGCCACCCACGATGGTGGTATCGTCTTTGGTGACCACGATCTTCTCGGCGCGGCCGAGGTCGGCGACCGTGACGCTTTCCAGTTTGCGGCCGGTCTCTTCCGAAATGACCTGCCCACCGGTCAGGATGGCAATGTCTTGCAGCATGGCCTTGCGGCGATCGCCAAAACCGGGTGCCTTGACGGCGACGACGTTGAGCATGCCGCGCAGCTTGTTGAGTACAAGCGTTGCCAGGGCTTCACCGTCGATGTCTTCGGCGATGATGACCAGTTCGCGTTTCCCGATCTGGACCAGTTTTTCGAGAATGGGAACGATATCCTGAGCGGCAGAGATTTTCTTTTCATTAATCAGCAGATAGGCATCGCTGATGCTGGCTTCCATGTGTTCGGCATCGGTGACGAAATAGGGCGAAATGTAGCCACGATCGAACTGCATCCCCTCGACGTACTCGGTTTCGAATTGCAGCCCTTTAGATTCTTCCACGGTGATTACGCCATCTTTGCCGACTTTGTCCATGACCTCGGCGATCAACTCACCGATTTCGCGATCCTGGGCGGAAATCGAGGCGACGTTGGCGATTTCTTCTTTGGTGGTGATTTCAATGGCCTGGGCGCGAATTTTGTCGGCCACGGCCTGGGTGGCGGCTTCGATGCCACGCTTGAGCAGCATCGGATTGGCGCCTGCGGCCAGATTCTTCATGCCTTCGATGACGATCGAGTGGGCCAACAGGGTCGAGGTAGTGGTGCCGTCGCCGGCGATATCGTTGGTCTTGGTCGCAGCTTCTTTCAGCAGTTGGGCGCCCATGTTTTCGAAGGGGTCTTCCAACTCGATTTCTTTTGCCACGGTAACGCCATCGTGCGTGATGGTCGGGGAGCCAAATTTCTTGTCCAGGGCAACGTTACGGCCCTTGGGCCCGAGCGTGGTGACCACTGCGGTGGCCAGAATTTCCATACCTTTGCTCAGCTTGCGGCGAGCTTCTTCAGAAAAAACCAATTGCTTGGCTGCCATAGCTTACTTACTCCTTCGTGTTCTTTTTTTCTTTAAGATAAGGCGGGTGCTTTACGACGAGTGCCCAGGCACTCGCCCGATTCGGCTTTGAATGATTAGTCTTCCAAAATAGCGAGCAGATCGCTTTCGCGCAGGATCAGCAGTTTCTTGCCATCCAGCTTGAACTCTGTACCGGCGTACTTGGCAAACAAAACGGAATCGCCTTCTTTGACATCCATGGGGATGCGCTTTCCATCTTCGTCACGATCGCCAGGGCCAGCCGCAATGACGGTGCCTTTTTGGGGCTTTTCTTTAGCGGTTTCGGGTAGGACGATGCCCAGGGCGGTTACTTCTTCCGCTTCTGCGGGTTCAACCACCACACGGTTGCCGAGGGGTTTGAGTTTCAAAGACATTTGGACCTCCTGAAAGGATTATAGAATTTGCAAGACTTGCCGTCTTTTAGCACTCTTGGTTCGTGAGTGCTAAACAACAGCCGAATAATACACGCGTTTAAGATGCAAGTCAAGGGTGGGTCGTAAACTCTTATAGAAATCTTATGTCTGTTGCGAAGCGATGTGGTGTAATAATGCTGTGTGTCGAGCCGAGTTGTACCCGTTTGGGGCATTGGAGATTGCCCGCTGTGATGTATAATCCATGGGCCGTAAAAAATGAACCAAATGGAAAGCTTCTGAGTAATAAAGAGTGAGTTGGTATGCGAGGAAGAAGAACCTGTCAACCCCTTCTGACGCTCTCCTTTTTAGCGGGATGGGAATGTTGCCCCGCAGGCGGAAGAGCCGTTTGCTGGCAGGCGCTAAAGGTTGATCGATCGTGAAGGATGTAGCAGATCGAGATTTGATTGTTCGGTTGCAAAGTGCAGAGCTATCCGCGCTGGGTGTCTTGTATGACCGCCACCGGCAGATGGTTTATCGTACCGCGCTGGCGATCACCGGAGATGTGGAAGCGGCGGCCGATCTACTCCAAGATGTGTTTTTGCGCCTGTATCGCTTTATCGACCGCGTCGATGCGCAGCTTCCGCTCGAACCGTGGCTCTACCGTATGACGGTAAACCTGGCTTACACCTGGGTGAGGCGCCAAAACCGTTGGCTGCGACCCTTCGAAGGTTTTGCCGAGTGGTTTGCCGGAAACCGTAAGAATGCGCCGCTTCAGCCGGCTGAGTGGACAGACGTCACCGGCCAGTTACAGCAGGCCCTGGCGAAGCTTTCGGTAAACCAGCGGGTTGTGGTGGTGCTCTATTATGTAAACGATCTCTCTGTGCAGGAAATTGCCGAGATTTTGGATGTGCCCATCGGAACGGTAAAGTCCCGTTTGCACTATGGGCGGCAGGCGTTGAAAGAGGCGCTCGAACAGCAAAGCCAGCGATTTCTGGATGTGCAGTATGAATTTACATAGCGCGAACGGGTAGTTGCCTGAGTTTTGGTAGCCAGAACGGGCGCTTTGCAGTTTCCCCGTTTCTCGGGCATGATCGAATGAATTGTGGTGTGCAAATGGAACACTTTGACCAATACTTGTCACGAACCTTGAAGAGAGGTTTGTCGTCTTTCCAGCCGCCGTCAGATGGGCGGGCGCGCCTGCTTTCGCAGGCCATGCAAATCTCCAGGCAAAGAGTGTACCCCTGGCGGATCTTCTCCCCAAAGGTTTCCGGAGATTTGTATCGCATTCATGTCAATCGGGCCGTTTGCTGGTCCGAGCATCTGGACTGCCTCATGGCATCCTGTTCTCTAGAGTTGAGCATCTCTCAGCAGCGCCTGGTCAGTTGAACTTTAACAATGCGAACTCAAAAAACGATTTTGAACCTGGCCACACTTTTGCCGTTCCTCCTGATCTCGGCTTGTAATCTGCTGCCCAAAGAGCCGACTTTTCAGCCTCTGCCGACTTTTTCGGTGGACGGGGGCGCTTCTCCGGCACCGCAGGCTACCGTGACCTTCGAACCGACTGCAACGGTCCTGCCGCCTCGCGTGCTTAACGTTTGCCTGGGGCAAGAGCCGCAGTCACTATTCCTCTACCAGGCTTCTTCACAGGCGGCACGTAGCGTCTTGCAGGCAATTTACGATGGTCCGGTAGACGTCTTGAAAGACGGGTTACATCCTGTGATCTTGTCCAAAGAACCTTCACTGGCCGATGGCGATGTGAAACGGGTGCCGGTCGATGTGTCACCCGGGGCCTTGCTCGTCGATGCAACCGGCGCACTGGCAGCGCTTCAGGAGGGTACCCGCTATTATCCTGCCGGGTGCACCGATACTTCTTGCGTGCAATCTTTCACCGGAAATGGGCCAGTGCAGGTCGATCAATTGGTGATTCACTTTACACTCCTGCCCGGACTGACCTGGTCCGATGGTGCTCCCTTGACGATGGAAGATTCGCACTATTCCTATGAGGTGGCGCAGGCCTTTTTTTCACCCGGCCAGTACCCGCGTTTGGATCTGACCGCATCCTATCAGGTGGTGGACTCCTTGACGGTAGCGTGGTATGGCGTCCCAGGTTACTGGGACACGTATCCACTGGATAATTTCTTCTCGCCGTTACCCCGCCATCTCTTGGGCGACTTGCCGGTCGAGGAATTAGCCGTCGCAGAACAATCTGCGCGTGCACCCATCGGCTGGGGCGCTTACATCGTCGAATCCTGGGTGGCGGGCGATCACATAACCTTGCGCAAAAACCCGGCCTATTTTCGGGCCGCAGAAGGCTTGCCGTATTTCGATAACCTGGTTTATCGCTTTGTCAAAGATGGCGAAGAAGCGCTTGATGCGCTGCTGGCCGGCGAATGTGATGTCATCGATCAGAGCGCAGCCCTGGAACTGCACGTCCCGCGCCTGGCGCAGTTGCAGGAAGAAGGCAGCCTGACACTCGCCTACCAGCAAGATATGGCCTGGGAACTGGCTGCATTCGGAATCGAGTCGCTCAATCCGCAGCGCGCCCGGCTCTTCGCCCAGGTGCAGGTGCGTCAGGCCATTGCGATGTGCATCGATCGCCAGCAGATCGTGGATACGTTGCTGTTTGGCCGGTCCAGCGCACCGGATAGTTATGTGCCTGCTTCGCATCCGCTGCACGCTCCTGGCTTGCCGCAGTATGCTTTTGACCCGCAGGCGGCAAGCGAGTTGCTGCAGCAGGTCGGTTGGGTAGACTCGGATAACGATCCCAGCACGCCGCGTACCTCTCTGGGTGTTCCGGATCTGGCTGATGGCACGCCGCTCGAGTTTCCTTACCTGGTTGCGCCGGATGCCGAACGCTCCGCCGCGGCGCAAATTATCCAGGAATCGTTGGCGCAGTGCGGTGTCAAGGCCGATGTGGTCTTTCAGGAGCCGGCCGGTTACCTGGCAGCCGGGCCTGCCGGTCCGGTTTTTGGGCGCGATTTCGCCATGGCCCAGTTTGCTTTACCGGTGACACTTTCCCCGGCCTGTGCGTTTTTTACCCAAGCGGAAATTCCCGGCCCTTACCCGGCTTTCCAAAAAAGTTGGGCCGGAATGAACGTTACGGGTCATGCTTCTCCCGCGTTGGATGCCGCCTGTCAACGTGCGCGTACCGCGCTGCCCGGGTCGCCGGCTCATCAGGCTGCACACTTCGAAGCACAGGCGGTTTTCGCACAAGAATTGCCCGCTGTTCCCCTGTATACGCGCTTCAAGGTGATGGCTTCCCGGCCGAACCTTTGCGCTTTGGCGGCTGAACGGGCTTACTATGAAATATTCTGGAATCTGGAAATGTTGGAAAAACAGGAAGAAGCGTGCCAGCCGTAGCGGGTTTTCTCCCGTTATTGTATGACAATTCTTGATTTTTTGGATATTTGTAGGTATAGTTGTCAGGAATGGAAGGCTTCCTTACGTAGCCCAGATGGAGAAGCCTGTTTCGAAAATACCAACAACTTTGTCTGGATAATTTGAAAGGAGGTGGTTGCTGAATCAGGAACCATGATTGTTGTCTCCAATTGTTGTATCAATAATCTGTCAACCATTCCAAAAAAACTTATGTTCGGAGGAGATCAATGTCTAAGAAACTGCTTTCTATTCTTAGCCTCTTGGTGATTGCAAGCATGTTGTTGGCAGCCTGCCAGCAGCAAACAGCCACCGTTGAGGTTGTAAATACCCCGGTCGCGGAAGCGACCGAAGCCCCCACGGAAGCCGTCGAGCCGACCGTGGCGCCCACCGAAGCTGCGGAAGCGACCGAAGCTCCCACGGAAGCCGTCGAGCCGACCGTAGCGCCCACCGAAGCCCCCACCGAAGCCCCTGCCGGCACGAGCCGCAAGGGCGGCTGGCTGGATGAAGTCGTCTTTTCGGTGGTGTCAGACGATGCAGCCATCACGCAAATCGAAGCCGGCGCGATCGATATTTACGGTTCCGGCCTTTCTTCGGCCGATTTGCCGAGTATCCAGGATGCCGGTTTGAATTACTCCAACCAGAACGGCCTGTTCTACGAACTGACCTTCAACCCGGTTGGTCCCACCTTCCCCGCCACCGAGAAGCTCAACCCCTTCTCGTCGGCAAAGGTCCGCGAGGCCATGAACTGGCTGATTGATCGCGACTACATCAACCAGGAAGTCTATGCCGGTGGTGGCTTGGCGAAGTTCTTCCCCATCACCACCCAGTTCCCCGACTATGCCGACCTGGCCGACGTCGTTCGCCGCCTGGAGTCCAAATACGCCTTCAATGTCGAGAAGGCCACGGAAGTGATCGACGCCGAAATGGAAGCCATGGGCGCGACCAAGGGCGATGACGGAAAATGGATGTTCAATGACGAACCGGTCACCCTGATCTTCCTCATCCGCAATGACAGCGATGGCACCCGCGTGCCGATCGGTGACTATGTCTCCAACCAGCTCGAAAGCATTGGTTTCACGGTTGATCGCCAGTACAAGACATCTTCGGAAGCTTCTCCCCTGTGGGTTGGCGGCGATCCGGCGGATGGCCTGTGGCACATTTACACCGGCGCCTGGAGCGCAACGATCATCGATCGCGACCAGGGCGACAACGTTCAGTTCTACTACTCCCCGTCCAGCGCGTATGGTTTTACCGCCCTTTGGCAGGCTTACACGCCGACCGAAGAGCTGGATAAGCTGGCCGACGACCTGGCCTACAATCGCTTTGATTCGGTCGAAGAACGCCGCGCGGCGTTTGCCCGCGCCATGGAACTCTGCCTCGAAGATTCCGTACGCGTCTGGCTGATCGATGGCAAGAACTTTGCACCTTATGCCACCAATGTGGCTGTGACCTATGACCTGGCGGCAGGCATCGACGGTGCCCAGTTGTGGCCGTACACCCTGCGCTTTGCCGACTCAGAAGGCGGCCAGTTGAAGTGGGGCGGCCCCGATCTGTTCGTCGATCCGTGGAACCCCGTTGCCGGTAGCAACTGGGCCTTCGACAATGCCCCCATCCGCGCCACCAACAGCGGCGGCACGATGGCCGATCCTTACACCGGCCTGGTCTGGCCGCTGCGTATCGAAAAAGCTGAAGTGACCGTCGTAGAAGGCCTGCCCGTCGCCAAGACGCTGGATTGGGTCTCCCTCGATTTCGCTCCCAGCATCGAGGTTCCTGACGATGCGTTGGTTGACTGGGACGCCGCTGCGGGTAAGTTCATCACCGCGGGTGAGAAGTTCACCGAAACCGCAACCGCACAGTCGAAGAGCGTCGTCTACTACCCGGCCGACCTCTTCGAAACCGTCAAATGGCACGATGGCAGCAACCTGTCGATGGCCGACTTCATGATGAGCATGATCATGACCTTCGATACGGCCAAGGAAGAAAGCAAGATTTACGACGAATCCCGTGTTTCCAACCTCGAGTCGTTCCTCTCGGTCTTCAAGGGCTTCCGCATCATTTCGGAAGATCCGCTTACCATCGAGTACTACAGCGATCAATATCAGTTGGATGCCGAGTTGAATGTCAGCACCCTCTGGCCGCAGTACGGCTTTGGCGAAGGCAGCTGGCACGTGATCGCCGTGGGTAACCTCGCTGAAGAAAACGGCGAACTGGCCTACTCCGCTGACAAAGCCGACGCCGCCGAGATCGAGTGGACGAGTTTCGTTGGCGGCCCCAGCCTCGAGATCCTGTCCAAGTACCTCGAGCAGGCAAACACCGACAGCTACATCCCCTATCCCGAAGTTTTGGGCCAGTACATTACCGCCGAAGAGGCCGCTGCCCGTTATGCCAATCTGATGGCTTTCTACGAGCAGCAGGGCCACTTCTGGGTCGGTACCGGTCCCTACTACCTGGACAAGGTTTATCTGACCGAAAAGAGCCTGACCCTGAAGCACTTCGCCGATTTCCCCGACAGCGCCGACCGCTGGGCTGGCTTTGGCACGCCGCGCATTGCTGACGTCGAAATCGACGGCGCAGGCATCGTTACTGCCGGTGAAGAAGCTACCTTCGATGTTTACGTGACCTTCGAAGGGGAAGCCTATCCCCAGGCCGATATCGAAGAAGTAAAGGTCCTGCTCTACAACGCGACCGGTGATGTGGTCTTTGTGGGTGCGGCTGAGGTCGTGGCCGATGGCCAGTACCAGGTCGTTTTGGATGCTGAGACGACCAAACTGCTCGAAGCCGGTTCCAGCAAGTTGGAAATTGCCGTGCTTCCGTACGTCGTCAGCGTTCCGACTTTTGCATCGTTTGAGTTCGTTGCAGAATAGGCCGCAAGAAGCGCCTTTTGTGATAGGGGCAGGGGAAGCCTTGCCCCTATCCTTTTTGGGTTTGTCCGTTGGTTGTACCTTACCCAAAGAGAAATGATGAAGCGGGGTGTTGCCGGTGTTTTTCCACGGCAACACCCCGCCTGATTGCTTGAGAAGTTATGGCTCTCCGTTTTCAAGTGAATGTGCCGTTCAAGTGCAGGCTTGGGCCGTTTTGTTTTTATCGTGTGACTCGGCGGTGTTTGTGTGCGTGAGGCAAATATTGCCGGTTGTGGGAACCAAATCCACGTTATGGTATTGTGATGGAGAAGAAAGATGGATATGGCAACGGGTAATGAACCTGTTCAAACACAAGGGACGGTAAGCAGGAGGGCCGGCAGCAGCACGGCTTCTCGTGTGTTCAAGTATGTTTCGCTTCGACTGATTACACTCTTTTTGACGGTGGTTGCGGGTGTATACCTGACGATTCTCATTGTCAACATGGGCGGCTTTGTTGACACGATTATGCGCGGCGAAATTCGCGATCGGGTCACGTTACAGGTGATGGCGAATCCGGCCAGCCAGAAACTCGATCCCGAGGCGCGCAACAAGCTGGTGCGAGACAAAATCGCCCTTGAAGAAGAACGTTTGGGGTTGAATCAGCCTCGGTCCGTGCGCGCCTTCAAGTACCTGCAGAATGCCCTCACCTTGCAACTGGGCCGTGCCCAAAACATGACCAGTTTCAGCGGTTCGCGCGAGGTGCGGCTGATTATCCTGGAAGGGTTGCCGCCCACCCTGCTTTTGATGGGAACCACGAATTTGTTTCTTTTTTTCGCCAGCATCTTGATTGCCCTCTCGCTTTCGCGCAGTTATGGCAGCCTGTGGGATAAACTGGTGATTACACTTTCTCCCACGTCGGCTGCGCCGGCCTGGTTTTACGGCATTTTCTTAATCTTGTTGTTCGCAGCCGTCCTCAAAGTCATGCCGTTTGGAAACATGGTCGACGCGCCGCCTCCTGAGAGCAGGATCGACTATTTGCTCAGCGTGCTAAAACACTTAACCCTCCCCGGTTTGGCGCTGGTTATGAGTGCTTTGTTTATCAATATCTACAATTGGCGCACTTTTTTCCTCGTCTATTCCAGCGAAGATTATGTCGAAATGGCGAAGGCCAAGGGGCTTCCCGCACGCGATATCGAGCGCCGTTACATTTTGCGCCCCACCTTGCCGACAATCATTACCAATTTTGCCCTGCTTTTGATCGGCCTGTGGCAGGGGGCCATCGTCCTGGAGACCGTTTTTCAATGGCCTGGGCTGGGGCGGGTGATCTATCGTGCCGTCGGCCTGTACGATACACCGGTGATCGTGGGCACGACGATCATCTATGCCTATCTCCTGGCAGTTACGGTCTTTCTGCTCGACTTTGCCTATGTTTTGGTCGATCCGCGTGTCAAGGTCGGTGGAGGAAATTCATAAATGAACACGTTTTCGAGAACGCTACAAGAGCTGAAGAGCTATCCGTCTGCCATTGCGGGCATCTTGATTGTCGTCTTCCTGATTGCTATTTCGATTTATGCTGTCGTTACCATCCCCTATTCTGAAGCAATCCGCTTGTGGCGTGGCGGAGAAGACGTCTGGTACCAAAACCCGAAGTTTGCGCCGCCGGCCTGGATCAATTTCTTCCGAAAAGAGAAGCTGAGCGAGTCGTTCATTCTCAACACTGCGGACGAGGCCGTTACGACCGAGGTCGAAGTCAAAGAAAAATCGACCCGCGTGACGATGACTTACCCGTTTGAATTTGCATTCGACACCTTTCCGCAAGAGATGCTGCTCTACTTCAAGTCAACGTATGCCGAAAAGTCGCCCTTCGTTTCGATGTCCTGGATTACGCCGGATGGACGCGAAGTGCGTGTGGCCGATTTTGCCGTGAGCCGCCAGCAGACGTACCGTTTTTCGCAGGATGAAAAGCTCAAACGCAGGTTGCAGGGCCAGGACCCAGTCGTAGGGCTGTTTGCTGCTCCTGACCTCGAACCGCCTGCGCCCTTGAAAGGAACCTATCAGCTGGTGATCGAAGGTGTTCTTTTCGAAGCCGACTCGCAGCTCGATGCTGAGTTCGTCTTCCACGGCCAGGTCTATGGCCTGGCGGGGACCGATCACGCGCGCCGTGATTTGGTGGTGCCTTTGCTGTGGGGAACGCCGGTTGCCCTGGCCTTTGGCCTGGTCGCCGCGTTGGGTACGTCCATCTTGACGATGATTATTGCCGCCACAGGCGCCTGGTACGGCGGCTGGGTGGACGAGTTAATCCAGCGCATTACCGAAGTGAACCTGGTATTGCCCTTCCTGCCGATCTTGATTATGGTCGGGACTTTTTATTCACGCAGTATCTGGACGATCCTTGGTGTTACCATTCTGTTGAGCATCTTTACCGGCGGTATCAAAGGCTACCGCGCCATTTTCTTGCAGATTAAGGAATCGACCTATATCGAGGCAGCCCGTGCCTATGGCGCGAACAGCCCACGCCTGATCTTCCTTTACTTGATCCCGCGCATGATTCCGTTGCTAATTCCCGGGCTGGTTTCGGGTATCCCGGCTTTCGTTTTCCTCGAAGCGACCCTGGCCATTTTGGGGCTGGGCGACCCCGTGCTGCCCACCTGGGGCAAGATTATCAACGACGCGCAAGCAAACGCGGCGCTCTATAAGGGCTATTACTACTGGATTCTCGAACCGGCAGCCCTGTTGATGTTTACCGGCCTCGGGTTCGCCATGCTCGGTTTTGCACTGGATCGCATCTTTAATCCCCGGTTGAGAGGAATGTGACACCGATGACCCCTAACACACTCTTACGCGCTGAAAAGTTAGTCCTTCACTTCCGCACGACGAAGGGAATCGTGCAGGCGGTGGATGGCGTAGATTTCAAGTTGGATTACAACCGGGCGATTGTCATCCTGGGAGAATCGGGCTGTGGCAAAAGCTCGCTGGCAAAGGCCCTTTTACGCCTCCTGCCCCGCAACGTCCACGCTTACACGGGCGAAATCTGGCTGGATGACACGAATGTGATGACTTTTGGGGAAGAGGAGTTTCGCCAAAACGTGCGCTGGATCAAGATGTCGATGGTTCCGCAGGCCGCCATGAATGCCCTCAACCCGGTGATCCGGGTGGGCGATCAGGTGGCCGAACCGGCGCAGGTTCACATGGGGATGGCGAAAGAAGAGGCGCTCGACATGGCCGCCAAAATGTTCCAAAACGTCGGCGTGCCGATCGACTTCTTGAGCCGGTATCCCTTTGAGTTGAGCGGCGGGATGCGCCAGCGTGTGGCAATTGCCATGGCTTTGGTTACGTCTCCCAGCCTGGTGATCCTGGACGAGCCGACTTCGGCGCTCGATCTGTTGACCCAGGCCAATATCATGAACGTGTTGAAGCGCATCAAGCAGGGCTTTGGCACCAGTTATATTTTGATCACCCATGATATTGCGACATCCAGTGAACTGGCCGACGATGTGGCCGTCATGTATGCCGGTCAGGTCGTCGAAGTGAGCGATGCCGCGCGTTTCTTTGTCGAGCCGCTGCATCCCTATTCGAAAAAGCTGATGGCCAGCGTTCCACGGCTGCGCGCCGATCGAGACCCCGACTTTATTATCGGGCAGCCCCCCAGCTTGATCAATCCGCCGACCGGGTGCCGGTTTGCAGCGCGATGCCCGGCCCGTTTTGGAAAGTGCGATCAGGACCCACCCACTTTCGAAAAAGAGGGGCGCCTTGTTAAGTGTTGGTTATACGATTAAGGCTCTTCCATAACTCCCATGGAAGAGCGGTGATGAAACCAGGAGTTTTCTATGGCTGATCAGGTTCAAGAAACCGTAAAACAGGAAACGAGTACCCCGGCAAAGCGCGATATTTTGTTATCGGTGGAAAATCTGCGCATCTGGTATGAACTACGCCGTTTTGGCTTTGGCTTAGCCGGTTATGTCAAAGCTGTCGATGACGTTTCTTTTGACTTATATCGTGGTGAGGCGATTGCCATTGTCGGTGAAAGCGGGTGTGGCAAGTCCAGCTTGATGAAAGCCATCCTGGGCCTGTACGAACCGCGTGATGGCAAGATCGTTTTCGACGGCCAGGACTTACGTGAACTCGGCCACCGTGGCTTGCAATGGTACCGCGCTCAGGTCGGCTACGTGCAGCAGGATCCTTACGGCGCCCTGCCGCCTTTTATGAGTGTGAAGCGTATCCTGGAAGAGCCGTTGATCATTAATGGCGTCAAAAGCCGTACGGAACGCAACGAACGTATCCACAAGACGATGGAAGAGGTCAAGATGAGTCCGGTGGATGATTTCTTGCCCAAATTCCCGCACATGTTAAGCGGTGGCCAGCAGCAACGCATCGTGATCGCGCGCGCCATGATCTTAAACCCCAAGCTGATCGTAGCCGACGAACCGGTATCCATGCTGGACGCTTCGGTTCGCGTTGAGATTTTGCGCCTGCTGCGCGGCCTGCAGGAGAGCCATGGGCTTTCGTTCATGTATATCACGCATGATCTTTCCACGGTGCGCTACTTCTCGGAACGAATTTTTGTCATGTATGCCGGTAAACTGGTTGAAAAAGGCAAGATCACCGACTTGATCCGCAATCCGCTGCATCCTTACACGCATGCCCTGCTGGCGGCTACCTCGGACCCCGACGCCAACAACGCGCTCAGCTTCAAAGAAGTTCCTCCCGGAGAACCGCCCAGCCTGGTCAATCCACCGGCCGGTTGCCATTTCCACCCCCGTTGCGCGAAGATGATCGAAGGCTTGTGCAACGTGGACGAGCCGATCGAGTTCGAACCGGAACCGCAGCACTACACCGCTTGCTGGCTCTATAAACCATGAAAAGGCTTTCCCCCGGTTGGCTGATGTTTATCGGCTTTATTTTGCTTGTACTGGGTGCTGTGTTACCGTTGTTGATGGTCGTTCAGGTGCTGGAGTCTACATTCCTGTTAAACTTTATCGCCTACACAGCCTCGATCGCCGGTTTACTTCTTGGTATGATTGGGGTTGCGACGTATTTTGCACCCAGGGCACGCAAGAAAGATCCGCGGGACAGAGACTACTGACCACTTTCGATTTATGGCCACTCCTCACGCACTCAAACATAACCCCGCAGTTACTTCACCGTTCAATCTCTTTTTGCTGGGTTTGTTGGGTGTCGTAGGGGTGGCTTATGTGTTAATTGGTTCGATCACCCGCGACTTTCTGTGGTTTTGGCCCGTCTTCAGCCAACAGCCATCCGAAATTATCCTTCATTGCTATGGAAACGAAATCCCACTGGCGCAGGATTCGCCGTATTTTTTGCCACTCACGTATCGGGTAGAGCAGCAGATTTCTGGTGAAAAACGCCTGGATGATGTCGATTTTTCACTAGAGGTTTATAATCAGTTAAAGTCGAGCCGCACGAAGGCATCTTTGGAAATCCATTTTTCCCGGCCCGTTCGTATTCATTCGCACCGCTCATACTTCACGGATGTGGACACACTGCTCTATGTGGTTGGCGGGGATAAAGAACGTTGGGTGAGTATTTACGGGCTGAAGGATGGGCAGCCGGTTGCCGGCAGGCTGCGGATTGCCGGTACCCCCATGGTTGCCGATTATTTATCTCAAGAAAAATTGTGTGCAGGTCCTTACGAGGGTAAATAGCTATGGCTTCTTTACGTGTGTTGGTTGTTGACGATCAACATGATGTTCGTCGAGTCCTCGCCACAGGCATTCGTACCCTGGGGGCAGACCTTGAGGTGATGGAAATGCCATCGGGCGAAGAAGCAATCCTGGAGGCCACACGCCATTCCGTGGACCTTTTGGTGACGGACGTGCGCTTGCCTGGGATTTCTGGCCTTGAACTGGTCAATCGCATCCGCCGGCGCAGCCCCGAGATGCACGTCATCCTCGTCACGGGCGTGGAGGAGTCGAGCGTTCGCCGCCAGATCACCGAAGCGGGGGCCGATGCTTTCTTCTATAAGCCCATTCACATGGCCGATTTTCTCAGCGCCGTAGAAAGCAGCCTGGGCCTGAAAGATGAAGGTTTTGTTTCGCCGCCGGCGGCCAAAGAAGAGAAGGAAGACGGCAATGCCGTCATCGTTGCACCGCCGCCATCCATCAAGTGGATTTCTGATTTGCGCAAAGAATTGGATGCACTGGCCGTTATCTTGATCGATATTCTCGGACAGGTAGAAGCACGTGCAGGAGACCTGCCGGACCCTTCCCTGGAAGATGAGTGGCTGAAGTTGATCGCTTCCGTTTTGGGGAGCACGAACAAGATTTTCCCGCTTTTGAAGGGAGGAAAGCCCAGCGGTTTTTTGTATTTCAATGGCGCCGAATATTGTTGCTGTGTAATGTACCTGGGAAAGTCGCATGCAGCCCTGATTTTTTCGAAACATGCCTTTGAAACGGCGCAGTTCGAGATCGTACAGGAATATGCCAAGCTGCTCGAAATGGACGTGCAGGCGCTTTCGATGAAACCCGATGACCTGGAAATGTCTTTCGAAGAAAGGCCTGCCGACGAGGATGCAGCAGAAGAACTCTCTCTCGAAGATCTTCCGATCGAGGCCTTACCCGAACTAGACGCCATCTTTTCACAGGTGCAAGAAGACTCCAATGGTGGCAACGCAGATTCTTTCTGGGAAGAATTGGCCGGCCAGGAAAGCGGCGCCGAAGGAGCCTTTGGCCCCAAGACGTTGACCTACGAACAGGCCATGAAGCTCGGCCTGACGCCTGGCGAAGAAAAGCAAGAACAAAAAGACGAGGAAAACTAGCTTGCCGGCCAACCGGGGTATATGTTACAATACGCTCCGCCCGGAAGCCGGGCGTTTTGATTGGGGCGTGGTGCAATGGCAGCACACCGGACTTTGGATCCGCTTATCTTGGTTCGAATCCAGGCGCCCCAGCTCTATCCCGACGGGCACCGCGCAGCGATGAAGCTGCCCGGCGCTCGTTATTTTTTAATCTTGGCTGTTGTGGAGTTTTTATGAAAGTTACGCCCGTCATTCTTGCTGCCGGACAGGGTACACGCATGAAGTCCAGTTTGCCCAAGGTCTTGCACCCTATTTTGGGTCACCCTCTGGCCTGGTATGCGCTGGAAGCGGTGCATCAGGTAACCGATGAAAAACCGGTGATGGTCGTCGGGCATGGCGCCGATCAGGTGCGCCAGCAGTTTGCCGAAAGTGTACGCTTCGTCGTGCAGGAGCTTCAGCTCGGCACCGGCCATGCGGTCATGCAGGCGGAAACATTGCTGCGCGGCCAGAGTGACACCGTGCTGGTGACGTATGCCGACATGCCGCTGATCTGCGCCGATACGCTCCGGCAGATCATCGACCTTCACCAGTCGCATGACGGACCGGTGACGATGCTGACCGTGAATGCCCGCGAGCCGCGCGGCTTTGGCCGCATCTTACGCGATGCCGGCGGAAATATTATCGCTATTCTCGAAGAAGCCCAGGCCACCCCTGAACAACGGGCCATCCGTGAGTTGAATCCCGGCGTTTATTGCTTCCGCGCCGGCTGGTTGTGGGATGCGCTCCATCGAATCAAGCCGGCTCCCCAGAAGGGCGAATACTATTTGACCGATCTGGTGGAAATGGCGGCCAAGCAGGGACACTCCATCCGGGCTGTTACGACAGACGACGAAGATCAGATGATCGGTGTGAATACACGCGTGCACCTGGCGGAAGCGGCTGCGGCCCTGCAACGGCGTATCCACCATGATTGGATGCTCGCCGGGGTGACGATCGTCGATCCGTCGCACACGTATATCGAGCCTGATGTTTCGATCGGGCAGGATACCACCATTTGGCCTGCTACTTACCTGCGCGGCAAGACCGTGATCGGCCGGCATTGCGAGATCGGTCCGAACGCTATCGTTCAAGACAGCCAGTTGGGCAACGGCGTGAAAGTGCTGGCATCGGTGATCGAAAAGGCCGTCCTCGAAGATGATGTGGACATCGGGCCTTTCGGCCATTTGCGCAAGGGCGCCCACCTGGCGCAGGGAGTCCATTTGGGCAACTTTGGCGAGGTCAAAAATTCGTACCTCGGCCAGGGTACGAAAATGGGCCATTTTTCTTACATCGGCGACGCGCAGATTGGCGAGGGAGTCAATATCGGCGCCGGCACGATCACGTGCAATTTCGATATGGCCGGCAAAAAGAATCCGACAGAAATTGGCGCCGGGGCCTTCATCGGCAGCGATACGATGTTGGTGGCACCGGTGAAGATCGGCAAAGGTTCGGCAACCGGCTCGGGTTCCGTCGTTACCAAGAACGTTCCCGATCAGACGCTGGTTGTCGGTGTTCCGGCGCGCGCCATCCGCAAGCTGGAGAAGTAACCATCCGCCATGATCGGGTATTTGCTGCTTGCTTTGGGGATATTCCTGGCGCTCGACGGCCTATGCGTGATGGTGCGGGTGGGGCTGCTCAATGCCAACCTAGCGCGGTTATTGGCCGAACGCCAACGCATGGAAGGCCGTGTAACCCAGGCCGTGGCTTTGATCCATTCACCGCAACGTCTTCGCGCGAGCTTAAGCCTGTTTCAAACCGTGTTGCGTTTCTTGGGCGCTGGGGTGGTGGTTGTAGTTTCCTGGCAATTAGGATGGTTCGACAGCAGCGAGCGTTTTGCCTTGTTGCGCTTGTTCGGGATCCTGCTGCTGGCGGCTTTCCTCTGGTTTGTTTTTGATTGGTCGTTGCAAACGCTGGCGCTGCGCGCCCCAGAGCGATACGCTTTGCAGCTGACACCCTACGCGCGCGGCTTACTGACCGTTCTGACACCGTTTCTCTGGCTGCCGTTGTCTTTGTCGCTGCGCATCGACCCAAACGAAGAGGCCGTGGGCAATGTAACCGAAGCAGATTTGAGAAACCTGGTGGACGCGAGTCAGGCGGAAGGGGTTTTGGAACTGGGGGAGCGCCAAATGATCTATTCGATCTTCGAATTGGGCGATACGTTGGTGCGTGAAATTATGGTGCCGCGCATCGATATGCTGGCCGTCGATGTGTCTACGGATATTTCTGCCGCTGCAGAAATCATCTCGCGCGCCGGTTACTCAAGAATGCCGGTCTATCAGGATTCGGTCGATAACGTTCTCGGTTTGCTGTATGCACGTGATTTATTGCAGGTATGGCGTGAGAGCCAAAAGGTAGAATCCCTGAAGCAGTTGCTGCGCCCGGCGCACTTTGTACCCGAAGCCAAAAAGGTGGACGAACTCCTGGCGGAAATGCAGGCCATGCGGATTCACATGGCTATTGTCGTCGATGAATATGGGGGTGTGGCAGGCCTGGTAACACTCGAAGACATCATGGAAGAAATCGTTGGGGAAATCCAGGACGAATACGATCAGGCCGAAGAAATGCCCTACCAGCAAGTCGGTGAAGGAGAGTACATCTTCCAGGCGCGCGTCGACCTCGATCACTTTAACGAAGTGATGGGCGCAAACTTGCCCCGCCACGATGCCGATACCATCGGCGGTTTTCTGTACAGCAACATGGGGCACGTACCCACGATTGGCGAATCGCTAGAAGTGGCCGGGCTGATCCTGACCGTCGAACACGTTATCGCCCGGCGGATTCGCAAGGTGCGGGCGCGCTGGGCGCCCGTGCTGGCGACCGGCACGCAGAGCGAGAAACATGCTGACGAATGAAACACGCTGTTCTTTAATCCAGGCGGCCCAGGTGGCGCGGCGCCGGGCCTACGCCCCTTACTCGCGCTATGCCGTTGGCGCTGCGCTGCTGACGGCATCAGGCAAGGTGTATGATGGGGTCAACATAGAAAATGCCGCTTATCCCGCCGGCATTTGTGCCGAGCGTGTGGCGATCTTCAAGGCAGTTTCGGAAGGGGAGCGGGAGTTTGTGGCCCTGGCAGTGGTTACGTCGAACGGTGGTTTTCCTTGCGGCTCCTGCCGCCAGGTGATGGCCGAGTTTGGCCTCGATATGCTGGTCTGCGTTGCCGATCAACAAGGCGAAGTGATCGCCGAAACGAAGCTGCGTGACCTGCTGCCGGGAGCATTTGGCCCCGAAAAATTGCAGGCCGGGTAGGGCCTGCTGAACGCTGCCGTTTTTACCAATCCGGCCGGGGTGTGGCGACAGAGAGCAAAGATTGCAAAATCCACCCCTCGTTGCCATCGTCGACCACGATCACGTGCGCCCAAATCTTGTTGTTGACGACTTGCGAATCGGGCAGGATGATCACAAGCGTACCGTTCAGGTACACTTTGATCACGCTTCCTTCGTACCCGGGTGCGTCGCGTAGCCAGGCGCCGCCTCCTTCCTCGCCGGCACTGATGCGGGCGTAGACCGGTGTGGGTGTGATCGTCGGCGTAAAGGTCGGTGTGCGTGTTGGTGTTGGAGTTGGCGTCAGGGTGGGGGTAAGAGTCGGCGGAACGGGGGTAAGGGTTGCCGTTGCCGTGGGAGGAACCGGCGTCGTGGTCGGCGTCAACGTCGGTGTTAACGTTGGCCGGGCGAGGCGGACACCGTAGATCACACTGGCACCGCCGATAACGATCAGCATAACGATCCCGAAAAGGCCCATCGCTGCGCCCAGGGTGTACCCAAACCAGGTCAGAGGACGAAAGCCCATGAAGATAAGCACCCCTGCACCGGCCAGCACGGCCAGCGCCAGGTAAAAGAGAAACACGACCAGGCCATCGGGCCACAGGTGAGGGACCTTGCTCGTCAGGCCGAAACCCGCCGTAGCCAGGGGCGGGTACAGCGCAAAGGCGACGATGACGCTGGGCATTGCCGGGTTGCGCTCTTGATGCGTGGTATAGATGGCCGTCAGGGTCGCCCCAAAAATCACGACAACGAGATTGAGCCAGGAAACCTGGGCGTGGCTGTGAGCCAGCATCAGCTCTTGCGCACGCCAGCCTTGCGATACGGCCCCAAGCGACGCCCCGGCGGCGAGCACCAGCAGCGCACCCAGCAAGAAGCCGATCAGGCTGCGCGCGAAAAAACGCACGGAACCGGTCACGGTTCCCAGCGCCAAACCAACAATCGGCAGCATGGTCGGGGCTGTCAGTACGCCCACCAGCAGCAGCGTAAACGCATCCAGGGCCAACCCACAGGCAATGATCAGCCCGGCGAGCAGCGAGAAAATAAAAAAATCAAAAGAAAGCGCTGCCCGTAGCGCCAAGCGGTCGAGGTAAGCCGTCCGTTCATCAACATCCATCGGAACGAGCAAACGCCGTGCCCGGCGGCGGCGCGCCGGTGATAGGTTTTGTGGCTCTTCGGCATAAAACTCGGAATTGGGTAACGACATACGACAATACCTTGCAGGAAATGTGCCCGTTGAAGACAATTATATCTTCTGTGGATTCGAAAAGGCAGCCCTTCTGCTTTCGATGGGGATACCCCGGCCGGTGCATTGCTGCTGAAAAAGGAACAAAAAAATTATAACTGATCCCATCCCGTATTCCGATAGCGCAAAGGTAGGGAGCGCGTTTTTCCGGGAAGGAAGCGTCCACACACAATGGTAAAATACTGCAAATTTTCTCCACGGAGATTCCTCTTTGAAATACCGCCCACTGGTCATCACGCTATTCGCTTTGCTGTTCGTTATCAGCGCTTGCACGGCCCTCCGCAGCAGTACGCCCACGCCTACGCTGCTCCCGACCGGCACGCCTACCGTTACCCCGACGGATACGGCGACGCCTACGGAAACGCCTACGCCGTTGGCATTGCTGGTCATGCTCGTTCGCCCTGGGGGCACGGATGCCGCTCTGGCAGATGCCCTCGAAGTATCTTTGCGCCAGGCCGCCGAGGCCGATCGCATGCGCTGGCAGGTGCGTGAGGCACTGCGCCCGGATGACGTTACACCAGAACTGCACTTGCTTGTACTCCTGCCCGGGGTGAGCAATGCGGCGGCGTTGATCGCAGCAGCAGATCATGCGCAGATCTTAGCCATCGGTATTCCCGGCCTCGAGTCTGCGCCGAACCTGACCACCGTACAGCTCGATAACGGCCGGCCCGATCAATTGGGTTTCATGGCCGGGTTTATCGCTACGATGCTTACACCCGATTACCGATCGGGCATGGTCGGCATTACCGACGACACGTCGGCGCGCGCGGCTTACCTGGCCTTCCTCAACGGAGATACCTACTACTGCGGCCTGTGTTTGCAGAGTTACCCGCCTTTTTACAGCTATCCGCTTTACGTGGAGGCTCCCCGCGGTGCTGCGGCAACCGATTGGTGGGGCAACGGCGAGTTTCTCAAAGACCACCAGGCCGGAACGGTTTTTATCTACCCTGGCGCAGGGGATGATGCCATGTTGCAGCAGTTGGCCGGATACGGCATCAACCTGATCGGCACCGCACCGCCGCCTGAAGCCCTGCGGGCCAACTGGGTGGCCTCGCTGCGCACCGATCCGCTGCCCACTATTTTGGCGTTGATCCCCGCACTGATGGATGGGCAGAGTGGACAGTCGGTCAGCGTTCCACTGCAAATTACCGATGTCAATCCCGACTTGTTTAGCCCTGGCCGTCAGCACTACGCCAACGAGGTGTTGGCCGATCTGCTCGCCGGCTTTACCGATACCGGCGTAGACCCTTCGACCGGAGAACTGAAGTAACGGCGCGGCTTTGGGTTTCGAAGTGTTTCCGCCTTCCGTGCAAGGCAAACCCTCCCCGTTGAAAACGGGTGAATCGTTTTGATCGAAAACCACACGATGCGCAATCATTCCGCAAACTTTTCCGGCTATCACGCCGGGCGCAGCCACCAGGCTGAGAAAGCAGATAGCCTGGTCAACGATGGCATTGCCGCGGTCATGGCTGGAGAACTGTCGTTGGCGAGCCGCTGCCTCGAACAGGCAGGAGGCCTCAACCCGGGTGATAGCCGCATCTGGTTATGGCTTTCGGCCACGACGGAAGATGCCGCGCAGCAGCGCACTTATCTCGAGCGCGCCCTGGCCGCCGATCCTAACAACAGCGCCGCAGTACGCGGCTTGAAGATACTTTCCGGCGAGCTTCCAGACGCTGCGGCAGCCGAGGAACCTCCCATCGCCGTGGCGGAAAATGGCCAGGCGGAGTATTTTCAATGCACCCAGTGTGGCGGCCACCTGCACTTCAACGTTCGTCAGCAGGAAGTAACCTGCCAGTTTTGCGGCCACGTGCACCAGACGGCGAAGCTTCTCGTCGCCGACGCAGCGGAACAGTCTTTGCACACCACGCTGCCGACCCGCAGCGGCCATCGCTGGGCCGAAGAGCACCAAAGCCTGGCGTGCGAGAAGTGCGGGGCGGTGAGCCTCATTCCACCGGGGGTGGCCTCCGACCGCTGCCCTTACTGCGCTTCGAACCGTATGGTGCGCGCGCCCGAGACTGCCGATCTGGTGGAGCCGTTGTCGATTGCCTTGCTCAAGGTGGATGAAGAAAAGGCTTATGTTCGCCTGCGTACCTGGCTAGAGCACGGTGGCCTGACTCCCGATGGCCTATCCAGGCATGTCGAGCGCATCCAACTTCACTCGACTTATTTCCCATTCTGGACGTTCGATGGCATTTTGGCGCTTGCCTGGCGCGCGGAAGTCAATGAGGGTACCTCCAAGTACCCCCGCTGGATATCCATTAACGGGGTAGAAACTGAAGTTTTCGATGATGTCCTCATCCCGGGCTTGAAGGCGCAGCCGCTCGATGAGGTCAAAAAGATTGAACCTTTCAATCTGAAAGACCTGGTTGCTTTTGAATCGCACTATCTGGCCGGTTGGTCTGCCTTGATGTATGACATTTCACTCGCAAAGGCCTCTTTGCAGGCGCGTGAACTTGTGATGCGCCGCCTACGGCCCATGCTTCATGGGCGTGTTTCAAACGGGAAAGAAATGCGTAACCTGAGCAGCGGCGCGCCGAACTGGCAGGAAATGACGTTCAAGCTCGTTTTGCTGCCGTTATGGGTGGGGGTATATTCGTACCAGGGCAAGCAGTACCGTGTGTGGATCAACGGGCAGACCGGTAAGGTAAGCGGTTCCCGCCCGCGGAATTACTTCAAGCTGTTAGGTGTGGCCATCGGCGCCATGCTGGTCGCTGTCCTGGCAATCTTATTGCTGGCGTTGGGGATGATGCTGTTAGGGCGTTAACGATGCTCGATTCCTGTATACAAAACCCTCATCTCGATGGCCACTCTTTTTTCTGGGAAGGTGGGCCTACCGGTGTGCTGCTGATCCATGGCTATACGGCGACAACCGTTGAAGTCCGCCTCTTGGCGCAGGCGCTGCACGAAAAAGGCTATACGGTGGCGGCGCCCTTGCTGCCCGGGCATGGCACGACCCCGGAGAAGATGAATCGCTGCCGCTGGCAAGATTGGGCCGACGCCTGTGAGCAGACCTACCGTACCCTGGCCGAGTGCTGTGGGCAAGTTTTCTTGGGTGGTGAATCGATGGGAGGCATGCTCTGCCTTTACCTGGCGGCTCGCCATCCCGACGTAGCGGGCTTGTTGCTCTACGCCCCTGCCTTGCGCACAAGCGCCGGTTGGCAGCCTTACCTGACACCGCTGATCGCCCGTATCCGCCCGGTTATTCCCAAGAGGCACAGCACACCATCCGCAGCCGATGCCCGTTGGCAGGGATACACCGTTCACCCCATGCGGGCAACGGCGCAGCTCTTTGCGTTGCAGCGTGTCGTCATCCCCTTGTTGCCCAAGATTGCCCAGCCCCTGTTGATCGTTCAGGGCCGGTTGGATCGAACCGTCCATGCGGCGGTGCCGGATTTGATCGCCGAACGGGCACGGTCGGCGATCAAGAAAATCCACTGGCTGGAACGTTCCACGCACTGTGTGCTCCTGGACCAAGAGTGGGAACAAGCCGCTGCGCTGGCACTAGACTTTATCGGCCAGCGCCTGGCGGATAAGGCTGCGGCCGCACCAACAGGCAATGCATAAAATCACCGTGCTCTTTCTGCTCGCACTTTGGCTGGTGGGGTGGTTCGGCCAATCGGCAGGCGAGGCTGCCGATTGGCCGCCCGAATCGGCCTACGTGAGTGGGGTCGTCGGCCACGCGCAGGAGCGCAACCTTTCGTGCGAATCGCGCTCGGCCGCTGACTTTGCTGCTTTCTTCGGGGTGAATGCCAGCGAAGCGGAGATTCTGGCCTATCTGGGAAGTTCCGACAATCCCAACTACGGCTTCGTGGGCAATCCCGACGGCACCTGGGGGCAGATCCCGCCCAACAGTTACGGCGTACACGCCAACCCGATCGAAAATGCGCTGGTGCACTTTGGCTTGCCCGTTTACGGCGAACGTAACCTGACGTGGGACTTCGTACGTTCGGAAATTGCCCTCGGCAGGCCGGTCATCGTCTGGATCATCGGCGCCATGTGGAATGGAGAACCGGTCGAGTACACCGATTCGCAGGGGCGCAAGGCCATCGTGGCACGTTACGAGCACACCATGATCCTGGTCGGCTACGATGCGGCAAGTGTGTCGGCCGTCGACGCTTACGATGGTGTGACGAAAACTTTTCCCGTTTCGTCTTTTCTGGCTTCGTGGGCGGTGCTGGAAAACATGGGGGTTTACTACCGCATCGACTATACCGGGCACGTCTATTTGCCGCTAACGATCCGTTCCGTTGTGGATGAAGCCACACCGCCACCCCCAACCGATGTCCCCGGTTTCCAGACCTACATCGTCCAACCGGGGGATACCTTGCGCTCCATTGCGGAGCAGTTCAATACCACCTGGGAATACCTCGCCGAAATCAACGGCATCGAATATCCCTACACTATTTACCCCGGACAGGAGCTTCTCGTACCCTTATGAGCAAGATTGCCCGTGCAACCTTTCTGATCGCTTTTTTCTTCTCGATCGATAAAGCCTTTAGCTTCGTGCGTCAGGCGCTTCTCAGCCGCGTCTTTACATCGGCCGAACTGGACATTTTCTTCGTATCCAACAACATCCCAGACCTGGTTTCGGCGCTCATTTCCGGTGGGGCGTTGACGGTGGCTTTCATCCCCGTGCTGGCGGAGTATTTGCAACACCAGGGGCGGCCGGCCGCCTGGGAACTGTTCTCGCGCGTGCTCAACCTGGCCTTTCTGATTACGGCAGCTATTTCGCTGGTAATCATTGCGCTGGCAGTGCCGCTGGTCAAGGGGCTGATCGCACCGGGGTTCAGCCCGGCGCAGCAGGCGTTGACGGCCAGCCTGATGCGTCTCGACTTCGTCGCCATTTTGATCTTTTCGATCAGCGGGTTGTGCATGGCCGGCTTACAGGCCAACCAGCACTTCCTGCTGCCGGCGATGGCCCCGACGTTCTATAACGTCGGGCAAATTTTCGGCATTTTGGTGTTGGCGGCCGGCAGGGGGGTGCAGGTGCAGCTCGGCCCGTTGACCCTGCCGGCCCTCGGCATGGGGATGGGCCTGTATGGCCTGGTGTACGGTGTGATCCTGGGGGCGGCGCTGCACCTTGCCGTTCAACTCCCGGGTCTGATCCGCTACGGTTTCCGCTGGAAACCGTTGACCGACTGGCGTGATGCCGGCGTGCAAAAGGTGCTGGCGCTGATGGGCCCGCGCGTGCTGACGATTCTATGCTTGCAGTTCTACTTCGTCGGGCGCGATAATTTTGCCTCACACTTACCGGAAGGCTCGGTGACGGTACTCAACTATGGCTGGTTTGTGATGCAGGTGCCCGAAACGCTGATCGGTACGGCGATCGCCATCGCTGTGCTGCCTTCGCTGGCCGAGTTCGTTACGCGCGGCGAGTTCGCTGCCTTTACCGAAACTGTCAACCGTGCCTTGCGCGTGCTGCTGGCGCTGACGCTGCCGGCGGCGGCCTTGCTCGCTGTGGGTATCGAGCCGCTGGCCCAGGCTGCATTCGGCTTCGCCGCCGAACAGACCTGGCTCTTGGCCTGGACGACCCGGGTGTACCTGCTGGCGCTTCTCGGCCACACCTGGCTGGAAGTGGCCGTGCGTTCTTTCTATGCCAACCAGAACGCCCGCATTCCGCTGGTCGGGGCACTGTGCCAGATCGTTTTGTACTTGACTCTGGCGGTTTTGCTCTCGCGCGGCATGGGTGTGGTCGGCCTTGCCCTGGCCGATACACTCTCGTTCACCGCACAGGCGCTCGTGCTGCTCGTGCTGCTCAACCGGCGTTTTGCGGGTGTGTTTGCCGTGCTGGGTACGTTTTGGCGCAGCCTGGCCGGCGCCGTGTTGGGTGCGTTGCTATCCTGGCTCTTGATGCGCTTCTTGCCACTGCCGCTGCTGCCCTTGACGATCTTCGCATTGGCAGCGGGTGGTTTGTTGGTTCTTCCCTTCATTTGGAAAGAAGTAAAGGTGTTGGTAAGGTTATAATGCAAGACTGAGGAAGCCGTTGCTGAGTGTGTTGGTTTCCTGGCCGGTATCTTGCGTAAGCCCTGTACGGGCAAAAATAGGAGACCTGTATGAAACTGCAAGGAAAACGAATTGCTTATCTCGTCGAAGATGGTTTTGAAGACCTGGAGTTTTGGGTGCCGCTCATGCGCCTGCGCGAAGAAGGCGCAACGATTGTGATCGTGGGCAGCCGCATCGATCGCTTCCACGGCAAGTACCGTCTGGAAGCCATCGCCGATACGGACGCTTCGGAGGTCTGTGCAGCCGAGTTCGATGGCCTGGTCGTGCCCGGTGGTTGGGCGCCCGATAAATTACGCCGTTACCCGTCGATCCTCAAGCTGGTACGCGAAACATACGAGCAGGGCAAAATCGTCGGGGCGATCTGCCATGCGGGTTCAGTGCTCATCTCCGCCGGGATCGTGCGCGATCGCCGCGCCACAGGGTCGGTCGGAATTCGTGACGACCTGCTCAACGCTGGCGCCGATTGGGTCGATGCGCCTGCCTTGCGCGATGGCAACATCGTCTGGGGGCGCGTGGTCGATGACATCCCAGATTTCTGCCGCGAACTGGTGGCCGCCCTGGCCGGGGAGTGAACATGAAAGCACAATTCCTTCGCGCGCTCTTCGCCGTTTTTTTTCTGGCGACGGCCGTTTTTGTGCCGGTGCGCGCTGCGCCCTGGCAGGAGAAAGTCTCAGCCAGCGTGCTGGAGGCACTCTCGCAGGACGGCGAAGCCGATTTTCTCATCGTAATGGCCGAACAAGCCGACCTCGGCCAGGCAGCTTTGCTTGTGGGCAGGCAGGCAAAGGGGGAATACGTTTATCGTACGCTCACCGCGTTGGCTGCACGTACCCAACCGGCGCTCCTGGCCGACTTGCAAAAAGCCGGGGCCGAATACCGGCCTTACTGGATCGCCAACCTGATCTGGGCGCGCGGCGACGCACAACTGGTAAAATCTCTGGCTTCGCGCACCGATGTGGCTTACCTGGCGACCAACCCGCAGGTGCACATCGCTTTGCCAGAACAGCCGCGGCAGGATACACCTCGTTCACCGATGGCCGTCGAGTGGAACATTGCCAAAGTCAATGCCGACGACGTTTGGGCGGCCGGCTATAGTGGGCAAGGAGTCGTCGTTGCCGGGCAGGACACCGGTTATGACTGGGATCACCCCGCACTGATCGGCCAGTATCGCGGTTGGAATGGCGCAGCCGCCAACCACGATTACAACTGGCACGACGCCATTCACACCACCGGCAGTTCGTGTGGCGCAGATTCGCCCGTGCCTTGCGACGACCACGGCCACGGTACACACACCATGGGCACGATGGTTGGCGATGATGGCCTCGGCAACCAGGTGGGCATGGCCCCCGGTGCACGCTGGATCGGCTGCCGTAACATGAACAACGGCAACGGCACGCCGCAAACCTATACCGAGTGTTTTCAGTGGTTCGTCGCTCCGACGCGCATCGACGGCACCGACGCACGCCCCGACCTGGCGCCGGATGTGATCAATAACTCATGGGGATGTCCGCTTTCCGAAGGCTGCGATGCCAATGCCATCGCAGCCCTGTCGATCGTGGTCGAAAATGTCCGTGCCGCAGGCATTGCCGTGGTTGCCTCGGCGGGAAACAACGGCCCTTCGTGCAATTCGGTCAACGATCCACCTGGCATCTACGATGCGGCTTTTTCGGTCGCAGCAACCGACAGCAACGATACCGTTGCCAGTTTCAGCAGCCGCGGCCCCGCAGATTACACCGGCCTGGCCAAGCCCGATATCAGCGCCCCCGGGACCGGGATTCGTTCTGCTCAGTTGGGCGGCGGGTATACCGGCATGCAAGGGACGAGTATGGCTGCGCCGCACGTGGCCGGTGAGGTGGCGCTGCTACTCTCGGCGTTCCCTTCACTGCAAGGCGATGTCGATGCCATCGAAGCCCTGATTACCGGCTCGGCCGTGCCCCGCATCAATACTGCCTGCGGCGGTTCGCCTGGCGGCATCCCCAACAATGTCTACGGCTGGGGAAGAATCGATGTCTGGGCAGCCTACCAGCTTGGCCTCAACGGCCTGGCGGTCGGCAAGCAGGCTCCTGCCGTCGTCTCGCCGGGCGAGGCGATCACCTACACGCTGACCGTGACGAACACCGGCGTTTCCCTCGCCCACGGTGTCGTCTTGACCGATGTGCTGCCGTCGCAAACATCGCTGGTCACCGCTACCCTGCCGTTTACGCAGACCGGCGCGTTGATCGCCTGGCCCTTGGGCGATTTTGCCGCCGGCGAGAGCCGGTCGGTGACCCTGGTTGTTTTGCCGGATGGCGCAGCCAACCAGATCGTCAACGCCCAATATGGGGCCTATGCCCCCGATACGGTACCTTCTAGCGGCGTGCTGCCGGTGGTCACCCATGTGTTGGATCGGGTTCTTTTATCAAAACATGCGCCTGCCTGGGTGACGGATGGCAGCCCCATCACGTATACCTTGAGCGTTACCAACCAGCGTTCGTCGGCCTTCACGTCTCGCCTGGTATTGGCCGATACGCTGCCCACCGGCACCGCCTTTGTTACGGCCACACTTCCCTACACACGCACCTTGGACCAGTTCGAATGGCACCTTGACCCCATCCCCCCTGGCGAAACGCGCCAGGTGGTCCTTGTCGTCCAGCCTGATGCTGCAGCCGCCAACACGTTTACCAACCGGTGGTATCACTTGCGCAGCCTGGATACGTTGCAAACGATCGATGGTTTGCCCGTAACCACGCAGATCGCCGGGCGCATTGCCCTCTCCAAACAGGCGCCGGCCTGGGTCGGTGCTTCCGAATCGATCACTTACACGCTGACGGTTACAAACCAGGGTGCATCGGCCTCGGCCTCCGCCTTGGTGCTGACGGATACGCTGCCGGCGTTTACGACCTTTGTCACGGCCACCCTGCCCTACACACAAAGCGGGAACGTCGTCGAGTGGAACTTCGCCTCCCTGGCGCCCGGCGAAGCGCGCCAGGTGACGCTGGTCGTACAGCCCGAGGCTGTGCTGGCCAAGGAAATCGTCAACGACCGCTATGGCGTGCGCTGCCTGGAAATCCCCCAAACCGTTGGTGGCCCGCCTGTCGCCACCCGCATCCTGGAGCAGCTTTCTTTGGAGAAACAGGCGCCGGTTTCCGTGCTGCCGGGTGGCTGGATTACGTATACGCTGTTTGTTACCAACAATCATCTTACCCAACCGGCCGCCTCGTTCCGCCTGACCGATACGCTTCCCGCCAACACGGCTTTTGTCACCGCTACGCTACCGTATACCCTCACTGGTGATGTGATTGCCTGGGACTTTGACAGCCTTGTCCCCGGGGAAGTTACTACCGTCACGCTCACCGTGCAGGCGGCGGCAGGTTTCACCGGCACAGTCACCAACAGCGACTATGGCCTGCGTACCGGCGACGCCTCTTTGGAGGTGCTTGGGCCGCCGGTTGCTACCTGGGTCGGCTGGCGGATCTTTTTGCCGATCGTTTGGAAGTGAACGGCGTGTCTCGCAAAAAAGTTTTCGTCAGCGGGTGCTACGATCTGCTGCACAGCGGGCATATCGCTTTCTTTCAGGAAGCGGCCCGCTATGGCGATTTGTACGTGGCCTTAGGCTCGGATCGAACCATCTATGCCTTGAAAGGCCGCACACCGGTCAATTCGCAGGAAGAGCGCCTGTACATGGTTCAGGCGGTGGGTTGCGTCACCGACGCTTTCATCTCACAGGGGACCGGCATGCTCGATTTCATCGATGAGTTGAAGCAGATCGAACCGGATCTCTTCATCGTCAACGCCGATGGCAATGTGCCCGCCAAAAGGAAACTATGCGAGGATTTGGGTATCGAGTACCTCGTGCTCGATCGCGTCCCCCACACCGGCCTGGCAGCGCGCTCGACCACCGATTTGCGCCGGGTATACACCATGCCTTACCGTATCGACCTGGCCGGCGGGTGGCTCGACCAACCCTGGGTTTCGAGCCACCACCCCGGGCCGGTGATCACCATTTCGCTCGAACCGGAAGTCGAGTTCAACGAGCGCAGCGGCATGGCCACCAGCACGCGCAACAAGGCCATCGATCTCTGGGGGCCGCGCTTGCCGGCCGGCGATCCTACTCGCCTGGCAAAAATTCTTTTTGCCGTAGATAACCCCCCGGGCACGAAGGAGGTTTCGGGTTCGCAAGACGCCATCGGCATCGTTTTCCCTGGCCTCAATATTTCCCATTACCGGGGAGAATATTGGCCGGAGCGCATCGAAAGCGTGCAGGATGAAACCGTACTGCGCTTCGTCGAAAGTTCGCTTTTCCTCGTACCCCTTGGCCCGCGTGAAAGCGGCTTTTCGGTGCTGGCCGATACGCACATCAACGGTGAGGGCGCCAGGGCGCTGGCCCAGGCTGCCCTCGCCTGTTGGGACGCCATCCTGGCGAAAGATGTCCTTGCTTTTGGTAAATCGATGGGCGCTTCGTATGAAGCCCAGATCGCTATGTTCCCCAACATGGTCAACCAGACCATGCTCGATCTGATCGCCCGGTATCGCCAGCAAGCTTGTGGGTGGAAGGTCTCCGGCGCAGGTGGCGGCGGTTACCTGATCCTCGTGGCCGGCCGGCCGATAGAAGACGCTATGCGCATCGTCATTCGGCGCAAGGATGGTTGATATGTTCTGCAAAGCCCGGTTGTGGTTCCTCTTCGTCTCTTTCGCCCTGGCCGCTGCCGGTTGTGTGCCCGAGACGCAAACGCCGCCGACCCGCGAGGCGTTCGATGAAAGCACACCGACCACCGCTTGGTACAGCGTCTACTTCAGCGATCCGCTTGGCCCGTCCGCAGAGTATTACGAAGGCGGCCCCGATGAGGCGCTCGCTGCCGCCATCGACGCCGCCCGCTTGAGCGTGGATGTAGCCATATACGATCTCAACCTTGCCACCATCCGCGATGCCCTGCTGCACGCCCACGCACGTGGCGTAGCTGTACGCCTGGTACTCGAGAGCGATAACATGGACGACGATGCTGTGCAGGCCCTCAAAGACGCCGGCATCCCCATGCTGGGAGATCGCCGCGAAGGTTACATGCACAACAAGTTTGTCATCATCGACCGCCTGGAAGTCTGGACCGGTTCGATGAATTACACGTCGAACGATGCCTATCGCAACAACAACAACCTGATCCGCCTGCGTTCTACCAAAGTGGCCGAGAACTATCTCACTGAGTTCAACGAGATGTTCGAAGAAGATCTCTTCGGCACTGCAACGCGTGCCAACACACCCTATCCCTCCGTCACCGTCAGCGGCACACCCGTCGAAATCTATTTCTCGCCCGATGATGGCGTTGCCAACCGCCTGCTCGATCAGATCGATGCCGCACAGGAAAGCATCTGCTTCCTGGCGTTTTCCTTTACTTCCGACGACCTGGGCGACGTTCTCTTGAGCGCTCACCGCGACGGCCTGGCGGTCTCCGGCGTTTTTGAGCAGAGCCAGGTCAAGTCGAACGGCGCAAGCAGCGAGTACGATCGCCTGCGTGCCGCCGGCCTGGATGTCTGGCTGGATGCCAACGCGCGCAACATGCACGACAAGGTTTTCGTCATCGATGGCCGGATCGTGTGGACGGGGTCGTATAACTTCAGCGCCAATGCCGAAAAGAAGAACGACGAGAACGTCGTCATCATCGACAATGCGGAAATCGCAGCGTTGTACCAGGCCGAGTGTGAGAGGCTGGTGGCGTTGGCGCAAGAATAAAGGAGTAAAGCCTCATGAAACGCATCCACGCCTTTTTATGGGTGTCCCTGGGTGCTCTGATCCTCGTTAGTCTTGTATTTGCCTGGCGTTACCGTGGCCTGATCCGGGATGGCTGGCGCTACCTGGCCGCCCCACGCCTTTCCGATGCCCCGGCCCCGACTGCCATCCCCTTGCCGGCGCTTGCACCCACGCAAGCCGCCACGGCGGCGCCCGCTTCCCTCACCCCGAATCCAACCGGTACCGGCGCCTTGCCACCGCTTTCGCCCACGGCGGCCGAAACGCCCACTGCATCGTCGCCCACGCAGGTTTTGCCTCCTGCCGGAACGATCGCTCTCCCGCCCGGCTTTGGCATCACCGTTTTCGCCCAGGGCCTGGACGACTCACGTATGCTTGCCATCGGCCCTGACGGCTGGTTGTACGTGGCCGAACGCGGCGCCGGGCGCATCGTTCGCCTGCCCGATCGAGACGGCGACGGGCTGGCCGACGGCATCGAAAGCGTTGCCGACGGGTTGACGCGTCCTTCCAGCCTGGCGTTTTTCCGCGACGGCAGCCTGTATGCCGCCGAAACCGAACGCATATGGCGTCTTGATGCACCCGACGAACAGGGTGTTTACCGGCAGCGCGAAGTCGCCGTGGATGGCCTGCCGGCCGGGGGCAATCACCACACCCGCACCGTGCTCTTCAGCCCAGACTGGCGCACGATGTTCGTTTCCATTGGATCGACCTGCAACGTTTGCAACGAAGCTGATCCGCTCCGCGCGGCGCTGGTTGCCTATCACCTCGATCCGAACGGGCAAGTGGTTGGGGAGGGGCGTGTCTACGCCGCCGGCCTGCGCAATGCCGTGGGCCTGGCTTTTCGCCCGGGAACGGAAGAGCTTTGGGTCACCAACAACGGCCGTGACTTGCTCGGCGACGATCTGCCGCCCGAAACGGTGTACATCGTCGAAGAAGGTGGCGATCACGGCTGGCCGCACTGCCACGCCGGCCGTATCGTGGACCCGGATTTCGGCTCGGCGGGCGCCTGTGAAGGCGTCGTCGATCCGGTGGTGGAGATGCAGGCCCACGCCGCTCCGCTCGGCCTGAACTTCTATACTGGCCGGCAGTTCCCTTCCGAATACCAAGGCGACCTCTTCGTTGCCTTTCACGGCTCCTGGAATCGCAGCCAACCTACCGGTTACAAGCTCGTCCGCATTCCCATCGACGATCAGGGCCAACCCGGCCCGGTGCAGGATTTCGCCGTCGGCTGGCTGCGGGCAGATGGCACCACCTGGGGCCGCCCGGTGGATGTGATCACCGCTTCGGATGGCAGCTTGTACGCATCCGACGACCGGGAAGGCATCGTTTACCGCATCTTTTACGCTCCCTAACCAAAGTATGCTAGACAAGGTACAACGCACTTATCTCCAGGCTAAAAACCACTTGAAAATACCGAGTGCGTTGCGCCTTGCTCCGTTATCCGTGCTTTTTCTGCACCGCGCGTATGGGTTAGGCACGAAATCTTTTTCTCGGATGAAGCCATGAATTCAGCCCCTCACTTCTACCTCGGCCGCGTTTTCGATCCCACGACGGGGAAACCCACTTCACAGCCATTGTATTACGACCCGGCCGATCTCACCACGCATGCCTTCGTCGTCGGCATGACCGGTTCGGGTAAGACCGGCCTGTGCCTGACCCTGCTCGAGGAAGCCGCACTACAGGGCATCCCGATGTTGGCTATCGATCCCAAGGGGGACATCACCAATGCCCTGCTGCACTTTCCAGACCTCCTACCTGTCGATTTCGAACCTTGGGTCAACCCCGACCTGGCGCGGCGTGAGGGCAAAAGCGTGCCGCAGGCCGCCGCTGATGCCGCCGGGCAGTGGCAGCGCGGCCTGGCGGAATGGGAAATTTCTCCCGAGCGCCTACGTGCGCTGCAAAACGCCGCCCACTTCGCCGTTTACACTCCCGGCTCCGACAGCGGCATCCCCGTCAGCATCCTGGCCTCGTTGAAGTGCCCGCCGCTCGCCTGGGATGAACACCGTGAGCTGCTGCGTGAGAAAATTTCCGGCACGGTGACGGCCCTGTTGGGCCTCGTCGGCCTGTCGGATATCGATCCCGTGCGTTCGCGCGAGCACATCCTGCTGGCGAACATTTTCGAAGACGCCTGGAAGCAGGGTTGCGATCTCGACCTGGGTGAACTGATCCTTCAGACCCAAAGCCCGCCCTTCCCCAAGCTTGGCGTCTTCGACGTGAACGCCTTTTTCCCGGAAAAGGATCGCTTCGATCTTGCCATGCGGCTCAACAACATCCTGGCTGCGCCGGCCTTCCAAAGCTGGATCGAAGGCCAGCCGCTCGATGTTCCCTCGCTGCTTTTCGCGCCCGATGGCCGCCCGCGTCACAGCATCTTCTATATCGCTCACCTGCCCGATGCCGAGCGCATGTTCTTCGTCTCCCTGCTGCTGTCTGCCGTCGAAGCCTGGATGCGCACGCAGAGCGGCACGCCTGCCCTGCGCGCCCTAGTCTACTTCGACGAGATTTTTGGCTACCTGCCGCCGATCGGCAACCCGCCTTCCAAGCCGGTGATGATGCGGCTGCTCAAACAGGCGCGCGCCTTTGGCGTCGGGCAGATGCTCGTCACCCAAAATCCGGCCGACGTCGATTACAAAGCCCTCTCCAACGCCGGCACCTGGTTCATCGGCAAGCTGCAAACCGAACGCGACAAGGCACGCCTGCTCGACGGCCTCGAAAGTGCCCTCGCCGGCAATCTCGACCGCACTGGCTACGACAGGCAGATTTCGGCGCTCGGCAAGCGCGTCTTCCTCGTGCACAATATCCACGCCGGGCCGCCGCAGCTTTTACACACCCGCTGGGCGATGAATTACCTGGCCGGGCCTCTGACCCGCGCCCAAGTCCCTGCGCTCAACCGCCTCGCCGGCGCTGAAAACCTCCGTCTTGCAGAGCAGAATACGGAAACGCAGCCCGGCGAGCGCGTCCTCACCCGCAGCAGCGAACGCACCTTCGATCAGGCCCTGCCCTCCGCTGCCACGCTGGACGGCTTCCAGCCTATCCCGCTCGCCCCTGAAGCGCCACCTTCGCCTCCCGGGGCTTCGGCGATCCCTGTGGGTAGTAAGCAGCAACCGGCCGTTACCAATGCGACGCGCCCTGCCCTCTCAACCGGAATCCGTGCGTATTTCTTGCCCAATAACCTTACCTTTACCCAGTCTTTCAAGGCAAACGGCCGCAGCCATCCTGCGAATGCCCTCAGCCAGGGGCTGATCTACCGCCCGGCGTTGCTTGCCCAGGCACGTGTGCGTTTGCTCAACCGCAAGTACAACCTTGACAGCGATCTGTACTACACCACTCTGGTACTCGATCCCGATGCGCGCGGCCAGGTGCGTTGGGAGAATTTCAAAGCAGCCTACATCGACCCCGCCACATTGGACGACGCGCCCGATCCGCAGGCGCGCTTTGTCACGCCGGCTGCACCGCTCAACGCGGCCCGGGCACTGTCTGCCTTGCAAAGCGATTTTCTCGATTGGGTCTACCGCAGCAGCGAAGTCACCGTGCGCGTCAACGAAACGCTCAAGTGCTACGCCGGGCCGCAGGTTTCCTCGGCAGAATTCCGCTCGCAGTGCGCCGATGCCGCCCGCCAGGGTCGTGACGCCGAACTGAAGAAGTTGGCAGGTTCCTATCAAGGCAAGCTCAAAACGCTCACCGACAGGCTTTCGCGCGAAGAACGTGAACTGGCGCGCGATCAGGTCGAATACGAGCAGCGCAAGTGGGAAGAGCGCGGCAATATTGCCGAACTGGGCGCCGGTTTGTTGGGCCTGGGCCGCAAAAAGAGCTTTACCTCCCAACTTACCAAGCGCCGTCTTACCGAGCAGGCCAAGGCCGAAGTCGATGAATCGATCGAGGCGATTGCGCAGTTCAAGCAGCAGATCGCCGATCTCGAAGCCGAGTGGGAAGCCGAAGCGCAGGAGATCCAGCAACGCTGGAGCGACGTGACCCAGGAAGTCAGCGAAATGTCCGTCCAGCCCTATAAAAAAGACATCCTCCTGGATTTATTCGGCGTCGCCTGGGTGCCGTTTCATGCGGTGAAAATAGGCGATCAGATGGAAGAATTGCTTGGTTACGGGACTTGACATTCCCTTCATCCCCTCTTATACTCGCCCCACTTTATAAGGAAATATGCACGGGGAGCCTGACGGGCCATTGATGGCCCAACGCAGGCTGAGAGGAGTGCCGCAGCGCTCGACCCGCCTACCTGATCCGGATCATGCCGGCGGAGGGATCGCACCAACCAGAATGGGTTTGCCCTCTTCCGTGCCTGCGGAGGAGGGCTTTTTTGATGCGAGCGATTGTCTTTGCCAACGGTTTGATCGATCCCCTTACCGATGTGTGCGGCCTGCTGCGCGCCGACGATTTGCTCCTGGCCGCTGACGGCGGCTCGCGCCACTGCCAGGAACGGGGGATCGTGCCGCACGCCGTCGTTGGCGATCTGGATTCGTTCGATATGGCCATGCAGCAAGCCTGGGCCGCCGCCGGCGTCAAATTCTATCGCTATCCCAGCCGTAAGAACTTCACCGACCTCGAACTGGCGCTGCAGCATGCCATCATGCAGGGGGCAGACGAGATCGTCGTCTTTGGTGCCCTGGGGGCGCGCTGGGATCAAACCGTGGCCAACCTGCTGCTGCCCATCGCCGATGGCTTGCGGGACGCACACGTCCGTCTGCTGGATGGTTTGCAGGAAATCATGCTCCTGCATGGCGGTTCGCTCAAGCTGAGTGGCCGGCCCGGGGATACGGTGTCCTTGATCCCTTTGGGCGGCGATGCCGTCGGGATCACCACCCAGGGCCTGGAATACCCGCTCCTTGGCGGCACGCTCTACTTTGGCGCAACGCGTGGCATCAGCAACGTCATGCTTGCCCACGAAGCTGGTGTGCAGTTGCAGTCGGGCCTGCTCTTGTGCGTCCTAATTCATCAGGCCGAACCGCTTTCACCTACCGGCAACGTTGCCTGACATCGATAAAAAGTCTTGGGTCTTCCGGGTTTCGTGTGAAGAATTCCCGCATTTGGGGGTTGTGCGTATGCTGCAACCTGTGCCTGGCACACGCACAACCCCCAAATGCGGCACCCCTTCCCGGCAATGCCGGAAGAGCCAAAATCTTGACTTTCCGTTTCTGAGGGGAAGAGCATTTCCCACTGGCGCGGAAGGTCCAAATTCTCTGGAGGTATTCATGTTTCGCAAGCTTTTCCTTCCCATCGTTGTTGTCGCCCTGCTGCTCGCTGCCTGCCGGCCGGCAGGCTCGGCGACGCCAACGGGCGTTCTCGTTACCGAAACTTCCGATGCACCGCGCACGCTGACGGTCATGTCTCACGACTCGTTCGCCATTTCGGAAGAAGCCCTGGCCGTTTTTGAACAGGCCAATCACGTTACGGTGCAGTTCCTCGCCGCCGGCGACACCGGCACCGCTCTCAATAAAGCCATCCTCGCCAAAAACAATCCGCTCGCCGACGTTTTTTATGGCGTGGATAACACTTTCCTCAGCCGGGCGTTGGAGGAAGGTATCTTCGAAGCCTACGATGCGCCTGCTTTACAGGTTATCCCGGCCGAGTTCCAGCTCGACTCCCAAAACCGCGCCCTGCCCATCGACTACGGTGACGTTTGCCTGAACTACGATATTGCCGCATTGAATGAAGCCGGTATCCCACCGCCGGGCAGCCTCGAAGACCTTCTCGACCCGGCATACCAGGGGCTGCTCGTGGTCGAAGATCCGGCGACCTCGTCCCCCGGCCTGGCTTTCCTGCTGGCGACCATCGGCCATTTTGGGGAAGACGGCTTCCTTGACTTCTGGGCCGGCTTACGCGCCAACGATGTGAAGGTGGTCGACGGCTGGGAAACCGCCTACTACACTGAATTTACACGCGCCGGTGGCACGCGTCCCATTGTCGTCTCTTACAGTTCCAGCCCGGCTTTCGAAGTAATCTATGCCGATCCGCCTGTTACCGAGCCGCCTACCGCCGCCGTCGTCGCCGATGAAAGCTGCTTCCGCCAGATCGAGTTTGTCGGCATCCTGGCCGGTACCCAAAACCGCGATCTGGCCGAGAAGTGGGTAGATTTCATGCTTTCTACGACCTTCCAGGAAGACATGCCCTTGCAAATGTTCGTCTTCCCGGTCAACCCGCAGGCGCAGTTGGATGAACAGTTCACCCGTTTCCTCGTCAACCCGCAAAAGACGGCCAACCTTGCGCCGGAGGTGATTGCTGCCAACCGTGAAGAATGGATTCAGGCGTGGACCGAAACCGTGTTGCGATAGGTTTACGCATCCCCCGCCACATATGGCCTGTGGTGCTTTGGCTTTTTCCGCTTGCTTTCCTTGCCATCTTCTACTTTTACCCTTTGGCGAGCATTCTCGAAACGAGCTTCGCACGCAGCGAAAACGGCTGGCTGGCTTCCGTAGCCGAGACGCTCAGCGCGGCCTCGACGCGTGCGGTGCTTGCTTTCACGTTCTGGCAGGCGGCGCTTTCGACCGTGTTGACATTGCTGGTCGGGCTGCCGGGCGCTTACCTGGTGGCCCGTTTTCGCTTTCGTGGGCGTTCATTTCTGCTGGCGTTGACGGCGATCCCTTTCGTCATGCCGACCCTCGTGGTTGCTGCTGCCTTCAATGCTTTGATCGGCCCATCGGGTTGGCTTAACCTGGGGCTGATGCGCCTGTTTGCGCTTTCACGCCCGCCGCTTGACCTGAGCGGCACCCTGGGCGCGATTCTGCTGGCGCACGTTTTTTACAACACCACGATCGTCGTCCGCATGGTGGGAGATTTCTGGTCCCATCTCGACCCCCGCCTGGGGCAGGCAGCCCGGGTGCTGGGCGCCAATCGCTGGCAGGTGCTTGCCAAGATAACGCTGCCCTTGTTGCTTCCGGCTATCGCAGCAGCGGCCTTGCTGGTTTTCCTGTTTTGTTTCACGTCCTTTGGGGTCATTCTTGTCCTGGGTGGAACGGGGTTTGCCACGCTCGAAGTCGAAATCTATCACCAGACGGTTGGTCTCTTCGATTTGCCCGCCGCGGCTGCGCTTTCTTTGTTGCAGTTGGCCTGCACGCTGGCGATGACGGTCCTTTATTCGTATCTGACGGAGCGTCTGGCCCGGCCGCTTTCCTTACGCCCGCAAACCTATACGCAGCAGCGCCTCGTTACCCGGCGCAGCAAACTGGTTGCTGCCGTGGTGGTGGCTTTGCTTGCCGTGCTTCTCCTGGCGCCGTTGGCGGCGTTGGCGCTGCGCTCCGTCACGCGCCTCGACCCCGCGCGTGGCCAGGGCGTGCAGCCGGCCGGCCTGACCCTGGATTACTATCGTGAGCTTGCCTTCAACCGGCGTGGTTCTTCTTTCTATGCGCCGCCAACGACGGCGGTCGCCCTTTCCCTCGGTTATGCTGCTGCTACGGTGCTGCTCTCGCTGGCCATCGGCATGCCGGCGGCGTGGCTGTTGGCCCGTTCCCGCCGGGAAGCCGGCCTGTTGGCTGCTGCCGGAAGATTGCTCGACTCCCTGCTCATGCTGCCCCTGGGCACCTCGGCTGTGACGCTTGGCCTGGGATTCATCGTCGCCCTCGACCACCCCCCCCTCGACTTGCGCGCCTCACCATTCCTGGTTCCACTGGCGCATACGCTGGTAGCGTTTCCTTTTGTTGTGCGCAGCCTGGCTCCGGCGCTGTACAGCATTCGCCCGAACCTTCATCACGCGGCTGCGGTTCTGGGCGCTTCGTCCAGGCAAGTGGCCTTGCGTGTCGATTTGCCGCTCGTTGGGCGAGCGGTGATCGTGGCGGCCGCGTTTGCGTTTACAATTTCCCTGGGCGAATTTGGCGCCACGGCGCTGATCGCCCGCCCGGAGTATCCCACCATCCCTGTGGCCATTTACCGTTTCCTCTCACGTCCGGGCGGCCTCAATTATGGCCAGGCGCTTGCGCTCAGTACCTTGCTCATGTTAACCTGTACCGCAAGCATGCTGGCAATCGAACGTTTGCGTATCGCTGACGTCGGTGAATTTTGATAGAAGCACCGGCGTCGCCTGCAACTTCACCTGCTGCACGTCTCACGTACAAACATGCTCACCGTTTCCAACCTTTCCAAGTCTTTCGCTACGACCCCTGCCCTGGTGCAGGTTACGTTCGACGTGGCCGCCGGTGAAACCGTGGCGCTGCTTGGCCCGAGCGGTTGCGGTAAATCGACGCTGCTCTCACTCGTGGCCGGGCTGCAAGCCCCCGATGAAGGGGAAATACGCTGGGATGGCCGTTCGCTGCACGGCGTGCCGCCTCACCAACGCAGCTTCGGTTTGATGTTCCAGGACTATGCCCTATTCCCCCACTTGAACGTCTTCGAAAACGTCGCTTTTGGGCTGCACATGCTGCACTTGCCCACCGGGGAAATCAAAAGTACGGTGGAAAAAGCCCTGAACCTGGTCGGCTTGCCCGATGCCGCCCGGCGCGACGTGAACACGCTTTCAGGCGGCGAGCAGCAACGTGTTGCCCTGGCCCGTTCCCTGGCGCCGCAGCCCCGTTTGCTCATGCTGGATGAACCACTTGGTTCGCTCGATCGCAACTTGCGTGAGCGTCTTACCGGTGAATTGCGCCACATTTTGCGTCAGATGGCGCAAACGGCACTGTACGTAACGCACGATCTTGAAGAGGCCTTTGCCCTGGCCGACCGTATCGTGCTGATGCACGCCGGGCGCATCGAGCAGATTGGAGCGCCACAGGCGTTGTACCGCCATCCGGCTACGCCCTTTGTGGCCAGGTTCTTGGGCCTGACAAACCTGCTCCAGGGGCAGGTAAACGACGGACGGGTGAAAACTCCCGTGGGAACTTTCCTCGCCCCGCACCAGCCGGAAGGCCCCTGCACGGTTCTGGTCCGCCCGGATGCGGCCAACCTGGCCGGCGGGCCGTACAATATTTGCGGAACGGTTGCCGGGCAATTGTTTCGTGGTAGCTACGTGGAGGTAACCATATCGGCAGGCACCACTCACCTGACGTTCGACGTACGCGGGGCTGTCCCGGCAGTGGGCGAAGCCATAACGGTTTATTTCGATGCGGGTGAATCGATCCAGTTTTTACCTTTTCAGGAACTTTTATGAAGGTTTTACCATCTATTGTGGGTGCTTGAATGAACGTTACCATTATTAAAAAGGACATCGATGGTGCAGAAACCTGGCGTTATTCCGGCGAGGTGCTGCAACGCCAACGAAACGTAGTGCGTCTGCAGGCGCACTTCAACCGCCCGGATGTGTTGTTGCATGGCATCCTGATGAAACAGGGCGATCGTTTTGTCGAGACGTTCTACGCCGACCGCTGGTACAACATTTTTGCCATGTATGATCGGGATGATTCCCGGCTGAAAGGCTGGTATTGCAACGTGTCTTGCCCTGCTGTATTCGAAGTGGCGGGTAATGAACTTGTCGTTTCGTATATCGACCTGGCGCTTGACTTGCTGGTTTTCCCTGATGGTCGCCAGTGGGTGTTGGACGAAGACGAGTTTGCGGTGCTGCCCTTGCCGATAGAGACACGAAAACAGGCCCAACGGGCCTTGAATCAACTCCGTCAACGATTCAAGAATCTCCCCTCTGTAAGCTAACAGGTTTTCGTAGCAACCACACACACGGCAGGGTTCCCAAACCTTTCGTGTGTGTGGTTACAGAATGGCCGGAAATAAATAACTTTCCTGGCTGACCAAGTTCTCGGGCGTGCAGCCGGGGACTTATGTTTCACAAGCCCTTGTGTTTTTATAACAGCAAGGGCAGTGATGACAGCGTGAGATCGAGTTCTTGCATGATCGCGTCGCCATATTGCCACGCTAAAGCGAACGAACAACAGCAGCAGCAGATCAAGACAACAGCAACGACGATCACGACGATCAGAACTGTGTTGTTCTTTTTCGGGGTCTCGGTAGTGGTATATTCGTCCATACGTTCCTCCTAAATCTCCTAGCTCAAGAATGGAATGGTTGCAAAAGCGGCCAGCGCAACGATGCAGGCCGGTACGACAAAAATCACCAGAAAACCTTGTCAAGCAGGTGGCGTCAAAAGCTGAAGCCGGCCCACGTACCCGTCAACCAGTATCGAGCGGAATCCAACGTGGCAATCTGTAACAAGGCTACGCCAAAGCCGATCCACAACGGCAGCGCCAGTTGCCGTAAATTGTCGTAGCGGTTGTCGTGGCGCCGCAGCATAATCCACACCATGCTGTAAACCATCGTCAGAATCAGGAGCACCCCGAAAGAACTGGCGATGGCAGCCGGGTAGAGGACAAGAACATGCTCTGTCAGCACGAGTAAATCGACGCAAACCGCCAGAAGTACCAGCGCCAAGGCCGACTGCCACGATAACAGCGGGCGAGGGTTTCCTTTGGCCCACACGGTCTGGTTGAAAACGGGCGTCAACGCGGCGGCAATCACCAGGCCCATCCCGGTGCCGGTGAACAACCGCAGCGTGTTGCTGGGTTCGTAAAGCCGGGGGATGCCCGGCAGGAGTTCTTGCATCATCGACAAATGAAGGTAGGAATTAATCCCATCGATTCCAAACGCAAGCACAAAGAAACTCAACCCGATGCAAACCGGAAGCGATGGTAAACCCGAACGCCGCCGTCCAATGGCCCACTGAAAGACGATCCCGAGCACTGCGCCCAGGTACATCCCGGTGCAACGCGCGCATAAGGGCAGTGGCCGTCCGTGGAGTTGAAAGGAGCGTGCTTCGATCCGGTGGCAGACAGCGTACCCGATAGCGTCGGTTTTGCCCAACAATCCTGTTGGGGTGTTGAAGAGCCAACCGATCAGTAGCAGGCTAATGACCAGGATTACGCCCCCCTTTAAAGGCAGCTTGAACGGCGATAGGTCGATTGAGGCCTGTTCCATGTCCTGATTATAGGGTTTTTCACCAAAAAAGCAAGCAACGCGGTATGATCGAGGATCGTTCATTATTCTTCTCGCGTTGAAATTCTCCATTTTATTGGAGAGACACAAAACTTTATGGAGGTTCGTTCTATGTTCAGAAAATTTACTTTGGCAGTTTGCCTGCTGGCACTGTTGGCCGCTTGTAATGGGCAATCGGCCACCCCCACGTCTACGGTGGCGCCAACGCAGCTTCCTACAGAAACCCCGTACCCGGCGGCGACGGCAACCCTCGAAAAGGAAACCGCCAACCTGGCACCGACGGCCACCCGCGGCCCCACCGGTACCCCCATCCCTACCCTGCCGCCACAGGATGTCGGCCCAGATAATTTCCCGGCCGATGCCAACCCCCTTACAGGCCTGATCGTCACAGACACGGCGCTCCTGGAACGGCGCCCCGTCAGCGTTAAAGTGAACATTGTCCCGCGTGGTACGACCCGCCCGGCCTGGGGCCTGTCGCAGGCCGACATCGTCTACGACTATTACCACAACGACGGCTATGCTCGCTTCCACGCAATCTTCTATGGCACCGACGTGCCTCTGGTCGGCCCGGTGCGTTCCGGCCGCCTGCCCGATGTGGAGTTGGTGCGGATGTACAAATCGATTTTTGCTTATGGGAGCGCCGATCAGAGAATCAACAGCCGCCTGTTTAATTCCGAGTTCTCCAACCGCCTGGTGCTCGAAAGCGGCGAATCGAACTGCCCCCCCACCAACGAGAATCCACTGTGCCGTTACGATCCGAACGGTTATAAGCATCTTTTAGGAGGAACGAACGCAATTCGCGCCTACGCTGTCAGCCATGGCTCGGATAACGTTCGCCAAAACCTGAATGGCATGCTTTTTGGCGTGGCACAACCATCCAGTGGCGCTGCCGGTAGCCAGGTGATTACGTATTACTCCATCGATAATTACCTCAAGTGGGAATACGATCCGGCCAGTGGGCGCTACCTGCGTTTCCAGGATGCGGTGACGGTTTCTGGCCCGGGAAACGAAGTCTACGAACCGTTGCTCGATCGCCTGACGGACAAGCAAATTGCGGCCGATAACGTCGTGGTGTTGGTCGTGCCTCACACTTACTTTGCTCCTCCGCCGGGCGATATCGTCGAGATCCTGCTCAGCGGCGTCGGCAAAGCGTATGCTTTCCGCGATGGCCAGGCGTATGAAGTGACCTGGAATCGTCCAACCGTCGATTCGGTCCTGTACCTGACCTTTGCCGACGGCACACGCTATCCCTTCAAACCGGGGAACACCTGGTTCCAGGTGGTCAGCACCAACAGCAAAGTCGCCCAACCCGGTGATGGCCTCTGGCGCTATGATTTTGTCATGCCCTAGCCACCCGCCGGAGAAGACTTCGGAAGTCTTAACGTGGGGTCTCTTCGATACCCTGCCAGCAGGTTTCCGGAGAGACTTTGGACTCGATCCTGTCGCACTTTGCCGGTCCGGTAAAGCGTTGGTTTGTTGTCCAATCTGGCGAAAACCTCGACCGGCGAAAAAATCACCAAACATTCGAATCCTCTTCACAACTTCTTCACAAGTGCACGCTATCATCAGGATAGTCGACCTGCTGCGGTAAATATATCTGCGAAAGGCCGGCTATCCACTGGCTGGGTGCCCTCCCCTTGACGTTGGGCAGCCCGCAAGCAAGAAAAGATTTGTAAAGGAGATTCAAACGATGATCAAAAAACTGTTGGTTTTGGCAGTAGCTCTCGGCGTGGTGGCTGTCTTGAGCCTTGGCGCCATTGGATTCGCCTATGCACAAACCCCGACGCCATCCGATCCGGCCGCTGCGCCCCGGTGGGGTGGCAGAGGCGGCATGATGGGAGGCGGTATGATGCACGGCTACGGCGGCGCTTATGGCCCGCTGCACGAGTACATGATCGCCGCACTGGCTGAAAGCCTGGATATGACGGCTGAGGCGCTGCAAGCACGTGTCGAAGCGGGCGAAACGCCCTACCAGGTTGCCCAATCGCAAGGGCTGACCGATACGCAGATCGCAACCCTGTTCGACGAAGCGCACCTTCAGGCGCTGCAGGCAGCCGTCGAAGCCGGTGCCTTGACGCAGGAACAGGCAGACTGGATGCAAAGCCGCCACGAGCAAATGTGGCAGAACGGTGGGGCGGGCGCCGGTAGCTGCATGGGCGGCAGCTATGGTGGACGCACGGGCCGCGGTGGCCGCGGCGGTTGGCGAGTGCAGCCGTAAGCGCCAGCCGTACGGTGGCAACATTGAGTGACAATATTTGAAGTGATGCCGTGGGCGATGCATTTGCATCGCCCACGGTACGTTATAATTTCTTTATGGCAACTATCCTGATCATCGAAGACGAGCCTGAACTGGTGCGCGTGCTGCGTTCGTATCTCGAGCAGGCCGGTTTCAGCGTGTTGACGGCAGGACGGGGAGATACCGGCCTTTCGACCTGGCAGCACAGGCAGCCCGACCTGGTGATCCTCGATCTCAATTTGCCCGGTATGGACGGCCTGGATGTGGCACGTGAAATTCGCCGCAAGTCGAACACGCCGATCGTCATGCTCACAGCGCGCGTGGAAGAAGCTGATCAGTTGGTGGGCCTTGAACTGGGCGCCGACGATTACCTGCCCAAGCCGTTTTCGCCGCGCATTGTTGTCGCTCGCGTGCGCGCACTGCTGCGCCGAAGCGAGGGCGCCTCGGCCGTCCGGCGGCTGCGTGCGGCAGATGTGGAGATCGATCTGGATGCCCACCTTGTCACGCGCGGCGATCGGGTAGTCGAATTAACGCCTACGGAGTTCAACCTGTTGGTGACGCTGGCCTCGCAGCCGGGCCGGGTTTTCAATCGCAGCCAACTGCTAGAGGCCACCCAAGGGGTAAACACAGACGGAGTCGCTTACGAAGGCTATGAACGCGCCGTCGATGCGCATGTCAAAAACTTGCGCGCCAAGCTCGAACTCGACCCCAAAAAGCCTCGTTATATCGAAACCGTTTTTGGTGTCGGTTATCGTTTTGTAAAAGGTTGACCCTCATGCGTTTGCGGTTGTTCCTTGCTTTTGCCGTGGTGGCGATCGTTTCGATAGCGGGCGTCGTTCTTCTGGCGCGCCAAGGGGTGGCGCGCGAAATTAATCTTTACATGTTCCATGGGGGCGTCTACGGTGCCGAGAACCTGGTCCGTTCGCTGGAGCAGTATTACGAACGCAACCGTTCCTGGGCAGGCGTGGATGCGCTCGTTTCGACCGGGCATGGCGCCATGAGCAGGGGGCAGCGTATGAGCGGTATGATGGGCCAGCAGCGCCTTCGCCTGGCAGATGCTGCAGGGAACGTATTGGTCGATACGGGGCATACTCCCGGGACGTCGCCTTCGGGCCGCCTGTCGGATGATGAGTTGGCCCGTTCCATTCCGTTGACCGTATCGGGTGAAACCGTCGGTTACCTGCTGCCTGCCGGTGGGACGGCCTTTACGGCGGCTGACAGCACAGCGTTACTCAACCGCTGGAATCGTGCGGCCCTGGTCGCAGCACTGATCGGTGGCGGCGTTTCGCTGTTGTTAGCGTTGCTGCTGGCTTATCACCTCCTGCGCCCGGTACGCGATCTGACCCAGGCGGCGACGGCGCTCTCGCATGGTGATTTAGCCGGCCGGGTGCCCGTACGCGGCTCGGATGAGATGGCCCAACTCGGTCAGACGTTCAATCGCATGGCCGAGTCGCTCCAGCAGGCCGAAACGTCACGGCGCGCCCTCACCGCCGATATCGCCCACGAACTACGCACGCCGTTGGCCGTTCAGCGCGCCGGTCTCGAAGCGATGCAGGATGGGGTCTTTCCGATGACGGTGGAGAACTTGCAACCGGTGATCGAGCAAAATTTGCTGCTCACCCGCCTGGTAGAAGACCTGCGCACACTGGCGATGGCCGACGCCGGCCAGTTGACGCTTGAACGCGCCCCTACCGACTTTGCTGCGCTGGCCCGGCGGGTTATCGAACGATTTCTGCCATCGGCAAATGCTCGCCAGGTGCGCCTATCGCTTGACCTGCCTATTGCTGCGCTCCCCACCCTTTCGATCGACCCTTTACGCATCGAACAAATTCTCAACAATCTTATTTCCAATGCCTTGCGTTACACGCCGGAGCAGGGCGCCATTGCCTGCCAGCTTTCTGTTTCCGGAGAGAAAGTAACCTTTACCGTTCACGACAGTGGCCCGGGTATTCCCCCCGATGCACTGCCGCACGTTTTCGAGCGCTTCTATCGCGCCGATAAAGCGCGCAGCCGCGCTGAAGGCGGCTCGGGCCTGGGCCTGACGATTGCCCGCCAACTGGCCGATGCCCATGGCGGCGCCCTGACGGCTGAGAATCACCAACAAGGCGGTGCGCTGTTTCGTCTCACTTTGCCGCTACTTTGAGCGATTCTCGATCTTGGACTGCGTTGTGAGCGATTCTCGATCTTGGACTGCGTTGTGAACGATTCTCGATCCCAGGTTGCGTTATGAAGCCAAACAACGTTACCCGCTTGCTGGATGCAAAAAAAATTCCCTATGCCGCTTTCGAACTGAGCGCCGAAAAGCACAGCGCGCTCGATACGGCCCGTATGTTGCATGTGCCACCCGAGATGGTCTTCAAGACAATTGTGATCGTCCGCGAAGGGAAGGGCAAACCGGTTCTGGCAATTATCCCGGCGCCTTTCGCGGTCGACTTAAAAATGTTGGCCAAAGTGTTGGGCGAAAAAAAACTGCTGCTCCCCACTGAAAAAGAAGCCGAGCGGCTGACCGGTTTGCAAGCCGGGGGGATTTCTCCGCTGGCGTTGCTCAACCGCGGCTTCCAGATGGTGCTCGATGAAACCGCCCGGTGTTTCGAGGAAATTCACCTCTCCGGTGGGCAGCGTGGGCTAAATATCCGCCTGCGTGTGGATGACCTGGTCGCCTTGATCGCGCCTGCTGTTGCCGAGATCAGCCGCGCGGCCTAGCGGAAAAGGCTCGCAGGAACGGGCCTGCTTTTCAACCGGCGATCTCCTTCCAGCTTTCTCCATTCTCGAGCAGCAGCGCTTTCAGACGCGGGTGATCGGCATAGACCCCCCGATATTTTGGCGGCAACAGCGCGCCGATCTGGCACATAATTTCATCGGTCGCTTGCTGCAACTGCACATCACGGTCATTTTTCTCGTCCAGCGGCGGCAACGTGAACGCCTTCCCAACATTGACGATTGCCTTTGGCCGGTGCAGGCGTTTGAAGCTGGCGCGAACGGCGCTGTCTTCCGTTCCCCACACCCCCGCCGGGATCACCGGGACGCCCATCTTGACCACCAGGTAGCTGGTTCCCTGCTTGCCTTCGATCAGCGCTTCGGTTTTACTGCGAGTCCCTTCTGGAGCGATGACCACCATGTGGCCGGCTTTTAGCCGTTTGAGCAGTTCACGCATGGTTTTGAAGTCGGCGTTTTCACGGTCGACCCACACACCATTCAACACCTTCAGCGCGTAGGCGAGGCCCGGCACGTTTCTGTATTTGTCAGCAGCCATCATCGTCAAATCATCCCGGTCCAGGTAGGCGAAGGGCAAGAAAGCGTCCAGCCGGCCCAGGTGGTTGCCGACGCCGATACAGGCGCCGGTCGCCGGGAAGTTCTCCAGACCGTAGACTTTGATCTTGGTAAACAGGCCCATCAGAAAGCGGATGATCGAACGCATGGTTTTTGGTTTCATAAAATCCTCGCAACTATGGGTGGTGTACAGCGTACATGCTGTGTAGGGATTTTAACCGAAACAGGATAATTTACGATGATTTTTCCACGTACACAACCAGTTCATGCATGGGATGTTTACCGTACAGGCAGCCAGGCCGCCCCAACCGTGGCCGAGATTGTCTCCGATGCCATGCAAACGTTTACCCGATTATGGTGGGCGTGCGATCCCGTGCTCCCTGAAACGCAGCGGCTTCGCTCCCAGGCGGAGCAAACGGCGGCCGAGAAAGAGATGGACCGTTTCTCACAGACCGTTCAGGATGCACTGAAGGAACTGCCCGCTACTGCGGCCGGGCAGCAAGCCATCCGCCAGCGTCTGCTGCCTGAGGCGTGCCGAACGGCCAAAACCGTCTTCGATTTACAAGACGCCCATCTGGATGCCTTGCAAATCGACGAGTTTGCCGAAACTGCCACGCAGTTTGTTCGCCAGGCGCGCCGTTTCGACCCGCAGCTCTCGTTTGCCGATATCTACCAGGCCGCCCGCAACGTGATCACCACCAATATGCTGCAACGCCTGTGGGGAATGCCTGTCACGATGAACCAGGCGTTGTTTGCGTATAGTATGCTTTATCCGTATACCGACAACTACCTGGACGATCCGGCCCTGTCGGGCGCACAAAAATTGGATTTCAGCCGCCGCTTCAGCCAGCGCTTGGAAGGCGCTGCCGTGCGCCCGGCCAACGCGCACGAAGCGCAAATTTTTGGCCTGGTGGCGATGATCGAAGCGGAGTACGACCGCCGGCTTTATCCACAGGTATTCCACAGCCTGCTTGCCATCCAGCACGCCCAGACGCGTTCGCTGGCGCTTTTGAACCCCGGCGCGGCGCCTTACACATTGGATGTGATCGGCATCAGCCTCGAGAAAGGTGGCACGTCCACGCTGGCCGACGGTTACCTGGCTGCCGGCGATTTGACACCCCGCCAGGCCGAATTTGCTTTTGGTCTGGGCGCTTTTTTGCAGTTGGGAGACGATCTGGAAGATGTGCTGGTAGATCGCAAAGCCGGTATCCAAACCGTTTTCTCGCAGGTGGCTGGCCGCTGGCCGCTGGATGCTTTGACGAATCGCACGATGCACTTTGGCCTGCACGTTTTCGATTTGCTGGACGATTTGGGCACATCCCCCGTGCTGTGTGAGTTCGTACGGCAGTGCACCTTCCAGCCATTCGTCACGGCCGTTCACCGGGCGCACAAGTTCTATACGCGCCCTTATCTGCGCCAGATCGAACAGCGTTCCGCCTTTCGCTATCGCCATCTCGAAAAGCAGGCACGCTGGCTGCACCGCCAGCAAAGAGGCCTGCTGGCGGCTGTAGAAGGCTTCCTGCTCAACGCGGACGGACGTAGCGGTGAGGAATAACCGGCTGAACGGTCAGGTCTTCCGAGACTTGCAATTGCAGCCAGTCCAGTTCTTTTTTGAAGGCTTCGAGTTGCGTGTTATCAATCAGCAAAATGTCGGGAAAGATCAGGCCTTTGAAGTAAGGCTTGAACGTTTTGCTGGTAGAGATGGCTTCGAAGACGAATGGGTTGGCGCAGTGTAAAACCGTCACCTGTGCCAACTCGACGTCGTAATCGATCAACCCGCTCCAACTGCGCACGGCCAGTTCCAACAGCCTGGGCAGGTTGTGAGAAAGCCGTTCGCTGAGCAGGCGAATCAGTTGATCGGCTTTTTGGGAGGATGAAAGCGCTTGGTGGATGCTGGAAGGGGTAAGCTGCCAGCTTTTGTCGCTCGTGCGCTCGGCCCAGCGGTCGAGTTGGGCGACGATCATCAAGTCAGGGTTCTTGCTCTTGATCTGAATTTGCCCCTTTTCCGAGGCTTGCAGGCATTTGGGCAGGGGCAGGCTGTAATCGATGCGCGTGGCGCCGTACATCTGATCGGCGAGTTGCGCCGGTGTGTTCAGCAGCAGGTACCGCCCGGCAATCTCCGTGCCCTTCCACCCCTTGCGCAGCGCAGCCTGTAGCTCTTTGCTGCTGGGGAACTCGAGCAAACTGGCGCGGCGATAGACGGAGATACGCTCTCGCAACGCAGCCCACTCCCGGATCTCGATGACGACGTTTTGGGGAATTTCGGAAGATGACCCGGCCCGGATGGTGTTGAGCAGGTGTTCGAGGCTGGAGCCACTTTCCAGGCCGCGGTAAATCGACTGGCGCGTCAGCAGGTAATGAGCCGTATGCTGGTGCGCTTGCTGGCGTTCGGCGTGCTGTTCGAGGAAGGCAAGCTGTGCGGGGGTGGCTTGATCGAGATACACCACGATATCGAAATTTGGTTGGACGATCCAGGGTGGGTTATTGCTGGCTATCACCGTGCTGGTTTCGGCGGTAACCGGGAGCGGCGCCAGTTCGGGATGGAGAACGTTACGGCCTAACTCGGTCAAACGCAGGCCGATCACGTGTTCGCCTTCGCAGGCCAGCTCAACGATGCCAAGGAAATAAAGCCAGCCCGTTAGCGCGGCTTCGATCCACTGGCGTTCCAGTTTTAGCCAGGCGGCGCGGCGTTGGGCGCGCCACTTGGCCTCGGCCTGCGGGTTGGATTCGTAACGCAGGTAATAGGGGCGATTGCTGCTGCCGTCCAGGGAAAAGTGCGCGCCGATACGGCTGTAAAACGCTTCGTCGAAGTCGTCCAGCGAATAAAAAGGCCGCCCGTCGGTAGGCAGCGCCATCAGGCCGATGGTCAGCGCTAGCCGCCCGGCGGCACGGTAATTGCCATCGCTGTCGAACCAGGGATTGGGTAACGGGATTTCGAGCCAGGGCAGCGCATTGATTAGCCCATACAGGAAAATGGCGACCTGTTTGGGAATTGGATAATCGGCAAAGCTCACCACCGATTGGCGCAGATCCAGGCGTTCATCGTGCTGCGCCATCAGGTTCGAACGCGCCAGGGCGTATACCCAGGCCGTGGTGGGATCTAGCATGGTAAATCCGTCGAGTTCGATGCCGGTCTCGGCCCAGCGCAGCGTTTTGCGTAACTTGCGGATTTCTGTCGCTCGAATCGAGCCGTTTTTGGTCAATTGCAGGCCGCCCAACTGATCGACGGCTTGCAAGATACCCAGCAAATCGAGGGCAACCACCGCCGGGCGGCGCGAGAGCGTGTGCTCGGGGGTGGCGAGAATGGGCAACTCGAGCGTTTGGACCGGAATGCTGCCGGCCTCATTGATCAAACGGATGTCGCTCCACACGCGGTGAGATGAATACTCGCTGAAGTAAGCGGGGCTGTAAGGATGATCGCTCATCAGCAGGCCGCGTTTGAAGAGCGCACTGATTAATTCATGAGGCGAAACCGGGTTTTGCGGTAGCGGCACGCCTGTGGCGATCAGGCCGACACCCAACGTATCGTAGCGGGCCATCCCGCCCAACTGGCGCAAGATAGCCAGCGCAGCACGCTCCCAAGGCGCAAGCGCTTCGACGGCCCCCCGAATCTTGACCGGTTCACGGAAGCCTTCCTGGATTACCCGGATGGCTTCTGCTTTGCTGGCGTTGCTGCGTCCACCCCACAAGCGCGCCAGTGCCTTGACTTCATTGGCGTTGACGTAGTCGAAATAATCGTCGAATCGAAAGCGAAATTCGTTCATCGTTGCGTGTGGTACCTGTTAGCGGTTATTCGTTCCTGGTGGTCCTTCGATACCGGAATCACTCAATCACTTTTGGGGTGTGGCCCTGTTTGAGCAGGCGGTTGAGCAGCGTGTCGAATTGGCCCGGCGCGACGATGGCCACCCGATCGGAGAGACGGGTGAGCAAGTAAACCGCCGTGCGGGGGTCGGCGTACAGGTCATCGAGGAGATGCGCGTCGGCGACCTCGATCACAGGCAGGTTGTCGTGGACGATCACTTCAGGACCTCATCTTCATAGAGAATTTCGTACTTGTACCCCTGCTCGGTCAGAAAACGCTGGCGGTTGGCGGCAAAGGTCTGATCGATGGTATCGCGCGTGACGATTGTGTAGAAGTGGGCCATCGAGCCATCACGCTTTGGGCGCAAAATGCGCCCCAGGCGTTGGGCTTCTTCCTGGCGGCTGCCGAAGGTGCCGGAGATTTCAATGGCTACGTTGGCATCGGGCAGATCGATGCTGAAATTGGCGACTTTCGAGACCACCAGGCGCTTCACCTCGCCGCTGCGGAAGCGGGCGTAGAGGCGCTCACGCTCGCGTACCGGTGTCTGGCCGGTGATCAGCGGCGCATCGAGCCTCGTAGCGATCTCTTCGAGTTGATCCAGGTACATCCCGATGACCAGCAGGTTTTCGTCGGCATGGCGGTTGATGATGGCTTTGAGAACGTTCAGCTTGCGCGGGTTGTGGGCGGCAAGCGTATATTTTTCACGCTGCTCGGCCATAGCGTACATCATGCGCCAATCTTCTTCGAGGGGCACGCGTACTTCGTGACAGGAAGCGACGGCGATCCAGCCCTGTTTTTCCATATCCTTCCAGGGCACGTCATACCTTTTGGGGCCGATCAAGGAGAAAACATCCCCCTCCAGGTTGTCCTCGCGGACGAGCGTGGCCGTCAACCCGAGGCGGCGGCGGGCCTGTAGTTCGGCGGTAATGCGGAATACGGGCGCCGGCAGCAGGTGAACTTCGTCGTAAATCACCAGACCCCAGTTGCGGGCGTTGAACAACTCGAAGTGTGGGTACTCGGCAGCGCTTTTGTTACCGCGTTTGCGGTAGGTGATGATCTGGTAGGTGCTGACCGTCACCGGGCGGATGTCTTTTTGCAGGCCCGAATATTCGCCAACCTGCTCCTCGGTCAGGGTGGTTTTGTCGAGCAGTTCGCTCATCCACTGGCGCACGGCGACGGTATTGGGTGTCAGGATGAGCGTGGAAGCCTGGATCTGATGCATGGCGGCCATGCCGACAATGGTCTTGCCGGCGCCGCAGGGCAGCACGATCGTCCCGCTGCCGCCGCGCGAGGAACCGCCGGCGTGAAACACCTCAGCAGCTTCTTGCTGGTACTGGCGCAGGTTGAACGGGCGTCCCGACAGGCTGATGGTGCGTAACCCGAGTGGCAGTGCTTCACCGGCCACGTATCCGGCCAGGTCCTCGGCCGGATACCCAATTTGCAGGAGCGCCTGCTTGATGTGCCCTCGCATTCCCGGCACAATCAACAGGCGCGTCGGACCGGGCTGGCTTTGGATGTAAGCTTGGGCCTTTTTGTGGCGCACGATCTCAGCGATCAAGATCGGGTCTTCGCTTTCCAGGATCAGGTCTTCACCCTCTTTAATCAGTTTCACGCGCCCATAACGTCCCATGTAATCTTCGATATCACGGGCGACGTTGCCGGGCAGGTCGTACTTGGCGTACTGGCGCAGGTCGCTGACGATCTGTGCGGCCGAAAGCCCGGCAGAAGCGGCGTTCCACAACGAAAGTGGCGTCACCCGGTAGGTGTGGATGTACTCGGGCGACTTTTCCAGTTCGGCAAAGCGTGCCAGCACGTCGCGGGCGGGCGTGTAGTTTTCGTTATTCACTTCGAGCAGGATGGTTTTGTCACCCTGGATAATGATGGGATTGTTGGCGTTGGGCAAAGGATACCTCGGGTAAAAAATGAGAATCTGTAAAGTTTGCTGCCCGGCAGGCGTCCGCCGGATGTCCGTGTTATTTCTACTGCGTATCGCCCGGCTAACGGTTTGACTGCCTGCCCGGAACGAAGTCAGTGAGTTTTCGAAAAGGCCAGCGTACGTTGGGCGCTGTCGGATTGGAACGGGCAGCGCATTTCGGCCAGCGTCTCATGGCACATTGGGCTGAGCATGGGTGCAAATTCCGTAATTCCGTATCCTTAACAGGGCGATTGTACCGGATGGGTACCCAGAAGTCAAATAAAAAGCGAGTGGCCAAACGCCACTCGCTTTTTACTATTTCGATAAAGGAGCCTGTCCGTACTTGTGCCGCCATCTGACCGGCGACTTTGTCCCCCTTTGAACAGGCTTCCGGGGGGTTATTCCTGGTTTGTGTTCATGGCCAGTTTGGCCTCTTCGAAAATCATTTCCAGAGCCATCGTGTGGCTGCAACTGCCGCGTGTCTGAAAGAAGTCACAATCACAAGTCCAGGTTTGATCTTGAAGGGAAACGGTATGCGGATTGTTGGTACCGTTGAATGTCACCGTGAGCGCCTGCACGCAAATGCGCTCGCGCTCATCGGCGGCATAGCGCTTTGCTTTCTGAATTTTGTTGATCATCGCTGAATCCATCTGTTTGTATCTCCTTGTCGTTTTTTTGGGATAACAAAAAGGCACGTGCCAACGCGCGCGTGCCCTGAAAAGTTGGTATTCAATTCGTTTGCGGTATCAACTCGCATAGCGGCTGTTCACCTCGGTGCTGTAGGACTTGTAAGGGGATTCATCCACGTTCTTCCTGAATCACGACAGGCCCTATGGCGTTATCTTCTTCTATGCCATCAGTATAAGCCTTCTCAGGAGAAAAGTCAACGAGTTTTTCATCGCGGTATAATCCGGCTATGCATACAACACGCCCGCGCTGGCCGTTTGCCGTCAAACTGGCGATCAGTCTGTTGGTATTGGCTTTGTGTCTGTACTTGTTGTTTCGTTTTCAAGAAGCCGTACCACCCTTGATCCTGGCCATCGTTTTGGCGTTTGTCCTGACACCGGCCGTCAACGTTTTGCAGGCGCGTTTGAAACTGGCCCGTCCCCTGGCAATTTTGCTGTGCTACATCGGGCTTTTGGGTGGGGCGGTTTTCATTCCCATCGTTGTGACCCCCGTATTGGCCGAACAGGTACGCGCCCTCAATCTCGACGTGCAGCGCCTGCTGAATGGCGTCCAGGCTTTGCTCAGCCGCGAATACGTCATCGGCGGGTGGAAACTGGAAACCAATGCGTTGGTAGAACAATCGACTGCGGCGTTGCAGGGTCTGATGGAGCCGGTCGTCGGCCAGACGATTGATTTGATGGTAGAAGTGATCTCCTCGTTGGTGTGGGCGGTCTTCATCCTGGTGGTGGCCTTTTACCTGATCAAAGACGGCGCGGCGCTCAAGGCCTGGGTGATGCACCTCATTCCCTCTGACTACCTGGGTGACTTCGTTCACCTGCGCGACGACATCAGCCAGATATGGGCGGCGTTCTTTCGCGGACAGTTGGTGCTGGCATTGGTTGTGGCGCTCATCTTTTCTGTAGTAGGTTGGCTGATCGGATTGCCCTTCGCCCTGGCGATGGGTATCCTGGCCGGCCTGCTCGAGTTTTTGCCCAGCATCGGGCACGGCATTTGGCTGGCGCTGGCCACGATCCTGGCGCTTTTTCTCGGGTCTACCTGGCTGCCTTTGCCCAATTGGGCGTTCGCAGTCTTGCTGATCGCCCTGCATATCTTTTTTCAGCAGTTCGACTTGAATTACCTGATCCCGCGCATCATCGGCAGCCGGGTGCATTTACGTCCACTGGTGGTGATTTTGGGCATTGTGGCCGGTGCGACGATGGCGGGCGTGCTGGGGATTTTTCTGGCCGCGCCGACGATTGCCTCGGCACGCGTGCTTGGACGCTACGTCTACGCCAACCTGGTCGATATCGATCCCTTCCCCGATATGATCGCCGAGCCGCTGCCCCCACCCAATTTGCGTTGGTGGAAAGAGAAGAGTCGCAGGCCGAAACTCGAAAAAACGGCCAAGGATCTTTGATCGGCTCTTCCTAACCGGCATAAAGCGGAACGGCCCTAACCTTGCTCTTAATTCTGTGCTTTTTCTACACAGAACGCATGGGTTAGGCCCTAACCTCGCTCTTGTTTCTGCGCTTGTGAGCAGCACTTTTTTTGCCAGAACGTAGGGGCCAGGCGTTAACTTCCGATCTGGTTTTGCAGGCTTTCCCATTCTGTCATTTTCTCGTCCAGTTCGCTCTGGCGGCGCATGTAATCGTTGCCCATTTGCTGCACCCTGCCAGGGTCGGTGGGTGGGTTTTCCAGCGCGCGCGCGAGCCGGGCGATCTCGTTTTCGAGTTCTGCGATCTCTTTCTCTACCGCGCTCAGGCGGTTGCGGCGGCGGCGCTCTTCGTTGGTTCGTGAACTGCCCCCCTTGGGCGCCTGCACCGTTTTGGATCCAGCTTCGAGTGTGGCGGCTTTGGCCTGTTCGCGTTGTGCCTCTTGGATGGCGCGGTACTCACTGTACGTGCCTTTGAAGACGTGCAGCACCCCTTGCGCTTCGTCAATTTCCCAAATCTGCGTCGCCAGGGCGTCGATCAGGTAACGGTCGTGCGAAACGAGCAGGATCGTACCCTGGAAGCGATCGAGGACTTCTTGCAAAATTTCCTGTGATGGGATGTCGAGGTGATTGGTAGGCTCGTCGAGCAGGAGCAGGTTGGCCCCCGAGAGCGAAAGCTTGGCCAGGGCCAGCCGGCTGCCTTCGCCGCCGGAGAGCATGTCTACCTTTTTGAAAACATCCTCGCCCGAAAAAAGAAACTTTGCCAGGTAGTCGCGTATATCGGCCAGGAGCATATTGGGGGCAACCGAGTCGATCTCCTCCACCAAGGTGCGCTCCCGGCGCAAATCTTCGTGCGCCTGAGCAAAATATCCCACCTTCAAGCTGGCACCCAGCTCTACTTCCCCTTTCAGCGGGGGGTGCTGGTCGAGGATCGTCTTGAGAAACGTGGTCTTGCCGGCGCCGTTGGGGCCGATCAGGGCTGCCGTTTCCAACCGGCGTAGTTCGATGTTCTCGGTGCGGAAAAGCGTGCGATCGGGGAAGCCTACGGCGAGATCGTACGTGCGCAAGACGATGTCGCCGGATCGGTACGTGGCGTGCAGGTGCAGGCTCAGTCCCGGAGGGCGGTTGACCGGGGGACGCAGGCTGCGCACGCGCCGCTCGGCTTCCTCCACGCTGAACGGGCTGACGGTGGTGTTGACGTCGCCGCTCACCTCACCCCAGTTGCGCCCGACGACTTTATCCATGCCGAGCTGCTCGATGGCTTGCAGGATACGCGTCAGGCGTTTCAGGCGGCCCTTGGCCTGCTGTACGTTTTGGCCGGAGATGTTTTTCTTGATGTATTCGACGTCTTTGACCAGGCGTTCTTTTTCGCTTTCGAAAACTTCCTGGCGGTGGTCCCAGCGCCGTTGGCGATCGGTTACGTATGCGGAATAGTTGCCGTGGTAGCTTTCGAAACCGGCGCGGTTCATTTCGAAAACGACGTTGGCCACGCGGTCGAGAAAATAACGATCGTGCGAGACGATCAAGGCTGCCCCGTCCCAATGATTGAGATAATCTTCCAACCACTCGACGGCGGCGATGTCGAGGTGGTTGGTGGGTTCGTCGAGAACGAGCAGGTCGGGCGAGAGCAACAAGAGCCGCGCCAGCAAGGCGCGCGTGCGCTGCCCGCCGGAAAGGTGGCGTAGCGGCAGTTCGAGCTCATCGCGGCCGAATCCCAGGCCGGTGAGCACCTGCTGGACCTGGGTAATGTACGTGTAGCCGCCGCGGTGTTCGAAGGTGGCCTGCAGGGCACCGTAGCGTTCCAGCGCGGCCTCGGCCCGAGTGGGGTCGGACATTTGTGCTTCAAGCGTGGCAAGTTCTGCTTCCATTTGGCGCAGATCGTTGAAGGCTTCCAGGCATGCCTGCCAGAGCGTGGCGCCCGTGCCAAAAGAGGCGTCGCTGGCAGCTTCTTGAGGCAGGTAGCCTGTTTTCAACCCTTTGGCGCGTACGATGCTGCCGGCGGAGGCCGTTTCCTCTTCGATCAGGATGCGTAGCAGCGTCGTCTTGCCAACGCCGTTCGGGCCAACGATGGCTGCCCGTGCTCCTTTGGGGATGGCAAACGTTACGCCGGAGAAAATATCCTCGGGGCCAAAGGCTTTGGCAAGGTTGGAAACGGTGAGCAGGGACATACGGATGTCGTTGGGGAAGCGGAAAATCAGGAACGGAGGGTGGTGCGAATACGTTGGTGGATGGCTTGTGGCTGGCATTCTTCCTGCAATAGAAAAGCCAGCCCTCAATTTTACCCGAAGATACAGGCTCTCCAGAAATTGATGCCGAAAAGAGGTTATAATGCCATGAAAATTTCTACAGAAATGAATTCCTCTATGTCTAGAAGCCGAAGAAACCGTTCGAATAGTTTGAGTTCTCCTATCGTGTGGGCTTTGCTGGTCGCCTTCCTGGCGGCGGCGGCCATCACAGCCGTGCTGACCTTCGTGGCCGTGCGCGATGCCGTGGCCGGTAACGTGATCAAAATGGATGGCGCAGCCGTTTCGACCGCCGACGGCGGGGCCTCCCCACAAGGGACCGCTGCACCCGGCGAGGACAACGTTCCCGTCGCTATGGATGCCCCTTTGCAAGATGCCAACGCGCCGACGCCGCAGCCTTGGGACGGCGCCAGCCGTGTGACCGTGCTCGTCATGGGGTACGACTTTGGCGATTGGTCCGAAGAGCGTAAGTGCCCCTGCCGTACCGATACGATGATGCTGCTTTCTCTCGATCCGCTCACGCAGAGCGCCGCCATGCTCAGCATCCCGCGTGACCTGTGGGTGAGCATCCCTGGGTACGCCGACAATTACAAGATCAACCAGGCTTATTACCTCGGCGACCTCAACCAGTTGCCGGGCGGCGGGCCGGGTTTGGCCATCAAAACCGTCGAGCAGTTCATCGGTGTGCCGATCAATTTCTATGCCACGATCGACTTCAGCTCCTTCGAGCGTTTTGTCGATGAGATTGGCGGCATCGAGATCGATGTGAAGGAAGAAATCAAGGTCGATCCGCTCGGTAAGGGCAACACGGTCATTTTGCAGCCCGGCAAGCAGACTCTCTCCGGCCCGGTGGCGTTGGCCTATGCACGCGCCCGCTACACCGAAGGCGGCGACTTCGACCGTGCAAACCGCACCCAGGAAGTCATCCTGGCAATTGCCAACCGCATCATGGGTGTGAAGATGCTGCCGACCTTGATCGGCAAGGCCCCCACCCTCTATAAAGAATTGGCATCCGGCGTCAAAACGAACCTGACGCTCGACCAGATCATCAAGCTGGCCTGGACCGGCCAGCAGGTGTATGCCAAGCACAATATCAAGCAGGGCGTGATCGGCCCGCCCGACATGGTGACGATGGGCAAGTCGCCGGACGGCCTCGACATCTTGATCCCCATCCCTGAAAAAATCCTTGCGTTGCGCGATCAGCTTTTCACCTCATCCGGCCCTGTCAGCCCGGCAGCCGCCGAAGCCGACCTGGCAACCTTGACGCAAGAAGAAGCCGCCCGCCTCTCGGTAATGAACGGTTCCTACTTGAGCGGCCTGGCGGCGACTACCCAGGAGTGGTTGATCGGCCAGGGCCTCAACGTCACGCAGGTCGGCAATGCCGACCAGCTGACCTCGGTGACCAAAATCATCGACTACACCGGGAAGCCCTATACCATCCAGTTCATCCGCCAGGTAATGGAACTGCCCGAAAACGTGGCTATCTACAACAGCTACGATCCCAACAGTGAAATCGACGTCGCCATCATCCTGGGTGATGACTGGGCAAATACGAATCCGATGCCGTAGTACCTTTTCTCAACCCGCTGCCAGGCGCCACGCATAAACGCGTGGCGCCTGGCGTTTAATTTGTAAGAGAATTTCTGGGCGTAACTCTTTTGCCCATTCTCCTGTCCCCGGATAGGAATACTATACCTCGAGATGTGCCCGATTCTTGTACCCCGGTACGTTCCAACCGGAGGCTTCCGGGTTAAGATGGCGTGGGCGTTGTGTGCGTGTTGCAGAAAGCTCACCCAGCGTTCCACAACGCTTTTTTGGTTTGCCCGTTTCTAAGAAGCTGGAAAAGTAAGGTGTATCGCACTTTGTCGGCGAGAAACAGGCGTCATCTACACCTTGGAAGTGCGCCGTACCTGTCGGGGACACTTTTCAGGCAGTCGCTAGCAGCCTGTCGGAGAAGACTTCGGAAGTCTCTCCGGACACCCCGCTAGCGGGAAAGGCGCCGCCTTTTTACTGGAAGGTTCCAGAAAGGATGTCATACAGTCATGATGCATCAGAGAACGTTACCTGGCTTGCTTTTGCAAGTGCTGCGCTTTTCCTCGCATCCACCGGCGCCCGACGCGAGCAAGCGCGGGCACGAAGCGCACGCTAGCCAACCGCACGAGAAGGGTATGCACGAGCAGCACAAGAAGCAAACCGGCCACGGCGGGCACGGTGTCGATCACCGCGGCCACGAGCAGAAATTCCGGAGTCGCTTTTGGGCCAGCCTGGTCTTGTCCATTCCGGTTTTGCTGTACAGCCCCTCGATTCAGGGCTGGCTGAACTTCAGCATGCCGGTTTTCCCCGGCAGCGAGTGGATCACGCCACTTTTCGGCGTCGTTGTCTTCATCTATGGCGGGTTGCCCTTTTTGCAAATGGCGGTTCCCGAAGTAAAAGATCGTAAACCTGGCATGATGACGCTCATTTCGCTGGCGATCAGCGTGGCCTTCCTCTATAGCCTGGCGGCGTTTTTCTTTTCCCTGGGGAGCACTTTTTTTTGGGAGTTGGTGACGTTGATCGACATCATGCTGCTGGGCCATTGGCTCGAGATGCGCAGCGTCAGGCAGGCCTCGGGTGCGCTGGACGAGTTGGCCGGGCTGATGCCCGATACCGCCGAGCGTCTTTCACCCGACGGAGGCGTGGAAGAAGTCCCCGTCGAAACGCTGCGCCAGGACGATTTGATCCTTGTACGTCCTGGGGCCAGCGTCCCGGCAGATGGGACGGTCGTGCAGGGGGAATCGGACCTGGACGAATCGATGATCACCGGGGAATCTGTCCCGGTGACGAAAAGCCCGGGGGACAGAGTCGTTGGGGGAACCATCAACGGTGACGGAAGCCTGCGGGTACGGGTGACAGCCACCGGCGATGAAACCGCCATGGCGGGTATCATGCGCCTGGTGGCGCAGGCCCGGCAGAGCAAATCGGACACCCAGCTTTTGGCCGACAGGGCCGCCGGCTGGCTGTTTTACATTGCGCTCGCCGTTGCCGCTTTAACGGCCATCGCCTGGACGGCCAGCATCGGTTTCGAAGTGGGTGTGATCGCCCGCGTGGCAACGGTGCTGGTGATTGCCTGCCCGCACGCCTTGGGGCTGGCCATCCCCCTGGTGGTCGCGATTACGACGGCCATCGGCGCCCAGAATGGCATCCTGGTACGCGATCGCCTGGCTCTGGAACAGAGCCGTTTGGTGGATGCGGTCATCTTCGACAAAACCGGCACCCTGACCCGGGGAGAATTCGGCGTGGTGGAAGAAGCGACCGTGCCGGGCTGGGATGAAGCTGAGGCCCTGGGCCTGGCGGCTGCCGTCGAAGGTGATTCGGAGCACACGATCGCGCGCGGCATCCGGCGCTCTGCCGAAGAACGCGGCCTGTCGCTGCCGGCGGTGAACGAGTTCGAGGCCATCAAGGGTCACGGGGTGAAGGCTTCGGTGAACGGCAAAAGCTATCACATCGGTGGGCCGCGCATGCTGGCATCCCTGAATCTCGCCCCGCCGGATGCGTTGCTGCCTCTCAAGAATCGGGCGGAATCACGCGGCCAGAGCGTGATCTACCTGATCGAGGAAGGCGAAAGCGTGGCAGCTTTTGCCCTGGCCGACGTCATTCGCGCGGAAAGCAAACAGGCCGTCGACCGGCTCCACGAAATGGGTGTCGAGGTGGCGCTGCTGACCGGTGACAGCCAGGCCGTGGCCGACGCGGTGGCCGAGGCGTTGGGCATCGATCAGGTTTTTGCCGAAGTGCTGCCCGAGCACAAGGACCAGAAAGTCGCTGCGATGCAGAAACAGGGCAAGAAAGTTGCCATGGTAGGAGACGGGGTGAACGATGCGCCTGCCCTGGCGCGTGCGGACGTGGGCATTGCCATCGGCAGCGGCACCGATGTGGCCATCGAATCGGCCGGGATCATCTTGGTGAAGAGCAATCCGCTCGATGTGGCCAAGATTTTTACGCTCAGCCGAGCCAGCTACCGCAAGATGATCCAGAACCTGTGGTGGGCAACGGGCTATAACGTGGTGGCTCTGCCTCTGGCTGCGGGCGTCCTGGCGCCTTGGGGAATCGTCCTGTCGCCTGCCGTGGGCGCTGTACTGATGTCGCTGAGCACCATCCTGGTGGCCGTCAACGCACAGTTCATGCGCCGGACCGACTTTGCTGCTTAGCCGCATCCCGGTTACTCGTAAGTGCCTAGGGTGGGGGGATTCGCACGGGGATTTCCGTCCCTGTCTTCGGCGACCGCAGGGACATAAATCCCTGCTGCTTTGGCCGGGCTACTGGCATGCAAGTGATAGTTGTTCGAAGCGACAAAGCGTGGGTCTTGCGGCGCCGGGCTGTGGGTATCCCAGCCGGTCTCTGCCTGGTAGGTTGCCCATTCGCTCGTCTGGTAAGCGCCTGAGCGCTCGATCACCTTTACCATGGGCGCATTGGGATCGGTTGTGAAGTACAGGTTGTAATCCATGTCGATTTCCGGCATCTGGTAGTCGTTGACTTTGACGCTGTAGAAACCGGCGTTGAAAGATGTGTCCACATCGTTGTAGAAAATATTGTTGCGAACGACCGAGTTCTGTATGCTTCCGATATAGTAGAGCTGGCCTTGCGTATTCGGAAGCGTGGGGTTTATCCCGTAAAACGTGTTGTGATATACCTCGGTCCCCTGGATGCCGTTGATCGCCAGGCATTTGCCATGGCAGTAGGTAAACACGTTGTTGATAAACCTGAAGTTTTCGAGAACGCCGCTTCCCGCATCTGTCCAGATGTGGTTTGAGTTGAACGCTTCTTCGCCGCCAAGATCGAACTCAGGGGAACCCAGGAACTGGTTGCCGGTGAAGGTGAAGCCGGCCATTCGGTTTGCATTGGAGATCTGAATGTCTATTCCCGTTGTGTGGAAGCCATTGTAGAAGGTGTTGTGCTCGAACGTCACATTGGTAACCTCGTTCACGCTGCCGCCGAGCGGCAGCACGCCGGCTCCGTGCCTTCCGGTATCGTGAACGACGTTGTTCTTGTAAACGGCGTTGCTGTGCCAGACTTTTAGCCCATCGGCGGCTAGGCCGCCCTTGATGCCAACCCAACCGACGTGGCAGTGAGATATGGATAGCCCCTCTGCTTCCATGGCCGGGTATCCGGCAAAAAAGCCTTTTGACTGCGTGAAAAGCATTTGGATATTGTCGATGACCACCCAATCTTGCGGGTTGTTGTCGGGCATTTCGATGGCAGACGAGCGCTGGGTTACCTCCAGGGCACGCCATTTTACGCCGGGGTCGCCATCCGCGTAGATATAAACATAGCCATCGTGCCATCCCCAATCATACGGTTCTTGTAAATCCTGGTAGCCATCGGATAGATACTTTTCCTGGTTGCCCCAATCAACGCTGCCGTCATGGGAGACGAAGTATGCGCCGCCAGGCCAACCACCGGTGCCTTTTTGCGATCCATCGTGCAGGGCGCCTCTCGATGGATCGTCTACCACGGTTGTGCCTCGCCACACATTCCCGCTGACGTGTTCCCAGTTGTTGATGGCCGTTGAACCTAAAATGGCAGGCGCTTTTCCCGCACCATAGGCTGCGTAGGTGATGGGTGCACTTTCGGTTCCGGATGATGTAATGGACAAGACCTCGCGCCACACGTCCCCGCGTTTGAACAGGACCCCATCGCCGGGGGAAAGCGCCTGGCCGTTCACCCGGGCGATGGTTTTCCATGGGGTACCGGGTGATGTGCCGTTGTTGCCATCATCGCCATCGTTGGCGACATAGTAAACGGTGCCGAGAATTTGCGGCGTTTCCTGATAGCGCTCAAGCTCGGCAAGCGCAGCCTCCGGGCTTGAAACACCATCGGTCGCGTTGCCGTTTTTTACCAGGGGCAGGTAAACGGCGCTGCCGGGGCTTGATATTAATTTTGGGTTTTCCGGTTTAGTGTGAAGAGTTCCCGCATTGGGGGGTTGTGCGTGTGCGAAGCACGCGCACAACCCCCCAATGCGGCCCCCTTTCCCGGCAAAGCCGGGAGAGCCTTAATTTTTTTATACGTGTACACTTGAACTGACGTGGTCTCGTGCGCTTTTGCACGTACCATTGCGGGCGCATGCTGTGCGAACACGAGTATTCCTATAAGCAAGAAAGCTACTCTCCTGGACATTTCTGGCTCCTTCTTCTCCGGCCAGCCAATGACAGCATGGCATCTAGCAGGGTGCCGGAGAGACCCCACTTTAAGACTTCGGAAGTCTTCTCCGACAGGCTGCTAGGGGTGTGATAGTAACCACTATAGACAGCCCGCAAGATTTGTCAAGCGGCGAAAGGGCTTGTTGCATTGTGTGCGATAATGGAAGGGCCGCGGCAAACGCAAAGGCTACGGAAGACCGTACAGTTTGCCGGCGTATTCAAGCACGGAAGATAGTGAAGCGAAGTCACGAAGAAAGGACAAGACAATGAATAAGAAAATCCTGTCTTTCAACGCCTTGTTCATCCTGTCGTTCGTTCTGGCGGCCTGTGGCAGCGCCTGGCAGTCAGAACGAGATCCTGTCGTGCTGGGATGGATCGGCGCACTTTCGGGTACCAACGCTATCCTGGGTCAGTGGGATACGCACGGTATCGAGCTGGCAATGGACGAAGTCAATGCCGATGGCGGTGTGTGTGGGGGGCGCAAGCTACAATTGATCAAATATGACGACGCCGCCGACCCGACCCGGTCGGTCGCCCTGGCGCAAAAACTCTCGAGCCAGGATCAAGCACTGCTGGCGTTTGCCACCACCAACAGCAATACGGCCCTGGCCGACTTGCCCGTGTTCACCCGGGCCGGGATGCCCCAGTTAACGCAGGCTTCGAGTGCAGCGCTTACAGCCCAAGGCAGCCGGTACATCTTCCGCTACACTAGCGTGGGCGCCGTTTTTGAGTTCGCGGTGGTGGACTACCTTGCCAAAAACGGCCTCAACAAGTTCGCCATCATCAGCGATGCGTCGACCTACGGTAAAGGCCAGGGAGATTACGAGCAGGCTGCCCTGCGCAAGAACGGCCTGGAAAGCCTGATCCGTGAGACCTATAACATTGACGACACAGACTTTAGCCAGCAGCTCAGCCGTATTCTCGCCACAAACCCGCAGGTGCTGCTGGTGGCAGGTTCGGAGATTGCCGCGGGCCTGATCGCCCGGCAAGCCCGGCAGATCGGTTTCACCGGCCAGATCGCCGGCGGGCCTGCCCTCGGCACACCCAAGTTTATCGATGTCGCCGGCGATGCGGCCGAAGGGGTTATCTTTTCCAGCCCCTATATCACCAATGCACGCAACGATCGGACGCGTGATTTCGCCCAACGCTATCGCGCCAAATGGGGGTACGAACCAGAACAGCACGGGGCTAAAGGCTACGATGGCGCCATGCTCGCCATCGAGGCGATTAAGCGTTCGTGCGACAACCTGACGCGTGAAGAAATCGCCTTGCAGTTACATGCCATCAAAGGTTTTCATGGCTTGCAGGGCACGTTCACCTATCAGGGCAACGGCGAGGGCATTTCCGATGCTCAGATCGGCGTTATCAGGAACGGTCTGTTGACGGCGCTTCAGCAGTAAGTGCCCGGTGCATGAAGCTGTGCTGAGAAAGCACGGCGCACAAGTGCGCAATCAAGCGCCGGGTTAGGGCCGTGCCGCTTGATGCCGGTTAGTGCCTAACCCATACGCTTTGTGCTGAGAAAGCACGGCGCACAAGTGCGCAATCAAGCGCCGGGTTAGGGCCGTGCCGCTTGATGCCGGTTAGGAGGTGAGATGCGTACATCTAATTCTTGTCCGACGAAAACACCATTAAGCTCGCCGATGCGTTTCGCGGCGCAGCGGTTTGCGCGTTTCACCTTGCGCACCAAGCTGATGATCGCTTTTTTGCTTGTCGCACTGCTCCCGTTCAGCCTGTCGTTTTACCTGGTTGATCGTTACACACGCAGCATACTGACGGACAATGCCAACCAGGCGCTCCAGGCGGCCGCCGCGCAAACTGCGCTCCAGGTAGACTCTTTCATCGTGAACAATCTGAACGCCATCGGTACCGAAGCGCAGTTACCGGACTTCATCAAGTATCTCAACCTGCCACCCGACCGGCGAAGAGGCAGTACAGAAGAAATCGATGCAACGCTTGCGCTGTATGCACTTAGCCGTAAGGACCAAGCCAACATCGCCTCGTATGCCTTGCTGGATTGCCAGGGCCGCATCTTACTCGATACCTATACGCCGGATATCGGCGCAGATAGGTCTGGTTACGATGATTTTCAACGCACAATCCACAAAGGTGTCCCGTATGCCTCGGCGGTCCTGTTTTCAGAAACGGGCACGGCATCCATCTACTTTAGCGGGCCGGTGCGCGACACGGCTGCCGGGGAGATCATCGGCATACTGTCTGCACAGTATAGCGCAGGCACCCTGGAACAAATCATTGTCCAGAGCGGTGAACTGGCCGGCTATCGATCCTACGCCATTTTGCTGGATGAGAACCACGTTCGGCTGGCTCACGGTGTGAGCCCGGACCTTATCTTTCAAGCTGTCGTGCCGCTCGACACGGCTCGAGTGGCGGCGTTGCAAGTCGCCCATCGCTTGCCCCCCGACCCATCCATGGTATTGGCTACCAACTTGCCTGCTTTTGAGCGCGCCCTGGAGAACGCAGAGGAGCAACCCTACTTTACCGCTCAACTGGGCTGTTTTGACGGCGAGCTGAGTTCGGCGGCTGTGGTCGGGTTGTTGACCGAACCGTGGCAAATCGTTTTTGCCCAGCCCCAGGCAGCTTTTTTGGCGCCGGTTCGGGCGCAAAGCCGCGCTGTGCTGCTGTTGGGACTGGGCGTTATGGTGGCCGTGATTGCGGCCGCAGCCGGTATCGTCCAATGGTTGACCGGCCCGGTCGCTCAACTGACGGCTGTGGCGCGGCGCGTCAGCGCTGGAGACCTTGACGCCAAGGCGCGAATCGAATCGGCCGATGAAGTCGGTGTCCTGGCGGAAGCTTTTAACGCCATGACCGGCCGTCTCGTCGGCACCCTGGATGGGCTGCGCGCAAGCGAGGAGAACTATCGCAGCATCTTTGAAAACGCGGTGGAGGGAATTTACCGTGTTTCAGTCGAAGGGCAGCTTTTGAGTGTGAATCCGGCGCTGGCGCGCATTCTGGCTTTCGCATCGCCTGACGAAGCGCTCGGCCAGTTGACCAACGTTTGGGAACAGCTCTACGTCCATCCGGCAGATCGGGACCATTTCCTGGCCGCTATTTTCGAGCGCGGGGTTGTGTCGGGGCAAGAATTCCAATTTTATCGCCGAGACGGCCAGATGATCTGGGGAGCGCTCAGCGCCCGCCTGGTGCGGGATCCGGCCGGACAATGGCGCTATATCGAGGGCACACTGACCGATGTCACAGACCGCAAGCGGGCCGAGGAAGCGCTTGGCCGGCTCAATATCGAGTTGGAACGGCGCGTGATCGAACGAACCACGCAACTCGAAGCCGCCGTCGAAGAACTCGAAACCTTTTCATACACCATCTCGCACAATTTGCGTGCGCCGCTGCGCCATATCGATGGCTTTCTCGCTCTGCTCCAACAGCAAGCTGCGACAGTATTGGATGAACAATGCCAGCACTACCTGGCGACCGTCTCCGGCGCCGCCAGGTATATGGGCCAGTTGACGGACGAGTTTCTCGCTTTCTTGCGGATGGGTCGCCAGGTGTTGTCGAAGCAGGTGGTGGACCTGAACGGACTGGTGCATGAAGCGATTCGTAGCCTCGAGCCAGAAACATGCGGTCGCCCAATTCGGTGGCGTATTGCCGATTTGCCCGTGGTTACCGGCGATCCTGTGCTGCTCGGCGCGGTGCTGGCCAATTTGCTCTCGAATGCATTGAAATTTACGCGCCCACGCACCGAGACCGAAATTGAAATCGGCTCGTTAGCGGGTGATGGCGAGATCATCGTGTTTGTGCGTGATAACGGCGTCGGTTTCGACATGCAGTACGAGGATAAGCTCTTTGGCGTTTTTCAGCGCCTGCACCATGCCGATGAATTCGAAGGTACCGGCATTGGGCTGGCGAGTGTGCGCCGCATCATCAACCGGCACGGCGGCAGAACGTGGGCCGAAGGCGAAGTCGATCGCGGCGCGGCGTTTTACTTTTCTCTGCCATGCCCTTCCGGCGACGGCGTTACGTAACCTCATCTAACCCGCATCAGGCGGCGCAGCCCTGACGTCGCCTTGATTGGCACTTGTGCAGCGTGCTTTTTCTGCATAGAACCTGCATAAAAAAGTAGCCTGGGCATTGATACCGGGCGGGGGGCTTGCGCAGCGCGGACACTCAGTTTTCCCGTGCAATTTTTTGCCAGTTGCAGCAGGCCCGCACAAAACTTTCGGGCAGGGCGCGGTTTTGTCCAAAATGTAAGTGAACGTAAGCGGCTTGCAGGTTACCGTGTGTAAACCCATCGAGGCGAGGTTGGTCGCCGTAGTTACGTGGAGAAATGCGGTAGGCGGCCTGTATCGGGATGGGGTTTTCCCACTGAGAATAGTGAAACTCATGGCCGCGCAACGTTTGACCGGCTGCGCCAAGCAGCCCGGCGCGCATAGTCTTCACTTCACGGTAGCCCATGTTCAGGTGTGTGCCCATGCTGCACCAGCCTGGAAGCAGGCCCGCCAGGGGAAAATCACCGGCAGGCAGGTGAATGCCCGCCGCCAGGTACATCAAGCCCCCGCATTCGGCGTAGATCGGCGCATCCCGGCGGTGAGCGGCCCGGATTTCATCCAGCAGGGTGTGGTTGGCGCTCAATTGTGCGGCATAAAGTTCAGGGTAGCCGCCGCCCAGGTAGATGCCGCTAATATCAAGCGGCAGGTGTCCATCTTGTAGTGGGCTGAACGGAACAATCGTCGCCCCGGCGCGGCGCAGCTCATCAAGGTTGTCCTCGTAGTAGAAACAAAAGGCTTCGTCTCTTGCGACCGCGATGCGCACGGCGACAGCCGGGCCGGCAGGTTCTTGCAACGTTTCACCGCATTCAAACGGAGCAGCCGCCCCGGCCACGGCGCGCAGGGTGGGCAAATCGAGGTGTTGCTGCATGGCATCGGCGGCGGCAGCGAGAAAGTGGCGCACGGCGTCCGGGCGTTCAGCCACGGTGAACAGCCCAAGGTGGCGCTCCGGTACTTGCAGGTTGGGCAGGTACGGGAGGCATCCTAGAACCGGCAGGCCAAGGCGCTCGATGGATTCACGCAGCCAGACGGTGTGGCGCTTGCCGCCAACCCGGTTACAGATCACGCCGGCCAGGCGCACTTCGGGAACAAAGGTATGAAAGCCGTGTGCCGTTGCCGCTGCACTGCCCGACATGCGGGCGCAATCCATCACCAGGACGACCGGCGCATCGAGCAGGTGAGCAACCTCGGCGGTGCTGCCATTGAAGGGGCTGGAGTCGTAGCCGTCGAACAAGCCCATCACACCCTCGATAACGGCCATATCTGCGGCCTGGCAGGCGCGGCCAAAGCTCTGGCGGACGGTCTCTGGAGACAGCATCCAGGTATCCAGGTTGCGCGACGGCCGGCCGGTGGCGGCACTGTGGTACATGGGGTCAATGTAGTCGGGGCCGACCTTGAATCCCTGAACCGTCGTTTGGCGTGCAAATGCCGCCATCAACCCGGAGGCGATCAGGCTTTTACCGCTGCCGCTGGCCGGGGCGGCGACGATCAGGCGGGGAATGTCTCTCATGGTGCGCCCCGGCTGCAAATTGGGCGCTTTGACGGCCTGTGAAACCTTCATGAACACCTTTTGGCACTTACCGTATGTCGGGTCCGGAGATTTTTTCGACAAAGATTTTGAAGGTCACCGCCAGCCCCAACACCACCGGCGCGTGTGCGGCAACTTCAATCGTCAGGTTGTTGTCGAAGGAGGAATAGGCGGTGATGGTCAGGCGCGAACCGGGCACCAGGCCGAGTTCGGCCATGTGGCGTAAAAACGGTGGGGATTCATCGCCCACGCGCAGGACAACCGCTTGCTGGCCGGGACGCAGGCTGGAGAGCGGGTATGCCTCGTCATCCGGCATGACCAGGTTGGCATCGGGGATGGGAGCGCCGTGCGGGTCGCGGTGAGGGTGGCCGAGAACGGCGGCGATGCGCGCCTCGAACTTCTCGGAAATGGCGTGTTCGAGGCGGCAGGCTTCCTCGTGAACCTCATCCCAGGTGTAGCCGAGGGACTGTACCAGCCAGGTTTCAAGCAGGCGATGATGGCGGATGACCTGGAGGGCGGCGCGCCGGCCTGCGGCGGTCAGCGTCACGCCCTGGTGCTTGCGATAATCTACCAGGGGTGGGTCGAAGGCAGCCAGCTTCTGCACCATGCCGGTGACAGAAGCCGGCGCAATGTCCAGGGTTTCGGCCAGGGCATTGGTACTGGCCGGTTGGCCGTTTTCGCTCAGGGCAAAGATGTGCTTGATGTAATCCTGGATGGCGGGGGTGAGTGAATCTTTGGCGGCTACCAAATTTATCTCCGTTTTTTGGATTAATGGGTCAGCGCGGTTCTGGCACGCTCGCGGCCAACCGTCGTGAGTGCCAGGGCGCCGTTTCGGCGTTGGATCAGGTTGGCGTCCAAGGCACGTTTGACCACCTGGGCAGAAAAGGCCTCGTCCCAACGCAGGTGTTCGTGCAAGTGCTCGAAGCGGCTTTCCTGAAGATACTCGGGGGTGTTTTCGTGGTTGAACAGATGAATCGCCAACATAGTTTGGGCAAAATCCCATTTTTGACGGACACGACGGCGGGCAGCGCTGGCCAGCCCGTGCTCAGGAGCGAAGAGGAAAACCAGGAAGAAGATGATTCCGGCCATGGTTGCCATCGAGCCGGCAATCGAAGCGTCGAGCAGGCTGGCCAGCCAGTAGCCGCCGATCGCCGAGAGCGCGCCAATTAACACGCTCAGGCCAATCATACGCCCCAAGTGATCGGTCAGCAGGTAGGCGGCGGCGGGTGGGGTAACAATCAACGCGACCACCAGGATCGAACCGACTACGTCAAACGCGCCAACCACCGTCAGCGAAACGAGCGACATCAGGATGTAGTGCAGTAGCACGGGCGCAAAACCGAGCGAGGCGGCCAGCCCGGCGTCGAAAGTGGTCAGTTTGAGTTCCTTGTAGAACAGGGTGATAAAAAGCAGGTTGGCCAGCAGGATACCGAGCATGACGTACAGGCCGCGCGGGCCGAGGTCGCGCCCGAAAACGATGAAACGGTCGAAGGGAGCAAAGGCCAGTTCGCCGACCAGCACGGCGTCGGTGTCCAGGTGGACATTGCCAGCGTAGCGGGAAATGAGCAGGACGGCGATACTGAACAGGGCCGGGAAGACCAAGCCGATGGCGGCGTCTTCCTTGAAGAGGCGGGTACGCTCCAGCAAGGAGGTCAGGCTGACGGTGAGAACGCCAACCGCGGCCGCGCCGAAAACCAACAAGGGCGAAGCCAGATCCTCCGTGATGAAGAATCCTATCACAATTCCCAGCAGGACGGTGTGACTGATGGCATCGCTTAGCATACTCATGCGGCGCAGCACCAGAATGACCCCCGGCAGGGCGCAGGCTGCGGCGGTGATGGCGGCAATTAGTTGGATTTCGATTTGCGAGGCACTCATTGGATCTCCCATCCGGCCAGGTCGGGGCCGACTTTTTGACGGGCGGTTTCGACCCCTTGTGAGGTCAGTGCCCAGTTTTGTTCGTCCACTTGTGTTACCAGCCCCTGTTCTTTGAGTCGCAAGAGGCTGTTTTGCACGCCGCCGCCTCCGGCGCTTATGGCGCGCAGGGCCTGGATGCTGTGGGCGTGACGCACGTCGCCATGCTGGCTGCCCAGGAGAAACAGGTCGGCCAGCACGCTTTCCAGGCGCAGTTGGCGGCGGTTGCGTTGCCGGCGAACCCAGCCCCAAAACAGGCCGCGGTTGGGTGCCAAGAACATCGAAATCACGACGATAGCGCTGGCAGCCAGCACCACCAGCGGCCCGGTAGAGAGGCCCGCGCCCGTACTGCTGATCAGCGCACCGGCCAGCCCGGAAATGGCCCCGAAGAAGGCCGAAAGCGCCACCATCACACCCAGGCGATCGGTCCACTGACGGGCGGCAGCGGCGGGGGCGACGACCATGGCGCTCATCAGCACGACGCCCACCGCCTGCAAGCCGATGACGATGGCGATCACCAGCAGAGTCGTCAAGATCACATCCAACGCGGCGACCGGTAGGCCCAGGCTGGCGGCAAACTCGCGGTCAAAAGACAGCAGTTTGAACTCTTTCCAGAAAAGGGCCAGCAGCAGCATGGCGACGACCCCCAGCCCGCTCATTGTCAGCACATCGCGCACCAGCAGGGTGGCGGCCTGCCCAAACAAGAAGGTATCCAGCCCGGCCTGCCGCGCATCGGGCAGGCTTTGGGTATACGTGAGGAGCATCAGCCCGAAGCCGAAAAAGACGGAAAGTACCAGTCCCAGGGCATTGTCTTCCTTGACGCGTGTGTGGCGGGTGATGGCAGACATCCAGAGCGTAGCCAACCATCCGGCGATTGCTGCGCCCAGGATCAACACCAGCGACTCTTTGCTGCGCGTCAGCAAGAAAGCCAGCACCACGCCCGGCAATGCGGCGTGTGAAATCGCATCACCCAGCAGGCTTTGCTTGCGCAAGAGCGCAAACGCACCCAGCGCGCCGCTGACGATCCCCAGCACCATCGCGCCCAGGGCCACGGTGCGCACGGTGTAATCGAAAAACAGGTCGCGGAGCAAATCGGCGAGGTTCATGGTGTGGCCTCCCGTTCGCGCAGGAAGGCCACCCGTCCACCGTAGGCCAGGCGCAGGTTTTCGTCGGTGAAGGCCTCGGCCACTGGCCCGCTGGCAACCCGGCGCACGTTGATCAGCATGACCCAATCGAAATATTCGGGGACGGTTTGCAGGTCATGGTGGACGACCAGAACGGTTTTCCCGGCGGCGCGTAGTTCCTGTAACAGGGCAATGATGGCGCGCTCGGTGACGGCATCGACACCCTGGAAAGGTTCGTCCATGAAGTAGATGCTGGCGTCCTGCACCAGCGCCCGTGCCAGGAAAACACGCTGCTGTTGCCCACCGCTCAACTGGCTGATTTGACGTTCGGCAAAGGCGCTCATGCCGACTTTTTCAAGGGCTTCGAGCGCTGCCTGGCGTTCGGCTGCGCCGGGGCGTTTGATCCAACCCAGGGAACCGTAACGACCCATCATTACCACGTCAATCACGGTGGTCGGGAAGTCCCAATCCACGCTGCCGCGTTGGGGGACGTATCCCACCAGGTGGCGTTGTTCCTTGTAGGGTTTGTTCTGAATGAGCACCTGCCCGGCGGCAGGCTCGATCAATCCCAGGATGGCTTTGATCAGGGTGGTTTTCCCGGCGCCGTTGGGGCCGACCACCGCCATCAGAACCCCTTCCGGTACTTCCAGGTCTACATCCCAGAGTACCGGTTTTTCTTTGTAGGCCACCGTCAGGTCGGTCACTTGGATGGCGAATGGAGTGTGGTTCTGGCGCATGTTATTCCCCCTTCAGGGCGGAGACGATGGTATCTATGTTGTGCTTGACCATGCCGGCGTACGTACCTTGTGGGGTACCGGGGTTGCCCATCGCATCGGAGAACAGTTCCCCGCCAATCTGCACGTCGAAACCTTTGGCCTGGACGGCCGCTTGCAGGGCTTCCACGTTGCGCTGAGGGACGGACGATTCGATGAAAACGGCGGACACCTGTTTCTCGACGATGAAATCGGCCAGCGCCTGCACGTCGGACGTGCTGGATTCCGATGCGGTGCTGATACCCTGTAAGCCGCGTACTTCGAAACCATAGGCACGCCCGAAGTAGTTGAATGCGTCGTGGGCGGTGATCAGAATACGTTTTTCCTGCGGCAGTTCTTCGGCGCGCGCCTGCACGTACGCGTGCAGGTCTTTGAGTTCGGCCAGGTACTTTTCGGCGTTGGCGCGGTACAAATCGGCGTGCTGGGGGTCGAGTTTGCTTAGCGCGTCGCGCACCGACGGAACCGTCTGCATCCAAATCGAGACATCGAACCAGACGTGCGGGTCATAGGCTCCTGCGAATTCGGGCGGGGCGATCAGGTTGGCGCGCTCGATGCTGTCGGTGACGGCGATCACACTGCCGCGATCGCCCATACGTTCGAGCACGCCGGATAAACCCGCTTCGAGGTGCAGGCCGCTGTAAAAAACGATGTCTGCGCCTTCCAGGGCGCGCACATCGCCTTCGCTGGCCTTGTACAGGTGTGGGTCAACCCCTGCACCCATCAGTGCGGTCACTTCGACGCGTTCGCCGCCGACATTTTTGACCGCATCGGCTACCATACCCACGGTCGCCACGACTTTGATCGTCCGGTTGGATACATCCGCCGCGTTGGCTTCGAGTGCTGCGCCGCAAGCGCTGAGAGCCAGGCTCAGCGGAAGCAGGAACAGAAAGATGTTTTTGTTCATATTGTTCTCCAAATTTAGGATAATTCGATTTATTTTTTAGGTAAAGCTAAATCATTGTAGCGTTTTCGCAAACATCTGTCAAGGCTTTCAGTTTTTGTTTCCGGTAAGTGAAGTTGCCCATAAGCTGACCCCCATTCGAACGTCAAGAGAATAAACGACCGAGCGCGAGTCGTCCCCGTGTCCGGTCTTAGTAAGCCCCGCGAAACTTGGCAAGCCAGAAAGCAGCTTCAACCAGCCTTTCGGCGCTTCGGATCAGGCCGGTTTTTGCGCCAGGGTCAATGTAGCGCCGATCCATTCGGGCAGCCGGACTTCTTGCGGGCCGGTGAATCCGGCCATCGTCAGCCAGGTCTTCCAGTCGGTGCGGGTATCGACCCCGCCGGCATCGGTAGCCAGGAGCATTTGCAAAGCAAAGATGGCGGCTTCGGGTGGGCCGGCCCGGTTTGGGTCGAGCACAAAGTCGCGCAGGACAATCCATCCACCGGGGTTGATGGCGCGAAAGACCTTGTGAATCAAGGCCGGGCGGCCGGTGGGCGATTCGCCGTTCAAAACCCCGAAAACCAGGGCCATGTCGTAGCCTGCACCCAATTCCTGGCTTTGAAAATCGCCTTCCTGAACGGCCACCTGCGCAGACATCCCGGCCTCGGCGATGATTTCACGCGCCACCGGCGCGACGCGCGGCAATTCGTAAACGGTGGCGGTCAGCAGTGGATAGCGTTGCGCCAGGGCCATGCTGTATGCCCCGTGGCAGCCACCCACGTCAATCAGCCGTAAGGGGCGATCCGGCGCCAGCGGCAGGGCCTCGGCAATCGCACTGGCGATGGCCGGGGCTGCCGGGCGCGCCATGGTGTATAGCCCGTGAACGAACGCTTGAATCCAGTCGGCGGGTTGTTCGTCACCGCGGTTCTCTGCCGGTCGTTGGCCGCTGCGCACCGCTTCGGCCAGGCGTCCCCAACGTTGATAAAAAGCGTTCTGTAAGCGCAGGGCGCTTACCAGCGAAGCCGGGCTGCTTACCAGCAGGTACGTTTCGGCAAGAGGCGTGTTACCAAAACGCTCACCGTCTTTCTCGAGCAAGTCGAGCGCTGTGGCGGCGTTCAAGAGCAGTTCTGTGCCGCGCGCATCGGCCCCAATCGCCTGGGAAATTTCCGGCGCCGTTGCTGGGCCGGCAACCAGCACCTCGAAGACGCCCAATTCGACGCAGGTCATCAGAATTTGCGCCTGGCGGTAACCCTGGGCCATTTTTTGGAGTTGTTGGCGTTGTTGCAAAATGCGTTCGGATGAATGGGACATGTTTTGATCCGTAAGGGAGGGATTACTTCGTATCGAGTTTCAGCTCGCCGAACTCGCCAAATCTTTCAGCCATTTTGGCATACAACGGCTGTCCGAGCAAGGCCTGGTAGATTTCGTCGGCCTTTTGAGCGGGATCGACATCGGCAAAAGCGGTGGGGTAGAGCACCTTGCCCAGGTAGTAGGCGTCGGCGATTGCGGTATCCAGGTTGGTGGCATAGTAGTTGTAGGGCAGTTGCGAATAGACCTGGCCGTTTTGCACCGCCGAAAGCGCCTGGTAGAAATTCGGGCTTTTCTGGTAATCTTCCCGCACCGTGGCATACCCGCCCTGGTCGATGAAGATCACCTCAGGATCCCAGGCGAGCAACTTCTCCTTGTCAATCACCAGCGAGCCGCTTTGGCCGGTTTCATCTACCACGTTCTTGGCGTGGATGGCATCCAGTAGCGCATACTGGCCCTGCGTGCTTTCGATGCCGTGCGTCCCCTTGGCCCCTAACCCGCCCACGTAGACGGCCGGTTTATCGGCGTCGGGAATGTCTCCGGTGCGGGCGTCCAGGTCCTGGCGAGCCTTCTCGATGAAATCTATGGCGGCCTGGGCCTTGCTTTGCGTACCGCTGATCTGCCCGACCAGGCGCAGCGAATCCTGCACCGTTTTGCCGAAGATGGCCGACGTGCCAAAGGCTTTGCCGCCGTAGCTGAGCACCACCACGGGAATGCCCGTTTTGGCCTGCAACTCGTCGGCGGCGGCATCTGTCGCATAGGCGCTGAAGATGACATCCGGCCTAACGGCCAGGATTTTCTCCGGGTCGGGGGCGTTGTTGGGGCCGCCGAGGCCGATCACGGGCAGCTCGGCCAGCTGCGGGTTGGCGAGCATGTAAGGCTTGCCGCTGATGTCGCCGGTTTCCATTTCCTCCACGCCGACGATGGCCTCGAGGCTGCCGGCGTAAACGTACAGCCGCAGCGCGCCTGGCCCGATGGCGATCACACGCCTCACTTTGGAAGGGATGGTCACCTGCCGACCCAGCAGGTCGCTGACGTTCGTCTGTTGGCCGCCGTTTTGCGCCGAGGCGGTATTGCAAGCGGCGAGCAGCGGTAGGACGAGGGCGGCGAGCAGCAGGATGGTGAAGATACGTGGTTGCATGTTGCTTTCCTAGGGGTTATAACGGGATGATGACCGGGTTGCCGTTGTGTGCGCTGATTGCCACCGGCACCGAGTAGACGCTCTCGATATTTTCCGGTGTGATGATCTCGCGCCCGCCGGCGGCGTAGATGCTTCTGTCTTTGAGCAGCAAGAAACGATCGGCAAAACGCAGCGCCAGGTTGAGATCGTGCAGTGCCGCCACTGCGGCAATGCCGCGCTGGCGCGTCACCTGGCGGATCAGCCGGAGCACTTCCAGTTGGTTTTTCAGATCGAGGCTGCTGGTGGGTTCGTCCATCAGCAGGATTTCGGGCTGCTGGGCCAGGGCGCGGGCGATGATCACCTTTTGCAGCTCGCCGCCGCTCAACTCGTCCAGGTAGCGCAGCGCGTAATCGCTCAGGCCGAGGGTTTCCAGCGCCTGGCTGGCAATTTCCATATCGCGATGGGTGATGTCCCAGCGGATGTAGGGTTTGCGCCCCAGCAAAACCGTGTTGAAGACGGTGGCAGGCAGGCCGGAGCGTTGTTGTTCGACATAGCCGATGCGTTGGGCGAGGGCGTTGCGGCTCAAAGAGGCCACCGATTCATTGCCGATCAGTACCACACCTGCCGCCGGCTTGAGAATGCGGTTGAGACATTTGAGCAGTGTCGTCTTGCCCGTGCCGTTGGTGCCCAACACGGCCAGCAGTTCGCCCTGGGCTACGCTGAAGCTGGCGTCTTCGATCACCGGGCGGCCCGGGTAATGGAATTTCAGGCCTCGTACGCTCAGGATCATCGTTTGCTGTACCCTTTCGCCAGCAGGAAGAGAAACAGCGGCGCGCCGAAAAAGGATGTGATCGCCCCTACCGGCAGGATGACCGGTGAGATCACCGTGCGCGCCAGCGTGTCCGAAAATAGCAGCAGCGCCGCGCCGGTGATAGCTGATGCCGGAATGAGAAAGCGATGGTCCACGCCCAACACGCGGCGCATCATCTGCGGCGCGATCAGCCCCACGAAGCCGATGATGCCCATGAACGAGACCGCCACGGCCGTGATCAACGAAGCCGCCAGCATACTGCGGAAACGAACTTGCTCGACAGGCACACCCAGACTCTTGGCGGCGTCCTCGCCGTTGTCGAGGGCGTTGTAGTCCCAGCGGTGCAGCAGGAAGTAGCCGAACGCACCGACCGACAGCACCACCAGGAGGCCTACTTCCTGCCAGACCACGCGGCCCAGGTCACCAAACGTCCAGAAGGCCATCGCCGCCACCTGTACGTCCTCGGCGAAATACTGCACCAACGTCGATGCCGCCGAGAACAGCGAGCCAAAGGCCACGCCCGCCAGCACCACCGATGCGGGGGAGAAGCCGCGCAGCCGCGCCAGCAGCAGGATCAACGCCATTGCCAGCATCGAAAAGGCGAAGGCACTGATGGTGACGGCGTAGGGGTTGCCGATGAAAACGGCGTCGTGGGTGTTGCTGTGGATGCTGCCGGCGCCGAAAAAGACGATCGCCAGGTTGGCCCCAAAGGCGGCGGCGTTGGAGATGCCCAACGTGGATGGTGAGGCGAGCGGGTTGCGCAGGCAGGTCTGCATCACGCAGCCGGCCACGGCCAGCCCGGCCCCCGCCACCAACCCGGCGATGACGCGCGGCAGGCGGATATTCCAGATCACGATGCCCGCCGTGCCGCTTTCCAGGCCCAGCAGCGCCCACAAGACTTGCCACGGGTTCGTGTTGGCCGCCCCAGCGTTGATGGCAATGACCGCCAGGACGAACGTCAGGCCGACCATGCCCAGGATGGTGGCCTGTTTACGGGCCGATTGGCGCTGAAAGGCCTGCGCGGCCCGTTGGGGATGAACGCTGCCGGGCAATGCTTCTTCAGCCATCCGGTTGCTTCCCTTCGCCAACTTCCCCCAGGCTGGCCAGAATGCGGGCACGGGTCGCATCGGGAATAGAGTCGACGGCGGGAGAATAGACCTTGATGTCGAGCAGCGGGCTGCCATCCAGCGCATCCACACCGCGCACGATCAGGCAATTGTCTTCTTGTCGCAGCAGGTCGGCCACGCAAAAGGCGATGGGGTTGGGGCGGTTGGGAGAGCGGCTGGCGAAAACGCCTACCGGCGCGTCGCTGAAGGGCGTTTTAGATTGCAGCACCTGGCGATCGGCCCGATCGCCCCAGTACAGTACGATGATGTGCGATGTGTGAGTGATGCCTTTGAGCGCGGCGGCAAACTGGGGAAAAACTTCCAGGACCAGTTCGTTATCCGAGAGGCGGCCCTGGCGCGGCGCGCTGCCACGTTCTTTGTACGGGCTGTGGATGATGCCGATGGGGGTTAAATTCATCGTTATTCCTTGGATGATTTCGGTGACTGGTGTGTGGTTATTGGGATGGCGCCGAAAAAAACTTTCGACCCCGGATTATAGGTTCTGCAACTTCTCAATCGAGCCGGGTGAGGGGCGTTTTGGGCGAGCCAGGGATCGCAGCAAAGCGTTTCGATTATAGCGCAATTTATTGCATTTGCAAGTATGTGAATATCCGATAGATCTGTCTGCTCCTGTCCTTGAAGACAGGCCCGCTGCCGGGGTGGATTTGGGCATCAATCGGATGGCGCAGGTCAGTGACGGGAGCTACTTTGAAAATCTGCACGCGTTGAAAAGCGCCCCGACCAGGCTGAAACATCTGCAGCAGGTTGTGTCACGCCGCCAAAAGGGCAATTCAGCGTTCGAAGCTCTCTATCCCCCGGTCGCACAATGAAGGGACATCGGGTGCTCCCATCTTCCAGATCGGCATGGGAGGATGATGCGCGATGCGTGGCCTCGCCTTTCACGCATCACGCATCACGCATCACTTCAACGCTTCCACAATCGCATTCACATTAAACTTCATCATATCAATGTAAGTTGGCGCTTTGCCGCCCACATCGGTGATCGAGTGCGTGTACAGTTCCGAGACAACCTGGATGCCGGTTTCGGCGGCAATCTGCTCGGCCAGCTTGGGGTTGGAACCGGTTTCGAGGAAGATAGCGATGGCCCCGGCTTCCTGGATGTGTTCTACCAACTCGGCCATTTGCTGGGCGGATGGCGACGATCCACTGCTGAACGATGGGATGATCGTGCCGATGATCTGGAAGCCGTAGCGGTCGGCGAAGTAGCCAAAGCTCTCGTGGTTGGTGACGATCAGGCGGCGCTCTGTGGGGATGGCGGCCACCTGTGCTTTGATCCAGGCGTCGAGGTCGTTGAGTTGCGTGATGTAGGCGGCGGCGTTCTGGGTGTAGACATCTTTGCCATCCGGGTCGGCAGCAATCAGCCCATCGCGGATATTTTCGACGTATTTGGCCACGTGGAGCGGGTCGAGCCAGAAGTGCGGATCGCCTTCGTGGTGGTGTTCGCCTTCATGTTCTTCCCCCTCGTGATGCTCGTGAACCGGGGCGGCGCTGAAAGGGGTGGTCTCGCTGGCGAAGCCGCTCAAGACCAATACGTATTCCCCAGGGAGCAACTTGAAGATCTGGCCCTGGCTCATCCCGCCGCAGTCGAGCGGCAGCGCCTGCCCTACCTCGAGCGTTTCACCTTCGGCATTGATCACGCTGATCTCGCCGGTGCCGGCGGTGAAGGCGTAGCTTTCTTCGGCCTCGGCGTCGAACAGTACGTAACCGGCGTATCGGCCCTCGCCGGTGGCGTTGAGCTTGAGGGTAACGATCTCGCGTTCGTGGGCATGCTCGCCCTGGATGTGTTCTTCTGCGCCGTGCAGTTCCACCGCGCCAGTAGCCTCGGCCCCAGCCTGGATTTCTTCCTCGGCGATCTTGCCTTCCAGTTGCTCGCACACCAGCCGGCTGTGCGATTCGACCGAATGGTTATCTGCTTCATCATCTTCATGCGCCACTTCTCCTTCAGCGGCCTGGCGCTGAGTCAGCCCGGCGGAGGCTTCGATCACGGCCCGTTCGCCGCCGGCGTTTTGCAGCGTCTCGGCGGCCCACTCTTCGAAGCCTGCCCCGTTCAAGATCAGCACATTGCTATCCGCAATCTTGGCCACATCCTGCGGTGTCGGCTGGAAGGTGTGCGGGTCCACGCCCAGCGGAACCAAGGACTCAACCGTGGCACGTTCTCCGGCCACGTTTTGGGCGATCTCTGCGAGGAAGGTTTCGACGGCGAGCACGTTGATCGCCGCACGTGGCGAGACGTTGGCTAATTCCATTCCCGTTGGCGTTGCGCTCGGCTGCGGGGCTTGCTGGCAGGCTGCGAGCAAGAAAGTAAGAACGATCAACAGGGACAGAGATGTAATGATTATCTTTTTCATTTAATGCTCCTTGAATTTTCCTTCGCCTTGGTCCCTTGCGATAGAGGAAAAAGAACCGCTCTCGCCTGCCCGAGGAGGACAGGCCCTTTTTCCTGCGGAAGGGAGAACGTTCCCCTTTTCCAGGATGCCAATCGTCAGGGGTGAGGCAGGATGGTCGTTACTGGCAGCCGGCACACAACCCGTGCAATTGCAGCCAGTGTTCCTGAATGATAAATCCGCTTTGTTGGGCGACGCGATCCATCAGGGCCGAGAGATCGTCCCCGCCGAAATACTCCACCCGCCCGCAGCGCGTGCACAGCAAGATGTGCTCGTGCCCGTTGGCGGCGCGCAGGTAGGCGTGGCAGCCGTTGGTCTGGTGAACGCGGGTGATCAGGCCGAGTTCTTCGAGCTTTTCGAGCGTGCGGTAAACTGTCACCAGGCCCATTTTGGGGTACTCACGCCGCCCCAGATCGTAGAGGTCCACGGGGCCGAGGGCGCGCCTGGCGTTGGCGAGCAGCTCGACCAGCACCCGCAGCGGGGCGGTCAAGCGGTAGCCGCTGGCCTGCAACTGCCCCAGCCATTCTTCGCCGAGAGGAGATGATACGCGTTTCATAACTGGTAGTGAAAATCTTTTTCAATTATATGGCAAACATCACACCTGTCAAGCGCTTTGGCATGTATTCCTATGGCTTTTTCAAGAAAGGCACGTCGCTGCGGGCCGCCAGGCTTTGGCGGCGTGGCTGCTCCCGGTGGTGGGCAAATGGCTGCCCGAATTGTTGAGAAGCTATCTAAAAAGTAAGGTGCGACGCACTTTGCCGACGAAAAGCAGGCGTTATCAACCCTTATAGAAGAGCATCGCACCTACCGGCGGCACTTTTCAGACAGTCTCAGAGAAGTTGTTCTTATAAAGCGCTACATGCAGGAAGAATGTATTGTTCGAGAAGCAACCCCGGGTCTTGCAGCCTGCTGGTGGCCTTCGAGGCGATTGCCACGACGAGGTCTTTGGCCGGAATGCAGCAGATCGTGTTGCCGCCGGAACCCAATGCCGCGTAGGTAAAAACGCCCTGCATTTCTCTTAACCACCACAGGTACCCGTATTGGTTAGGGTTTTGGGCGGTCGACTCGTCGACCCAGGCCGCCGGAACAATCTGCTGGTGCTCCCAGGCACCACGGTTCAGGTATAAAAAACCGAAGCGTGCCATGTCACGAGGAGCCAGGGCCAGCCCCCAGCCTCCGGCGCTGTGGCCGGCCGGGTCGCTGATCCAGCCGCACATGTTCTCTCCGAACACATCGTCCAGCCGGAACGATTTCATGTCGGGGTCGGGTATTTCACCGATTCCGATCGGCCGGAACAGGCGCTCGTTGGCAAAACGGCGGGCGCATTGGCCGGTGGCGCGCGTGAGGATGGCAGAAAGCAGGTGCGTGCCCGCCGTGCAGTACTGGAACACGCCCGGACGCCCTTTCTGGCCCAGCAGGTCAAGGGTGTACGTCACCCAGTCCCGCTGCCGGCGCAGCCTGTCCAGCGGCTCCTGCACGCTTGCTCCCGGTTTCCATGTAAACGGAAAGGGCGCCGTCATGGTGAGCAGGTGCTTGATGGTGACGATGCGCTTTTGGATGCCGCCGGCAGCGGGCGCATAGTCGGGGAAAAAGTCCAGCACCTTCTGATCCGGGCTTTTGATATATCCTGCGTCTATGGCAATGCCGATCAGGGCTGAGAGGACGCTTTTTGTTACAGAAGCCACGTGACAGGTGTCCAGAGGGCCATACCCGTGGTAATAGCGTTCAAAGGCGATGGTTCCCTTTCGAATGACAACGATGCCGTGGATGTTTCGATATTGAGACCGGATCGCCTGCTCGAGCAGGGTAAGCTTTGCCGGGAACATCCCGATGGATGCAGGCTCTGCCGTACGCCATTCGTGAGTGGGCCAGTAATCGCGTGGCATTATCGCAGCGTTCATGGCAGGTAGCTCCCCGTCGGCGAGTCCGGATTGTTTTTCAGCGCCTGAGGCAGCCCTTCGGCGACGATCTTGCCGCCTGATGCGCCGCTGCCGGGTCCCAGCTCGAGAATCCAGTCGCACGCTGCCAGGACGGAAAGGTCGTGCTCGACCACGATGACGGAATTCCCCTTCAAGACAAGCTCATCCAGCAACCGGATCAGCTTGGCGGTATCGTAAAGGCTGAGGCCGCTCGTGGGTTCATCCAACACGTAAAGGGTATTGCCTTTCTGCCGCCGGCCGATCGCCTTGGCGAGCTTGATGCGCTGCGCCTCGCCGCCGCTCAAACCCGGTGTAGGCTGGCCCAACTGGATATAGCCCATGCCGATCCGCTCCAGCACTTTTAACGTTGCAACAATCCCCGGCTGATCGGCGAACAACACAACCGCTTCGGCAACGCTCGTTTCAAGAACATCGACGATATGTTTCCCTTTATAGCGAACCGAGAGCGCCTCATCGTTGTATCTTTTTCCGTGGCATTCGTGGCAGGTGTGGTGGATGAAGTTGTCCCCTCCCAGCCATATCTTTTCACGGCCGCTGCCGCCACAGATCGAACACGCCCCCGTCGAGTTGAAAGAGAAGTGGGCCGCCGTCAGGCCTCGTTGAATCGCTTCGGGTTGCCTGGCAAACAGACGGCGGATTTTGTCCCAGATACCGATATACGACGCCGGGTTGGAGGTTGCATTTCGGCCGATGGGTGCCTGTGACACTTCTGCATAGCCGGTGAGATGCGCTGCGCCTTCCAGGCACTCTGCCATGCTTCCGAGCGCAGCGCTGAAACCGTCGTCATCGTCGTCCGTTTCATCGTCGTTTTCCCATGGATTGTGGAAATGGCCTTTCAGCAGGGGGATTAACGTGTCCGAGATCAACGAGCTTTTCCCGCTCCCCGAGACGCCCGCTACGCCGACCAGCATGCCCAACGGGATCGATACCGTCACGTCTTTGAGGTTATTCGTTCTGGCGTGCCGGATGGTCAGGCAGGGCGAGGTTTCACCCGGCGCAAAGTCTGCCCGTTTCGATCTCCTGGCGGGCATGGCCGTCTTGCCGGAGAGATACTGCCCCGTGAGCGATGCCTCACAGGCCAGCAGCCCGGGCAGGTCGCCCTGGTATACGATCTGCCCGCCTTCGATACCGGCCTTGGGGCCGATGTCGATGATGTGTTCGGCGATTGCGATGCTGTTTCGATCGTGCTCCACCACGATCACCGTGTTGCCCAGTTCCTTGAGCGCCCGGATGGACTTCAAAAGCCCGGCTTTTTCCGATTCGTGCAGCCCTACGGTAGGTTCGTCGAGAATGTAGATCAGCGAATCGATCTTTGAATCGAGATGGGCGTTGAGGAAAAGCCGTTGAATCTCTCCGCCGGAAAGCGTCGGCATTTCTCGATAAAGGGATAGGTGCCCCAGGCGTGCCCGGTTCAGGCGCCGGGTTTTGTTCAGGATTTCCTCGAGCAGGTTTTTTCCGAACGATGTGAACGCTTCTTGCTGCGGCAAGGCATCCAGGAATTCTTGCAGCTCGGCGATCGTCATCTTGCCCAGTTCGCCGATATGCTTGCCGCCCAAAAGCACGCGCTGGGCTTCTTCACCGACGCGAAAACCGTGGCAGGTCGGGCAAGTCGACAGGGCGTACACCCCGCTCAAATCCTGGCCACCCTTGTAGAGCCGTCCCTGGAAAATCCGCAGCAGGCAGTAGCTGCGTTTTTCACCGTTGCTGTTGACGTGGTGGCCGTAGAGGATTTCTGCCTTCACTTCATCGGGAATTTGCGCGAACGGCGTCATCAGGTGATGGTGAAATTTTTTGTGCATCAGCCGGCTGTAACCGGGGGTCATTCCGATCGCAGTAAAAACCTCTTGCAGCGTCGTCTGTTTGTCGGGAACCAGCTTTTCCATGTCGATTTCAAAATACGCCCCCCGCCCGGCGCACCGGATGCACATGCCGTTGGGTGCATTGTATGAAAAATAACTGGCTGCCAGCCGTTCCTCGACGTTCCCGCACGTTGGGCACGCCAGGCCTGGGCCAACCAGCGTGGCGCAGCTCGAGCAGGCCACTCGGCCTTCGCCGGCATACAGGACGGCCAGCATGTTAAGGATGTTTGTCCGGGAGCCGACTGTCGAGCGTGGATTGCTCTGGCGGATGATGCTTTGCTGGACGGCAATCGTGGGGCAGATGCCGGCGATATCGTCGAAGTGATTCTCGCCGGCGATTTCGGGCAGCAGCCCGAGGGAGCGCAGGTATTGCCTGCGCCCTTCTTCGAAGATGATGTCGAACACCAGGCTGGATTTGCCCGAACCGCTGACGCCGGTGACGGCAATCAGCTTGTCTTTGGGAATGGTGATGTCTACGTTCTTCAGGTTGTGAACGCGCGCGCCTCGAATCGTGATATTTTTCATGGATTGGCCTTGAATTGCTGCGTGAAAATGCCCGACTATGTCAAAGGGGCTTGATCGGGATGCAGTAATCCATGCAAATCCAGCCGTCGACCGCCTGGTGGTAGATTTCCAACGGTGGCCTGTCGTCTGCCTGGTAGCCGCTGTCGGGCAACCATTCCAACAGCCACTCGGCGTACAAAGCGTCGATCATCTCGCCGATCCGGTTTGCCTCCGATGCGCCAGCCTCGATGCGGCAGACGGCATACGTGCAGCCGGGGATATCCTGCACGCTGATGGCCCCTTGGGATGCGACGATTTCTGGCGGAATGGTGACGCAGGCATCGTAGCGGCAGCGGTCGCCGGGCGTGATGGCGGGGTTGTCGTGGGGGATGCCGACGACCAGCGTGTCGGGGCCGAACAGGTTTCTGGCGCCGGCCCACCTGCACACCCGCTCAAACGCCTGGCCGATGCGGCTGTCAGGAGCGCCTTTGCGGTATCCCTGGATGTGGCGGATGTAGGCGACGTGCATGTCGGGCAGCGTTTTGGCTTCGATCTGCAAGGATCTTTGGCCCTCATTGTAGCCAATCTGCCCGAAACGATCTTTGCCTGGCTTGCGATCGCCTTTGCTTGGGTTGCTCTTTTTCTGGCTACGAAACTGGCTGGGGCTGACGCCGAAATGCGCCCGGAACGCCCGCGAAAAAACCGCCGGGCTGGAGAAGCCGCAGGCGAGCAGGATGTCGATGATGGTGTCATCCGGGTGGCTGAGCAATAAATTCGCCGATTTTTCCAGTCTGGCCCGCAGGATGTATTCCCCCAGGGTCTCGCCTGCCAGGCTTTTGAAGATGCGGTGGAAGTGAAAGGGTGAAAATCCGGCGACACCGGCCAACGCGTCGAGCGGCAACACCCGATCCAGGTTGGCGTGGATGTAATTGATCACCTGGTTTAGCCGGTCGATATAGGCTTGACGAGTGTTGCTTGTCTGCATGATTGCGCCGCCGGAAAGTAGTTCGGCCACATTATAACCTTTCTCAGTAATTTCTCAAACTTCAGCAAAAGCCTTGCCAAGTCGGCGGTTATGTGGCAAAATATGGGCACACACCGCCTGGGTGCCCCCCTCACTCAGGCGGTGTGTGTTTAACCGGCCGATGCTGAAGGGTGCGGTCTCGTTACCAACATGGCTTGGGCTTCAAAAAAACCTGCTTCCCTACTATCTGCTTCGGCTGATTGCAGGAGCACACCACGAAGTAAACGGTGTTCCATAACTGTGCTGGGGGACTGTGCAATGATTTAGCGGCTTTTTCTTTGATTGTACCTGCCATCAGTTCTCCTTTGAGCAGTGTTTCACCTGACTACGAAGGGTAGGAAGGTTTTCGTCTCGGCCAGATCCAGTGACAGGGTATAGCGGGTGCCGCAGCCACTTACGTTCGGATTCCAACTTCGCACCAGAATGTAATAGGTGCCATTGGCAGGTGCAACCCACTTTACGGATGAGGCCAGGCTATCATCATCATCATCATCGTTAGAAGCAAGCGAAGTGATGCCATCCTGATCGTAGAGGTGCAGGGATGTGTCAGCCGCTATTCCGAGGTTCGATGTATGGATGATGTAAGTGGTACCTGCCTGGGCAGCGAATGACATCCAGTCGTGGTCGCCCTGAGTGCTGAAGTTATGTGCTTGTTCCTCGCCGACCGCTATCGAGTTGGCCAGTGTCGCTGCATCGTCACCTTCATAAAAATCTGCGCTGGCTACACAGGCTTCCGTACCGGCCGAGTAGATTGTCTGCTCGGGTGCGCTTCCCGGCACAGCGGCAGTGGCGTCCACCTGGGCATAGAATGTGCCCAACGTCTCACGGCAGGGTGATAACGCAGCGGAACTAGCATTTGGCGCAAAATTGCTGAGGCCACGTTCCGGCTGGTGAGTGCTGGGCAGAATTCTGGCGCCCCTGGATGCGGGGAGCTCTGTAACGATGGTGGTCAGTGTGATGATCGCTCCCGGTTCGATCGGATCGTTCGTCCAGGTGTAAACGACACCTTCCCAGTCGTTTGCACCCGTCGGCAGGTGATCCAGGTAAAGGTTTGTCGCAAACCCGTTGGTAGTGTTCTGGGCACCCTGATTCTGAGCCACCACTTGTACCAGTATGCCACCCTCCGGGTTGGGATAGGCATCCATATACAGCACCACCAGATCCCGTGTTCCGGCAACCGGTGGACTTATCCACGCACCTGCCGCAGTAGAAGGTTCGTTGACAATATTGGCAAAAGCGCCGTAGGGAAAGCTGGTTTTGACGCTGTTGGAGACACGAAGTGCGCCAAGACTGCTCTTGATCTGGCCGATTCCTTCTGCAGAACCGATTTCCAAGGGTGGCGCGAAGGTATTGATACCGCTTTGTGACAAATATTTGGTGGAATCCAGGGCGCCGTTGATATAGAACTTGGCTTCGTTGGCGCCGTTGAAAGTGACTGCTACGTGATTCCACCTGTTTACGTACTGTGCATCCCGCAAATAAACGTTGCTGCGCACCTCGGAGGAGCCACAAGACGGACAGGGCCAGATATCCAGGCGCAAGCGGCCTTCGAAACTCTGTAACAACCAGTTACTTCCCCCGCCGCCGTTTCCGCCACCGGCCAACGCGCCTGCAATGCGTCCGTCACCGTCAGGGCCAGGAAGATACCAGAATTCGATCGTAAAGCCGGTCAGCGTAGGGACAGTACCGCAATGGAGTGAACGGCTGTCGCCTGCATTTGCCCGGTTGAACAGCAGGCCGTGGCCGAATTTGGAAGTGTTCCACTGGATCGATGGATCGATGGAACAGTGCCGCCCGTAGCCACTTGCATCATAAGCGACCGTCCCGGCGCCTTCCTGGAAGAAATACAGATTGGTCGTGTCATCCTCTTGGTAAGGATACCAAACCTGGTTGGGGTCGCTCGCTGGCGTTCCGGCATTGGCGTTCCCATAGTACAACTGGTAGGAGTTTTCGTTTGAGGCATTTGCCGCTATTGCTGCCTGAGTACGGAACCAGAACTCGATGGCGGCGCTGCTACAAGCAGACATTACGCGATCCAGCTCGGTCGAGTTGTTGTAAACCACGCGCAGGTCAGCGCACTTCGTGCTGCTAAGCGAAGCGTTGTAGAGTTCCTCGGCTGTGGGAGAAGTGGTGCTGTCAAAGCGGAATTTCACAGGATAGCCTGCCGGTAGGGGCACATCGATCATCTTGTTCAAAACGAACAGAGAACGTTTTTGCCCATAGGCTGCATCCCACCACGGCTCAAGCGGCCGCGATGCCGGATCGGCCTTGGTGGAAGCGAAGCTCTGCCAGTCAGAAACATTTCCGGCGTTGTCGGCAGCCCGGCAGTAAAACTCATAGCGATGGCCCGGTTTGCCATTGTAAATGGCGGACGTCTGCGAATCTGGCACGGCAAGCCAAATATCGCCAAAAGAGGCTTCGATATCCGTGGCCCAGATCTCGAACGTACGCACGCCGGCTGCGTTATCTGCTCCAGACCAGCCTACTCGGAAAACCGAGTCGTAGACGGGGTCTGTCAGTGCATCCAAGGAGCAGGTTGGTGTCACGCGATCGATACCAAACCACAGAGCGTTACCAGTATCTGCTGCGCCTGCACGGTTGATTGCCCGAACGCCCCAGTAGAGCCTGTCGTAATCTTGAGAAAAGGTATGCGAATAAGTGGTTGTTGCTGCGTCCAAGGAAACATCCAGGAGTGGGGCAGAGTCATTCCAGAGATCGCTGCTCGTGCTTACGCGCAGAAGCTGGCCTTCTGTGCGCAATGCCAGCTCCCACTGGAATGTAATGCTCGGCGTATTCCACCAGGTTCCGTTGTTGTCGTGGTTGGATGGGGCAAGCGGCCGTGGGCTGTTGGGCCGCAAATAAGAGATAGCGTAGTTGTAAGTGTTTGTGGCGCTTGCGCCAGAATCGGCCTTGAAAGCGTTGACGCGAATCAGATGGCTGCCGGTTTCGTACTCAGGTGAGCGAATCCAGAAGCCGTGTACATTGGGGGATGTACAGTCTGGTGCTGCATTGGGGCCATAGTGGTCGAGTTGTTTCCATGTCCCGTTTTCGCTGCCGTCTGAAGCCAAGTTAATAAAGGCCTTTACTTCGGGAGCCAAGATGCCGCCGTAAGTCACCGGCACACACATATGAGTGTCGTTCGGGAGTGCGGGATTTTCGTACAGCATAATTTCACCCACGCTCACGTCGCCCGAAGACACACTGAAATTCCAGGTATCGGTGCTCCACCCCGATTCGGCGCCGTGGCTGTCACGCGCTTTGACGCGCCAGGCATAGCCGCCTGGGGAAAGCGAAGGCGACCAACAGCGGTTGCTGATCCATCCGCTGATTTGTGCGCCGCCATTAAGTTCGTAGAAGTATGCCACCGCATCGCCATCTGGGTCGGAAACGGTGCCGACGCACATTTCTACCACAGCAGCCGAGCCAGCAGCGTCCTTCAAATACCAGTTATAGGGGCTTAGCAGAACGGGCCGAGCAGGCGAACGATTCGTCGATGTCGGTATTCCATTGAGCGTAAAGATTTTGATCTGCCGCTCGGCACGCTTCCAGTCGTTGTCTCCCAGGCTTGCCAGCTCTATCACAAGGGTGTAGTCGCCGCGTGCCAGGCTGGCCGTGTTCCAGTCGGCGCTAATTTCATATTCATCACCTACTGCCCGGAAGTTGGACATTTCTCTGACCTCGTTCCCTAGCATAAAGCGCGCCGAACGGAACTCGGGGAAAGCCTTGAAGCGGCCAACAACGTGCACCACAGATGCTGCCGATGGCGATGTGGGGCTAACGTCAAACGTGGTGAGTTTACTGGTTGGGGAAGGTGTGGCGTCGGTGGCCACATTAACCTTCACATAAACTTTGGGGCCAAAGTAGGTGCCTTGCGGGTTACGCAGCTGCCAGTATCCAGTTTTTATCCCTGTATCGGTTGGCGCGATAAGGCTTATATGGACATCCGCCAGGTTTTCTGGCGCTGTGACGGGGACAGCGACGGCGCTTGCGCCGCCCATCTGCTCTCCGCTGATGAAGACGAGTTGGTAGCCACTGCTCCAGGTGGTGGTGCCGGTGTTTTTTATGCGCCAAGTTTTGACAAGGGACTGGCCAGGGACGACAATCGTGCCATCAGGAATCGTGATGTCGGAAACAAAGTGCATCGAATCGATCGCGGCTGCCTCACCCTGATCCATATCGCCACCCAGGTAGTCCGTGGGAGGAAAGTTCGCCCGGTCAAACTGCGTTGCACGGATGCTGTTGGCGCCTGTGCTGGCGGTTGAAAAAGTACACCCGTAACAGTGTGGTTCATAGCCAACAAATAAGTTGTAGCTTTTCTCTCCCGTGTCGCACTGCAAGGGATCGTTCTCTGGATTTCCCGGATCATCGACATATTGCGTCCACCCCCACGGATCCACAGGATTGCCACCTGTTGCTCGCACGGTACCGGTATGGTGCCGGACTTCGAAGTGTAAATGAGGTGCATTGGGCGCCTTGCCACCCCTTCTATACCAAGAAGTATCACCTACCCAGGCAATGACTGTGTCTGGCTCTACATGCTGACCTACTTGTGGGACGTTGTTTTGGCCGGGAAACGGTACAGCTTCATTCGGTGCGGTTGGATCGTGCAGGTGCAGGTAGTGCGATGTATAAGAATCGTTGGGCGGATCGTGACGAATGACGATGCTGCAACCTTCCGGGCCCCGATTGTCCGGCTTTTCTTCCGTTCCTCCTCGATGGCAACTCGCATCGATGATCGTCCCTGAACCGGCAGCATAGACTTTTGCTCTTAACGTGGCGCCCGCTTGCTTGCCCCAGTCGTAACCAGGATGGCCATCATAGAAAATATATTCTCCTTTGCCATCGTTACAGTCCGAGCACCAGTACCCCCTTACCGTTCCTGATTCGTTATAAAGACTTTCTTTGGGTTTCTGTGTATCGGGTTGTATGCGTGGAAAATCCAGTGTAGGCCCAATAATAATATATCGATCTGAGCCATAGCCTAAACGGTTTAAGCAGCTCTTTTGGGTCTCAGAGCCGGGTAGTGAACTCTTGTAATAACGGGGAAAGTGATGGTCGAACCAGGAAGTTGGATGCATCCAACTTCCCTTGAACGGTAAGTAAAGGAACGGTGTTGGCGCAGCGATCTCTTCCTTTGCTTCGCTCTGGGCAGCCTGGGAGTTTTGCACACTTGCGCCCATCAGTATGCAAAAAGCTACCGTAAGCGCATAGATTCTGCGCAGAAACTTTAAGAGCATGACAGGCTTCATCTGTGTTTTACCTTTCCTTCGGCGATATGCTTAATGCGGTTACAGATAACCGGCAAGACAGTGCGTTGTGCCCTCAAAAGAGCCCAAATATTCGAGTAGACAAGGTCAAAGTTACGGCCAGCCGCTTTCTGCACCCCCTGGTGCGATATCCGGCGATGCGTTTGTCGTCAGTGTTGTTTGATACCGATGCCTTATTCACGAGAGCGCTCAGAAATCAAACATTATCAAACGGCAATCACAGTTGTAGCTCGATGACGCACAGCCTTGAGCGGCCGAGCGATAGTCGAGTGTGATGGAAATACTATAGCACCGAAGCTTTGATACAGCCTTTACGCTTCCGCAAGGGGGAGGAATGTGTTTTGACCTTCGAAAGGTTCGACGATATTCGGGCTAACCGTGAAGCCGTGCGAGAGACGCACTTCACCCAGCTTTATGATATAATTATAAAACAATTAAACAAATGCTAAATTGTTAATGTAAAATCTCATGACACCAACAACCATTCTCGATGAACATACCGCCGCCCACGTGGCCGAACTTTTTCGTGCCTTCAGCGATACCAGCCGGGTGCGTATTCTGTCGGCCATCGTAGTGCAAGAGTTGAACACTTCTGCACTGGCCCGGTTGGTGGGGGTGACCGAATCGGCCGTGTCTCATCACATGCGCGGCTTGCGCCAAATGCGCCTTGTACGCGCCCGGCGTGACGGTAAGGAAGTGTATTACTCGGTAACCGATCCCCACATCATTGCGCTGTTCCAGCAAGGCATCCGCCATATCCAAGAAGAGTAACGTCGGAGCACAACCTTATGAGCAATGTTGATCCCACTGATCCCACCCTTTTACAGGGCCTGAGCGAACAAGAAGCCCGCGAACGCCTGGCCGTAGAAGGCTACAACGAACTGCCTGGCACGCAGAAACGCGCCTTCTGGCACATTCTGCTTGAAGTGGTGCGCGAACCGATGTTTCTCATGCTGATCGCCTGCGGCCTGCTCTATCTCTTTTTGGGCAATCACGAAGAAGCCGTCATGCTGATGGGTTTTGTCGTCGTCATCATTGGCATTACCTTTTACCAGGAACAAAAGACCGAACGTGCGTTGGATGCCCTGCGTGACCTTTCCAGTCCGCGGGCGCTGGTGATCCGTGACGGGAAACAGCAGCGCATCGCCGGACGTGAAGTGGTCCGCGAGGACATTGTGCTGGTCAGTGAAGGCGACCGTGTGCCTGCCGATGCCGTCTTGCTGACCGGCTCCAACGTCAGCGTGGATGAATCCTTGCTGACGGGTGAATCTGTCCCGGTGCGCAAAAAGACCTGGGATGGGCGGCTCGAAATGGGACGGCCCGGCGGCGATGACCGGCCGTTCATTTACTCTGGTTCTCTGGTGGTTAAAGGACAGGGCGTGGCCCAGGTGCGCGCCACGGGCATGCGTACGGAGATCGGCAAAATTGGCAAGGCGCTGCAGACTTTGCAGCCCGAAGATACCAATTTGCAGCAGCAAACCGGTGTCATCGTGCGTAACTTTGCTCTGATCGGCCTGGCGCTGTGCGTGATGGTTGTGGTGGTATTCGGTTTGACACGTGCCGATTGGCTGCACGGCTTCTTGGCAGGCATCACACTGGCTATGGCCACCCTGCCCGAAGAGTTCCCCGTGGTGTTGACGATTTTCCTGGCGATGGGAGCATGGCGCATTTCGCAGCGTCATGTGCTCACGCGACGCGTCCCCGCAGTGGAGATGCTCGGTGCAGCCACAGTGTTATGCACCGACAAAACCGGCACACTGACGCAAAACCGCATGACGGTGACGCATTTGATGGTCGCTGGCGAAATGCTCGAAGTGGCCCAGGCTCAACGTTCGCTGCCGGAGGCCTTTCACGAGTTGGTGGAATACGGAATCCTGGCCTCGCCGGTGAACCCATTCGACCCGATGGAAAAGGCCATCAAAGAACTGGGCGGACGTACGCTGGTCAACACCGAACACTTGCACAGCGGTTGGAATCTGATGCGCGAGTACCCGCTTTCGGAAAAACTGCTGGCCATGTCGCACGTTTGGCGCTCCACCAGCCGCCAGATCTTCATGGTAGCGGCTAAAGGCGCACCCGAGGCGATTGCCGATCTGTGCCACTTCACGCCCGAACAATTGCGCAACCTGTGCCAGCAGATCAACCAGATGGCCGACCGGGGCCTGCGCGTGTTGGGCGTCGCCAGGGCCGAGTTCAGCCAGCTGGATTTGCCCGCCGAGCAGCACGATTTCGAGTTCCATTTCGCCGGCCTGCTGGGGCTGGCCGACCCGATTCGTCCTGAAGTGCCGGCTGCCGTCAAAGAATGCTATGATGCCGGCATCCGTGTGATCATGATCACCGGCGACTACCCTGGCACGGCGCGCAATATTGCCGGCCAGGTTGGGCTGGAACCGTTGGATGAGGTGATTACTGGCGCTGAGTTGGATGCGATGAGCGATGATGAATTGCGCACTCGCATTCAAACCACCTGCATTTTTGCACGCGCCGTGCCCGAGCAAAAGTTGCGCATCGTCGATGCTCTCAAAGCCAACGGCGAAGTGGTCGCCATGACCGGCGACGGCGTCAACGATGCACCGGCGCTCAAGGCAGCTCACATCGGCATTGCCATGGGGGGGCGCGGTACCGATGTGGCGCGCGAATCAGCAGCATTGGTGCTGGTGGATGATAACTTCGCTTCCATCGTGGCCGCGGTGCGTATGGGCCGCCGTATCTTCGACAATCTCAAAAAAGCGATGGCGTTCATCTTCTCGGTACACATTCCCATCGCGGGGTTGTCACTCATTCCGGTGCTGCTCAAGTGGCCGCTGGCCTTGCTGCCGGTGCACGTATTGTTCCTCGAGCTGATCATCGACCCTGCCTGCACGATCGTTTTCGAGATGGAAGACGATGAGCGCGACATCATGCAGCGACCGCCGCGCCGGTTAAATGCGCCGCTGTTTGGGCGCTCGATGGTGTTTGCGGGGCTAATCCAGGGGTTGGGCATCCTGGCGGTTGTGGCAGGAGTGTACGCCTTCGCGCTGGTGCAAGGGCTGGGCGAAGGTGAGGCGCGCATGTTCGCCTTCGTATCGCTGGTGATCGGCAACCTTGGCCTGATCTTCTCGAACCGCTCGCGCACGTTGCCCATCATCCAGTCGCTACGCCTCCCCAATAAGGCCTTGTGGTGGGTCAGCGGGGGCGCGTTATTTTTCCTGGCACTTGTGCTGGCCGTCCCGGCTTTGCGTGACGTGTTCGAGTTTGCTCCGCTGCACCGTTGGGAAATCGCGTTGCTTTCCGCGGCCGGCCTGGTCAGCATCCTGTTGGCCGAAATCGTCAAACTGAAGCCGGTGCGGAAGAGCATTTATGCAGAAAGTGAGTGAGTTGGCAACATAAGCCGAACGGCAAACGTTGGAAGCATATTTTTGGGCCACGTTAGCAAGATGCTCGGCTGGGGCTTGATGCGCACGATGACACTAGCCGAAGGCGCACCGAAATGCAATTTTCGCTTCAAACGCGGCGGGAACACCAACGTGGCCATGCTCACCTATGAAGGCTACCGGAAACACATAGAAGCGTACCTTCTCAATAAACAAAAAGATACCACGATCTGGCTGATGGGATTGACATTTGGGTGGAACATGATGAGCCTTCTCTCTTGCGTGGAACCTACCGGGTGAAGTTGATCTGTACGCTCTAACAAGCTTCATGAGATTCCCTTGGTTAATGCGATGCTGTTTGGCGCGCCGCCGGTTGGATAAAACGTCCCAGCAGGCGGTAAACGCACAGAAATAAAAGACTGCCACTCGTAAGCCAGTACATTGCCTGGATCGCAAGTGTCTGGCTGTCACTGCCGCTGGCAATTCCGTGCGCCAACGCCATCAAAAAGCTGGCAAAGCTCAAGAAATGGATCAGTCGCCAGTTGTGCGGGCCAATTCGCTTGCGCAGGTAAAAACTGAAGGCTACAACGGCCGTGAGGTAAAAGCCGAGTTGCCCCAGCCCAACCCAAAATGGTTCATATTCTTGCATGGTGAAGGGTACCACTGCATGCCAAAAGCTGGTATGGAGGTACGGGTCCCCGAGCAGGACTGCCCCGTGAAACAGTGCAAACGCCACGCCCAGCAGGCTGGTGAACTGGTGCAAGTCGAACGTCGCTGGGCCACCCGGCCACAGGCGTGCCAACTTGTTGGTAATCATCACACCCAGGCACATCGCCAGCCACAAAAGAAGATAGGCCACCAGTGCACTGGATCGTGATAAGAACCAGAAAGCTTGCAGCGTGCTGCCTTGCAAAGATGTGCTCAGCGCCGGTAGCCAACCTGGCAAGACCAGGATCGCCGCCAGCGCGCCGGCCGCGGCGGCGATCAGGAGTGCCAAAAAGGTTTCGAGCGGCATTGCCGGGGGCATCTCATTGGGTGGGAAGTTTGAAATTTGATTCATCGATTTTTCCTGATGGAAGCGGCTTCCAAAGTTTCTGGAAACTGCGGAAGCCCGCAAAAGGTGTAAGAAATCCAATTTTGTGTCCGGAGCACATCGCCCTCTTCCAAGACCAGCAAGCCAGCCAGGTGAGGGCGTTGTTCGAGCCAGGCCAGGCCGTGCCAACTGCCGTAGATCAGGGCCGTTTTAGCAGCGGCCTCCGCTGCACGGGCCGATGGGCCAATGACGGTCGCCGTCAGCACATCGGTGCGCGCGGGCTGGCCGGTGCGTGGGTCGATGATGTGATGTTGCGCTACACCGCCCTGCAGCCAACGGCGGTAATCGCGGCCCGAAGTTGCCACGCCGCCCCGGCTGAGCAGCACCAGGTCAAGCGACTGATCCGGTGCATGTGGGTCGTTCACACCCACGGGCCAAGGCGAGCCATCGGCCTGTGGGCCGCTGACAGCGATGTCGCCGCCGGCATCTACCAGGGCGGGGGCCAGCTTGCCCAAGCGGTGGGCGGAACGGTCGGCGGCCCAGCCTTTGGCCACACCGCCCAGGTCGAGACGCGCCCCTGCGGGTAGTTCGAGCAAGCCGGCATGGGAAACCCGGTAGACCTGTACGGTGGTCCGGAGGGCGGGTGTGTCGTTCGCGTCCGTACGGCCATCTCCTACAACCATCTGTTCGAAGCTGCGATCGTACCCCGTAGCTTCGAGAGCGGGCAGCACCAGCGGGTCGACCAGCCCGCCACTTTCGCGCTGTGACAGGCGGGCGGCCCGCAGCACATTACCCATCACTGCGCTGACAACAACGGCGTCTTGGCCGCGCTGGTTGATGTGGTTGAGTTCGCTATCCGTTCGGAAGCGGCTCAAACGTTGTTCCCAGCATTCGAACCAACCCGGCACTTCCGCCAACCGTCGAGCCGCACGCTGCCCGTCGTCGTCGAGGCAGGCCAGCATCTGGCTGTTCATCGAGCGGAAAGATATCGTTTGCATCGTCAACGCGAAGAACGTGTGTTTGTCACCGGCGGTGGGGCCGCATTGGTGCCGGGTTGTGGGATGGTTACCGAACGCAGGGCAGGAGCATCGGGCTGGCTACCAGGAATGCTGTTTTCCGGGATGGTTTGGGCCGTATGCCCCGGCCGTGCGACCAGCGTGGGTAAGGGTGGCAGCACGAGCTCTGGTGGCTCGATGGCCACAGGGGCCGGTTCTTTCAAGCTGAACGCCGCCCACCCGCCGACGACCGCTGTCAACGAAGCTGCCGTGATCAAGAATTTGACGCCCGTGGTTGCCGCGCCGGACCTGGCTTTTTGAGGAGACCTGTTGGTTTGCATAAATTCACCTGTCCATGCTCAATCGTCGTCGTGCTCGTCATGATCATCGTCGTGCTCGTCATGATCGTCGCCATCACCATGGCGGGTTTCGGAAGCCGGTGATTGACTGCTGGCCACCGACTGCCTGGCCGTACCGTCGTAGAGCAGCGCGCCGTTGCTGGCATCGATGTACACGGTGCCTTTGTCGAGGCGCACTTCGTAAGCTACCGTCCCCTGGAAATCTACCAGTTCGGGCTGGCGCAGCACCTTTGCCCCTGGCACGCTGATCACTGCCGCTGACATGGCTTCTTCGGCGCTGATCCAGCCTGGTGTGGGGACGGTCGCCGGCTGTGCCGCGACTTGCTGTGCAGCCGTTGTTTGTGCGCTATTGTAAGCTTCAGCCAGCTGGGCATTGGCCTGATCGAGCAGTGCCTTGTATTTCGCCTCGCGCTGCAAGATCAAGGTTTCGATATCAACCGTGGGTATGGCGCCGGCGGCCTGCTGCGCCTGGTTGGCGCGCCCGGCGACGGCTCCGCCGAGAACCAGAATGAATGCGGTCAAGGCCGCGGCAACCCATAACGCTGTTTTTTGAGACATGATAACCTCCGGGAAAATGATTTGGAGAACCAGGTGAAAATCACCTGCTTGGATGCTGGTATTGTACGATCCGAAACTTGGAGTTCCTTGTGAAGTGCCCGGCGGTTTTCCAAGCATTTTCCAAGCATTCGATGGTTTAATAGCAGTATGAGAATCTTGATTGTCGAAGACGAACCGCGCCTGACACGCTTGATGCGCCAGGTTTTTGAAGAAGAAAACCTGGCCGTCGATGTGGCTTACGATGGTGATACCGGCCTGGAATTGGCGCTGCGCGGCATGTACGATGTGGCCGTCATCGATTGGATGCTGCCTGGCCGCGATGGTCCATCCATTTGCCGCACCGTCCGCGCCGCCCGGCTTCCTACAGCGCTGCTCATGCTCACCGCACGTAGCCAGATCGAAGATCGCGTAACCGGCCTCGACAGTGGGGCCGATGACTATCTCGTCAAGCCTTTTGCCTTCGAAGAACTGCTCGCCCGCGTGCGCGCCTTGGGGCGGCGCTTTCAGGTGACGGCCGACCCTGCTGAGTTGCGCTGTGGTGAGCTAGTGATGGATACCCGTGCCCGTAAAGCGCGCCGGGCCAGCCAGCCGCTCGATCTCACCGGCACCGAATGGAACCTGCTCGAGTGTTTCCTGCGGCATCCGGGGCAGGTGCTAACCCGCCAGCAAATCTTGGACTATGTCTGGTCCTATGAGCGTGAGGTACAGCCATCCATGGTTGAGGTGTACGTGTCGTATCTGCGCCGTAAACTGGATCGGCCAGGCAAACCCGATCCCATCCAAACCGTGCGTGGCATTGGCTACCGCCTGGAGCCAGAACATGCTTAATCACCTGCGCTGGCAGCTTACGGGCCTTTACGTGCTGGCAGCTGCCGCACTGATTGTCCTGTTTGGCGGAGCCGCTTCCGGTTTGCTGGCGTACTACTTTCAATCGGCTACCGACCTGGCATTGCAGTACAAAGTGGCGCTGGCCTATCGCAACGCCGGGCTGGATATCCCCGATGACTTGAAAATCATCAACCAACTCTGGTTGGCGCGTAACCCGGCCGAGCCCACCCCAAAGGCGCAACCGAAATACGAAACCGAGTCGCAAGAAGACGGTGATGATGATGGCGATGATGATGAGCACCATATGCAGCCGCTGCCAACGGTTAATGCTACCAGCCACGAAGAGGACGAAGCCTACGACAGCGAACTTTCAGCGGTTTTTTTGCTACCTGTCGATGCCCAGGGTCAACTGCTCGATAACCCCAATGCCTTTACCCCTCCCCTGGCGCCGAATCCCGGTGCCGTGGTCGCAGCCATCACGCATGGCAGTGATTTTCGCACCGTTTGGTTACAAGATGGCAGCCGCGTGCGCTTGTTCAGCTATCGCGTTGGGCCGGGCGACTATTTCCAGGCATCTGAAAACCCGGCGGTGCTGCAAGTGGGGCGTTCTCTCAAAGACCAGGACCGTATTCTCATCCAGCTCTTGGTTAGCATGGCCGTTTTGGGGGCCATCAGCGTGGTTAGCGTCGGCGTGGGCAGTTGGTGGTTGGCCGGTCGTTCGGTCAAGCCTGCGCAACAGGCCTGGGACCGCCAGCAGTCGTTCGTTGCTAACGCCAGCCATGAACTGCGTACGCCGCTGACCGTGCTGCGTGCCAGCGCCGAAGTGGCCCGGCGTGGCCTGGATGTATCTGACGCACACCACACCCTGCTCGGCGATATTCTACAGGAGACCGACTATATGAGCCGCCTGGTAGATGATTTGCTGTTGCTCTCTCGCCTGGATGGCGGTCGCTTAAAACTGGAACGGCAGCCCGTTATACTCCCCGATCTGCTCGCCGGACTGGCCCGCCAAGTGGGTCCTTTGGCTGCCGAACGTAATATTTTCCTGGAAATCTCTCCATCTACCGGTGTCGTGCTTGCCGATCCTACGCGCTTGCGGCAGGTACTGCTGATTTTGTTCGATAACGCCCTCCATCACACGCCCGATGGCGGTTGTATCCGCCTGCAAGCGCAGCCTGAAGGCCGCTTGATCTGCCTGACGGTCAGTGATAATGGTGGCGGTATTGCCCTTGAACACTTGCCGCATGTGTTCGAGCGCTTTTACCGTGGCAAAGAGGAGCGCCGCCAATACAACAGTGGCAGCGGCCTGGGGCTGGCGATTGCACGAAGCTTGGTGGAAGGCATGCACGGGCAGATCGCCATTGCCAGTCGGCCAGGCCAAGGCACCCAGGTAGCTGTCCGTTTGCCCATCAGGGTAGGCCCTCGCTGAAATCCAGCCCGGCAGCCTTTTTCTTTCTTTTGCTTGATCCTCCACCAAGGTGAGCTTAGGAATACGGATTAAATAAGAGTCCGGTTTCTATGGCTAGAAACGAGCATAAGTCGGACAGCTACAGAATTCCCGTTTTTTAGGAGGAAAGGGTTGCGTCGAATTCCCGACGCAACCCTTTCGTATCCAACCTGTGTTTTCAGGGGTGTGGCCGCTCCTACTGTCTTCCCCACCGGCCATTTCCGCTGCCGTTTTTCCCGTTTCCTGCTGAACCGCTCAGAATTTCCTGATATGCTTCCGGCGTCAGGTATTGCGGCGCATAAGTTTCACCGGTCTGGGTCTGCAATGTGGTTGTGAAGGCCCTCAGGTGACTTTCGGAACCTTGCCGTAAGTTGGTGAAGACCTGTTGGATGTCGGCGTTATCGGTTTCGGCCAGGCGTGTATCCAGATCGATGATGTCGATTTCTTCGATGGCTGCGCCGACCTTGAGGGCATCGGCCAACGACTGGTTGCCGATGGTTACCAGATCATTGTAGAGCGCTTGCAACTCGGGGTTGGAAAACACCCCCACGGTGCTCGAAGCCGGATCGGCTACTCCATAGCGGTCGAGCAGCATTTTAACTGCGTCGGTGTGGGCCTGCTCGCTGGCCGCGATATTCTGAAAAAGCGGCAATCCCCACCGTATATAGAGCGTAACATATACATCGTGAGCCAGCTTCTCTTCTTCTCGCATGTAGGCGAGCGCGGCTGCTTCGCTGGCGCTCAATGAACCCGCAGCAGGCAGTAAACCCGTTGCACTGCCGATCGCACCTCGACTGCCTCCATAACCACCCTGCCCCGCCCCCTGGATACCGCCTTGCGCTGCAGCAATGTTGACGGCCCCGAAAACGAACACACCCATCACAGCCACCAAAACAAACGGAACCAATATTTTCTTGAACATTTTTACCTGCCTTTCAGATTGATGCTTTCTCTTTCTAAATTGTCAGGCAACTCTGGATTGCCTGTCTTGCTATACTCATCATATCGAAGCGATGTGAAGAATTTTTGAAGGATTTTCGAGAATCTGGTGAATTTCCCGTACGCCAGGTGATATTCAAGCGAAAAGTGCGGATGTTTACCTGCTGGCCGTATCTCCGGCCTGTTTTTTCCGTCATAATGATTGCAAGGGAATTTCTGCCCGCCGGTTCTACCAACCGTCATGGAAAGCGCTTTGATATTTGGCGGTGGCCGTAAAGCCGGCTGCATTCTTTCTTGGCCATGCCTGACGGCCGTATCGAAGCGGACTTTCAGACGTCATAATGTATGAAGATATCCACCGATCACTCACTGTTGGAGCGGGCGACGCGTTTCGAAGCAGATGCCCTGGCCGAAATTTTCGACCGTTACCATGCCGGCATCTACCGTTATGCCATGCGGCTGTTGGGCGATACGGATCTGGCCAGAGAATGCATGTCAGAAACATTCAGCCGGTTTCTGAACGCCTTACATCGCGGTGTAGGGCCAAAAGATTATTTGCAGGCCTATCTGTATCGCATTGCCCACAACTGGATCACCGATCACTATCGCAGCAAAACGCCGCCATCGTTATCCCTGGATGCCGAAATGCCATCGGCTTCGGATGAAAACCCGTCTCAGGTGGTGGCAGACAGACTGGAAATTCAGCAGACCCGTGCAGCCCTGGCCCTTCTGACGCCCGACCAACGGCAGGTGATCACGCTGAAGTATCTGGAAGGATGGAGTAACGAACAGATCGCACGTGCGCTGAACAAGCCGGTCGGCGCAGTGAAATCCTTGCAGCATCGTGCATTGGATGCGTTACACCGGATATTGTCTTGAAAGGTAGAAAAGTCATGGTGCCAAACAAGAGCAAACTCGACAAACGTGTACAAAGCTTCTTTGATCGGCTTCGGGTGGTGACGCCGCTCGATTCGCAGTCGGTAGCTGAAGAGCGTAGAAAGTTCTTAGCGCAAGGCGAGTATTTCCACGCATCCGTATCTCGGCCGGCAAATCGCCGTCATAAAGAGTGGATCAACAATTTCTTACCCGTTTTTCAGAGAAAGGAGCGTATTCCCATGTTGAGCACGCTGATGGCGATTGTTCTCTCTCTTGCCCTGGTCTTTGGCGGTAGCGCAGCCACGGTCTATGCAGCGCAAGGCAGCCTGCCCGATGAAACGCTGTACCCGGTCAAGACCTGGAGCGAAGATGCCCGCATCGTGTTGGCGGGTTCGGCGCAAGCGCAGTTGGATTTGACTCTCGCTTTTGTTAACCGCCGTGTGGCTGAAATTGCCGCTTTACAAGCCAAAGAGAAGCCTGTCCCAACGGGCGTAATCACTCGTATGCAAAGTGGATTGGAAAAGGCGCTGCAAATCGCCGCTGGGATGGACGATTCCCAGATCGCATTGGCCTTAGAGCGCATCCGCCTGCAAGCGGAAACACAAACGCAAACAATGGCTTCTCTGGCTGGCGATAATCCAGCGTTGGCGCCTCTCCAGGCACGCTTGCAAGAACAGGTACGCCTGGCTGCTGCCGGGATGTCCGATTCGGCAGGCTTTCGGCTGCAAATCCGTGAACGTGAGCGCCAGCATGACCCATCCCACACCCCGCAAGCGACTCCTTCTCCTGTAGGGACGAACTATGGTCCTGGGCCTGGCGCCGGACAAAGTACAGGGACCCCAGGCCACTATGGCCCCGGAGAGCCAAACCCCAGTCGGACTCCCGTGCCGACCGGAGAAAGTTATGGTCCCGGGCCTGGCGCCGGACAAAGTACAGGGACCCCAGGCCACTATGGCCCCGGAGAGCCAAATCCCAGCCGGACTCCCGTGCCGACCGGAGAAAGTTATGGTCCCGGGCCTGGCAGTGGACAACCATCCACCACACCGGGTGGCTACGGCCCCGGCCCTCAAACGGGCACAACCACTTGCACCCCTTCAGGAGACGGCAATGGACCGGGAAATCCCGGCAATGGCTCTGATCCATCCCACACCCCGCAAGCCGGGGGCTCCCCAAATCCAACAGTGACACAGCAGCCAGGTAATCCGGGCTCAGGTAACGGACAAACCACCGTTACGCCCGAACAGGGCGGAGACCCTGGTAGCAATCAACCTACCCAGGCTCCCGGCCAGGGTGGTGGAAAACCCTAGCCTCCTCGTTACCAGATCGGCTCGACCGAAGAAAGGAATGGCGGTGTGTCTTTTAGGCTCACCGCCATTCTGCTTATGCAAGGTTATATTTTCACATTGACCCTTTCACACTGTGTCTTGCTGGGGGCAAATCGCAGAAGCGGTTCATTCAGTACCTCTCAGAATTGCAAAGTAATTTGCTAGGATCGTATCTCTTGCAATTGTATTCCGTCACAAAATATAAAGGTTTATTCACAATTCCCCATGATACGCACGCTCAGGTTGAAAAAAGTGTATCTTCTCAAAAAGGAGATGGGAAGTGGGGTGTTGTGGGCAAGCCAGGCAGCCAGGTTTCAACTTGCCCACAACATCCTATACTCCGCTTTCTTGAAAAGTTACAACCATAAAGATTTGGAGGTGTAGCAGTGAAACGAAATCATGCTTCTGAAAGTGGCCAGGTGATGATCTTGATGGCGATCGGTTTTGTGATCCTGCTGGGTTTTGTCGCCCTGGCCTTGGATGGCGGTATGGCCTATGCTGACCGGCGTCATGTCCAAAATGCAGCGGATGCGTCATCTCTGGCAGGCGGTGGTGCTGCTGCCCTGAGCATCGAAAACAGCCATGTCTTTTACAGTTCCTGGAATTGTAGCGACGGGCGTGTCATTGCCGCCGAAAATGCGGCGGTTACTGCCGCCGTCAGCCGGGCGGCTGACAACAATCTTCCCGTTACAGGCAGTTCTACACCCGGCGACAATGTTGTCACGGCCATTTGCGGCCAGGAAATACAAAACGGATTCACAGACAAATACATTGACATCACCACATATATTTCGACGACGACCAACACCAGCTTTTTGCAGTGGATTTATGGCGGCAAGCTGATCAATAACGTTCAGGCCGTTACGCGCGTTCGCCCGCGCTCGCCGCTCGCTTTTGGGAATGCAGTGGTAGCTCTTAATCCACAGAACTGCCAGGGCCAGCAAAACGGCCTGACCATTCATGGCACAGCTGATACCTATGTGACCGGTGGTGGCATGTTTTCCAACGGCTGTATGCGCGCCGTTGGAAATGCACAAGCGACTGTTACAGGAGGCGGGGTGACCTATGCCGGTAACTTCGACGGGAACCCTTCTGCCTATCATCCCATGCCGCAGTATACCTCTCAGAAGCTGCCAGCAGGTTCCTACGAGGTGGCACCGCCCGATTGTCATGATCCGGCCGCACATAACATCGACGGTCGCAATTTGCGGGGAAGCCTGCAACCGGGCCTCTACTGTGTTACTGGCCAGGTACAAATCAATGCCCACGATACGTTGATCGGCAACGGAGTTACCATTTATCTGGTGGATGGGTCGCTACGCATCAATGGAAATGCCACCGTGCAGCTTTCAGCGCCAGTAGCCAACCCGGATCCTTCCCCTGCCATTGCGGGGATGGTGATTTACCTGAATCCCACAAACCAGAACGAAGTTCAAATCAACGGTAATTCCGACTCTTTCTTCCAAGGTACCATTTATGCGCCGGGGTCAGATATCGATGTCCTGGGAACTGCCGTAATCGATGCTTACCGCTCACAAGTTATCGGTTGGAATGTTGAATTGGGCGGCACGGCGGACACGAATGTCGTTTTCCAGGAAAATTTGCAATATTCGAAGCCATCGACACTGGAGCTTTACAAATAGCCATAAAATGGCGACACCGCCGTAGACGAAACGAAGGGTTTTGTCTACGGCGGCATGCTTCCTGGCTGCAAAGCCGTTCGTGCCCAAAAGTCTGGCACTAACGGCTTTGCAGCCAGAGCCGCAGCGCTGTTACTGAAAAATCATCGCTTTCGAGGTCCTTGAGCGCCGTTGAAGCCGGTGTGTCGGCTGGCAGGCTAAACTCGGACAGGATTTCTACCACTGGGATATTGTAAGCGGTCGCGATTTGTTCCAGCGTCATCCAGCCTTTGATCGTACTGACATCACTTGCCTTGGGTTGTACGGCTTTCCCATCGCCGGTTGTCTTTCCAGACACCGACCAGATCCCGGCCGCTTGGAACGATACGATCGTGCCCAGAAAGATGATCAGCACGAGAAAGCCATAGATGTAGGGATTGATACGCATTTCTTTCTCTCCTATTTGCCGATCAATGGAACACCGACTTTAACTTCCAACGCGCCTTCACGGGGGCATGCACCGACGCATTCGAGACAGCTGTTACAATCGGCGCTCTTGATCGTGGTTGCAGTATGAATGGACAGCCCCATCGGGCAGGCCGTGGTGCAGACTTTACATATCTTGCAGGCATCTGCTTCGCGTTTGAGATAGGTGGGGCTGAATTTCCCTATCAGGCCACTGGCGGCGCCCAGCGGGCACGCGTAGCGGCACCACGGGCGCTCCACGAAGAAAGATGCAACCAGGGTAACCGCAAGCACTACGATCCCGGGTGTGAAACTGAACTCGGCGATGTTAATCAACGCCGACCAGGGATCGTAGTCACGGAAGACCATGACCCCATAGGCGGCGGCGCCCATAACCGCCCACGCCAGAACGCCGTACTTTAGCAGTCGTAAGTAACGATCCAGAAAAGCCAACCGGGTTGTACGCCCCTTCAGCGCGCGGCGCAAGCGAGGGAAACGCCTGCGCAAAAAGGCGCTGAAGCCGCTCACCAGGTCTTGCAGAAACCCGAGGGGGCAGATCCAGCCGCAAAAAGCCGAGCGTGCCAGGAAGGCCGTTGCCAAAACGGCGATTAAGATGACGACGTTGGAGAGATGGGTATGCGAAACAAAACTACCACCGCTGGTGATGTACTTGTACAGCGTTTCCAACCCACCGAAAGGGCAATAGGCTTCTGGCGAGGCAGTCGCAGCCCCGCCGCCCTCACCACCGGCAACATGCCGAACGGTAACGATTGCGATAAAGGCGGCGAAGGCCAGTTGAATGAGGCGGCGAAAAGAATGGTGGGTGAGCAGTGCTTTCCAGCCTCGTCTACGCGGCTTGACTTGGCTAGGAACGGCCAGGGACGGTTGAACGCTCATGGGCAACTCCTTTGTGAAGAAGGGATTTGCTTGATCATAGCGAAGACATTTGAATGATTCGTGCACTGCGTGTGAAGATATTGTGAATTTGTTACGCCTTCGACTGTCTAGGTAACCGCCTAAAAAGTAAGGTGCGACGCATTTTGTCGGCTAGAAAAGGTGTCATCTAGCCTTATGGAAGTGCGTCGCACCTGTCGCTGCCACTTTTCAGATAGGTGCTAAGAAAAATGGGTCTTCCGGGTATAGCGTGAAGGACTTTCCCGGCGAAGCCGGGAGAGCCAGAAAAATCTGGAAAATTAATTTGCAAGCGTGTTATTTGTAGAGCACTGCCTGGATCTCTGCGTCGTCAATATTGTTCGCATCGTACCAGTAGAAGCCAGTGTCGATAGTCGTGGGCAGGCTTTCACCCTTGTAGGCTTTGTAAGCGGCTTCGACACACTTGTAGCCAATACCAATCGGGTTTTGTGTGATAGCGCCCGCCTCGGCCCCCGAACGGATGGCGTCCATCTGTTGTTGGCCAGAGTCGTACCCAATCACAACCATCCCTTTTGAGCCTAGTTCGGAAACCGCATTCAACACGCCGATGATCGAGCCTTCGTTGGCGCCGAAGAAGCCTTTCAGGTTTGGGTGAGCCTGGATGATCGCCTTGGCCAGATCGGTGGATTTGAGATGGTCACCACCGCCATACTGGACATCTACAACGGTGATGTTGGGGTATTTTTCCTTGATCCGGTTGACAAAACCGTCGACGCGGTCGATGCCCGTGCGGCTGGTCTGATCGTGGGCGATCACTGCAACTTCGCCTTCACCGCCAATCAGTTCGGCCATCTTATCGGCGGCCAGGGCTGCTGCGGCGATATTATCGGTTGCAGCGGTCGAGACAGGAATGTCGCTGTCCACGCCAGAGTCGAACCCGATCACGGGGATTCCCGCCGCCTGAGCTTTTTCCAACAGGGGCTGAAAAGCCTTGGAGTCAACGGCAGCCAGGCAGATCGCAGCAGGCTTTTTATCCAGGGCAGTCTGGAACATTTCCACTTGCTTGTCTACCATGGCTTCCGATTCCGGGCCTTCGAAGGTGATTTCAACATTGAACTCGGCGGCAGCCTGCTCGGCGCCGGTCTTTACAGCCTGCCAGAACTGGTGTTGGAAACCTTTGGAAATGACCGGAATGTAGGGCTTGGATGCGGCGTCGGAATTTTCAGGGGGTGTGGCGTCCTTGCTACAGCCAACGAGCAAGGCAAGTACAGCCAAAACACTTGTCAGTGTAAAAAGCACTTTCTTGGTACTCATTTATCTCTCCTGATTCGTATTTAGTTCTTGGTGCAAAACGATGGTTGACTTGGGTTGAGCGCCAAAATTTTGATAGACGTAGCCCAGGTCGGCTGGCGCATGCTTTGCGTCAGAGGTTAGTCGTAACCCGATGCTTAGAGGGTGCTTGAATTTTTGAATAACGGACACCTCCTTCTTCATCCTGTACGGGCTGAGATTTTCGTCCGCCTAAGGGGTGTCACCCCTAGCGGCGCCGGCGCAACATATCCAGAAAAACAGCCATGATGACGATACCACCGGTTATCACGATCTGCCATTCTTGTGGAACCGAGAGAATGCGTAAGCCATTGGTGAGAGTACTTATGATGAAGGCCCCGATAATGGTTCCCAGGATCGAGCCTTCTCCACCGCTTAGCGATGTGCCGCCGATCACCACCGCGGCGATGGCGTCCAGCTCGTACCCGGCGCCAAGGGCAGGTTGGGCTGAATTAAGGCGGGAGGCCATCAAAACGCCGCCAATGCCGCTGAACAGGCCGGCCAGGGCGTAAACGGCGGTTTTCCAGGCGGCCACATTGACTCCCGATAGCCGGGTGGCTTCTTCGTTACTTCCCAGTGCGAAGGTATAACGGCCCAGGATAGTGCGGTTCAAGATCACATGAGCGAGAAAGGCGGCGCCAAACAAAATTAGCACGGCGTTGGGTATTTCGAATCCAGGAATGATCTTGCCAAGGAACGATCCCATTGCTATCTCGCGAAACAGGGGGGTGTCATTGAAGTAAATCGGTTTTAGCTCTGAAAGCACCAGCGAAAGGCCTTTGGTAGCATACAACATCCCCAAGGTGGCGATGAAGGGCGGGATTCTCATGCGTGAAATCAGGATGCCGTTGATCAATCCGGCGCTACTGCCGGCCAAGATGCCCCCGAGAATGCCTAACGGAATCGGCAAGTGCCAGTTGGTGATAAAAATACCCGTCAAGACCGCAGAGAATGTCATCGTCGTGCCTACCGAGAGGTCGATCCCGGCGGTGACGATGACGAAAGTAGCTCCTAGAGCGAGCACACCGTTGACGGCAGTGGCTAACAGGATGCCTACAAAGTTATCAAAGGTGCGGAAATAGGGTGAAGCGATCGAAAATCCGATAAACAGCACGATCAGGGCGCTAAAAGCCATAATCCGCTGTAAAGCTTCGGAGCGGAGGAGATTTTTGAAGGGTTGGGTCTCATTCTTCATACTGTTTTTTTATTGAGCGAGTGTGTGACTGGGTTCTATTGCGCGCTCTTAGGAACGCGGACTAATAAGTATCCAGTTTCTCTGGCTGGAAACGGGCATAGTTCGGACAGTTATGGAATTTGCGTTCGTTAGATCATATTGTTGCGCATGGTAGCCAGCCTCATGATCCGTTCCTGGGTTATTTCGTTGGCGGCCAAGATGCCCGTGACCCGGCCTTCGCACATCACCACCACGCGATGGCTCATGCGCAAGACCTCAGGGAGTTCAGATGAAATCATAATGATCGATTTGCCCTGGTCGGCCAGATCGTTGAGCAGCTTGTAGATTTCGCTTTTTGCGCCCACATCAATGCCGCGTGTCGGTTCGTCGAAAATTAGAATACTGGTATCAGCGGTCAACCACTTGCCAATGACCACTTTTTGTTGGTTTCCTCCGGAGAGGAACTTTACTTTTTGTCCAATACCAGGCGTGACGATGTTCAATGCTTTGGCCGTTTCTTGCGCTCTGGCGGCCGTTTTTCTAAAATCGATCCCGACAAACCAACGCAAAAACTTCTTCATGCTGGCCATGATGATATTTTCTTTAATATCCATTCCCAGGCAGAGCCCATAGCGCTTGCGATCTTCCGATAAATAGCCAACGCTGTTGGTTACCGCATCCCGGGGGCTTTTGATCTGGACCTTCTGGCCTTTGATGTAAATTTCTCCGGTATCAATCTTGTCTGCGCCAAAGATGGCTCGCGCAACTTCGGTCCTTCCGGCGCCCATTAGCCCGGCAAAGCCCAAAATCTCTCCTTTCTTCAAGCTGAAACTGATATCTTGTAATGTCTTGCCCCGGTTTAGGTTGCGGACTTCGAGCACGATTTCATCGCTTGGGTTTTCTGGGATTTCAGGTGCTGCTTCGTAAATCGTCCGCCCGACCATCAAATTGATGATTTTGTCGATGCTGGCCTCTTTGGTCAATAACGTGTCGATGGTTTTTCCGTCACGCATCACAGTGACCCGATCTGCGATAAGTTTGAGTTCTTCCAGGCGGTGTGAAATATGGATGATCCCCACGCCGTTTTGGCGTAACTGTTCGATGATCTTGAAAAGATCGTTGATTTCCGCATCCGTCAGCGCCGCGGTTGGCTCATCCATGATCAGGATTTTGGCATGAAAAGACAGGGCCTTGGCAATTTCTACCATCTGCTGTGTGGCAACCGTCAGGGCGGCAACTTTTGTGTTTGGATCCAGTTTCATGCCGAGCATTTCGAAGAGATGCTCGGCATGTCGATTGGTCGTTTTGTCGTCCACCATAAACGGCACCCTGGTTCGCCGTTCACGCCCGATGAAGATATTTTGCGCCACGGTCAGATGGGGCATCAAGTTTAGCTCCTGGTGGATGATGCTGATCCCCAATTGCTGGGCCTGGCGAGGGCTGGCAATTTCGACCTCCTGGCCTTCCAGGAAAATATTCCCGGCGTCCTTGTGGTAAATCCCCCCGAGGATTTTCATCAGCGTGGATTTACCTGCTCCATTTTCTCCCACCAAGGCATGTACTTCTCCGGCATATAACTCGAAGCGGCACTGGTTTAGCGCGTGAACCCCAGGAAAGCGTTTCTCGATTCCTTCCATCCGAATTAATTCTTTACTCATGGGCCTTGTCATCACCTGTCCTTTCGTTTTGCAGCTTCCCTTATTAGTATCGGCTCTTGCGCCTTTGGCGGGAAATGTTCCAAATCTGGGAGGCGATTGAGTGCTTTGCACCCAATCGCACATCCGGTTGAAAACGGGAGGGCCTTAATATCGTAAAGCGTGCACTGCGAGGGTGCCAGCGTTTCAGGGAGGGATGCTTACACCGCTTGAAGCTCTAATAATGGTTTTGGTTGACAGGACGATTTGTTGGCAGGGTTGGCTGTCTTTCCTTTTTAGCTTCTCTAGCAGAAGCGTAGCAGCCTGTCGCCCCATTTCGCGAGCGGGTTGGGTCACGACGGTCAGAAACGGATAGATGGTAAAGGTAGGATGAATGTCATCCACCGTTACCAGGGCCATGTCCTCGGGAATGCGGACCTTTTTTTCCTGCAAAGCCTGCATGACGCCGATTGCAATAAAATTGTTGCTCGCAAATATTGCGGTAGGGGGTACCGGAGCCGATAACGCTTTTTGTGTTAAGGCGCGCCCCGATTCTTGGGTAAAGTTGCCCCAAAAAATCTGCAACGCATGGATATCCAGACCGGCCTCATGCATTGCCCGGCGATAACCGTTCACCCGATCTACGGCGGTAGAAACACTCTCGGGCCCTGCCAATACAGCGATTCTGCGATGTCCAAGAGATAACAGATGCGTGGTGAGCTCGTATGCGCCAGTTTCGGAATCGGCGCGCACAATATCGACCTCTACACCCGGAATTTGCCGGTCGAGCACAACGATGGGAACGTTCTGTCTTTGGATCAACCGGATGGGTGCTGCGGAACTGCTTGCCGGAACCATCAAGATTCCGTCGATTTTACGGCGTAGAAGCATGTGCAGATAGCGCGCTTGCTTTTCTTCGGATTCATCCGTATTACAAATGATGGTGGAATATCCATTTCCCTGGGCGATATCTTCAACACCGCGGGTTACGGTTGTGAAGAAGGGATTGGTGATATCGGTAACGACCAATGCCAAGGTCATCGTTTGTTGGAAGCGCAAGCTCGGTCCCAACATATTGGGAACATACCCAAGGGATTCGATGGCGGACTCGACCCGTTGACGGGTCTCCTGGCTGACATAACCGGAAGCGTTGATTACTCGCGAGACGGTAATGGGGGCAACACCAGCTAAGTTGGCAACATCTCGAATGGTGGGCACAGGCAAACCTCATCGTAGTATCGATGTGGTAACGCTAACATGGTATGCATACCATGTTAGCATAAAAAAAACAGCAAATCAAGACATCGTTAGCCAATTGCGATAAGTTGAGCTTCGTCCGAATGACGGGTGTGGTTCAATTTTTTGCAGGAGTAGATGGTAGATAAAGAGAACGGCCGAATTTGAAGCGTCGCCAGGGGTGGTTTGCGGGTGGACGCCAAGGCTCAGATTTTTCAGTCGCTGGTTTGGTGGC
>JBMOLU010000083.1:0-3760 GCA_049325275.1 Chloroflexota bacterium
AATAATCATCTCCTCCTCCATTACCTTCAGTTTGTTGCCTGAATGGTAACGGAAACTTTTATGACCGCGCCCCTTTTCAATTATCAAAGTTCCACTGATCGCGCCCGTTTTAGTTTATCAAAAACACGCCCATCCCACAAAGTACTGTAGTAATCGGGGATGACATCGCAATAATCCACCAGTTGCCGCGTCTGTGTGTCGAGCACACTAATCTTACGCGAAATCGTCCTCCCGCGAGGTGCATTCCCAAGAATGATCACATAGCGCCCGTCTGGAGACCACTGTAGTGAACCATTTGTTAGTCCATTTATATAACCAGAAATATCCACCCACAATTCTGCTTGCATATTTCTGTCTATCATGAAAAGCTCAAAACGATCAGGTGTACTGTATTTCGTGGAAGCTACCACCAACTTACTTCCATCCGGCGACCAGGCCGCTGGAGGCGGCAAAACGATATCATAACCATCCAAGATCCACACATCCTCACCGCTTCGCAGGTCTCGAATTGCCAATCGTGCGTTTCCACCGGTTCCACCAGCTTTCGGGTACACCACAAAAGTTTGGGTTGGATCCAGCAAGGGGTGCCACGGAACCTGATCCTGTAACCATCGATCACGATAAAAATCCTGGATGCCAAGCACAAGTTCGTTGGATTCGCCTGTGAATGGATTGATCACCTGCAGGTTTCCATTAAAAATAAAACGTGTCATATTCTCATTGTTCAGCCAAAAGCCATAATCTTTTCCATCCAACCATACCAGTTGTGGTGGTTGTTGAATCGTAGAAAGAAGAACAAGCTTTCCACCTTCGTATGTCCCATAAAATAACCACTGATGATTTGGCGAGACTGCTTCGGGCCAAAAACTTTGAGAGCTGGGGATACCAGCAAGCTCTTCAGGCTCCAAATTATCTGCGGTTATTTTCATTAAGTTGTTGATGGCAGGCTCGTCAGATAGATTTTGCCTGTAGAACAAGACCATCCCATCCGACAGGAACCCTTCCGGCGGGCTGTCAGCCATCGAAATACACTGGCTGATCACCTGTGTGATCGGCAAGGGCTGCAATGTAGGTGTAACCGTGGGGGTCGGCCAGGGCGTGGGTGTAAGCGTATCGGTAGCCGTGGCCGTGGGTACCAGGGTAAGGGTAGGCGTTTTCATATTGGTTGGCAACACTGGGGGTGATGTGGAAGTATCCGGCGATACCGGCGTCGCTTCTCTTCCCGTAACGGGTGGGGTTGCAGAAGATGTCTCCCGGTTACAGCCCATCAGGATCAAAACCAGCAGCAAAATGACGACCAGTCTTCTTTGATTCATGTCTCTCCCTCAACCATTGCTCTTCTATGGCCACAAAGATCGATCGACCAAGTACGATACTGTCTTTATTCTATCCGAAAGCATCCGAATAGCCATGCGTTAAAAAACAGTCTCGCCCAACGATAACGGGCGAGATGGTGATATTTTTGCGGGCAAGAACAAGGCTGGTTTTTACGGCATCACACAGCGGAAGCCTACCGTGTCATACCCCTCCGCCGGGTTCAGGCTCGAACGGGCGGCGGCGCGCATGGCGGAGGCGTCGTTGTACCACGAACCGCCGCGCACGACGCGCTTGGCGCCGGTTTCGGGGCCGGCCGGGTTTTCGGCGGGCGATGTGGCGTAGTAGTCGGCCTGGAACCAGTCAGCGACCCATTCGAGGACGTTGCCGGCCATATCGTTGACGCCGTAGGGACTGGTGCCCAGCGGGAAGCTGCCTACCGGGGCGGTATCGGGGTAGCCGTCGTTCAGGTCAGGGTTGGCCTGGTCGGCAGGACAGTTGGCATCGCAAGAATTGGCACGCGTAGCATCCAGTGGGTCGTTTCCCCAGGGGTACAGGCGGCCGTCTTCGCTGCGGGCGGCCTTTTCCCACTCGGCTTCGCTGGGCAGGCGGCCACCGGCCCACTGGCAGTAGGCCGTGGCGGCATCGTAGGAGACGTTGATCATGGGGTAGTTGGCGAAGGCAGCATCGTTGAAATAAGACGGCTGCGTGCGTGAAGCGGTTTTGGCCGGCTGCGGGCAGGCGCCGGCGTTGATGCAGGCCTGGTACATGGCGTTGTTGACTTCGTTCTGGTAGATGCGGAACTCACCCAGGGTGACGCTGTGGGCCGGCGCTTCGGCGCCCCAAAAATCGGTGCTGCCTGGGTCGGCGCCCATCGTGAACGGGCCGGCAGGGATGCGCACCAGCGCTGCGCCGTCGACTTCGTTGACAGTGCCGGGGATGGGTGTGGAAGTAGGCAGCGGGGTGGCAGTGGGAGGCAAGGGTGTGGGCGTCGGAATATCAGGATCTACCAGCCAGCCCAGAATCAAAGCGTCTGGCATTCCTTCGATTTCTAGCCTGGCGGCCCTCTGGTTTTCGATATCCAGTACAAAGTTCACTGTTTGTAAGGGTTTGCTATTGGGCATATCAACCCACTGTGTGGCTATGATTTGTTTACTATCTGGTGACCAATAAACATTTGGGGTCATATATTCCGAACTTAGCAGACCGCAATACTCCACCAGGCTCCTTGCCTGGATATCAAGCACATATAACCGATGACCAACTGTGAAATCGTCAATAAGATAATCCAATGTGATTGCCAGGTAACGCCCATTGGGGGACCAGGTTAAGTGGGCAGACGGCTGGCGATACTCAGATAGCTCTAGCCATTGTTGCGCCTGCCCATCCCGATTTACCAGGAACAGGTCGTAGCGATCATCAACACGATCATCAATGGCCAGCAGTGAACTGTCTGGAGACCACTGCGGTGGATATCTCCAACCGCTTTCGATCGACCAAAGCGTTTGATTCTTCTCCAAATCCCAAAGCGCGGCCAATCCCTTCCCACTCGCATCTTCTTGTGGATAAATAACTCGCGTTAAGGTTGAATCGATTTGTGGCGCGAAAGCTGGCAGGTCTTCGCTTGTCCGGTAAACACTTGGCAAATCATAGGTATTTTCTTGGTATTGAGCAGATGTAAAAGGGTCTGCAACGTCAACGTGAAGCTGGCTGCCTCGAAAGTACACACAAGCAATTCTGCTGTTATCCAACCAACGCGATGGGCCACAAAAAGGCAAGGGAGAGATGAGTTCTCCGGAAGATGAAACGACAATATCTTTTGTAGCCCTTGTTATTCCGCTTTCATAGAGAAACGATTGGCCATCTGGCGAAACTTTTCCTATAATGCCCCAAAGAGGAGGTAAATCTTTTCCAAATGGACGAGGTTGGATATCGTTTGCTGAAACAACAAGGAGTTCCCATCCATTGTCAGGGCTATCATTGAATTTACTGACAACAATGTTTCCTGGCGACAAGAAACCCGGCGCCAACGTGGGCTCCAAGGGAACGCACCGGCTGATTGCCTGCGTGATCGGCAATGGCATCGGTGTAGGCGTAATGGTGGGGGTTTCAGAAGGCGGCGCATCCGTAGAGGTTGGCGTCAAGGTGGAGGGTGGCAGCGGTGTGGATGTAAGGGCAGTAGCCTTCGCTTCCATTGGCGGGGCCGGCGATGACGTGGCAGTCTCCGTTGCTGCCGGTGTTTCTCCTATCCCTGTAACCGGTGGCGGTGGAGAAGGCCTCTCCCGGCCACAGCCCATCAGGATCAAAACCAGCAGCAAGGTGACGAACCGTTTTCTTTGATTCATGTTCTTTCCCTCACGATTTGCCTTTACAGCGCGACAAAGGCTGCCAGGCGTAAACGCAAATATGTCACAGTCTCTCTCTATTCTATCCGAAAGCGCCCTGG
>JBMOLU010000084.1:0-89683 GCA_049325275.1 Chloroflexota bacterium
AGGCGTCAGCTACCCTTATGGTAGTGCGTCGCACCTGTCGGCGGCACTTTTCAGACAGTTCTCAGCAAGAAGATTATACAACAGGAAGGCGGATGCGCCGAAAGGGGCGCAGGTTAAATGTTACATATTGGATTGCTGACTTTACAGATTCAACTGCCCGGCTGCACATCGCTGAAAGAGAAACGCAGCCGGTTGAAGCCCCTGCTGGCGCGCCTGCACCGTGAGTTCAACGTATCGGCGGCCGAGGTCGGCGACATGGATGCATGGCAGCGCAGCGTTTTGGCCTGCACCCTGGTGAGTAACGACGCCGCATTCGCACAACGCGCCCTGCAGAAGGTGACAGATTGGCTGGAGATGCACTGGCCCGACGTTTCGCTGGTCGAAGAGCGCATCGAGGTGCTGCACTGAGGGGCGATGAAAACGAAGGGGCTGTGTATCTTGCCGTTGTGCGCTGTTCAAAAGCTGCCCGATAAGCAAGGTGCGACGCACTTTGCCGGCCGGAAACAGGCGCCATCTACCTTATGGAACCTGTCGTCGCACTTTTTAGACGGCTCTCAACGAAGCCAGAAGCGCCAAAACCACGTTTCCTCGGTTGCTTGTCAAAGCGTTTTAAGTCATAATCAAACAGCGCTTTTTCCCACAAACACTGAAAGGAGTACACGATGCAAACCAAACCGTCCGGGTATGGACCGTGGTATCTTTGGCTGATTCCATCGGCCGCGATTCTGATCCTGCTTTTCCTGTCGATCCAGATTTCAGCGACGCCGCTGCCGTTTCGGCCCTTTACGCTCGGTGAGGTGCTCGAACTGCTGACCGGGCTGCTCATGATTGCGCTCTTCATGGAACGTGCCCTGGAAGTCTTCATTACCACCTGGCGCGGGCCGGGCACGACCGACCGCGAAAGCAAGGTCAAAGAGGCGGCACAGGAACTGGAAAACAGCAAGGCCGCGGGCAGCATGGTTTCGCAGGTCGAACGCACGGGCAGGCAAACCGAAGTGCATACCCCCGAAGAAGGCCAACCGGCAAAAGTGGAACAATCCAAGTACACGGCCACGGTCAGCATCCTTTCCGAAGCCGCTGAAAAGGAAAAACAGGCCAAGATCGAAAAGGCCACCGAAGCGCTGCATGAGGTAAAGGCCAGGCTTGCCAGCTACAAGTCACACACGCAGCGCCTGGCGTTGTGGACGAGCCTGACGTTTGGCATCGCCATCAGCATGGCAGGTGTACGTTCAATACAAAATCTCGTGATGACGGATGCTTTCAATGGAGCCACGGCCTTTCAACAAGGCGCCTTTCATGTGCTGGATGTGCTGCTCACCGGCGGGATGATCGCCGGAGGCAGCGAAGGGATTCACAAGATCACGGCCGTTTTCACCGAGTTTCTCGAAAAGACGCGCGACAATATCAAGAGCAACCCATCGTAAACCGGCACGAGCCGGCGTTACAATGCAGCCACGCACGATCGTCCCGGCCGCAAAAACGCGGCATACCTGTGCGGCGTTCTGTTGGGGTTTTCTGTATACCACCACGCGATGAAAAACAAGCGTACGATTCCACAAAGCGGAGACATTGCCTGCCCAAGGTGCGGCCGGCACAACCCATCCTGGTATGCGAGCTGCGAAAAGTGCGGCGCCAGGCTGACGCTGACCGCAACCGGCGGGCCCGTACCGGCGGCGGTCGGCAGGCTGGAAAAACGCCCCGGCTGCGTGACGGTCTATGCAGCTCTGTTCGGCCTGACAGCCGCCCTGATCATCATCGTGGGCCTGCTGTATGGCTTCCTTTCGATGAGCAACCGCACCATGAGCGTACCCATGGGCTTTACCTACATCGTTGTATCGATGCTCGTAGGCGGGTTCTACTATACGCTTTCGGACGGCTTGATGAAGCAGAGAAACTGGGCCCGCCTGGTGGTGATCGCCATTCAAGGCCTCGGCATCGCAGTACCCTTGCTGGCCATTTGCTGGATGGTGTTCGTGTATGGGGCCAGGGACCCTTTGATGCAAATGCTGTGCAACAGTTTCATCGGCATACCGATCTCCGCCTATATTCTTTCCTGGTTTGTGAGGAACAAAAGACACTTCCGTTAACGGGAGAAATCTACTACAATGCTTCTCGCTTCCGCAGCCAACGGCAGAATCAAAAAAATCATTCCTGGAGCAATACAAGAACATGGCTAAAATCACCCGCATCGACCATATCGCCATTCTGGTAGACGATATGGAAGCCCCGCTATCCTTCTGGCGCGACGCCTTGGGGATGGAAGTTACCCACGTCAAAGACATCCCGGCCGAGGCAGCGCAGATCGCCTTCATCCCCAGCGGCGGCAGCGAGATCGAACTCGTCCGCCCGACCACCGGCGATTCGGGCCTGGCAAAATACCTCGAAAAGCGCGGCCCCGGCATGCACCACGTCTGCCTCGAAGTAGACGATATCGAGGGCATGTTGGCGCAGTTGAAGGAAAAAGGCGTCCAACTGATCAACGAAACGGCCAAAGTGGCCGCCGATGGCAAAAAATATGCCTTCATCCACCCCAAGAGTGCCTTTGGCGTGATGGTCGAACTGTACGAACTGCCCCAATGAGGACATGTTTCAATTCATTCCCCCCCGCTCGAAAGTCGAAATCCACCTGCCTGACGAACGCATCATCGAAGGCCCGCGCGGTGCGGCGGTCGGTGACTTTCTAAAAATCATCGAAAGCCCGGCGCCGATCGTCGGCGCGGTCGTGAACGGCGAACTGCGCGAGCTGACCTATCCCATTCAGATCGAAGCGCGCGTGCGGCCGGTCACCATGGCAGAGGCCGACGGGATGCTGATCTACCGGCGTTCGCTGACCTTTTTACTGGATGCAGCCTTCGAGGATACCTTCCCGGACGCCGTCCTGACCGTCGATCACTCGGTTTCCGCCGGCGGCTACTTCTGCCAGGTGAGTGACCCAACCCTGTTGACGCCCGAGAACCTGACGCGCATCGAAAAGCGCATGTGCGAGCTGGTCGACGCCGACCTGGCTTTTGCCAAGCGGGAAGTTGCGCTGCCCGAGGCGATCGCATACTTTGAGGCCAAGGGCTATCAAGACAAGCTCAACCTGCTTGCCCACCGCCAAAAAGACTACCTGATGCTCTACCGCCTGGGCGATCACCAGGATTACCATCACGGTTACATGCTGCCCAGCACCGGATACCTGCGCTGGTTCAAGCTCGAACTGACCGATGGGGGCTTTACGCTGCGCTTTCCGCGCCGCCATCGCCCCACCGAAATCCTGCCGATGCCGCACTACTCGAAGCTGCTGGACACGTTCCGGCAGTATGGGGCCTGGCTGGACCGGCTGGGGATCGCCAACATCGGCACGCTCGACGACACGATCCAATCGGGGAGCATCCGCGAGGTCATCCTGGCATCGGAAGCGCTGCACGAACAGCACGTGGCCCACATCGCCGGGCTGATCGCAGCCCAGGCGGCGGCGCGCATCATCCTGATCGCCGGGCCGTCCTCCTCGGGCAAGACCACTTTTTCGAAGCGCCTCTCGATCCAGTTGATCTCGCGCGGCATCACACCCTTCCCCCTGGAGATGGACAACTACTTCATCGCCCGCAACGAAACGCCGCTGGACGAGTATGGTAAGCCCGATTTCGAATCCATCCGGGCGCTGGATACGCGGCTGATGGCGCACGATCTCAACCGCCTGATCGCCGGGGAGCAGGTGCGCTTGCCGCACTACAACTTCTTCACCGGCGAACGCGAGAGCGGTGAACTCGTACAGCTCCAACCCGGCCAGTTGATCATCCTGGAAGGCATCCACGGGCTGAACCCCGAACTTTTGCCAGACTTCCCCGCCGAACAGGCCTATCGTATTTACGTATCCTGCCTGACACAGCTCAACCTCGACCGGCACAACCGCATCTCGACCACCGACACGCGCCTGCTGCGCCGCATCGTACGCGACGCCCGTGACCGAGGATACACTGCCCAGAGCACGATCGCGCGCTGGGAATCGGTCGGACGCGGCGAAAAACGTTATATCTTCCCCTACCAGGAAAACGCCGACATCATGTTCAACTCGGCCCTGGCGTACGAACTGGCGGCCCTGAAACCGATGGCCGAACCCCTGCTGCGCCAGGTACCGCACGGCTCGAACGAATTTATCGAAGCCAAGCGCCTGCTCTCCTTGCTGGAATGGTTCCTGCCGCTTGAGAGCGACCTGATCCCCGACAACTCGATCCTGCGCGAATTCATTGGGGGATCCATTTTGAAAGGCTTCAAACTGTGGCGAGGATAAAAACATCCTGGAAGTGCGGCCGTAGCGACTGCCGATCTTCCAGGATGTATGCAAGTTAAGCGCCAGCCGCGCCGTTCGGCACCGGCTTTCAAACGTCGAAGTGCGCTCTATTTCACCCGGGTCAGGGTTTCTGTTTCCCCATCCATCGTCATGGTCAGCGAGTCGCCATCGATAGAAAGATCGGCGTTGGTCGACTCGCTCTGGCCTTCCATCGTGATGGTCAGTTCGATGGTGTCGCCATCTACCCAGGTGTAGGTGCCATCGAGGACGACTTCGGGCATATCCTTGGCCGAAATCGTCAGTTTTCCGTCCGGCTGGAAGTCGAAGATCATGGTGGCCCCCATATCGGGGTCTTCGTACTGCCACTGGCCCACGATCTGCTCGGAAAGTTTCGGAGCGCTACTGCAAGCTGCGACAACGAGCGCAAGCAAGGCAAGTACACTCAAAACATAAAAAAGTTTTTTCGACATAGCTCATTCTCCTTAGAAAATTGGATTGCTGCCTGGTGGTTTCGTTGCTCCATCAGCAAGTTTGGCGCTCAACAAGGCCATTATAAGCGGAAAAGGACTCGCTCATGAAAAACATCGCTCACCCCCTCCAAAAAGTTCGCAACAGCCTTCTGCTGCTCGCCTGCCTGCTCGTTCTGGCCATCGGAGCGGCCGGCGGCTCGCCGGCCCTGGCAGACACGCCCCCCGATCATGCGGTGGTGGCGCGCGTCGACTATCGCTCGCGTGCGAACCTGGAAACACTCGCCGCCGAGCTGGACATCTGGGAAGTCCACCACGAGCAGGGCTATCTGATCGCCCTGCTGCAGCCGGAGGATTTCGCCCGCCTGAGCGAAGCCGGCTACGCCATCCGCATCGATCGCGTACGCACGGCAGAACTCCACACGCCGCGCACACGCCTGCCCGGCCAGATCAACGGTATCCCCGGATACCTCTGCTACCGCACCGTGGAAGAGACGTACACCGCCATGCAAACCCTGGTGACCAATTATCCTTCCCTGGTAAGCCTGCACGATATCGGCAACAGTTGGGAAAAGCTACAGATTGGCGGCACACCCGGCTACGACATTTACGCCCTTGAGTTGACCAACCAGAACATCCCCGGCCCCAAGCCGGCTTTTTTCCTGCTGGCCGAGGTCCACGCCCGCGAATATACGACCGCCGAAACAGCGATGCGCTTTGCCGAGGACTTGCTGGCGAAGTACAACACGGACGCCGACGCCACCTGGCTGCTGGACCACTACGAAGTCCACATCGTCCCGATGGCCAACCCCGACGGGCGCAAACGCGCCGAGACGGGTCTTTCGTGGCGCAAGAACACCAACAACACGCAGTGCGGCCCGGGCGGGTCTTCGTTTGGCGTCGACTTGAATCGCAACAGCAGCTTTCACTGGGGCGGGCCGGGGGCAAGCACCGATCCCTGCGACGACACCTACCGCGGCCTCACTGCCGCTTCGGAACCCGAAGTAAACGCCATCCAGAACTACGTTGCCAATCTCTTCCCCGATCAACGCGGCGGCCTGATCACCGATCCGGCCCCGGCCGACGCCACCGGTGTGTTCATCTCCCTGCACAGCTACAGCGGGTTGGTGCTCTGGCCCTGGGGGGATTCGTACACGCCCGCTCCGAACAGCGCCGGCCTGCAAACCCTGGGGCGCAAGTTCGCCTACTTCAACGGCTACGATCCCGGGCAGTCGGTCAGCCTGTACCCGACCAGCGGGGCGACCGACGACTGGACCTACGGCGAACTGGGCGTGGCCGCCTATACGTTTGAAATGGGAACGGCTTTCTTCCAAAGCTGCACAACCTTCGAAAACACGATTTACCCCAACAACCTGAAGGCGCTCTATTACGCCTTCAAAGCCGCCCGCCGGCCCTACCAGGACCCTGCCGGGCCGGAGACGTATAACCTCACCGTTGCGATGGGGGCCGATCAACTGGCCACCATCCAGGCCGTCGCCAGCGACACGCGCTACGGCGGCAGCGGAGAAGCGACGCAGAACGTTGTGGCGGCGCGCTATTCGCTCGACTCGCTTTCCTGGCAGGATGGCGCCACGCTCAACCCCATGGCGGCCGCCGATGGCAGCTTCAACAGCAAAACCGAGACGATCCGAGCCAGTTTGGACACGACCTGCCTGGCCCCAGGACGCCACACCGTCTACATCGAAGGCCAGGACGCCGCCGGCAATTGGGGCGTGCCCAGCGCCGTCTTCTTGCAGGTTCCGGCCGCCGGTGAAGTACAGTGGGTCCCGGCGGAACAAACGCTTTTCGGCGAGCCGGGTGAAACGCTCACCTACACCCTCCAGGCCGCCAACCCGGGCAATGTCTCCGGCACCTACACCGTCACGCTGCAGAACGAGGGCTGGCCTGCGGTCATTTCACCGACGGTAAGCACGCTTTCGCTCGCGGCCTGCGACTCGCAGCCTTTTACCGTAACGGTCAGCGTCCCGGCGACGGCCTTGCCGGGCAGCAGCAATCACATTACCCTGACGCTGATGTCGCACAGCGATGCGGGCGTGCAGGTTTCCGCCAGCATCGTCAGCAGGGTGCCGGAAGAAGCGCCCACCGACACGCCGACGGTTACGGCGACGGCGACGCAAACCCCCACTGCGACGGCGACGATCACGCCCACCCCACCCGTGCAGGTGTGCAAAATCTTCCTGCCATTGGTCAGGCGGTAAAAACTGGTCTATAATTTTTTTACAGCGGCAAAAACACTTTAAATTCTAAGGAGATGACCGATGAAAACCAAAACCTGGCCGATGATCGTCACCCTGCTTGCAGCGCTGCTCTTGAGCGCCTGCACCATCGATATCACCGCAGTCGTCAACCCGGACGGCTCCGGGGCACTGGGAATGACCTATAAGCTGACCCGCGAGGATCTCAAGAGCCTGGAAGGGATGGGCATGCCTGCAGAGACGATCTGCGAGCAAATGGGCGAAGGGCAGGAGGATTTCACCTTCGTACGCGAAGAGCATGGCGAGGAGGTCTGGTGTGTGGCCAGTAAGCCCGTAGCCACCCTACAAGAAATGAAAACGGAAATGAACGGGGAAGGTTTTACGGTCAACACGCTGGAAATGATGGGCAACCAGTTCACCTTCGACGCCAGCGCCGACATGAGCGAACAGGAAGGCGCCGAGGGCTTCGACCTGGGCATGTTGCAGATCAGCTACTCGATGACCGCCCCCGGCAAGGTCACCAGCCACAACGGCGATTCGATCGCCGGCAACACCGTTACCTGGGAACTGCCCCTGGGCTCGTCCAAGAACCTGCACCTGGAAAGCAAAGTCGGCAGCAGCGCCGATTTGAGCTTGGGCGGTTCTGGCCGCAGTAATACAGGCCTGCTGATCGGGCTGCTTTTGACATGCTGCTGCTGCTTGATCGTCATCGTCATCATCGTGGTGGTTGTCGTCGTGCTGATGCGCCGCAAGCAGAATGTAGCGGGATAACAATCTCCTCACAAACACAACTCTTGAAAAAAAAACAGAGCAGGCTCTTCTGGCTTCGCCGGAAAATAGCCTGCTCATGGAAAACCCGGAGGCCCCATAGACCGGCAGGCGGGCGGCGGTCGACACCTTGCCCGCCTGCCGGTGAAATAACCTTTTATGCCTGTTTCAGGCCTGCGGTGAGCACTTTCCCGAGGCGCATGATGCCGTTGCGAATGTCTTCGGGCGAAGCGTTGGAAAAGTTGAGCCGCATCGTATTCTTGCCGCCGCCATCGGGATGGAAGGACTCGCCGGGAACGAAGGCCACTTTTTCGGCCACGGCGCGCTTCAGCACTTCCGTTGTGTCGACGCCCTGCGGCGCCACCGCCCACAGAAACAGGCCGCCCTGGGGATGCGTCCAGTCCATTTGATGCGGAAAGCTGGTGTCGAGCGCGGCCAGCATGACGTCACGGCGTTCTTTGTACACCTTACGGATCAGATGAACGTGCCGATCGAGGAAACCGCCGCGGCCGACTTCGTAGGCCACCATCTGGTTGAAGGTAGGGGTGTGCAGGTCGGCCCCCTGTTTGGCCTGCACGAGCTTGCGAATGAGCGGGACCGGTGCGGTCACCCAGGCCAGGCGCAGGCCGGGGGCAAGCGTCTTGGAAAAGGTGCTCAGGTAAACGACGTTGCCATCGTAGCCGGGCGTGCCGCTGCCGCGCATTTCACCATCCAGGGCCAAGAGCGAAGGCAACGGCTGGCCCTCGTAACGCAGCTGGCCGTACGGGTCGTCTTCGACGATGGGAATACTATATCGTTCGGCCAGTTCGACGAGCTTACGGCGGCGTTCGAGCGTCAATGTCACCCCCAGCGGGTTATGGAAGTTGGGAATGGCATAAATGAACTTCGGTCGCTGTTGTAACGCCGCTTCGAGCGCATCGATCACCATCCCATCTTTGTCCGTCGGCACGGTGATGTATTCGGCGCCGTAAGGAGTCCAGGCCTGCAAAGCGCCGAGGTAGGTCGGCGACTCGACCAGGATGCGATCGCCGGGATCGATCAGGATTTTTCCGAGCAGATCGAGCGCCTGCTGCGATCCGGAAGTGATCAAGACATTCTCGGCGACCACGTTCAATCCCGAACGATGGGTAAAACGGCAGATCATCTCCCGCAGCGGCACGTAGCCTTCCGTCACACCATACTGCAACGCCTGCGGGCCGTGTTCGTGCAGCACCCGCTGGCAGGCATCGGCAAACGCCTGGACGGGAAAAACGTCCGGCGCCGGCAAACCACCGGCAAACGAAACAACGTCCGGCTGCTCGGTGAGCTTGAGAATTTCGCGGATGGCCGAACTGGTCATCTTTCGGGTGCGTTGGGCACAAACTTGATCCCAGGAAGTGGTCATACGATCTCCTTGAACGGTAAAAAATATGCGGTTTCCCCTCCGGTATGAATGGCGAGGATAATTTTACTACCTTCTCAAGACTCGATGCCAAAATTTCTCCGGCGACAGTCGATCCGCACAAGAAAGTGCGTGTACACCATAAAAATCACCCTGATCGCTCCCGGTTCACAAGGTGACGTACGCCCATACATTGCCCTGGGAAAGGGCCTGCAAGCTGCCGGGCACAGCATCCGCATAGCAACCAACATCAACTTCGAGATTCTGGTCAAGCAGCACGGCCTGGTGTTTTGCCCCATGCACGGCGACGTCGTTTACAGCGCTTCGTACCTGGTCCGGCAGGAGGCTGAACCGCCTTTCACACGTTTTGGGCTGGCGGCTGCTGGCATGGCCGCTGCAACGTGCATCCGTCAACGCAGCCCGTCGTGAAGTGCTCGGCCTGCCCCCCGTGGCCCATTGGGATGGCCCGTTGGCGTTACTGCGGCAGCAAAGCGCTCTGGCACTGAATGGATTCAGCCCACATGTCGTCCCGCGGCCGCCTGATTGGGAGCCGCACGTCTACGTGACCGGCTATTGGTTTCTCGATGCGCACGCCGACTGGCAGCCCCCTGCCAAGTTGGAAGATTTTTTGCAATCAGGGCCGCCACCGGTCTACGTCGGCTTCGGCAGCATGAGTCACGGCAACCCGCGGGCCGCAACCCAAACGGTGCTGCAAGCGCTCCGGCGTGCCGGCCAACGCGGTATCCTGCTTTCGGGATGGGGTGGGTTGGAAGAGTCCGAACTACCCGGCAGCATCTGCCTGGTAGACTCAGTGCCGCACAGTTGGTTGTTCCCGCGCGTGGCTGCCGTGGTCCATCATGGCGGCGCCGGTACAACCGCTGCCGGACTGCGGGCAGGGAGGCCGAGCGTCATCGTGCCCTTTCTTTCTCTCGATCAGAGCTTTTGGGGCTGGCGCGTGGCCGGCCTGGGCGCCGGGCCAGCGCCGGTTGCAGCCAGGCACCTGACAGCAGACAAGCTGGCCGAGGCGATTACAGCAGCCATATCCGATCCGCAAATCGGCAGGGCTGCCAACGAATTGGGAATGAAAATCCGTGCAGAAGATGGCGTCGCCCAGGCCATCGCCATCCTGTGCGATCACGTTTCGAAAGGGAAAGATCATGGAAAAATCTGAAAATGCTCGAGTTCGTTTTGACCAGGGGATGAACTGTTCGCAGGCCGTTTTCACCGCCTTCGCCGAAGATTTTGGGCTGGACGAAGAAACAGCCATCAAGGTCGCCAGCGCCTTCGGGGGCGGCGTGGCGCGTACGGGTGCGATATGCGGCGCGGTGAGTGGGGCGCTGATGGTGCTGGGGATGAAGCACGGCGCTCGTTCGAACACTGACCCCGCGGTAAAGGCCAACGTTTACGCCATCGGCCAGGATTTCTTGCAGCGGTTTGCCGCGCAGAACGGCGCCATCGACTGCAAGGACCTGCTCGGCTGCGATATCAGCACCGCCGAAGGCCAGCAGCAGGCGCGCCAACAAAACCTGTTCCAAACCCGCTGCCCGCGGCTCGTGCAGTCGGCAGTAACGATCGTGGAAGAACTGTCCCAGAAGGAGCACGCATGATTCAAACACGGTTTGGGCATCTTCAATTCAACGTCCACCCGCAAAACCTGGCCTTCTACAAAGAGCTGTTTCCCTTCGCAGGCTGGCCCCTGCTGGCCGAAGGCCCAGGCATGCTGGCCTTCGGCCACGGGGTACGTGGCAGCCTGTGGTTTTTTGGCAAGGCAAGCGATGCGCACAACGATTACGACGGCCCCGGCATCAATCACCTTGCCCTGCAAGTCGAAAACCAGCACGACGTTGATGAAACGGTTGCATACCTGCAAGAACGGAATATCGCCTGCCTGTTTGACACGCCGCGTCACCGTCCAGAGTTTTGCGCAAGCCCTGAAGAGACCTATTACCAGGTGATGTTTGCGTCACCCGACCGCATCCTTTTGGAAGTCGTTTACATTGGACCGGTGACGAGGGCGTGACAGTGCAGCCCAATGCCTCGGCCCTGCTTCGGGCGTGTGCAGCAAAGTAATGCAACGAGGGCGGCCTGATGGCCGCCCTCGCTTTTTTCACGGCGCCGGAGACAGCACCCGTTGACGGCGTTTCGCCGTTACAACTTTGGGAAGCGGGCCACCACGACCACCGGTGTCGGCAGCGTGGTTTTATCGCCGGGATTCAACTCGGCCGGGGCCTTGCCGGCCTCCTGTGGGGCGCTCTGGTAAACGTAGAGTGGGGTACCCTCTTCACCGCTCTTGAAATCGACAAAACCCTGGCCCGTGAGCAGGCCTTCTTTGTCGATGGCGCAGCTCGTCACGAAGCCGACCACCTTGCCGCGTTTGTCGAGCAGGGGATCGCCGTTGTGGGCCACGCGCACGCCCTTTTCGGTAAAGCGGAAGCGGATCACTTCGCCTTGGCGGGATTCTTCCTGCCGGATGAAGGCTTCGCGCCCGATGAACCAGGGCTTGTAGGTTTTGACGTACAGGCTGAAACCGGCCTCGGCCACGCCCAAGTCGGGGCCGTGCTTGCCCGAACCGGCGCCCATTTCGTGGCCGTAAAGCGGCAGGCCGGCCTCGGTGCGCAGGGAATCGCGGGCGCCCAGGCCGCAGGGTTTCAGGCCAAGCGGCTCGCCGGCCTTCAGCAAGGCTTCGAAAAGCGCAGCCGCTTTTTCGGGATGGACGAACAACTCGAAGGCCATCTTCTCCCCGGTATACCCGGTGCGCGAGACGACCAGGTCGAAACCGGCCAGGGTAGCTTCGCAGAGTTGGGTACGTTTCAACGCCATGATGCGTTTGCGAGTCAGCGGATCACAGCCCAGCGAGAGCAGGATTTCACGCGACTTGGGGCCTTGCAAGGCGATGTCGACGCGCTGCGCGGCGCCTTCGTTGGGGTCGCGCAGGTTGCGCAGGATCACGCCGCGCCCAAAGGCGCGCGCCGCCGGGCGCTCGCGATCGACGCAAACGGTTCCATCTTTTACGGCGTTGAGCCAGGCCCAGTTCTTGTCATCGTTGGAGGCGTTGACGACTACCAGGTACTTTTCTTGCGCGCGGCGGTAGACCAGCAGATCGTCGATCACGTGCGCATCGGGATCGAGGAAATGTGTGTAACACGATTCGCCCACCGCCAGCAGGCCGATGTCGTTGCCGCAGACGCTGTCGAGGAAGACGGCCGCATCGGGGCCTTCGGCCTGGTAAACGCCCATGTGAGTCACGTCGAACAAGCCGGCCGCGCTGCGGCAGGCCAGGTGTTCTTCGACGATGGATGTGTACTGCACCGGCATCTCCCACCCGGCAAAGGGCACCGTGCGTGCGCCAAGCGACTTGTGCAGGTCGAACAAGGGCGTGCGGCGCAGGCCTGGCGCAGCTTCAGGAGCGACGAATTCGGGCAAGGGGCCTGCCGAATCGGCTGGCGCACCGATGAAGTAGGGCTTGACGGATTGTGTGGCAGCCACCTGCACGTCAAGCGCCTGGGCAGCAGTTTCTTCGACGGCCACCGGGCCGGGCGCCTTGCGTAGCAGGGCGCTTTCGTCGCGCCCGGCATCCAGCGCCACGTAGCCATCCGAAAGGTCACGCAGCCAGGCAGCGGCCAGGTTGTGTTGGCCGGCCGGGGTGAAGGTAAATTCGTACGGATGAATGCAAGTAAGCGCCCCTTCCACGTTTCCCAACGGGGTGATCAAGCGGGTAGGCTGGCTCTGGCCCGTCTGCAAGGCTTCGGCGTCGGAGGCAAAGACGAAGTTGACGAAAGCGCGGACTTTGTCGCCGCTGAGTTTGTAGCTCGAACAACCCGTTCGATCGACAGAGTCGAGATACCAAAAGTGGGGGTAGCCGTGCTGCGCCGGTTCGTAGTCGATGCCGGCCGACTCGGCCAGCGCACGTACACGCAGCTTGCAATCCTCGAAGGCCTTGAAACCCACCTTGGCGCGGCGCTTGTCGCTCTTGCGGCCCTCCAGCTTGAAAGGAACACAGGCATACAGTAGATCGGCAATGATGTCGGCCAATTGTTCCATCTCCGTTTCCTTGAAGCCACGCTGTGTAACCCATGGCGTCCCCAGGCGGATGCCGCTGGGGTCGAAGGCGCTTTTGTCGCCGGGGATGGTATTGCGGTTGACGACGATCCCGGCCAGATCGAGGATGCGGGCAGCCATGTCACCGGAAAGGCCGGTGCCATCGGGGCCCGTAATGGCGGCGGTATCGATATTGGTGAGATGCGTGTTGGTGCCGCCGAAGGGGATGCGCAAGCCGCGCGCCTTCAAGCGTTCGGTAAAGGTGACGCAGTTTTTGACGATCTGGGCCTGCAACTGTTTGAACTGCCCGGTCTTATCCAGTTTGAAGGTCAGCGCCATGGCCGCAAACACGTTGACGTGCGGGCCGCCCTGCTCACCCGGAAAAACGGCGCGATCAATCTTGCGCGCCATGGCCGCATCGGTGGTGAGGATACAAGCGCCACGTGGGCCGCAAAGTGACTTGTGCGTGGTGAAGGTGATTACATCAGCATGGCCAACGGGCGAGGGATAAACCCCCGCCGCCACCAGCCCGGCGATGTGAGAAATATCGGCCATGAGCAGGGCACCGGCCTCTTTTGCGATGGCCTTGAACCTGGCCCAGTCGACCATCCAGGGATAGGACGAGTAACCGGCGATCATGAACTTCGGCTTGGCTTGCAAAGCCAATTCACGGATCGATTCGTAATCCAGTTGCTCGGTATGCGGGTCGACAGTGTAGGAAACGATATTGTAGTACTTTCCCGAACGGTTGGCCGGAGACCCATGCGAAAGGTGCCCCCCGTGGAGCAGGTTCAACCCCATGACGGTGTCGCCGGGGGTGACGAGGGCGTGGTAGACGGCATTGTTGGCCGGCCCGCCGGAAAGCGCCTGAACGTTGACGTAGATCTGATCGGCTGTGACGCCGTTGGCCGCAAACAACTCGGCGCAGCGGCGGCGCGCCAGGGCTTCAAGTACGTCGGCATATTCGACGCCCTTATAGTAGCGCGGATCGGCATACCGGCGGAAGTGGTTCAAACGAGCGGTGTAGTCGAGCAGTTCGGCTTCGGGCATGAAGCGCGTTTCGTCGTCGGGATACCCCTCGGCGTAGATATTTTGGAAGGCCGAGGAGAGCGCTTCACGCACGGCCAGCGGGGCAGCGCTTTCGCTGGGAATAAGAATGAGCTTGCGGAACTGGCGTTCTGCCTCGATTTGGGTCAATTCGTAAATATCGGGATCGAGATCAGCAAGGCTGCCGCGGAAGAGAAAATCAGACATAGGAACTCCTGAAGGGATGGGGTTTCGTGGTGGAAGACTGGGAAAACAGGTAAGCCGGTAACGGGTAAGAGGCTTTGGCGATCTCCAACCTTGCCAAACTTCCATGCTGATTGTATTCTCGCCTTAAGCCAGGGTCAAGTGACGAAGTGCATAAAAAATGTCTTCGGACGTTATTGGCAATCACAATCTCCCGGGGATTTTCTGCACATTCAAAAAAATACATACAAAGCTTACTCTTATGTAAGGGATTGATTGGGATTTCCGGTATATAATAGTAACATATTGACTATACCCGTCAAAACAAGTATCGGTTGAACGTAACTTCTCAAAAAGAAAGGGAAAATAGGTTGTTTTGGGCGAACTGCAACCCGGTTGCCTGGCTCGCCCAAAACAACCCATACCCTGCTTTGTTGAGAAGTTGCCGTTAAACTAGCTATCCCGACCCGGGCGAAGAATTTCGCCTTTGGAAAGCGCAAAACGCCAACGTCATGAGGTACTTTCTCATTGCGCATCTGTCTGCGCGCGTCACTTCTCAGCAAGCGTTCCTGCAGCAACCACGAGGCGCATCCTCGTCCGGTAGGCAAAAAAAGCAAAAGGAAACCCAAGTGAAACTTCATTCCCTGTTGACAAAACTTCTGATAGTGGGTCTGCTGACTGCGTTGGCCGACCAGCCAGTGATAGGGATACTCTCTCCGCTCGTTGCCCAGGCGCAAGCGTCAGACAGTATTTACCTACCGATGGTTGTCAGAGAAGAGGGCGGTTACTACGTAGACAGCGTAAACGGGTCCGACAACAATACCGGAAAATCGCCCAGTCAAGCATGGAAGACTCTGGCACGCGTGCGAACCACAAGGCTACAGCCAGGCGACGTCGTCCGCTTCAAACGCGGACAAACCTGGACGGGAGCCTTGATCCTCGAAGAATCGGGGGCACAGGGCAATCCGATCACCATCTCGACATACGGTGAAGGAGCACGCCCAATCCTGCGCAACCCGGGCAGCAGCAGCAATCACACGCGTGCGATCGTCGTTGTAGGGGATTGGAACGTCATCGAAGGGTTAAAAGTACAAGAAACTTATGAAGCCGGCATCCGGTTGGAGTCCAGCGCCGATCACAATATCATTCGCGACGTGGAAGTTACCAACACCGGGTTGGGCGTCCAGATCAACGGTACGTATAACCTGTTTACGAAAAGTTACGTGCACGATCTGCACATGGTCGTCAATACACCCGGCGGCACCGACGATTATGGAGCGGTTGGTATCGTCTTACACGGCGCGGAATATACCGAGGTCTCGTACAACCGGTTTGAACGCTGCAAAGCCAGCAGTCACGACTATGGATTCGACGGCGGCGCCATTGAATGGTATGCGGACAATACAAACTACAACTACGTACACCACAACTGGGCCGAGGCAAACCACGGGTTTCTCGAAATCGGCGGCGGCTCAGCGGCCAACAACGTCGTATCTTACAATGTAACGCTCAACAATCGAAAGTTTTCGCTGCTCAACCTGAGCGGTCAATACGCCGCCGTTGTAAGAAATTTCCGCGTGGAGAACAACACCATCGTCGAACAAGGCAGCAGCGAGCAGGCATGGCTGATTTTTGCCTTCACGGCGAACCCGGCTTCGGGCGTTTTCTCTGTGCGCAACAACATCGTCTACGCCCATAATTTCAGTTACGTGGCCAGGCCTTCGATGCCCAACTTCACGCACGATCATAACCTGTACTATCTGAGCGGCGGAACGAGGCTGGGGATAACGCCGGTCAGCAGCGAGTTACAAGGCGATCCGCGCTTCATCAACCTGGGCGGAGGCGACTTCCACCTGCAAGCAAGCAGCCCGGCAATCAATGCGGGTGTCGATCTCAGGCATCCCCTGGACTTCAGCGACCAGTCCGTCCCCGTGGGGCCGATTCCTGACCTGGGCGCGTTCGAGTATAAACCCTAACAAGTGCGCGATCGGTGGGGTGTATGGGTGCGTGCAGCGCTTCATACACCTCCACCCGGCATTCGCAAGAAGCTGTCGAATGCACTTTGCCGGTTAAAAGTACTTATGGAGGCGCGTCACACCTGTCGACGGCGCTTTTCAGACAAGTTTTAAGCAATCTCACAAATCGTATAACGATGTTTCCCCGAAACACCGACGGGAATATCCTCCACAAACTCAAAATCGACCTGGCACCCCTCCCCCATCGCAGCCTGCGCCTGGCGACGGATTTCTTCAAGCTCCTCCGGCCTGCAAGGCACATCGGTCTTCACCAAACGAAAAGTAATTGCCTGGAAACCTTTCTGCACAATCTGAAACTTTGCCACCCAGTCGCGATAGTATAACAAGCGGGTAAAGTACCCACCGCTGACCAGGGTACCATCGGCGCGGCGAAAGGTGTCATTAATCCTGCCGGAAACGTAGCGTAGCCTTTGGCCTCGCCGGCCACAGGCGCAAGCTTCATCGGGCGACAGCACCCCGCGATCGCCAATCTGGTAACGCAGCAAGGGCATGGCAAAATTGACCAGCGAGGTCACCAGAATATTTCCTTCCACACCAGGCGGAAGAAGATTCCCGGCGTCATCGGCAATTTCTACGTAGCAATTCCAAGGAAAGGTGTGCAAGCCGGCATGGGCTTCACATTCACAGGCAATATCACCGACCTCACGGGAGCCATAGCGATCGAAAATCTTGCAGCCAAAAACCGCTTCAACCTTTTCACGCATAAAGTCATGCAGAGTGCTGCCGGAGGTCAAAATAGCCACCTGCGGGCGCAACGGGATGCGTCCGCGCTCGACAAACAAGGCCAGCTCATAGATCACGTTGGCATACGCCACAATCAAACGTGGGGGACGATGATTGAGCCGTTCGACAACCGATTGCATGACGGACGGGGTCATGCGGTAAGCGTTCACGAGATCGTTGTGAGCGATGAAACGATTGACGGCCCACTTCAACCCGCGCTGGCCGTGGGCAATATCGCCCGCAAAACCCCACAAATAGAGCGCCGGTTCGCCATACACCTGGCCGGCCCACTCGCAACTCAACATTTGTGCGGCGGTTTCATAATCCCAATAACACCGGTCTTGAATGAAGCGGGCCGGCTCACCGGTAGAACCACCCGACGTATTCTCGTACCAACGGCGCTGCCCCAGATCGGTCGACTTCAAGCGTTCGAAGTTCTGGCGCAGCAAGGCCTTCGATAAGATCGGGAACTGTGTCAGGTAAGTGGCCGGAGAATCCTGAAAGTGGCCGGAGAATTGGCGCATTTGTTCGGCGTAGTACGGGACCGATTGCCGGCAGTGAGCGAGCAGCAGGCGCAGTTGTTGCAAGGAAGTCTCCAGCGTTGCCTGGCGCTGACGATCTTCGCGCTGATAGCGTGCATAAACGCTTCCCACTTTGGACCCACGCAGGCGATGAATGGCAAAGTAGAGTTTTTGTTTGACATTAACCATTTTCTAAATCCGTGAACTGCTGCGGTGACCACAACAAGAAAAGTAGAATGAACAACGCCACCACCGTTTGGCTGATCAGGCGGGCCAGGCCAACACCGGCAATCCCCCATATCGGCAGAAAAGCCTCGCTCAGCCCTAACAACGCCAGGCACAAAACCACCTGGATCAAGGAGACTACCCGGGTGCGGTTTTGTACACGCGCAAGCGCGATAGAAAGCGAGACGAGCACATTCGGTAAGGTCGAGAGAGAGAGCAAACGTAGCGTTGTGCTGCCTTCGTCGGCATAAGGTTGGCCAAAAATGCGCAAAATCAACGGTGCGGCTGCCAGAATGAACAAAACACACGGAACGAGGATAACGGCGGTCTGAACCAGAACGCGACGAAAGTAGCTTCCCAACTTCGCCCGATCCAGGGTGGCTTCTACCGTGAGCGAGGAAGCCATGTTGATGGCAATGAACTGCAACACCGAAGCGATCATCCATGGCGGTGAAAAGTAGGCATTTGCCTTGACGCCGGCATGGCTGGTGACGATTAACGGCAAAAGTGTGTTCGAGATGGAAAGCGAAATCGCCGCCAGGTAGTTGCCCGATATGTAAGAAACGATCGGGCGCAAGCGAAGCTCGCCGGAAGCCGACGGCATGCGGTGAATGTGCTGCGGGATGAGCTTTTTGAAAATGAGCCAGTTAATCGGCAGTAGGGCCAAAACGATGGGAATGACGGAAGAAGTAAAGACGCCAATCGCCTGAAAACGATTCGCTAGCAAAACTAGCAGCACGATCTTTGCAAAAGCAGAGACAGCATTCTCCAGGGGTATCCACAATGCCTGGCGCAGGCCGGTCAGCACACAGTCTTGCAAAGCAAAGATATTCCAGGATACGACTGCGATGATAAAAGCCAGCAACCAGGCCGGCTGCTGGCTTAAAAATTTCATCTCTGGCAGCCAAAAGCCGCTCAACAAGCCAAACGCCAGGGCCAGCAGCCCGGAAAAGAGCGTGCTGAGCAAATATGCCCAGCCGACCAGCCGGCCCGTACGCAGGCCCGCAACAGGAATGAAGCGCACCAGGACTGTATTCAAGCTGAGTTGTGCCACCCCGGAAAGCAAGATCATGGTCGAGAGCAGCGCCGAGTGTAAACCGATGACTTCTTCCGGGTAGTAGCGCGCAGCAACAACCCAATACACCAGGCCCAAACCTGAGGTAACCACCGCGCCTACGATCAAGGCATAAGCGTTCAAGAAAAGCTTCGTGCGTAAGTGAGAGACCAGCCGCACAATGCCCGCATCGATCAGCGTGCGCAGTGAAGCCGGGAGCGGCAACCTGGCGGTAAAGCCAAACAATGTCGATAAAGATGCCTTCATAGGAAAATCATGCCGTTGCAACAACCTGCTGATAAAGCTGCTCGAAGTCCGGCAGGACCGCTCCGGCAGTAAACATGCGCGAACGTACCTGTCCGGCTTGCCCCAGGCGCGCGCGCCATTCGGGTTGATCGAGCAGGTCTTGCATGGCCTGAGCCAGGGCAGAAACGTCACCCGGAGGGATTAGCAAACCCGTCTCGCCGGGGCGGATCATATCCAACGGGCCGCCTACGTTGGTTGCAATGACTGCCTTGCCTTTGCTCATGGCCTCGTGAATGACGCCACCAAACGGCTCGGCCCACAAAGAGGGCGCGACACCAAACAAGCAGCCTTCCCAGGCCGCCATGACATCGTTGTGTGGCACATCTTCTAACACCACCACGCCAGGCGGCATCATCGTCGGAGAATTGGCCCAACGTGTACCGATTAACACCAGGGGAGGCGGCGCAGAAAGCCGGGCGTAGGCCGCCAACAAGACTTCGACCCCTTTATGGGCCTGTAAAGCGCCCACATACAAGATATAAGGCCCCGGAGGCAGGCGTTCTTGAAGATTGGATGAAGGCGGCTGCTCGTGTCGATCCTCGCGAAAACTGGGGATGATGTGGATGGGAACGCTTCGCCCGGCGGGCAACAACAAATCGCGTGTAAGGATATCTCGTACAAAAGTGCTGATGGCATGAAAAGCGGTGACACGCCGTACAAGCAAGGCAGCCCCGTAAGAAACGCCCATGGCCGCCACGGCGGCTTTCGAAAAGCCATACACCCGGCGTGCACAGCGAACACATTTGGCGAAACCGGGGCCAGTGCACACCTGATGATCGTGCAACAAGGTCCGGATGGCGCACGAATAACCGTAGTCACGCGCCGAAACCAGCAAGGGCGTGCCGCTTTTCCCACCAAAGACACTGGCAGCCGAGTAAGCGCTCCAGCCGGTGGCGTGCACGAGGTCCGGGTGAAAGTCATCCGCCAGACGTCGTAACCTTTGCCGCAACGCCACATCTGGAAAAGGGGGATGGAAACGGCGTCCAGGGTCTTTCGAGAACCAGGGCACCGTGGTGGTCAACCCTCGCAAGCGCCGCACGTCAATGCCATCCGCTGCGTCCTGTGCCGGTAAAGCGGGCTGCCAAAGTGTAGCGACTTGCAGGGTATGGCCTCGAGCGGTCAGCTCACGGCTCAACAACTGCACCTGTCGTTCTGCCCCGCCAATGAAGGGTGGGTAGAAGTCACTAACCATCAAAATACGCATGCGCCACTTACTCCTCCTCCGCCTGATCATCAAGCCATAGCGCTACCCGGCGATAGACAGTCTCTGGTGCATCCGTACGATAAAGCATGGCTTCAACCGTTCGAGCCTGCTCGGAACTTTGCGGTAAGGCGGCTGTCGTCTCCCATCGTTCGTCCACGGCAAGATCGATTGCCGTACACGCGCCAACCGGCTGAGCATCGATCTGGAGACAAAGCCGATAATGCATGGGAACGTTTTCCATATTGTTTACGCCCATGCGAATCGCCTGGGGATTCATTTTGTCATCCGGCAAGAGCCACAGTTGGGTGAAGCCTGCCACAGGTTGTTGGAGCGCCCCAAGCCGGGCAACCTGTACAGCCGCGATGAAAACCAACCCGGCAAAAGCGAGCAAAGCCTCTTCTACCTTCGGCATTCTGAAACGGAAGGGTTGAACCATCGGAACGGCACGTCGCCGCCACACGGCGAGTATACTCACCCCCATTGTCCCAAGCCCTAACCACAACGCCCAGCCTTCTGCGCTCAAACCCCATGGGGTCCAATTCAAAACCAATCCCCCCAATATAGATACGGCCAAGCTCAACCCCAGGCTAAACGTGATGCGTTCGGCCTTTCCCCAGGCATTCGTGGGGAAAAACGCCATCATGAGCGCATAACCGGGGAACAGAAACACACAAGGAACGGCCAACAACAATCGAAGAAAGGTGTTGCCGGCATGAGCAAAGACCAGGGCAGTCGAAAAGCCGGTAACGGCAATGATCAAAAGCAGATCAGGTGATCTACGGAACATCGGATAAAGCCTCCACATCATAAATCAAGATTTCGCCACTGTCGAACAAGCGGCCAACATTGGGCAGGCCATCATACTTCACGAAAATTTGTGGGTCGAGGGGGGTCTTGTGGTTGAATACCCCAGGCTCTGCCCGCTCGATATAGACGCCCTTTTCGGGCAGTTCGCGGCTCAAACGGCGATCAAAAACGACATACTGAATGCCCTCGCGGCGAAAGAGCGCCTGATCGTCCCATGCGAAAGTAGGTGAAAAGAAAACCGGAAAAGCACCGGAAAGGAGCGGGTTTTGGGTACCGTAAGAACCCATCAAAAACCGGTTCGTACGGTCCACCGCAATTCGATTGCGCGAACCGAGATGTGTGTAGGCCCACGCGGCGGCGGCAACGCCCTGCGGCTCGATCGAACGGGTATCAGAACCGACGATATACGGCCCGGGCAAACGCTCCCAGGTGGCCCAACCGGAAATCAACCCTCCCGTAAAAATGACCGTCGCCCAGACAACAAAGCTCAGCAACGTGACCGGGTGCCTGGAACGCAGCAGCAGAAAGTTTGTCACCCCAACCGCCAACACAAACGCAATCGCCACGTACAAGAAAGGCCATATCCGGTGAGCCAGCTGCGACCCCGTTGAGGTCAAGCCGAAGGCAAGGCTCAACGGATAGGCCAATGCGCCCACACCGAGGGCAAGAACGACGTTCTTCCGGCGATAGGACTGCCATATCTGCCACAATCCGAAAGGCAAACTTGCAAGGATGAAAATGACCGAGGCAAACCCGATCGTACGCTCCCACAGCGGCGTAACGTAACCGGAGCCTGAGACAAACAAACGCCGTCCGGACGATTCGCCTGTTATCAGCCTGAGAACCTCTTCCACACCACCGCGGATCCATGGCATCAGATAGCTGGTCGTTTGCGGGGCAACAAAATTCATCCAGAGGACACACAGGATAAGGGCAAGCAAAGCAAGCCCACCGGGATTGAGGTTGATGCCGTTCTGCACGGTCTGCTGATCGGATGCTTGAAACCAGCGCGACAGTTGGCGCTGCCATGCAGAAGGGAAATAACGTTCGTAAACTTGCCTGGACCGTTGCAACAACCACAGGCCAAACCGATTCAGCCATGCCAGGCGGCGCCAGAAATAGAACAGGGTCCAAAGTGAAAGAAATGCCGCAAGCATGTAGGAAGTAGCATGGTGCGTTGCAACGACAGCCAAAATGCCGAGGACCGCCAGGATGTTCAATCCAACGCGGTTTTCACCTCCCGCCCTCTCCTGGCGCAAGATCATCCACAACGCCCAAACGGCCAGCGGAAGGGCCAGAGATTCATAGGCGTACTGCGCATCGATTTCCATGAAGCTGGGGTTGGACATGTACAAAGCCACGGCGATACCGGCTGCCCGTTGGGAACTGCTGGCCTGTTCGCAAAAGAGATACAGGGCCAGCACGATCAAGACCCGCGCTGCGCCCACAACGATGATCCCGCTTGTAAAGATCGTTCCCCCAAAAAAGCTCAGGAAAGCAACCGTAACGTTTTCCAATCCCGGATAAAAAGGGCTGACGCGCAAAATAGGATTCTCCGAAAACAGATGGCCTGTCTGCAAAATGTCGTGCGCCGTCCGCCAGTGCATGAACTCATCCGGAAGGCCAAAAGCAAGCGGATCGTGCAAGACCTTAACCATATACAAACAAATCCCCAGGACCGCCAGCAGGCCAATCCGCTCGCGCCTGGATGCGTCCGCTGAAGCTAATCGCAAAACGGCAGGCATATAGATCAGCAATAGCCCAAGCCAAAACAGCGGTAACGACCACGACGCTTCGCTGCGCGCGCCGGTATAAGCCACAGCCACGAGCAAAAGCCCGATGCTTGCCACAACGCTCAAAAGAGGCAACCCACCCCATGCTGAAATGGCAAAGTTGTTTTGTAAGACCTGACGTATCTTCATCACGGGTACTTCCTAACCCGCATAAAGCGGAACAATCCTAACCCTGCTATTAATTCTGTGCTTTTTCTGCACAGTGTGTATGGGTTAGGCCCTTACTTCTTGCGTAAAATCGCTGCGCAGCCGTGGGCTACGCCATGGAGGTCCTCCGCGGTGATGAAAGACCCCAAAATTGAGAGGCCTTCCCATGAAACGAGAAAACCCCAAGGCCTTCGCTACACAGTGAGGCGCTGGTAGAATGCTTCAAACTGCGGCACAATCGTCTCGGCAGAAAAAAGCTGCGAACGTTCATAGCCTGCCCGCCCAAAACGCTGGCGTTTCTCGGCGTCGTCCAACAAACACTGCATGGCTTGTGTCAGCGCCAGAACGTCACCAGGAGGAACGAGAAATCCTGTCTCCTCATCTTTGACCAGATTGGCCAGGCTGCCAAGACGGCTGGCGATTACCGCTTTTCCCTGGCTCATCGCTTCGACCACAGCATTGCCAAATGTTTCTGGTATCAAAGAAGGTACAACCGCGAACAGGCTTCGCTGCCAGGCCGCCATTACGACGGGGTGAGGCAAATCACGCAGCACGGTCACCCCTGGCGGAAAACGGGTGGGGGTGTCCGGCCAGGCCGTACCCACCAGGACAAGTGGCGGCGGTGAAACCAACGCCTGATGCGCCGCCAACAGTACATCCAGGCCCTTGCTCGGTTGCAACGCACCCACGAATAAGATATACGGTTGTGACAGGGCGGCAATCACATCGGGCAGCCCGCCGGGCGCGGCCTCGTTCGCCAGGATATTGGGAATCACCACACCATGAGGCTTCCGTTCTACCGCACCGTCAAACAAGTCTCGCCGCATCAAATCGTAAATGTAAGTGCTGGCACAGTGATAAGCGTCGATACGCTTGCGCAGCAGAGAACGTCCCCAAAACACACCGCTAACGGCTGCCAGCGCCTTTGGCCAGCCGTATCTTGCCCGGCTACAATCCAGGCATTTGGAAAAAGAGGGGCCGCTACACACCCGGCCATTGTGCAAAAAGACTCGAATCGCACAAGTGTAGCCATGATCCCGGGTGGAGACGACCAGGGGAATCGCATGATTCCGAAGGGCCACCGCGACCGAGTAGGCGATCCATCCCACTGCGTGGACAATATCCGGACGAAGTGTTTCGATCAGACGTCGCAATGAAAAGGCCATCCCAATGTCTGGAAAGGGGGGATGAAAGCGACGCCGAGGGTCCTGGTAAAACCAGGGCACCCGGGTACTCAAACTTTTCAAACGATAAACAGTAACCCCGTACTCATCCTGCGTAACTTGTGACGTTTCGCCTTGCCATACCGTCGCTACATTGACGGTGTGTCCTCGTTGCTTCAAATTACGGCAAATCAACGAAACCTGGTGCTCTGCGCCTCCAATAAACGGTGGATAGAAATCGGAGATCGTAAGGATGTGCATAAAAACCTAGGGGCCACGTAGTAAACTAAAATACTGCGCCAGGATCACATCAACCACCTTTTCCCAGGTCGGGATCGTATCGTTCGGCATTTTCTCCTGGCGGCCGCGCGCCGCGGCCTGCTGCAGTGTTGAGGCCAATTCTTCAGGCGTGCACTCTGCGCCGACATACGAAAGGCGGCCCGGCGGCACATAATGGGCAAGTTCCATGTGAGAGGGGATATCGCTGGCTACAGCGGGCGTGCCGGCAGCCAATGCTTCCAAAACGACCATACCAAAAGCTTCGTGCTGTGAGAGGCTGACGAACACGTCAGCCGTCTTGTACCACGAAAGCAGGTTCTCCTGCGAAACCTGCCGCATCATGTGCACACGAGGCGTGACGGCCAATTTTTTGGCCTTCTGCTCGAGCGCTTTGCGCATCGGCCCGTTGCCGATAATGACCAGGTCGTACTCTTCAGGCAAATGCGGCAAAACATCGATCAGGTTTTCCGTTTGCTTATACTGTTCGAGGCGGCCGACGAACAGGATGTACTTGCGCGTGTCTTTTTCAGGAAACGGTTCGGCCTCCGCAATCGCCTTCAGATCGACGCCATTGGGCACCACCAACGTCGGTAAATCGCTGCCGAAATCTTGATGGATCAGGCGCTTTTCCATCTCAGAAACGCACACCACACGCCCGGCGCGTCGAATCGTCCAGCGCCCGAACGGCCGGTAAGGGATGTGCAGGAGGCGGCGAAAACCGGTGTGCCCGGTGCCATGGTAATGTGGGCTGAAAATAAAGGGGATTTTGTTCTGCCGGCAAACGTTGGCGGTGATAAAGGCAAGCGGCGTATGGTAAGAATGCGCATGGAGCAGCGCAAAGCGATCGCCGTTCGCTGACAACCACTTGGCCAGCTTCGGCGAGAGGAAATAGACGTCGTCGTTGCGGATAGTTGGAAAACGCGAGATAGAAATCAGGCCTTGCTTTTCGAACGGCGGCAGCTTGCCGGTCGGATCGGTGGTAATTACTCTCACAACGATCCCACGCGCCGCCAACCCCTCGGCCAATTGAGAAACGTGATATTCCACACCACCGATGGCAGGCGGATAACGGGGGGTAACGATGCCGATAGGTTTTGAAGATTTCATAGCTCACTCGTTTGTAACCAACTGTCGAGACATCCAGGAAGCCAGCGAACGCCGCAAGAATCCACGCAGGCGAGTGGGTAAACGTGGCCCGACCGGGGCACGCCTTAACCCTTCACCGGCTAACAACCTTTTGAAAGCCGCCATACTGGTGGCTGAAGAAACGGGAATACGAGCCAATGCAAACGGGTCATCACCTGTCGAACTGATCGCTCGCTCTACCGTACAGATAGATGTAAAGCCTGCTTTTTGCGCCATGGCGTAGTGCGCATGGGTGTAGTACCCGTAAGGATAAGCAAACGACATAACTTTTTGAAACAAGTTCTGCTCCAGCAGTTGTTTCGATCGGGTAATCTCATCCCATGCCGCATCCAGGGGCATGGTATCCAGGGAGCGGTGAGTGTAACCATGCGCACCACACTCGAAGCCCAAGGCGATCAACTGGCGCAACTGTGCGGTGTTGAGCAACTGGCGGTGCTTTTCTTGCCTGTAGGTCAACCACTGTGCCGTACCACCGATAAACTTCACAACCATGTAAATTGTAGCTGTAAAGTGGTAACGTTTCAAGATGGGGAAAGCAGCGGTATAAAAATCCATGTAGCCATCGTCGAACGTCAACACAACCGTTTTGGCCGGCAGGCTATCCTGTCGCCGGATGCACCCAACGAACTGGCTGACGGTCAAGGTGTGGTAACCGTGCCGGTACAGGTAAGCCATCTGTTCAGCAAACATGGGCGGAGCAACCGTGTTCACACGAAAACCGGGCGTGCCCGTTTCCGAGATGCTATGATACATCAAAATGGGCACCGGCTGGCCCACCGGTTGGTGGGGACGATTAATCTGCAGAACTGGCATAATGTGTTTCTTGTTCTCCGGCGGGTGGCCGTTCCATGGCGGCAAATAACTTGCTGTAACGGGCGATCGTTTGTTCCCACGAATGCGGCCCGGCAAAACGCCGGCCTTGCAACTGGTGCACCCGATCGATCGCCTGGCGTAAGGCGTCAGGGTCCTGTGAAGGCACAAAAACTGCCCCTTCATAATTTGCAGCAGCTTCTATCAACCCGCCGACACGGGTGACGACCAGCGGTAAGCCCTGACTCATGGTGATGTGCAAAGGCCCACTGGCCGAGGAACGATGGTAAGGTAAAACGACGGCGTCCGCACCGGCAAAGAAAGCGTCTACTTCACTGTCGTGCACGTAGCGGTTGACGAACGTAATGCGATCGCGGTAGCGGCTTTGTGCGATCAGCTCGGCCGGCAGCGTCCAACCTTCCCAGGTTTCGCCGACCACGGTCAGCCAGTAGCGGCCAATCTCATCTTCCGGGATCGAGTCAAAAGCGCGTATCAGGTCCTCCACACCTTTGAACGGGCGAATGACGCCAAAATACAACAGGTTGCAGCACGCCCGGGGGGCCTGACGCAGCGGCGTGGCTGTGTTCGCATTGGCGTGATGATCGAACGGGCCAAGCGGGATCAGCGCTTGGTGGCAGTGCTCCAACCGATACAGTTTTTGCAAAGCTGCCCGATCGAACTCCGAATGAACCACGGCGCCGCTCGCCAGCCTGATCAAGAAAGGCAGCAGCGTTTTTACGTACGTTTGGACGGCGCGCATGCGGGCTTCTCCCGTATCGAGCACTTCGTGAAATTCAATCACTACTTTTGCACCCGCAAGGCGGGCCGCCAAAGCCAGCAGCAGGTACAGATGAAGCACCGTACCGGTCCACCATTGGAAAACGACAAACTCTGGCCTTTCACGCCACAACAAGGCAATCGCCTGCAAGAGACTGGGGCAGCCATGCCAGTCTACCCCGTCGAAGACTTTGATCCCCGGCGCGTAGTGCAAGCGCGTCAACTCCTGGCCCACCCGCTGCCGCCCCGGGTAAAAGCGGGTCGGCAGAAGCTGGCGCATCAAGATGGCAGAAACCTGATGAGACTGCGCCATGGCATTCGCCAGGCGCAGGGTATAGTAACTGATCCCACTTAAGAAACGCGTTCCCGCGCCCACAATACAAACTCGTTTTTTCACCTCGCTCTCGAAAGGTGATTGTGAAACAGCCTTCATGACTTCAAACACTCCCAAGGATTGAACGTTCTAGAATTGCCGTGTGAAAGCCCAGGTTGAGCTGGGGGCGGTTTCCACGGCCCGCAGCGCCAGCCTGGGAATTTTCAACGCGACCGACGAAAGCAAGAGTCAATTCCCCACCGCCTGTTCATTCATCGACTTATTGAGCGTAAATGCAGAAGCACACGCAGCAATGGCCGTCAAAAGGGTGAGGTCGTCCTGGGTAAATTTCTCGGCCTGAGATTTTACCAACGTCAGCACCCCATAAGCACGCTCACGCGTGCTCAAGGGAACGCAGATCGCCGAACGTACGGACTGGTTGCTATCTTCCCACGGACGGCGCACCCACCGCGGGTCGCCCGTCGTGCGTGAAATCAGGGCCGCTCGCCGGTTCTCCATGACCCACGCAGCCAGGCCGCTGCGCAAAATTTCGGTCAACTGCTCGCGTGTATAGGGCAGCTTGCGCCCGGCATACGAGAGTGTGCCTTCGGCAACCTCGGCTTCGTTATCGGCAACAATGACGCAGCCGCTGGTGGCGCCAAAACTGTGCATCGTAATCTCCAACAAGCGCTGCAGACGTGCCTCGCGGTTGGGCTGCGTGTTCAATTCATCGCCAATCGCGCGGATCAGCGCAATCTCATCCGACGCCGACAGGCCTTTCAGGGCGGCGGCTTCCAGGGCCAGGTTGACCTTCTCCGCAGGACAGTAACCGCGGAAACCGAGAAAGACGTTGTCTGGCCTGGATTTCCAACTGTCTACCCATTCATGTAGAATGGTTTTCAGCACCCGCCAGCCATCGGGGAAAGTTTGCAACTTCCCCACGCCGTAGAAGCGATAACCTTCGAAACTGGGCACTTCAACGACGCGCAGATGCTCACGTAAAAGGCGCACGTAAATTGCCGTATCGATTTCGAACCCGCTGACCTGGGCGCGGTGGATCGTTTCGAGGCAGTAGCGCCAGAAAGCGTGGTAGCCGTAACATAAATCGGTGTACATGCCGTTGAAAAGCACATTGGCTACCGTTCCCAAGGCCCAGTTTCCGGCCTTGCGCAAGAGCGGCATATCGGTTGTTCCTCCCCCGGCGGTAAAACGGCTCCCTTTGACAAAATCGGCGCCTTCCAACAGCGCTTCAACCATGCGCGGTATCTCACGCGGATCGTGTGAGCCATCCGCATCCAGCGTGACGATGATATCGCCGCCGGCGGCGGCAAAACCGGCCTGCAACGCCATGCCCTTCCCAGGGTTCTTTTCCAGCACAACCTTGATAGAAGGTAGTAAACGGCGGGCAATCTCAACGGTTTCATCGTCCGAACGGCCATCGACCAGGATGACTTCATCGATCCAGTTGAGGGGTAAGTAAGGCAGCACCAACGGCAGGTTGTGCGCCTCGTTCAGGGTAGGGATAACCACAGAAACTGTGGGACGTGTCGACAACATGATAACTCTCCTTATAGCGTTCGATAACTGACAGACTATAGGGTGGGTGCCCCCTGCAGTACAGTTGACAATCTTCGGTCGCACTGCCGGAAGATAAACGGATGACTTTGCACTCCCCTTTTGCCTGCTTTGGCGAAATGCCCGTCAGTCTCGTGCAAATGATCTCTCTCAGACAATGCAGTTACAGGTTTACCTTTTACGCGATTTTTACAAGGTACAAGTGCGATTTTGGCTTAAAGTAAGAGAAAAAACAATGACCCAAAAGTAACCTTATCTATTCAAAGATATTTGATATTTGCCACAAGACTTCCCCAAGATCTTTGGGTGTTGCTGTTTCGCCAAAAGCTTAACATGAACGGCAGAAACCAACCATATACCTTCACATAAAATAAGATAGGCTTATCGATATATTTCGTTGCGCAACAAAACAGGCAAAATGCCCCCCAAAAAACATAACCGAACATGTATCCACAGGCATAATTCTGTGTGGTAAGTAGCGCTTGTAAGCGGAGACTCTTCCAGTCTACCGGGTGAGGAATTTCGCATCAAGGCGGAAGAATCGCAAAAAATCCCCGTCACAGAGCGGGCGGGGATTTTTCGATAAGCGCAGAAATTAACCGCTACGCGGCTTTTTCCAAGGCCATGTCCATAATCTGCTGCATGCGCGGTGCGATGCTCGACGGATCGGGATGGAGTCCCTCGATGAGCAGGGTGTTATCATAAATTTGCTCGATGATCAGGGTCGAGAGGTCGGAGGCCATGTCGAGTTGGAGCAGCTTTTTCAACGTTGTGTGTGCGGGATTGAGTTCGAGGATTTTCTTGGGTGCTTCGTACGTTTTGCCCAGGTACTTGTACACACGCTGCAACTCGGGATTGAGCGTTCCCTCCGGATCGGCGAGACGAGCGACGGATTGCGAGAGCCGCGTGCTGGCGCGCACATCGGCGACGCGCTCCCCAAGCACCTGTTTGAAACGTTCCACCAGCGTGCCGAAATCGGCTTCGGAGATTTTTTCCGTTTCCGCTTGCGTTTCGGTTTTTTCGGGGGGTGTAACCTCGGCCTGGGCAACGTTCTTCAGGTCATAATCTTTGTACTTATGCAGGCCCATCAGCATGAAGGAATCCATCGGATCGGTCAACAGCAAGACTTCGACTCCCTGCCCATGGAAATAATCCAGGTGCGGGCTGCGCAAAACAGACTTGGGATCATCTCCGACGATGAAGTAGATCTCCTTTTGGTCTTCCTTCATCCGGCCGGTGTAGTCATCGAGCGACGACCAAGTATCGGGATGCGAACTGGTCTTGAAGCGCAGCAAAGGACTTAACTTTTCAACATCCGCCGGGCTGGAAGCCACCCCCTGTTTCAGGTAGCCACCAAATTCCTGCCAGAAAGCCTGGTACTTTTCTGCATCGTTTTTGGCAAGCAGTTCCAGTTCTTTGAACACCTGGCCCGTGAGCACTTTTTTCAAGCGCGGCATCAACCCGCTGGATTGGACCGTCTCGCGTGAGACGTTGAGCGGCAGGTCTTCCGAATCTACCACGCCCTGCACGAAGCGCAGGTACTCGGGCAGCAGGTCCTTGTTGTATTCATCGATCAATATGTTACGCGAATACAGCTTCAGGCCGTCGTCTTTTCGCAAGGCAAACATCCCGCGCTCTGCCTTTGCGGGAAAATAGAGCAGCGCATAAAGCTGCACGGGCGCATCGGTGATCGTGTGAACGTGCAGCAGCGGTGGTTCGAAATCGAGCGTGGTCTGGTGGTAGAACTCCTTGTACTGCTCTTCGGTGATGTCCTGCTTGGGCGTACGCCAGATGGAAGTCTGCTTGTTGACCGGTTCTTCCCCCTCACCGACGTAAATCGGAAAGCCGATGTAGTCGGAGTACTTGTGAATGATGTTCTTCAGGCGATACTCGTCTGCGAATTCGACGGCGTCTTCCTTGAGTTTGATCTCGATCTTCGTGCCGCGCGTGTCCATCTCGGCCGGGCTGATTTCATAACGATCTTCACCGGTCGCATACCAACTTACCGCCGAAGCCGCCGGGTCGTAGGAACGTGAGGTCACGCGCACCCACTCGGCCACCATGAAGACCGAATAGAACCCAACGCCAAACTGGCCGATCACGGCGGCGATGTCTACCTGGGCGATGTCTGCCTGCTTGTCTTTCGCCACTTCCAGGAATTTACGCGCCCCAGACTGGGCAATCGTCCCCAGGTTTTCGACGATCTCGTCCCGTGACATGCCGATGCCGGTATCCTGCAGCACGATCATGCGCTCGTCTTTATCGACCGTCAGGCGAATGGACAGGGGGGCTTCCGGGTCGAGTACATCCCGGTTGGTGACCATCTCAAAACGCAGACGGTTGAGGGCATCCGAGGCATTCGAAAGCAACTCGCGTAAAAAGACCTCGCGGTCTTTGTAAAGGGAATGGATCAGGATATTGAGCAACTGCCTGGTTTCGGCCTTAAATGTAAACGATTGGGTCTGGTCCTGTGTGGACGTGCTATCAACCATACTTACCTCCTGCAAAAATAAAAAGACAAAGGGCGTGGGTCTTCCGGGTTGAGAGGAAAGAATTCCCCTTTCCCGGCAAATCCGGAAGAAACACTATTTTAAATCGTTGTCGCATGAAAAAGCGTAAGAGATTTGTTAGAGGCCTGGCGTGGCTCAGGTGGGATTTGATGCCAGGCTCTTAATTCGCGTTGCCTAAGGCCGCTTTGCAGCCGTCTGTTTGAACGGCAAAAGTATGTGAAAGGTACTTCCGGGGCAAGCCATCTCGTCATGGCCGGGGCTTTCTGCCCACACCTGCCCCCCGTGGGCCTGCACCACGCCCCGTACAATCGGCAGGCCCAAACCAGGCCCCCCACCCTTGAACTTCGTCCGCCCGGAGGAGTGCAAGGAAGGCTTGCCGACCTGGTGAAACTTCTCGAAGATCAAGGTCAGTTGATCGGCCGCGATGCCAATTCCACGATCCTGTACCTGGATTTCCACCCAATCCCCCAGGGTTTCGTCTCGCGTGGCGCAAGCCGTGATCGCAATACGCCCCCCGTCGGGCGTGTACTTGATGGCGTTGTTCAGCAAATTACCGATCGCCTTTTGGAGCAGCTCGCCGTCGGCTTCTATCGCCGGAAGCGGCTCCGTGTGGATTTCGAGAACGAGCCGGCGCTCCCGCAAAGCCTCTTCGTAACCGGCGGCCACCTCGCCGATAAGGGTCGAGAGATCGAGCGATTCGGGGAAAACCTCCAGCACTTCGCTGTCGATGCGGGCGACATCCAGCATGGCATTGACGATTTCCGTCAGGCGCTTCGCCCCACTGACGACGCCGTTCATCATCCCTGCCAGCTCAGGATATTTCTGGCCTGCATCTGCCGCCACCTGGGCATACCCGGAAAGAATCGTGATCGGGGTACGCAGCTCGTGTGAGGCCACCGCCAGGAATCTGCTCTTGGCCTGGTCGAGGGCTGCGAGCTTTTTGTATGCTTCTGCCAGGCTGACGCCCTGTTCGTGCACGGTTGCCCGCAGGTTATTGGTCAGTTCGGCCAACCGGATGTGCGTTTGCACACGGGCCAGCAGTTCGTCGCTATAAATCGGTTTGGTGACGTAATCGACCCCACCAGCCCGGAAACCGCGTACCTTGTCTTCTTCCCGGTCCAGGGCGGTCATAAAGATCACCGGGATATTGGCCACCGGTTCGGAGGAAGCCTTCAAGGCCTGGCAGACTTCCAACCCATCCATCTCCGGCATCATGATGTCGAGAAGAATCAAGTCCGGCATGATCTCAGGAATTTTCTGGAGCGCCACTTCCCCCGATGTGATCAGGACGATCTGATACCCGGCATTCTTCAGGAAAGCGCCGGCCACGCGCAGGTTCTGCGGTGCATCGTCGACAATTAGGATCCTTTTACCCATCGGCAGTCCTTAAAAACTCGCCCAAGAGCTGGTTGAAGGCAGCAGGGTTATCCATATTGGCATTGTGCGCTGCGCCGGGAATTACCCTCAGGGCCTTTTTTTCCTGCGCGGCCCAGCGCTTGCAATACGCCTGCACCCTGCCGGTACGATCGGCGTCGCCATAGAGAATCAGCACGGGCAGCGACAACGCAAACGCCCGTCGGTACTGCACAACCCCGCGATAAACTGCCTCCATGATAGCCGCAATTTCCCATTTGCTCAAGCCCCGAAGTGTTTCGCGCGCATAGGCCCGCGCTGCGGGCTGGATGGCGACCTGGGTCGCAATGGTGTTGATCAGCAAGTTGTAAGGGTAAAGCCGCAGAAGGGCCGGGGTGACAGACAGCAGCCAGCGATCCAGCCAGGAGTAGTAACTTGCATGCAGCGGCGACGAATCGACCGCAGCCAACGTTCGGGCACGCCCGGGATGCTGCACGGCGACCATTTGAGCGATATAGCCGCCCATCGATTGCCCAACGAGATGGGCCTGCGCCACGTTTTCCGCATCCAGAATCTTTACCAGTTCATCGGCGGCGGCCGGTAGCGAAAAGCCAACATACGGCCTGGATAACCCATGCGCCGGGACATCCCAGGTGATGGCCTTGTAGGAAGACGCAAAGTGATCCATCTGGGGCTGGAACAGGCCGTGATCCATCGTGGCCCCGTGCGTGAAGAGAATGCAATCGCCTTCGCCTGCCACCCAATAGTGGACGGTCCCTTGCTTGCCGGAAAGGGTTTTATGCACCATCATCCATGCCTCCTGGTAGATTGCGAGAACAATACGGGCAAACGGCCCTTCATGCAAAACTCGGAAGGCCCAGGCAAATTTATTATACGATCTAACTGCTGGCGCTGTTGTAGGTCTTAAGTCCCTGCCGCCACACCAGGCGCACGACGATCAACAAGAGCAAAGGCAAAACCAGGGCCCAGGCCTGGTAACCGGGCGGCATCTTGCCCAACAAAAACAAGGGCGGGAAGTTGGTGATGACGAAGATCGGCAACACAAAGACCCCAATCGCCTTGATCCAGCGGCTGTAAATATCCATCGGCATGCTGTTGAAGTCCCAAAACGAGTCGACGATGCTGGCCAGCGAGGTAGCGTTAATCATCCAGAACGTCAGCAGCAGCGGCAGCAGGAAGAGGCTGTAACTCACCAACGCGCTAAGCGCAAAAAAGCCGGCGTAGCCTCCGACGGTGAAAAAGGTGACCGGCAGCCCCAGGCGCACCCAGGCGACAGCCACCATCAGCAACCCGGCGATCACGTCCACGCTGAAGATCGTCAGGTCGGCCTGGCGCAAGGTGACCATGAACTGCAACGAAACCGGCTTTGTCAGCAGCAGATCGAGGTCGCCGTCCCGGATTTTGTTGCGCAGGCCAAAGTTATTGATCATGAACATTCCGGCGTAAATGCCGGTCAGTGCGACGAAGGTGCCACTGAAGAGCAGCACCTGGTCGGGCGTCAGGCCGTTGATGGTCACCCCGGAGCGGTAGACGACCACCACATAAGAGAGCTTGACCAGCAGATAGCCGCTTTCCATGCAAAAGTTCCCGATGAAGTTGAAGCGGTACTCCATCTGGGCCATCAGGCTATTCTTGACAAACAGCAAATAAATCAGAAAATGTTTGCGTAGTTCGTAAAAAATCGTGCTCATATTTCCATTGCAAAATCTACTGCGCAGCCAGAAAAGACATGGACTGTTGTTCTCTCCAGCGTGGCTTCCTGTTTCATCCACCAACCGCCACGTAGCGCCGCCCACCTTGCCGCCATAGGAGGTTTGCCAGTCCCAGGCAGAGAAAAATCCAAACGCACTGGATCAGCATCCCCTGCAAGGCCTCGCCGGGTGGAATCTTGCCGTTAAGCACGTTGACCGGGTAGCTGACCGTATATTTGAAGGGCAGCAGCCCGAGCACCTGCACCACGCGCTCCCCGAAAACCTCCAACGGGAAAATGCCGCCGCTGAGCAAAACCGTAACGATGCGAATACCCTCGAACAAAAAGCCGATCTCGATGATCCAAAACGCCACGGCGCTGAAACAGTAGAAGATCAAAAAATTCAATACGACGGCCAGGACGAGCGCAACCAGGAAAGCCAGGAGGTTGGCAAAACCCGGCGCAACACCCCAAAAAACGTTCAAGCCCAGCAAAACCAGCACCAGGATCGCCAGGATCATCCCCAGGTTGGGCAGCTTTTGGCCGAGGAAGGAACTCAAGCGGTACGGGAAATAACCGAGCGGCTGCACCAGAAACTTGCTGAACTTGCCGCTTTTGATGTCGTCCATGATGTCGTACTCGAAGCCGGTGTAGATGATGCGCGCCACCAAACCCGCCAGGAAGGTATAGGCCAGCATCTGGCGGTAGTCGTAGCCGTACATCACATCCTGGTCCGAACCGGTATAGATGGCCGTCCACAAAAAGGTCTGGATGAAGATGGGATAGGCGGCACTGATCAGAGAGATCAGGAAGTTGAGGCGGTATTCGAGCGCCGTCTGAAAGCCCAGTTCGAAGGCCTTGGTGTATTTACTAAGCCGCTGCATGCGCTACCTCCCGCCGCTGGTAGAGCAGGGCAATTCCTTCCTCTACGGGAATGTCTTCGATATTGAAATCGACCACCGGCAGCTGATCGAGGATCGCTTTGGAGCGCGCTTTCAACGCTGCCCGCGGCACTTCGAGTGTGGCGGCGAAGCCGGTGTATTCTTTGACCTGGCCAAAGGCCGCCAGCGTTTCCTGGGATACGGCTTCGGACAGTTGCAGCTTGATCACCTTCGATTGGGCGAACAGATCGTTGACACGGTGCAAGTCGCCGTTGAAGACGATCTGCCCGGCGTTGATGATCACCACCCGCTTGCACAGGTCTTCCACGTCTTCCATGTAGTGGCTGGTCAGGATGACGGTGGCCTTTTTTTGCTGGTTGTAATACTTGAAGAACTCGCGGATCTTTTTCTGCGAAATGATGTCCAGGCCGATGGTCGGCTCGTCGAGGAAGATCAGGCGCGGCTTGTGCAGCAGGGCCGCCACCAATTCCATCTTCATGCGTTCGCCCAACGACAGCCGCCGCACCTGGACGTTCAGCAGGTCTTTCACATCGAGCAGTTCGGTCAACTCCGCCAGGGTGAATTGGTAGTCGCGGTCGTCGACTTCGTAGATACATTTGTTAAGATACAACGACTCGTTAGCGGGCAAATCCCACCAGAGTTGGTTTTTCTGCCCCATGACGATGGCAAACTGCATCTTGAAGGCTTTTTTCCGCTCCCAGGGCGTAAAGCCCATCACGGCTGCCCGGCCACGGTCGGGATACAGGATGCCGGCCAGGATCTTGAGCGTCGTCGTTTTCCCCGCCCCGTTCGGCCCAAGGAAGCCGAGCATTTCGCCTTCTTCGACCTCGAAAGAAATCCCGCGCACGGCTTCTTTCACCAACTTCTGGCGGTGGAAGAGATTCTTGAACGAATTCTTAAGCCCCAGCTCCTTTTGGTAATAGTCGAACGATTTGAAGAGATTTTCAACCTGGATCAACATGCAAAATGTCCTGTACTGATTTCTCGGTCACGGTGGCGGCCAGGGGATTTCCGTCCATGGGGTGTACCCATGTTTTTCGGCGCCGTACACTCGCCCGTGCGATGGCTGCGTACAGCCCGGCTCGTCGATGATTTCGGCGGCCGTGGTGTACGATCCGACGACGGTAAACTCGAGCTTGCCGTCCACGCACACCCAGGCTTCGATCAGGTAAGGTGTCTGCTCCGAATCGTCGCCGGCGCGCAAATTCAAAGGAAGCCAGAAAACGGTCACCGTATTCCCTTTGCGTACCGCGGAGACACCGCTCAAGGCACCGTAATACGGCGACCAGGGCAAGATGATATCCGGGTCGACCGGCTCGACCGCCATCACATCCCCGTTGACTTCCATCAAGGAGGCCTTGATCCAACAAGGGTTGGTGCCACCGCGGGCCTGGATCAAAAGCCAGCTCCCCGAGGGGTTGCGGCCGATCACGTCCATGCGTGTCTTCTCGAGCAGGCCATATTTATACAGAAAGGGCGCGCCAGGCCCATAGCGGCAGTTGGCGCGCAGCAAAACCTTTCCGGTCAGGATGGCGTACGTGGGCGTGATGGTGGGTGTCCAGGCGACGGTTGGTGTCGGCGTCAAAGTGGCCGTCGGGGTGGGTGTGCCCGTAGCGGCGGGAGATGCGGTCAGCGCCGGCGTGATCGCCGGGGTGCGCGTTGGCGGCGGGAGCGTCGCACTCGGCCGGGATGTCTCACGGGGGCGGGCAGGCGCCGGGGTCTGGCTTGCGACCGGGGGCAGTGTTTGGGCCGCCATAGGCAGGTTACACGCCAGGCTGACCCAAACAAGCACGCAGAGCACGCAAACGCTGGCTTTCACGAGCTTACCACGTGATGTGCGCGGCGCCATCCGAAGCCTTGATCAAGGTTCCCTGCGGCGTCGCTTGCGCCACACCACCATCGACAGCCTTGACAGAGGGCAGGCCCACCAGCAGCAGGTTCCACGGTTTCGCTGCGCCCTGGCGCCGGATGTCGATCGTATTCCCGCTACGCGCCACCTCGAAGGTCACGGCCACTGTGCCATCCAGGGCGCGGAGGTGCACCGGGGCGTGCCGGCCTTCGGCCAGTTCGTACACTTGCAACGTGACGCCGTCGGCATAGTCGTAGTCCGGGCGGTCGTCCCGGCTGCCGATCGGGAGGATCGTATTCGGGCGCACCAACAGCGGCAGGCTGAAGAAATCGTGCGTTTCTTTGCGCCAGCGGCCGCCATCGATTTTTTCGCCGCTCAGCAGGCTCGTCCAGACACCGCCGGGCAGGTAGTAGGTCGCCTGCCGTTCCTGGGTAAACACTGGAGCCACCAGCAGCGCATCCCCCAGCATGTACTGTAAATCGAGATAGTCGCAGCCGGGGTCACCGGGAAATTCCAACAGCATGGCGCGCATCATTGGCACGCCGCGCTCGTGGGCCTGGCAGGCCACATCGAAGAGGTAAGGCATCAGGCGGCACTTGAGCTTGGTGAAGCGACGCAGCACGTCCACGGCTTCAGGATCGTTGTACGCCCACGGCACGCGGTACGAGGCATTGCCGTGCAAACGGCTGTGCGAAGAAAGCAGGCCAAACGCACACCAGCGCTTGTACACGTCGGAAGAAGCCGTCAGTTCGAAGCCACCAATATCGTGGCTCCAGTAGCCAAACCCCGAAAGCGTCAACGACAGCCCACCGCGCAGGCTCTCTGCCATCGACTCGAAGGTGGCCGTGCTGTCGCCGCCCCAATGAACGGGGAATTGCTGCCCCCCAACCGTGGCCGAGCGGGCGAAGACGATGGCATTGCCCGTCCCAAAGTGATCTTCGAGCACCCCGAAGACGGTTTTGTTGTACAGGTAGGTGTAATAATTGTGCATCAACTGTGGGTCTGAGCCGTCGTGGTAGATCACGTCCGTCGGAATGACTTCCCCGAAGTCGGTTTTGAAACAATCTACGCCCATCTCGATCAAGGCGCGCAGCTTATCACCAAACCACTGGCAGGCCGCCGGGTTGGTGAAATCGACGATGCCCATACCTGACTGCCAGGCGTCAGTCTGCCAGATACCACTGCCATCGGCCTTCTTCAACAAGTAGCCGTTGGCCATGCCCTCGTCGAACATCGCCGAGCGCTGCGCCACGTAGGGATTGATCCAGACACAAATCTTAAGCCCGCGCGCCTTCAAGCGCGCTAACATAGCGGCCGGATCGGGGAAGACGCGCTTATCCCACTCGAAGTTGACCCAGTGAAACTCTTTCATCCAGAAGCAGTCGAAGTGAAAGACGTGCAGCGGCAGATCGCGTTCGGCCATGCCCTCGATGAAACCGGTAACGGTGCTCTCATCGTAATCGGTGACGAACGACGTCGACAGCCACAAGCCGAACGACCAGGCCGGCGGCAGCGCCGGCCGCCCGGTAAGGGCCGTGTAACGTTCGAGCACTTCTTTCGGCGTGGGGCCGTAGATGAGGAAATAGTCGAGCGTTTCGCCCGGTACGCTGAACTGCACGCGTTCCACCTTCTCCGAAGCCACCTCGAACGACACCTGCTCTGGGTGGTTGACGAGCACGCCGTAGCCGCGGTTGGTCAGGTAGAAAGGAATATTTTTGTAGGCCAGTTCGCTGCTCGTGCCGCCGTCGCCGTTCCAGATATCCACTGTCTGGCCGTTTTTAACGAAAGGCGTAAAGCGTTCGCCCAGGCCATAGACGCACTCGCCCACACCCACGCCCAGTTGGTCGAAGATGAAACGCCCCTCGGGTGCATCCACCATGCCCATGTTGCGCCAGGCGCTGTTGGTGACCGGCCGGTCGCCATCCAGAAAATCGATCCGCCAGTCGCCGCCTTTGCTGACGCGCACGGTCAGCTGCCCGCTGGTCAACGAGGCCGCCTGATCGTCATCGTGAATCTGAACACGGGGTGAAGCGGCAAAAATCTCGAATTCCGGCTTACGCGGCCGGCCACCCTTGAAGTGGGTCAGTTGAACGCGAATGACGTTCTCCAGCGGCGAGGAGAAGCGCACCGTCAGCGTGGCAACGTTCAGGGTGTTGCCACGGTGCGGGATGGGCCGCGTCGGCGCGTAGACCGTCAACGAGCTGCCGTCGCTTTCGACTTCGTGTACTTGCGCGGGGAAATAAGGGGTCACCCCCGGCCGCATACGCCAATAACCTTCTGTGAATTTCATTGAATCAATCTCCTAACTCGCATAAAGCGGCACGGTCCTAACCCTGCTCTTAATTTGTGCGCTTGCGCGCCGTACTTTTTCTGCACAGCGTGTATGGGTTAGGCACTAACCCACATCAAGCGGAATAGCCATCATCCTGCACGCGGCCCGGTGCTGCCGCGCACCACCAGCCGGCAAGGCATCAGAGCCTGCACAGCCGTCTCTTCCTGCGATTCCAACTGCCGCACGAGCAGTTCCACGCCCATGCGCCCCAGTTCGGCGGCAGGCGGCTCCATGGCGGTCAGCGGGGGTGCCATCATTTCGGCAACCTGCGCCGACGAGACAACCGTCAACAACGAAAAATCATCCGGGATCGACCGGCCACGTTCGGCGATGGCCTGCAAGATTCCTGGCAGGGCGCGGTCGTTCATCACCAGCAAGGCGGTCAGTTCAGGTAAATCGGCCCACAGCTTCTGCATGGCTACGTACCCCGCCAGGGGCGAAGGATCGCAAACGGCGGTCACGGCCGGCAGCCGGTTGGCCTGCATGATCTGCTCGAAACCGGCCAGGGTGCGCACAGCCGGGCCATAACCGCTATCCAGCTCGTCCTGGTTCAGGTAAGCAATTTGGCGGTGCCCAAAATCCAGCAGATGGCGGGCAGCGTCCCGCATGGTCTGCTCGAAGTCGATGTCCACATACCACAGGCCTTCATTCTCCGCGCAGCGCCCGATCAGGCTAAAAGGAAAACGGTTGGCTTGCAGCAAAGCAACGCGCGCATCGTTCAGGTGCACTTCCATCATCACCAGGCCATCCACCAGGCCCTGCTGGGTCATGTCGAGCAACGCCTCAGGCGAAGGCAACTCGGCCGACCACAAAACCAGGTGATAGCCGTGTTCCTGGGCTGCCTGCGTGGCGCTGGTGACGAATTCCAGTTCGGTAGCCCCCAGGCCCCGCTTTGAAACCGGAAAAAGCAGGGAGATGATGCGGCTGCGCTTGCTTGCCAGCGCGCGCGCCAGCACATTGGGCTTGTAGCCCAGTTCATCCATCACCTGGAAAATGCGCTGGCGCGTCTCTGCGGCGATGGGGCGTGTGCCGCTGATGGCATAGGAAACGGTGCTGATCGACACCCCGGCGCGTTTGGCAACATCAATGACAGTAGGCATGGGACCTCGCTTATCGAAACGTTTCGATTATAGATGAAAAATAAAGAAGTGTAAAGGAAAACCACCGGTAAAATGGACTTACAGGATCGAAATGTTATCAACCCAAGCGCCGGGCCTCTCGACCACATGCCCGGCAGCCTGCAAAGCGCGTACGGCCTTCTCCAACGTAGAGGCTTTGACCAGCAAGTAATCGGTATCGTAGGTAGAAATTGCAAAGATGCTGACCCCCGCATCGGCCAGCACGTTCGAAAGTTCGGCCAGCACCCCCACCAACGAGAAATCCAGTGGCCCCTGCACGCGCAACGCCCGCCAATCCGGCTCGGCCTGTACGCCTGCCGGCACAGCGCCGGCTGTACACACCACCGAAAGCTCGTCCACGCTGCGCATCAGGGCCACCAATTCGCCCTGCGCCCACTCCGGAAAGGGGGCCTGCGCTTCCAGGCGGCAGACGGCGAGTGTATCCGAAAGTAAGGCAAGGGTATACAATCGTTTGGCCTCACGCCATCAAAAACACGGCCACGCTTTCACCGGCCTGCAAGCCCGTTGCGTCGGGCGCAATACGAATCAAGCCGCTAGCCCGAGACAGTGTGAAAATCAGGTTGCTCTTGCCAAAAACGGGCTGCGCCAGCCAACCGGATGCAGCCATCTCCAAGCGGACGGGGACCCAATCTTCCCGCCCGGCTTGCGACGCCAGGTTGAGCGCCAGCTGCGCAGGGATGAAGGAACGCGGCTGCGGGGCCAGCCCCAAGAGCACATCCAGCATGGGGCGTACGAACAATTCAGCAATCACCAGCGCACTGACCGGGTTCCCCGGCAGGCCAACGACCGGTTTGCCGTCACACACCGCCAGGATGGTCGGTTTGCCGGGACGCACGTTGATGCCGTGAACTAACACGCCGGGGCTTCCCAAGCGGTCGATGACGGTGGCAGTCAGGTCACGCGTGCTCGCCGAAGAGCCGGCCGTAATCACGATCGCCTCGCACTCGGCCAGCGCCCGGGCGGCCATGGCCTGCAAGGCTTCGAGCCGGTCAGGCGCAATGCCGTACGGGATCGCTTCACCGCCGGCTTGCCGAATCGAGGCGGCCAGCGTGTGCGTGTTGACATCACGTACCTGGCCGGGCGCCGGGTTGGCGTCATGCGGAACGACCTCGTCCCCGCTAGAAATCAAACCGACCCGCGGGCGGCGCACCACGTCCAGTTCGGTGATCCCGAGAGCGGCCAGTCCACCGATCTCCGCAGCACGCAGGCAGGTCGCTGCCGGAATGACGACATCACCGGCAGCCACATCTTCGCCCTGCTGGATGACGTTTTCGCCGACGGCGACGGCGCGTTGAATTTCTATCTCATCCGCACGCGCCACCTGGGCATGTTCGAGCATGACCACCGCATCGGCGCCTTGTGGCAACATCCCGCCCGTATGGATCAGCGCACACCTTCCCGCAGCCACCGGAAACGCCGGCGCCGCACCCATGGGCACTTCAGCGTGCACGGTCAGGTAAGCCGGCAGACTCTCACCGGCGCCGTAGGTATCGGCAGCGCGCACGGCAAAACCATCGACCGTTGAACGCGGAAAAGCCGGCAACGGATGAACCGCCCGCAAGGGAACGGCTACCACACGCCCCAAGGCAGAAGCCAGCAAGACGCGCTCAGGAGATGGAGTCGCTGTGAAGGCGGCCAGCCAGGCCCGGCGCGCCTCATCGGGCAGAAGGAGTTGCAAGAATTCAGGCATCGTCAAGGTAGAGAAACATCAACGCAGAAACGCAACGCGCCCGATCCGTCTTGGGCTAGCGGATCCAAAAGCCGTAGGTAAGCAGGTAAGCCATCACACCCACCAGCAGTTGTGCGCCCAGGGTAAGCGCACGCCAGTTAGGTTTTGCCCCGGCGGCAATGCGCACCACGGACCACACCTGCCAGACGCCAAGCGGGATGAGCAAAAAGGTAGGCCAAACGATCGGGAAAGGCATCCCCATGGCCGCCGCCAGGCCGAGCAGGACGAACGCCACCAGCACAAAGACATTGTGAAGCAGCATCCCCCGCTGCCAGCCCATGCGGATCAGCAAGGTAATGCGTCCATTTTTCACATCGTTCGCATAGGTCGACAACTCGTAAACCAATACCAAAGCGAGCGAAAGGGCCATCAGTGGAAAGGTACTCATCGCCACCAGGCGCAGCGTCCCCGCCAACTGAAGTTGAAAGGCAAAGGCCGGGATCAAGTTGGCGAGCAGGACAACCGCTACCAATTCGCCATAGCCCGAGGCGGCCAGGCGCCGCGGCGGCGCAGCGTAAAAAAACGCTCCCGCAAACATCAACAACATCAACAGAAAAGCGCCGGGTTCCCAGCCGAGAAAGCGGATTAGCAGCACCGAAAGTGAAGCCACCACGGTCAGGCATGCTGCTGCAGCAGCCAGCAGGCTGGCCGGTGTCAAGTCCGGCGTTGTGCCGCCGTCCGGTTGGCGCCGGGGTGTCCTGGCGATCTCGACCAGTGCATCGTGATAGGCGATCAAGAAAAAGGCGCCTGTCTGCGTGATCCACACCCACAACAGGCCCAACAACAAGAGGCCCCCATCCAACAAGGCGCCCAGGTAGCGGGCAATCCCGACGCCCAGGAGATACAAAAGGCCCGCAAATACGATCATCGAGGGCCGGGAAATACGAAAAAGGGTTCGCAGTATCGTCATCATCGCTTCTCCCAACGGATGCGCATCTTACGCATGCACGCCCATTGTAAAAGGGCAGGCGCCTAGCCTACCCTCCACGACGAATTATACCCTACGGATATCTCCTCAACCCTTGCGATCCGATCCATCCCGCCGCCCGGGCATCGATGCCGGGGCTAAACGCAGCGCCGGATCAATCCGGCTTTTTTGGCCGGGCGGTTGCCTACCCTGGACTAAACGCCCCGACTTCTATCGCCCATGGGTGAATCCCTGCGTTGCTCTTGCCTCGATCACCTTACTTACGGAAGAAATTGGAAGCGATGAACCACACGTTGGCCGGGCGTTCGGCCAGGCGGCGCATGAAGTAGGGATACCACTGCGTACCGTAGGGTACGTAAACACGCACCGGATAGCCCTGCGCCGCCAGACTTTCTTGCAAATCGCGGCGGATGCCATACAGCATCTGGAACTCGAGATGCGCCTTCGGCAACCCGATCTGCACGGCATAAGCCTTCGCCTGTTCGATGCGACGCACATCGTGCGTTGCCAAAGCAGGCAACGGTGGGATTTTCCCGTCGGCGCTCAAGGCAGGAAAAGTCAGTGCGCCATCGAGCAGCAAACGGGCCAGGCGATCGTACTGGGCATCGACGTCACGCTTTTGCGGGTACGCCACGCTGGCCGCCTCCTGATAAGCGCCTTTGCACAGGCGTACACGAATCCCCTCTGCGATCAGCGTGCGAATATCTTCTGGGCTGCGATACAGGTAGGACTGGATCACCACCCCCACGTTCTCGAAGCCACGCGGACGCATCTGGCGCACCATGTCGAGCGTAACCTGCGTCAACGGGGAGTCTTCCATATCTACACGAATAAAACTGCCGTACCGACGCGCCTGCTCGAGTACCTCGGCCAGCAAATCGGCGCACAGGCCGGCATCGATACGCAGCCCGATTTGGGTCAGCTTGATCGAGACGTTGGCGCGCAGGCCCCGTTGCGCGATTCCTTCCAGCGCGGAAGCGATGCCGGCAACCGCCTGGCGGGCTTCGTCGATCGTGGTTGTGTTCTCCCCCAGGTGATCGAGCGTCGCCTGGATACCGTTTTGATTGAGGGCCTGGACGGCCTGCAGGGCCTGCGCCAATGTGTCACCGGCGATAAAACGGGCCACCACCGGCCGCATCAGCGGCCAACGGGTAACGGCCCGGCGCGCCCACCCGGCCTTAGAAAGGTAAACGAAGAAGGAACGCAGCATAGGCCTCCCTGGTTACAAGTAATAGGCCATCTTCTGTAGGTGAACGACGGGATCGATATACTGTACCTGTACGTCCGGCGGCGTGGAAAGGCTGACGGGGGCATAGTTCAAAATGGCCTTGACACCCGCTTCCACAAGCTGGTTGGCTACCGATTGAGCGTGGGTTTCAGGAACAGCGATCATCGCCACGCGAATCCCGGCCTGCCGGATCGCCGCCGTCATCAACGTGATGTCTTGAACGGTATACACACCGATCTGCGTGCCAACCTTGGCCGGGTCGTTGTCGAAGATCATGGCTACGTGAAAACCACGGTTAGCAAAGCCGTTATAGCGTGCCACCGCATGGCCAACATCGCCGGCGCCGATGACGGCCATCTCCCACACCCGGTCGACGTGCAAGATTTCTTTCAAACAGCGCGTCAGTTCGGGGATGGCGTAGCCGGTGCCCTGCTTGCCAAATTCGCCGAACTGCGACAAATCCTTACGAATTTGCGCTGCGGAAAACCCCAGGCGCTCGGCAAGCTCCTGGGAGGACGTCACCTGGCGGTTGTGTTGCAGTAGCTGCTGCAAGGCCCGCAGGTAAAGCGGTAAACGGCCAACGATGATGTCGGGGATATCTTTTGCTTCGCTCATGGTTTCACTCCAGTTCGAATTTACCACAACCTCGCCGTTTGTGCAATTATTGTGCAAAAAGGAACAAGTGCGTCACAAACGCCGGCAGCAAACGGCATAATTGGTAAAGAATGATCCACCCAGGCCGGGTATAATCTCTTCTGATCATTTTCATGCCCATCTGCCAGCAGCATGGGTATCCTGTTCCTACCTGACTTTTCTTGCACACCTTATGTTTATCGACCAGGCAACCATTCTCGTAACTTCCGGCAAGGGCGGCAACGGCGCCATCCACTTCCGACGCGAAAAATACGTCCCGCGCGGCGGGCCTGACGGCGGCGACGGCGGGCGCGGCGGCGACGTCGTGCTGGAAGTCGACCGGCACCTCAACACGCTGACGCCGTTTCGCTACAAACGCGAGTTTGCGGCGCGCCCCGGTGCAAACGGCGGTCGCCAGAACATGACCGGCAAATCGGCCGACGATCTGATCATCCCCGTGCCGCCCGGCACCATCGTCTTCGACGAAAGCACCAACGCGATGGTCGGTGACCTTACCGAACCAGGCCAACGCCTGGTCGTCTGCAAAGGCGGCCGCGGCGGCCGCGGCAACCAGCACTTTGCGACGTCATCCAACCAGGCCCCACGCGTGGCCGAACGCGGCGAACCGGGCGAAGAACGTACGCTGCGTCTGGAACTGAAATTGATCGCCGATATCGGTATCGTGGGCGTGCCCAACGCCGGCAAGTCCACCTTCCTTGCGGCGGTCACCAACGCAAAGCCCAAGATCGCCCCCTACCCCTTCACCACGCTCGAACCGAACCTGGGCGTGGCCAGCCTCGACGGAGACACCAACCTGATCCTGGCCGACATTCCCGGCCTGATCGAAGGCGCGCACATGGGCGTCGGTCTCGGGCACGATTTTTTGCGCCACATCCAGCGCACGCGCGTCCTGATCCATCTGCTGGATGGGATGGCCGAAAGCCCGCTGCTCGACCTGGCACAGATCAACAGCGAACTGGCCTTGTTCGATGCCAGCCTGGCCGAGAAGCCCCAGGTGGTTGCCTTGAACAAGATGGACTTGACCGACGTGCAAGAACGCTGGCCGGCAATCGAAGCCAGCCTGAAACAAAAGGGCTACGAAGCGATGGCAATCTCGGCCGTCGCCGGCACCCACGTGCGCGAGCTGCTCTACCGTGCGGCCCAAAAATTGGCGGAGGCCCCGCAACCGCAGATCCAGGCCATGGCAAGCCAGGCGGAGACCGAAATGCCGGTCTACCGGCCCGAAGAGGATCCGCGCCAGTTCACCATCACGCGCGTACCCGAAGGTTTCCGCGTCAACGGCCAATCCATCGAACGCGCCGCGGCGATGACGTACTGGGAGGAACCGCAATCCATCTATCGCTTCCAGCGCATCCTGCAAACCCTGGGCATCGAAGATGCCCTGCGCAAAGCCGGCATCCAAGAGGGAGACACGGTGATGATCGGCGAGGCGTACGAACTGGAATGGCAAGAATGATCGCCGATCGTGGACTGCTCAACCGTGACTGCACGAAAGCAGTCCACCATCAAAGACCGAAAATCCATCATGAAGCTCGGCATCTTTGGCGGCACGTTCGACCCCCCTCACGTCGGCCACTTAATCCTTGCGGAACAGGCCTACATCCAGTTCGGCCTGGATCGCTTGCTGTGGGTGTTAACCCCCGACCCACCCCATAAACAAGATCGGCACATCAGCCCGGCGGCGATCCGCTTGAAGCTGCTGCAAGCCGCCCTCGGCGAGCATCCCAACTTCGAGGTTTCCACCGTCGATATCGACCGTCCCGGCCCACATTACGCCCTGGACACGGTCAAAATCCTGGCAAAAGCTTATCCGGGTGCAGCCCTGATGTACCTGATGGGTGGCGATTCACTCCACGATTTACCCAGGTGGCACCGCGCCGCTGAACTTGTCAAAACGGTCGATACCCTGGGGGTCATGCGCCGCCCGGGAGACGACGTCAATCTGGCATGCCTCGAGAGGCAGTTGCCGGGCGTGAGCGCAAAGGTGCACTTCATCGAAACACCCCCGCGCGCCATCGCTGCCTCAACCATCCGCCAGCGGATCGCCGCCGGCCTGCCCTACCAGCACGATCTGCCTCCAGACGTTCGTACGTTGATCCAGAAGCTCAACCTATACCAAAACCATTCTGAAAGGAACCTTCTATGACGAAAATCGCCTTTATCGGTGCCGGCAGCCTGGGCTTTACGCGTGGCCTGGTGCGCGATTTGCTCACCTTCCCCCTCCTGCAAGACGCCACCATTTCACTGATGGACATCGACCCGGAACGCCTCGACTTCGCCAACCGGGCCGTCACGCGCATCGTGGAAATGGGGAAGTACCCGGCGAAGGTAGCGGCCACCCTGGATCGCCAGGAGGCGCTGCAAAACGCCGACTTCGTGCTGATCACCATCCTGGCCGGCGGCGTGGACGTGTGGCGCCACGACATCGAAATTCCCAAGCAGTACAATATCGACACCAATGTCGGTGACACGCGCAGCGTATCGGGGGTCTTCCGTGCCCTGCGCACGATCCCCGTCATGCTCGATATCGCCGCCGATATCGAGCGTTACGCCAGCCCCAACGTCATGGTGCTCAACTACACCAACCCGATGGCCATGCTGTGCCGCGCCGTGCAGCGCCAGTTCGACCTGTTCGGCAAAAACCTGCGCCTGACCGGGCTGTGCCACAGCGTTCAAGGCACCGCCGCCATGCTCGCCAACTGGATCGGCGCGCCCGATGAAGAAGTCACCTACACCTGCGCCGGTATCAACCACCAGGCCTGGTATCTCGACTTCAAATGGCGCGGCGAAAACGCTTATCCCCTGATCCACAAAGCCATCACCCAAAACGAAGCAATCTACAACGAGGAAATCGTCCGCAACGAGATGTACCTGGCGCTGGACTACTACGTGACCGAATCGAGCGGGCACAACTCCGAATACAACGCCTGGTTCCGCAAGCGTCCCGACCTGATCGAAAAATACTGTACGCACGGCACCGGCTGGAACCCCGGCCACCATGCCTACATCTTGCACGAATATGAGCGCGCCGCCGATACATGGAAGGATGAAGCCAGGAAGTGGTTCGACCAAGAAACGCCGATCAGCCTCGTGCGTGGTCAAGAGTATGCCGCCTACATCATGAACGCCATCCGAGGCGGAGAAGCCTTCTGCTTCAACGGCAACGTACCCAACACCCACTTGATCACCAACCTACCGGATGGCGCCTGCGTGGAAGTGCCCACCTACGTGGACAAAGCCGGCCTGCATCCCGTTCACGTCGGCGCGCTGCCACCTCAGTTGGTCGCCCTCAACCACACCAGCGTCATGGTCGAGGAAATGGCCGTCGAGGCTGCCCTGACCGGCAACCCGCGCCTGGTTTACCAGGCCATCTGCCACGATCCGCTGTGTTCGGCGGTACTCTCCCTGGCCGAAATCAAGCAAATGGTCAACCGGATGTTGCAAAAGAACCAAGACTTCTTGCCGCAATTCAAACACCTCGAAGCCTGAGCGCTTCACACCCATCCTATCCATCCCCCACACGAACGTGCAGCGGTGCGCCCACCCGCTGCACGTTCGTGTGGGGAAGCTGGCTCTCCGTAAAAAACATCTTTGCCCATTTTTTTGGGCACCTTTACGCATGCTTTATGGAAGTTTACGTCTCTTTCCATTAACCTTAATGCAATCCCCTGAACGAATTTGACGAGGTTTGAAGATGAATGATAAACTTTCTACAGAAAAAGAACCTTTGAAACTGCTGACGGCGCGTGAAGCCGCAAGCTATCTACGGGTTAGCCTGTCCACGTTATATCGCATGGAACAGGTAGGCCAGCTTACTCCCCTGCGCACACCCGGCGGGCACCGGCGCTACACCGTTTCCATCCTGAACGCCTGCCTGGCGCCTGCCGGGAAAGAAGCCCCAACCGGCGCTTCTCAAGACGGAACATCGGAGCCATCCTATGCCTGAGAACTATCACGTCCTGATCGTGGATGATGATGACGAACACGCCGAGTGGATCGCCGAATTCCTGCGCATTTCGGGGCCTTTTACCAGCGATCGTGCAAAAGACGTGGCCGAACTGTGGAGTCAACTCTACAACAACGCCTACGACACGATCCTGCTCGACTACAAGCTCCCTGATGGCACCGGCCTGGACGCCCTGGTAGAGATGCAAAACCGCGGTTATCAGGTGCCCGTAATCATCGTCACCGGACAGGGCGACGAGCGCATTGCCGTCAAGGCCATGCACCTGGGCGCAGCGGATTACATGATCAAGGGAGCCGAATCGCTGCTCACACTGCCGGCCATCATCCAAAAAGCCATCCAGGCCTACCAGCTCAAGATGTCGGTGCAGCGCTCGCTCGAGCAAATTCGCTACCAGGCGCTGCTGCTCAACAACGTCCGTGATGCGGTGGTGGTGTGGGATACCGGCGGGAAAATCACCTACTGGAACCCGGCTGCCGAAATACTCTACGGTTGGAAATCCTCCGAGCGTCTCAACCAACCCGTTGCGTCGAACTATCACAATCTGTTTGCACCGGCCGTGCGTGAGCCCCCCCGCGAAGGCACCACCGGGCAAGAGATCGAGCGGCGCTATGTGACACCCGACCACCAGTTAATCTGGGTCAGCTCGCGGGTCAGCGTGCTACGAGACTACGAAAGCGGCCGCCTGCTGGGCTATATGGACGTCACCCGAGATATTACCTCCCGCAAAAAGGTCGAGCAGGAACTGCGCATTGCCCAAATGCGCATCGCGCAGACGGCCCGGTTGGCGGCTATCGGCGAACTGGCCTCCGGTGTAGCCCATCACATCAACAACCCGCTGACATCCATCATCGGCGAGACGCACCTGCTGCTGCAAAACTTGCCCGAAGAAAGTCCCGTGCGCGAATCGGCAGAGATCATCAAAAAGGCCGGATGGCGTGTCCAGCAGGCGGTGCAGCAGCTGCTGGAGCTTTCACGCCCGGCGGTGGATACGCTTGTCAATCTCGATGTCAACCAAACCATCCGCGATGCGCTCAACCTGATCGGCGATCCCATCCGCATGGGAGGCGTCAACCTGGAAATCCTTCTGGGTGAAAACCTGCCCGATATCTACGGCAATACCCGCCAGTTGAGCGATCTATGGGTCAACCTGCTCCTGCTGGCGCGGGATGCAACCGGCGACGGCTCGCCCCACACGATCCGTATCCGTTCTATTCAGCACAATGCCAAAACGGTGCAAGTGGAAATTTTCGACGACGGCACGCCCATCCCGGCAGAAGTCATTCCCCACTTATTCGAACCAGATTTTCACAAACCCATCAAGCAGCGCGGAACTGGCATCGAATTCTCGATTTGCAACGAAATTGTACAGCAGCATCACGGCCAGATCAGCGTTGAGAGCGATCGGCAGCATGGTACAATCTTGCGCGTTATCCTGGGAGGCGCTTCATGAGCATCAGTTTATTGATCATCGAAGATGATGAAATCGTTGCCCGTACGATCGAACGCAGCCTGCGCGGGCAAGAGTTCAAGTTGACGACTATCAACAGCGGTGTGGACGGCCTGAAAACCGCCCGCCGCGCCGTGCCCGATATGGTTATCCTTGATATCGTCATGCCAGGCATGGATGGCTATACTGTCTGCCGCGAAATGCGCGCCGACCCGCTGCTGGCCAACGTCCCCATTCTCTTCCTGACGGCCAAGATCAAAGATGAGGATAAAATTGCCGGTTTTATCGCCGGCGCCGACGACTATCTCACCAAGCCCTTCAATGTCGACGAACTGATCTTGCGCGTGCGGGCCATTTTACGCCGCACGAAAGTGCAATCACAGGCCCACCTGGCGAATGCATCCGAAGGTGAAACAAAACCGTTCGAAGATGCCGCAAAAATCACCATCGGGCCTTACACACTGGATACTCGCTCGTACGAACTGACAACCCCCCATCGTGGCAAACTGCGCCTGACGCCCGTGCAGTATGACCTGCTGTACCACTTGATGAGCCACCCCGGCCGCATTTTCTCGCCGGCACGCTTGCTGGACGAGGTTTGGGATTACCCCGCCAACACCGGCAGCCCCGATCTGGTCCGCGTTCATATCAAGAACTTGCGCGAGCGCATTGAAGAAGAACCAAGCACACCGACCTTCATCCGTACCGTTCCGGGTTATGGCTATACCGTTGGCACCGGGTAAGCCGGTGGAATAAAGAGCGGCCCCCTGTATGTCCCAGCCAGAGCCATCCAGCGAAGCGTTACGTGCGCTGATCGACAGCCTTCCCTTTGCCGTTTACGTTGTAGACCGTGACTACACGCTAATCACTGCCAATGCCGAACGGGCGCAGCGGAACCAATGTACACCCCAAGAACTGGCCGGGCAAACCTGCTATCAAGTTCTTTACCAACGCGAAACCCCCTGCCCCGGTTGCCTGGTGCACGAAACCCTCCAGCACGGCAAGCGCACATCGCGCGTAAAACACGTGAACGAAAACAATCTGGGCGCACAGGTCTGGGAAATCGGCACATACCCGATTCTCGATCAAGCGGGCGAGGCGAAGCAGGCGGTTCTCTTGGAACAGGATGTCACCGAACGCCAGCGCCTGGAAAGCATCGTCGCCCAGTCCGAACAGCTTGCAGCCATCGGGCAGTTGGCCGCCGGTGTGGCCCATGAAATCAACAACCCCCTGACGGCCATCCTGGCCAATGCCCAGCTTTTGGCCCGCGAAATCACACCAGAAGACGACCGGCGAGATCTGGTCGACATGATCGCCGAAGCCGGCGCCCGTGCGGCCCAGGTGGTTCGCAGCCTGCTCGACCTGGCCCGCCTCGAAGAATACAAGTTTTTGCCAACCGACGTTAACGAGACGATCCGTAAAGCCATCGAAATGGTCAAGCACGAGATCATTTCGAAATCCATTTCTCTCGAAAGCAATCTTTCCAGCACCTTACCATTGATACAAGCCAGCCAAAGCCACTTGCAAGGCGTATGGGTGAACTTGTTACTGAATGCGGCCGACGCCATCGAAAACATCCCCGGCGAAATCAACATCCAGTCATACCAGAAAGACGATGAAATCCACGTGGTCATTCGCGATAACGGCAAAGGGATCGCCCCAGAGAACCTGGCGCACATCTTCGACCCCTTCTACACGACCAAATCGGCAGGACGCGGCACCGGGCTGGGTTTATCGATTTGCGACCGCGTGATCAAGCGCCATGAGGGGCGGATCGCTCTAAGCAGCGAACTGGGCAAAGGAACGACGATTATCGTGATGCTGAAGGCTTGAACGCTGCCGCCACCAACGCGTCCACATCACCGCGGCCCGAGCCGGGATGGCCCAGAGATACCAGGAATTCAGCGTTCCCTTTCGGCCCGAGCAAAGGCGACTGTACCAGGCCGAGCAGCGCGAAGCCTGCTCCCACAGCATAGCGCAGCACATCGACAAGCACCTGCTCGTGAAGCCGCGGATCACGGATAACGCCACGGCCACGCGCCGACTGCGTACGCCCGGCCTCGAACTGGGGTTTGATTAAAGCCACGACCTGCGCCGGTTCATCCAGCCATCCCTTCACCACCGGCAATAAAGTCTTCAACGAAATGAACGAAGCGTCGATCGTGACCAGGCTCACCCCTTCAGGCAGTGCGGCAACGTGACGGGCATTGGTGCCCTCCATGACGACCACACGTGGGTCCTGGCGCAGGCGCCAGTCGAGGATTCCCACACCAACGTCGATAGCGTAAACCCGAGCTGCGCCGGCCTGGAGCAGGCAATCGGTAAAGCCGCCGGTCGAGGCCCCCACGTCGGCGCAAATCTTTTCGTTTACCGGCACGCGGAAAGCACGCAAGGCAGCGTCAAGCTTTTCACCGCCGCGCGAAACAAAACGTGGCCCGGGCTTGATGGCGATCTGCGCCTGCTGGGAAACAAGGGCACCCGCATGGAGCGCCACTTGCCCGTCCACAAGCACCTGCCCGGCCATCACCAGCCGCAGCGCCATCGAGCGATCGGTAGCCAGGCCTTGCTCGACCAAACGAGTATCCAAGCGAATTTTTCCGGCCACGCTCAATATTTTCCCACAGTTTGCAGCGGCCAGCATGGCAAGTTGTTTTCCAAACCCTCTCTCAAACGTTCAGACCCCGATCAAGATCGCCCGCGCCGGGGTGCCATCGCCACCATCTACCTTGAGCGGCAGGCAGTATAAGGTGTACCGCCCTTGAGAAACTTGCGAAAGGTCAAGGCCTTCAACCACAATGACGCCAGCCTTGAGCAAAATCTGGTGAACCGATGTGCTCTCTCCGTATGGGGCAATCGAAAGGTAATCGATCCCCACCAGCCGAAAGCCGCGATCCACCAGGTACTGGGCGCCATCCGGGCTGAGAGCCACGTAGTCTTCCTGAAAGCCGGTTTCGCCCCTGGCCCATAGATCGGAGTTGCGGGTACGAAACAAGATACGCCGGGTGCGTGGTGGAATGTCCGCTTTTTCCAGCACATCGGCGGTGATCAGGTTTACGTCACGCAAGTAAAGGATATACGCCCGCCCATTGAGATCGGTAAGAGAAAGTTGTTCGACCGTTTTCCCGTTTGGAAGGAAGTGGTAAGGCGCATCGACATGGGTGCCCGTGTGGGCGCTCATGCGAATTTGGGAAACGTTGGCGTGATCTCCGTTTTCCATTGCGCTGACACGTATCAACTCAAAGTTTGGATCACCCGGCCATACCGGCATACTAGGTGAAAGTGTGAGGCTGATATCGTACAAATGCATACTTGCTTCCTCCGAAACGGCTACTTGATTGATATAAGTATATATAGGGTCTCACAAACGCGCAACTGGCCGAAGGAACACCGCTTCATCACCCGGCGCTGCGCCCAAGAGACGGCGTGCTATAATCACAAAAAAGGTATTCGATATGGGCTCGTTTTTTGAGCAATTTTTCACACTATTGGTTACACTCCCCGGCAACCTGGTCTATCACCTCTTTGTCGTGTTTTCGATCGCCTGGGCGCTACAGGGAAGCTTCAACCACTGGCGGGCCAGCGGCTTTCCACAGGCTTTTCGGGCCACGCTCGGCCTGATGGCCTTGATGGGGGGGCAACTGCTCTTGCTGATCGGTGCACTGTTGGCGCAGTTGAATTTGTTCCCGGCACACGTGGTGCTGCCGCCGCTGGAACGCTTGGTCGCCCTGTTTAGCTTGCTCATTATCACGTGGCTGTGGGCTTTTCCAGAACCCGCTCGCCTGAGCGACAGCGTCACGTTACTCGCAAGCTTGTTGCTTACCGTGTTGACGGTCCCGGCGATCGTTTCTTGGAGCAGTTTATCGGGACAATTTGCATTCAACGATACCTGGTACGATTTCGCCGCCAGCGGTGTTGGCATTGCCGTCACAGGGTTTGGCAGCCTGCTGCTGCTCATCCGCCGGCCTAATGGATGGGGGGTTGGCCTGGGAATGCTGCTTTTATTGGGCGGTGGCTACGTGGCCGTCTTGACGGTCGCTTACCAGCCGGGGCTGCATTATGCCGGTGTTGTCAGGCTTATGCAACTGGCAGCCTACCCGCTGCTGTTAGGCTTACCGTTGCGTTTTCCTGTGCCGTTCGAAACGCCCACACCCGCAATGCAAGCCGGCCCAGCCATCACGCTTTCCGAAAAGCGGCGCTATAACGCCGACCCGCGGCTGATTCAGGAATTTTTGCGCCTGGCAAGCGATTCGGCACAGGGCAAAGTTTGCGATGGCCTGGTCAAAGCCATCTCGCAAATGATGGTCGCCGATCTGAGCTTCTTCGTTTCGCTGGCAGAGAATGGCAAACAACTGAACGTCTCCTGCGGCTACGATCTGATCCGTGAAAAAACCATCGAGGGCTTTACCCTCGATGAACGCTTGTCACCCGTCATTTCGAGTGCGCTGCGCCGTGGACGGGCTGCGCGCCTTCCTGCCAGCAGCACATCCCCCGACTTATTGGGCTTCGCAAGCGTTTTGGGCGTAGGTCGTGTCGGCCACCTGTTGATGGTTCCATTTCCGGTTGCCGACAAAAGTAACCTGATGGGCATCGTACTGCTTTCTCCTTACTCTCACCGTAGCTGGTCGAATGACGATCAAAACAACCTCAGCCAAGTTGTCGCATTAATGGCCCGCATCTTGCAACAAAAGCAAGCACCGGCTGCCGGCAGCGAAGAGCTATCTCGTACCCGGCAAGCGCTAGAAGCCGCCAGGCAAGAAGTCCACCGGCTCCAACAAGAAAAGGCCACGCCATCTACCGAAACATCCCGTAGCACCGCCGCCGCCGTCATTGCCAATATCGGCCAGGAACGCTTTTCGAACAGTGAAACCGAGCAACTCAAAGAACAGTTACGCCTGACTCTCGAAGAACTGGCCCGCATTCAGGCAGAAAATCAGCAGCTGAAGCTTAGCAAGACCCAGTCTACCGATACAAATACCGTTGAAGTCGCCCAGTTGGAAGATCAACTCCGCATCTCGTTGGAAGAAATCACGCGCCTGAACGAGCGGCTCTTCGAGGCCGATCAACGGCTGATCGAAATGCAAAGAGATAGCCAGAGTTCTGCCGCACCGCAAGCGAATGCCGAACTTGTTTCGGCCATGGTGCAAGAATTACGGCAGCCGCTGTTTTCTTTGGCCGGCTATACCGATCTGTTGCTGGGCGAGTCCGTGGGCATTTTGGGTGCATCTCAACGGAAGTTTGTCGAACGCGTCAAAGCCGCAGGAGAGCGCCTCGGCAATCTGGTCGAAGATATCGTGCACATCACCATCGATGGTGGCCTGCAAGGCGCGCCACAGGAAAATGTGGATCTGGGCAGCGCCATCGATGAGGCTATCACGGCCTCGGTAACGCAGTTCCGCGAAAAGAATATTGCCCTGCGCGTAGATTTACCCGAAAAAATGCCCCTCATCCAGGCCAATCGTGACGCCTTACAACAGATTTTGATCCATTTGCTCCAAAACGCCGGCATGGCCAGCCCGGTAGACGGTGAAATTTCGTTGCAGGCCCGTATCGAAGAAGGCGACAAAGACGCCAGTTTCGTCCTTATCCGTGTTTCCGACAGCGGTGAAGGTATCCCCGCCGAAGAACTGCCCCGTGTGTTCTCCCGTATCTACCGCGCCGACAACCCGCTGATCCCTGGCGTTGGCGACACCGGTGTCGGCCTTTCCATTGTAAAGTCTTTGGTCGAAGCGCAAGGCGGCCGCATTTGGGTCGATGCAGCCGCGGGGAGCGGCTCTACGTTCAGCGTCTTGCTGCCCCTGGCAACTGCACCGGCATCGAAACAATCGGATGGCAACGGTCATACGAAACGAGTATCGGTATGAATCTACTGAAACAAGGGCTGATGGGAATCCTGCTGGCCCTGGTATCGGTGTTCCTTATCATAGGCAGCATGGTCCTGTCCTTCTCGGAGGGACAGACGACGACGGCCATGCGTGCGACACCCGCCGACACCATTGGTCCACAGTTCATGCTCACACCCGGGCGGCCAACCTTTACGCCTGGAATGACGCAGATCGCGCCGCCTCACCAAACCAGTTCAGTTGTGGCCATGCCAACGGCCTGCCCTCCCCCCATGGGCTGGACTTCTGTCACCGTACAAGCGGGCGACAGCCTGGAGTCCCTGGCGCAGCGATACCGGGTAACGGTCGCCGAGTTGACAAGCGCCAATTGTTTGCTGACCGATACCTTGCTCCCAGGCGCTATCCTCTACGTACCGGCAACGCAGCCCACAGAGACGGCCGTATCGTGTGGGCCTTACCCGGGCTGGGTCTTTTACACCGTTCAATCCGGAGATACCCTCTTCCACATCAGCATGCTGTTCGGCACGACAACGGCTGAGTTGAAGTATGCCAACTGCCTCGTTTCAGACACCATCTACGTGGGACAAAAGCTGTATGTGCCGAACCGGCCTCTCGTCACGATACCACCAACGGTCACCCCGCGTCCGTCGGCCACCGTAACAGAAGCGGCCTCACCAACCGCAACATCAACCGGCACCTTGCCACCTACGCTCACAGAAACGCCCAAGCCGAGCGCTACCGTGACATATACACCAACGGCTACGGATACGCAGGAACCATTCACCCTCACACCAACGTCAACACCGCTACCGCCATCGCCAACGGCTACACCCACAGCCACCCATACACCTTCACTCACCATACCAGCCGACACCCCAACGGCTTCAGCAACGGTGTCACCGACTTTGACGCCAACAGTTCCAGAAACACCAACGGCAACAACTGCGCCATGAAAAAGCTACCCTTCTCCTTACTCCTGATCATCTTGGGCCTGGTACTGGTTGCCTGCAGCACGCCATTTTCCCCCGCATCTTATATCCAACCCATCCTGGCCATTGGTCCGAATGGCGCCACCGCGACACCGACACCGTTCCAACCGCTTGGGGTGACGCCCACGTACTTACCCACTGAAATCGTGGCCCTGGGCACGCCAAACGCCGGGGGAGCCGTCGACGTCGTCATTTCCGATCAGTCACCGACCAACTGGGACACGTACCCGGGGCCATCCGTGTGGCCGGATATCGATATTCCGCCGCCCGTCGGACTCTTGCCTCAACCAAAAGGGCAGGTCAACATTCTCCTGCTAGGATCCGATCAGCGGCCGGATACAGGCGGTTTCCGCACCGATACGATCCTGTTAGCAACGCTCAATCCCATTTCTGGAACCGTCAACATTACTGCGTTCCCGCGCGACTTATACGTTTATATTCCCGGTTGGACCGCCCAGCGTATCAACACTGCCTTTGGGTATGGCGGTTTCGAATCGCTCGTGACCACGATGGAATACAACTTCGGGGTCCGCCCGACTCACTACGTGCTGATCAACTTTTGGTCATTCAAAGCCGTCATCGACAGCCTGGGAGGAATTGACGTCAACGTAGCCACCACACTGACCGACCACCGTTCAGGATATGGGGACTATACGGTATGGGCCGGCGTCAATCACATGGACGGCGAAACAGCGCTGTGGTACGTCCGTTCCCGTTACACCAGTAACGACATCGATCGCGGCCGCCGGCAACAGGAAGTGCTAATTGCTATCTTCCAAAAGTTGATGAGCCTCGAAGCGGTCAAACGCGCCCCTGAGCTTTATAATATTTACGTCAATAACGTAACCACTAACCTGCGTTTCGAAGACGCCGCGCCTTTGCTCCCGTTGGCCACGCAGTTGCTCGACACAACCCGCATCCATCGCTACAGTGTCGGCTACGAACAGATTGTCCCCTGGGTAAATTCGTCAGGTGCGCAGGTTTTGTTACCGATTCGTGAAGCGGTGCTGGTGGTCATGCGGCAGGCACTGAACAGCCCATAAAGCCCAATGAAGCGCAAAAAGATACCTTTGACCGTTCTCCTCTCCCACACCGCAAAAAACGCCTTCACAATTCGGGCCAGGCAAAACCTCGTCCGAGTTGTTTTTATACTGGCCGTATGCGTCGGGTTCATGAACGGCTGCACACCGGTTCAAAGAACCAGCACGCCAACGCTGCCCTTCCCGGCACAATCCAGCCCCAGCGCCATGCCGGAACGATCACCAACGGCAGTGAAGCCGTCCGCCACACGCACGGCTTCGGCCACGCTTCGGCCTGCCCCGACGGCCACGCAGACTTCAAGCCCAACCCCTACCATGCCCCCGCCTCCCCTGGCCGTGTTTACTCATGAGAAGTTACACGCTGGCGTGGCCCCAGAAACGTATCTCAACGATCCTTGCGAGTACCTGCGCCTGCGCTGGTCACCCGGCAAGGCGGCGCCCGGTACGGTGGTCGTGCCGATTATGTTTCACGGCATCCGCGCCGCCGGAAAAGCGATTCAAGAAGACGATAGCATATCGGTCACAGAAGAACAATTCAATTTCTTTGTTCACGATGCAAAAAAAATGGGGTTCGAGACAATCACCACAGAACAATTAAGCAATTTCCTTCACTACAACAGCTATATTCCACCACGCTCGATGATTTTGATCGTGGACGACCGCCGCCCCGGGACCGTAGAGAATTACTTTATCCCCATGGCAGAAGCAAATAACTGGACGGTGACGCTGGGATGGATCATTGGTACCACCAGCCCACGGCTCTGGCGCTGGATGGAAGAACTGAACGACACAGGCTACCTGGACGTACAGTCGCATGGCTATCTTCACCGTTATATTATTGAAGGCATGGATGAGGAAATCGTACGCGAGGAGATTTTCGCATCGATTCCGATCATCGAAGAACACTTCGGCAAGAAACCGATTGCCTTTATATGGCCTGGAGGAAATTTCACTGCGCCTGCCGTGGCCGTTGCACATGAAGCCAACTTCCAACTGGCTTTCACCGCCTACTCGCGGGGTCCGCTGATGTTCAACTGGATTCCCCAGGGCGAACCGGAACGAGAAGTTGGCGATCCGCTCATGACCCTGCCACGCTTCTGGAGTACGGACAACACACTCCCGCTGGATAAAAGTATGCTCATCGGCGATGCGGCCCGCCAGGCAGCCGAAGCCAATTGGTCTCAAGAAGCGGCGTATTACCGGACTTATTGCCATGGCTCTTTGAGCCGGGATTAAATCGGCATGGTGAAAAGCATCGGGAGAGGTGAATCCATGTGCCCGCACGCGAGAGATGCCCGACAGTTTTGCGGTACACTCGCCGCCTGGATGAAATAAGGATAGCCCCAAAAAATGAAGTTCATGTATAATACCCCCGCTATTCTGGCCGTACGGAGTTGATGAATGACTGTATATGAAGATGATGAGATCGATTTGAGACCCTACCTTCAAGCATTAATCCGCAAATGGTGGGTAATTTTGCTTTGCGGCGCCCTCGGCGCAGGGATAGGGCTGATCATCAGCAAAGTTCGGCCCGAGAGATATGAAGCCACCGCCGTCATCTTGCTGACCAAACAAACCTCCAGGCTGACGCTGACATCCCAATTTCCCACCACGACCGAGGCGAGCGATATTCGCACGCGGGCAGACACCATTCTGACCATTGCAGAAAGCGATGCGGTTGCCGAACAAGTCATGCAGGCCGTGCGAGATCGGTGGCCGGCAAACGGCGAACTGACGTTAGACAAGCTCAAAAACATCCTCGAGATTCAATCCAAGGGCGACACGCTGCTGCTGACCGTTTCTGCCGAAGATGCCGATCTCGCGCAAGCGGTTGCCAATACCTGGGCGCAAACCATCATCGACACGGTCAACCCGGCGTACAGCGGAGAGCAACCGCTTTCGTTGATCGAGGCGCAACGTGTCTCGGCGGAGGCAGATTACATCGCAGCGCAAACGGCCCTCGAAGCTTACCTGCAAATCAGCCAAATCGAGGCGCTCCAGTTGAAACTGGACGAGTTGAACGTGCTTTACAATGGGCAGTCCAGCGATTACTTGCTGCAGTACAGCTACTACCTGGCCCGCAAGAACAATATGCTGGCCCTCGAAATCCAGGCCGAGGCATTGAAAGCGCAGCTAGAGAAGGGCACCGAATCGACCGCCGGCGATTTAGGAGATGCCCTGGCGATCTTCTATGCCCGCGCCACGGCGCTCAAACCGGCCACGAACTTCCAGAACAACACAAGCAGCAGCGTCGCTGGGGCGAATCCATCAAGCCTTTCAGAACAAGTTTTTACCGAACCAATGTTCACCATCGAGATCACCAACCTCGAGACGCTTGGCGATACATCCGCCAGCTACCTGGCAGATTTAGACGTTCTCATCGCCCAGGCCAAAGCGGAACAGGAGCTTGCCGAAGCCGCGTTGGACAACCTGTCGCGCGCGGTGCTCGATAACGGCAGGTCTCCGGTCACCGAAGAAGTCTTGACAAAGTTGCGCCAGGTCAAAGCAGGCCTGGAAAGCGAACTGGCTCAATATACCGAACTCAAAAATACCCGCGACATCGCCTGGACGGCCTACCAGGCCCTGCAAACGAAAGAGGCAGAAATCAAGAACGCGCCAAAAGAGAGCAACTATGTCGTTCTGGTGAACCCGGCTATCACCCCGGTGGAACCCGCACCCCGCGGGACGCTGCAAAACACCCTCATCGGCGGCGCAGCCCTGTTTTTCATTGCAGCAATGGCCATCGTTGCCAACGTCTGGTGGCAGGCAGCAGATGTTTTCGGCGCTTCACAAGAAAAACAAGCCAAGCAGGCTGCACCCTGACCCGCATCAAGCGGCACGGCCCGAAACCCATTCTTGATTTGCGCATTTGTGTGCCGTGTTTTTTCTGCACAAGAAGCGTGGGTGGGGCTTTAAAGATCGGTCCGATGGTCTCTCATAGAACCTCTCTGCAAGTTCAAAAAGGCTTAGAGTGAACGTGGTTCAGCCAACACCAGGTTCCGAAAAACCGGAGCAGCGGTGGACCGGCACGATAAACGCCCCGCGAAACGGTTTTCTCAAGGAGCACTGGGCATTGGGCCTGGTGCTCCTTTTGGGGTTGATTCACGGGCTGATTTACGTTTTCACCGTTCCACCCTGGCAGCACTACGACGAACCAGGACAGTTCGAACACGCCTGGTTGATCGCAAACCGGCCCGGGCTGCCGAATTCGGGGGACTATGACCAGGCCATGCGCCGCGAAGTTGCTGCCTCAATGATCGAGCATGGCTTTTTCAAAGATTTAGGCTTCCGGCCCAACTTACTATCGGTTACCGAGCCGATCTGGATCGGCATCGCACAGACATCCGATCCGCATGCTTACTATTGGTTTGTAGCGCTGCCGCTGCGGCTCGTACAGACGAGCGATATTACCTTCCAGCTCTATCTCGGGCGTATGGTGTCTTTGCTCTTCTACTTGCTGACCATCGCGCTGGGTTACGCCATCATCGCCGAACTAACCGGTTCTGGGGCCCCCTTACGCTGGCTGTTGCCGTTAACGATGGTCATGATTCCCGGTTTTACAGACATGATGACGGCCGTCAACAACGATGTCGGTGCGACGGCTTTCTTTTCGGCTTTCCTGTGGTTGAGCATACGCACGATCCGTAAAGGCGCCCATGGGCTGCGCTTCATCGCCCTCCTTAGCCTCGCCGTGTTGTGTTTCTTCACGAAGACGACGGTCGCTTTCGCACCGTTACTGGCGCCAATTCCTATCGTTGTTTCACTGTTAAATCGCGGCAAACAGCGGCGCGTTGCCTGGGGAATCTTGGCGATTGGCCTGCTGACATCCACCGGGATGACGCTCTACCCCGGCGAACCGGCCTTTTGGTACGATCTCAGGCTCGCCGATAACACCCGTCGGGTAAAAACGAAGGCCCCCCACGGCGAGTATGCCTTCAAGCTGCGCCCAAGCGAAGAAAAAAGCACATCGCAGCTCGTTCAGCCGCTTCCTGGCGAATCAATTTCTTTACTGAAAGGGAAAACCGTTACGTTAGGCGCCTGGATATGGGCAAACCAACCGGCCACGGTCACTTCGCCGGGCATTGCAACGAAAAACCAACTCCAACAAAGAACCTTCGAAGTCACCACCCAGCCCCAATTCTTTAGCTTTACGGCTGAAATCGAAGCCGATCCCTGGTTCATCCGCGTGATTTTGCCGTCCACGCAGCCATCCGGCGACATGGTGCTGACGGTCTACTTTGATGGTATTTTGCTTGTAGATGGAGAATACAGCAACTATGGCGACCCGCAGTTCGATAAGCCAGATGGGCTGCATGGTTTTTGGGGAGGGCGCTCTTTTAACAATCTGATTCGCAATGGCTCTGCCGAAAGTTCCTGGTGGGGCGCGCGACGGACGATCGACACTCGCTTTAGCAAGATCTATCCGGCATCGCTTTCGACCATACTGGCATCGTTGAGAGACTGGAATGGCGCAGAGTGGTACTACCGCGCCACGTTCGACAACCTATTCCGCACGTTTTGGGCCAAATTCGGCTGGGGAAACGTTCTTCTTGCAGGGAGTAAACCGTATCGCCCGTTGGGCATTGTGACTCTGCTTGCATTCGCCGCCGCCGCTTTCGCGGCATGGCGCCGTCGAAGCACACTGCCAAAGAGCGAAATCACCTTCCTGGCAATGGCAGGGATCCTGGTTTGGGGGGCCGCCTTTTTCCGTGGCATCGGTTCGTTATTCGGTGTTATCTTCATTCCTGCCTCACGGTACGCATATCCGGCAATCATCCCTACCGTACTGGCCCTTTGCGTTGGTTGGTACACAGTTATCCAGCTTTTTGGCTTGCAACGAAAAGCTTTGAAGATCGCCTTGTACAGCCTTTACGTTCTCCTGTTTCTTGCGCTGGATGTTCTAGCTGTCTGGAGCATTATTCGATACTACGGTTGATCGCTAAGCGGGTTCGCAACGAGGGCAGCGAACCGCTTCTGAATCGTTTATAATTCCCTGTCACGGGCACTAGCAGGATGTCGGAGAGATCCCACGTTAAGACTTCCGAAGTCTTCTCCGGCAGGCTGCTAACCACAAGTCTACACGTGCGACAGCCTTACGGAGGCCTTCATGTTCAAGGGATTTTTCAAAGAATTCAAAGAGTTTGCAATGCGTGGCAACGTAGTCGACCTGGCCGTTGGCGTCATTATGGGCGCCGCTTTTGGCAAGATCGTCACATCGTTCGTCAACGACATTGTCATGCCCCTGGTTGGCCTGCTGCTAGGCAACCGAAATTTTGCCGATTTATACGTGGTGCTGTCAGGCGACGTACCACCCGGCACATCCCTTGCCGAAGCCAAAAATATCGCTGACGCCATCACCTGGAACTATGGCGCTTTTCTGCTCAATATCGTCGATTTCCTGATCATCGCCTTCTTCGTCTTTCTACTGGTCAAGTGGATCAACAGCCTGAAAGGGCCTGTCCCGGAACCGGCGCCCACGACGAAAACGTGTGTTTTTTGCCATTCCAGCATTCACATCGAAGCCACACGCTGCCCATACTGCACATCCCCGTTGTAAACGATCCGGCGTCGGTGTTCTTCCAACAGGCCGGCAAGAGCGCTGATGCTCATTTCTTCTCTTCAGGAGCCGCCATGCCCATCCCCTTTCGCACTGGCAACCAGATTCGCCAGGACTTTATCGATTTCTTCATCGAACAACGCCACACGTTTGTGCCCTCGGCATCCCTCGTTCCCGGTGGCGATGCAACCCTGCTCTTCACCAATGCCGGCATGGTGCAGTTCAAAGACGTCTTCCTCGGCACCGATAAGCGCCCCTATACCCGCGCCGTCAACTCGCAGAAGTGCTTGCGCGTGGCTGGGAAGCACAACGACCTGGATGAAGTCGGCCGCGACGACACCCATCACACGTTTTTCGAGATGCTGGGCAACTGGTCTTTTGGCGACTATTACAAGAAAGAAGCCATCGCCTGGTCCTGGCAACTGCTGACCGAAGCCTGGGGATTGCCGAAAGACAAGCTTTACGCAACCTGCTTCAAAGACGACAAAGGCAATATCCCCACGGATGAGGAAGCCGCCGCCATCTGGCGTACCCAGCCCGGCATGGACGCCGCCCACGTGCTGTTCTTCGGGCGCAAGGAAAACTTCTGGGAAATGGCCGAGACCGGGCCGTGCGGTCCATGCTCGGAAATCCACATCGACCGCGGCGAGGCGTTCTGCAATCTCAAAGGCATGCCGCACAACTGCACCGTCAACGGCGACTGCGACCGCTATCTCGAGCTGTGGAACAACGTCTTCATTCAATACAACCGTTTGGATGCCGACACCCTGGAGCCGTTGTCCGCTACTCACGTGGATACAGGCATGGGTTTCGAGCGCATCGTCGCCGTGCTGCAGGGCGTCGATTCGAACTACCGCACCGACCTGCTCTGGCCGCTGATCGTCAAAACGCAAGAACTCACCGGCCAGAGCGACGCCGAACGCGAAGCCAACTTCACCCCCTACCGCGTGATCGCCGATCACGCCCGTTCGGCGGCCTTCCTGATCGCCGACGGCGTGGTTCCGGGGAACGTGGGGCGCAACTACATCTGCCGCATGATCATCCGCCGCGCCTACCGCTTCGGCGGCAAGATCGGCCTGCACGAACCGTTCCTGGCGCCCGTGGCCGAAAAGGTGATCGAAAACTACCAGGCTTTCTACCCCGAGTTAGGCAAAAACCGCGCGGCCATTCTCCAGGCCATCAGCCGCGAGGAAGAACAATTCCAAAGCACGCTCGACCGGGCCACCAGCCAGCTGACGACGCTCTTGGACCAATTCGAGGCCAACGGCCAAAAGGTTCTCTCCGGCGAACAAGCCGCCGACCTGTACACCACATTCGGCATGCCGTTCGAAATCACCCGCGACATTGCCCGCGAACGCGGCCTGGAAGTGGACGAAGCCGGTTTCAAACAAAAAATGGAGAAACACCGCGTCGCATCCGGCGGAGGCAAAGCCATCGGCAAGATGGACGGTGAGGATGTCGAAACCTATCGTGCCCTGCGCGACGAGCTAACCTACCAGGGCAAGCTCGGCCCGGAAGGCGTGATCTACACGCCCTACCGCGAGCTGCGCCAGCTTTCCTTCAAAAGCGAAGTCCTGGCGCTGGTGATCGACGGGCGCCCGGTCGAATCCGCAGCCGCCGGAGACAGCGTCGAGGTACTGCTGCCCGAAACCTGCTTCTACATCGAAGCGGGTGGCCAGGTAAGCGACACGGGCACAATCTGCGGCGACGGCTGGCAAATCCGGGTCGACGCCATGCGCAAGCCGGCGGCCGGTGTAATCGTCCACCTGGGCGAAGTGACCGGTGGAAAGGCGTATGCCGGCGACAAAGCCACGGCCTCCGTAGACGCCCAGCGCCGTGTCGACATCATGCGCAATCACACGGCCACGCACCTGCTGCACAGCGCCCTGCATCACGTCCTGGGGCCACACGCCCGCCAGGCAGGTTCGCTGGTGGCACCCGATCGCCTGCGCTTCGACTTCACCCACCCCGAAGCCCTGACGCGGGTGCAAATCGAAGCCATCGAGCAGTACGTCAACGACAGAATTCTCCAGAGCTACACCTTGGATATCCAGCAGCGCTCGCTGCAAGAAGCCCTGGACGGCGGTGCGGTAGCCCTGTTCGGTGAAAAGTACGGCGAAGTGGTGCGTAATATTCGCATGGGCGAGGGCGAACCTTTCTCCAACGAACTCTGCGGCGGCACACACGTCGAAGAAACGGGCGCGATCGGCAGTTTTCTGATCGCCAGCGAAGGCAGCGCAGCGGCCGGCATCCGCCGCATCGAGGCGATTACAGGACGCGCCGCATTTCAAAAACAGCAGGAACGCCGCCGCATTCTCAACCGGGTGGCCGATGAACTGAACACATCGCCCGAACAGGCCGTCGAGCGTGTCGCCGCGTTGAACGAAACCGTCAACGAACTGCACAAGCAAATCGCACTCTTACGCCAGAACATGGCCGGCCTACAGTTCAACGCCCACCTGAACGAAACGTCTGACGTAAAAGGCATCCACATTCTCACCGCCACGGTACGCGAGGCAGACGCCGATACCTTGCGCCAGTTAGCGGACCAGTTCCGCAGCCGCTACCCGCAACAGGGCGTGGCCGTCCTGGGCACCGTCCAAGGAGATCGCCCGATCATCATTGCGGCCGTCACCGAAGACTTGCTCGGGCGCGGCATCAAAGCCGGCGACCTGGCCGGTTTCGTCGCCAGACAACTCGGCGGCGGCGGCGGCGGCAAACCAACCCTGGCGCAGGCAGGCGGCAAAGACGCCTCGAAGTTGGACGAGGCCCTTGGCAGCGTAGCCCAGTGGGTCGAACAAAACTTGAAGTGAACAAGCAGGAAGCCGTCCATTACATTCACCAAATGCTTGAGCAAGATCACGCTCAAAGCGAGATCACCCGCCTGCTGGCCGAACAACTGCGCGCGCCGCAAGACGTGGTTGGAAAGTTTGTCACCCAAACGGCAGCCGCTTACCGCGAGTCGAAAGCCAGGCAGGCAGAAGAAGCGACCCCACCGTGGCTGCGTGAACTGCAAAGCTCGGCCGGCGCGCCGGCGCAGCCAACACTCCTGGCCGAAAAACCACCACCACAGACATGCGAAGTTTCTCGCACAACAAAGCTGCCGCCCTGGCTGCAAGAAAACAGCCCGGCAGACATTTTCCGCCCGCAAACCGTTTCCCCCTCCTGGCAGCAGGAAAACCGCCAGTATGTGCTCCAGCAGTTGGAAATGCGCCGTCCGTATGAAATTATCGCCGAGAAGGTGGCTACCCGCACGGGCGTTCCGCCGGCTATGGCCCGGCAGTTCGTCCTCGAAGTCGACGCGATGCAGCGCGTGCAGAACGAACGTGCCAGGTTAGAAGACCAACAACCCTCCGCGGCCATGGCTCAAGCTGATATTCCTTTGCAACCGGCAAGCATTCGTGCGAAGGGGACAGCACAAGATCCCTTGAAAGACCCGGCCCTGGTCGAGTTTGTCCTGGAAGGGTTGAACCACCGCCGCAAACGGAATGACGTCGTTATGGCCGTATGCGAGCGGACAAGTCTCTCTTGGGATCAGGCCGCACGCATCGTCGCACAGGTGGCCATCCAACAACACAGCCGCGGAGCGGCACGAGCGAGCGAAGCGATGATGTTTGTGGCACTGGCCGTAACGGTCGGCGGCTTCTTGCTTTCGGCCGTCTATAGCTTGCCGCTCCTGGCCATGCTGGGAGAGCAGGCCGGAATGCCTTTCTCCCTGCCCTTTGACGGCGGCTTTGCCATCCGCACGCCGGCATTGGGCGTCTCGCTTTCCGCGGGAGGTTTGCTCCTGGTGGGCATTGGCGCAGCCGTGGCTTATCTTTTCTATCACGCCGCGGAGGAACACGAAGCGTGAAAACCCGCATTTTGCAGCTCGAAACGCACGACGATTTTCTCTCCGTACGCGATCGGCTGAATTGGGTGAAAGGGGGAAGAGTGCTGATGGTATGGCCAAAACGAGCACGTGCGCTCGAACGCCATCTCGATCTTGTCTTGCTGCTCCATACGTGCAGTTCACTGGGTTTACAGTTGGGGTTGGTGGCGAAAGATCCAGAAATACGCCAAAGCGCTGAAGAACTGGGCATCCCGGTTTTCGACAACACGCGCCAGGCGCAAAACGAACGCTGGGCGCGCCGGCGCAAGCCCAAGGCGCGTCCGGTGCGTCAAGATCCACGCCCCGATCTGGAGGCCATGCGCCGCCAACGGCTGCCCCAGCCGCCGCAGTGGACGCTGCATCCACTTGTACGGGCGCTGTTGTTTACGCTGGCCATCCTGTCTGTCCTGTCGCTTGCCTTGTTTTTGCTGCCAGAAGCGCATATTACGCTCACCCCGGAGAGGCGTATCCAGGCCATGGTTCTGGAAGTCTCAGCCGACCCATCTGCCGGGATGGTTACACTGGCAGGCGCCCTGCCCGCCCGGCCGGTCAATGTCATCGTCGATGGGTTTGCAACCATTACAACGACCGGCACCATCACCGTCCCGGCCGGTTTTGCCAGCGGAAACGTGCAGTTTACGAACCTCGGAGCGACAGCCCTCGCCATTCCGGCAGGCAGCGTGGTCAGTACCGGAGCAGAACCTGCAATCCGCTTTGCTACCCGCCAGGAAGGCAAACTCGCTGCCGGGCCGGGGACGACGGTTACGCTCGCCGTAGACGCGCTGACGCCCGGCGCAGCAGGCAACGTGCCGGCAAACAGCATTGTCACGCTGGAAGGCCCGCACAGCTTTACCCTGGCAGTTATAAACCCGGAAGCAACTCACGGCGGCAAGGACATTTTCGTGCCGGCCCCTTCTGCCCGGGACTATACTGGCGTGTACGGCCAGTTGCTGGCACAGCTTCAAAGCTCGGCAACGGCTGTATTGGCAGAGAGTCTGCTACCGGGCGATCAGTTGATTTCGAGTGCGGTATTAACCGAAACGATTGAAGAGGTTTATCAGCCGGCGCAGGCGCAAGCCGCTGACCAACTCGCCCTGACCCTGCGTTTGCAGTTCGCCGGGTGGGCCGTTTCTGGCAGTGAAGTGGAGCAGTGGGTAACCGCTGTCCTGGATGCCAACCTGCCTGCCGGGTATACGCCAATCCCAGGCAGCCTGGTGATCGAAGCGCTCACGAATCCGGTCTTGAAAACCGATCATCAGTCTGCCCGGTGGCAAATCGAGGCCCGGCGTGAACTCCAGGCGCGCGTTTCATATGCCGAAGCCGAAGTGCTCACTCGCTGGCAAACGCCGTCAAAAGCTGCACAGGCGCTCGTTACGCTGCCATTGGACGGCCCACCGGCGATCGATATTTCCCCTACGTGGTGGCCCTTCATCCCACTGCGAATTCAAGTCAATGGAGGGTTATAGTGCGCATTCTGGCCGTCGACCCTGGAGAAAAACGTATCGGACTGGCGATCAGCGACCCAACGGGCACGATCGCCAATCCACTAACCGTGATTCAACACACCTCACGCGCCATCGACGCCGCCAGTATCGCCAGCATAGCCGCCGAGTGGGAAGCCGAGCGTATCATTATCGGCGCCGTCTACAGCAATGAAGGTGGGGCGACGCCACAAAGCCGTCACGCTGCCCGCCTGGCCGAGGCCATCGGCAGCCAGGCGAATATCCCGGTCGAGTTGTGGGATGAAAGCGGCAGTACCCAGGCGGCACGCGCAGCCAGTATTGCCATGGGCATTCCCGCACGCAAACGCCGCCGGAGCCATGGGCACCTGGACGACATTGCGGCAACTTACATTCTGCAAACCTACCTGGACTTCGGCCGGAAAGCGTAACGGCCGGCAGGCTCCCTCACTTCAAATTCGCCCCAATGCCCCCCAAGCGTTCTTCGTCACCCCCATCTTTTGGCTGCCTGCTGGCAGCAAGCGTGTTGTTTGCGCTGCTGGCGGTGGTTGCAATTGCGGTCTTGTCGGGTATCCTGGCGCAAGTGGAAACCGCCTTTGGCCCGGCCTCTCCAAGGATAACGGCGGCCCAGCACTGGCTGCTTGTCTTTCAACTGTGGCCGCAACGCGCTTTGCTCGTCGAAGCACTCGACCCGGCCGGGACAGAACAAGATTTTTCCGTGGCGCTCGGTGAGCCGGTGGGTGAGATCGCAGTACGGTTACGGCAGCAAGGGCTGATTGCAAACGCCGATGCCTTTGTGGCCTATCTGCTCTATGCCGGGCTGGATACATCCATGCAGGCAGGGAGTTATCGCCTGGCCCCTGCCATGACGGCCGTCGAGATAGCCCAAGCCATGCAAGATGCAAGCCCCAAAACGCTTACCGTCAGCGTGCTCGCCGGTTGGCGCGCCGAGGAAGTTGCTGCCAGCTTGCCCTTTTCGGGGCTGGCGATCTCCCCAGAAGCATTTATGGCTGTGGTCCAGGAAAAACCAAACGGCGACATATTTTCTGACGGCAAGCCGTCTGCCAAGACGGCGGAAGGCTACCTGTATCCCGGCTTGTACGAGTTCCCCCGCCAGGCTACGGCAGGCGATGTGCTGGCAGGGCTTCTGGATGCCTTCGAAGCCAATCTCAGCAACGGTTTGCGCCAGGGCATCCATGCGCAGGGATTGAACCTGCATGAAGGGGTGATTCTGGCATCCATCGTCCAACGCGAGGCCATACAAAACGATGAAATGCCAGCGATCGCCTCGGTGTTCTACAACCGGCTTGCCTTAGGGATGCCTCTGGCAAGCGACCCCACCGTCCAATATGCCCTGGGCTACAACGCCGTACAAAGCGCCTGGTGGACCAACCCGCTTTCCTTGGCCGAGCTGGAGGTTGTCTCCCCTTATAACACCTATCGCAATCCCGGCCTGCCGCCTGGGCCGATCAGCAATCCGGGCATCGAAGCCCTGCAGGCGGTAGCAAACCCGGCGCAAACACCCTACTATTACTTTCGCGCCGCCTGTGACGGCTCGGGCCGCCACAACTTTGCAACCACCTTCGAAGAACATCAGGCTAACGGCTGTCCTTAGCCGCGGGTAAAGCATCCTCTTGCCGCTGCGCCCCAAGGCACATCCGCCAACCGACCCTCTTCATGAAACTTGCCATCAACTACTCTCCCCCTGCATCATCGCTCTATCAAGCCGGTCGGATCCGGCTGGACTTCTTCAAGTGCCCACCCTGGCCCGGCATGATCGCCGAGGCACGTACCATTGCGCCGGTTGCCGTTCACTTCGAGCTGCGCGCCGGCTCAGGCCGGCTGCACGAAACGGAATGGGCAGCCATCGAGGACTTCCGTGAACAGACGGGCACGCCCTACGTCAATTTGCACCTGGCGCCGCTGACCAGCGATTTCCCCGGCATGTCAGCCGACACGTGTGATCCGGCCGACGTCTGCCGCGTCCTGGATGCGCTGCTTTCGGACGTATATGCCGTCACCGAACGCTTTGGCGCGAAAAATGTAATCGCAGAAAACATCACCTACTACGGCCCCCAAGAGAAATTCGTACGCCCCGGCATGCAGCCAGAAATCATCTGCCGTGTTGTCGAAGAAACCGGCTGCGGCCTGCTTTTGGACATTCCTCACGCGCGTATCGCCGCACGCTATCTGGGGATGGCTGCACAAAGCTACATGCAGCAACTGCCGACGGCGCGCTTGCGAGAGCTGCACTTCACCGGCATCCATGAGATTGCCAACCGCCCGCAAGATCACCTTGCGGCGCTGGCGAACGACTGGCAGTGGTTAGCCTGGGTGCTGGAACGCATCCGTGAAAACGAATGGGCCAAACCCTGGCTGTTAGCCTTTGAATACGGCGGCATAGGAAAATTCTTTGCCGAAAACTGTGATCCGCAGGTCATCGCCACACAGATGCCGCATTTGTGGGAAATGGTCCAGCCGGTGTAACCGAGTCTATCGTTTGAACAGGCCCCCCAGCGCTGAAACATCGGGCATCCCACCGGCAAGCACGGTGTCTACCTGTGAGGCGAGCGGGGGTGGAAGCTTTTGCTTGAGGAAGGCGACGACAGTCTCTACGGCGGTCTTGGCCTGCGCTTCAGAGATGCCCGTTTTTTGCACAACCAGTTTTACAAGCTCGTCCATTTTCCGTTCCTTTCTTGTAGAAGAGGCCTTCTCGTTTTCAACTTTCTGCGGGTTAGGGCCCAACCCATATACTTTGTGCAGAAAAAGCATAAAGTGAAAAGTGAGGTCAGGGCCGTGGCGCTTTATGCGGGGTAGGAAGTGAAATGCGGACTTCTGCTACCAGGCATCCCGGTTGGCATCCGTCCGCATCTCCTAGACCTTCAAGAAGCGTCTGCTATGCGCCGTGTGATTCAAGGTAGTTGACTGCTTCACCCACGGTTGTGATCTTCTGGGCATCTTCGTCGGAGATTTCACCACCGAACTTATCTTCGAAGGCCATGATCAACTCAACCAAATCGAGTGAATCGGCTTCCAGGTCCTCACGGAAACGAGCATCCATGGTGACTTTGTCTTCGGAAACACCGAGCAGATCCACAACGATTTCCTTAACCTTTTCGAACGTAGCTTCAGCCATTGCAAAAAATCCTCCTCGCAGGAATATAGAGTATACCCGTGGGTGTAAACCAGTGATGGAGCGCTGGCGTCCCAACAGGGCCAATTGTAACCCTGGTTATGACACTGTCAAGCCCAAACCGATTGATTGACAGTCCTTAATGGGACTGGTAAGATACCGGAACGATGTCACAAACTCAGCCAGTACAACCCCCTTTCGTTCCTGAAGTTACGCAATGCCTGACAATTCACTGACAACTTCACGCAAATCCGATCACATCCGCATCAATTTACAAGAGAACGTAAACTCCGGGTTGACAACCGAGCTGGAAGATTATCGCTTCGTTCACCAGGCGCTCCCGGAAATTAACCTGGAAGACATCCGCCTTGGCCAGACCCTGTTCGGCAAAGATGTTCACGCACCCATTTTGATCTCGTCCATGACCGGAGGTACCCACGAAGCGGCGAACATCAATCGTACATTGGCCATCGCGGCCGAAGAAAGCTGCATTGCCATGGGCGTCGGGTCGCAACGAGCGGCAATCGAAGCGCCTGAATTGGCATCCACCTTCCAGGTACGCCAGTTTGCCCCTCACGCCTTGCTATTCGCCAACCTGGGTGCCATCCAACTCAACTACCGCTACGGTATCGAAGAGTGCCAGCGCGCCGTCGATATGATCGAAGCAGACGCACTGATTTTGCACCTGAATGCCCTGCAAGAAGCGGTCCAACCTGAAGGCGACACGCGTTTTGCCGGCCTGCTCAAAAAGATCGAGAAGGTTTGCAGCACCTTGCCTGTCCCCGTCATTGTCAAAGAAGTCGGCTGGGGGTTCTCAGAAGCCGATGCGCACTTGCTGGCCGAGGCCGGGGTAAGGGCCATCGATGTGGCCGGTGCCGGGGGCACATCCTGGAGCCAGGTAGAAATGTACCGCGCCCAAAATGACAGCCAGCGCCGCCTGGCAGCCGCCTTTCTCGACTGGGGCATTCCAACCGCCGCTGCCATCCAAAACGTACGTCGTGCAGCGCCCGGCCTGCTCGTGCTGGCTTCTGGCGGCATACGGACAGGCGTCGAAATTGCGAAGTGCATTGCGCTGGGCGCAACGCTGGGAGGCATGGCCGGGCCGTTTCTTAAAGCGGCGACGTTATCCACCGATGCCGTCTTACAAGCCATTCACGAGGTCCGCCGAGAAATCCGGGTTTGCATGTTCGCCTGCGGCGCAGCCGACCTGGAAGCGCTGCGGCATGAGAAGCTGGTTCACCGTTCACCCCTAAACTCTTCCAAGTGATAGAAAATTCATGACACTTTCCAGGCTTACACCCATTATCGTTCCCGCGATTGAAGATGAACTTCGCCGTGCCATCGAAGTGAGCCAAGGCCCCGGTTTGGAAGGCCTTTGCCACATGCTGGCCTACCATATGGGCTGGGAAGGCGAAGCGGCCGGGCCAAAGGCCCAAGGAAAGCGTGTCCGGCCCCTCCTGGTCATCTTGTGCGCAGCAGCCAGCAACGACACGCCATTCCTGCAGCAAACGGGCTGGCAAAAGGCCTTGCCTGCTGCGGCAACGGTCGAGTTGATTCACAATTTTTCTTTAATTCACGATGATATAGAAGACAATTCCCCGCTGCGCCGCGGGCGCCCCACCCTGTGGAAAAAGTGGAATATTGCCCAGGCGATCAACACAGGCGACACATTGTTTACGATCGCTCATCTGGCAACGCTGCGCCTGGCAGAAACCACCACGCCAGACGTTACCCTGGAGGCCGTTCGCGTCGTCCAACAAACGTGCCTGCATTTGACCCAAGGCCAGTACCTCGATATCGAGTATGCCACCCGCAGCGAACTGCAACCCTCTGACTACTGGCCCATGGTGGCCGGTAAAACGGCCGCCTTATTGGCCTGCTGTACCGAGTTGGGCGCCCTGATCGCCGATTCTTGCAGGCGAACAAGTTACCGCGAGTTTGGGCGGCTGCTCGGGCTGGCTTTTCAGGTACAAGACGATCTGTTGGGAATTTGGGGAGACGCACAAGCTACCGGAAAATCTACCGACAGTGATTTGGTCGAAGGGAAAAAGAGCCTGCCCGTGCTGTATGGACTCCACTGCGCCGGAGCGTTTGCCCAACGCTGGGCGTCCGGCCCGATCGCGCCGGACGAAGTCCCTGCCCTTGCCAGGCAGCTTGAAACCGAAGGGGCCAGGGCATACGCACAGGCCGAAGCCGATCGCCTGACTCAAGAAGCGCTGCAAGCGCTGGAGATAGCCACACCCCAAGGGGATGCCGGGGAAGCGCTCTACGAATTGGCCCGTAAGCTGCTCAAACGCGAGCAGTAGCAGGAAATTACACAGCGCTCACGTTGCGCGTTGAGTTCGCCGCCTCCATCACAAACAATCTGCGGCTCAGCGAAGCTCTTTGCCAAAGGGAAACAGGGCCAGGGGGGCCAACTTCAAATGCTGCGCGGCAAAGGGCAAACCTACAATTGTGATTGCCAGGATCAAGGCAGACGTCAAATGCGCCACGGCAATTTCCCAGCCAAATAGAACGGCCCAGATCACGTTGAAGACGGTTTGCCAGAATCCGCCGGAATCTGCTGTGGTGTGGATTTCCATTCCAAAGGGCGCCATCGTCGCGAGACCAAGCTTGATGGCCTGAACGCCAAAGGGAATGCCCACGATTGTGATGCAGGTCAACAGCCCGCCGACAATATATCCCATGCCGGATATGAAGCCCCCGAAAATCAACCAGATAATATTTCCCAAACAAGACATACGTATCTCCTAACCCGCATAAAGCGGCACGTCCCTAACCCTGCACTTTTCTGCGAACTTGGCAGCGTTTGTGGTGAGACCCTGAAAGTGTTGGAAACTTTCGTTGTTAGCACTTACGTAAATCCAGCCGGAAAGTTGCCCGGAAGGCATGCCGGACCAAAGCAAAAAACCCGCCGAGAAAACCGCCTGACAACCACTCTGGTCATAAACGGCGAGTTTCTCAAGCGGGCTGAGCCGGTGAAACCTTTTGGCTGCTTAGCCGCGTTGCTTTAGTTTCACGTCTGTATAAACGGCTAGAACCAAAACCATCCCCTTGAGAACGTACTGCCAGGCAGCCACCACGTTCATCATTTGCAAACCGTTGGTCAAGCTGGCCATGATCAGAGAGCCGATCATTGCGCCAAAAACCGTACCAACGCCCCCCAACGTCGATGTGCCGCCCAAAATACAACTGGCGATTGCATCAAGCTCGTAACCGTTACCGGCCGCAATGGTGCCATAACCGACATATGAAGCCAGCACAACACCCGAAATACCGCACAAGAATCCCATCAACACAAAGGTCATGAACACATTCTTACGGATATTGACACCCGAAAGCCGGGCCGCTTCTCGGTTGCCGCCAATGGCATACACATAACGCCCAAACGGAACGTTCGTACACACATAAGACACAATCACGGCTACGACGGCCAACAAGAGAACAGGGATTTGTACACCGTTATACTGGTTGACAACGACCAGGTAGATCACCAGCACCAAGGAAAAGAAGACCGTTTTCAAAATATCCTGCATCAAGGGGGGCAGTTCGAAACCATAGCGGACCTTCTTCTGGCGGCCATGGACCATGTTATAGAACAAAATCGCCACAATGATTCCAACGACCACCCAACCGGCAAGTGGTGGCAAGTAGCCCTGGGCAATCACCGAAAACATAGGTTGGTTTGCCGGGATCGTCTTGCCTTCCGTTACGACCAGGATCAGCCCATTGAAGACCCACATACCACCCAGGGTGACGATAAAGGAGGGGATGTTCAAATAGGCAATAATATAGCCATTAATGACCCCAACCAGGGTGCCCACTCCCAGGCCGACGAGCACGGACAGCGCCGTCGTCAACAAAGGTTGATCGGGGAGCCACCGATACCAGACTTCAGCCTGGAAAAAAGCCACCACCACCGAAACGAACCCGGCCAGCTTGCCCACTGACAGGTCGATATTGCCCGATACAATGACCAAAACCATCCCAACAGATAGAAACGACGTTACCGTCATCTGGCGGAAGAGATTGGAAAAGTTCTGTGGCATCAGATAGAGGCCGTTTGTCGTGAAAGAGAAAATGATCCAGATCACGATCAAAGCCAGAATAATGGCATAGGTTTGAAGGTTTGCCCGAATTTGGCTGGCAACCCCCGACGGTACTTTTTCAGACGATGAAACGTTCATAGAAGAAAACACCTCGCAAAGTTTTATCGGATAAGACAAACTCAGGCAGGCAGGCCCAATCCTGAAGCCAGTGACATGATCTTTTCTTGCGTTGCTTCTTGTGTATCGAGCGTCATGGTCGACTGCCCTTCACACATAACCATGACCCGGTCGCTCATGCCCAAAACCTCTTCCAACTCGCTGGATATCATGATAATGCCGATGCCTTGTCCGGCCAGGTCATTCATCAACCGGTAGATTTCAAATTTCGCACCCACGTCAATCCCGCGCGTTGGATCATCCATGATGAGAATTTTTGGCTTCGACATTAACCACTTCGAAATCACCACTTTCTGCTGGTTGCCACCAGAAAGCGTCTCGCAAGCCACTTGCAAACTGGGTGTCTTGATGGCCAGGCTCTTGGCAAACTGGCGGCTGGCATTCAACTCGGCAAAATCATTAATGCGTACGTGCCGGGCAAACTGGCTTAAGTTTGGCAAAGAGATATTCCGTAAAATCGTTTGGATGAGCACCAGGCCATGCCGTTTGCGATCTTCCGGCACCAGACTAATACCCAGGTCAACCGCTTCACGAGAGCTGTGTGGGTGGATGGCCTTGCCTTCCAAGACAACCGAGCCGGCCGTAACATGCCCATACTCGCCGAAGAGCGTGGTAACCAGTTCCGTGCGCCCGGACCCCATCAGTCCTGCAATCCCTAAGATCTCGCCTTTACGGAGATTGAAGCTTACGCCCTTGAGCACTTCATAACTCGCATCTTCCGGATCGGTTGCGTGCAGATCGTTGACCTCCAAGATAATATCACCCGGTTGACGATTCCCTTCAGGGAAACGCTCCTTCATCTCACGCCCCACCATATACTTGACCAACTGTTCTTTATCGAGTTGGCTGGTTGGCTGTGTGGTGATGACCTTGCCATCGCGTAAAACAGTAATCGAATCGGTAATGCGGAAGAACTCGTCCAGTTTATGCGTGATATAAATGCAGGTAACACCAAATTCTTTGAGCGTACGCAAAATTTCCATCAACTGATCGATTTCAGCCTCCGAAAGTGCACTGGTCGGCTCATCGAGAATCAAAATTTTCGGGTTTTCTGAAAGCGCTTTGGCGATCTCCGTCATCTGCATCTTCCCCACACCGAGATGCCTGACGATGGCCTGGGGTTTTACATCCAAGCGATAGCGCGTCAAAATTTCTTGTGTGTCTGCATACAACTTATTCCAGTTGATGGAACCATTTTCCGTGGGTTCTTTTCCCAAATAAATATTTTCCCCGACCGTCATCGTGGGGACCAGCGTAAGCTCCTGATACACAATTCCAATCCCTTCTTCAATTGCTTTATGAATGGAACTGCTCTCTAACTTCAATTCTTGCCCATCGTATGCAATTTCCCCTTCATAGGTGCCCCACGGATACACACCCGACAAGATTTTCATCAGCGTGGACTTTCCGGCGCCGTTTTCACCACACAGACCATGGATTTCGCCCCGCCTGACCTGAAAGGAAACATCCTTCAAAGCCGTAACGCCCGGAAACCTCTTGGTAACATTTTTCACGTCCAGAATAATCTCATCACTCATTCCGTGCTCCTCAGCGCAGCAGCGGGGCTTCCACAGGAAAAAACGCGTGGAAGCCCCTCAAAACTACATCATCTTAGGCATTTCAAGCATGGTTCAGGGCTTCGCCGGGCGATCGCTCTCGGGAATGTCGCGATAGACATCATCGTAAGACTGGAACTCGCTCTTGACGATCTGATCGAAGACATTATCCTTGGTAATCTGGACGACCTGGAGGAAATAAGCCTGGACGTTGCCGGTTTTCGACTCATCGTTGGTCAGTTCGGCAACGGTAAAGCTCTTCAGTTCGGGAACCGTTTCACCTTTGAGCAGCTTGTCCATCAGGTCCGTCGCAATGGGGGCCAGATTGCGGATATCTTTGAAGATAGTAACGGTCAACTCGCCCTTCACAATACTGTTGCAACCATCGGCAGTCGCATCCTGGCCCGAGATGGGCACTTTGCCTGCCAGGCCCTGCGCCTTCATGGCCTGTAGAGCGCCCAAAGCGGTGCCGTCATTCGACGCAACAACGGCATCGACATCGTTACCGGCCGCCGTCAGTGCATTTTCCATGATCTTAAGCGCGTTGGCCGCATCCCAGTTATCCACCCACTGATCAGAAACAACTTCGATTTTGTCGGCGTACTTCGCCAGAACCTCATCCTGGCCCTTGCGGAACAAGATGGCGTTGTTGTCTGTTGGTGAGCCGCCCAACTTGACCAAACGCAACTTGCCATTGGCGGCCACATCCCAGGTATCGATACCGACAGCTTTCATGACGCCATCGGCCTGTTGGCGGCCCACTTCGACGTTGTCGAAAGAGAGGTAAGCAGCAATCTTATCGGTCTTGATCAGGCGATCGTAAGCGATCACTTTCACACCCGCTGCGGCAGCCTTGTCTACTGCGGTTGCAGCGGCATCGCCATCTTCGGCAACAATGATCAGGCCCTTAACGCCTTGGGAAACCATGTTGTCGATCTGATCGTTTTGAAGCTTGACGTCGTGGTTGGCTTCCTGAATGATAACTTCGTAGCCTTTCTCCTCGAGAAGTTTCTTCATCAACTCTGCTTCTGGCTTCCAGCGTTCCGTTGCGAAGTCAGACATCGAGATGCCAATCTTGGTCTTGCCACCGCCGCCGTTACAGCCAACCAGGCCAAAGAGCATCACAAAAACGATCGCCAACGACATCACACGATAGAGATTACGTTTCATTTCTTACTCCTTTGTCTTGCATCAACTTGTTATTTGGAATTAAAAAAACGTGGGGGATAAGAGAAAATCGTACTGCAGCTTGCTGCCTATCGCACCAGGGAATCACAACTTCTCACATGGTGATGCCCTATGAAATGTGGCAAGCCAAAACCACCTCCTTCTACATGTAGAAATTCCAGCAAAAAAACTTTACCACCCAGCAAAAATTGCATGAAAAGAGTATAGCGATAAATTGGTATTTTTGCAAGTCCCCAATGTAAGCGGTTACATGGGTAAAAAACCTTTCATTCCTTCCGCCCCTGTAACGATACCGGGCGCGCCTTTCGCAGCGGAAACCAGCTATGCTATAATTAGAGAATTCGATTCCTGGGCAGAATTCTGTCTTTTTAAACTACTTTTTGTGTGGAGGAAGCTCTGGAAACCCAACGGATTACCCAGAATTTGGAACCGGCCCCTGGTATTGGTATCGATCAACAACTTCAGGCTGGAACTACACTTGTAAACCGTTACCTGATCCAAAGTGCGGTTGGTATTGGTGGGATGGGGGCGGTTTACCGCGCGCGAGATTTACATTTTCCCAATGTTGTCAAGAAAGTTGCCGTAAAGGAAATGATTAACCAGGCGCGCGATCCGATCGTACGCGAGACGATTGTGCGCAATTTCGAACGGGAAGCCAATATCCTGGCCACGCTCGATCACGCTTCCATTCCGCGTATTTACGACTATTTCACCCACAACGAACGCTCTTACCTTATCCTTGAGTTTGTCGATGGGAAAGACCTGGAAGCCCTGCTCAATGAAACCCAAGGGTTCTTTCCCGAAAACCAGGTAATCGGCTGGGCCATCGAACTTTGCGATGTGCTCAACTACCTGCACACCCATACACCCGACACCATCGTCTTCCGAGACATGAAGCCGTCGAATGTCATGATCAACCAACATGGGCATATTGTCCTGGTTGATTTTGGTATCGCCAAACCTTTCGAATCAGGGCAAAAGGGCACCATGATCGGCACAGAAGGTTATTCGCCACCCGAACAGTATAAAGGCGAGGCCACCCCACTGGCAGACATCTATGCGTTGGGGGCCACCCTTCACCACTTGCTCACACGCCGCGATCCGCGCCTGGAGCCGCCTTTCTCCTTCGGTGAGCGCCCGCTCCGTCAAATCAATCCCAGCGTTTCGGTTGAGATGGAGACGGTTGTCAACACTGCGCTACAGTACAATCCTGAGAATCGCTTCGCCAGTGCCGAAGACATGAAGCAAGCCATGTTGAACGTGGCGCGCAAAACCGGACTGCTCAATGTCCCGTTATCTCACGCGGTCAACAGAGCCGGCGAGGCAGGCGTGAAGTCCAGCAGCGGAGATATTGCAAGCAACGAAAGCGCAAAGTGCTTGTGGAGCTTTGAGTGTGAGGATGAAGTTCGCGGCACGCCTGTCGCCATAGAAGACGTCGTTTACACGGGTTCGTACGACAACAACCTGTATGCCATCCATGCCACCAACGGGGAGTTTATCTGGAAGTACCCAACGGACGGTGGGATTGTGAGCAAGCCAGCCTTTTACGAAGGAAGCCTTATTTTTGGTTCCGAGGATAGTTCCCTACATGTGATCTCGGCGCGCTCCGGAAAAATGCTGTGGACGTACCAGGCCGGTGCACCCATTCGTTCGTCGCCGGCGCTGGCCGAAGGCCATATCTTTGTCGGCTCGGATGATGGTAGCCTGCACGCCATCAACCTGATGCGCGGCAGGCGCTCCTGGAAATTCGATGCGGGTGCACCTATCCGCTCCACCCCCATCGTCAGCAATGATTTGATCTATTTTGGCAGCGAGATGGGTGAGTTTTACTGCGTGGACTTCGGCGGCGCTATCAAGTGGCGCTTCAAAGCCAAGCGCGCCATTACATCTTCGGCAACGCTCTCGGAAGGGATGATATTCTTTACGTCCCTCGATTCGACGTTTTATGCGTTGGATGCAAAATCTGGTTTTGCAATTTGGCGCTATCGCATGGGAAGAGGGTCGATCTCCTCACCGTGTGCCAGTGATAAATACGTGTTTACTGGCGCCATCGATGGCGTAATTTATTGCCTGGATTCGCATTCTTCCAAAGAAGTCTGGCGGTTTCAGACCGAACATCAGGTAACCGGATCGCCGATTCTGTATCAGGATGCCATCTACTGTGGGTCTGTCGATGGCAATCTATATTGCCTCGAGCACCGCTCAGGCCGCTTGCGCTGGAAGTTCGACACGGGAAAACCGATTACAGGCACTCCCGCGGCCGGCAAAGGGGCCATTTACATTGGTTCAACCGATCATCGTATCTATGCACTCAAGACCTGACGACAAAACAGGTCGCGTGCCATCGAAGAATAGCGGGAGGTTCTTGTGTTAGACTTTTTCAAGAAAGTGTTTGGCAAGGATACGCCACAAACGGAGGCAGTTCATCACGTTACCCCTAAAGTAACGGAACCCGTTACGTTGCCCATTACGGAGCTTGGAGAGAGCAGAACGCTTCCCGAATCCTGGCCAACCACATCCCATCAAATTGTTGCCGGATGGGGACAGTCCATCGGACGACAGCGCGATCACAACGAAGATGCTGTTTTTACGTTCTGCAGCACAGCGGTCAGCGAAAACGAACCCAAGCCGTTCGGGCTGTTTATCGTCGCCGATGGTATGGGCGGGCACCAACATGGCGAAATTGCCAGCGGGATTGCCATTCGTGCGTTGTCCAACTATGTCATTCGCAAGCTGTACGTACCACTATACGCCCCCGTACCGGAGCCTCCAGAAGAGTCCTTACAAGAAGTGATGCAAAACGGCGTTGCCGAGGCGCATCGTGCGATCATCAAGCATGCCCCCGGGGGCGGCACAACCTTAACGGCGGCGTTGATTGTTGGCGATCAGATGACCATCACGCATGTCGGCGACAGCCGCGCCTATCTCTTTCAGGATAATGGGCAGTTGCAGGTTTTGACGCGTGACCACTCTCTGGTAAAACGCCTGGAAGAATTGGGGCAGTTAACCCCCGAAGAAGCCGCACAACACCCACAGCGAAACGTCCTCTATCGCGCCCTGGGCCAAGGAGAACCGTTCGAACCCGATGTCAACACCTATCCCATGCCAAAACATGGCTACTTGTTGCTGTGCTCAGATGGGTTATGGGGTGTTGTACCCGAAAAGGAACTCTTCCACCAGATTGGGCAAAGCACCGATTTACACATTGCCTGCCAAGGGATGGTAGATGCCGCCAACCAGGCAGGCGGGCCAGACAATATCTCGGTTATCCTTGCTCGCCTGACAGGGTAGTATCAACATGCCGAGCGAAAAAGAGAATCTCTACAGCCGCCTGAGTTTACCCAAAGATGCTTCCAACGAAGAGATTCGCCGGGCATACCGTGAGGCAGCGCGCCGTTTACACCCCGATTCAAACACCAAACCAGGGGAAACCGAGTTATTTCTAGGCATTCAGGAAGCCTACGACGTCCTCTCCGATCCAGAAAAACGTTCTCGATACGACGCCGACCTGCCCGTTGAACCCCCAAAGCCTGTCGTCCTGAGTGTGACATACAGCCGCAGTGCCCTGCAACACGGCAACGAACCGCAAATCGTTTATGCCTTGCTCGACATTTCACCACAAAAAGAAGCCAGGCCCAAACCGAATATCACCCCCCTCAACGTCTGTCTCTTGGTCGATAGTTCGACCTCGATGCAAGGCGTCCTGATGGATACGGTTAAATCCACCGCGGTGGAATTAATCAACCAGCTCAAGGAGGACGATGTTCTCTCGGTTGTGTCCTTCAACGATCGCGCCGAAGTGCTTTTGCCGGCGAGCAAACACACCAGGATCAAAGAAGCAGAACATGCCGTTCAAATGCTGCATGCCAGGGGGGGAACCGAACTGTATCGCGGGTTGGATGCTGCTTTCACAGAAATCTTGCGCCAGCGCGACGCCAACCGCGTTAACCACATCGTCCTTCTAACCGACGGGCGGACGTATGGTGACGAAGAAGACTGCCTCCGTTTGGCGAAACAGGCAGCTTCCCAACACGTTGGCATCAGTTGCCTGGGGCTGGGCAACGACTGGAACGATGAATTGCTCGATCAACTGGCGAAAATTACCGGTGGCAGCACAACCTTTGTGAACACACCCCGCGAAATTCGCAGTTATTTGAAGGAACAGTTCAATAACCTTAGCAAACGCTATGCTGAGAACGCAACTTACAGCTTTGAAATTCCATCCAACGTCCATTTGCGGTATGCTTTCCGCCTGCAACCTGTGGCCTCTCCGCTGGATACGCAGCCGCCTGTCGTCCTCGGAAGCGTCCCCAGGGGAGAAAGCTTACAGGTGCTGGTGGAACTGCTCGTCGAATCCGTCTCATCTGAACAGTCTGTGGTAGACTTATTATCAGGCCGTATAACGTTACAAATGCCGTTTCAGCGTGAATCGCAGGTTACTTTGCGAGCCCATGTATCTCGACCGGCAAGCGCTCAACCAGATGCGGCGCCACCACCCGCAGCAATCGTACAGGCCATGTCCCGGCTGACTTTATATCGTATGCAGGAGCGTGCGAAAGAACACCTGGCGAGTGGTAATATCGAAGAAGCTACCCACCAACTCCAAAACATTGCCACTCGCTTACTGGCCGACGGAGAAACTGAGTTGGCACGTACCGTAATGGAAGAAATCGGTTACATCCAAGAGAAGCAATCGCTGAGCAGCTCTGGAAGCAAACGCATCAAATATGGAACTCGTGGATTATTGCTATCGGCAGGTTCATAACGAATAAGGATCAACCATCTATGATCGTTTGTCCCAATTGTAAAAACGAAGAATTCGATGGCGTTTTGTTTTGCAGCAAGTGCGGGGTACAAATGCCCAACGTTCCCATTGTTGCAACACAATCCATCCAAAAACCTACCGAGCAACTTCCCGGCAAACCAGGCACCGGGCCGGTGAAACCTCCACCAACGGGGCCACTGGAATCTCCCGTCTCCCTTTACATTATGGATGCCGGCCAGATTATCCCGCTCACCGGCCGCGATGAGTTTAGTATTGGGCGCGTTTCAGATGGGCAGACGATCTTACCGGATGTCGATCTAAGCCCCTTCCAGGCCTACGAGAAAGGTGTATCCCGGTTACATGCGTCCATCCGTATCAACTCCACGCCAGTCACACTGGTCGATCTGGGTTCGGTCAATGGCACGCGCCTGAATGGACACAAAATTCCGCCGAGCCAACCGGCGCCGTTGAGTCACGGGGATATCGTCACCCTGGGCAAGCTTAAGCTTCAAATGATCATCCGACGTTAAAGAAGAGGCCTGCATGACACACTCTATTATCTTGCATATCCAAGGCGAGGATCCGGTGATGGGTGAAGTAGAAAATTTGCCTACATCGACCGATGTCATGGTGCAAATTGCCAACCCGCGACGCATCGATGGCAAGGATCTCCACTATCTGGCGGAAAACGTTGTCAACGTATGGTGGCCCGTTCATCGCCTCAACTTCATCGAAATCATGCCCTCGCGCGATGAAGAGGAGATATTCGGATTCGTGCGCGAATAACCTTCTCCCTGTATGATGCTTGAAACCACATTTGCAGACCGCCGCATTTTGGTGGTAGATGATGAAGACCGGATGGTACGCTTCATCCGGTTGAATCTTGAACATGACGGGTTCCGTGTCACCGAAGCTTATCGCGGGACACAAGCGCTCGACAAACTGCGCACCAGCATGCCCGATTTGATCATTCTGGACGTGATGATGCCTGATATCGACGGCTTCGAAGTGCTGCGTATGGTTCGGGAAATTAGCAACGTTCCCGTTATCATGTTGACGGCCAAGGGGGAAGAAGACGATCGTGTGCGTGGATTGGAACTAGGGGCCGACGACTACATCACGAAACCTTTCAGCCCCCGCGAACTGGTCAGCCGGGTACGGGCTGTGTTACGCCGCACCGAATCAACCACCGAAAACACACACGGCCTGATCGAAGTGGACGAGAGTCTCAAAATGGATTTCGATCGCCATGAAATCTGGTTGGACGGCAAGCTCGTCAGTTTGCGTCCAACGGAATATCGCCTGCTCTATTACCTGGTACAGAATGCCGGTTGGGTTGTCACGCACGACCAGATTTTGACCAATGTTTGGGGTTACGAGTATCGCGATCAGCCCCATTACGTTCGCTTGTACATCAATTATTTGCGTCAAAAGCTCGAAGCCAACCCCGCCGAACCGAAGTACATTTTGACGGAGCGCGGCACCGGTTACCGTTTCGTAGACTTTCGTCGCGAAAAGGCCAGTGAATGATCCAGAAACAGAGAATTCTATTAGTTGACGATCATGAGGTTGTACGCCTGGGATTAAAAGCCTTGCTGGAACGCCATCCTTATTTTGAAGTCGTCGCCGAGGCCGGGACAGCGCGCGAAGCTGTGGAGCGTGTGGCCGAGTTCGAGCCAGATGTTGTGGTGATGGATATTCGTTTGCCCGGTGGGTCAGGGATCGAAGCGTGCCAGGAAATCTCAACTCACTACCCCGCTTCGAAGGTGATCATGCTGACCTCGTATGCCGAAGATGAAATGCTTTTCTCCGCGATTCGGGCAGGCGCTTCGGGATACGTGTTGAAACAGATTGGAGGCGAAGACCTGGTGCGGGCGATCGAGGCCGTTGGGCGCGGAGAAGCGCTGCTCGACCCGGCCGTGACGCAGCGCATTTTCCAGGAAGTTCGCAAAGCAGCGCGCGAAGAAGAAGCGTCGGCTTTTGCCGCACTCACGCAACAAGAAAAGCACGTGTTGCTCCTGGTTTCAGAAGGCAAAACCAACCGGGAGATTGCCAAAGCGCTTTTCCTGGGCGAAGGAACCGTACGGAACTATGTCAGCAGCATCCTGTCAAAACTGGGCGTCAGCAACCGTGCAGAAGCTGCGGCATATGCGGTGGAACATAATCTCAAAGACTATCAGTAGGGCCTTCCGAAAAATCTATCGGGCAAGCGGCTAGTGCAGCTTGCCGCTATCGGATGCATTTTTTCCTGCGACTTCGCTCGAACGGGCCGCATCGTATACCACCCCCAACATCCAATCCTCAAGGTACTGTTCTACATCTTCCAACAAGTGGAACTGAACGGCTAAGTGCTTGAGCAGCAAACGCGTCTCGTGAAGCAACTGCAAACAAGCCACTTGCGCGGCATCCTCCATCACACTTTGTTTGCGCAGCAGGCCCAGAAAGCGCCTCGGCGTCAAGCGTATCAAGGAAAGCGCCGTGCGATAACCTTTCAACGATACCCCATAGCCGTCCAGGCCCGACGCAAACTGCACATACACCTGATGCATATCGTCTTGGACCTGTGACTTACGTTGGCTCGATTCGGCCAATATCTCTCTCAAAACGGTAATACTCTGCGGGCCAGCCAAAACCAGACCTTCCACGACCTGTTGAATCGGTGCGGTCGAGCCTTCATCGAGGCACCGCATCAGCACATCTCCCGCCTGCATGCGCAGATAGGCCCTTTCCACATAAGCATACACCGCATCGAGAGACGACGGATCGGATTGTCCCATAGCACTCACTTACGCCCGGCAAGTGATACAAGGGCAGATTGTGCGTAAATATTGCCAGTTGTAAATGCCATCGTGGTGCCCATCTTCCCACGCAAACGTGATGGCGTAGTTGCCCACTGCCTCCACCTTGCTCAAACGGGTAGCGGGGGTTTCTTCATCGCAGCGGGTAAAAACTTCGTTTTCGGGGAGCATGCCCATATTTTCATGCCCACCCTTACAGGTAGCGCACGGACAGGCATCCCGCAACAAACGGAAACCGTATGCGCTGCTGTGCCCATCACTCCATACCACCAGTAACTGACGAGTCTGGCGGTTGGCTGTAATACTGGTTGGAAGAATGGCTGTCATAAGATAACTATATACTGAAAGTACTCAAAAAGGCAAATGGCAAAGGCCATCAAAGAAGACCATATTGGAGGCGACATGTCACCAATGGCCTTTAAAGGGCTGCAATCAAGGCTGCTCAATGGCAGTGAGGAAATTGGCAACGGCCCACCCCTGGTATTGACTACTGGATGGAGAAAGCAAGCGCCACCAGGTATACCCATCCACTTCGCGAGGGCCGTCCGTCACTTGAAAAACTTCCGCTTCGATTGCGACGAACAATGTTTTACTGCTCAGGCCAGGTTCATCACGTACGCGTAAGCCATCGGCTCCCGTGCCGCTTACCTGCACGTAGCCTGCGACGCCAATCACACCCGGTTGCGGTGAAGGTGGAACCGGCTGCGTTTGCGTGGGCGAGGCTGTGACCGTCGCAGTGGGCGGGATGGGCGTGGGCGTCGACGCAGGGATGACGTTCAAGACTGCCGTTGGCAAGGATGAAAGCGCTGCTGTTTGCAGCGGAAGCAGGAACATAACGAGCAACGTAACGACCAACAGCAACATTGCAATCAAAACGATGCCCAGCAGGGTAGTTGGGCTTAAGAAGCGGCGGAAGTTCCCCATTCGCTCGTCCATACGACACATCCCTTCTCAACGAAAAAACGCTTAAAAAAGCGTGGGTAAAAGGAAAAACGCCAGCCCTAAAACAAGGTACAGGCCCAAGAGTTGCACCCCTTCCAGCCAATTCGACTCACCGTCGGCCGAAACCAGGGCCGCAATTAACACACCGGCAATTAAAGCCAATAACTCGAACTGATCGAAGGTCAAAGTCAGATGATGACCGAATAAAAGGCTGGCAAACACCAAAACCGGCGCAACAAACAGTGCGATTTGCAGGCTGGAGGCTACGGCGATTTCCACGCTGAGCGTCATCTTGTTTTTGATCGCTACCTGAACAGCGACGAGATGCTCGGCGACGTTCCCAATAATGGGGATAAAGATAACACCGATAAAAAACTCTGAAATTCCGAACCGCTGCACAACCGGCTCCACGGAACCCACCAGCAGTTCAGAAAGGTAAGCCACACCAATGGTGGACAACCCTAGAATCGTGACCGCAGTGCGTAACGGCCAGTGAACGGGGTCCAGGGTGCCGGCCTCTTCGGTCGTCACCGGGCTTTCCGGCGATTTGAGACTATAGATGAGTCCTAACACGTAGATCAGAATCATGATCCCGGCCGTTCCAAGGCTGAGCGCTTCCACGGCAGGGCTAGGGGGATCGATCTGGCCGATGGAGTGGCTAAACAACGAGGGGATCAACAGAACCAAAACACTCATCAAAAGCAAGACCGCATTGTGTGTTGCCTGGCGGCGATCGAACTGCTGCACACCATTTCGAAAGCCACCCAACAGCATGGCCATTCCCAGTACGAGCAGCAAATTTCCCAGAATAGACCCTGTAATCGACGCTTTGACAAGATCGAGCAGGCCTTCGCGAATAGCAAAAATGGTTATGATTAATTCCGCAGCATTCCCCAAGGTGGCATTCAAAAGCCCGCCAATCCGTGGGCCTGTGTAGTGCGCCAGCGCTTCGGTCGATTCGCCAATGTATCCGGCCAACGGAATAACACCCACAGCAGAAAATGCGAACACCCAGGTTGCACCCCAGTGCCCAAATTCGGCAACGATGGCCAATGGCAGGAAAAGAAGCAGGCAAGCAATCGGATGTTTTCGTAAGTAAGCGCCCATTTTTCGCATAGGATTTACCTCACCAGACAGATATAAGGAAGAACCTACCCCATCCCGCTGAAAACGGGAGAGCCCAAAAAAGCATAGAATTAAGAGTTGGGTTAGGGCCGTGCCGTTTTATGCGGGTTAGGGCCTAACCCATACGTTCTATGCAGAAAAAACGTAAAATCAAGAGTTGGGTTAGGGCCGTGCCGTTTTATGCGGGTTAGG
>JBMOLU010000084.1:89783-448627 GCA_049325275.1 Chloroflexota bacterium
AAGAGTTGGGTTAGGGCCGTGCCGTTTTATGCGGGTTAGGGCCTAACCCATACGTTCTATGCAGAAAAAACGTAAAATCAAGAGTTGGGTTAGGGCCGTGCCGTTTTATGCGGGTTAGGTCATTTTACTTGATTTTGTTCCCGCGTGTACGATTCCTCTTCGTGCGAGCGCGTGTAAGAAATCCGTCGGGCGCCTGGCGGATTTGCCCCTGCCGGCATTTTTTGCACCCGCTCCCCTTCTGCGTATATTTCATGCTAAAATCGACACAACATGAGTGCACAAGCTCCCCTCGATTCTCTTCTCCTAAACCAACGCTACCAACTCGAAACGCGCATCGGGTCCGGTGGTATGTCCACCGTTTACCGCGCCAGGGATCTGACCCTGGAGCGGGTGGTGGCCGTCAAAGTCCTGCGCGAGCAGTTCTCCTGCGACGAGGCCTTCCGCCAGCGCTTTCACCAGGAAGCCAAAGCCGCCGCCAACCTGACGCACCCCAATATCATCACGGTGCACGATTTTGGCCTCGATCAAGAACGGCTCTTTATCGTCATGGAGTATGTGCCAGGAACCGATTTAAAGGCCCTGCTGCAGCGCCGCGGCCGTTTTACCGTAGCGGAAGCCTTGCCGCTGATGATTCAGGCCTGTGCAGGCTTGGGGTATGCACATCGGGCCGGCCTGGTGCATTGTGATGTAAAGCCACACAACCTCATCGTCACACCTGAGCAGCGCGTGAAAGTAACCGATTTCGGGATCGCGCGCGCCCTGGTCTCGATTGAACCTGACGAGAAAAGCACCGTGGTTTGGGGTTCGCCGCAGTATTTTTCGTCCGAACAGGCTGCGGGCCACCCACCTTCCCCGGCATCGGATGTATATTCGTTGGGTGTCGTTTTCTACGAAATGCTCACCGGGCGGCTGCCGTTTGCGGCAGAATCTTCGAGCGAACTGGCACGCCTGCATCGTGAGGCCATCCCTGCCCCCCCGCGTCAGTACAACCCCGCCATTCCACCGGCCCTCGAAGCGGTTATTTTGAAGGTTTTGGAGAAAGAGCCAACCGCACGTTACCGGACGGCCGATCAGCTCGGGCAAGTGCTGATCACGATCAACCAGGCGCCACCTGGAGATGTAAAGCCGCCTGCTGGCGCCCATGCGCCAGTGGAAGAAGCCGGCCGCTCATCCGATGTAGCGCCCACCCTTCCGCCCCTGCGCCGTCCAGGAGAGCCTTCACCATCTTTCCACAAACTGCAAACAGAACGGCCGCAACAACCGGAGCCTGTCTTCCACCCGCGCCCGGCCCCGGGCATCGACTGGATCACCTGGCTCTTGTTCTTCACGGCGTTGATCGCCATGGGTGGGCTAATCCCCCTTTGGCTGTGGGTATACTTTGCTTACACCCGCTAACAAGAACGTTTGCCGGTCGTCGGTAAGTAGTAGGGTAAACGTCAAGCAGACGAGGAGAGAGTTTGGTATTCTATAGGTGCGATGGACATTTCTTCTCCTCCTTGGTGAGAGAGCCGGACATGGTGGGTCCGGCTCTCGCATTTAAACCGCGCAGGCCAGTGTTTTCTATACCGGCCTGCGCGGTGGCGTTCCAAGAAAGCGATGCAACTAGCTCTTGCTGGCTTTCTTCAAGATAATGCGGGCGTCGACGACCATAAGGCCCTTGCCGGCTTCATAAACGAGCACAGGGTTGGCGTCCGTTTCGGCAATCTCATCAGCGAGGTCGGAAATCATGGCTGCGTAACACGCCAGCAGGCTGCGCAGGGCGTCGCGGTCGCGCGGCGCTTCGCCGCGAGCGCCATCCAAAATGGGCACACCGCGAATTTCATCGATCATGCGGGCGATCTGGCTGTCATTGACCGGGGACACGCGGAAGGTGACGTCCTTCAACACCTCGACAAAAACGCCGCCCAGGCCAAACATCACGGTTGGGCCAAAGGTGGGGTCGTTGACGGAACCGACGATCACTTCGGTGCCCCAGGGCGCCATTTCCTGAATGGCAACACCGTGAACGTTGGCGTCGGCTTTGTACGCTTGGCAGTTCGATAAAATCGTGCGGTAAGCTTCGCGTACGGCATTCTCGTCACGGATATTGACTTTGACCCCCCCCGCATCCGACTTGTGCAAAATGTCCGGTGAGACGATTTTCATCACAACCGGTAAGCCGATTTTCTTGGCCAGGGCGACGGCCTCATCTTCACTCTTTGCCAGTTCCGTTTTGGTCACCGGCAAACCGTAGGCCAAAAAGACCTGTTTGGCTTCGATTTCGGTAAGGGCACTGCGCCCATCGGCGCGTGCACCGGCGATCACCTGCCGGGCGATCTGGCGGCTCTCGCCGTTGCAACTAAAAGTGACATCGCTCATCGCACCGCGAATCTGAGCGTACTCACGCAGGGCAGCCATGGCATTCATCGCCTGATCGGGTGCACCATAAGCGGGGATGCCGTTCTCGACCAGCCACTGCATCGCCTTCTCGCAGCGTGTGCCACCAACAAAAGACACCGCTACAGGGCGATCTTTGATCCCACTTTCTTCGACGGCCTGCTTGATAGCCTGGGCAATCTCCAGCGGGTTGGTCATGGCTGTTTCACAGTACAGCACAACTACCCCTTGCGTCCAGGGGTGAGCGTAAGCGAACTTCACCGAGCGGTAGTACCACTCATTGCCGGCCATGCCGGTCAAGTCGACGGGGTTCTTCGCCGAACCGAAGTCGGGCATGTGTTTCTTGAGTTCTTCCTGGACATCGGCCGGGGCAAAGTGCAAGGGAATGCCATAACGTTCGGCGGCATCGGTCGCCAGCACCCCGACACCACCACCATTGGTGATGACCAGCAAGCGCTCGCCTTCCAAAGGCGGTTGCAGCGAAAGCGCCAGCGTCCGATCGAACAGGTTGTTCAGATCGGAGGCCTGAACCACGCCGGCTTGCTGGAAAGCTGCGCCATAGACCTTGACCGCCCCGGCCAGTGAACCGGTGTGCGAAGCCGCCGCGGCCGCGCCGTGGGCGGAGACACCCGACTTCAGGGCGATGATCGGCTTATTGACCTTGCGGCAGGCGTCGATAAACTTGCGCCCATTTTTGAGACCTTCGACATACAGAGAGATGCAGCTTGTGTTTTCATCTTCATCGAGCCACTCGATCAGATCGGCAAAATCGATGTCCGACATATTGCCAATCGAGATCATCTTATCGAAACCGATCTTACGGGTGTAGGTGATGGCGTCCATGGCAATCAAGAGAGCGCCCGACTGGGTGATCAGCGTCGCAGAACCGGCAAAGGGCAAAAACGGTGCAAAAGAAGCATTCAATTTGTCAGAATTTGAGAGTGTACCCACAATATTTGGCCCCAACACGCACATATTGTAACGGCGGGCAATCGCCAGCAGGTCTTCTTCCAAATCGTGACGGCCTACTTCACTAAAGCCGGATGTGATCACACTCAGGGCCTTGATTCCCTTTTGCCCACATTCTTCAGAGACCTGTGAAACAAACTTGACCGGAACCGTGATGACGGCCAGATCGACAACTTCTGGTAAAGATTCGACGGTAGGGTAGACCTTCAGGCTGAGAATTTCATCGGCTTGCGGGTTGATCGGGTAGATAGGGCCTTGGTAACCACCCTTGATCAGATTCTCGACGACTGTGTAACCGATCTTGCCCGGCTGCGTAGAAGCGCCTACCACAGCCACCGATTTTGGGCGCATCAGACAATTCAATGCTTGTTTATCCACGTTCAAACTCCTTGATAAGATATCTGCAGCTCCCCAGAAGGCCATTTTTCACCCGCAACCCGCCCCTGCCAATGGGGTTATATTCGGCAGGGGCGGGTTGTAGGGAATAAAATGTCACCTTGACATGGGCTGATATTGATGTCGAAAGTTATTAACAGGTACAATATATCCTCGAATCGCGCTTTCCGTTAGTGACACTTAGCCATAAAAAGGGTTGACGATAGTCCTATGTTTTCAATTTTTTTCGAGCCAACAACACCTGCCAATCCACTTTTGCTGCTCCTGCTCACGCTGGTCACGTTGATCACCGTTTACCTGCTGATCGTTGTGGCCGAAGCCAGCGTTTATCAATGGATGGGTTGGGGAAACTTGCGCGCCTGCATCAAAACGGCCGCACAAGTCAATACGCTTACGTTTCTTGTTGGTGTAGCGCTGATGCTCATTTTCCCCAAACCGGCACTGTGGCATTTGCTCGTATTTCTACTCGTTGCCGTGACCGTCGAAGCCCTGTGGCTGACCCGCATCAGGCCAGACAGGCCAAGAGCGAACTGGACCGTTTCAATCGTAGCCAATGCGGTTAGCTATATGGTGTTGATCCTGCCGCCGTTTCTAGCGCAAAGGTGATCGCTCACACCGCCACAGAAAAAACGTGGCTCTTCCATCGAAAACGGGAGAGCCAAAAGGCGGCCTACTTTGTTCTGTTGCTGTATGGTGTAACGAGTTAGGGAGCAGGATAAGCCGCTGCGGGTGTTGCCGTCGGTAAAGGGCCCGAGGTTGGCGGCGGGTGGATCGGTTCAGCCGCTATTGCCAGGGATTGGTGCAACCAATCCCAATGCTTGACCGGCAGGTAAATCACTTCCGCTTTTCCGATAACGTTTTCATAGGGTACGTAGCCCCAGGCACGCGAATCTGACGAGTTGTTGCGGTTATCCCCCATGACGAACAACGAGCCGGCAGGCACCGTCCAACTGCCCCCACGTGAGGTGGTATCCTTCAGATATGGTTCGGTGAGCGGATACCCATTGACGAGCACTTGCCCGTTTTCAATGTCGATCCGATCGCCGGGCAGGCCGATCACGCGCTTGATATAGGGAATCTGGGTTGGATCGGGCGGATAGCGGAAAACGATCACATCCCCGCGTTCGGGTTTCCCGATCGTGTAGGCCACTCTATTCACGAACACGAAGTCGCCGGCATAAAGGGTCGGCTCCATGCTGACCGATTCGACGCGAATGCGAGCCGATACCGCATTAATCCCCAAGAAAAGGAAGATTGCCAGAAAAACGGTTTCTAGCATATCGACAACAATGCGCCGTTTATAAATGTAGAGCAGGGCCGCGCCAGAGATCAATTCGACGGCAAGACTGACCGGCCAGCTTCTTGGAACGACCGGGCTTTTGCCAGCAATATGGGGAGGTTTGGGGAAAGACTGCACGACCATAAAGGCCATTATAAAACCCCTCTTCAGAAGGGGAAAGGAAAAAAAGCCGTTTTTCGACGGGTTCTCACGATTCTCTAAGCCTGGTGCCCCGCCTCACCGGCCAAATCGTTGCGTAGCAGTTGTACGGCGTGAGGGAACACCGCCACAACGGCCTCCAGGTTTTCTATGGCTGCCTTGGGACTGCCCGGCAGGTTGACGATCAGGGTCTGCCGGCAGATGCCGGCAACCGATCGAGAAAGCATTGCGTGGGGAGTAACTTTCAAGCTGGCTGCGCGCATGGCCTCTGCCAGCCCGGGAGCTTCACGTTCCAGCACGGCGCGTGTGGCTTCCGGCGTGATGTCACGTGGGGCAAAGCCGGTGCCGCCAGTCGTCAAGATGATGTCGATATCACCACGCGCGCACCAGTCCAACAATGTATTGCGAATGGCATCAAACGCATCAGGCACGAGGCCATCCAGGCTTACCTGCCAACCGCGAGAAGCGGCAGCCGCAGCCAAGGCAGGCCCGGAAGCGTCAGGGCGCTCTCCGGCTGCCGAACGATCAGAAACGGTGAGGATAGCAACTCGCATCACAGATCCTTCGCAAAAGTATCCACGTTGGTCATCACGGACCAGCCCAGGTTTTCATAGAAGCGTGCGGCTTCATTACCCTTGATGACCATCAAATAGGCCCGGGTGCAGCCTTTCTCTTTCAGGCGGCGTTCGACTTCGGCCATAAGCGCCCTCCCTACACCCTGGCCCCGGTAGGCACGCGCAACGGCCAGGTGATAGATCGTGCCGCGGCGGCCATCAAACCCGCCGATGACGGTGCCGATCAGTACGCCGGCGTCCTCGGCTACCAGGAACAGGTCGGGATCGCGCCGTATTTTCTTTTGCAGTTCTTCTGGTGTGTCGGACCTGCCTAAACGCACCCCTGGCGCCGAGGCATCCCACAGGGCACGCGCCGCAGCCAAATCGGACGAGAGATTGAATTCACGGATCAGCATGGTTACTGCGGAAGAAATTGGCAGGTGATTGCCCGGCGTCGTGGTTTGCCGTTACTCTTCTTCGCCCCCTGCCAGACGTTTCCAGGGACCGTGCAAGCCATCATCGGTAACGCCGAAGTAAAAGCGGATTCCCTCGGGCGTACGCTGTACGAAATCGTAACGCTGGCAGCCGCCCTGTTGATGGCAGCGAATCAGGCCCAGGTTGCCATCCCATTGGATATCGACGCGTGCCAGGTCGGATGGCAGCCTGGCGTGTTCGGTGATGGCATAGTGCCACAAACGCCGGGCCGACGAACGGGTGACGTTTTTTACCATATTGTTGTTGCGCAGATCGCGCATGGTGTAATACAGGCCGCCTTTACGCTCTTCGACGGCAACAATTTCGACGCCCGTACGCGGCGGCGGCTGTGCGCTATCCGAAATGACCGGCTCGGTTGCGATGGCAGGCGACACGGGGGGAGCGGACTCAACCGCTGGCGCAACCTCAGCTGCCGGCTGCCGCCCTCGCAAGACCAGGTTGACGATCTCGTCCCGCACGGCCAGGCCGGTTTCGGCTTCATCACGGACGTAAATCTTGTTATCGTCCAAGGCATAGGGAGGGTCATCACCGCGCGGAACGAGGATGCGGATCAGCTTTTTGCCGGCCGTTTCATGAACGTCGAGCGTGCACGTCAGGCTTGGGCTGATGCGGTTGTCGATCTCTTTTTCAAGTTGGGCGATGCCCTGCTGAGGATTCTGGACACCAACCGGCGTTTTCTGCGGATCGCCGCTCAGGCCGACGTACAGCGTGCCGCCGTTCGTGTTGGCAAAAGCACACACGTCCGCAATAATGGCATACAACTTGCCGCCGCGTGCTAACATGCTCTCGTGGAAATCCTGCACCAAGTTCGGGCCTTCCTCGCGGGCCGAGCGGACAAAGTCAAAGACCGGCTCTTCTTTCAAGCGCGCCGGACGCGTGCGGGCAAAGTCATTACTGAGGAATAACTCTTTGAGAGCCTCAAAGCTGACTTCCGGCAGCAGCACGTCGGTCGCCCGATCGCCCAGGCCGAGGTTTTTCTTACGCTGCACGTCTGCGATCAAGCGGTGTGCGTCGGAGCCTTGAATGCAGTGCATGCGACGCGGGTACTCGGGCTTGGTCCCGCTGAAAAACTTGGCCGTGTTATGGCCGCGCTGCTCGAGGTCCGTAATCTCGAGGGCGTGCAAGTGCATATCCTGCGTATAAGCAATCTTGGTCTGTCCACCAAAAGGGAATCCCCGCATAGCCACCCCGTTGCTGGAATTGGCATGGGCGGCGATCACCAACGCCCCGGCCTCATCCATCAGGCGATAAGCCGTCAGGACATCGGTGGTTGCGCCTACGGTTGCAGAGCCGTGGTCGATCTGGTCAACCGGGATGTTCAGCTCGAGCAGGAGGTGTTCGATCTCACGGATGGCTTTGTTCGGGGGAAAAACAGCCAGGATGTGAAAGCCAAACGTGGCCGTAAATTCGATACCAGGCAAGACGAGCAGCTTGCCGAACAAACGGCGGTATTCGCTCAGGCGGCGGCGCTCCTCCGGCAGGATGCGGTTAAGCTTTTCGAGCAGTTCGAGCTGCTCGATTTCTTCGCGCATTTGGCGATAACCGGCGACTGTGTTATGGTCTGTAAAAGCAATAATTTCCAACCCACGGGCATCGGCCCGCTGGAGCATTTCGAGATACGTGACTTCAGGTTGTTGAAAATCTCCTGAAGCCGGGGAATGGATATGTAAATCCATCGTACGCCACTGAGATGGGGCGCGAGTCTTCTTTTTCGTCACAGTTTCCTCATCAAAAATAAAAAAACCTACACAAAAGTTACAGGGTATCTCCCAATCGCTCAGGAATGGTGTCCAAGAGACAGCCGCCTTTTTTGAGAGAACCCATCAGGTTCGATCGATCAGCGCACGGATGCGTTTAATTAAGTCATCGGGCATAAAAGGCTTCAAAATAAAGCTGTCAGCGCCGGCGGCCAGGCACTCTTCGTCTTGGGCCATACCAGAAGCCATCAGAACGCGCACATTTTTCAAGCCATCGTCTTCGCGCATCAAGCGCACCACGTCCAGCCCGTTGATTTGGCGAATATGAATGTCGACCATGGCCAGATCGGGCTTGCTCTGGCGCAAGGTGTCGAGCAGATCGTCCGCCGTCTGCTCATCGGCGTATTTCACCACCTGAAAGCCCTCCATTTCCAGGAGGGTACTCATCAGCGAGAGCATGGTGCGATCGTCTTCGGCCAGCATAACTTTGGGCATAACTTATTCCTGAATTTCCGCTTTCGTGCGGCGAGACTTGCGAGATATTTTTTTCGCTTTTTCCGAAGCGGCTTCAGAAGCCGATGCTACGCCGGATTCGGAAGCAGTCGGCGCGGGGTCGAGGGCGGCGCCAAATACATCACGTAAAGTATCGACAAAGATGAAGTTCATCGACTGGCGGACTTCATCGGGCAGGTCCTCGAGATCGGCCTCATTGCGGCGCGGCAAGATCACGGTGGTCAAACAGCTACGGTGAGCGGCCAGCACCTTTTCCTTGATGCCCCCCACCGGCAACACCTGGCCGCGCAGCGTGACTTCACCGGTCATGGCCAGGTCACCGCGCACCGGCCTCCCCGAGATCAAAGAAACGAGGGCCGTCGCCATGGTCACACCCGCTGAGGGGCCGTCTTTTGGTTGCGCCCCGGCCGGGATGTGCAGATGGATGTCGCTTTTCTCGAAAAACGAGGCTTCCAGGCCCAACTCGGTGGCCCGGGAGCGAACGTAAGAAAGTGCGGCACGCGCCGATTCCTGCATCACATTGCCGATCGAACCGGTCACCTGGAAGCCCTTGCCGCCGGGCATACGCGTGGCTTCGATGAAAAGCACGTCGCCGCCAACGGGGGTATAAGCCAGGCCCGTTGCCACGCCCGGAATAGCCGTGCGCATGGCGATTTCTTCGTTGCCAAAAAAACGCGGGCGTCCCAAGTGTTCACGCACCAGCTCCGGGGTAATTTCGACCTGCTGCGCTTTTTTCTCCGCAATCTGCGTCACCACCTTGCGGCACACCGAACCGATTTCACGTTCGAGATTACGCACACCGGCCTCGCGGGTATACGAACGGATGATGGTTTGCAGGGCCTCTTCGGTAAAGGAAATCTCCTCGGTGCGCAAACCGTTCTCGCGTACCTGGCGCGGGATGAGATACTGCGTGGCGATGCTGACCTTTTCTCCCTCGGTGTAACCGGAAACGCTGATGATCTCCATGCGGTCGCGCAAAGGCGCGGGGATAGGGTCGAGCAGGTTGGCCGTGGTGATGAACATCACCTGCGAGAGATCGAAGGCCACTTCGAGGTAGTGATCGCGGAACTCGGTGTTCTGCTCGGGGTCGAGCACTTCCAGCAAGGCCGAGGCGGGGTCGCCGTGAAAGTCGTAGGTAAGTTTATCGACCTCATCGAGCATAAAGACCGGGTTGCGGCTCTCGACACGGCGTACGGCCTGCAAAATACGCCCGGGCAAGGCCCCGATGTAAGTACGCCGGTGCCCGCGAATTTCGGCTTCATCGCGCATGCCGCCCAACGAGATGCGTACGAACTTGCGTCCCATCGAGCGGGCGATCGAACGTCCCAGTGACGTCTTGCCAACGCCTGGTGGGCCGACAAAGCACAAGATCACGCCTTCACGCACGCGACGAATGTCGTCTGCCGACTCATCGGCAAACTCTTCAGCGCGTTCCTGGCGCAGCTTGCGCACCGCCAGGTACTCCAGGATGCGTTCCTTGACGTCCTCGAGGCCGTAGTGATCTTGATCGAGCACATCGCGCGCGTGAGGAATATCCAGGTTATCGGGCGTGGTGACGTCCCAGGGCAGGGCGATCAACCAGTCGAGATAGGTTCGAATGACGCTGTATTCTGCCGCGGCGGTGGGCAGCTTGGAGAGGCGATCGAGCTCGCGGTTGGCCTGTTTTTCGGCTTCATCGGGCATGTGGGCGGCTTCGATTTTGGCACGCAGTTCGTTGACTTCGGCGGCCTGTTCGTCCGTTTCGCCCAACTCCTTTTGAATGGCTTTCATTTGCTCGCGCAAGAAGTACTCACGCTGCATCTTCTCGATTTCAGAGCGGGCCTCGTTTTGGATTTTCTGGCCGATCTCGAGTACTTCGACCTCGCGTGCCAGGATGCCGGCTAACTTGTGCAGCTTTTGGTTGACCGATTCGAGTTCGAGAATGGTCTGCGCGTCTTGTAAATCCATGCGCTGGAAGTTGGCAATCGTATAAACGGTTTGCAGTGCGTCTTCCAGTGTGGTGATGGATGAGACCAGTTCACGCGGAATGGAAGGGATCATCTCGGCGATACGCTCGAACTGTGAGCGGGCATTACGCGCCAGCGCTTCGACTTCGATGCCTTCCTCTGGCATTTCGGGCAGCATTTCAATTTGCGCCTTGAGATAAGGCTCACTTTGAACGAACTCTCTGATGCGGAAGCGTGAAATGCCCTGCACGAGCAGCCGGATGGTTCCATCTGGGGCGCGGAAGAGGCGATGGACAATGGCCACCGTGCCGACATCGTAAAGGTCTTTCGGCTCGGGCATTTCCAGTTCGGGGTCGCGCGAGGTGAGCAGGCCGATCAGGCGTTCTTCGCCGGCGACGACGTCGTCGACCAGGCGAATGGAACGCGGCTGGCCGATGGTCAGCGGGACGGCGGTCTGTGGGTATACCACAAGGCCGCGCAAGGGCAGGATCGGTAACACCGTCGGCAGCTTGGCAGCCGGGCCTTCTTCGTGCAATCTTTCCTCGCCTTCCCCTTCGTTTTCCCCCTGCTCCATAGGCAGCAAGAACATTTCAGATAATGTCTGGTTGAACAATAATTCTCGAAACGGGAGGTTTTCTTCTTTTTGAAGCCGGTCTTTCTCTGAAAGCCAATCGGCCAGCTCGGACATGGAATTCCAACGCGATGCAGGCATGCAGTAATCTCTCTATTTCTCTGATTGGGGTTCTTGCGCTTCCAACGGAAGGACCCTATATGGTTTTCGGCAAAAACACCTTCAAAAAACCGTCCTGGTAACAGGCCTGAATCTGATCGGTGGCAACAGAAAACGGAAGCTCTACCTGAACGCCGAACTCACCAAAGGGAATTTCTATCTGATGGTAAGCGCGGCGTTCGGTCACGTCCGAACGAAAGCCACGGACAGAAAGCAAGCGCCCATCCAGCGAGATTTCCAAGTCCTGCTCGCGGATTCCGGCAACCTCGATACGTACGACGACGGCATCTTCAATTTCATAGACATCTGTTGGCGGCCGCCAGAGATGCGGGTGCGCCGTCATCTTCCAACGATAGCTGTCCACCACCAGGGTGTAGCTATCGGGTGAACACCAACTCATCCGATGTGGATTTTGTTTCATACTAGAGCGCCTTTCGTGCTGCTTCGAGCACCGCTTCATAGTCCGGCTCTTCACCGAGAGCCGGCATATAAGCGACGTAAACGAGCTGGCCCTGACGGTCTACAACAAAGACAGCCCGGCGCAAAATACGTTGTTCTTGCATCAAAACGGCGTACTTTTCACCAAATTCTACTTCCTTGTGATCGGAAAGCGTCACCACGCGGTCGATGCCGGCCGCGCCGCACCAGCGTTTTTGCGTAAAAGGCAGATCGGTGCTCAAAACGAGAATGACGATCTCCTCGCTGAGTGCGGCCGCTGCCTCATTGAAGCGGCGCGTCTCTCGGTCGCAGACCGACGTATCCAGCGAAGGAAGCGAAGCAATAATGCGCACTTTGCCCTGCGTACTGCCCAACCCCTTGACTGTCGACCAATCCTGGGCGTGTGCGGAGAACTCTGGGGCCTGCTGGCCAACAAGCAAATCATCGCCGACGATGGTTGCATCCTGTCCAGCAAACTTGACGATCCCTTTGCGCAGTGTACCCATCACCTTTCTCCTTATTCGAGGCGCCCCTGGCGGGATTCGAACCCACAACCCACAGCTTAGAAGGCTGTCGCTCTGTCCATTGAGCTACAGAGGCATGGACTACTTTTCGATTAACGGTCGCAAGCCACGGTATACCCGGCCGCCCGACAGGGTACGTAAAATCGTCTCCGGCGGCCGTCCCAGGCGCTCTCCCAATTCTAACGCACTCAGCGGAGAATTGCCATTCGATAAAAAGATACGAAAAACGGCATCGACCAAAGCGGTATGGGGATCGAGAAAATCGGGCTGCTGCGCGCAATGAGAGATGAGAATGTGCTGCACGCCATCTACTCGCTGGATTTCAGCCGTCTGGGGGTCAACGAAATCGACCATTTCGCCCGTCGCAGCTTCGGCAAAAGCGGATTGATGCTCGAGGCATAACAACCCTTGTAAGTGGACACGCCAATCGTTATCGTTTTGGCTCCACCAATCAAAATCGATGTGAAACTTCGTTTGAATCGTTGGCTTCGCGAGGCTAAAGCGGCGAATCTCTGGCACGAATACCTCCTGCAGTTGGGCAGATAACCTCCGCCCCTACTTTTCTGAATCGTCAAAACGGAAATGTAAATCTCCTACATGGTTGAACCAGGGCCGCGAAGCCAACAAAGCAAAAATTGGGCCTGGTGGGCAACGGCGGACGATATTCACCGCCGCATACAACTCACTGGCGTGGACGTGGCTCTGGGGATTCAACCGGGCCAGTTCACGCACGATATTGACCACCACCTTTTCAAACGGCGTACGCTCTTTGTGCAAACGGCTCCAGGCTTCGTCGAGCGCTTCCACATCGGGTACGGAGATCGCCATACGCTCATCGATCGGCGTCGAAATGGATTGCTTCAGCATGGCAAAGACCGTACCGCCGTCCGATCCGACCAACACGGTGCGGATGTATTCTTTGGTGGGGCGGTGCGTGTTCACCTGAACGACTACCTCACCATCGCGTTCACCGCGCCGGACGTTGATCAGGCTGCCCGGCACGACGCCCTTGGCGGCATACCAATCGCTCAAGCCCGACACGTAACGATTTTGGCGTACGACCCAGGCCGAAAGACGCTCGCCGGTGTCGCCATCCACGAGGGTAAGTTGGATACGCGGTGTTTCGTGCGCGGTAGGAAACAACGGGCGCATGCGCGCCGAAAGCGGCAGGGTTCCGGCCCGCCAGTGCGGGTAAATCAGGCGAATCTGCACTTCGTGAAGCGAGGATACTTTTCCATCGAAAGGAGACAGTTCGTCGTCCAGTTCCTTTTCCAGGGTCAACATGGCAGCGGTAAGCTGCGCACGCTCGTACTCGATTTCTGTATAGCGTAACGGGAGTGGGGCCTGTAAGACATCAGCTGGCTCGAGGCGATGCAAGAACCAGACGATTTGCCCGGCGGGACCGACTTCATCGAAACGCTCGTCTTCTTGCAAGGCCAGGTCGAGTGAGAATTCGATCAGTTTTGCGTTGACGTTCGTGGGCAGTTCGAGCTGCTGCATCAACACCGAGGACGTCATCGGGCCACCACCGGCCATATCCAGAATGGCTTCGGCCAGGTTGAGATGCCCGGCGTTGATGTCGACCAGCAAGGTACGCGGGAACCAGCGCCCGGCGATGCGGACGAAATCATCACGTTCCCGCAGGCACGCCTCGAGACAATCCAGCAGCTCATCGGAATACGTTTCCAAAACTGCATCCACATCGAACAGGCCATCGTCTTCAACGAGTTGGGGCGGCTGATTGAGAAGATGCTCGCCAAGTGAGGAGGCAAATTCCCTCGTCTCGCCATGCTGGAGCTTGACTCGGATAACGGAGAACTCGTCCAGGTCGGGGTTTCGGCCTGGACGGGTATCCACCACCTCGCCACATTGCCACCCTAACTGCGGAAAGACCAGGCGTTGCCCGACCCGGTGTTCTTCTTTCGGAAAGTATACATCGCCACCCGCACTGCGCTGGCGTTCGATCGCCTGGCGCTCCGTACGAATACGCTCACGCACCAGGGCATCAAGCAGTTCGGCCGAAGTCTGCGGCAGTTCCAACTCAAGAAGGTGATTGTATAAGAACTCGATGTCTTCGTCTTGAATTTCAAAAGTTGTCCAATAATCTTCACGCAATGTGGACGGTACAGAAAGCATAACAAACCTCAAAATAAAAATTGCAGGGGCAAACCGACCGGCTATCCAAACGCAGGTTTGAAACTTTGCCCCACCAAACCTGGTATATTTCTTTGCTTTTTAAGGCGGGTGATATTATACTCTATGCAGACCATTTCTACCCAAATTCATTTCCAAACAGGAGGCACACGATGCTCGAAAAACCCCAAAACGATATCGTCGTCGTTGCAGAAGTTGCCGGAGAAATGCAGGCCGAAATGTTGCGCAGTTTGCTGGAAGCCCATGGCGTTTCCGCCATCCTTTCTGAAGAAAGCACGGCGCGTACAATCGGGATCAGTATGCCCGGGCTTGGACTGGTACAGGTGTTGGTGCGTGCCGACCAGGCCGAAGCCGCCCGAAAAATTTTGGAAGATTACGAACAGGGAAACCTGGTAAACGATGGCGACGACCTGCAAGAAGCGCCAGATGAAGGTTGAAGACAGGCATGTTTAAGCGAAAACTTGGTTCGACCCCCGAACATCTTTCCGTGGTCGGCTTTGGCGGCATCCTGGTGATGGACGAGACCCCCGAGGAGGCCAGCCGCCACGTGGCAACGGCAATCGAGCGCGGCGTTAACTACTTCGATGTTGCACCCAGTTACGGGAACGCCGAAGAACGCCTTGGCCCGGCGCTCGCACCCTACCGAAAAAACGTCTTCCTGGCCTGCAAGACCGGCAAACGTGACGCCAAAGGCGCCGAGGAAGAACTGCGCGCTTCCCTGCAGCGCATGCACAGCGAATATTTCGACCTGTACCAGCTTCACGCCGTGAAGACGGACGAGGACGTGCAGCAGATTCTCAGCCCACACGGCGCCCTGGAAACTTTCGTGAAAGCCCGGCAGCAGGGGCTGGTGCGCTACCTGGGCTTTTCGGCGCATTCCGAAGCGGCTGCACTGGCGCTGATGGAAGCCTTCGCCTTCGATACCATTCTCTTTCCACTTAACTGGACGTGCTGGTTCCAGGGAGACTTTGGCCCGCGCGTGCTGCCGGTCGCCGTAGGGAAAGGAATGGGCGTCCTGGCCCTGAAGGCGTTGTGCAAACGCGCCTGGGGCGAAAACGAAGAACGCCGTTGGAAGAAAACCTGGTACGCCCCGGTGGATACCTACGAAGAAGCCGTATCGGCGATGCGCTTTACGCTCTCGCTGGCAACCGCACCGGGCGGGCAGCCGGCCGTGACGGCAGCCGTCAGCCCGGGGCACATCGAACTCTTCCACTGGGCCTGTGACGCCGTCGAGGCATCGCAGCAGGCACTGGCTTTATCCCCCGCCGAAAGCGAGCAGCTCGAACAGCACAGCCGGGGCCTGCAGCCAATCTTCCCGCAAAGCGCCGCGTGAAAGTCGACAACAAAAACAAGACGGCTTTGCAGGGCGCGCGCATTCACATCACCGGCATCGTCCAGGGGGTTGGTTTTCGTCCGTTCGTCTACTCCCTGGCTATGCGCATGGGACTGAGGGGATGGGTGCGAAATACGGCCGCCGGCGTGGATATCGCAGTGGACGGCCAAGCCAAGCGCCTGGAGGCCTTCGTGCAGGCCATCCGCACCACAGCCCCCCCCCTCGCACGCATCGACTCGCTCGACGTAACGCCGTGCCCGCCCGGCGGCTTTACGGCTTTCGAGATCGCCCATTCCGCTTCGCGGCCGGAGGATTTCATCCCCATTTCACCGGATGTTTCGGTCTGCGACGATTGCCTGCGCGAGCTTTTCGACCCGGCCGACCGACGCTATCGCTATCCCTTCATCAACTGCACCAACTGCGGGCCGCGCTTTACCATCATCGCGGACATCCCCTACGACCGGCCGAACACAACGATGAAGGGCTTCGACCTGTGCCCGGCTTGCGCAGCCGAATACCACGATCCGGATAATCGCCGCTTTCACGCTCAACCGGTGGCCTGCCCGATGTGCGGGCCGCAGGTGTGGCTGGAGACAAAGGATCCTGAAGCGCAGGCAGCGGGCAGCCCGGCAACGAAGGGCATTTTTGCCGAAAACGCCATCTCAGCAGCGCGCTGCCACCTCGCCGCAGGCCGGATTCTTGCCATCAAGGGGCTGGGAGGCTTCCACCTGGCCTGTGACGCCACCCATGCCGAGGCTGTGGCCGAGCTGCGACGCCGCAAGCTGCGCGTGGACAAAGCCTTTGCCTTGATGATGCGCGACGCAGCAAGCGTGTCACAGCACTGCTACGTCAGCCCGGCCGAGCGGGAGCTGCTCGAAAGCCGCGCCCGCCCGATTGTCGTCTTGCGCCGCCGCCCGCAAAGCCCGATCGTCCCTGCGGTTGCGCCCGGCCAGGACACAGTCGGGGTCATGCTCCCCTACACACCCCTGCACTATCTCTTGCTAGAACAGCCGGACGCTGAGGCGTGCGCATCTCCCACAACGTTGGTAATGACCAGTGGGAATCTCTCCGAAGAGCCGATCGCCACCGATAACGACGAAGCGCGCCGGCGCCTGGCGAGTCTGTGCGATGCATTCTTGATGCACGACCGGCCGATCCGCACGCGCTGTGATGATTCGGTCGTGCGCCACCTGGAAGGTTTCGACCCTCAGCACGCGATCCTATCCCTGCGCCGTTCACGCGGATATGCCCCCGAACCGCTGCGGCTGCCATTCGAAACACGGCCGATCCTTGCCACCGGGCCTGGGCTGAAGAACACCTTTTGCCTCGGGCGCGGCCGGTACGCCTTCGTCAGTCACCACATCGGCGATCTGGAAAATTACGAAACGCTGCAATCGTTCGAGGATGGAATCCGGCACTTCGAGCGCCTGTTTCGCATCCGGCCGGAAGCCATCGCCTGCGATTTGCATCCCGATTACCTGGCGACGCGCTATGCAGTCGAACGGGCCGAACGAGAAAACCTGCCTGCAATCAACATCCAACACCATCACGCACACATCGCCAGTTGCATGGCAGACAACGGCCTGGATGGTTCGTTTCCCGTGCTTGGGCTGGCCTTCGACGGCACAGGCTACGGCACGGATGGCACGATCTGGGGCGGCGAGTTTTTGATCGCCGACTATACAGGCTTCCGGCGGTTGGCCCACCTCGAAACCTTTCCGTTGCCGGGAGGCGATGCCGCCACGCGCGAACCGTGGCGGACGGCGGCCGCACTGTTGTGGCAGGCCGGGATGGGGTGGGATGCGATCGAAGCGCTCTTCGGCCCTGGGAATGCGGCGCCCTTCTCGGAAGTTCCGAACGCCGAGGCCAGCCTCGCCACCTTACGCCACCAACTGGAACACCGCATTAATACGCCACTGACATCGAGCATGGGACGCCTGTTCGACGCCGCAGCGGCCCTGGCAGGGGTACGCCAGTACGTCAATTATGAAGCCCAGGCAGCCATCGAGTTCGAAGCGCTGGCCGACGCGAACGAAGCAGGCGCTTATCCCTTCGACCTGCAACGCAGGGCGTGCACCGGAGACCTGCCAGACGATCAAGCCACGCACAGCGTGCTGTGCGTTTCTCCTGCTCCCCTGCTTCATGCCCTGCTTGCCGATCTGCGCTTACAAACCCCGGCGGCGTGCATCGCCACCCGCTTCCATAACGGCATCGCTGCCATGGCGCACAAAATCGTGACAATGCTCCGCGATCAAACGGGCATTTCTCATGTTGCGCTTTCGGGGGGCGTATGGCAAAATATCACGTTGTTGACCAAAACAGTCAAAATTTTACAAGCCGACGGGTTTACCGTGCTGACCCACCGCCAGCTTCCGCCCAACGATGGCGGCGTGGCGTTGGGCCAGGCGGTGATCGGCGCCCAAGCGTTCGTGCGTTCGAGCCTTTGAGTGCAGGAACGTTCTCGTGAGGTTGATATGTGTTTAGCAGTTCCTGGAAAAATCGTCGAAATCTATGAATCCAACGGCCTGAACATGGGCAAGATCGACTTCGGCGGCGTGACGCGTGAGGCCTGCCTGGCATACGTGCCGGAAGCCAAAACGGGCGATTACGCCATCGTCCACGTGGGCTTTGTGCTCAACCTGGTCGATGAAGCCGAAGCCCTGGAAACCTTGCGCCTGTTCGAGGCGTTGGACGCAGCCGCCCTCGAAGAAGAAGAGGGCAAGGAGTAAACCACCATGAAACGCTATGCCAGCTTAATCGTCAGAATCGTCCTCCTGGCGGTATTGAGCGGCGCATTTCTGCCACAAACTGCCGGCCAGGCAGCCTCGCCTTCTGCCGCACCCAGCGACAGTTGGCCCCAGGTACAGGGAGATGCCCAACATTCGGGCTACGCCTCCCAAAGCGTGGGAGCGCCCTATACCAAGCTGTGGCAGCGCGACACCCCACCGGTGTCCAGCCGCGTGCAGCCGATCGTCGCGGCGAACCTGGTTTTTTTGCCTTCCAACGACGGTTCACTCTACGCCCTGAACACGTCCAACGGGCAGACGGCGTGGCATTATGCCACGGGGGGAGCGCTGGTCAACTCGGCCGGCTATGCCGGCGGGAAGGTGTTCTTCGGCTCGACCGATCGCTACGTCTACGCAGTCAACGCCAACAACGGCACGCTGGCCTGGCGCTACCTGACCGGCGGCACCGTCAAAGGCGCGCCGGCGCTGGCCGATGGGAAGGTCTTTATCGGCTCGTCGGATGGGTACCTGTACGCCCTCAACCAGTCTGACGGCAGCCTGGCGTGGCGCTTCAACGTCGGCGCGCCGGTGTACGATACGCCCGCTTACGACAACGGGAAAGTTTTCTTTGGCGGGATGAACTCGGTGGGTTATGCCTTGAACGCCAGCAACGGCAACCAGGTGTGGCGCATTTCGATCCCGGGGCAGGGTTTTCGTGACCGCTGGACGGTGGCAGGCAATGGCTATGTCTTCTTCACCCCCATGCTGTTCGGCAACCACCACACGATCTTGAACAACGGCACCACGTTGATGCGCAACACGCGGGGACAGTCGTGGTCGGCGCAGCGCAGCGCCATCGTGAGCTACTTGAATGACAATCCGTACGCCCAGCCGTTGTTCGTCGTCAACCAGAACAGCGGCCAGGAGGCCTTCACCCCGCCGGTCTTGTACGCTTCGGGCGGCAGCATGTCGCCGCACAGCCAGGTGGTTTTGCTGCCCAACGGCAACGCCAACGTGGTGTACCGGCGCACCTTCGGCAGCGAACCCGTCGATTACGGCTCGACGACGCGCGACGCCCTACACGTGGGTGAATTGGTGCTGAGCAGCGGGGACATTCTGGCCGAGGACCGCTGTTCGTACGGCGCTGGCGGCTGGAACAACTGCGGCAGCTACAAAGCGGCCTTCACGTCGGACGAGTCGGCCACGATGGTGCGCAGCGGCAGCGTTTTATATCTGGACGTGGCGCGCGGCACCTACGGCCTGAATACGGCCAACGAAACCGTCCTGAAAACGGTGGCGTGCTATTCATCGGGCATGGGCTTTCCGTTTTATCTGCCCGACTGCCTGGTGACGTATGACGACTACGATCCCGATTCCAGCCGCGGCTGGCGCCTGATGTACGATAACATCCTTTCGGAATCGAGCAGCGACGGCAACGATCTCAAGCGGCCAACCGCCATTGCCGGCAATACGCTGTACATCCTGCATTACAACACCCTGGCCGCCGTGCGGGGTACCTTGCAGGGTGCCAGCAGCGCAAACCGTTCGCTGCAAGAAGCGGCCATCCCCGCCGTCGACGCAGCAGCAGGCGCCGAGAACGGCATTACGACGCTCGATGCCAGCGCCAGCGAGGTGCGCGCCGCACTCGAAGCGCACGTTGCCGAAATGGTCGGCCTGGGCCACATGGCCCCGACACTGTATTTTCTTGGGTTGGGAGGCGGCGACAACCTGGGCTGGCCGGCGTATTTCTACACAACGCCCAACGAAACGCTGTACAGCCTGAGCGTGGCTTACCCTTATCTTTCTTCGTCGCTTCAGCAAAAGGTGAAGACGTATCTCCAGGACGAAATCAAGGCTTACCCACCCCATTCCGTGGGCGTCTATCTACCCAGCGCTGGGCCGGTGGGCAGCATGGTCGGGGCGCGACGCGAATACTTCACACCCAATTTGGCACTGGACTTCAACTTCTGGCCCGGGCCTTCGGTGCACGTTTCCGTCCTGGACAGCGTCTGGGTGTATTCCAACAACACCGGCGACTGGTCCTACGCCACCAACAATTACAGTGCCCTTAAATCGATCTACACCGCCTTCAAGGGATCGAACAGCATCCAGAGCTACCCCGAACTGGCCGGCGTGCTCGGTTTCGCCCACATCGCCCAGCACCTGGGCCACAGCAGTGACTACCAGGACGCCAACCAGTTCGCACAAGCAGCGCTCAACAGCGCAGCCAACTTCGCCCAGTTCGCGCAGACGGCGGCAAACGATTACCCGGCCAACAAACACGGCTACGACGCTTCGGTGTTCATGTTTCACCGCCAGCCGATTGCCGTGCACTTCAACGCCGAAATCGGCCAGTTTTTGCACGATCGTGCGGCAGCCAGCGTGGCCGCCTACTCGGCCCAAGTCGAGAAGGACATCCCCTTGTGGTGGCTGACGGGGACCGCCTTCAGCCACGGCGAAAACGCCTACACATCGCCGGAAATCGCCTGGACGAACTTCATGCTGCACGCCTACGTGCTGGATACACCCTTTGCCGAACTGGTCACCTACCTGGATGCACCCGATCGCAAAGGCGACCTGCTCTACATCCAAAAACTGGCAGCCGCCCTGGATTTCAGCGGGCCGGACCTGGGTGCGAGCAGCATGCAGGCGTCCAGCAATACGCCGGCCAATGGCGAGACGGTGACCTACGTGATTACCATACGCAATACCGGTGCGCCGTTAACGGCAGACGTCAGCCTTGCAAACACACTCCCCAGCGGTCTGACGTACGTTCCCGGCAGCATGGAAGCCAGCCTGGGAACGATAGACGACGATGAAGCGCCCAAGCTGGAATGGCGCGGCAGCATGGGCGAAACACCCACGGTCACCATTTCCTACCAGGTAACCGTGAACGTACCGGAAGGCGAAACACGCGCCATTCACAATACCGCTACCATCCAGGCCAGCGGCCTGCCGACCGTCTCCATTCAGACGACCATCATTGCTAACGGCAAAGCGACCTTCCTACCATTCGTACGACGCTAAAACCATGCTGACTTCTTTCGCTTCGCTCCATCCCGTTTTGCAGGCGCTGTTCGCTACCTGCTTCACCTGGGGCTTGACCGCCCTGGGGGCATCTTTCGTCTTCACGCAGCGGACGGTCAAACACACGCTGCTGGTGACGATGCTCGGCTTCGCGGCCGGGGTCATGATCGCGGCCAGCTTTTGGTCGCTGCTGGCCCCGGCCATTGCCATGGCAGAGGAAATGGGCGGCGTGCCCTGGCTGCCGGCAGTGGTCGGCTTCCTCTTAGGCGGCCTGTTCTTGTGGGTAGTGGATAAAAGCCTGCCACATCTGCACATGGGCCTGCCGACCAGCGAAGCGGAAGGCATCAAAACCAAGTGGCAGCGCACGGTCCTGTTGATCCTGGCGATCACGCTGCACAACATCCCCGAAGGGCTGGCCGTGGGCGTGGCTTTCGGGGCCGTGGCCGCCGGGCTGCCGGCCGCAGAGCTTGGTGGCGCCATTGCCCTGGCCATCGGCATCGGACTGCAAAACTTTCCGGAGGGGATGGCCGTTTCGATGCCGCTGCGCGGCGAAGGGATGTCGCGGCGCAAGGCGTTTTGGTACGGGCAGCTTTCTGCCATCGTTGAACCGCTCGCCGGCGTTTTAGGGGCGGCCGCCGTGTTGCTGATGCGCCCCATCTTGCCTTATGCGCTCAGCTTTGCGGCCGGGGCGATGATCTATGTGGTCGTTGAAGAGCTGATCCCCGAAGCGCAGCGCGACGAGAGCACCGATTTGGCTACGATCGGGGCGATGCTCGGGTTTGCGGTGATGATGCTGTTGGATGTAGCTTTAGGGTAAAAGATGAAGTATACGACCGAATATCGCGAGGCAGCCCTCGTTCACAATGTCATCGAAGAAATCAGGCAGACGGTAACCCGTCCGTGGGTGCTCATGGAAATTTGCGGCGGGCAAACGCACGCCATCATGCGCTATGGGCTGGACCAGCTCTTGCCGCCGGAGCTTGAACTCGTCCACGGGCCAGGATGCCCGGTTTGTGTGACCTCGCTTGAACTGATCGACAAGGCGCTGGCGATTGCCGCCAGCCCGAATGTCATTTTTACATCGTATGGCGACATGCTGCGTGTGCCCGGCTCGGGGCGCGACATGTTCAACCTGCGGGCCGGTGGCAGCGACATCCGCGTGGTGTATTCGCCGCTGGATGCCGTCAAGATCGCCCAGCAGAATCCCGACAAGCAGGTGGTCTTCTTTGCCATCGGCTTCGAAACCACCGCCGCGCCCAATGCCATGAGCGTGCTGCAGGCGCAGGCGCTCGGCCTGAAGAACTTCTCGGTGCTCGTCTCGCACGTCTGTGTACCGCCGGCGATCCATGCCATCTTGGGTTCGCCGGAAAACCGTGTGCAGGGATTTTTGCTCGCCGGGCACGTTTGCTCGGTGATGGGCTATCACCAATATCCGCCGCTGGCTGCGCAGTACGGCGTGCCGATGGCAGTGACGGGCTTCGAACCGCTCGATATTGCGCAGGGTATCCTGGATACCGTGCGCATGTTGGAAGCCGGTGAAGTCGACGTGCGCAACAGTTACGGGCGCGTGGTAACCTACGAAGGTAACCGCCCGGCGCAGGCGATCATCGAAAAAGTTTTCGTCGAATGCGACCGCAAATGGCGCGGCATCGGCAGTATCCCGAACTCGGGCTGGAGGTTACGCCCGCAGTTTGCCGCTTTCGACGCCGAGGGACGCTTTGCAGTGGCCGATATCACCCCGGAAGAGTCGCCAGTCTGCATCGCCGGGCAGATCCTGCAAGGGCTTAAGAAGCCGCCGCAGTGTCCGGCCTTCGGAGCGCAATGCACCCCGCAAAGCCCGATGGGGGCGACGATGGTTTCTTCCGAAGGGGCCTGCGCGGCGTATTACCGCTACCACCAGGCCTGGCAGGGTGTCGGAGAGTCCCCACGTTAAGACTTCGGAAGTCTTCTCTGACACCCTGCTAGGCTGGCAGAACCAACTGGCCACCCGCACCAAGCTGGATTTTATCGTTCGCGCAGCATATTCGCCGACTAAGTACAGGGCATTTACGCCGGGCGTCGCTTACGGCTTTGTACCTACAAATACAGCGTAAACCAAAGCGCAACCCAGGTCCACACCGAAATCGCACGACAAGGCAAAAACGCCGGAAACTTACGCCTGGAGATTTTCAAGTGCGGCCTGTTTAGCCTGCTACGGAAAGTTTTTCCCAACCAGGATTTCGAAATTGACGATCAACGCCTTGACCGGTGCTTTCTTTTCAATGGCGGACCGGAGCCGGCTGTATGCCAGCCATTCAATTCAGACAGTCTGCGCGCCAAACTGTGCCACATGCCTGCGCGAAAGCTGCGCCTGGAAGGCGACACACTCACCCAAACCCTGCGGGGCGCTGTGGCGGATACGACCTTCTGCAGGCGCAGTTTGATTTGCTGACCGAGATAGCGAACGCCATCGAGGGGGAAACAGCTAACCAGTCAGGAAATTAATGGCTTGGCGTGCTTGAAGAAACTGGCGATACGTTCTTCCGGTTTGAACTTCTCGAAATCTTCCACTTCGCTCACTTCAGCATGGGTGAGCAACTCTTCGAGCAAAGAGACGGCCAGATCGTAACTCCTGGTCTGGTGTTCGTTGAGCAGTTGCCAGAGCAGCATGGCTTTGTCGCCGCTTTGGAAGGCGTACAGGTCGCGCTCCATTTCGAGCCACTCGGGCATGACGTGGTTGAGCAGGATCTTCTGCGGTAGTTGGGTGAAATCTTTGATGTGTATGCCCTGGGCATCGATGTGGGCGGGGACTTCGACGACCACGTTTTCGGGGATGCCGTGCAGCTTGCCGCCCCGGTTGGGAACGTTGATCTGGAAATCGCCGGCATTATCGAACGAGAGCGCATCGATGATCGGGGCGATCTGTTCGCGGGAGTGTTCTTTGCCGACCGTACCGACCAGATCGAAGTGCGGGTCTTTGGAGGCTGCGATCATCTTGGCGATGTTGGCTTCTAGGTTCTTGACGAAATAGGGCCGGGCGATGTGCGTGTCGGGGCCGCCGAAGGGTTCGCCGAACCAACGTTTTTTGGTGTTAATGTCGGTATGGTACCACCAGCCGCCGCGGCGCACGGTGTCGCCGATCGGCATCAAGCCGTAGAGGCGGTATTCGTTACAGGCGCCGCGTGACATTTGGGCATCATGAGTGGATTTGGCGCGGTGATCGCGCCAGTAGGCTTCGCCTTGCGTGGCGATCCATTCATCGAGCAGGGGATAAGCATCTTTGCCCTCATATTCAAATTTGGTCAACCAGATGTTGTGATTCAGGCCGGGGGCTTCCCAGGTCACCTTTTCGGGGTCCAGGCCGAGGACGTTGGCAACCTCGAGATAGCCGTAGTGCCCGTGGCACAGACCGATGATCTGGGTCGAGGTCTCGCGGGTCATCAGCGTGCAGCCGTGGAAGACCGGGTTACCGACCTGGATCAGCCAGGCGTTGGGGCAGATTTTCTCGATGTCCTGCGCCACGCTGAGCATCAGCCAGAACTGGTGATAGGGGCCGAGCGCCCCACCAAAGTGATAGTAGCCGTAACGTGAGCACAGGTCCCGCAAATTGGCCTCGACAACGTGCCCCAACACGTAACCGGTGTTGATCACGTAGTCGGCGCCTTGCAAGGCGGCGGCGCGGTCGGTGGTCTTTTCGAAGGTCAGGTTCGAGCCGAGCTGCTCGGAATAGCGCCGGGCGAGGTGATAGATCATATCCAGGCGCTCCTCGTCGATATCCATGAAGGTGACATGGCTGCCACGCAAGTTGTCGGTCAGGCACAGATCCTTGACCATGGTGAGGGAAAATTGGGCGCTGCCGGCGCCGATGATGCTGACTTTCAGTTTTTGGGCCATATTTTGCTCCTTGTAGGAAAGAAAACCGTTAGAACCATGATAGTGCCTAACCTATACGCTTTGTCCAGAGAAAGCGCAAAGTAAAGAGAGGGTTAGGGCCGTGCCGCTTTATGTGGGTTAGGCGGAGTATATTCCGTAGCGGAAGAAGCAAGAAAGGGGGGCGGTTCATGGCTGCAAGGCGTTCACGGTCGCCTTGCCGTCTTCCCAAACCAGGGCGCCGCAGGCCATTTCGACTTCAACCTTGCCACTCGGTGTTTCCAGCGCGAATGGAACAGGCACCATGCCGGTGTACCCGGCAACCCAGCAGCGCCGTTTGGGCGCGGCGAAGAGCCAGGCGGGAGCACGTTCTTCACCCGGTTTGCCCCAACGCAAGCAGGCGCCGCCAAGCCGGATCTCGCCAGACGTATCCTGCCGGGCCTGGGGCGCTTCCAGCATGGGAAAACCCAACCGGCCCGCTTGATTCCAGCGGTGGAGCAGCGTCCATTCCATCAAGTCGATCTCCAGGCCAAGCTCCTGTCCACCACGCGCATAGGCAACCCGCCAGCGCCGCGGGCGGTCGCCACCGTAGACGAACGGCGCTTCAGCTTCATCGGTCAGTGCGCCAGATGCAACGGCCCGCCCAAAGCTGCGGCCGTCGGCGTAGTCACTGCGCGCCGCCATCTCCAGGTAGAAACCGCACTGGGGTTTACCTTTGTAGAAGGCTCCCGGCCAGCCCATCTCCCAGAAGGGCTTTTCGAGGCCGAGATAATTGTAGATTTCGAGCACCAGGTCACCCTTGATTTCACGGAAACGGATGGGCGCTCCGCGGCCCATGTCGGTGCGCGTCAGCGGGCGCACGGCTGTCAGGATGCTGCCGGAAACGATGACGGCCACTTCGCCCGGCGGCAGGTTGGCAGGCAGCGCATCCACGCGCCGTTCACCCACCCAGATCGCATCGACAGCATCGCATCCGGTGAAAATGACCGCCGCTTTGGCGCTGTGAATACCCCCCAGGTGGGATGGGGGGCTGTACAGGCCAATGGCCCGGCTGCCTTGCTGAACGCCCCAGAAGCGACCTTCGTCGATCAGGTTGCGGCTTTTGGTGCGGTCGGTGGCGTGATAAAAATCGCCAAGCCATTTTTCATTGAGAAGGTAACGCGTGTAGATGACGCCCGGTTTATCGGCGCCAGGGCGCAAATAGTGGCCCATCAGCACATTCGATTGGCCGGAAAGCTCACGGGAAGCCGTGCCGAGCGAAAAGGACGGTGCGTGGAAGGTGGTCTGTGTCATGTGCAGGGGGGCAAAGGAAGTCTCGTCCACCTGCATGGAGGCCGGACGCTCGGCCAACGCGTGCAGTACCCAGGCGGGCAGGGTGCCGTCGGTGGCCCATTCGTGCAGCATTTCGATTTCCGGGCGCGTCTCGCAAGCAATGCTGGGCTGGTAGGCGCGCCCATGCGGCCCGGCCCAGCGCCCGGTCTGCGGGTGAAGATGCAGAGCCAGGCGCAGGCCGAATTGTGCCAGGGCCGCCGAGGCGAGCGTGCGGATCGTTTCGTCGGTGGTCAGGTCGGCCAGGATTTTGATGGCGCGGATGTCCACCGCGGTGTAGGTGGGGCTGTTGAACTCGTAAGGCGTACCGTTGGCGGCGGTCAACTGCATCCAGGCGACCAGTTTTTCATAGCCGCGCCGGGCAAGACGTTCGTCGCCCAATAACTGGGCGCCCAGGCAAGTGTTGAGCACGTCGAGCAGCGTGATATTGGTATAGACCGGTAGCACGTCCAGGCGCTCGATCTCGGCCAGCCCGAGCCAGATAGCATCGATCGTACGCCGGCGGGTGGCTTCTGAAAGGCGCTCCCCATGCACCAACATCATCGGGATCAAATGCTCCAGGTTGAATTCGACGGCATTGAGATCGAAAACGACACGGTCCTCGATCATCCAGTAGAAGTTGCCGTAATGGGCGTCGTCGGGGTGGCGTTCCTGGCAGTCCAGCACGACATCCAGCACCTTTTCGGCCAGTTCGAGGTCCTGCGGCGTACCGTTGGCGACCAGGCGCCGGGCAAAGTGCGCTCCCTTGCGCGTCTCGTGGAAGACGCCGTTTTCGGTGGTTTGTGATTGCAGGTGCGTCTGCGGGTTGTAATCGGGCGGCAAGGGGAGGGGAGTAATTGAAGGGTTCATGTTTTGGCAGGAAACAGCCAGGGATTGGGTACACTTCGGCATCAAGCGGAAGGATTAAAACAACGCTTCCGCTTGATGCATGTCAAGAAGTGCGTTCGATCAAATCGCGGGTGGGAACGATAGCCAGGTCGACTTCACCGCGCACCGTTGTGGTAAAGGTGACGTACTGCTCGTTACCGGTGAAACGCGGGTGAGGGTCGATGTGATAGTTGGCGCCGGTGTAGTTGGGCATCTCAGGGTTACTGGCCAGCTGCACTTCGCGCCGGGTGTGGCGGTTGAGGAAGTTGACGGTGGAGGGGCAACCGCGGTAGAAGGTTGGGTTGGCATCGCCGATCAAATACAGGCCATCCCGGCTGCTGTGCGAATGCCACGTACCACCGGGCCAGGGAATTTGCTCTACCTCGGCCGTCGCGACATCCACGCGCCAGACACCCTCACGGCCTTGAATGCACCAGACATGCCGGCCGTCGGCATCCCACCATTCGTGGGTCAGGCGGGTGGGTGTCGGCAGGATCGGGCGAGGCGCTTCACCGCGCCGGATGAGCCAGAGACGATCCTCGATGCCGAAACGCAAGCCGGTCAACGGGTCGGGGTGGTTCTCCTGGGCGAAGAGCACCAGGTCAGGGTCGCACGGGCTAAACTGGGCGTGGTTGTAGTTGCGATCGAAACGGTGCCAGAAGCGGAAGTCGCCGCCATCGACGGGCAGCGAACCGAAAACGTACTGCAAGCCCACTTCCGCGTCAACGAAGAATTCCTTGCCGTCTGCCGAGGGTGTGAGGTGCGTGGCCAGGCGGTGGACGCTGCGGTTGCCGATCAGGTCGTGGGGCAGGGAATTGATGCGCCGGACCTCGTCACGCAAGTGCGGACCGCGTACCCAGATCGTCTCTCCCATGCACCAGTAGACCTCGGCAGAAGCCGGATCGACAAACGGCGAGGCGTGGTTGAACTGCGTCTCGGGAAAGTGGTGGACGGCCTGTTCGTGAAAATCTACCAGGCCCAACGTACGTCCCTGGGCGGCGCTGCCCGAAGGCGGAAAGGCGCAGTAGAACCACAGGTAACGGCCATCCTGGCTCATATTGTTGTTGACGAAGTAAAAGCTTTCCTGGACGGGCGCGACCTTGTGGGTAAGGATGTAAACGGTTACGCCCGATTTGGGGTTGGTATAGGCGGTAAAGAGAGGCGAGCGGGCAAGATCGAACATTGAAATATCTCCTTTTACCAGCGGGAACAGGGCGCTTCAGGCTTCGAAGTGCAACCGCAGCAAGCCGTCGGCGTGGGTGATGTCCATCGTCGGCGCACCCAGTTCGCAAATGCAGTAGGGGTTGTCGTAGTGTTTGAACTCGTCCAGGGGCTGCTGCTGGCCGTCGACGAGCAAAGGCCCCTGCCAGCCAAATTGAATCTGTTCGCCGCGCAGGCTGGTAAGCGAAACCTGTGCGCCGGTCAAGGCAACCGGCAGGGCCAACACCCGGGCCACGAAATCGTCGAAACTGCCGTCCAAAGCGGTGCGGCCCATCAGGCACAGCCAGGCGTTCGGCGTGCCGGGCGAGCGCAGCTCGCGGTAGGCGTTATCGCCGCGTGTTTGGAAATCGAGGCCGTTAGCAGCGGCCAGGGCGATATAGCCATTGCCGACCCGGCCGAATGCCCAGTGCAGGGCCGCGCCCATCTCGATCTTATGCTCGTCCATGCCGTGCACGGGGAAGTAGGCGTGGGTGAAGCCCATCCAGTCATCGGCGGCAAAGTTGTAGAAGGCCATCAGCGTGTCTTTCCACTGCGCCACGCGCGGCAAGATCACGTTGCCGTGCCAGTAGTTCGGGCGGTGCGAGCCTTCTTCTGAAGCGCAGGGGGGATGCGAGGTAAAGACCGTCACCGCCGGGCTGAGCGTTGCTTGCCAGATGTGCTGCTGGTAGCCCGGTTCGCCGGGGTGCCAATCCTGGGCCGAGCAAAGCATGTAGTCGGGGGTTTTGTAGGTCACCTTGTTGACACCCTGGCCGAGCGAGCCGGAATTGCGGAAATCCTGCTCGCCGCCGGTGTGCTGTTCTTTGCTCCAAAGCGCTTCGGGCTGGTCGGTAGCAATGGCAGCCAGGGTAGGGTGCAGTTCGTAGGACGAGCAGGCGAGCGCTACCGTGCCGAGGATGCGCTCGTTGAAGATGCCGGTGCCCCACAGCAAGCGTGTGACGCCGCCGGTGCCTTCGCGGTAACCGGTTTTGATATAGGGCGTGTAGCTGCGGCCGTGCGTCGAGCCAAAAACGCCCCGAAAAGAGTTGACAGCCACGGTGAAGAACATTTTGTCCAGTACCAGGGCGGCCAGTTCCCACACCTCATCGTTCTCGGCAAGGCTGGCCAGGGTAGCGAGCGCCAGGGTATCCTCTTCGAAGTACGTGTTCGAATCCCATTCGACGAAGCCATAACGGGCGCGCTGCGCCAGCCATGCCAGCGCCAGGCGTTCGCCTTTTTCGACGTGCCAGCGGCCCGGCTGGTTGGCGTTGCTGAAAACCCGGTCGGGGTACAACTGGCCGGCCAGCACCTCGCAGGTGTGGAAAAGGATGCTGTGATTTTCGGTGGTATAGCACATGGCGTCGCTGCCGGGTTCGTCGTGCCAGTACTTGAAGTTCAGCACGCAATCTTCCAGGGGCTGGCGCAGGGCAGCGGGGAACTTTTCCTTGCCGGCGTAACGGTAGCATATACCCAACAGGCCGCACAGGAAAAAGTCGGAACAGTCGCGGCGCTGGTTGACCCCTGCGATGGCGTCCAGCAGCACCTTTTCATCGACATCGCGCCAGTAGCCCAATTCCATCTTGGCGATTTCGGCGAAGAGATTGCCCGGGATGCGGGCGGCATCGAGCAGGGCTTCCTTACGGCGTTCTTCGTAGGTGCCGTAGGGCTGCGTGGAGAAATTTTTGGCCGCGGCGTAAAACTGGCGTTTTCGGGTGATGTGCAGGCCCTTTTCGTGGTATTCGGCCGGCGTGGGCAGGAACATCAGTTCGTAACTGCCTTCCTGCAACTGATAGGGGAAACCCATCGGCTGGCGAGATTGCATGTTCTCGATGCCCTTGCGGTAGGCTTCGGCATAAATGCGCCCGCCGGGCGTTTGTAAACGGATATTGAACTCCGTATTCGCCGCCGGGCCTTCGGGCAGGTAAACGACGATCTCGTCCTGGCGGGCGTACACATCCTGGCGGAGGTGGCAGGCTTCGAAAAGCAGTTCCAACTTGAGGCGGCGCGGCACATCGTAGGCCAGGGTTGGGATGCGGACGGCCTTCTCGAGGCCACCTTCGCCGGCCTGGAAGTTCAGCAGTTGCAGCGCCATGGCGTACGGGCACTCGCGCGCGGCAACTTCTTCCATGCGCACCATCAGCCGGTTGGCACCGGCCTGCAACCTGGCCGGGAAGCGGACCCGGTTGGGGGCCTGGTGATGAAAGTGCACCTGGCGATGGATGTGCTGGCCGTTGATCCACAGGTCGGCGGGGCCGTTGGTGGTGAGGACAAAGGTCAGTTCCTGTTCGATGGGACTATCGATCTCGCTGTAGGCCCAGGCGCACAGGTAGTGGGTGATGTGATAGAACGCCGACAGGTCTACCAGGTGATCGTGCAGGGTACGCAGGTAGCGCCACTGGCCTTCGGTCTCTGCAGCGCGGTAGGCGCCAAACTCGGCCGGTTCTCCTGCAATGCCGGCATCAGGCCGATGGAAATGCTGGGCGATCTGAGTCTTGTAGTCGGGGCCGGTAAAGCGGTGCAGGTCTTTGACTTCGATTGCCACGGGGCCGGCCACGAGCCAGTTGTGGATATAACCCTCTACGAGGGGGTATTCGAGAATGCCTGTCATGGTGTTCTTCTCCTTCGTTACGCTTATTCATCGACGTTTGTCCATCCGTTATTATCATCGATTTCTGCGGCTTTTGCCGTATGGCCTGGCAAAGAGAGGCCTTGTATGAATTTACCGGCTGCCGACGCCTGACACCCTTTCCCGCCGGGCAAAAAACAACATGCCCAGGCCCAGGGCGCCGCTGCCGGCCAGCAGGCTGACGTTAAGCCAGTCCAACGGGAAGTAACCATACAGGGTCAGGATCAACTGCATGGCGGCAACGATCGCCAGTTGCGAACCGATCGTCTTCAGCGTGGCTTGCAGCAGGTGGCCCTTCTGCGCCATAGCGTTGAAGTAGCCGGAGGCCATGAACAGGTAGAACAGGCACACGCCTCCGGCAACGATGTAGTACAGCAGATGTGAGAAGCGGGCGTCGTACCGATCCCAGCCCAGGCTACGCGCAGCAACCACCATAACCACTTGGTAGCCCAGGCCCAAAATCGCCAACAGCAGGGCCACGCTGATCAGCCAGACGGCAAAAGCACGGACGGCAACGGACAAACGAGCGAGCATAGCAACTCCATCGAATTTCGGTCGAGGCTTCAACCGTGGTTTCCTCCTCCCTCACCGGCGGAAGCCGCGCATCCCAGGCGGCCAACCAAATCGCTACGGGGAGGAAACCACCAGGCGCCCGCGCGGCCGGTTGCCATCGAGCGTGATTTCCAGGATGCCCGGGTAGCGCTCGTAGAAATCCACCGGCTGGCCTTCCCAGGTAACCTGGTAAGCGGCGCGATCCGGATTCATGGCCGCGATGACGGCAAAGGGATGCCCAGGTGCGCCGTGGTATTCCAGCACGGCATCCAGCCGGCGGTGATGGTCGCCGAACTGCTGCGCAGCCACCCACGTATCGTAGCCAACGGTCAGCCGCCCGGGGCGATGGTAAGCGCCGTACCAGAGCAAAACGGGCGTACACAGGCCGCCGAACTGGTGCCAGCCGGCCCCGCGCCCCGACTGAACGATGAAATGCTCGAAGCAGTGATACGAGGCATCCACTTCGGCCTTCCAGGTCTCCAGGGCCGTGTGAGCGATACGGGCCGCGAAATCGCGTGCGTTCAGATCGAGCAACGCCCGCCAGCAGAACCACTGGTGCGGGAACCAGACGGCCCCGTTCCAATAGCCGTCCACGCGGTAGTAGGCGGCGGTTTTATCCACTGTGCACAGCCCGATCGGCGTCCACATGCGTTCGGGCGAGGCCAGACGATCGAGGATCGAGCGCTCCTGTTCGGGAGTGCAGACTCCGGCAAAGAGCGGGCTGGCCCCATCGGTGCCCATGTTGAAGTTCTGGCCGGACTCGTGGCGCAAGATTTGGCGCGGCTCACCATCCGCCGTATGGCAGACGTAGCCGAAGTAGCCGGCTTCGGCATCCCAGGCGTAGCGGTTCAAGGCGCTACACCAGGTATCGATATCGGTCTGGAATTCGGCCACATCGTCGGGCAAGCCGAGGGCGCGGGCAGCCATTTGCAGGATCTTAGCGGTACGGATACCGTAGGAAGTGCTGATCACCGGGGTGGTTGTCGCTTCGAGCGCATGGCGATGGACGTAGACCTGGGGCGGATAGTCGTCCCAACCACCTGAGTTATAAAAATAATCCCACGTCTTGAGCAGGCCCGACTTCATCTGCCGCGTGGTCGAGCTGCCCAGGCGGCCGGCAAAGAAGCGGTAGTACTGGCGCATGCGAGGATAAAAGTATTCCAGCAAGGCGCGGTCCTGCGTCCGATTCCACAGCTCCTGAAAGGCGTACAACTGCACCGGCACCATGCTGCCGTGGTGCAGGAAAGCGGCTTGCGCATCCCCCGGCGGGGTGGTGTAAGCGTTGAGGCAGTCGATGGCACGTTCGATGTCGAGTTCGAGCAAGCCCAGGGCGATAAAGCCGGAATCCCAGGTGTAGAGGCAGTCCCACCACTTGCCAGGGGTGTAATGACGGATGAAACTGCGCCGGGTGTACACCGGGTAGACGACATTGGTCAGCAGCGTGGCCGCCATGCGTTCCTGGCTAAAGCGGTAGGCATCGCCGCTGGGGGTCGAATCCAGGCGCGCCACGCCGGTGCGGGCCTTGCGGCAGACGGCTTCCAGGTGCGCCGGATCGGGGGAGAACGACGCCAGCGCCTGCGTCACATCATCGTGACTCCCGGTGCAGATCATGCCATACAGCACGCGGTGCTGGCCCGGCGGCACTGCGATGGGGCGCATGAAAGCGTTGGTGAAGTGTCCCTGCCCGTTGCCGCGCAGAATCTTCTGGACATGTTCCTGGACATAGTAACGGAGAAAACGATCCAGTTCGTCGTGATGGAGCTGGCGCACTTCCCAGGGTGTTTCGCCCGGCCAGGCCAGGCCATAGCAGGCCGGCGCGTCGGGGTATTGCAGGATCAGGCTGTTCAGAATGGGGCCGGGCGTGATCTGCGGTTCGGGATGCCAGGTGACAGGCTCGAAGCGCAAGGCTGCGGCAAGCGGCTGTGAAAGCAGCACGAAGCCGTCCAGTTCGACCGCACCTTCCCCTTGCGAGACGAGGGAGAACGTATAGTTTCCGGGCGCAAGCGAACCGAGCGCGATGGACGTCAGGCGAAAGTCTTCTGCGGTGGGGAGGCTTTGCGGCTGCGGCACATCGTTGCCTGCCGCAGCACCGTCAGCGACGGAAGGCTGCCAACTGAAATCGAACTTTGCTTCGCTGCTTGCCCGGTAGCGAACGAGCAGCACGGCATCCGCCACACCCGTATCCAAGGCGAGGGAATAACGTACCCAATCGCCGGCGTCGGCGCCAAAGGTCTGGCCGATTCCGCGGCCATCGACGAAACCGTGCCCGCGCACCTCGCCGCGCCACAGGCCATCGTACACCAGGGTATCCTGCGGGCGCGGGACGGCGAAACCCAGGTCATCGTAGTCAAGCGCGTCCAACCACAGGGCGCCCGGCGGCAGGACGGCGTGACAAGGAAGCACGGCTTCATCGGCGTAGGTGCGCACCGGCGGAAAATTAAGGTACGCCATGTAGTGCAGCACCAGGTTTTGCGGCTGGGCCGTGTTGTTGACGAATTCGCTGCGGATCAGGCGCGCGTCGGCGCCCATGTCGGCAAAGGAAACGTCGCAGTAGACCTGGTCTTTCCATTCAAGCTCGTAGCGGTAGGAATAGTAACGCAGGTCGGGGGCAGCTTCCCACGGGTGAAAGCCCGATTCCCACTTGGCGTTGGGCACCAGCACCTGGCGGCGGTAGTAACCGGGAAAGACGCTCAGGTCGAAACGCAGGCCGCCGGCAAGATCGGGCAAATGCGAAATGCCGGTGTATTTTTTGGTGTACGGGCCCCAGGCAGGGAGGCGTAAATCGTGGGTGTGTTCGAGGGAAGAGGTGGCGGTCATAGGTTCTTTCGGTGTGGGTTACAAAGTTTCAAGCCCCGCCCGGACATCGATGCTCGGGCTACGCCGCTGCGCTGGATAGCGCCTGGTGGCCGGGCGGTGTCATCGACAGAACAAAGCACGTATGCTTTGGTGAACGCAAGTGCCGGCCTGGGCTAATGCGCTTCGAGCCAACGCGGCAAGGGCCGCCCCGCGTCGTGAAGGCGGCTGGCGTACAGAAACTTGTAGACATCGCTGGTGTAGTACTGCCCGTAACGCTTGTCGGGGAGCCGCTCGAGAAGCTTGTCGGCCAACCGGTTGGCGGTCACTTCATCCATGCCATGCGCCGGTTCGTACTCGAAGTAGATCGCCAGATCGCGCCGCGCATCGCGATGGACTGTGCTGATTCCAAACCGTTCCGGCGCGGCGTAGGCCGGGGCATAGATTTCCAGCAGGAAGGCGCCCAAGGAAGCCGAGTGAATGACGGCCTGGTGTTCGTAAACAAAATCGACCGTCTTTTGGGCGTCTTCGATCGTCTCGCCGGGAAAGCCGAAGAAGAAGAAGGTGTGTGCCCAGATGCCAGCCGCCGCCGTTTCGTGCAGCACCCGGCTCATCTCAGCGCGCTGGGTGCCCTTGATCATGGCCTGCATGATCGGTTCGGAGGCGCTCTCCAGGCCGAAGAGCATCATGCGGCACCCACCTGCCGAAACGCTTTCCAGCAAGGGGGCGGTCAGCGCTTTCTCGAGGCGCGCTGCCCCGGCCCAGTGCAGGCCCTGGCCTTGCAGCACCGGCCCCAGGCGCTTGAGTATACGCGGTGGCATGGCTTCGTCTACGAAGAAAATATGGCGGCAGGCGTACTGCTCGCGCAAGCGGCGCATCTCTGCGACGATAAATTCGGCCGGGTAAGGATGGTAATGAAGCGGATCGCCGTAACCGACGTTGCAGAAGGCGCACTTGCCGTGATAGCAACCGTGTGCGGCAATCAACGGCAAGACAGGTTCGGGCGCCAGATAGCGGTCGAGAGGCAGGCCATCGAAGTCGGGACGCAGATTCTCCTGCGCCAGACGGACTTCGTGGGTGGGCAACTGCGGGTTGGTGCGAATCTCCCCGCAGGTCGGCGAACGGTAAATCAGGTTGGGCACGGCGGCCAAACCGCCATCACCAGCCCGGCCACTGCCCTTTTCGATGGCCTCGGCCAGGCGCAGCAGCGGCACTTCGCCATCGAAAACGACGAAACTGTCGAAGAGATCGAACAAGGCGGGCACGTGGGGGATTTGCTCCCGCAGCATACTGACGTGCGGCCCGCCGGCGGTGAGGTGGCACGGCAAGCCGGCACGGCGGATCAGGCTCGCCAGGGTCAAGGCGGCCAGGAACTGCCCCTGGGTAGGGATGGAAATGCCGATCAGTTCGGGCTTTTGGCGCTGCAAATCAGGCAGGATGCCGCGCCGGAAGATTTCGTAAAAGGGGTTGATGTCGGCATCTTGAGCGGCATGCAGCAGCTCCCGGCTGGAGTCGTGGCGCAGCGGATCGTCGAAACGACTCAAATCGAGGTGGGCCGGGTAGTGTGCCAGCGAATTCAACGCAAGCGCGTCGGTGATGACGAGAAAAGCCGCCAGGCTGGCTTCCTCATCATAAAAACGTTCCGAGCGCAGCACCGCCTTGGCCTTTTCCGCTTTTTCGAGCAGCGCCGGGCCTTTTGCGAGCGCCCAGCGGATCTGCTCGTCCGTGGGGCGGAACTGCGGCGCGGATGCAGCGCCAGGCAAAGCAAAGCGCCGCCGGATGCGCTGCAAAGCCTGGTGCAGGTGGCGGCGTGTGAGGATCTGGTCGAAGACTTCGACGTTCAGATCGCGCTGGGCGACCGTATGCCCGTGCTGGCGCAGGAAACCCGTCAACCACGGCAAAGCCAGGTGCGGCATAGCCGGCGTCCACTGCGGCGGGAAGAGCAAACAGATTTTCATGCGTGCGTGAGAAAGAAACAGGCAAGAAAACGTGTGCCCAAGCGGGCTGTCTCGAAGGGAACCGTAAACGCTTACCGGTAAAGCACACAGCGCACTCTGTGCCCAGGCTCTACTTCCAGTATCGGTGGTTCTTGCACGTCACATACCCCGGCAATGCGCTTGGCGCAGCGGGGATGGAAGTGACAGCCGTTGGGGAGGTTGTAGGGATCGGGCACCATGCCGCGAATGGAGGCCAGGCGGTAGTCCCGCTCCTTCTTCTTGCCCAAGCGCGGAATCGACTGCAAGAGCGCCTGCGTGTAAGGGTGCATCGGATTGTAGAACAAGGCATCCACGGAAGTATCTTCCACCACTTTTCCGAGGTACATCACCACTACCTGGTCGGCCATTTGCGCGATCACACCCAGGTTATGGGTAATGAACATGATCGACATCCCGAGCTGCTCCTGCAACTGGCGCATCAGGGTCAGGATTTGCGCTTCGGTGGTCACGTCGAGGGCGGTGGTCGGTTCGTCGGCAATCAGCAGGCTGGGATGGCAGGAAAGGGCCATGGCGATCATGGCGCGCTGGCGCATGCCTCCCGAAAGCTCGTGAGGATAGCGATCGATGGTGCGTTGGGGAAGCGGCATACCGACCTGGTCGAGCATTTCGATGGCTTTCTGGCGGGCCTCTTTGGCGTTCAGCTTTTGATGCAGCGAGATCACCTCGCCGATTTGGTTGCCGATGGTGTGCACGGGGCTGAAAGAAGTCATCGGCTCCTGGAAGACCATAGAAATCTCTCCGCCGCGGATCGAGCGCATGGTTTCACTGTGCGGGTTGAGCTTGGCCAAATCGAGAAGTTCCACCTGCTGCTCGGATCTGCCGTCCGGTGTCTTGACGCGCCGGTGGAAGAGGATTTCACCATCGATGATTTTGGCAGTCTTTGCCAAAATGCGCATGGCCGAACGGGCGGTGATACTTTTGCCGCAGCCGCTTTCGCCGACCACGCCCAGCGTCTTACGCGCCCGGATTTCCAGATCGGCGCCGTCGACCGCCTTGACAGTCCCTTCGTCCAGAAAAAAGTGCGTCTTCAGGTTTTTGATCTGAAGGAGCATGTCTTGATAATTGTTGTCGTTCAAGGCTTCCTCCTAGCGGGAATAGGGATCGGCAGCGTCGCGCAGCCCATCGCCCAGGAAGTTGAAGGCCAGCACGGTCGAAACCACAGCCACGGCCGGCCAGAAGACCCAGGGGGCCAGCGCAATGGAGGTGACGTTCTGCGCTTCCTGCAGCAGCACCCCCCAACTGATGGCCGGTGAGCGCAGGCCCAGGCCGATGAAACTCAGGCTGGTCTCGCTCAAGATCATGCCTGGCACGGAGAGCGTCAGGCTGGCAATGATGTGGCTGAGGAAGGAGGGCACCATGTGAATCAGGATGATGCGCCGTTCGTTCGAGCCGATCAGGCGGGCGGCCATGACGAAATCTTCCTCACGCAAGGCGAGGAAACGGCCGCGCACCACGCGCGCCATCCCCGTCCAGCTCACCAGGGAGAGGATGATCGTAATCCCGAAGTAAATGTGTAGCACCGGCCAGGTAGCAGGCAAGGCCGCACTCAGCGCCATCCACAGGGGAATGGTGGGGATGGAGCGGATAAATTCGATCACACGCTGGATGGCCGTGTCGAGCGTGCCGCCGTAGTAACCGGAGAGGCCGCCGATAACCACACCGAGCGTAAGGCTGAGAAAAACACCAACCAACCCGATCGAAAGGGAAATACGTGCACCATAAATCATGCGCGAAAACAGATCGCGCCCCAAGCGGTCGGCGCCGATCAACATGAGGCTTTGCTCTTCATGCGGGACATCCAGGCCAAACAGGTGAATATCGGCATCCCACAGGCCCCAGAATTTGTATGGGGTTCCCTTCACAAACAGTCGGATCGGATGGATGACATCCGTGTTTTCGGTAAAAACGTTGCGCAGGGTTTCGGGGTCGCGTTCGCGAACGATCTCGTAGACGAAGGGAAAGTGCAGCTTCCCCTGGGAATCGATCACGTGTACCTTGGTCGGCGGGGCCAGCTTGTAGCGGATGAACGTCGTTTCGGGATCGTAAGGCGCCACGAACTCGCAAAAGACGGCAATGGTATAAATGACGATTAAGAAGATGCCGCTGGCGACGGCCATCTTGTGCTTGCGGAATTTCCACCACATCAGTTTGCCCGGCCCGGCCACGGCAACTTTTTCTTCAACTTTCTTTTCTTCTTCCACGGGGACTTCGATTGGATTGGTCATGAGTCCTCTCACGTTTTCATAGGAAATCGATCGGTCAACCTGCGATCAGGTCATGCGAATGCGCGGGTCGACCCAGGCCAACAAAACATCCGAAACCAGTGTACCGATTACGGTCAACACACTGAGCAGGAAGAGAAAACTGCCTGCCAGGTACATGTCTTGTGAAGTCAGCGCCCGCAGCATCATGGGGCCGGTGGTTTGCAGGCTGAGGACCACCGAAAGCAGCGTAGAGCCCGAGATCAGCCCGGCCAGTTCCCAACCGACGGTGCTGAAGAAAGGATTCATGGCCACGCGCACGGGGTACTTCCAAATCACGCGCCCTTCGGTAATGCCTTTGGAGCGGGCAGTTTCGACGTACGGCTTGTTGAGTTCGTCCAGCAGGTTGGCGCGCGTCGTGCGCAGGCCGCCGGCGGTACCGTTGAGGGCCAGGATCAGCACCGGGATCCACAAGTGCTTGAACATATCGGCCACCTTAGCCCACGACCAGGGGGCAAGAATGAACTCTTCGGAAAACAGCCCACCGACGTTCAATCCCATGTAACGCATGGCAACCCACATCACGATCAGGGCGATCATGAACCCAGGTGTCCCGACCCCGATGAAGCTGATAAAGGTCAGGACGTAGTCGAAAACCGAATACTGGTGGGTGGCGGAATACACCCCCAGGGGTATTGCGATGAACCATCCGACAAACAAGGAAACCAGCGAGAGCACCACGGTCAGCGCCAGGCGTTCCCAGATCAAATCGTTGACAGGCTTTTGCCATTCCATCGACTGGCCCCAATCGCCGCGTGAGATGATGCCCCACACCCACTTGCCATACTGCACGTAAATCGGCTGCCCAAAACCGTAGCGGTCTCGCAGGGCGTCCAGGGCTTCTTGCTCGATGTATTCGCCTTGCTGGCGCATGCTGGCGGCATACGAGGTGAGAAAATCACCCGGCGGCAGTTGAATGACGACGAAAGAAATGACCGAGATGATGAATATGGTGGGGATCATGATGGCAATGCGTCGTAAGATAAATCCGAGCATGCGACCTCCGTTACGAAGTGGGGGTTGTCAGCCAACGAGTTAAGCGCTTGTCGGCCGGGGTAACCTGTCGCAGCGGACTGGCGAAGTCCTCTGCGACAGGTTGCTCGACGCCGGCAAAGGCCAGGGCATTCGCCGGCGTCTTCTAAGAAGGATTCTGAAAAGTTCGGCGGCGCTTTTCAGACAATCTCTAAGTGCATCAACGTGCGGATGCTTTTATGGCTCGATCCAGGAGTACGTTTCCGTGTTGTAGACGTTCTCGTCGCCGGTGGTGTCGTCGTTGGGGAAGCCTTCGACGAAGTTCATCAGGCCGTTCTTCATGATGCAGAGCGAGGGCAGTTCGCCAAGGACGCCGATCATGGGCAGTTCTTCGGCCCAGATGTCCAGAATCTGCTGGAACAGCGCGTTCTGCTTGTCGGGGTCGGCTTCGACCGAAATTTCGTCCCAGATCTGCCAGATCTTCAGGATGAAGTGATCGGCCGGCGGCTCCACCGCGCCGGCTTCCTCGGGAGCGTTGTAGAACATGGCGTAACCGGCTGCCCACGGGCGATCGGGCTGGACGCCGCGGAAAATGATGGCCGAAGGAGCCAACGGCAAAACGGTGCGGTCGCCGCCCCAGAAGGCGCCTTCGATCTCGTTGGCTTCGTAGTGCTCGGTGTAAAGGGCGCGTTCGAAATACTTGTAGGCAGCCTTGACGCCGACTTTTTCCCACATCTTGATGATCTCGCCGATGGCGTCGGCGGTGGGGGTGCCGTCTTGCTCGGTGCCCTCGATGGTGAAGGTGACGGTCTCGCCATCCGGGTAGGTACGGAAGCCATCTGCACCCACCGGGTAACCGGCTTCGTCGAGCAGTGTGTTGGCCTTTTCGACGTCGTAGTCGAGGTAGGCGTTGGAGAGTTTTTCGTAGTACTGCGGCGACACGGGCAGCGGGCTGTACTGGCGCGGGGTGGCCAGGCCGTTGTAGATCAACTCGTTGATGTATTCGCGATCGATGGCGTGAGACAGACCGATGCGCACGTTGCGGCTGTTGAAGAATTCGCGCAGCTTGTCGTTCTTGGTCGCCAGGTTGAGTTGCACGGCCATGTGGCTGGCGCTGACGCCGACCATGACGCGGTAGTCACCACTGGCTTCGCTTTCCTTGTACAGGGTGTACTTGGCGGCGTCCACGTGACGGGACTGGAAATCGATTTCACCATTGACGATCCACAGGTCGAAGACATCGTTGGTCTCGAACAGGCGGTGGTTGATTCCATCCAGGTAAGGCAACTGGTTGCCGGCTTCATCCACGCCAACGAAGTAGGGGTTGCGAACCATCTCGAACAGTTCCGCCGCCATGCTGCCCTTGGCATTCCAGGGGCGCAGGGTCGGGAGTTCTGGGTTGAGGTGCCACCAGGAGCGGTCGTCGAGGTAGTACTTGTCCCAGGACTCGAACCCAGCTTCGGTAACCTTGGCCGTCAAGGCGTCTTTATCGTCGGTCAGTTCCATGTGCCACTGCTTCATGTACTCGGCCGGCCCCGTAACCAGGTCGTCACGCCCGATCTTGAGCAGGAAGAGCGGATTGGGGTGCGCAAACTTGAAGATGACGGTGTAGTCGTCAGGGGATTCCACCTGCATGATCACCCCTGGTGTGCCGGTGCGATAGTTGGCCCCGGGCGTGGGGTAAAGGGTCGTGTTGGCGATTTCGTTGTCGTACCACCACTGGACGTCCTTCGATGTAAACGGCGTACCGTCCGACCACTTGGTGCCCTTGCGCAGGTGGAAGGTCCACTCGCTGCCGTCGGCGTTCACTTCCCAAGACTCGGCAATGCGCGGGACGTTGACGAGGTCTTTATTGAACCAGACCCAGCCGCGGTCACCCAACTTGGTGGGGCCCCACTTGTCCGAAACGCCCTTGAAGCCGCGGCGGATGATACCGCCATGCTTGCCGATGCCTTCCAGGCAGGCAAAGACGGCCGGGTTTTCGGGCAGGCGCTCTTCGACGGGCGGCAGGGTCCCTGCCTTGACCATCTCGGCAAGCATCGGGGCTTCCGTGTAGGCAGGCGCAGGAGGCTCTGTCGGGGCGGCGGTGGCTTCGGGGGCCTTGGTGGCTTCGGGGGCCTTGGTGGCCTCGGGGGCCTTGGTGGCCTCGGGGGCCTTGGTGGCTTCGGGCGCAGCCGTGGGGGTTGCCGTGGAGCAGGCGGCCAGCGCGGCGCCGGCAGTTGTCAACACAGTCGCCTGCAAGAACTCGCGGCGGGTAATTTTTCGTTTGCTTTCCATACTTTCTTTTCTCCTTTATCAACGGGTGCATACAAACAGGGTGCGGGCTATTTCGTCGGCGATTTCTTGACTTTTCAAATGTAGAGACCTCCTTACGCAAAAGCACGTGAACGTCACCGGCCTCAAGCGGCCTGTGCGATTTCGGCCACGCCGGCCAGATCAAGCTCGTCGGCGCGGTGGCAACTGACAAAGTGTTCGCGGCTGATTTCCCGCAGCCGCGGCGCTTCGCTCTTGCACACATCGGTACAGAAACGGCAGCGAGGATGGAAGTAACAACCGCTGGGCGGGTTTGCCGGGTCGGCAACATCGCCCTGCAAAACGATCGGCATGGTGCGCTGGCGCGGGTCGGGCTTGGGAACGGCCGACAGCAGGGCTTCGGTGTAAGGGTGCCTGGGATGGGAAAAAAGCTCCTCCGTACGGGCGTGTTCGACCAGCTTGCCCACGTACATCACCACCACGCGATCGCTGATGTGCTCCACCACGCTCAAGTCGTGCGAAACGAACAGGTAAGTCAGGTTGAACTGGCTTTGCAAATCGCGCAGCAGATTGATCGTTTGCGCCTGCACCGAAACATCCAAGGCACTGACCGGTTCATCGCACACCACGAGCTGCGGATTGAGCGCCAGTGAACGCGCCAGGCCGATGCGCTGGCGCTGACCGCCCGAAAAAGCGTGCGGGTAACGCACCATGTACTCCGGCCGCAGGCCAACGACCTTCAAGAGTTCGGCAACCCGATCTTGCAGTTCGCTGCCCCGGGCAACGTTGTTCACCAGCATCGGCTCCCCGACGATTTGCAGCAGGGTCATGCGCGGGTTGAGCGAAGAGTAAGGGTCCTGAAAAATCATCTGCATGTTCATGCGAATCTGGCGCAGCTGCTGTTTGTCGAGTTCGGCCACGTTGACGCGTCCCAACTTGCAATCGTCGAACCAGATATCCCCCGCGGTTGGGTCGTAAGCACGCAAGATCAGCCGCCCGGTAGTCGTTTTGCCACAGCCGCTTTCTCCGACCAGGCCCAGCGTTTCACCGGGGTGGATAAAAAAGCTGACGTCATCGACCGCCTTGACGTGTCCGACAACTTTGGAAAAGACAAAGCCCTTCTTGACAGGAAAATACTTCTTGAGGTTTTTTACTTCGAGCAGATAAGGCGTTTCGGGACTGTTTTCAGATTGCATTTGTGAAACCTCTGGGAGCTTGAAACTATTCTGTCAGATCAACCGGGTGCACACCGATTTTCTCCAACGCCAGAACAAAATCGTCATACATGACGGATTTCTGTAAAAATCCTGCAAACCGGCTATCCTGGCCGCAGGCGATGTCGTCATAGCAAGAATAAGCAACGACGGGGATTTTGCTAACGGCGGCGTCTTCCTGCAGGCGCTTCAAGCATTGGCGCCATGCGGTTTCGGGCGGCTCCACTTCAAGCACGATCAGGCTCGGCTCGAACTCTCTGGCAAGGCCGATCAACCTTTCTTCGTGCCCGCAACTGACAACATGAAACCCGCTTGCCTCGGCATAACGTTGGAGCAGGTAAACGATGTTGGCGTCTGTAGCGGCAATGAGAATAGTCTGGGGCATGAGAGAGTTCCAGAAGTTACAGGCAAAAGGAGACGGCGTTCAATCACCTTCGGGTGGCAAAAAGGTGATACCCGGCTTCTGTATCGTACGCCAATTGCGCCGACAAATCTTGAACGTTTAGGACAGGTCCTTGTACAATTGGGACAAACGTTAGCGCTAACTTTTTGTCTAAATAGCAAATTCCCCCAAGCCTAACGGCAGCGGGCCTATGGGCGCAGTTTCTTTTTGTATTCGCTCGGCGAAATGCCAACTTCGCGGCGGAACATGCGCGTAAAATAGCTACTTTCTGAAAACCCCACCCGACCCATCACTTCGGTCACCGTCCGGCTACCCTCATCGAGCAGCAGCTTGGCCTGTTGGATGCGGTAGCGGTTCAGATATGTCAACGGCGCCAAACCCGTTTCTTGCAAAAAGCAGCGATTCAGGTGCCGCTCGCTAACGCCGGCGTAGTCGGCCAACTCCTGCCGGCTGACGTCGCGGGTGTAATTCTCGTGGAGATAAGCCATCGCCTTGCGTACCAGGCGTTGCACGTCGCTGCCAAGGCCTTTATGACGCGCCAGAGCATGTTCGATATGCACCAGCGTCTCGCTGGCCGTGAAGACGCCCTTCGAAAGCACAGAGACCACCGCGCAGTTTAGCTGTTCCATTTCACGCTGGCTGAGTCGCTGCGCCGTTAGGATAATTACGGGGATACCTTGCAAGCGCCGATCTTGCTGCATCGCCTGAAGAACGCCCATACCATCCAGCTCAGGCATCATTAAATCCAGCAGGACCAGCACGGGCGGCGTCGACTGCATGATCTTGAGCGCTTCTCGCCCGTTCTGGGCGCACAGCACCTGGCAAGCCGGCAGGCGTTCCGTAACCAGGCGGGCGTGAAAGGAAAGGATTTCGGGATCGTCATCGACAATTAAGACCTTGCGTTGATCGCCGCATTCATCCGGTGAGGAAATGTAACGCCGCAAGGCATGCGCCAGGCTCGCCGCAGCGACCGGCTTGGCCAGATAGTCGAGCGCCAGCATGGAACCCTGATCCTGCTCCTGCAAAAGTGAGTAAAAGATCATCGGAATATCTTGTGTGGCAGGGTCTTTCTTAAGCAGGTCCATAACCCACCAGCCCTGTTCGCTCACCGGAAAGTCCAGCACCAGCGCGCCCGGAGGACTGACCAAGAGCGCTTCCAACCAGCCTGCATTTTGCGCGACGTTCGTCACCCCCACTTCAAAACCCTGCCGTTCCAAGTGCTGTTGCAAAGCAAGGCTGGATTCCGGTTGTTCGGTGAGAATGAGCACCGTCCGCGCGAGTTGCTGCACGCCAGGAGAAACCGATAACGGCAAAACCGGCAGTGAAAAGTAAAAGGTCGAACCGCTGTTTTCTTCCCCGGAAGAACGCACCCCGATGACGCCACCGTGCAGTTCGACGAGCTGGCGGCATATCGCCAGGCCAATACCCAAACCGCCATACCCGCGCCCCACCGTACGCGCCGATTGGCGGAATTCATCAAAAATGATGGCCTGCTCTGCCGGTGGGACGCTCAGGCCCGTATCCGTCACGGCAACGGTAACCATGCCGTCCGCCTCCTGCGCCGTCAGCGTGATCGCACCCTGCGCCGTGAACTTGACCGCATTACTGACCAGGTTGAGGATCACCTGTTGTAAACGCGAAGCATCGGCCATCAGCAAAGGGGGCGGGGCCGGAAAGCTGATCTGCCACGCCAGGCCCTTGCTGCGAGCCATTTGCTCGCAAACCAACTCGATGGGGCTGAGTATATTTGCCAGGCTGACGGGTTTCTTCACCAGGTTGAGCTGGCCCAACTGGCTTTGCGCCAGATCGAGCACGTCGCGCACCAGGCTGCCCAACTGTTGCGCGCTGGCATGAATACGGGTCAAGTCCTGGCGATACGCCTCCGGCAGCGGGGGGCGGTTGCCAATCTCCTCGCGCAGCATCATTTCGCTGAGTCCTACCAACAACACCATCGGGGTTAGCAGTTCGTGGCTGACCATCGAGAGGAACCGGCTTTTGAGCGCGTTGGCATTTTCGGCCATTTCCTGGCTCTGGCGGGCCTGTTGGTAAAGCTTCACGTTCTGCTCGATCAGCAGCACGTTCTTAATGGCGCTGCTGATCTGTTCCCGCAGCACCTGGTGGCCGGAGGCATCCACGGCACTGGAATCCACCAGCAAAAAGCCAAGCTGCTCGGCGCCAAAGTAAAGAGGGTGAACCATCATGCTCAATGCTTCCGACGCGTCGAGCCATTCCGGCGGCACGAGTTGGGTTGCGGGGGAAAAAACCTGCCCCTCGAGGACAGGTTGCCGGCCATTTTTATCGAACGCCAGCACCAGATGCACGCCGTCCAGCGGATGGGCCGAGTCCACATAAAGCGCCAGATAGCCGTACGCGATGCCCAACTTGGGCAGGTTGTTGACGAGGATATTGACCAGATCGTCCAGCGTCTCGGTGGCCGAAATGGCCTGGCGCAAACGGTGCAAATCGTTGAGTTGGCGGCTGCGCAGCCACTCCTGGTAGGCCTTCAGGCGCGTGGTGATCTCGCCGACCATCACCCGGCCTTGGTGAAGCAGGCGTTCGGCGCGCTCCATGCGCGCCGGGTGCGCCTGCTCGAGCGGGATCACCCAGCGCCGCAGCTCGGTCAAGATGGTTTGCCACTCGCGCAGTTCCACACGGGCGGCGGCCGAAGACTGCAAAAGCTCCAGCAGCGCTGCCAGAAATGGCACATCCGACTGCCCATCAAGACTGGCTTGCAGCGTATCGAAGAGCCGTTCGGGCCAGATCGGGATATCGATCTCGGCCGTCACGGCACGCTGCAACTGTGCGATGACGTGAGAACGCAACTCGGCTGCCGTCGCCCGCCCGGCCGGCAAAGAAATCACCGGCAGCGCTTCACCCGCCTGAACGATGTAAGGGTCCTGGCAGCCGCAGGACTGGCGAATCTTGACGCAGGTGGTCAACGTGAGCAAACCGGCCACTTCTTCGCCGTTGATTTGGGCCAGCAGCATACGCACAGCCTGGCGGCCGCGTTCCCGCATGCGGTTGGGAACCGTGGTCAGGGGCGGCGTGCAAATGCGGGCCTGGGGCGTGTTGTCAAAACCGATCAGGGACACATCCTGCGGCAGGCGAAAACCCTTTTTCTGTAAATAAGACATGGCGCCGTAGGCCAGGAGGTCACTCACTGCGACAACACCATCGAAAGTTACCTTGCGTTCCTCGACGAGAAAGCGCATGGCCTGCGTGGCGTCCTGTTCGAGCCAGCGGCAGGGCGGTGAAACCAGATCGGGGTTGGCATCCAGGTTGTATTCGGCAACAATGTCGGTATAGGCCCGCAGGCGTTCCTGTGCGTCACGGTGCTGCACCGGGCCGCGCAGAAAAACGATCTGCTTGCGGCCGTGCACGTTGACGAGGTGCAAAATCGCTTCGCGCATCGCCTGGTAACTTTGCAAAATGATCGATGGGATATTCGCCAGCGGGACGCCGACGCTCACCACCGGCAGCGGAGAAAAGCCGCGGCAAAACTCATCAATCCCCGCTTCACCGATAAAAGCCATCAACGACGACGTCCAAACGATCAGGCCATCGAGCTGCTGCCGATCGACCAGCTCGTACACCTGGCTGGCCTGGCGGTAAAAAGGCTGTGGGGGACGCAGTTCTCCCCCGGCAAAGGTCACCAACCGTGCGCCGGTCGCCTGTGCCTGCTCGAGAATCCCCGACCAAAGCAAGAGTCCATTTCCCTCGGCAATATTCGGGGTTAGAAAGCCAATGGTAAGGGGCCTTTTTGGAAAAGGTGTCTTCGCCATATCAAACCTGGTTATTCGATGAGGAACGGATTTAAGTATACCAGGATGCTGCTCGAAACAAAAAGGCGGATGGAGAGCATCCATCCGCCGGTAAACGATAGAGGAAAGAGCGGGGGAAACCAACTTGCGTCGTGGGGGACGTCTGAGAAAGACCAGGGGTCTTCGAACAGAAAAGGGTTATCCGGTCTTTCCTCCTGGGTATAAATTGTCCATGCTGCTCGACGACACCTCCTTCCAGAACGGCTCTTGTTACCGGTAAAGCCTGTGTTCTGAATTGATCTTACATGAAAAACCTTGGTAGAACATTAAAAAAGGCCCATCAAATTTGTAAATCGGCCAACGAAAGTCACGGACAGAAGCAAACTTGTAAGAAGCGCAGACGAGCGGCAGACGATATGCTACAATACATTCCGTTCGTTGCTGATGCAAGTCAATGCGGCTCTCCCGTTTTCAACGGGATGGATACCCAGATTTGGGGTGTGATTGGGTGCTTCGCACCCAATCACATCCCAAATCTGGGACATTTACCGCCAAGGGCGGTCCCGCTTCATGCGGGCTAGGGAAATGCGATATGGAAGAAAACACACAAAGTAAAAACACCGAGGGCGCCGAAACGGCCGCTTTCCCAGAATATCCGCAGGCCACCCTGGCCGATTTACCTGAAAACCTGCGCAAAGGTGCCGAAGCCGCCGGCTGGCCCGAGCTGATGCCCGTGCAGGCAAAAGCTCTGCCGTACCTTTTCGCGCAAAAAGACATGATGATCCAATCCCGTACGGGCAGCGGCAAGACCGGCGCATACCTGTTGCCGATCCTGGAGTTGCTCAACCCGCTGCAACGCAACGTGCAGGCGCTCGTATTGGTCCCGACGCGCGAACTGGCGCTGCAAGTGGCCGCCGAGGCAGAAGTGCTGGGCCGCTACACCGACGTACGCAGCGTGGCCGTTTATGGCGGCGTGGGCTACGGCGAACAGTTGGAAGCCTTCAAGGCCGGGGCGCACCTGGTCATCGGTACGCCGGGGCGCGTGCTCGATCATTTGCTGCGCCGGTCCATGACTCTGGATCATCTGAAATTTCTCGTTTTCGACGAAGCCGATCGGATGCTCTCGATGGGTTTTTACCCGGACATGTGCCGGGTGCAGTCCTATCTGCCGGGCGGCGCGCTCAGCCGCAGCGAAGGAAAAGCGCAGGCTATCAGCAGCTATATGTTCTCGGCCACTTTTCCGCCGCAAGTCATGCGGCTGGCCGGGCAGTTTTTACACCAGCCCGGCTTTCTCAACCTGAGCAGCGATCACATCCACGTCACCGAGGTGGCCCACAATTACATCGTGGTACCGGGGATGGACAAAGATCGCAGCCTGGTGCGCATCATCGAAGTGGAAAATCCGGCGTCGGCACTGATCTTCTGCAACACCAAAGTGCGCGTCGAATACGTCGCCGTGGTCTTGCAACGCTTCGGATACGATGCCGACCAGCTTTCGTCCGACCTGTCTCAAGTGGCGCGTGAAGGGGTGCTCGGGCGCGTGCGCCAGGGGAAACTGCGTTTTTTGGTGGCGACGGATGTCGCTGCGCGCGGCATCGACCTGCCGGAGCTTTCGCACGTGATCCAGTACGAGCCGCCTGAAGACCCGGAGGCTTACATCCACCGCGCCGGGCGCACGGGGCGGGCTGGCGCCGGCGGCACGGCCATTTCGCTGGTCACCTCGGCAGAGCGGCGCAAGCTGCTGCAAATCGGCCAGCAGTTCGGCATCGCGCTACAAGAGTGCCCCTTGCCGGGCGACGAAGACGTAGAACGCGTGGTCGCCGAACGGATCATCACGTTGCTGGAAGCACGCCTGCGCAGCCGAGACAGGCTGCAAGCCGAACGCATGCAGCGCTTTCTCCCCCTGGCACATCGACTGGCTGAAAGCGACGAAGGCAACGGCCTGCTGGCGATGCTGCTGGACGACTTCTACCAGGAAACCTTCCACGCCCCGCTCTTCAGCCCGCCCGCCGACACACCGCGTGCGGCCGCACAGGCAAAGTCATCCCGCCCGCCACGGCGCAAGGGCGGGCGCAGCCGCGGACGAAGCAGGTAACCGGCGAAAACGGGCGGCTGCCAGGGGGAAAGGCAACAAGGCCTGGGGGAAATCACGCGGCAAAGTGTGAACAAAGTGTGAACAAACTGCGAACACGCTGCGAACATGCACCCGCGTATAATGACATCACCAAAACATCGTCACCCAGGAGGACAATCATGTGTGAATCCTTACGCATCCTACCCACAGGCGTACACACCAACGCCGACAGGCTCGCAGCCCTAAACGAACAAGCCCGCCAGATGCAAGACACCCTGGCGCACGCCTGGAGCCGCCTGGACTCAGGGTGGGAAGACTATGCCGAGAGCGGCATCCAGGGCTGCTACCACGAAACCATGTGCGAAATCAAGCGCACGATCGCCATGCTCGAACAAATGACTCAAGCCTTGAAACAGTCAGCCGACGGTCTCGAAGCGGCGGACAAAAAGCTCGTGGCATCGTTCGGTACCCTGACAGTTGAGCAGGTTGGCGGCAGCAGCGGCAAGCCGCCGCAATACGAAGGTCCGGTAAAACTGCCGTACTTTACGACATGGCCCCCCGAAAGTTGGCCTGATGTTGATACGCCGGATATCTTCGGACCCTACGATCCTGTTGACCAAACTCCCCAAAATTTCGTTGTATCACCTGAACAGCGAGATGAATTCGTTGAAGGCGCCAGGAAGGCAAGAGACAGCATAGGTATTCTAAGAAAGTGGATGCAGACCTTGATCATATTGGGAGATGGTACTTCCAGTGTTCTGATAGGCCTGCTCGCATTTCTGTACCCCCCACTCGCTTTACTGATACCAGAAGCAGCCGCTGCCGGTTACGCACTTGGAGAACTATTAATCCTGGATCAGTATGATTTAGATATGCAGAACCTGGATGATATGCAAAACGACATTCATAGTTTTCCTAACGACTGTAACGTGACTGTTTCGATAGATTATGAAACAGTGAAGCTTGAGCTGCCAGGCTTTACCATGCCAGTTGAACTTACCTTGCAGGTGATAACGATGAGCGGCGATAATGGGATGTCCTATGAATATCGTTCTTCTTTTTGTCCATCCAACCAAAGACTTGTCGAGAACTATCTATCCAGTCTGATAACAGGAAGCAACCCCTGATTGCAGACGGACGTTAATGCCTAACCCATACGCTTTGTGCAGAAAAAGCACCGCGCACAAGTGCGCAAGTCAAGAGCGGGGTTAGGGCCGTGCCGCTTGATGCGGGTTAGGAAAAGCAAGTATGAAACTCTATCTCTCCTTGCGTCCAGTGTCAGAGTTCAGAAATCTGCCTGAAAGTGAATACCGGCGCAAATTCCTGTTTTACGCTCGTAAGGCTCTGACCCATCGAATATTTTGGCTTGGCTTTATCATAAACTGCTTTTTCGCTCTTGTAAGTACGATATTAGGAAGGGCGATTTCCCCTCTCTTTCCTAATACGGGGGAAAAGTTGGCCAGTCAAATCGTCTTATGGATCTCAATTTGGCCAATCGGGATGTTTATCAACTACATTGGTCTATGCACGGCGGCCGCACAGATTGCCCGCGACGAAAACGAAGCGTCTGCCGGAAGACAAGATCCGATCGGCGCGCATAATGCTGTAGCTGCCACGAAAACTGACACACCAGCAGGTGAAATAGAATAGCGCTTTCATACCTAAACATGCGCTTTTGCAGCACCATATGGTTCTGCCAGAATCAGCGCCGGGTTAGGGCCGTGCCGCTTGATGCGGATGAGTTTTCATCATCTCGCCGACCACACCTACCACGCCAGCCAGCACGTCCCCGGCCAGGACGGCGGCCGTGCTGCCCAGGCTTTCGGCGGCGCGCAGGCCCGCCTGGGCATGAATCCAGGCACCGGCGGCGGCAGCTTCGAAGGCATCCAGGCCCTGGGCACGCAGGCCGGCGATCATGCCGGCCAGCACATCGCCGGTGCCGGCGCGTGCCAGGGCGGGCGTGGCCACCGCGATCACGGCCGTACGCCCATCCGGTGCTGCGATCACCGTGCCGGCGCCTTTCAAAACGACGACGTGCCCCCATCGGGCCGCATAACGCTCGGCAACGCCGATGCGGTCGGCCTGGACTTCCTGGCCCGCCAGGCCGGTGAGGATGGCCATCTCACCCGGATGCGGGGTAAGCACCGCCGGAGCCGGCAGGCGTGAGGGCCAATCCGGCCGCCAGGCAAGCAGCTTGAGCCCGTCGGCGTCGATCACGAGGGCGGGGAAAGAAGTCTCAGACGGGAAGCCCGGCAAGAAATCTGCCAAAAAATTGCCCGTGGATTGCTGCAAGCCAAGGCCCGGGCCAATCAGCAAAGCCGTCGGGCGTTCGAGCTGCTCGCGCAGCACGTCGGCTGCCGCAGCAGCGATGAAACCGTTCTCTTCGGGCAGCAAAACCCAGGTGGCTTCCGGCAGTTGGCCGGCCAGTGCGGCGTGCAACGACGCCGGAACGGCCAGCGTCACCCAGCCGGCGCCGATGCGGTAGGCAGCTTCACCGGCCAGCAACGCGGCACCGCTATAGTTCAGGCTCCCTGCAACCACCAGGGCCGCGCCAAAGGTGCCTTTGTGAGCATCCAGGGGACGCGCGGGAAGCCGGCTGCGCACCCAAGCCGCATCGACGACGAAACGCCGGATCTGCTCCCAGGCCGGCAGGCCCGCCAGGTTGCCGATCCCGACGAGGCGCAGATCGCCGAGCAAGCCGAAAGCCGGAAAGCGCAGGAGACCCTGCTTGACAGCGGCCATTGTCACAGTCAGATCGGCAGGCAGCGTTTCGGGCGCCGCCTGGCCGCAGTCGCAGTCGACGCCGGAAGGGCAGTCTACGGCGACGATATACGGGGGGTGTTCGAGGGCGTTGACGGTTTCTTTCACCAGACCAAGCACATCGGCAACCTCTGGCCGCAGCGGCAGGCGCACACCGGTACCCAGCACACCATCCAGCACCAGGCTGTATTCACCCAGCAGCGAGGCGAGCTGGCGGCAGCCCGGATCGTCCCATGCAGCAACGTACTGGCCGCCTGCGGCCAGCAGTTGCACGACCAGAGGATCATCCGCCGGGCGCGAACGCACGGCATAGGCCGCGGTCTGCCAGCCGCGCGCAGCCAGAAAGGCCAACGCCACAAGCGTATCGCCGCCGTTGTTCCCGGAACCGACCAGGCCGAGTGCGCTCTTGTCCGCAACGGTGTCGTAAGCAGCCTGCACGGCCCGCGCCAGGTTGGCGCCGGCATTTTGCATCATTTGGGCGTAGCTGAGGCCGTGTGCATCGGCTTGGCGTTCGACAGCCTGCATTTCAGCAACGGTAACAAGTTTCATCAGAGGCCTCCCGGATAGACTCGGTTGAAAAGCCCGGCGCATACGTTCTATGCAGAAAAAACACGGTAACTTCTCAAAAAGAAGGGGGAAGCGGGGGGGGGGGGGGGGGGGGGGGGGGGGGGGGGGGGGGGGGGGGGGGGGGGCGCGCCCCCCGGCGCCGGCGGCGCCAGGGGGGCGCGGCGGGGTTCGCTCGCCCACAACACCCCGCACCCCGCTTTATTGAGAAGTTACAAAATACGGGGCTTCCGGGTTGAGTGTGAAGAATCCCTTTCACGGCGAAGCTGGAAGCGCCGCAAGTACCAGACAAAGTTTACCAAAGTTTGTAGAAATTTTGAGGGGTACTTAAACCTTAACGCATGCGGTGGACACGATGCCCACCATCCCTGTTTTGCGTTACACCCCCGGCCGGCACGACAGCCACCGAGGCAAAGAAAGCTGATATACTTTTCCCTTATGTACCAGGCGATCGAATTGACGACTCACAACCTGAAACTTCCCAGGTTAGCGCCCGAATTTAACGGTTACCGTATCATCCAGATCAGCGACTTTCACATCGGCGAGTGGCGCAACGAGAAACGCCTGAACGCCGCCATAGCGATTGCCAACCGGCAGGCGCCCGACCTGATTGCCCTGACCGGCGACTATGTCTCCGCCGATCCGCCGGCCTACACCGGCCACCTGGAAAAGGCGTTCTGCAGGCTACGCGCTGCCGATGGTATTGCGGCCGTGCTCGGCAATCACGATCACCATCACCAACCGCAGGTGCTGCGCAGTCTCCTGGCTGCGTGTAACGTTCGCGATCTCAGCAACACCTTCGTGAGCTTACGGCGTGGGGATGCATCCCTGCACATTGCCGGCATCGACTCGTACTCGCGAGAAGAGGACGATCTGCCGCGGCTGCTGGAAAGCCTGCCAACCGATGGCGCAGCCATCTTGCTGGCCCACGAACCCGATTTCGCCGACATCAGTGCGGCTTCGGGGCGTTTCGATTTGCAGCTTTCGGGGCACTCGCACGGCGGGCAGGTGCGCTTCCCGCTGATCGGGCCGGTGTTTTATCCGCGCCATGCCCATAAGTACCCGCTGGGACGCTATCAGATCAACGGCATGATCCAGTACACCAACCGCGGCATCGGGCTGGGCCACCTGCCGATCCGTTTGAACTGCCCGGCGGAAGTGAGCCTGTTCGTTTTGGAAGCACCAGAGGCCTGACTTCACGAGAGCGCCATGACGCGAAAAGCTTCGGCAGCGGTGATGCCCTTGGCCTTGCCAGATTCGGAAGCCCACTTGCGCATTTCGTCGGTGGGGTCCCAGTCGCGTAGTTGCGAGGCGTGTTTGCGCAGGGCTTCAACCTTCAAGGCCAACGTATCGGCGGTGTCTATCCAGGTATTGGGTTGATCGGTGCTGCTCAGGTACACGTACTTGACGTTGTGCGGTTCGAAGCCTTCTTCGAGCAGTTCCGGGAAAATCAGGCGCGTGCCGGCGGACGGGAAAACGGCATCGCAGGCCACATCGGCAGCCACGCGGTGGTCGGGGTGATTCATGTATTCGGTTCCAAAGAAGCGCACCGTCGGATCGCCACACACGACCACTTCAGGCCGATAGCGGCGGATCTGGCGCGTGACCGCTTTCCGTAGTTCGAGGGTATGCTGCAAAATCCCATCGGGATAGCGTAAGAAAACCGTCTCTTGGATGCCCAACACGGCGTTGGCTGACAGCTGCTCGGCTTCACGCAGTTGAGCCAATTCTTCTTTACAGAACGGGCCACAACCGGGATCGTTCGAACCGGCATCGCCGCTGGTCAATAAAACGGCCGTGATCTGGCTCCCGGCGCACGCCCAGCGGGCGAGCGTTCCGGCAACGGTGAATTCCTGATCGTCAGGATGGGCAAAGATGGTCATGACAGAAGGGGGGATGTATTCGGTTTCCATAAGTTTCGAGCGAACAGGACAGGGCAAGTGGACAGGCGGACAAGGTGGGTGGTTCTCACCCCTTGTCCGCCAATGCATCGGGATTCGATTCAGGCGATTATACGACGGAATCTACCCGGTGCGCATTTGCATGCGATGGAAAAGCCAGACCCCGATCGCGAAATACACCCCCGAGAGCAGTGCGAGCGCCGCCAGTTCGAAGGCCACATCCTGCAAGCTGGCGCCGAGCGTGAAGATTTTGTTGAGCGCAATGACCGCATGGGTGGGCGGCAAGATGTCGGCGAGAGCTATCTCACGGCCGAAGAGCAAAAACAATGCGTGGCGCGGCAAGGGAAAAGCCGCCCCGCTGAGGAACATCAAAAAACCGAGCGGGAAATTGGCAATGACAAAAGCCTGGGGAACCGTTTTGGAAAAACAAGCTACGATCAAGCCGCAGCCGATGATCGAAAAGCTGGTCAAGGCGCCCACCAGCACGGCAATCCACAACGGTCCTTCGCTGCGAAAACCAAAAGCATAGGCCACCCCGAAGGTCAACAAAACCGAGAGCACCGAGATCAGCGCCAACCACAGCGAGGTGCCCGCCAGAAACTCGAAACTGCTCAGGCGCGTCAAGCGCAGGCGGCGCAACACACCCGATTCGATTTCCCGGGCCGGCATCATCGCCGCCTGGAAGATCATCAGAATGACCGAAAGCACGAACAGGCCGGGAACATAGTTTTCGAACTCGGTGCGAGCGGCCGAATCGCCCAACGGAATTTCGACGAGCGCCACGGGGCGTGCATCCTGGCTGATGACGCTCACGTAACCATCCGCGGCCGTCATCGCCATGACGGCCGCTACGGTGTAGTAAGGATTCGAGAGGTCCCCGGTGAAGATCAAGTCGGTGGTGGCGGCGCTATCGCCGTTCTGGAAAGCGGCCAGCGTGGCCGAGAAGTCGGCGGGGATGACGATCAGCACAGCGGCCTGGCGGTTGCGCAAGCGCGTTTCGGCCTCGTCACGGTCGTCCACTTGCAGCAGTTTCAATAACGGGCTGCCGTTTTGGTACGTCATGGCTTGCAGTTCGGCCGCTACGCCGTCCCCCGCAGCCAGGATGGTGCCGTCGGACATGCGAACCGGCTCGTCGTGGTTGATCAGCAAGACGCCGTACGCGGTGGTCCCGGTAGAGCCGGTCATCAGCCAGTAGATGATGACGAAGAGCGGGGCGAACGCCACGCTCAGCCCCAATAGCCACAGATCGCGTTTTTGTTCGCGGGCGCACTTCCGAAAAGTAGAAAATAAGCGGGTAAACATAGGCTGCACTCAAGGATTGGGGTGGGCGCCGGCGCGTTTATTCACGCAAACGTCGCCCGGTGAGGGCGATAAAGGCGTCTTCCAGCGTGTTCGTACGCAGGCGTGTCTCGGTCACGGCGACGCCAGCGCTGCGCAGGAGACTCAAGATTTCGGGAAGGCGTTCGATCAGGCTGTGGCCGCGCACGATCAGACTGTGGTTGAGTGCCGAGACCTGCCAGGCGTGCAGGCTCAAGGCCTGCACGGCCGCCTCGACTGCGCCGCCGGTTTCCAGTTCGAGCACATCGCCTTCACCCACCGAACGCTTGATCGCGTCAGGGGTATCGAGCACCAGCAGGCGGCCCTGATCGATAATCGCCACACGGTCGGCAAGGCGCTCGGCCTCGTCCATGTTGTGGGTGGTGAGGATCACAGTTTTGTGACGGGCCAGGGAACGCACATATTCGCGCACCAGGACGCGGCTCTGCGGGTCGAGGCCGGCCTCCGGCTCGTCGAGGACGACGATCTCCGGTTCGTGGACCAGGGCCAAGGCCAGGTTGAGCCGCCGTTTCATACCGCCCGAAAGCTTTCCGGCGGTAACATCCGCCTTGGCGGATAGCCCCAGCGCATCGAGCAGTTCGGCGCCGCGCCGGCGAGCGGCCTGGCGCGGCACGGCGTACATCTCGCCGACGTATTCCAACTGCTCCAGGCAGGTTAGCTTCTCCCAAAGGATGGTCTCCTGCGGGCAGACCCCGACGCGGGCGCGCACTTCGGCGCTACCGCCGAGGACGGGTTTGCCATCTACCAACACGCGCCCGCTATCCGGCTTGAGCAGCCCGCACATCATCGAGATTGAAGTGGTTTTCCCAGCTCCGTTGGGGCCGAGGAACCCGAACACCTCGCCGGCGTGAACTTCAAGTGAAAGATCGTCCACGGCGGTTAGCGGCCCGAAGCGTTTGGTCAGGTGTTCGACCTGCAAAACTGTAGCAGCCATATCAAAAAAGCACGGCCCAAATGATGGCAAGCGAAACCGCCGTGGCAAACAGCCAGGCCCAGCCGGCAGGATCTGCCGCACCGTTGCCTAACCCTGTCGGGCGGATACGCAGCAGAGGCAGGTCGGCGCTCTTGGCGGCCAGTTCTTCATCGCCGATGCGGTAGGGGTTGTACCCTTCGAAGAAGCCGGCGAAGCCGGCATTTTGCAAAATCTGGCGGATGACGACAAGCCGCAAGGCAGCATCCTGCTGAATCTCTTCCACATGCCCATAAATGGCTCCGCCGGGCAGGATCACTTCGATGTCGGGTGTTGCCAGCAAGTTGCGATACCAGTCGGAACTTTTCCGCCCGCCGGAAATGCAGTATACGTCGCCCTGATAGATAGCATAGTTGACCGGCGCATAGCGGACTTTGCCCGATTTACGGCCGATGGTCTTCATCACCATGATATAGCCGCCGAACGGGTTAACGAAGAGTGGACCCAATCCCAGGCGGAACAGGGGCACCATGAAGAACTTGTTCAAGAACCAGAAGAATTTGCGCATAATTGGAGGCATACGTTATCCTTTCAGAATAACCGAGGGAGGGGGATACGCCGGCGTAGGCCGGCCGTGACCGGCCGTGCCGTGTGGCTGCCCAGCCAGCAGGGAAGTGCGCAGAACAGGCCTGTCAGGCACAGCCCCGCTTCTATGCCCAGGATCTCCGTCAGGACGATTCCAGCGGCGCAGGCGTGCGCCTATGGCGCAATTCCTTGCTCGATCAGCGCCAGCAAAGCGTCCAAGACACGAACAAACGGCATATTTTCGCCGCTGGTTTGCAGGTAAACGTTCAAAAAAGGCAGCAGTTGGCTGTCACCGGCGGCGACGATCAGCGTGTTGATCGCACGCGCCATCGCCTCGAGATCGATACCGGTGCGAACTTCGCCGCGTGCGGCTGCCTGGACGAGAATCTCGCGCGTGGTCTGGAACATTTCCTCGGCGACAGGGCGCACCAAACCCGCTTCCAGCGCCGGATCGCCCTGGTACGCCGCGCGCCCAAAGAAACGAATCAGGGCCTTTTGGGTGCTGCCCCATTCCACCCCGCCACCCAGGTAGGCATAGAATGCCTCGTGCAGCGGCATCGCCGCCAGCATCGGGCGAAACTGCGCAAACATTCCGGTGAGATAGCGCACGCACAACTGCACGGCAAACTCGAGCAGGCGGCTGCGGTCAGGGAAATACTGGTACAGCGAACCGACCGCTACGCCGGCGCGCCGGGCGATCTCTTTGACATTGAGCGCCGTGGGGCCTTTCTCGACGGCCTCATCGAAAATTGCGTCCAGAACGGCCTGCTGGCGCTGCGGATCAAGGCGGCGAAAGGTACGCGTGACCAGACCGTCTTGCTCGAGCTGCAAAATATAACTTTGAAAGTAGGGCCATTCAGGGAAAGCCATAAAAAGTGAACCTTTAGTTCATATTTTATAACTTTCAAGTTCATCTGTCAAGATCGTTTCTATCCGGTTTATAATGCCCTGGCCTGACAAACTTTACTGCCATCGAGGAAAATTTGCCCCCCAAACCTGCATTCCCCCTGTCACGTTCAGACATTCACATAGGCGACACGTTCGCCGCGCTGCACCACCGCAACTACCGGCTCTGGTTTCTCGGCCAGATGGTCTCTCTGGCAGGTTCGTGGATGCAGATGACCGCCCAGGGTTACCTGGTGTATCAGTTGACCGGCTCGGAAGCCTACCTGGGGTTGATTGGCGGCATCGCGGGCATTCCGACCGTCGTGTTCATGCTCTTTGGCGGCGTGGCTGCCGATCGCATTCCGCGCCGCAACCTGCTCGTCATCACACAATCGACGATGATGGTGCTGGCGCTGGTGCTCGCCGGGCTGGCGTTCACCAGCGTGGTGCAACCCTGGCACGTGTTGGTGATGGCCCTACTACTCAGCATTGCCAACGCCTTCGACGCCCCGGCACGCGTGGCTTTCGTGCGAGAAATGGTGCCCGAGGAAGACATGAACAATGCGATTGCCCTGAACGCCACCATGTTCAATGTGGCGACGGTTTCAGGGCCGGCCATAGCGGGCATCACCTACAGCCTGGTCGGGCCGGCGTGGTGTTTTTTGATCAATGGGTTATCGTTCATCGCCATCCTGGCGGCGCTTTCGATGATGAAAATCGAGCAGGAAGCGCGCGCCCTGCAGAAGAGTCGCCCCCTGCAGGAAATTTTGGAAGGCCTGCGCTACGTGCGCGGCCAACCCTTGATCTTGAGCCTGACCGTGTTCATGGGAGTCGTCGCCATTTTTGGCATGGGAACCCTGACGCTGCTGCCCGCCTGGGCGGTGGACGTTTTGGGAGGCGACGTAACCACGAACGGCCTGCTGATTTCTGCACGCGGCCTCGGTTCGTTAATCGGTGCGTTGATGTTGGCCAGCCTGGGTAGGTTACCCATTCGGGGTAAATTGTGGTTGGTTGGCAGCCTGCTAATGCCGGCTGTGCTGCTGGTGTTCGCCTACGTGAGCTGGCTGCCGCTATCGCTGCTCCTCCTGGTCGTTATCGGCTGGAGCTTTATTTTGATAGCCAACAACAGCAACGCCATGATCCAGTCGCAAGTGCACGACGAACTGCGTGGCCGGGTCATGAGCATTTACACGCTGGTCTTCTTCAGTTCCATGCCGCTGGGGTCGTTGTTTGCCGGGTTCTTTGCCCAAAAATTTGGCGCCATCCCCACCGTCGCCATCAGCGCCGGTGTCTTGTTGGGATTGGCCGTTGCAACGAACGCATTCATCCCACGCATCCGGCAGGAGGGCTGAGAGATTGTCTGAAAAGTTCCGCCGGTAGGTGCGATGCACTTTCACAAGGGTAGAGAACGCCTGTTTCTCGTCGGCAAAATGCGTCGCGTCGTACCTTACGTTTCAGAAAGGCAACAAGATGGCGTGGCGCAAGGCTGTACCGGTCTTTTTAAAAACGGGCAGCAAGAGGCCTGGCCCCCGTTACAGAATCGTTGCGTTTTTGTGAAGGCTTTTTCGGTGGCGAAAAAAGATATCGACCACAACCGGGTCGAAGTGCTGGCCTGCCTGCTCTTGCAGATAATCGAGCGTTTTATCCTCGCGCCAGGCGGGACGATAGGGCCGGTCGGTGGTCAACGCGTCCCAGACATCTACCAGGGCAAAAAGGCGGGCGCTCAACGGAATGTTCTCACCCGCCAAGCCCTTGGGATAACCGCCGCCGGCCCACTTTTCGTGATGATAAAGCGGGATTTCAAGCGCCGGCCGCAAATAAGGGATACGGGAAAGAAGCTGGTAGGCGTAAATGGGATGCTGGCGCATGACCAGCCATTCATCATCTGTCAGTGGGCCATCCTTGAGCAGTATCCTGTCGGGCACGCCCATTTTGCCGATATCGTGCAACAAGGCGCCGCGGCGCAAGTGCGGTAAAGCATGTTCGGAAAAACCCAGTTCACGCGCCAGGGTAAGGGTCAGGTCCACCACGCGCTGGCTGTGACCGGCCGTTTCGCGTTCACGCAGTTCCAGCGCGCGCGACCAACCCTCCAGCGTCTCATCATAAGCAGCCGCCAGTTCTGCCGCCGCCTTGAGGGCCTGGGCTTCGGCGCGTTTCAAGTCAGTGACATCCCAGGCAATGCCGCCCAGCAGGGGTTGCTGGTCTTCCTGGGGGATCAGAAACTGCATGCTCTCGAAATAGCGCCTGCCATCGGGCAACTCGATGTCCCATGCTTTTTGCACCAGTTCGCCGGCCAGAGCCGCCGGATCGTTACGCAGCAAGGGCAGCAAACCTTGTGCGACATGGTGCGACTTCTTCCCATCGAAATCTATATTGGGGAACGTTTCGCGGCAATAGCGGTTGGCAAAGATCACCCGATCTTGAATATCCTTGATGAATACCTGCACGGGAAGGTATGCCATAAATGTCGAGAATTTCTTCTCACTCTCACGCAACGAGGCTTCGGCCAGGCGGCGTTGTACGACCAGGGCAACCTGGTTCGAGATAAAATCGAGCACGGCCAGATCGTTTTTGCCGAACGTGACCCCTTCCTGGTAAGTTTGTACTCCCATTACCCCCAAAACCTGATCCTGGCTGCCCTTGAGCGGCACCCCCAGCCATTGGCGCGGTAGCGCCTTCTGGGAGGCGCTTTTTTCTTCCGCCAACAGCTCGGCCAACAGGGTTTCGTTTGCCAACAAAGACTCACCCGTTTGTAGTACGACGCCATCCAGGCCGGCCTGGGGCTGGTGTGGGCTGCTGTCCGGGCCGTTCGGTGCGGCGCGGTAGGGATATTCAAGCAGGCCGGTTTGTGAATTCAAAATAGCAATATAAAAGTGTTCTGCCGGCATAATCTCGCACAGCGTCGCGTGAATGGCCTGGTAAAGTTCGGGCAGGGTAGCCGCCGTATTGGCTGCTTCTGAGATGCGGTATACCGCCGCCTGCACGCGCTCGGCCTGGCGGCGTTGGCGGCGCATCTCCGCTTCGGCCAGTTCACGCTGGATTGCAGGCACCAGGCGGGTCAGGTTGTCTTTCATGATGTAGTCGCTGGCGCCGGCGCGCATCATGTCGACGGCCGTGCTTTCGCCGATTGCACCGGAGACAACGATGAAGGGTGTATCGATCTGCCTGGCCTTGCACAAATCCAGGGCAGCGCAGCCACCAAAGTTTGGCAAAGAATAGTCCGACAAAATAACGTCCCAGGTACCCGACAGGGCGGCATCCATTTCGGCAGTGCTGATCACTTGCCGGTGAGCCACTTGATACCCCCCGCGGCGCAGTTCGTGTAATATCAACAGGACATCATCCAGATTGTCCTCAACAATCAGCACGTTGAGTTCCATGCAAACCTCCCATTTCCTTTCTCGAAACCGATCTCGCAGTGCGTCCGGCGAGATGGAATACAACCGGCAAGTTTTTTACCGCTAAGGAGCCTTTCGTTTTCCACAAAAGGGAATATTCTGCACCGGGCGTGGAAATACCCAGCCCGTTCTCGGAGCGCATCTTTACAGGTTACAGGTTATCGGGTGGAAAAGCGTTGTGTGAAAACCAATAGCGCGCCAGGCGGCCAATGGCCTCGTTAAACCGTTCGAAATCCACCGGTTTGCGGATGTAACTATTGGCGCCGTAGCGATAGCCTTGGGCGATATCGGTCTGCTCGTTCGAGGTGGTCAACACGACCACAGGCACCAGCTTCATGCGTGGATCTTCTTTCACGCGGCGTAACACTTCCAGGCCGTCTACCTTTGGCAGCTTCAAATCCAGCAAGATCAAGGCCGGTTGCTCCGCCAGATCGCGGCCGGCATACTGGCCTGTACCAAACAGGTAATCCAATGCTTCCGCGCCATCGCGTGCCACAATCACAGGATTCGAAATACGGTTTTTGTTGAGCGCCCGCAGCGTCAACAACTCATCGTCCGGATTGTCCTCAACCAACAGGATTGCCTTTTCAACCATGTGCTTGCTTTCTCCGTACATCACCTTCCCAAAGTATAGCATATCGCCAGCCAACGGCACTGACGAGAGAAGAGATAGACCCTGGTAAAATCGAAAGGGAGAAAATAGGCCATGAAAACGGTGCGCCAACAAATCTTGGAATATCTCGAGACCCATCGCGTGGCATCCGCAGAAGCGATCGCCCGGGCATTCAAAATGAGCAGTGCGAACGCCCGCTATCACCTTTCTGTGCTGATTGACGAGGGTGCGGTAGAAGTTTCGGGCGTCTCGCCAGAAGGCAATCCCGGCCGGCCGCGGCAGCGCTACAGCCCCACCCGCCACACGCATCGCCACAACCTCGATCACCTGGCCGACGCGCTGTTGGCCGAAAAGCAGAATGGGGCTATTCCGGGTGCAGAGGAAACATGGCCGGAACGGGTTGCCGGCTACATGTGGGCGCCAGAAGAGGGTGGCAGGGAAGAAAACCGCACCCCGTTACAGGCTTCTGCACAAACCAGCCTGACCCAACGGCTGGCGCAAGTTGTACGTCGTCTCAATCTCATGAACTACGACGCCCGCTGGGAGGCCCATGCCCAGGCCCCGCACGTGATCTTCGGCCACTGCCCCTATGCGGCCATCATCGACAAACACCCGCAACTATGCCAGATAGATGCCCTAATACTGCAAAAGGCGCTCGGCCTGCCCGTCAGCCAACAGGTGAAGCTCGGCAAAGATGCGCACGGTCTGCTTTACTGCGTGTTCGTACTTCAGGCCAACAAACGCTGATTGATCTCCTGCACGTCTACCGTGTACCGTCCGAGGTCATCACGGAGCGCATCGAAGTCACTGCCATACAGCAGGCGACGCGCCAGGAAAGCGAACTCCTCACTGCCATAGGGCGGGACAGTGACGTCTTTGGCGTTACCGCGCACCACGCGCAAGGCATCGATCAACCAGCGCAAGAAGGTATGCGCCTTGCGCAAACGAGGATAGTCGTCGTCAGGAAGGATGCCGGCGGCGTTCAGGGCCGCCATGGCCTCGCGCAGATTGGTGCTGCGCAGTTCGGGCTTGCCGGCGCCGTGAATGATTTGCAACGCCTGGATAAGGTACTCGACATCGACCAGCCCGCCCGGGCTGTACTTGGCGTTGAACGTCCCGCCCGTCACCAGGTGACGGATCTGGCGCTCGCGCATGGCGCGCATGGCCGTTACGTCGAAACCATCGCCCCCGGCTTCGTATACGAACTCATCTCGTAAGGCCACCACCTGCCGGACAAGCGCTTCATCACCCACCAGGGCACGCATTTTCACCAAGGCTTGCCGTTCATAGGCCCATGCCGGGCCTTCGGGTGCATAGTAGCGTTGAAAAGCGTCCAGAGCCACCGACAGGCTGCCCGCTTTGCCATAGGGACGCAGTTGCAGGTCTACCTGAAAAATGCCTTCCTGCCTGGCCAAAATCGAACTCACGAAGGCCGTCACCATCGCATTGAAGAACTCGGCGGTAGAGACCTGGCGCGGGCCGCTGGTCGTACCCTTGCCGCCGTAGATGAACATCAACTCGATATCCGAAGCAAAGCCGAGTTCACGTCCGCCGCACTTTCCGAGGGCAAAAACCGCTGCCGGGCAGCGCGAACCATCTTCCAGGCGCGGCTCGCCGTACAGCGCTACCGTTTCGGCATAGCAGCGTTCGAAAGCAGTCTGCACGGTCAGCTCGGCCAGATCGGTCAGTTCGGCAGCGAAGGCCCAAAAGTCGGCGGTCAATTCGAGGATGTGACGCATGTCGATGCGGAACATTTCGCGATCCTTGAAAGCATTCAGCGCGGTGCGCCAGTCGCCGCCGGCGGCCAGGGCATCGTTCAGTTCGGCGGCCAACTGCTGGCGATCTTTTTTGAGCGCCAGGGCGTCCATATCGGTAACGACAGGAAGTAAGTTGGCATACTGCATGCGCAAAAAATCATCCCAAAGAAAATCGCTGACCCCCAGGACGCGCGCCAGGCCACCCAGCACGTCTGAACGTTCGAGAGACGCCAGCTCGTCGGGCCAGTTTTGGCGCTGAAAAAGCTGGCCGAGGAAATCGCGAAAGTGCAGCAGGGCAGTTTCGGGGTTGGGTGAATGCGGCATCAGGTGGGTAAAGTGCTTGATCAAAACTGCAGCCGCACGCAATTGGCGCTGTTTTTCGGGTGCGGTAATTTTGCGCCCCTGATCGTCCGTGACAAATAGAATATCGTTGACCCGGCTGCCTTCTGACTGCACCACCACCCGGGCAATATAGGTGCGATAGATCGCCAGGGCGTTGGTAAATTCATACAGGAAACCGACCGTATCGGGCGCATTGATGCGTAAAACCGTGTAACGCTCGGAAACCTCGTTATCGATCTCGATATCGATCGGATAGAGCGGGGTCAGGATTTCCGACACGGCACGATAGGTAGCCGCCACGCGCTTGGCAAGTTCACCGCGTGCCTCGCGGCGCTGACCGGCAGCCATCATGCGCAAGAGCGCCTGCAAGTCGAGGGCATAACGATCCCATATCTGCGGATCGATCGGCCCCGGGCGCGTCGAGCTGACGGTGAAAACGTCGACGATTTTGCGGCGCACGTTTCCCTTTGACGGCAACGCAGCCGCCGGACGCAGATGCGCTATCGGACGGCGACGCCGCGTGACGTGCAAACCCGATGTGGCCGGCGCAGCCGTTAAGGGAGGTTCATCGGCCACCGGCTCGTAGGTAAAGGCTTCGCCGTCCAAAATATTGAAGCCATAGACAAACATCAGGCCGCAGATCAAGGACAACGCGCCCGGGTAGTCGTAACCGACAATGGTTACGCGCGCGCAGCCATTGTCGAGCGGGACGGCATCCACCAACACCAGGCAAGTGTCGTCGAGCTGTTCGACGAACATCACATGACGCTGGATATCGCTTTCGCTGAAGGTCAGCAGATAAGAAGAATCGAGACGGGCAAGGTGGCGGAGGACATCGTTTTTCAGAGTTTCGCTGGGTTGATCGGTCATCACAACGCTCGCGATATGGCGCAGATAGATCGTGCGGATGGCAGCACCATATTGTTGGTAGCGGGCCACGAAATGTTCGCCCGCTTGTGGCCCAAGAAAACCCAAACGCCGCGCCAGCAGGGCAATTGCTTCTGGGTTCGAAGGCAATGTATACGTCTGGCGGTAGTGCATCATCTGTAAGAAATGCTCCACCGTGCGCAAAAAGATGTAGCCATCGGTGAGAATACGCGCCTCGTCAGGAGAAAGAAGGTGCTTGGCAGCCAGACAGGGCAGCGCATCCAATGTGGCTGGCCGGCGCAATTCCGGGTGCCTGGCGCCATAGGCCATCTGGTAGAACTGGACGACGAACTCGATATCGCGTATCGACCCTTCGCCCAGCTTCACTTCTCCCCAGTGGCGTCCTTGCCGATGCAAGATTTCCTCGGTACGCTGCTTCATGGCATGCACGCTGGCACGCAAGGTTTCCACATCGCCCCCAAAGATCAGCGCCTGGGCCTGGCGACAAAATTCTTCTCCGAGCAACATGTCACCGGCCACGGGACGCATCTTCAGCAAGGCTTGTTTTTCCCACAGGCGGGCGTTCTTCTCGAGATAGGCCAGGTAACCGGGAAGGGTGGCAATCAGTGGGCCGTCGTTGCCCCACGGCCGCAGGCGCATGTCCACCCGATACAGAAAGCCTTCTGAGGTGACCGCGGAGAGCGCTTCGATCAGGTAATTGCCCAATGGCGTGGTCGCCCGAGCATCCTCGGCTGCGATGAAAATCAGGTCGATATCCGAACTGTAATTCAACTCCCTGGCACCATGCTTACCGAGGGCCAGGACCACAAAACCGGGCGTCTGGCTGCCCGCAGGCAGCCCCATATGCGCCGCCGAAACGGCCAGGCAGGCACGCGTCAGGCCATCGGCCAGCGCCGAAAGCTGTTCATAAGTTGCAGCCAGGTCGAAGAGATCGAGCAGGTCGCTGGCCCCGATGCGCAGCAACTCGCTGCGCTGATAGCGGCGCAGGGCATCCAATTGCTCGGAAAAGGGCATGCCGTGGCTGAGCGTGTTCAACGCCTCAGAAGCTACCTGTGCGGCCGCCTTGTGCACGGAAAGCCGCTTGCGCCGGTAGAGCAGGTTAATATATTCCGGGTTACGCAGCAGGATTTCGGTCAGGAATTGGCTGCCCGCAAACAGGGTGATGATGATTTCGAGCGTGCGCGGATGTTTTGCCAACGCGGGGAAGAGCGCCGGCGGGCTGAAAGCTTCGGCGAAGCGTTCGAAGTTGGTCAAGGCACGCACGGGGTCTGCGCAATCGGCAAGGGCCGCCAGGAGGTGGGGATGCAACGCATCGAAAGCCGGGCGCGCACGGCCGGCAGCGGCAGACAAACGCGCGAAAGCAGGTGAAGACAGATATGCCCCACCCAGCGGAACGCGATCAGTCATGCTCGACAAGAGTTATCACTTTCACAGTTTTGATCTCGAAGGGATGGAAGTCGAGAACAACACCATGATCGACCAATTCCAACGGCACCGGATTTTCTTCCATGAGATCGACTGCCTCGGCAGCTACGGCTTCGAAGCCCAGGTATAAGGTGGTTTTCACCGAAGCACCCGTCGCTTCGTACAAACGAACGACGATCGCCTCGCCGTCTTCCGCCTGCTTGACGGCCTCGATCAACACATTGGGCCGGTCGAGCCTGAGGAAGGAACCCTGGCGCGGCAATTCGCCAGGTTGTGGAGCCAGCGGCATCATGCGCAGGGGCACGTTCAACTCGTATGCGGCCTGGATCACACGTCCATCGATGAGATCGCCCGGGTGCGGATAAAGGGCATAGGTAAAGTGGTGTTCGGCCTGATCTGTATAAGCATGATGGGGTTCACCAGTACGAACCTCACCGTCTTTTACAAGCCGCGGGCCGGGGTAAGGAACGGAGCGCAGCAGGTTCAGGTCGATCACATTACCAAAAGGCGCCTGTTTCACCTTGTGGCCGTACTTCGCATCGTTGAGCAAGGCAACGCCGAAATCACGCTGCGATACGTCGACCCACTTGTGCGCGGCGACTTCGTCGTGCGCCAGATCCCAGGTCGTATTGCGATGGGTCGGGCGGCGGATGTGCCCGAACTGGATATCGAAAGCGGCCTCGTCAGCATGGACGGCCAGGGGAAAGGCCACACGCAGCATGCACTGTACCTCACGCCAGTGGATGCGGGTAACGAAATCGAGGCGCGGACTGCCGGATACCAGGATCACTTCCTGGCTTAACTCCGAAGCGCCCAGGCGGTAGACCTGCTTGAGGATAGCGCGCGGGCCATCGATGCGGGCTTCGCTGGCAATCAACTGCATGTCGCGCGGGGACTGCTCGGCGTAGTCCAGGGGAAAATCCCAGGCATCGCCCAAATCGGTGTAGACGGCAAACCGGTTGGCTCGCTGCTGTGGTGGAACGATTTCGCGCTCGAAACGCTTGTCGACCAACGAGGTGATGTTGCCGTTCCGATCGAAACGCACGCGTAAGTATTCGTTCTCCAGACGGTCACTTTCTGCAACCAGAGCCGGGTTATCGGGTAACAAAGATGCACCCACATCGACGACGGCGTATCCCATCGACGGGATTTTCACCTGCAACCAGCGATCGCCGGCCAACACCCACTCGCTGCGCTCCCACGAAAGCGAATTCTGAATCATCAGTGGGATCAACAGGCCGCGCGTGTCGAGGCGGCGCGAGAAGCGGCGATCGTTGTCGCCGAGGCGGCCCAAAATCTCGTGGTACATATCCTGGTAACGCGCCAGGCTTTCGTCGTACACGCGCTTGATCGACGATCCCGGCAAAATGTCGTGGAACTGGTACAACAGGGCTTCGCGCCACAACGTTTGCAGGCGTTCGGCCGGATAGGGGACAACCGTCGCCTGGCTGTTGGCTGCCGTTGGGTTGAAGAGCTTGACCAGAACGCAGCTCCACTCCAGGTCACGCAGGCCCAGTTCGACTTTACGGTTGTACCACTTACTGCGTCCCTGCGTCGTGAGGGTGCCCTGGTGACGTTCCAGATAAAGCTCGCCAACCCAGGTGGCAAAGCGCCTGACGCCATCCTGTCCGGCTTGCGTGCGCCACTGTGCGAAGAAATCTGTAACCGGCTGCTGCCGTACAGGGCTAAGGCCGGCAAGATTGCCAATGCGCGCCAGGCGTTCGAGATGTTCCTCGCCCGGCCCGCCACCACCATCGCCAATGCCATAGACCATCAGGGCATGCCCGGAAACGCCGCTGTCGCGGTAGTTCTCTTCGATTTTACGCACCGAACGTGGCAAAGCGGGACTGTTGTAGGTATCTTCCGGGAACAAATGAGCCAACACCGTCGAACCATCGATGCCCTGCCAGTAAAAAGAATGGTGCGGAAAATGGTTGATCAGGCTCCAAGAAAGCTTCTGCGTGGCGAAAAACTCGATGCCAGATTTCTTCAAGATCTGCGGCAGGTTGCCGTTGTAACCAAAAACGTCTGGCAGCCAGGCATAGCGCACATCGCGATCGAACTCCTGCCGGAAGAAACGCCGCCCCAGTAGAATCTGGCGGACAAGCGCCTCGCCGCCCGGCAGATTGGTGTCAGATTCCACCCACAGGGCGCCCTGCGGCTCGATGCGGCCGGCAGCCACTTGCGTCTTGATGCGGGCATAAAGGGCCGGGTAATATTCTTTGATCCATTGGAAATACTGCGGCTGGCTGGCGCCGAAGATATAACCGGGATATTTTTCGATGTTTGCCAGTGCAGTCGCAAAGGTACGGGCACCCTTGCGGATCGTCTCGCGGATGGGCCACAGCCAGGCCAGGTCCATGTGGGCGTGGCCGACGGCGCTGATTTGCAGGGCGGGTTCTCCACCGTGCCGGGCAAGCAGTGGGGCCAGGCGCGCACGCGCCGGCTCGGCTTGTGCCGTCACGCCCTGGGAAAGCAGGTGAGAAGTATCGGTCAGGGCAAACAGGATTTGCCGGTACAATGGGGAATTCTCAGGCAGGACCTTGAGAAAATCGAGCAAGACTTCGAAGTCATAATACAGGGCGCGCACGGTTTCGTTACAGGTGGCAATGGCCGCCTGCTTGATGGTACCGTTCTCTTTCAGCTCGCCAAAGAGATCGTTACAGCCGGCTTCTGCCCATATCTCCAACAGCTCGTTTCCGGCAGCCGGGGACAGAAGGGGCAGCACGCGTTTGCCGGGCGTGCCCAGGCGAGAGTCATAGCTGGAGGATACATTGGTCAGCCCAAGTTGCGGCACGCCGTCGGGAGAGAAAACACACATCTCGCCATTCACATCCAGCAGTGCAACCGTGGCTTTGCCGCGCGCTGCCAGGGGTACGCGACCGGTAAAGCGGAACCAGGCACAGTCGAAGAGATCACCCCACTTATCCCCTACCTTGAACGTTTTGGCGACGCCATCGGCGCGTAAGATGAAGGGGATCGGCTCGCGACTCGTCCAACCCTGAATGTCGAGTTGGGCAACTACAGTATAGATGTTTTCGTCAAGGGTGGCGAGCGTATGTTCTAACTGTTGTTTGGTGTAATCGGTAAATGTGGGCATAGGCGTTTTGCGTGAAAGAAGTGTCCGATGGATTGTACCAAAAACAGACCGGATCCAACGGATTCAGAATCAAAGGCCCTTAGGCAGGGTGAAGTAGAAAACGGCGCCTTGATCGACCATCCCTTCGGCCCAGATACGCCCCCCGTGCCGGCCCAGGATACGGTGAACGATCGTCAAACCGATCCCCGTACCTTCAAACTCGCCGGGACTGTGCAAGCGCTGGAAAGCGCCGAAGAGCTTGTGTGCATATTCCATATTGAAACCGGCGCCATCGTCGCGCACGAAATAGACTTTCTCATCATCTTGATTCAGGCAACCAAACTCGATGTGTGCTTGCGCCTTCCGGCTGGTGAATTTCCAGGCATTGCGCAGTAAATTATCGAGTGCAATACGGATCAAGCTGGCATCGGCAATCACGGTAACGTCGGGTGCAATGCTGAATTCCACCTGGCGTTCCGGCTGATTCTCGTGCAAACCGACGGCAATTTCCTGGACCATGTTGGTGAGACTAACCGTCGTCAACCGCATTTGGGCCCGCGAAAGCCGGGACAGGTTGAGCAAATCGTCAATCAGTTGGCCCATATGTTGTGCGGCCGCGCGTAAACGCTCCAGGTAATACTGCGCATCGCCATCCAGTTGCGCCGCATAGTCCTCGAGCAGCATACGGCTGAAGCCATCGACGGCGCGCAAGGGAGTGCGCAAATCATGAGAGACGGAGTAAGCGAAGGCTTCCAGTTCTTTGTTGGCCGCTTCGAGCTGTGCGGTGCGTTCCTGCACGCGCTGCTCCAATTGCATGGTCAGTGTACTCAGTTTCCTCTCGGCCAGCTTCAAAGAACAAAGATGCCCTAACGCAACCGAAAAGATGCGCAAGACTTCACGATCCTGCTCTGTAAAGGCCCGCAGGGTCAGGAGGTTATCCGTCGAAACAATGCCGATCACTTTCTTTCCATCCCACAGACTGCAAACCAATTTTTTTCCTTGTGCGATGAGGTTAGCATGCTGATCGTGAAGATCGCGGTCTTCGATCAAAAGATAGGGATCGTGATTCAAGTTCATCTGCTGTTGAGGCCTTCCAGCATGAACCAGAATGTGAACGCCGCGCTCGTCACGCAGCCTGCCCTGCTCGTCAACCCCGAAACTCCCCACCATCTCTTGCTGGTCGGGCGTGTAAAACCATAAGCCCATACGCTCGAAACCCAACGGGCCGATTCCCAACTCAACGGCCCGGCGACATAAGCCATCGAAATCAGGGATCGTCGAAAGCTCTGCAATGGCAGATACGAGGCGGGTCAGGCGTTCAGAGAACTTTCGCTCTGCTTCTTGGCTGGTCTGTATGGCCTCGAGAACTTCTTTCCGCCCGGTGATGTCGCGTGCGGCAGCATAAATTAATTCGCCGACCGGATAAGAACGCCACTCGATCCAACGGTAGCTGCCATTTTTGTGCCGATAACGGTTGACGAAATCGAGCACGCTTTTATTCTCAGACAAAGACTGCATGGCCTCCTGTGTTGCCGCCAAATCATCTGGGTGAATGAAGTCGAAAAAGTTTTTGCCTACCAGTTCGTTCAATTCGTAACCCAGTGTGTTCTTCCACTGTGGGTTGAGGCGCCGGAAACAACCGTCCATACCGGCAATTGCCAGGAGATCGAGGGCAACGGTGAAGAAACGCGACAGTTCTTCCGATTTCAAACGGCTCTGCGCTTCTGCTTCCTTGCGCTGGGTAATATCCAGTGCACTAAAGGTGATGCCCCGCGCCCAGTCCTGCATGTCCAGCGGCGAAGAACTCAGCAAGATGTGGATGATGCGCCCATCCTTGCGTTGCCAGCGCGTTTCTACGGAACCGATGCCTTCCTGGCGTATTTGTTCGTACTTCACCCGGCCGACATCGTCATAATCTTCCTGCGTCAGGTAGAGCATGCGTGCGTTTCGGCCTAACAGTTCCTGACGCGCATAGCCGGTCATCGTGCACAAAGTCTCATTGACTTCAGTAAAAACACGCTCGATCACCACACCGATCCCAACCGGTGCCGAACGAAAGATGCTGGAAAGAGCCGCCGTACGGGATGCCAGTGCATCTTCCACCTGCTTGCGCTGGGTAATGTCGCGAATAGCGGCGATGTGCACCGACCGGCCGTGCCGTTCGAAGAAGCGTCCGGTGATCTCGACCGGAAAAACCGTCCCATCCTTCTTGCGATGGTAACGCAAGGGGACGTGCACGATGCCGTCGACACTCACAGGCACAGTTTGGGTCACGCGCTGCGTCTCTTCCGGTTCGGCAGAAAGATCGGTGTTCTTCAGTGCCAGCAGTTCTTCCCGGTTGAAGCCATATAAACCGCAAGCTGCGCCGTTGGCTTCGATGATTTGCCCAAACTCGTTATCGATCAAAAACAGCGCATCCGATTCCAGTTCATATAACTCGTGATACAGGGCTTCACTCTCCCGCAAGCTCTCCTCGGCCTGCCGGCGCTCCTCTACTTTAATGGCCAACTGGTGGTTTTTCGCATCGATTTCAGCCACGTATCGCCGGCGATCTTGCGCCCTGGCAAACAACACGTGCAAAAGGCCCATCGTAACCAATGCAAAGGGAAGGACTGCCAGGACAAGGATAGCGGCATGCAAATAGCCGTACCGTAAGCTGCCACCGACAAAAACCAAAGCCATGCCTGCGCAAGCGATCAGAAGAAAATAAAGGTATCGCCTGTTATGGTTTTTCATAAGGCTGTGCCATTAACGTAAAGAAAAACGTAGCGCCCTGATCGGGCACACTCTCGGCCCATATCCGCCCACCGTGGCGATGGATAATGCGCTGGACTGTGGTCAACCCAATCCCGGTGCCGTCGAACTCTTCCGACGTGTGAAGGCGCTGAAAAGCGATAAAGAGTTTATCGGCATACTGCATATCGAAACCGGCGCCGTTGTCGCGCAAGTAGTAAACGGTTTCGCCATCCTCGCCTTTCACCGAACCGAACGCAACTTGCGCCACGGGGCGGTTGCCGGTAAATTTCCAGGCATTGCGCAGCAGATTATCCAAAACAATACGCATCAAATTGGGGTCTGCCCACCCCATCAAGTCCGGTTCGGCAGAGAATGCCACCACACGGTCGGCTTGGCCCTCACGCAGCTCGGCAACGACAGTCTCGGCCAGGGCGCTCAAGTTGACGCTGCTCAAGTTCATCTGCGTACGCGATATGCGTGAAAGCTCGAGCAGGTTGTTGACCAGTTCGCTCATATACCCGGCCGAGGCCTTCAAACGCTGCAAGTAATGGCGGCCCTGTTCATCGAGCGCATCGGCGTAGTCCTCGATCAAGATATTGCTGTAACCATAAATGCCTCGCAGCGGCGCACGGAGATCGTGCGAAACCGAGTGGGTGAAAGCTTCCAACTCCTTATTGGCGGCTTCTAACTCGTTCGTACGCTTGTTAACGCGCTTTTCCAGTTCGAGCGTGAGGCGGCGAAACTTCTGTTCGCTTTCCTGCAAGGCCAGTTCTGCGGCTTTCAGATCGGTTATATCAGAAAAAACGATATAAGCGGCGATTTGGCTGCCCGAGGCATCGTAAATGGGCACCCCGGTAGCCAGGTCCCAACGCTGCGTGCCGTCTTTTCGCACCACGCGGTATTCCTGCCTGGTTGTCGCTTCGCCACGCATCGCCCGGCCCAGCGGCATCTCCGCAATCGGGACGGGGTTTCCCTCGGTATCGAAATCCTGCCAGCTTTGCCGTAAAGACGGGAAGAGGGGCCGTCCGACCAGAGAAGGCTCGTCTTGAATGCCCAAAAATTCGAGGCAGGCGCGATTGGCGTAACGCAAGATACCCTCGGGCACGCTCACCAGGACCATCGGAATCGGCGTTTGTTCGATAGCCGCATCGAGCAGGGTTTTTGTCTCTGCCAGGGTATTTTCGATGCGCTTGCGCTCGGTGATATCGAGCATGGTGGTAATCCAGCAAGGCTCAGTACCGACGTAAATGGAACTGACAGAAAAAATACCGGTCAGGATTCTACCGTCTTTGCAGCGTATCCGGGCTTCGACGTTCTCGACCCTTTGCATGGTTTCCATCTTACGCCGCACCGTTTCGCGCTCCCCAGGGTCGACGAACAGTCCCAGTTCCTGGCTGGTGCGGCCGATCACTTCCTGGCGTGAAAAGCCAAGCGTCTCAAGGAATGCATCGTTCACTTCGAGGTAACGGCCCTCCGCAATCGTCGAAATTGCCATAATCACCGCACCGGATTGAAAGGCGCGAGCAAATTTTTCCTCCGATAATTTGAGTGCGGAAATGTCGCGCGTGACGCCGAACAAAGCCGGGCAGCCGTTCCATTCGCCTGCCACAACGCGCGTCTCCACGGGAATGTAACGCCCGTCTTTGGCAACCACCGGCACGGGGCAGGTCTCAGTCTCTCCGGCCAGCATGGCAGCGACAATGCGGGCGGCTTCGGCGCGGCGCTCTTCCGGGTGAACGGCAAGCACCGGCTGGCCGACCAACGCATCTGCTGAAAAACCCAGTACGCGCACTACCGCATCATTGACATGCAGAATGCGTCCTTCCGCATCCAACACAAACAAAAGATCGTCAATGGTGTCGAACAGAATCTCCAGGTTACGCTGCGACTGTTTTAGCGGCGTAACATCTACATCCACACACACAAACACGGGTTGCGTGCCTTCCGAAGGGATGAGGAATTGGGTCGAGAGGATAACCCCTTCGCTGCCGTCGCGCCGGCGAAAGGCCGACTCGTAAGGCCCGATCGGCTCTCCGGTTGCCATGACGCGCTGCAAGTTTGCCATGAAGGCCGCGTTTTCTTCTGGGCGGTAGATCAACTGATCCAGTGTTTTCCCAAGCGCCTGCGCTGCGGGCCAGCCGTACAAGGTCTCGGATGTGGCATTCCAGTACACGATGCGCCCATCCTGGTCGTACCACTGCACAGCCACATTAGGCGTGTTTTCCAGCGAGGCGCGTAGCTGCGCTTCACGAACACGCAAGGTTCTCTCGACCTGTTTATAGGCGCTGATATCGCGGCCCACGCCGACCAGCCCCACAACCGCGTTTTCCGGATCAAAGATCGGCGAAAGTGAAGTCTGATAGTCCAGCTGGCCGCCCTCGGGCAGCGGAGACGACCAGTCGTAGACGACGGTTTCGCCTTGCGCAGCCAGCCGGCAGGCTTGCTGGTGAACGGCACCGGCTTCTTCTCCCATGATCTCGCAAGCCGTGCGCCCCAAAAAATACTCCTGCGTCAAGCCTAATCTCTCGACCCAACCACCATACAAACCGGTATGGCGGCCGGCAGTGTCGAGGGTAAAGATGATGTCGTCCATGGAATCGACCAAGGTACGGAAGCGCGCTTCGCTTTCTCGCAGCGCCTCTGCCATGTAGACCTGGCCTGTAACATCGTGCAAGGTCGCGACCATACCGGTAAGCTGCCCGGCATCGCCAACCAGCGGTGCGGCGTTGATGGAAAGCAGCACGCGCCGCCCATCAGGCCATTCGATGGCATGACGTACGTCGCGCACGGGCTGGCCAGTCTTCATCACAAGGGCAAAGGGCAATTCTTCATCGGGAAAAGGCCCACCGTCGAACGCGGTAATGCGCCAACCGGGGGCATTGTACGTTCGCTGCGTGATTTGGTCTTTTTTCAGCCCCAGGACACGTTCCGCCTCGGGGTTGGCAAAAGTGATCTGCCCCGTACGGTCGACCATCACAATTCCCACCGGGCTGGTCTCGTAAATGCGGGACATCAGCGCCTGCTGGCGCTGGAGCGCTTCTTCGGTTTGACGCTGCTGACGACGCGTGGCTGCATCGTTCAGTTCGCGTTCGATGGCCGGCACGACGCGGGCAAGCTCGTGTTTTTGGATGTAATCTTGCGCACCGCTTTTCATCAACGACACAGCCAGGTTGAGATCGATCTCACCGGATACGATGACCAGGGGAATTTCCGGACGTAACTGGCGGGCCAGCGCCAAAGCCTGCGGGGCGCTGAAACATGGCATGGCGTGATCGGAGGTGATCACATCCCAATCACCGTTCAGGAGGGCGGCTTGCATGGCATCGGCAGTATCCACGCGCTGCCAGACGACATCGAATCCCCCGCGGCGCAGTGTGTACAACAGCAACTCGGCATCGTCCGTAGAATCTTCTACCATCAAGAGACATAACCGCGTGCTCACTGCGCCTCCTCGCTCAATCACGGGCTTGTACAACAGTAAACTCCCTACGAGATATCCACAAACAGTGAAGTTACTTGTTCTCAAGCCCAGGCTCACAATGATCCGACCCCGGGAAACAATCCGCCTGTAACAGTGGTGGTTCGAGCATATGTGAAACGGCCCACGGTTACAGGCTTAATTTTACCCTTTTTGAGAAAAGGGGGGCAATGTGCGGTATTATCTTCCTCTCGCGAGGCCGTGAGCGATCAAAAACGCATAACTTTTACGGACGGCAGCCAACATATCGGTGGCGCAGCTATCCAGTTCGACGATCATCCATTCGGTATTGCCGTGGCCAGCGTCGACGATGGCGGGGAAATCGAGCAGCCCTTCGCCAACGGCCAGTTGGGGCACTTTTTGCTGGGCGGGGCCATCTTTGATGTGCAGCAGCGGTGCGCGTTTGCCCAGGCGCGCGAGCACGGCGGCAGGGTCCACACCGGCTGTTTTCACCCAGTAGGTGTCCACCTCGAAAAAAATATCCGGTGAAAGCCATTCGAGCATCCACTCGTAAACGTACTTCTCGCCGACCTCGAGATATTCCCACCAGTGATTGTGAACGCCTACCGACACCCGGTACGGAGCGAGCAAGGCCGCCGCCGCGTTGATTTTCTCACAAGTCGTGCGGACCGTTTCGCGCGACTTGTAGTCGTTGGGCCCGGCCCCGGTGACCAGGCGCTGGCAGCACAACGCCCCTAACGTGTCGACCACTTCTTGCAAGTCTGCCTCACCCGGAATAGGGAACTTGTGAATGCTGGAAACTGCCAGGCCTAATTGTTCGAAAAGCTTGCCGGCATCCTGCGGGGTAGTGCCGGGAAAACCGGCCGTTTCGACGCCGGCATAGCCGATCTCGGCTACCTGCCGGACGATCGCCTCGTAGCCTTGCCGGGCAATCGCATCACGGACGGTATAGAGTTGAAGCGCAACGGGTGAAGCCATAAGCCATCCTTCTTTCTACGAAAAGTACGGCGCACGTGCGTACTGCTCACCAGCACAGTGCACCACACTTTATTTTCAAACCGCCTCTTACAGCCTGATCGCCGTCGACTTCGACGCAGCGCGCACATCGGCTGGGGTCACTTCGCGGCCCAACTGGCCGGAGAGATAAATCCCTTCCGAAATGAGCATGGTTTTAAGGCCCAGTTCTGCCGTCGGCAGCAAAGGCACACGCCCTTGCAAGGCAGCGGCCCAGTGCTGCTGCGAGCCTTCCTCGGCGTCGGCGTTGGCACGGATGGCGCCGCGTCGCCAGGCAAAACTTTCCAGGTTGGCAGTTGCATCCAGGCTGAGATCGCCCACATTGAAATAGTAACCAAAAGGCTTCAACTTCACGCCACCCTCCGAGCCGGCCACACTCGAACCTTCGATCATATCCATGTGATAAGCCCAGGCTTCGAAAACGTCCAGGCTGACGTTGTTCGTCAGGCGTACGAATCCCAGGCCCAGTTCCTCTACGTCGTAGCAACTCGAAGCCTGGCGCTCGGGATCCATGGGGATTTCCTGATACGTCTGGCCGGTAATGGTCAGGACATCGGGATTCCCGAGCAGATAGAGCATGGCGGCAATATTGTAAACGCCCATGTCGTACAGCGCGCCGCCGGCCGAAACTTCCTTCTGGACGAAATTGCACGTGCCATAACCATCGACGAACGGGCGCCCGCGCCGCCGGTGCCCGATGGAACGGGCGTGGTAAATGCGCCCCAGCTTGCCGGCGTCGATCAGGTACCTGGCGGCGCGCACTTCTTTCGAGTACAGTGTGCTGAGCTGCATGTGCAGCATACATCCCGTGGCGCGAGCCGTCTCAACCATCTCTTCCGCATCGATCAAAGAACCGGCCAGTGGTTTTTCGCAGTAGACGTGTTTGCCGGCCCGCATGGCAGCCACGGCAACCGGCGCATGCAGGTTGTTGTGCAGGCACACATCAACGGCCACGATGTCGTCACGCTGCAAGAGCTGGCGGAAGTCGCCGTACACATCCGGGATGGCGTGCATATCGGCCACACGCCGCGCCTCGGTTTCGTTGAGGTCGGCCACGGCTACCACCTGCACACCGGGCACCTTCTCGGCATAGGTCTTGAGATGGTGCTTACCAATCTGGCCGGCGCCAATAACACCAATACGAATCGGATCGGTCATGGAAGAACTCCTGGGGGAATGATAGATGGAGAAAAACAGGAAACGAGGAAATCCAGGGAACAAAAGTCATGCCTGGAGAATTTTGCGGATGAGGGCGAAGGATTTCTTGACACCATCGTACTCGTCGCCATCTTGCGGAACCGATTCCACGCCCCAGGTGCCTTTGTATCCGGCGGCCTGCAAAATGCGGATGGCCTTGGCAATGTCGACCGATGGCTCGTTACCGTTTTCGTCGAACGAAAACGTCTTGATATGAACGGAACGTGCATAGCGTGCGCAGGTCTCCCAGGCTTCCTGCTGGCGAAGCTTGATCCAGTTATTGGTATCGAACAACAAACCCAGGCCTGGCAGGGCGTCCAGCAGTTTGACGACGTGATCGGGGTTGTTCGACGGCCCCCAGTGGTTTTCGATCAAGAGCTCGAGGCCCAATGACCGGGCGCGCGCCAGTAAATCGCGATAGCCGTCGACGATCACGGCAAAGACGTCATCGGGCATGGCTCCCGGGCCGCCGGCGTCGATACGCACCTGTTCGCATTCCAGGAAGCGCGCCGCATCCAGCCAACGGTAAGCAATGGCCCGGTTGAGGGCACGCGCTTCAGGAGATTCTTCGTAAATGTGGGCGCCATCCACCGCCAGGCAGCCAAAAGGCAACCCCACCCGCTGGGCGGCTGCCTTTACCTGGGCCAGGTAAGAAAACTCATCGGCCGAAAGTAGCGCGCTGGGCACACCAGCGGCCTTGATTTCGCTATCGCGCACGACCAACGGCGCCAGGTGACCGTTCCAGGGGTCGAGCTGCGTGGCGCCCAACGCTTTACTGTCCAAGATATACTTGAACATGTCTTGCCGGCCGGCTTGCAGCAGGCGATGAAAAGACCAGGAAGCAATCGAAAGCTTGATCATTATGAATCTCCTTGAGCAGGTAGGGCGCTTCCGCCTTCGGCGGGAAAAGGGCAACGCGCCTCACCAATCCAGTTTTCCGGCGGTCAGATCGGCAGGCAGGGCCGCCGGCTGGGCGCAGGTGCTTTGCAGTGCGATGTGCCGGCCTTCTTGGGATGCATCGTGGACGGCGTGCATGATGTCCAACACGTGATAGCAAAGCTCACCGCTGGCACGCTGCGGCCGGCCGGTGCGCAGTGCACAGGCCATATCGGCCACGCCCAGCGAGCGTGAGTTTCTCTCGTAGCCGTGCGTCAAGGGGACATCCAGCCAGGTGTCCATGCCGGGACGGTGAATTTTGACCGGCCCACCGAAAGTGTTGGGGTCGGGCACGCGCAGCGAACCGGCCGTGCCGTAAATTTCGATACAGGGCAAGCCGTGCGACCACACGTCGAAGCTGGTGATGATCGTCCCAATGGCGCCGCTGTCGAAATCGAGCAGGCCGGCGACGTGCGTCGGCACATCGACCGCGATCACGGCGCCTTTGAGCGGCTGGCTGGTAATCGTGCGGGTCGGAAAGGTGATGCGCGTCGACCCGCTCACGCGGCGCACCGGTCCCAACAGCGCGACGAGGGCCGTCAGGTAGTAAGGCCCCATATCGAACATCGGGCCACCGCCGGGCTTGTAGTAAAACTCCGGCGCCGGATGCCAGCTCTCGTGGCCGCGGCACATCATGAAGGCCGTTGCAGCCACCGGGGCGCCGATTTCGCCGTCGTCGATCAACTTGCGGCAGGTTTGCAGGCCGGCTCCGAGGAACGTATCCGGTGCGCCGCCAACCAGTACCCCCTTCTCTTTGGCCAGCGCCAGCATTTTCAGCCCATCCTGGCGCGTGATCGCCAGCGGCTTTTCGTTATAGACGGATTTTCCCGCCGCCAGGGCCTGCAAGGCCACGGCGGCGTGGGCGTTGGGGATGGTCAGGTTGACGATGATTTCGATCGTCGGGTCGGCCAGCATTTCAGACACGCTGAGCACGCGCCGGATGCCGTATTTCTCGGCCTGCACCCTGGCGCGCTCGGGAAGCAGATCGGCTATGGCGACGAGCTTCATGCTCTCGAAGGTCTGCCCCATTTCCAGGTAAATTCCCGAAATATTACCGGCGCCGACGATGCCAACATGGACGGGGGAATGTGTGGACATGATCGCTCACTCCTCTTTGCAAAAAGCTGCAAAATCTCGAACCGGCCGCCCGTGGGCCAGGCGGTTACCGGCTGGCCCACAGCATGCCACGCTCGACCAACGTGCGCGCTTCGGGGATATCGAAATCTTTGGCCACGTGGCCCAGGGAACAGTAGAACACCCGCCCTGCCCCCCACAGGCGCTTCCAAACCACCGGCATGACCGTTCCGGCGATCCAGGGGGCGTGTGCGGCAGCCTGCCCGTCGCTCGCAAAGGTCGTCGTCGCCAGGACCTCATTGGACGGATCGACGTGCATGTAATACTGTTCCGACTGCATGTGAAAGTCGGACAAACCCGCCGTGATCGGGTCCGTGTGGTTGGTGATGTTCACCTCGTAATCGATGACCCCGCCCGGGTGTGCCACCCACTGCCCGCCAACCATGAACTGGTATTCGGTATTGTTGCGAAACGCATCGCCCATGCCGCCATGCCAGCCAGCGATACCCACGCCGCCTTTGACGGCCGCCAGCAGGCCGGCCTCCTGCTCCGGTGAGATCGTCCCCATCGTCCACACCGGAACGAGCAGATGCAACGTTTGCATCTTGGCGCTATCGAGGTAGACATCGAGTGTATCCACAATCTCGACCGCATATCCCTGCCGGCGCAAGTACGGGGCGAAGATGTCCACACACTGTTTCGGTTCGTGACCATCCCAGCCGCCCCAGACCATGAGGGCTTTTTTGTTCATTTCACTTTTCTCCTGAATTGAAAAAGGGACTCCGTTTTCAACGGAAAAGACAAGCAGGTTCGGCGTACGCATGGGTACAAAACAACTGGGCGCACGCAAAACCTGAAACATTGCTCAGCGCAAGTGTGCAGCATCACCACCAAGGCCCCGCGGATGCTGCCGTAACCGGCTAACATCGCACCCTGGACACAGTCAAAGCCATCCTCATGAAACATCCCGGCGGCATCCAACCGCGAAGAAAACCGGCACAAAATACAAAAAGGCGCCCGGATCACGACCTGAAAGGTTTTCCGCCAAAGGCGGCAGGCCAAGTTTATCGGTTCGATATGAGTGCGATTCTACGTGAATTGCAGGAAAAGTGCGAGCGTGACATCTATCACGATCGCGGTCACATCTGCGGAAGACGAACGTCATTGACGCGGCCATCACCCAGCTCGTACACCACGTGGGCATACGCTTCGATCATGGGATCGTGGGTTGCCAGGATGACGGTCACGCCTTCTTTTTCGACGATGTAACGGAAAAGCGCCAGAATCTGGCGGCCATTGGCGCTGTCCAATTCACCGGTCGGTTCGTCAGCCAGGATCAGGGTGGGATGCGTCGAAAGGGCGCGTGCGATGGCAACGCGCTGCTGTTGGCCGCCCGACATCTCCCAGGGTCGGTGATGCGCCCAGGCTCCCAGGCCAACGATTTCCAGGCAACGCATGGCACGTTCGCGGCGGCCCCGCCACACCCCCGCAATGCGCAGCATCAACTCGACGTTTTCCACCGCCGAAAAGGCCGGCATGATGGCAAACGACTGGAAGACAAAGCCGATTTTGTGCCGTCGCAGATCGGTGAGCTGCTGATTGGAAAGTTTGGAGATCGGCCGGCCGTACAGGTAGACATCGCCATGCGTCGGCTGGTCGAGGCCGCCGAGCATATTCAGCAGCGTGGTCTTACCCGAGCCAGAACGTCCCTTCAAGGCCACCAGGGTGCCTTTCTTCACGTCAAAAGAAACATCGTCCAGGCCTTTCACTTCTAACTCGCCGACGTGGTAAACGCGCGAAACATGATCGACGCGCACCACGGTCTCTGCTTCGACGGGTTGGACCGTGTGCTGTTCTTGGGTAGCTTCTTCGTTCTTTGCCATTAATTCCTCCGGCGCAGCCGCAAACGGCCGAGCAAACCGCCGGGCTTGCGCGGCGCAGGCGGTTGTTGATCGGTAAAGAGCAGATCCAACTGATCTTCGAGGGTCAGACGCTTCACTTCCCCCTCGGCATGCCCCTCAGCAGGACGGATGATGACGGCGCCATCGCTGAGTTCGAGTTGTGCGCGCTTGCCGATGCCCAGATCTTCAAGCCACTCACGCGGCACCTGCAAACGCCCCGCCGAATCGAGCACGACGTATTCCTGGTAAGTGATGTGTTCCAGGTTGGCGATCGCTTCTTCTTCAGCAACCTGTTCGCCGACCATTTCATCTTCCAACTGGCCGACCTGGCGAATGGTCTCCGTGCTGGTTTTGCCGTCGCGGATTGCCACCACACGATCCACCTGCCCGGCAATGCGCGGGTCGTGGGTGACGATGATGATCGTCAGGCCGTACTGCTCGCGCAGCTTGCGGAAGGTATCCATGATCGTTTGCGCCGTGGCCGTATCGACTTCCCCGGTCGGCTCGTCGCCGAGCAAGATCGTCGGCCGGTTGGCCAGCGCCACCGCAATAGCGATGCGCTGCTGTTGGCCACCGGAAAGCTGGGTCAGGCGATGGTGGCGGCGATCGTAGAGGCCAATGGCTTCGAGCAGTTCTTCGGACCAGCCGTGCTTTTCGGCCGTCGTCCACTTGCCGGCCATCGTCATCGGCAGCTCGATATTTTCCTGGGCGGTCAGGTAAGGGATCAGGTTACGCCCAGTCTGCTGCCAGACGAAACCGATCTTGTCACGTTGATAGGTGGTCAGGCTGGCTTCGGTCAGCTTGAGCAGGTCCATCCCGTCCACCGTCACGCGGCCAGCGGAAGGGCGATCCAGTCCACCGAGGATGTTCAGCAACGTGGATTTCCCCGAACCAGACGAGCCGACGATACCCAGCATTTCACCGTAGTTGATGGTTAAATCCAGCCCTTGCAGTGCGACGACTTCCAACTCGGCCACTTTATAAATCTTGACCAGGTTTTCGCACACCACGACGGCTTTTTGTTCTTCTCGGATGTTCGCGTTTAACGTCATGCCGCTCGCTCCTTACAGCGTCTCGCCCAGTTTGACCGCCTGGAAAACCTTCAGGCGCATCAGGTAGGCGATGGTCCCCAGGATGGTCAAACAGAGAATGGCCCCAAAAGCCAGGCTTAGCCCGGCGGCCTCGAGCCAACCGATCTCGACCCAAAAAGGCGGCACCGGCGCGCCCGGCGCAGCGCCCACCTGCAGGAAAGGCACGTAGAGATAGCTGGTGCCCAGCCCAACCACCGCCCCGAAGAGAATGGCCAGTCCCATCAGAAGCAACTGCTCGAGGGCCAGGTAACCGACCAGTTGGCGCACCGAAAGCCCGAGCGCCTGCAAGATGCCCAGTTGAATGAAACGGCGGCGTAGTGAAGCATAGGAATAGAGCACGAAACCGATGCCCGGCATGATCCCGGTAATCAGAAAGCCGATCGTCAAGACGCCGAACAGGCCCAGGCGCTCTGGTTCGTCCTGCCCATTGCGGATAGCGTCGATGGCGTTGCCCTGTTCCTCCACGGCCGCGTTCGAGCCGATCAACTGAACGATCTGGTGCTTGACCACGGTCACGTCGGCGCCCTCTTTCAGGTCCAGCCACACGCTGTAGTCGGCAATGGCGTCGGGGTTGTCGAACAGGAAATCCAGGTTCAAGATCAAGGTGGGCGTGTTGCTGGGATAGATGGAAGGGAAGTAATTGTAAAAACCGACCACGACCGCGTCCCGCTCGTAGTTGACATCGCCGATGTATGCGTTCAAGGCAATTTGGTCGCCGATCTTCAGGCCCATGTCTTCGGCCGTCTTGCGCGGCACCAGCACGCCCTCATACTGCGCCCCGAGGGCGTTCATCAGTTCGCCAAACGAAATGGCGGCAAAGTCATCGCGGAAGAAGGCCGTCTGCTGAAACTCCAGGCGGTCGATGCCCATCAGGATGGCCTTGACCTCGCCAGTGCCGAACGAGAAGTTGCCCGGATAGGTACCGACGCGGGCCGCGTTTTCAACCGTCGGCAGCTTCGTATGCGCGTCGACGGCGGTATACCCGGAGTTGAAAACATCCAGTTCGGCCACACCGGTGACGGTGGTCACCTCGCCAAAGCCCATCGACATGCCGGTGACGGCATACTCCTTGACCACCAGGTCCGTTCCGGCGCGGTAGTACTCCGAATCATGCAACCACTGATCGAGAGTCTTGGCAGTCGAGGCCGAAAAGATCGCCAGGCTTAGCGAGATCATAATCAGCAACAAGGCGTTGGAATAATCCTGCGGGCGGCGGGCGATCTGCTGCAGCGAAAGGTAAGCCCAGGCTCCCGGCAGGCGCTCGACGATGGCGGCCAGCAGGCGCACCAGCAGCGGCACGAAGCGCAGCATCACCATACAGGCGGCGATGGCAAAGAGCGCCGGGGCAACAAACAACAAGGGGTCGCGAAACTGCTCGCCGCCGGCTTCAGCGCCGGGCTGCATCCCGCCGCTCGACCAGCCGCGCATCACCGAAAAGGCATACAGGCTCAGCGTCAGGAGCAGGAAATCGAGAAACAGGCGTTCCCAGATCGGTTTCTTGACGGCGCGTGACTGCTCCTGTTTCATGCGTACGATGGTCACCTTGGCGATTTCGAAAGCCGGTATAAAACGCGCTGCCAGAATCAATACGATTGTAGCCACCAGCCACCAGGGGTTAAGGCCGTCAAAGGAGAGCGGCAAAGGCGGCCGTTCGGTAAACTTCAGGAAAGACAGCGTTTGCCCCATCATCCGGGCCGCCAGCCAGCCTAAGCCAAAGGCCAGCGGCAGTGAGATGGTAACCAGCACGCACGATTCGAGCACGTTCATGACCATCACCTGCGTGCGGCTCGTGCCGCGGCCTCGGATGGTGGCTGTTTCCTGTTCGTACTGCTGCACGGCAATGCGCGAGGCCAACGTGATGAACAGCAGCGCCAGGACGATCATCGGAGCGCCAACGGCAAAGAGCAGGGTGGTCAGGGCTTCGGCGCGCTTTTCGTAGTTTTGCAGGACTTCGAGGGGCGTGTAATCGTTGCGGATTCCCGGCAAAATCCCCGCCAACTTGGCATCGAGGCGCATCAGGCCGCGCACGTACTGCGGCGCCCGCTGGTAGTGCAACTGCGTCTCATCGACGATGACATACCATGAGGCATAGAACACGGGTTTGCGAATAGCCGCAGCCAGGCGGGCACGGTAGGTATCTTCAGGGAGCCAAATCTTATCTTTGTAAGCGCCCACCGGTTCGCTGAACCAGATCTGGTCGAGGGGGTTGAGCGGCTTCCACGTGCCGGTGACGACAATTTCAATTGTATCGATCAGGAAGCGATCGCCGATGTTGATGAACATCCTGTCGGCCATCGTATCGGGGATCAGGACCTGCACAGGCTCGTTGGGATCGGTCACAGCTGCCGGCCATTCGCCTTCGACGATCGCCACCTTTGCCTGAAAATTATCCAGTTGAAAGAGGGTAACGTTCTCCAAGGGTGTATCCGGGTTGTCGTAGCCCTGGTTGGTAATCGGTTTCAACCCCAGGGAACCGGTTTGTACCTCGACCACCACCCGCTCGACCGGCACGCCGAGCAAGGCGAACGTCTCCGCAGCGATATAGTCGGCCAACTCCTGCGTTTGATCGATGTTCAAAATGGAAGCAGCCGTCGTGTTCAGGTGGTACAGATGAAAGGAAAAAAGACGCCGGTTTGCCGAAGCAGATTTGCTGGCCAATTCTTCTTCCAACACCTGCCCGGAAACCGCATAAGAAAAAATCGGCACGCACACCACCAAAGCCAGCACGGCCACCACACCGAGCATGGTGCTGAACGCCAGGCCCAGATTGTGCCAGAGACGCCTGAAGACAATCCCCAGCACCGCAAAAAAATTCGTCACAAAAACGACCATTTGAATACTCCACAATCGCCGCGAACGGCCCAGAGAAAACCGCCAAATGTCACTTGCCGGGCAGGCCTCTGTGCAACGGAACGAGAAACTACCCGGCCTGCGTTTTCAGACAGCCTTCTACGGCCCCAGAACCTGATCACCCGCCTTCAGGTCTGCAATCACCTGCCAGCGATCGGGCGTCTGCAAGCCCAGTTCATAGATCTCGACGCGGCGGCGTTGATCGCCATCGATGACGATCACGAAGTTCAACCCGCGGTAATTACGGATGGCCGCCGGCGGGATCAGCAGGGCGTCTTCTTCACGGCCCAAAATCACCTTCAAAGTCACCGGACGGCTCAAATTCTCTTCATCGGCTTGCAGTTCTTCGGGCAGTTCGAAATACAGAAAATCAGGCGCCGAGCTAGTTTGCGTTTCTTCCACGGCATCGCTGATTGGGACGAAGTTCGGCAAGAAGTGAACGGGGTAACCGACTTCATCATCCGAAGAAAACTTCAGCGTAACCTCGCTGTCTTTCCCAAGCACGTTGCGCAGATCGAAATCCATGGGCGAACGGACCACCTTCACGGTCGGGTCGCCGATGACGATGGCTTCCTGGAAGGCGTCGATCGAATTGCCCTCACGTACGCGGCTTTTCAGAATGACGCCGGCATAGGGGGCAAAAATCTGCCGTTCGGTCAGGTAACCTTCCAACCGCTGCACCGAGAGCGTGGCGCGATCCACAGTTTGCGACTCGTAGCTCGCCTCGGCGTTGTCGCGGGCCTCTTGCAAAGCGATTTTTGCCAGTTCCAGGTTACTCTGGTTGATCGTCAGTTCTATCTCGGCGCGTTCCTTGGCTGCGGTGGAATAAGCGTTCTCCATATCCAGTTCAGAAAGCGCCACGCGGGCTTCGGCGATGGTCACGTTGAGTTGAGCACGATCGACCGCGTATTTGCGCGCCAGTTCCGCCTTGGCCAGGTTAGCCTGGGCCACGGCGAGGTCGATATTGGCCTGTTCAAGCTGGTTGAACAGATCGTCCACCTGCATTTCCGCCAGCAGTTGCCCTTCCTCGACACGTTCGCCCTCCTTCACAAGCACCCGGGTGACAAAGCCGGAGGTGCGAAAAAACAAGGCATCCTGCCGGGATGGGACAACCTGCCCGGAGAGCGTCGTATCGGCAACGATAGGCCCCTGTTCGACAGTGTAGATGGTTGGCTCGTATTGCTGAATGGCGGGCAGCGGCGTAGGCGTTGCCTTTGCGCCGGCCCCGGCGCCGCAGGCGCTCAGGAACACCATCCAACAGACAACCAGATAGAAAACGCGATACTTTTTCGCAAACATTCTTTCGCCTCCAAAGGTCATAAATGATCGCCGATCAACTGCACCAAAGCGCTCAACCCGATACAAAGCATTCCACTCACCCACATCAGAATGCAAAAGTCGTAGCGGGCATCGACGCTCTGGCGGCTTTTGACAAAATTATCCATCAGGAGCCTGGCCTGTTCGGGCTTGAACACCCGCCCGGGATTCGTGCTGGCGCCGGCGGTTATCACTGCCAGGATACCAAACACGCCCAGCGAAATCGGGATCAACGACAACCAGAACAGGCGATCGCTCAATGCAACCCAACTCAAACCGCCGGTAAAAAGAAAAGAAAGCAGGCTCACCGCAAGCAGGAGCAGTTCGAAGCGCAGCACCCAGACCGCCATCGTGCGCAGGTATCGCACAGACGAACGGCTTCCATCCAGCGGAGCGTTTTCTGCCGGCCCGATTTTTCCATCTTTTTTCATCGCGCACGTCCCTAAGCCAGACAAGCTGGAAAAGCGTTTAGCCACGACGGAAAACCCTTAAGCACCTGCCTTTACGTTGTATTCCGTCATTGCCGTTGTGGTGAATTCTCTGCGACCAGAAAGCACAGGTTTCACTTGTAAGATACGAACCCGCATCAAGCGGCACGGTCCTAACCCTGCTCTTGATGGCGCACTTGTGCGCTGTGCTTTTTCTGCACAGCGCGTGCACGGTAAGCCCTCACCAACTCGGTGGAATAGGCCACCAGCTCTCTTCACGTCCCTTCCAGGCGGCATCCCACGCCTGCGCCATGCGCGCCAACGAGCGGCGCTGTGGGTCTTTGAATTCGAACCCGCGGTGCTTGCCGGTGCGCGCCTCGGGACTGGCAACTTGCGTATCCCGGCAGTAAGTGTAAAAATCAGCAAAGGAAGTCATCGACGACGCAATGCCATATTTTTCGGGGTGGACGTTCATCGGCGCCAGAGGATCGATCGTATGGACGGTGTTGAGGATTTTCAGGAGGTGATGGGGATAGAAATCGTACACCTTCTTGGCCAGTCCGAGCGTCTCCGAGAAGGTTTCGTCGGTTTCGCCGGGCAAATTCAACGAAAAGTAAACGTACAGGTAAAAATTATACTGGCGCAGCAGGGTCAGTGTTTGCCAGAACAGCGCGTTGGAATAGTGCTTGCCGTTCAAACGGCGGACCCTTTCGTTGCCCGAAAGAGGGCTGACGGCCACGCAAGTGTGCCGGTTACCGGCCACCCTGGCCAGGGCATGAATGAATTCGGCATCCGGCTGTTGGAAGAACTCGTTATAGATGCCAATATCGATGCGGCGCGCTTGCATGTGGGCAAACAAGGTTTGCCAGTAAGCCTCGCCGAGTTCGGCAATATCGTAGGACATGGCCGCCTGGTCGACCCCCTGCGACTGCAAACGCACCAGGTCATCGGCAATCCGTTCGGGCGAGCGAACGATCACGCCGTCGCGGGCGGCAAGGAGCTTGTGGGCGTCTTTGCTGCCGCCGCAGTAAGAACAATGGTAGCGGCAACCACGCGCCGTACACAGCCAGCGACCTGCGAAAGGCTTTTCGGCGTTGAGCGCCTGGCGCGCCGAAGCCAGATCGGTCACCAGATACTCGTGGACAGAATAATGCTGGGCATGTTCGAGAAAATCGATGTCGACAAAATTCAATTGATCGAGGTTTTCGACACTTGCGGTATACCCCAGCGGGTTTTCGACGATCTGGCCGTGATGGCGGTAGCTCAGGTTTGGAATGTCGCTCAACAGAGCCGTATCGACAACCCGCCGGCCGGCCAGGATTTTTTGAACCAGGGCCAGCAAAGGGCGCTCTGCATCGCCGCGAACGACAAAATCGACCTCGGGGCACTGTTCCAGAATGGCGCGTGAAAAGCCCGAGGCGGTCAACCCACCCAAGACGGTGTAAGCCCACGGCATGGCCGCTTTGCAGGCCCTGGCAAAGTCGACCGCGCCGTAAGTATGCTCGTACCAGTGCATGTCGATTAAAATGACGCGCACGCCGCGGTGCGCCCCCAGCCAGTTTTTTAGGCTGAACCGGGGATTGAGCTGCTTTTCGAGCGGATAATCGATCCCACGCACTGCGATGCCGTTTTCGCGCAGCAGATTGACCAGGGCGGCCACGCCCACGGGGATCACCCCATACGAGCGCCCAGCGTTTTCCGCACTGGCAAAAGCCACACCTTGTTTGGCCGGATGCACATAAAGAACCGGCGTATCGCCCGGGGGAAATGTTATAGAAACAGGCATACTCTTTATACGAAAAATCGGATGCTGTCAACGCAAAACCAGAGAACGGGGAGCACCCCCGCTCTCTGGCAGCATTCTACCCAAGTTTATCATCGATCAGCTACTTCTTGGGAAACAGCTCCCCAAGCGCAGCGCGCTCGATGACTTCACCTTCTTCGCGGTACAGGTAACACGCGGCCGCATGCCCGGGCTTGAGTGAATACAGCGGAGGTGGGCTTTGCAGGCAAAGGTCGAAGGCGTGTGTGCAACGGCTGGCAAACTTACAGCCTTTGCGGTCACCACTGCCTTTCGACTTTACTTCTTCCGCCTCCGCACCCCAGGGCTGATTCGGGTCGGGCCACGGAATGGAGTTGACCAGAAGTTGCGTGTAAGGGTGCTTGGGTGTGCGGATCACTGCTTCCACATTGCCTGCTTCCATGACCGAACCGTGATAGAGCACCAGAATATAGTCGCTCACATGATAGGCCGTGGTGAGATCGTGGGTAATGTAAAGGATCGGGATGCGCAAATCCTGGTTGAGATCACGAATTTGCTTGAGGATCGTCGCCCGCAGCGAAGCGTCGACCATGGAAACCGGCTCGTCGGCGATCAGCAGTTGAGGCTTCAGCACCAGGGCGCGTGCCACGGCGATGCGCTGCCGCTGGCCGCCGCTCAACTGGTGCGGATAACGCCCCAGGGTCTCTTCGGGGCGCAGGCCAACCCGCTTCAAGGCCGAAACCATCAGCTCTTCCGACTGCTCAGCAGTTTTGGCCAGCTTGAAATTTTTGATGGGAATGCTCAGCAGGTTGTCCACCTTGTAAAAAGGATTGTAGACGGCAAACGGGTCCTGGAAAACGGCCTGAACGTTGCGGCGGAAGTGCATCGTCTCTTCCTTGTTGAGTTGGCGCAAATCCTTCCCGTTGTAGAGGACCTGCCCAAGCGTCGGTTCGTAAAACCCGAGCAGCAGCATCATCATCGTCGTTTTGCCGCTGCCGCTCTCGCCGGCAATCGTAATGATATGCGGGAACTCGGCCTCGACGGCAAAGGTCATGTCATCCAGGGCGATGGTTGCGCTTTCGCCGCCACCAAAAATCTTGCTTGTGTTTCTCAGTTCCATTAAAGGGGGCATGTCAGTTCGCTCCTGTGTAGAGATGGCAAGATACCCATCGGCCCGGTTTCACTTCGGTGAGCGTCGGAGATTTTTCATGGCAGATGTCTCCGATCACCTTCGGGCAGCGCGCACCGAACAAACAACCCGGCGGCGGGTTGATGACGGAAGGGGGAATCCCCGGAATGCCGTGAAACACGCCGCGCTGCCCTAACGTGGGCAAACTGCTGATCAACATCTGCGTGTACGGGTGGAGCGGATCGGCGAACATATCTTTCACATCGCCCAGTTCGGCCAGCTTGCCCGCGTACATCACGGCCAGGCGGTCGACGGCCTGCGCCATCAGCCCCATATCGTGGCCGATCAAGATCATGGAGAGGTTCATTTCGCTCACCAGGCGGGTGATCATGCCCATGATCTCGCGTTGAATGACCACATCGAGGGCGCTGGTGGGTTCGTCAGCGATGATCAGCTTGGGGCCCATCGAGATGGAAATGGCCACCGTGACGCGCTGCTTCATGCCGCCGCTCAACTCGTGCGGGTACATCTTGGCTACTTTGGGCTGCAAACCGACCGTTTCTAACAACTGGAAGACGCGTTCCTGGCTTTCTTTTTTGTTGAGCTTCATGCCGTGGTCGGCCAGGCCGTCCAAAATTTGCGTGCCGATGCGCGCCACCGGGTTGAGCGAGTTCATTGCACCCTGCGGAATCATGGCAATCTGGCTCAAACGCACACGGCGCATCTGTTCTTCGCTCAAGCGGACCAATTCCTGCCCGCCCAGCCAGATTTGCCCGTTAACGGTCCCGGGCGGTTTGATCATGCGCATGATCGAGAGCGCAATCGTCGACTTTCCCGAGCCCGACTCACCTACCAGGCCCAGCTTTACGCCCGGCTCGAGCGTCAGCGAAACGCCGTCGACGGCCTTGACCGTTCCGGCTTTGACATAGAAGTATGTCTGGAGATCTTTGATGGCCAGAATTGGCTCGCTCACAGTGCCCTCCGTGCTCTCGGATTTGCGATCTCATCCAAACCAATCGAGACCAAAACCAACGAAGTCAGCGTCAAAACGATGACGGCAACCGGCTCAAGGATCCACCACCACAGGCCGAGCAGGAACGCCGAATAATAGTTCACGTAAAACATGGTCATGCCCATGGTCGGCTCACGGCGGCTGCCGATTCCCAAGGCCTCCAGACCGAGTGAAGCCATGATCCCGCCGTAAACGGCCTGCGAGAGGCTCATCACCAGGAAAGGCAGTAGATTGGGGACCAGTTCCTTCATCACGATTTCCAAAGACCCCATGCCGCCCAGCTTCGCCATCATCACGAACGGCCGCTCACGCATCGAAAGCACCTGGGCGCGGATGGCGCGCGCCGGCCCTGCCCACGAGACCACCGCTACGATCAGGCCCATTTCGATGATTCCCAACTGCACCTTGCTGAACGTGGTGGCGATCAAGATCAGGATCAGGAAGCTCGGAATGGTCATATAAATGTCGATCAACGAGGTGATGATCGTATCCAGCAACCCGCCGTAATAACCGGCGACAAAACCGAGCACGATGCCGACGCTCAAACCGATCAGGCCGGCAATGGCCCCCACCGTCATCGTCAGGCCAACGCCGATCACCATCATGCTCAACAAATCGCGGCCCTGTGCGTCCGTGCCGAAAGGATGTTCGGGGCTGGGTGGCTGGTTGAAGGAAGCCGTTTGCTTATAGGCGGCTTCAGGATCGATAAACATGCGTCCTACCGTCGTAAAGAGGAGCAAGCCAAGCAAGATGACCAGCCCGATACCCAACGCCGGGTTGCGTTTGACGTAATCGAAAAAGCCTCGCAAAGCTTTCATGGCGGCTACCCTTTCTGTGCCCGGTAAGTGATCCGCGGATCGAGCAGCGGATAAATCATATCCATAACGAATGTGGCAAAAGCGATGCTAGCCACCATAAAGATGACGATCCCATACAACAAGAAATAGTCGAAGTTACCGATGGCCGCCCCCAGCGTATTACCCAGGCCGTTATAGGCGAAGTAAGTTTCTGCGACCGAGGCGCCCGTAATGATGAAACCCAGGCGAATTGCCAGGCCGGTCAGCGATGGCAGCAGGGCATTGCGCAGCAGGTAACGCAAGAAAATGCGGCTCTTCTTCAGGCCGCGTGCCTCGGCAAAGGTCGCATAGTCTTCCCCTTGCACCGTCACCATCATGGCCCGCATACCCAAGGCCCAACTGGATGCCTCGACGATCACGATACAGAGAACGGGCAAGATGGCGTGCTTGGCGTAGCCGAACACGAATTCCAGGTTCGTCCAATCTTCCACCAGGTTGCGCGGGTAAGCGCCGCTCATGGGAAGCAACCTCATGCGAAAACTGACGAAGTAAATGAGCACCAAGGCCACGACGAATTGCGGGATCGAACCGAAAACGAGTAAAGGCGGCATCAGCAGGTTGCTCAGCCACTGAGGGGTTCTGTCCCAACCGAGGAAGGCGCCAAGCAAGATGCCCAAAACAAAGGCAATAAAAATCCCCACGATCAAAAACGGCATCGTCAGGCGGCCGCGCGCGATGATGATCTCCATCACCGTACGGGGATAGTTATTGATCGAATAGCCAAAGTTGAAACGCAAAGCGTTGCTGAGGTAGGTAACGTACTGTTGCCAGAGGGGCTTGTCCAGGCCGAAGATTTTGGTGTAGCTGTTGATCATCAACTCAGCGTCTGCCCGGCTGCGCCCCTGGCTGGCGATCTGCTGCAACATTTGCTCACGGATCGGATCACGGCCCGACAAGCGCGGCAAAACGAAGTTGATCGTTGCGGCGGTCCAGATAACCATAAACAAAAAGAGCACGCGTCGAATCACATAATTACGCATTTTAATTCTCCGCCAGGAACAAGACCATCTGTCACCACGGATAAACCGGTAAACGTAACATCCGTGTAGGGCTATTCCTTGTTCCTGAAATCTTTCTCAACTGAGCAAGATTTGGGTGCTCGAACGGGAAAACCGTTCGAGCACCCAAACACAAACCTACGTGACCGTCGAAGGTGCAGGCTGACCTTCTTGCGGCGTAAACGACGGTAGCTCACGCGCCAGCCCGGTCACTCCTTTACGCAGCGCCCGTAGCCTTCAGGCCCAGGATAACCTGCATCATGGTCAGGTGCCAGAGCGCAGAGTTCATGTAGGGGTTGCTTTCATCCGGCCAGTTGGTGAAGTAGTAGTTGCTGACCGGGATGCGGTGGTACCACTGAACGATCGGGCAGTCGGGGAGTTCTTCGTACCAGATCTCCATACCCTGCTTGAACAGATCGGCCATCTTGGGATCGTCCATGGCCACCTTGCTCATTTCGAGCGTGACCTTCTTGAAATCTTCGTTCTGCCAGCGGCTCAAGTTGCTCCAGCTTTGTTCACCCATCGCCGGCGGGACGGCATCGTAAAGCATGAAGGTGTCGTAGGGATCGATCGTGGCGCCACCGTGGCCGAAGAGGAACAGCGAGGCGCGTCCATCGACCATGGCCGACCAAATGTCCGGCGGGTTCTTGTGCTGGCAGAAGAAGCCGGCCTGGCGCAACTGCTCCGCAATGATCGGGGCCAGGTCGCCAAACAGCGGCACGGCGCCGTACAGGTCCGTATCCGGGCGGACGCCATCAGCATCGACCCAGAAGCCGTCCGCGTCCTTGGTGAAGCCGGCTTCGCCCATCAACTCGGCGACCTTGTCCATGTTCTGCTCGAGGACGTTATACTTGTCGGTGACGTCCTTGATGCCTTCCATGTATTTGGTAAGGCGGGGGAAGTTCGGGAAGGGGCTATTGGCCACTTCACCGCCGCCGCCCCAGGCCACGTCGACGATGCCCTGCTGGTTGAGGGCATAGGCGATGGCCCAACGCACGCGCTTGTCGTCGAAAGGCGGCTTGGCGGTGCAGAAGACGACCGAAATCGGCCACCAGTCGAGGTACCCGTAGGGTGGCTTGCGGCCGGTCCAGGTGGTCAGGTGATCGCCCTGGGCCAGCGTGCTGGCAACCACGAAGGGGCGCAGGTCCAACGCCTGGTCGATTTCCTTGTTGATCAAGAGTTGCGCAGCCAACGTATCGTTGGTGTGCGCCTGGTTGGTGAAGCGCCAGACATCCGGGTATTTTTCGACGAGGCCGGTTTCGACGGCCCACCATGTGGGCCGCAGATCGAAATTGGTGTACTGCTCGTTCGATTCGCTGATGCCGTACGCGCCCGTGCTGATCGGCCAGCCCTTTGCAGCATCGAAGAGGCTCATGGTATTCAACTGATCGTCGGCGACGCCCTCGAACATCTGCGGGGCCAGGATGGCGGTGTAGTCGCCCAGGTCGAAGCGGAAGGTGAGGCTCTTGAAGAAAAAGCGGAAGTCCGACTGGTTCAACTTCAGCTTCAGGGTCTGATCGTCGACAACTTCAATCGTCTCGACTTCTGTCTGATAATAGCCGGCCCTGTTGAGGCCGGGGACCCGCTTGAGGGTCTCCATCGAAGTGGCGACATCACTGGCGGTGAAGTCCTTGCCGTCGCTCCACTTGATGCCCTTGCGAAAGACAATCGTCAATTCGGTTGCATCGTCGTTGTACTGGTAGCTCTCGGCCAGCCACATGTAGTTTTTGTCGGCGTGCACGCCGTAGTAGGCACACGGCTCGTAGATCATGGCGTTGCCGGTCTGGTGCGTGTACCCGGAAGCGAAGGGGTTGCAGTTTCCGGCAATCGGCGTCCCATAATAGTAGTACAGCGTGCGATTGCGGGGAACATCACCCAGCGGCCATGTCGTCGGACGGGTGGGGCCTTCTGGAACTGCGGTAGCCTGATCTCCAGGCTTGGTGTCGCCACCTGCAGGGGCCTGGGTCGGTTCTGTCGGGGTTTGCTGTCCGCAGGCTGCCAAAACCGCGCCGGCAGCCGCCGTGACAGAAACACGCAAGAAATCTCGGCGAGATACACTGGACATTTTCTTATTCTCCTTTTTCGAGTGAGAGAAGGTTTATCAACATCAGTCGAATCAACGGGCTTTGGAAAATCAATTTCACTATCCGATCAAGCAATGGCTTTGGAGACCTCCTTCCCAGGAAGGTTGCCTGGCCCCAGGTTGGGATAAGCAAACGAGTTTAACGGCCGCATAACCCCCGAACACGCGCGTGAAATACGAACCGGTACAGGAAACGGTAGAGTAAATTGAAACGGGCATGCACAAAAAGGAGGTGAAATGATCATCTGATTCTGTTATAACATAGCCGTTTCGAAAAGCCATGCAAATTTGAAGCCTTTTTGTGTACAATTGTAGCCAGTCATCCCGGAAAACCAGGCTTTTATGCACATTACGAACCTCTCTCGTCGACAAAGTACGCCGCACCTTACTTTCCAGACGGCGGCTAAGGCCTTACGGGGGTGCCATCGGGCAGACGGGTTTGCGTCCACCCATCGACCTCGTCTTTGCAGGGGTATTGGGCCACCAGCGCCTCGTTCATTTCGATTCCCAGGCCGGGCTGGTCGTTGGGATAGAGATAGCCGTTGCGTACTTCGGGCAAGCCGGGGAACATTTCATACACCAGATCGGGGAAACAGCACCATTCCTGGATGCCAAAGTTCTGCGCCCAAACGTCGAGGTGCAAATGGGCCGCATGGCCGACCGGCGAAGTGTCACCCGGACCGTGCCAGGCCGTGCGCACGCCGTAAACCCCCGCATGAATGGCTGCATTGCGGGCCGGGGTCAGCCCGCCCATCTGGCTGACGTGCATGCGGATGAAATCGACCAGCCGTTCTTCGATCACCAATCGCCACTCGCGGTAACTGTTGAACAACTCGCCCATGGCGATCGGCGTGGCAGATTGACGGCGAATCATGCGAAAGTACTCGATGTCTTCGGGCGCCAGCACATCTTCCAGGAAGAACAGGCGCAAAGGCTCGACGTCCTTGGCAAACTGGACGGCGTCGATGGGCGCAAGGCGTTCGTGAACGTCGTGCAGCAACTCGACTTCCTCACCGACCTCCCGGCGCACGAATTCGATCATCTTGAGCATTTTGCGGGTATAGTCGCGCGGGTCGAAGTACGCCCCATCGAGCGCACCATCGGGCCGGACCATTTTTTGCGCCTTACCGCCGTAGCCGCCCATTTGCACGCGAATGTAACGGTACCCCTGCGCTTGAAACTTGCGCACATTGTCGAGCACTTCTTGCGGATCGCGGCCATCGGCGTGGACGTACACGGCAGCCGCTTCGCGGCATTTGCCGCCCAGGAGCTGGTAGACCGGCAAGTTCGCCAGCTTGCCCTTGATATCCCATAAGGCCTGATCGATGCCGGAAATGGCGTTGTTCAACACCGGCCCGTTGCGCCAGTACCCTTGCACGTTCATCATGTGCCAGAGTTCTTCGCTGCGGGTGGCGTCACGGCCAATGACGAAGGGCTTGAGGTGGTGTTCGATCGCCGCAGCAACCGCACGGTAACGCTGGGTAAACGTGGCGCAGCCCAGGCCATACAACCCCGGCTCGGAAGTGATCAGCTTGACGATCACGAAGCGCGTCCCCGGGCCGGCGCACTGGATCAAGAAAGTCTGCACGTCCTGAATAGTAATCGGTGACATCGGAAACCTCCAGAATAATGAAGAAGGGCCTTCCGGCCTCACGCCAAGAATCGCTTTCCCGAAGAAGCCGGAAGCGCCACCTGCAAAAAGAAACCGGTTGAAAGCTCGCTGTTCGCAACGCCTCAACCGGTTTTGACGACCTACTCGAAATTCAAGCGCACGGCAATGTCCTGGAAGCCGATTTCCATCCTGCCTGCCGGGAAATCGGCCCTACAGTAGGGATTCTCGTAGTGCCTGAAACCCGACAGCAGTTCTTCCCGGCCGTCGACCTGTAACGGCTCCTGCCAGCCGAAGCGAATCGCCTCACCGCGCAGCGACGTAAACGCCACCGCAAGCCCTTCCCAGGCCAGCGGCATGGCCTTGATCTTCTGCTGGAAGTCGGTAAAGCTGCCGTCTTGCACGGCGCGCCCCATATGGCACAGCCAGACATTGTGTTTGCCGTACGAGCGCAGCTCACGATGGCCGTCGGGCGCACCTGTGATCCAATCCAGGCCGCATGCCGCGCCAAGCGCCAGGTAACCGTCACCCATGCGGGCAAAGGCCCATTGCCCGTCAATCGCATACTCTTCAAACGAGTAGATGGGGAAGTAGGCGTGGGTAAAACCCATCCAGTCGTCATCAGGCAGCTTGTGGATGGAAACGAGCACGTCTTTCCACTGGGCCACGCGCGGCAAAACGGCATTTCCCAACCAGAAACCGGGGCAGTTGGCAGGGTGCTCGCTCATGCAAGCCGGGTGCGTGGCAAAGACCAGCGCGTCAGGCCCGAAACTGGCCTGCCAGATGTGCTCCCGGTCTCCTGGCTGGCCAGGGCGATAATCTTGCACCGAGGACAGCAGATAATCGAGCGTGCGATAGGTGACTTTATTGACTTCACCATCGGCAAGTTGGTGGCGCTCACGGTTCAGCATCTCGACAGAGAGATCGGCGGCGATATCCCCAATCAGAAGCGGAAACTCATACGTCGAGCAGGCCACGCTCACCGTGCCGATGATGTGATGGTTGAAAACACCCATGCCCCACATCACGCTCATCAGCCCCGAGGTGGCTTCGAGCTGGGCGCTCTTCAACATGCCGGCATCGGCTTTGCCGTGCGTGCCGGCGTAAGCGCCTTTGAAAGAATTGACGGCCATCGTAAAGAAGACCTTGTCGAGCAGTACGGCGGCCAGATCGCGCAGGGCTTCGTTTTCTGTCAGGGTGGCGAGCTGCGCCAATGCGGCGACGATGCGCTCGAACTCACCTTGCGAATCCCAGGCGGCAAAGCCGGTTTTGCCACGCTGCAGCATCCAGCTTTGGAGGGCGTCTTCGGCACGGGCCTTGTGCCAGGCGCCTGCCTGGCCCGACGCCGTGAAGGAAGTTTCCGGGAAGCGCTGTCCGGCGAGAAGTTCACCGGCCAGGGCGAGAATCTGGTCGCCATCGCCGGTCAGCGGGGCAGCGTAATCGAAGGCGCGCACGCATGCTTCCAGCGGCTGCTTCAGCGCTTTCGGGAAGGCGGCGTCTCCGGTGTAGCGGTACAGCACCAGCAACAGGCCCAACAAATCGGCCAGGCAGCCCGTTTCACGACGCGCCACGCGTGCCGCAGCCGCCAGAACGACCTGCGCATCGACCTTTTCCCACTGCGCCAGCGCCATGCGGGCGATCTGGGCATAGAGCAGCGCCTCGTGCTTGGTGGCGTCTTTCAGCGCCTCGGCAAGGCGCTCGTGAAAGGAGCCATACGGCTGCGGAGAAAAGGCGGTATCCAGCACGTGAATGGGAAGGGCGCGCTGGTAACGCAGATCCTGCTCGTAGTATTCCACGTCGGTGGCCTTGAGCACCACCCAGTAAGGCCGTTCGTACAGGCGATACTCTTGCCCGACGTCCGTCACCTTGCCCACGTCGTCCTTGCCGTCCACATAGATGCGTTCTTTTGCATCCTGAATCTGGTAAGCGACGATCGCATCCGGTTCTACCCCCTCGGCCCAGCGCAGGTTGAAATGCGCCCCGCGGTGGTTGACGACGTCTTCGAGATAGGCATGCTCCAGAATTCGCTCCAGGCGCTTCTGGCGCTCCGGCTGGGCGGCATACGTCGGCAAAACGACCCGCAGATCGGGCGCGGCCAGGCGCAGGGCAAAGCGGGTTGCACTGCACTCGGCGCAGGCATCGGCCGTCCGGACAAGAATCTCGTTTTCCCCTTGTTGGAGGGCAACCGGAAACGACTGTGATTCCAAGTAAGCCGCCGGGTATTGCCCGGCGCGGTAAGCGCGCTGCTTGTTGATCCACAGGTCTACGGGGACCGAGGCCGTGAGCGTCACGGTAACCGTTTGCGCGGCAGCAGATTTCACCCGGGCATAACCCCATGTAGACAGAACCTGCGGTGTGGCGCACAGAACAGGCGCATGGACCAGGTGATCGATTAGGCAGCGATAGTACTTCCAGCGCACGTCTGCGCCAGCAAGTTGGAAAGCCTCGCCATCGACCGGCGTCTGCGTCAAACCGTAGTCGCCGCCGAACGTGCCGGCAGCCACCTGAAAACGATCTTCAGGCCATCCATCCAGCGGAACCGCTTGCGGCCCGGCAACCAGCCAGTTGTCAATGTAACCATCGCACAGGGCATACTCGAGGAAATTTACCTGCTTCAAGACCGACCTCCGAATCGAAAAAGGGTGAGATCGAAGTCGAGGCTCTCGCATCGGATCATTCAAACAATGACTCGTCGAGAGCCTCGACTTCTGTCGAGGCTCTCGCATCGGATCATTCAAACAATGACTCGTCGAGAGCCTCGACTTCTGTCGAGGCTCTCGCATCGGATCATTCAAACAATGACTCGTCGAAAGCCTCGACTTCTATGGAAAGGTTTTTTCATCCAAACCAGGCATGTGCCGGGTTTGGCTGGATTAGAGCGCCGGAGAGAACTTGACTCGGACTTTTTCGATCGCTTCGCCGACGACTTCGATTTCTTCCAGCTTGTTAGTGCCAAGACCCATCGCCGCCGCAATGCCGATGTGGTTCTCACAGCGCAGATAAGGCTCGTCGGGATAGTTGCCAGCCGGGTCACAGGTCATCAACGCCGTGGCAACTGCATCGGTCGCCACCACGTTCTTCCCGGCGACGAGCAGGTTGGCAACGATCGGGCTGCACGTGGCGATCCAGGGACCCTCTCCACCTTCCGTAGTCTTGATGCCGTCCACCAGGCCGAAATGGATCGGACGGGCGCGGTTGAGGTCGACGATGATCTTAGGCACACGGGTGCGCGTTTCCCCGCCGGTACCGTGAAAACTGGAACGGTAGGTATCCCGTGAACTCAGGCGATAGAAACGATAAGGTACCAGGCCGTACAGGTTTTTCATCGTGTGCGTGACGCCGGCCAGTTGGTGATTCTTCATCTTCGAGACCGACATGAAAACGTCGACATCCTTGAGCAACTGGTTGAAGGTAAACGTAGGGTAGACGAAGCTGTCGTCACCGACCGCCGCTTCGATAAAATCGGGATACGGCGTGGCTTCGTTCAGGTCGATCAGCGTGGCGCCGGTCGCTTCGGCGATTTCCTCGTATCCCCAGGCTTTGTAAGACTCCCATTCGTAAACGGCTTCGACGATATAAACTTCTTTGGCGCCGGCAGCCTGCACCTGCTTGATCAGGGATTTCACCACCAGCGGATGGGTGACAAAGGTCTCGATAGCCGGGTGGCCGGGAATCGAGCCCGACTTGGTGCCGCCGGTCAAGTTGACCTTGATCGCCACACTGTCGCCAACTTTGACGACATCGCCTAAGCCGCCAAGTTGATCGATCAGCCCGGCCACCAGGTTATCCAGTTCTTCTTCTTTATATTCCGTAGCCTTTGTCACGGCAACACGCGGTTTCGAGCCCCCCCCCGCACTTGCCGCCGGGTTTACGGCCGGGGCCGGTTCTTCAGCCTGGCAGCCGGCGGCAACCAGGCCCGCCGCAGCAGCGCCGGCCAGGCGCAAAAAGTCGCGGCGGGTCACTTCACCAGATGAATCTCGCTGGCAGGGATAAGCCTTTGTACGGGACATCGCTCTTCTCCTTGAGAAGCAAATCTGTTTATAGCATAGGAAGGAAGCAAGCGGGATTATATCACACGCATTTACACGGGTTTTGGTGCAGCAATTCCCGGTGTGAATAAATGATGAAGACGTAGGCCTTGCAAGCGCAATTCATCCCCTGCATCAGCTTGGACCGGTTAGGATCGCCACCAGCCTCGGATATCTACGGCGTATCCCAAAGCACAAAGCTCTGCTGGTCGCACAATTTGGACATCGAAGCGCTGGTAACGCATACCTGGTAAGGGACCAGCGTGCCGTTGGCGCCGGAAATCAGCGGCAGGGTGACGCTGCTCTGCCCCTGGGCGTCGGTCAACGGCATGTTATAGGTTTCCTGCGAGCCGTCGGGCAAGGTCAGCGTCAGGCGTAACTCCACCCCATCGACGGGAATATTGCTGTCGTAAATGGCCGCCCAGATGACCTGCTGCGTCTGCTGCGATACCAGGGGAAAGTCTTCCCAGGTCTTCAGGCTCACCGACTGCAAGGTGGGCGCAGGAGTATCGGCCGGTGAAGGACGGTAGTTCAAATCGCGGTAAATATATCCCACGGGCTGCGGCCGCACGCGCAAGACCTCGGGCGCCGCTTGATGAAACTCGAGGCACAGGTTGGCAAAACACTGGCGTGTGACGCGTTCGTTGACGGCATATTCACGCGTCATCGGCTCACCCGAAATCTCAATGCCACCATGCTGGGTGATATAGTCCATAAAGTAGGCCGGCACGTTGTAACCCAAGCCCCCTTCGATGGCATAAAAATACTTGCTCGTGTCATGCGTTTCAAGCTGATCGGGACGAATATTGAGGGCATCGCTCAAAGGCCGCACGCGGGCACGGCCTGGGTCGGCCGGATCGATGGCAAACACCAGGTTCTCGAATACCTGTTCGATCTGGCCATCGGCCCCGGCGTACGCCGGTGTGATGGCGCGGCCCGTCACCTGGACGCCGAGACGTGCGGCGGCCTCGTCCACCACCCGCTCGGCCTGCTGCAGCTCGGCCGGTGACGGCACGATCAAGTCTGCATCTGCAATCACGGCGTCGCGGGTGGAAACATAAGAGCAGTGCGCGCCGCAGACTTTCGCCCCGTAAGCCAGCAGGTTGACGCTGTTGGTCGGGTCGTCTTCCATGCGATAGAAACCCATGTTTTCGAAGTACTGTTCGTAACGGCGAAGCTCGGCGTTATAGCGCGTATTGGTCAGTGGGCTGCCTGTAACTTCGCGTCCCAAACGCTCATAGATCGGCACAGCTTCTTCCCATACACGGTAACCATCCAACACATAGCCCCCCAACTGCGCCTGGGGAGCTTCGTAAACGCCAATCTCTCTCCCCAACGCCGCCAGAGAATATCGTTTCGGTGCCGGCGCGCCTGGGTCGTAAATCATTAAAACGGCCGAAGTGTACTGATAGGTCTTGCCGTTACTTTCAAAAGGCTGACTCAAACAAGGCCCCACAAAGGGTTCTCCCCCCAAACGGGTATAAAAATCTTTAAACACATCCCCCACCTGATAGACTGCAATAGAAGAATAAGGACTCTCTGTTGGAACAGGGGAATCGCTACACGCCGAGAGCAACCCGGATAACAGGACCAAAAACATAAACCGAATAAAACTGCGCGCAAACATTTTGATCTTCTCGACCACTCGAAAGGTACAAAGGCAAAAATTTAAAAACGCTGGCCATGGAGCAAACTTCTTTGCGATAGAAAAAAAATACCGCCAAACGCATTCATCGGTATCAAAACAATTATAACGCCTTCCAAATCATTTCTCAATGCGGCAAAACGGCAAGCCCACTCCAAACCTTCACAGTTTTGCGAATGACAGGGGCGAACATTGGCACATAGCTTGCACCTCACAGAAAGTTTAGCCTAAATTTTATGCAGCACCCGTTCCATGATCCCTACTTCTTCCCGGCTGGGCTATCACGGGACCCGGATACCGCACGCTATCGCCAGAGCGCTCTTGCCCGCCGGCAGCCTGGTCGAACGGATCGAGGGATATGGCACAGAAATTGCAACCAGCCTGGCAAGTTCGTAGTCCATTTGCTATGAGGTTATCCATGAATTACGCAACAGCTACCTTCCAGACAACACCACAGCCTGCGGCGCGTCCGCAGCCCACCGTAAGTAAAGAAAACAGTTTTCACAAACCGGTTCTCAAAGTGCTTGGCCTAGGCGGTGGGGGAAGCAATGCCGTCAACCGGATGATCGAGTTAGGTTTACACGGCATGGAATTTATCGTCGCCAACACCGACCGGCAGGCCCTGAAAACCAGCCTCGCCCCAAAGAAAATCCAGCTCGGCCCGCGCTTGACGCGCGGCCTGGGTGCCGGTGGCAACCCCAGCGTCGGGCAGTCGGCTGCCGAAGAGAGCCTGTGCGAACTAGCCAATGCCTTGCACGGCGCAGACATGGTCTTCCTGACAGCCGGCATGGGCGGCGGATCGGGAACCGGATCGATCCCCGTTGCGGCCAAAATCTCGCGGGCCTTGGGCGCCGTAACGATCGCCATCGTCACCACGCCCTTCTCCTTCGAACGCGGCCTGCGCCAGCGCAACGCCAACGAGGGCCTCGCCAAGCTCAGCCCCCACACCGACACCCTGATCGCCATACCCAACGATCGCCTGATCCAACTCGCGCCACGCACACTGCCGCTCGACCTGGCCTTCCGTATGGCCGACGATGTGTTGCGCCAGGCCGTGCAAGGCATCAGCGAAGTGATCACCGAAACCGGGCTAATCAATGTAGACTTTGCCCACATTCGCCACGTGATGGGACTGGGCGGCGGCGCATTGATGTGTATCGGCCACGGTGAAGGCGAAAACAAAGCCATCAAAGCCGTGGCCCAGGCGCTACACCATCCGTTGATGGGTGAAGTCTCCCTCGAAAACGCCCGCGGCATCCTGGCAAACTTCACCGCATCCGATGACCTGAGCCTGTTTGAAGTCCAGGAGGCGCTCGCCAACCTTCAGCAGCAGGCCGGCAACCAGGCGGAAATCGTGATGGGGATGACACATGACGAACGTATGCAGGATCGCGCTCAGGTCATCCTCATCGCCACCGGCCTTGGCGCGCCAACGCTCGAGCAAACACTGCCCGGCTTCCAGGTACGACCGCAAGAAATAGAAAGCACCCAGCCCATAACGCCCCCCTTGCCATGCGATACGCCGGCTATCCTCCTGCCTCAAACATCCCCTGCCGGTATCGGCAGCCTCGATATCCCCGCCTTCTTGCGAAAACCGCGCCCGGTCTCGAGGCTTTGAGCAAATTCATCGCCAAGCTCGATATAAAGACGCTCCGCACCATCACCCAACAAATGCGGTTCCGTTTCCCTGAAACAGCTGGCTGCCCGTCCCGCGTGCGCTCTGAGGCCACATCGAAGAGAGAAACCACTGAAGGAAGTTTGGAGAGAACAAAGGAGTACTTTATGACCATGAATCATCGCGTTTTCGAAGACTTGGAGATCGCTTTCTGGAACGCCACCATTCCCGCCATGACCAGGGTCCGCAAGATACGCCTGGCCTGCCATCACGTGCGCCTTACCCTGCGGCGGGCCGTTCCGCGGCAAGTTTTGCTGTCAGCGGTCGTGTGGTCTGTAATCGGGCTGACAATCGGCATATCGATCGGCTTGCTCCTTGCCAGTTTGTAAGCCGGTTTATGAGGTCATCTCCCGGCCAGGGAAGGCGACATGTATGGAGTCACTATGCGAAAAATTATCTCATTCGTGGGTTTCCTGCTCATCCTGTTGACACTCTTTCGAATCCCGGCAGCCCAGGCGGCCAGTGGATTGCCCGACTCACCCCAGTTCGGCTACGGCGCACGCATCAAGTTGACAGCGCCTCCTTCAGCAGAAGCCGTGCAGGCGTTGGCCCGCCAGTTCAATATTGCCGCCCAAACGGGGCTGGATTGGATCGCCCTGGATTTCGACTGGGCGCAGCACGCGCCCACCCAGGCAGGCGTTAACCTTGCGCCCTTCGACGCGCTCATGGCGCTGGCAACCCAAAACGATCTGAACGTGCTCGTTTCCATTACCCATGCCCCTGGCTGGAGCCTCGGGCCCTCTGGCCCCGATCTGGCTGCGACGGCAAACCTGATCCTTACCCTGGCACGGCAATATCCAGGCACCTTGCAGGCCATCGAATGCTTCCCCGCTGCCAACACAGCACAAGGCTGGGGTGCGCCACCCGATCCCAACGCCTATGCACAGCTCCTGAACAGTGCGCACGCCGCCCTTGAGGCAAACCAAATGGGCGTCATTTTGATCGCCGCCGGCCTGACCCCGTTATCGGCCGCATCCGGCGCAACCGATATCGAAGACACGGTCTTCCTTGCAGGGCTGTACCAGGCAGGCGTGCGCGAGAACATGCCGGTGATCAGCCTGCGGCTGCCCAATCTTTCCGGCGATCCTTTATCGCCCATCCATAACGACGGAAGCACACAACTGCGCCACTTTGAGTCTATCCGCCAGGTGATGCTCGCCAACGGGCACGACCGCGGGCTGCTTTGGATCACCGCTTTCGCCTGGCCCGCCGCATACACCGAGCCCCAGACACAGGCCACCTGGCTGGTACAGGCCTACGAACTGCTGCAATCTCACCTTTACATGGGCGCCGCCTTTTTCGACTCCTTCAACCCCGTCCAAAACGGTGCAGCTCTGATCGCCGCCAACGGCGCCTACCATCCAGGATTGACCAGCCTCAACAAGTTAATTGCTTCACGACGCAGCACGCCACCACAACAAATCACGGCACGAAAAAAAATGATCCTGCGCACCGACTTCAAATCTCCTGGCAGAAGATAAGCATGAAACCGATTCGCATCCTTCCCGCCGTTTTATTCGTTCTAAGCCTGCTGCTTGGCATCGGCTTGGGCACGCTGCTTTCACCATCCCGGGCAGAAGCCGACAACCACCCGCTTTTCACACTGGCCAACGAGCAGCGCACCATCTTGTTAATTCTTGTCGATCGCCTGAAAGTAGACGCCTCCCTGACCGGAATCTGGACGTTGATTTACGCTCCCAGCTACCGCGTACCGACCTGGATTCCCGTTTACCCGGCGCCGCCCTCGGGCAACACACAGTACGCAGACCAACTGGCCGCTGCATTCCGGCTCACGAACGATCTACGGCCCACGCCGGCCTTTCTCGATCTGCTAAGCCAGCAAAACCTGGTTTGGAGCGGATACATCGTCGCCGACACGAACACCATTCGCAGCACGTTGGAATTCTTCGGCCTCTCCAACCCAAGCACAGCGGCTCAACTGGCGGCAGCCTCCAACCCTGCACAAGATCGAAACCTGGCCTTGTACAACCAGGCTTCACTTTTCAATTCGCTTTGCGAAGCCACAGCTGCCCAGCCGGCCGACTTCGACTTGCTGGAGTTGTACGTACGCGTGCGCAAATATACCCGCACGGACTTCAACCTGTACCTGACCTTCACCGAGTGGAAGGACTTTTTTCACTCGGGCCAACACCCGTCGTGCCAGTTTCCGGCCATCGAGAACGGCCATCCCTGATCAAAAAACGGCACCCGCCGGCGCATTCCTTGCACGCAAGGCAAATTCCTTATGGAGTCCACCATGCATCTGCTTACCCCCTGTCACATCACCTTGTTCATGGCCGCAAGCTTATTTTTTCTGGGACTGGGAACAGCCGTCACAGGGGTGATCGTGCTCGTCAACCGCGCCTGCGGACGCGACATGCACACGCTGGCCGTACAAACCACCCGGATAGCTCAAAAAGGCCTGGCCGAAGACATTGCCGGCCTGGTCGGCAACGCCAACTCGCTGCTCGCTACACTCAATGCAATGGCGCAAACTGCCGCCGGAATCGGCATTTTCTTGACTCTGCTTGGCCTGGGGATCGTTGGCTTGAGTTTCTGGCTGGTATTCCAGGCGAGAGTCCTATGCACGCTCTGAACCGGTTTCAAGCAGCACTGCCTGAAGCTTCTCGTTCCTGGCTGATCGCGGCCATGCGGCAAGATACCCACATGTGGGAAGCGCTCTTGAACCCGGCCGACCCGGCCTGGGAACACTTGCAGCAGGCCGGGCTGCCGCCGGAAAGCTGGTCACCGGCAGCCCTGGCACTCAGCGCCCTGGGACAGCCACCCGACCCCAGCCCGTTGTGCAGCTTGAAGGCGATCCCGAACGAATTGCGCCGGCGCGCCGTAGAGGCCTTCGAGCGACACACACAGCCACGCAGCCCACTCACCCCAGAAATTCAAACCGATCTGGTGCAAGCCGGCCTGTTAGCGCTGGCTCTGCGCGAACGCCGCCGCCTGCTCGGTTCCTGGGATAACCTGAGCAAAGACTTGCGGCTCGCACCCTTGGGCACGTGGCATACGCCGCTGGCCTGCCTGTTCGGCATGATCCCCGATCCAGAACAGTTGCTGTGCGCCATTTTCGCAGACGGCAGCCGCCGGGAATGGAACAGGCTGGCGCTGCATGCCCTGTTGAGCAACCCACTGTCCCCCAACCGGCAAGTCGCACTGCTCGAAAGAGTTCTTTCTGCTGATATGCTGCTTTTTCTGCAGCAGCTTGCTGCCGCCCGGCCGGCGGTTGCGCGTGAACTGGCAGCCATGCTCTTGCGGCAAAGTCCCAGCATCAGCCACGAAAGTGCCGCCCATTTGGCCACACTGGCCGGCGAGCCACAAACCGCCCTCGAACAGCTTTCAGAAGCTAACGAAATCCTGCAACGCCGGCAGGCAGCCCTGAATGCACAAACGGCCACTTTGCTGGCACGCTTTGCCCTGGCCACACCGGCCGTCATCCAGGCCCAATGGCGGCAAGCCACCGAACTGGACCCCAACCAACCCGTTTACTGGGCGTCTCTGGTGCATGCCTTGCTCGACGATGGGCAAACCGCCGAGGCTGCCAACGTCTTACAAGCCAGTATCAGCCATCACGAGCACCCCGACCTGCTGCTTGCACTGGCGCGACTGGCGTACGAAACCGGTGACAAAGCGCGTACACGCCATCTGGCGATCCAGGCCCTTCAGGCTATCGAAGGCGGTGCGGCGCGTATTGCCAAAGGTGACCTGCGGCTGGCGCCGGCCATCGATCACTTGGCCGAATTGAGCAAAATGCTGCTCGAAGTCGGCCGGCCGCTTTTGGCGGCCCAGGCTGCCGAACTGGCTTTGCAGCAGCAGCCGGCAAACGCCGACATGCTGGCTATTCTGGCACAAGCGCGTTTTACCGCCAAAGATTCCCCGGCAGGCACGGAAGCCCTGCAACTGGCCGTTTTGGTCGCCCCAGAAAACGTCACCTTGCGCCGCCACTATGCGCAGCAGCTTGAAAACCGTAACGATTGGGCCGCCGCACTGGCCGAACGCCAGGCGGTCCTGGAATATGCCCATCCTTTTCTCTCCACAGAGGAGGAAGACCGCAGTTCGCCCGAACGCATTGCCGATCTGCATACACTGGCAAACTGTGCCATTCATGCCAACCGGCCCGAGATTGCCGTACAGGCCTGCCAACGGGCACTGAAAACCAATCCGGAAGACGGCCCGCTCCAGGCGATGTGTGGCGAAGCCCTGGCCCTGCTTGGGGACGAGGAAGCGGCCCGCGAACACTTCAACCTTGCCACGCTGTTCTCACCCGGCCTGCCACATCCCTGGCTGGCGCTCTCCCACGACTGCCTGCGCCAAGGGCAAACCCAAAAAGCCATCGAAACATTGCTCGCAGCCGCCCAGGCAGCTCCCCAGGCAGCAGACATTCACCTGGCTCTCGGAAAAGCCTACCTCGATGCCAACGCGCCCAGCCAGGCCCTGGAAGCGCTCCGCCAGGCGGCATCCTTGGCCCCGGAAAACAAACGGATTGCGCTGCCGCTCGGGCAGGCGTTGCACGATCTGGGCTATCTCGATGAGGCGCGCCAGGTGCTCGAAAAAGCCTGGCAAAACACCGCCGAGATTCCATTCGGCCTTGCCTACACGTATGCCCAGGCACTCCTGGCGTTGGGCCATTTGGAGCAGGCGCTCGAACCTTTACAAGTAGCCGTCAATACTTCGCCCGAGGACGAAGCCCCTTACCTCGACTACGCTTGCACGTTGTTGACGCTCAAGCGGAATCTTCCCCAAGCCATCAAAACGTTTCGCTACATTCTTGACATTGCACCATCTCAAGTTACCGCGCGAGCCTTTCTTGCCGAGGCGTTGGTGGAGAACGGCGATCTCGCTGCCGCGCTCGACGCGTACCAGTCGGCGCTGGAAAGCGAACTGGTACGCGACGATTCATGGCGCAGCCGGCTCGCACTGGGCCTCGGGCAAACCGCCCTGGCGTTGCAACGCACCGACACGGCAATTGCCGCTCTGCACGAAGCAAGCCAGGCCGCCCCGCAAAATCCCGAAGTTTACCGCACCCTGGCCCACGCCTACTTACAGGCCGGCCTGCAACAAAATGCCCTGCAAGCCATGCGGGCCGTGCTGCACGTCAACAACGACAGTCTCACCGATCTGCTGTGGTTCGTCGATCAAGCGCAACGAATTGCCAATGCCCCCGGCAAGGAAGCCTCACGCGGCAAAAAAGAAAGCAATCCTCTGGCACACACCGCACGCTGCGAGGCGCTGCAAGCCATCCGGCAAGCCGTCCAGATCGCCCCACACCAATCCATGCTGTACTTGCGTCAGGCACGCCTGCACATCGAACTGAACGATCTACAAGCCGCAAGCATCGTTTTACGCATCCTGCTCGAAGAGACCCCCGCCCGTCCCGCCGAACTGCACCAGGCAGCGCAGCTCCTGCTCGATCCGCTCCAAGACCCGGCCGGCGCCGTCGCATGTCTTGAAAAAGCGCTAACGCTGGATAACCCCGCCGAAGCGTTTCCATCCACTTGCGACCTGCTCAGCGATCTGGCATACGCCCACCAGCGAAACGGCGATCCATCTTTGGCGCTGCAAAGTATCGAACGCGCCATTGGCGCGGGTGGGCTAGACGCCGTGCGGCTGGCAGAACTGCGCCGCGCCAAGGCGCACCTGCTCCTCGATCTCGGCCAAACGGAGGATGCACTTTCGTGGATCGAGACCGCCCTCCATCAGGACTCGCAAGACGCCGAACTGCACTTCCTGGCAGCCGATATCTTGCAAAAGGAAGGCCAACTGCCGCTCGCCTTACAACATACCCAAGACGCCATTCCACTGGCCGGTGTTTTGGCCCGCCTGCGGGCCGCCGAACTGGCGCGCAGCCTGTTGCGCTTCGAGTTAGGGTGCAACTACCTCGAGGAGGAGCAAAGAATCGACAAACAGCAGGGGCTTCCGGCCGCCGGTTACATTTTGCGTGCCGAGTTAGCCCTGGAAATCGACGCCGAAATCGACGCCGCAGAGGCGCTCACGCAGGCATTGGAAAGGACGTCGCTTGGTCACGCAGCAGCCGAGCCACAGCTCCGCGGCCGCATCCTGGCACTGCAAGCGCGCCTGGTGCTGCGGCGCGGCGATATCCCCACGGCCCACGATCTGTACCAGCAAGCCTGCGATGCAGCGCAGGAAAGCCAGCCACAGCTGGTCGTGGATTGGCCGGCACGCGAGGCCCGGGCCGCCGCTGCGCTCGATCTGGGGCTTTGGGAGCAAGCTATCGAACTCCTGCGCCAGTCGGTTAGCGAAAATGCGTTGCGCCCTTATGCCGCCTATAAACTGGCCGTCAGCCTGGTGCGCCGCGCCGAAGCCTACCGGCTGTGCGAGAAAGTGCAAGCTATCGCTCATGCACCGGGTGCACTCAGCATTGCACCGACCGCACGGCGCGAATTCGAACGCACCGTCAGGTTGGCTCAGGCCGCCCTTTTCGAGAGAGAAAACGAAACGGGCGCCGAAGGAAACGCCGCAGCACAGGAGACCCGGCTGGCCTACTGGGAAACCCGTGGCCGGCTCGCCTTTCAGGCCACACAGCAAAACACATCGGCAACACAACCCTACCAGGTCATCAACGAGCTGCTCGTGCAAGCCGAACGCGATCCACGAGCAGCCTGGCAGGCTGCCTGCCGCTTTGCCGATACAGTCTTCGCCCAGCCCCCCGGCCAATCTCCCGTTCACGCCGCAATCATCCATGCCTTACTGGCCAAACTAGGCTTCCAGGCCGGCGAAGTGGCCGCAGCCGAAGAGTCCATAGGGGTCGCGCTGGCGCTATGGCCCGATGAGCCACGCTGGCACAACCTGGCCGGTAAGATTTACCTGGAAATCAACGATCCGCTTCGGGCCAGCGAACACTTCGAGCGCGCCATCGCCCTCGAGCCTGGCCAGGCGAGCTATCACCTGCTTTATGGGCAGGCCGTCCTGGAGCTGCGCGACCAACATACCGCTCCCGGCGAGTTGGACAGAATGGCCCAGCAGGCCTTCCAGCAAGCCGTCATGTTGGAACCGAAGCAAGCGCAGGCCTGGTATGCGCTGGCGCATACCCAAATGCGCGTCGGCGAATTCGATCAAGCGGCAAACAGCATCGAAAAAGCCGCCGGATTGGCCCCCAAAGAAGTTGCCTATTGGCTGCTGCGCGCACAGATCGCCCTGCACGGCAACCGCCCGGAAGATGCGCTGCAAGACGCACGCGCTGCGCTCAAGGCCCAACCCGAACGGCACACGGCGCTGCTGCTGGCCGCACGTGCACTGCAAGCGCTCAACCGTTCGGCCGAGGCATTGGAATTGCTCGATAGTCCGGGCCTTTCCGTACAACCTGAAAAGCCTTCCCCTGGCGCAGGAAAGAAACCCGAATCGACTGACGGCGAACGGGCTAAAACGCAAAAGCTGCTGAGCCTGCAACTGGAGCGGATCAACGCCCTGGCGCAGGCCAACGGCCCCCAAGAAGCCCTGGCCCAGGCAGCAAGCCTGGCCGAAGCCCATCCCTACGAACCCGGCGTCCTGGCCGTTTTGGCGCACATCCAGGCCCAAAACGGCGAATACGATGCCGCCATCCGCACCGCGCAGGCAGCACTCCGACAGTGCAAAACTGCCACATCCCCAGCCGGCATGCTGCCTGTCCAGTGCAACGAGCAGGCACGCCTGCACCACTTGCTCGGCGATCTGCTGCGCCGCGCCGGGCAGCTCGATCAGGCCGTATATCACCTCAACCAGGCCGTGCAGTTGGACGAACAGCTTCTCGAAGCATACCTCAACCTGGGTCAAGCACAGCAAGAACGCCGCCAGTATCGTCAGTCCCTGGCCGCTTACCAAAAAGCGATTGCCATTGCGCCGCAGGACCCGCGTCCCTATCTACAAGCCGGGCTGGCCTTCAAAGACGGGAAAAACTACATCGAAGCCGAAAACATGCTCCACCAGGCCGCCAAACTGGCCCCCAAAGACGTCGCCATCCGTCGGCAGCTGGCCGCCGTGGTAGCCCTCAACCTGGTACACACCCGCCGTAAAAACGAGCGCGTCATCGGCGCACAAGCCTCCCACGAAAGCCTTCCGGTATCTCATGAGTGACAGAAGCCCTACACCCACTTCCCGCGAACAAATCGTCCGCCTGGCACGCAGCGCACTTACCTTGAACGAAACGCGCTACGCCTGCCGGCTGACGCTGGCGTGGCTGGCCCTGTATCCGGGTGATTTGCTCGTTAGCTTGCTGCATGCTCGCGCACTGTGGCAGGATCGGCAGACCGGCCAGGCGCTGGCCAGACTCGAGCAGCTCTGCCGCTGTGACGCCGAATACGCCGATGCCCATCAATTCCTGGCAGAAGCACGCCAGGAACTGGGCCGGGGGAGCGTGGCCGATGCCGCGGGGATCGTCTTCGCCCTGGGAGGACGCCCGCTTGCCGGAGTCCGTTTGCCGGGCTGGGCGCCGCCGCTGCGAAGGGCCCGCCAGGCATTGGCCGCCGGAAACGTTGCACTGGCCGAAAATCGTTACCGGTCGGTGTTCGACGAGCCATCTCCAATCCCCTTGGCCGCCATTACGCACCTGCAAATCGTGCGCGCGCTGCCGGTCGCACCGGCAACGACAACCGATCGGGCAAAACAATTGCTCGATTTGGCCCACCATGCGCTGGAAATCTGGCCTGAGTGTCTTCAACTTCAATTCGCCCGGGCAGAGTCGCTTATAGAAATCGGGTGCGAGGACGAAGCCGTAGAGTGCCTGCGCCGTGCGGCCGACAGCGACGTGGCCGGGCAAGCCGCCTGGCGCTGGTGGGGTGTGCAGCATCCCTACCGGGCATGGTGGCCCGAGCACCTGGATGCCGGCAGTCAAGGGCCTTCGGCGCTGCACGACATCGCCATCCCGGCGAGCGTCGCCGCAGCCTTCGATTGGAGCTTGCTCCCCGCCAGTGCAAACGAGCGCTCGATGGCTCAAACGCTTTCGCTTTCCCCTCCAACAACCCGCTCCAGTGTAGATCAAGGAGCCAGGCCACACCAGGCAACACGCCCGGCCGAGGAAAAGACTGTTGACGGCAAGCCACAGGCCACCCAAGTTTTTCGCCCCGCTACCCGGCCGCGCATTGCCAAAAGCCTGCGCCCGATCCAGGTGGAGCTTGTCAAACTGGCCGAGCAAATCCACCAACCGGAACTGGCTCAGGTAAACGGTCGCTTTCCAACCTACGTAATTCTCACCACCCGCCGCGGACTGGAAACGCAATATGGCTTGCCGGCCACTGCCACCATCGAGATGGCGCTGAAACGCCTGGCCGGAGCCGTACGCGCCCGCCCCGATACCGATGCCCTGCTGCTCTTGGCCGACGATCCACAGTCGACGGCCGGTTTCGGGCTGCAAGCCGTGGCGCACAACGATGCCTGGGGCATCAAGCGCCTGCTTGGCGATCTGGATACCACGCTGGCGAAACACGGCGAGCGCATTGGGGCCTTGCTAATCGTTGGTGGGCCACAGGTGGTACCGTTCCACCACCTGCCCAACCCGGTAGACGACGCAGACCCCGACGTGCCTTCGGACAACCCCTACGCCTGCCGCGACGAAAACTACTTTACACCCGAATGGCCGGTAGGCCGCCTACCGGGTGACGCCGGCGACGCACCGGCACCACTGTTGCAAACCATCGAAAACATCATCCGGCAACATCGGCAGGCCCAGGGCAGGCCGGGCATCTCTTGGGGGCAAAAAGTGGCAAGGGGCCTGCGCCGGTTGTTTCAACAGCACACCGGCGAGGCGCGCGCCAGCCTGGGCTATACCGCCGCCGTCTGGCAACGTTCGTCGTTAGCCGTCTACCGCACGATCGGTGACCCGCACGCCCTGTTGGTTTCCCCGCCGCTCCAGGCCGAGCAAGCCCCCCTGGACCGGCCGTTACACCTGGCTTACTTCAACCTGCACGGAATTCCCGATTCGGCCGACTGGTACGGGCAGCGTGACCCCACGGAACCGGGCGATCACCCACACTACCCCGTGGCCCTGCGGCCAGAAGATATCCAAAACGGCGGTCGCGCCCCGCAGATTGTCTTCAGCGAGGCCTGTTACGGGGCATACATTCAGAAAAAAACCACCGAACAGGCCCTGGCGCTCAAATTCCTGGTTTCCGGCAGCCGGGCCGTGATCGGCTCGACCTGCACTTCCTACGGCTCCGTCACCATGCCGTTGATTGCCGCCGACCTTCTTGGGCGCTCCTTCTGGGCCTTGCTGCAAGCCGGACTGCCGGCAGGCGAAGCCCTGCGCCGCGCCAAGATCAACCTCGTACAAGAGATGAACAAACGGCAAAACTACCTGGACGGCGAGGATCAGAAAACGCTGATCTCCTTCGTACTTTACGGCGATCCGTTGGCCCAGGCGGATGGACTGTGGCCGAAAAATGGAAATCCGCTTCCAGCAGGCGTAAGCGCCTTGCCCCACTCGATCCGCCTGGTCAGCGACAGCCGCACGAACACAGAACCAAGGCCCGAAACCCGAGAGCCTGGAGCCATCCCATCCGAAGTCATGAGGCACGTCAAGCAGATAGTGGCCGATTACCTGCCAGACATGCAAAACGCCCAGGCGCGCCTGAGCCGGGCGCCGGCGCGTTTCCCACAGGGGGCCAAGGCTTCTCTCCCGACGCCGCAGGTTATTACGCTATGCAAGCAGGTGGACCAGCAAATCCATCACCACTGGCAGTATGCCCGCCTGACGCTGGACGAACGCGGCGACCTGGTGAAGTGTGTGATCTCACGTTGACTGGTAGCAAGGCATACAGCCGAGCCATATGCGATAGGGCCATTCAAGAACAGACCCGGCCATCTCCTTATCCACTTCACTTTCTAAATTGCCGAAAAAAGAGGAGTTTTTCCTCATTACAAAACTGTAAGTTCTTGATATGATGGCGGCGTTCCATGGAACAGTCAGTCTAACGCAACGGGATATATCGATCAACGCGCCACGGTGTCTCTCCCACACAGGTTCGTCGGAACCACGTGGCGCGGGCTTGAATAACCCGGTCGTGTAACGCACAGTGTACATCACCCATCATGTGCGTCACAAACCACTGGGGCCCAGGGATAACAAGATATCCCACCCATATCAAAATCAGGAGTATGTACCATGTTCACTTCAAAGAAACTTTGGGGGTTGGTGTTGGTGTGTGCCATGCTGTTGACGCCTTTTGGCGTTCTGGCGCAGGCACCGCAAGATGAACCGCTTCCCGTCGAAAATGCCGGCGCGGAAACCGAACGCAACCCGGAAACCTTCGACATGGAAATGTACGCCAAAGAGCAGGGCATCGACCTTGCCGAGGCCGAACGCCGCTTCGCCGTGCAGGATATCGCCGGTGAACTCGAAGCGAAACTGGTTGAAGGCGAGTCTGAGACCTTTGCCGGCCTGTGGCTGGAGCACACCCCGGAATTCCGCGTGGTGGTCCAGTTCACCCAGGATAACAAAGACATCTCGGCCTACCTGGACAGCCCCGAGCTGGCCGGCGTCGTTGACGTGCGCACCGCCAAGGTATCGCTGAACGCGCTCGAAGCCGATCAACGCAGCGCCATGATGGCCGCCGAGAAGGCCGGTATCCCGGTCGAATCGGAGATCAACGTACAGGCCAACACCGTTGATCTGTACGTCGCCGAACGCGCCCGCCTCGACGGCGCCCTGGCAGCGGGAGAACTTCAACTCCCGTCGACCGTTCAGGTCACCACCGTCGAATCGATGGGCAAACCCCAGGCGACGATCTACGGCGGCCTGTCGCTGAGCACCTGCACCAGTGCCTTTACCGTGCGCAACTCTGCCGGAACACGCGGCGTAGCAACGGCTGCACACTGCGGCAATAGCCAGTCGTATGCCGGCATTGCCCTCACCTACCGTGGCGAGCTATTCCGGGATACCTACGACGTCCAGTGGCACAGCGCTTCCGGCCATACCTTCACCAACCTGATCCGCTGGTGGAGCGACGGCACAACCCGCCGCATCACCGCCACCAAGAGCCGCACCAGCCAGACGATCGGTGGGTATGTCTGCAAGTACGGCATGACCACCTACTATACCTGCGGTTACATCAGCAGCAAGACCTACGCGCCCAGCTACGTCCCCAGCGTCGATGCCACGTTCATTCGCGTGGACAACACCGCCGGCTATAGCCCTCTCGTTCGTCCCGGCGATAGCGGTGGGCCCTGGTTCCTTAACAACGTCGCCTACGGTGTCACCAGCGGCTATCCCGGCGCCGACCCCAACGACGCCATCTACATGGCCATCAACTACGTTTCTGGCCTTGGCGTCAGCGTCCTGCTCGTACCCTGAGCGACGCCAATCACCAACGTTCCCTACCTTCTTCTCACGCTTCATTCATTTGGAGGAAGCAAGTGAAAACCATCTCGATTTCACGGACAAGCTGGCTGATGCCGCTGATCGGCGTACTGAGTCTTGTCCTGCTGATGGCATGCCAGGGGGCATCATCCAACGCAGCAGAGACTGAGCGCGCCAAAGCCGGCGAACCGGTTTTTCCGGTACAGCGCGAAGCGCAGGCTGACACAATGGGGGCGTTGTTGGTCGGTGAGTTGGCGCTGGTAGACAACTGCCTGCGTGCCCAAAACGACGAGGGCGCAGACTATCTGCCAATCTGGCCGCACGGCTTTTCAGTCCGCGGCGAAGGGCAAGCGCTTCAAATCGTCGATGCGGACAACCAGGCAATCGCCGGTGTGGGGGACACGCTCCAAATCGGCGGTGGCGAGATCCCTGCCGAGACCGCAGACAGCCTGACGGTTGCACCGGTTACCGATCGGTGCAGCGGGCCGTACTGGTTGGTGGGAACGATCAACAAATAGACTGGCCTTCTTCCTTATCTACCCGTTGCAAACGACTGTCTCCTGGCACCACAACCGCCCGCCGTCTACCGGCGGGCGGTTTATATTTCCCAGGACAGCACTGCTAGAAACGATTCAGCTAAAGTTGCCCTTAATTGTAGAAAATGAGGAGTTTTTCCTCATTACAAAATTGTAAGTTCTTGATATGATGGCAACGCTGACGGAAAGATAGTCTAAACAGCAACGCCCCCGGTGGTAGTATGGCTTTGACAAGGCCTGCTCACCCACCGGAGCCTAGGGATGCATCAAGTCATCCTACCTATGCAAAATATGGAGTATGTACCATGTTCACTTCAAAGAAACTTTGGGGGTTGGTATTGGCGTTTGCCATGCTGCTGACACCCTTCGAAGCTCTGGCGCAGGCACCGCAAGATGAACCGCTTCCGGTCGAGAATGCCGGCGCGGAAACCGAACTTAACCCGGAAACCTTCGACATGGAAATGTATGCCAAAGAGCAGGGCATCGACCTTGCCGAGGCCGAACGCCGCTTCGCCGTGCAGGATATCGCCGGTGAACTCGAAGCGAAACTGGTTGAAGGCGAGTCCGAGACCTTTGCCGGCCTGTGGCTGGAGCACACCCCGGAATTCCGCGTGGTGGTCCAGTTCACCCAGGATAACAAAGACATCTCGGCCTACCTGGACAGCCCCGAGCTGGCCGGCGTCGTTGACGTGCGCACCGCCAAGGTATCGCTGAACGCGCTCGAAGCCGATCAACGCAGCGCCATGATGGCCGCCGAGAAGGCCGGTATCCCGGTCGAATCGGAGATCAACGTACAGGCCAACACCGTTGATCTGTACGTCGCCGAACGCGCCCGCCTCGACGGCGCCCTGGCAGCGGGAGAACTTCAACTCCCGTCGACCGTTCAGGTCACCACCGTCGAATCGATGGGCAATTCCGAAGCCACGATCTACGGCGGCCTGCCGCTGAGCACCTGCACCAGTGGCTTTACCGTGCGCAACTCTGCCGGAACTCGCGGTGTGTCAACGGCTGCGCACTGCGGCAATAGCCAGTCGTATGCCGGCATTGCCCTCACCTACCGCGGCCAGGTGTTTCGGGACTACTACGACGTCCAGTGGCACAGCGCTTCCGGCCATACCTTCACCAACCTGATCCGCTGGTGGAGCAGCGGCACAACCCGCCGCATCACCGCCACCAAGAGCCGCGCCAGCCAGACCATCGGTGGGTATGTCTGCAAGTACGGCAAGACCACCCATTACACTTGCGGTTACATTAGCAGCAAGACCTACGCGCCCAGCTACGTCCCCAGCGTCAACGCCACGTTCATTCGCGTGAACAACACTGCCGGCTACGCAAACCTGTCTTCGGGTGGCGATAGTGGTGGCCCCTGGTTCCTCACCAGTACGGCTTACGGCATTCATAGCGGCTCTCCTGGCGCTGACCCCAACGACGCCATCTACATGGCCATTAACTACATCTCTGGCCTTGGCGTCAGCGTGCTGCTCACACCCTGACCGGGGCACGAGCACCGCATGTTCCCAGCCGCTGCCGTTTTGCCGGTAGCAACAGGGAAGTTGCAAACACAACTGCATTCGTTTGGAGGAAAAAGTGAAAACTATCTTGATCTCACGAACAGGTTGGCTGATATTGCCGGTCGGAGTGCTGGTCATCCTCCTGCTGACGGCCTGTCAAGGCACATCGACGCAGACGGAACCTGTCGACACCAGCGAACCGGTTTTTCCGGTACAGCGCGAAGCGCAGGCCGACACAATGGGGGCGTTGCTGGTCGGTGAGCTGGTGCTGGTAGACAACTGCCTGCGTGCCCAAAGCGACGATGGCGCAGACTACTTGCCGATCTGGCCGCAGGGATTCTCGCTGCGCGGTGAAGGGCAAGCGCTTCAAATCGTCGGTGCGGACAACCAGGCGATCGCCAGTATCGGAGATACTCTCCAAATCGGCGGCGGCGAGATCCCTGCCGAAACCGCAGACAGCCTGACGGTTGCACCGGTTACCGACCGATGTAGCGGGCCGTACTGGCTGGTGGGAACGATCAGTAAATAGAGTTTTGCCTTTCTACTTTACACCCGTTGCAAACAGACTATCTCCTGGCACCATGACCGCCCGCCGTCTACCAGCGGGCGGTTTTGTACTTCGCCCTGGAACCGTTTTTTACAAACCCTTGTAACAGAATGCTACACCCTGGCCTGCTGCGGACAGCGACTTCGCAGATCAGGATATGGGCGTTCAGTCAGCAATCGTTCGGTCGGCCTGCTTTTCCAACAACAACGGCTATCGTGCCACACCTCTCGATGTATATCCTCCGTCTCCATCATACGGCCTGTGGTATGATTTGCCTCATGCGAAGACGAAGAAGAAGTGTTTTTTCTGCCGTAACGTTCGTTGCGGTTTTGAGCCTGCTGGGATCGGTGATTTTGTTTACGTTTCAGTTGGCGCGCTTCAGCCGTATGTGGGCTTACTATCCATCCAGGATGACCATCGGCGGTGTGCCAATGGGCGGTCTGAACCGCCAGCAGGCTGCCCAACGTTTGTTGGAGGTCTTCTCCCAGCCCATCGAGTTGCGCTACGAGGAGGCACGCATCCAATTGAAACCCGAAACGGTCGGCTTCGAACTGGACCTGGATGCCGTGCTGGCCGCAGCTGAACAGGAACGCACGCGCGTGCCCTTCTGGACAGCGTTTTGGGACTATCTGTGGGGACGCACGCGCAGTTCGGCCGACATTCCGCTGCGCTATGCTTATTCGCAAGAGCGCCTGGAAGCTTACCTAAACGATGAGATCGCTCCACGCTACGACACGCCGCCGGTCGCCGCGCTGCCCCAGCCGGGTACCGTCAATTTTTCGCCGGGACGGCCCGGTATCAACCTCGACACCGCACGCGCCATCCCACCGATCGAAAACGCGTTGGCTTCATCATCCGCGCGCATCGTCACGCTGCCTTTTCGCACCACCGGCGCGCCCTCGCCGTCGTTTCAAAATCTTGAAGTGCTCCTGCGCCAGACCGTCGAGCTATCGGGTTTCGACGGCACAATCGGCCTCTTCTTCGAGGACTTACAAACCGGAGAGGAAACCAGTTTCGTCTACGATCTGCAAGAGCCAGTGCCCATGCCGCCCGACGTAGCCTTTACGGCCAGCAGCACGATCAAGATTCCGATCATGATCTCGGTCTTTCGCCGCCTGGAAGGCGCGCTGAGCAATGAGGTAGCCACAAAACTGGAGGAGATGATCACCAAATCGATCAACCCGTCTAGTGATTGGCTAATGCAAACTCAGTTGAACCCCAACCGGGGCCCGCTGCTCGTCACCGAAGACATGCGAACCCTGGGACTGAACAGCACCTTCTTGGGAGGCTATTTCTTCGACGGCGCCCCCCTGCTACTGCCCGGTTACCAGACTCCTGCCAACAGCCGCGAAGACATCGACACCAACCCAGACCTGTACAACCAGACGACGCCCACCGAAATGGGCATGCTGCTCACCGACTTGTACCAGTGCGGTGCCCAGGGCGGCGGCGCACTGATCGCCGCCTTTGGCAACGAGATCACGCAGGCCGAGTGCAGGCAGATGATCGATCAACTGGCCGAAGACCGCATCGGCGCGTTGATCCAGGCCGGGTTACCCGATGGGACCCGGGTAGCGCACAAACACGGTTGGGTGAGCGACAATTTCTACATCATCCATAACGTATCCGATGCAGCCATCGTCTACACACCCAATGGAAATTTCGTGCTGACCGTTTACCTGTATCACCCGGTGCAGATTATTTTTGAATCGGCCAACGATCTAATCGCGAACCTGGCAGAAGCGGCTTTCAACTATTACAACAGTACCCGCCAATAGAGGCCTGACCCATACGCTGATTCTGGCAGAATCAGCGCAGCACACAAGTGCGCAAATCAAGAATGGGTCCAGGGCCAGTGCTGTTTAGACAGATGCCAGGCATTTGCCTACAGGCCAAAATCACTTGAGAAAGCCGAAGTGTGTTGCACGAGGAGCTTTATGACCCCACGCAGATTTTCTAAACCAGCCCGACCCGGCGTTGTCGCCGGGATGCTCGCCAATCTATTGGCCGTCCTGGTTATCCTGTTGGCCGTGCTGGCGCTGCTCCTGGCCTTGCAATTGCGCCGGCCGAGCGCTTCTTTCGCACTTCAATCGGCCGTTACATCGGGCAGGCAATCCGAGAAATCGGCGGATACATCGGGCGCCGTCGGTCAACCGCCGCAAATACAAACGGCAACGCCGCAAATACCCTGCAACTGGGCCGCACTGGTGATCGACGGAACAACCACCCATCTCTCCGTCGGCAACGGCGAGAAATTCACGCAGACCTGGCAGGTACAAAACATCGGTACATGCGCCTGGAACGCCGATTACGAACTCGTTTTCGCTTCGGGCAGCGATCTCGGCGGGCCGCAGGCGCAGAAGCTGGGCACGGCCGTGGATGTGGGTGCAACGATTGCGATCTCGATCGAACTCGTTGCGCCTGTCAGCTCGGGAAACTATATCGCCCACTACCAACTGCGCAGCGACGATGGTATCGTCTTTGGATTGGACGACGATTTCAGCCAACCGCTATGGGTGGCGATCAGCACAACGGCAAGATAATATAGAGAGACGTTTATTGCACCTCCTGGGGGGCGTTGATCTCTTTCCAATAAACGGACATATGCACGACATCTCCATCACGTGCCAGCAGGGTGATCGTATCACCGGCTTGTAGCTGCGTTGCGCCGCGCGGTAAGATCACGGCGCTGCCGCGTTCGATATGGATGACCAGCAAAGTATCCGGGAGACCGATATCGGCCAACGTGCGCCCGACCAGGGAAGAGTTTTCCGGCACGGTAAAGCGACCGCTGGCGGTACCATTCGGAGAACCTGGCAACACCCCCAAGGCAAAACCGCGCCGCGCCAGGCCCAATTCGTAGGCCTTGACGATATTGCTGCGGCGAACGATCCCGACCAGTTTACGCGCATCGTCGCGTGCCACCACTGGCAGACGTGAGAGATCGCGCGGCGCCATGCGCTGTAGGACCTGCCGCAAGGTATCGTCCGGGTGAACGGTCACCGGGTTGCTGGTGGCAATATCCCGGATGCGAAGCTGCTCGATGGGCGCGCCTTCCGTCAGGCCACGGCGAATATCGTTGAGTGAAACAATCCCCACCAGACGATCCTTCTCATCGACAACCGGAAAGCCATGCCGCCGCGTACGATCGAGCAGAGCCACCAGTTCGCCGACGGTGGCGTCGGGGTGTACGGTCTCAGGGTGACGGTCCATTACTTCTTCGACCATCACCGAGGCCATCACATCCATATCGCGCCCGCGGAACAGCCGGATGCCCTTGCGCACCAGCTTGAGCGTATAGATCGACTCCTTATGCCAGTGTTGGGCCAGCGCTGTGCTGACCGCTACGGCTGCCATCAACGGCACCAGAATGCGGTAATCATCGGTCATTTCAAAGACGATCAAAATGGCCGTCAATGGGGCACGCGCCGCCGCCGCGAAAACCGCCGCCATCCCCACGGTGGCATAAGGCCCCGGCCCGGTTGCGATCTGCGGGAACAAAGCCGCCGAAATCGAACCAAACACGCCGCCGGTCATGGCGCCCATAAAAAGGCCGGGGGCAAAAACCCCACCCGAATTGCCCGATCCCAACGTAAAAGCGGTCGCCAAAACCTTGAGGAAAATCAGCACGAGCATCAACAAAACGGGCATTTGGCCCAGCAAGGCTGCACCGATCTCACCAAAACCTGAAGCATACACGTGCGGAATGTTCTCCAGCACCGGCAGGCCGTTATTGAGATGTTCGTCAGGCAGCCGGGTCAAACCCAAAAGCAAGGGGTAGGTAAGGCCGGTCAAGCCTAACAACAAACCACCGACGGCCGGCTTGAGGGCATCGGGGAACTTCCAGTTATCGAAGACATCTTCTGCGTAGTACAAAACCTTGATAAAGAAAATACCCACGGCGGCGCTGACCACACCCAAGCCCAGGTAAAGGAAGATCTCCCACGGGCTTTTAAGCGAATACAGCGGAATCGAAAAAGCCGGCGTATCTCCCAAAACGGCGCGCGCCAGCGTGCTGGCAGTCACGGCAGACAGCACCACGCTGCCCAAATCGGCCAGGGCCATTTCGCCCAGGATGATTTCGATGGCAAAGATCACGCCGGCAATCGGCGCGTTGAACGTGGCGGCAATGCCTGCTGCCGCGCCGCAGGCCACCAGGTTGCGGATACGGCTCTCGGGAAAGTGCAACCATTGCGCCAGGGTCGAACCCAACGCCGCCCCCACCTGAACGATCGGCCCTTCACGCCCGGCAGAACCGCCGGAGCCGATACAGGCCGACGAGGCAATGACCTTGGCAACGGCCACGCGCGGGCGGATGCGCCCACCGCGCAGGGCAATGGCCTGCATGACTTCGGGAACGCCGTGCCCCTTGGCTTCGCGGGCAAAGAAAGCAATAATCGGCCCGGCGACCAGGCCGCCCAACGCCGGGATAAAAAGCAGCCAGGCGCGCCCGAGCGGGAACCAGCCCGGCAAGGTTCCAAACAAAAATTCGCTAAGCCGCTCGATTAAGAAAACAAAAAAGATGCCACCGATAGCGGTCCCCAGACCGACGATCACGGCGGCTAAAAAGAGGGTGGTCGTGCTGGATGGACGCAGCCATCCTTCGTGAAGCTTGTTGCCTCGTTCCGAGAAAAAAGAGACTATTTTCGCTTGGGTTGTATTGGTTGTGGCTTGTTTTACACGGGCATCACGCATGATACTTCCTTCCGATTTGCATGTCGCTCCCATTTCCCACCAACGTGAAAGCGCCATAAAAATATACCACAATCGAGATGTTTTAGCCGGTTACGATCCCAAAGGCACGCATGTTTTCGAAAGCAAAAATCGCCGTATCGCCGGCTACAAGCCACCTAGCAGGGTGTCGGAGGAGACTTCGGAAGTCTTAACGCCGGGGCTCTCCGATACCCTGCTAGGCCAGGTTTCGTTTTTCCGGGCCATACGCCGGCACTTGGGAGTACAATCGGCTGCAGAAACATCCATCGTTGTAGAAGGCTCTTTCACCAATGTTCAACAAAAAATATTCACGTTGGCTCGAACGCCTGGCTTCTTTCGAAACGCTTTCGCTCAGCATTCTCGCCGTGATCGTCGGCCTGGCAACCGGGATAACCGTATGGGCGTTCAAATGGCTGATTGAAGGGTTGGCCGCATTCCTTTTCGAATATGTGGTAGACTGGCTGGCCCCCTTGGGCAGCTGGAGCATCGCACTTCTGCCGTTAACCGGCGGCATTCTGGTAGGATTGATCGCCCGCTACGGGGTTGGCGAAGAAAAGTTACACGGCACAGCCGCGATCATGCAGGCCGTGGCGCTTTCCGGGGGACGCTTGCGCTACCAACGCGTCCCTGTAAAAACCGCGGCGGCGGTATTGTCCATCGGCAGCGGCGCATCCGTAGGACCGGAAGACCCCTCCGTGCAAATTGGCGCCAATCTCGGATCGCTGGTTGGCCAGTGGGTGCACATGTCCGATGAACGCACACGCACGCTGGTCGCCGCCGGAGCCGCTTCGGCGATCGCGGCCGCCTTCAACGCCCCGATTGCCGGTGTGTTTTTTGCACTCGAGATCATCTTAGGAGAGATCGGCGGCAACGCCCTGGGCATGATTCTGATCGCCGCCGTTAGTTCGTCGGTCTTCACGCAGGCGGTTTCGGGCAGCCAACCGGCCTTCCAGGTGCCGGCTTATGCGTTTCACTCCGCCTGGGAACTGCCCCTGTATCTTATCCTGGGTGTTTTGGCGGGGCTGGTCTCTGCCATCTACGTGGCCTTGTTGTACCGGGCGCAGGACTTTTATCACGGCTGGCAGGCGCCCAAGTGGCTCAAAACGGCCAGCGCCGGGCTAGCCGTTGGGCTGGCCGGCATCTTCTTGCCACAGGTTTTTGGCGTCGGATACGAAACTATCGATAATATTCTCAACCTGCGAGAAACGGCCCCCTGGCTGCTGTTGGCGCTCCTGGTCGCCAAATTGATCCTGACACCGATCAGCATCGGCGGCGGTTTTTTCGGCGGCGTGTTTGCACCCTCTTTGTTCATCGGGGCAACGCTGGGCGGGGCCTTTGGAACGATCGCCGATCGAATTTTCCCAAACCTGGTGCTCTCCCCGGCAGCCTATGCCCTGGTCGGGATGGCTGCCGTGCTGGCTGGGGCCGTCCATGCCCCCCTGACCGCATCGATTCTGCTCTTCGAAATGACCAGCGACTACCGCATCATCCTGCCGTTGATGTTCGCCGTCGCCATCAGCCAGATCATCTCCCAACACATCCAACGCGATTCGGTGTATGCGTTGGGCTTGGCGCGGCACGGTATTCGCCTGGATCGCGGGCGTGACGTCGAAGTGCTCGACACCCTGACCGTCGGTGAAACCATGAACACCGAAGTCGTTGCACTCTATGAAAACACGTCACTGGCGCTGGCGGCCGAGGTGATGGCAAAAAAAAGGCGCCACGGCCTGCCCGTGCTCGATAGCAACGGCGAACTGGTCGGCATTCTTACGCTGCAAGACATCGACCGCGCCGAAGAAGCCGGCCAGTCAGCCCTGCCCGTTGGCCGGGTCTGCACCCGCCAACCGCTGACCGCCGCGCCGGACGAGCCGCTCTCCGCAGCACTGCGCCGCATGAGCCAGCACGACGTCGGCCGCCTGCCCGTGGTCGCCAAAGATAACCCGCGCCAGCTCGTCGGCGTGCTGCGGCGAGCGGAGGTGATCCAGGCCTATTACTTGGCGCTGACCCGCCGAACAGCGCAACGCCACCGCGAGCATGGTGTGCGGCTCGATGCCATCACCCCCGATCGCGTCGACGTAACCGATATTATCGTCGAAAAAGGCGCCGTCATCGTCGGAAAGCGGATGAGCGAGATTGCCTTCCCGCGTGAGTGCGTCATCGCTTCGGTCCGTCGCGGGCGGCAGGTTTTCATCCCGCATGGCGATACTGTCCTCGAGCCGGGCGACATTTTGGTGGTGGTCGCCCAAGGCTCGGCACGGCAGGTTGTCTTGGAAATGTGCTTGCAAGATCAGGTATAATCGCCGCCGTGAGTCTCGACACGGCATCCCACCAGGCAAAAGGTTACACCGTCTCTACACCGGTTTACGAAGGCCCGCTCGATCTGCTGCTGCAGTTGATCGAACGGGCCGAGTTGGATATCACCAAGCTGGCATTGGCACAGGTAACCGATCAATACCTACAGCACCTGCGCGCCATTCGCGAGACGGCTTCGCCGGACGAAGTCTCGGCCTTTCTGGTGATTGCTGCCCGCCTGGTACAAATCAAATCGGAAGCCTTACTTCCCGTACAACCCACCCGCCAACCCGATGAAGAAGACCCCGGTGAAGCGCTGGCGCAGCAACTGATCGCCTACAAACGCTACCGCCAGATCGCCAACCTGCTGGCCGAACGTGAAGTGCAGGGCCTGCGCACGTACCTGCGGCTGGCGCCGCCGCCAAAAATCGAAGGCAGCGTGGACTTGAGCGGCCTGACCCTGGCCGACCTGATCGCCGCGGCACAGGCCATCTTCGCTCCCGACCGCCGCCCGCAGCTCAACACGGTCGTTCGTGCGCCCAAGGTCACCATCCGCGACAAAATCAAACTGATCGCCCAAACGCTGCGCCAGCGTGGGCGCGCCACCTTCTCTATCCTGCTTGGCAGCAAGCGCACCCGGCTCGATGTCGTCGTCACCTTTTTGGCGATGCTCGAGTTGGCAAAGCGCCGCCTGGTCAACGTGACGCAAGAAACACTCTTCGGCGAGATCGACATCGAGGCCAGCGAAGCCTGGGACGAAAACAGCGAGTTCGAACTGGAGTTTGGGGAATGAGCGGGTTTTCAAGCCGGCCGGTCGAAGGCAGCCCTTCCCGTTAGCCTTCCGCGTCCCGCTTTCCAATCTTCAACTTTAACCACAAGACGCCTAACCCGATCAGCGCCCCCAACCCATCGATACCAACATCCCACAAACTTGCCGAACGCCCCGGCACAAACGCCTGGTGCAGCTCATCGCTCAAAGCGTAGCCGACGGCCAGCAGCCAGGCTCCCGGCAGATGCCCCAGGCCATGCCAGCAGGCCAACGCCAGCAAAGCGTAGCCAAGCATGTGGCCGCCTTTTTTCACCGAAAAGTCGAAAGCGCCAAAGCGCGGCATTTCTTCTGATGGGATGGATGAAAACAAGAAAATCGCCACCATCATCGCCACCGCTGGCCCCCAGCGTACCCATGCCGGTGGGCAATCTTGTAGCCGGGCCTTCAGCCTTTCAATCACACGGCCATTCTACCAGGCTTCTGCGGTTTTGTTTGCAAGCTCTACCAACCGGATATAACCTGTCAGCAGGTGCAAACCCGTGCACTTCCCTCGGGGCGAACCCATGGGTTCGCCCTCTCTGATCAACAATCATGTTCAGCATCCTTTACGACGGAGCAGCCAACGAATGGCTGCGCTTCGAGTCCCCACGCCAAGTCATCCAGGCACACTGCCTGGCCGACGTGCGTCCTGCACTATGCGAAATCGCCCGGCAAACCGAAAAACACCGGCTATGCGCAGCCGGCTTTATCGGCTACGAAGCTGCACCGGCTTTCGATGCCGCCCTGCACGCCCACGCACCTGGCGATTTTCCGCTGCTCTGCTTTGGCCTTTACGAGCCGCCGCACCGCTTTCTTACGTTACAAGGGGCATCTGCCTACCACCTGGGCCAGTGGCAGCCAACAGTTTCGCACTACACGTACGGCCAGGCCATCGACCGGGTCAAAGAATGCATTGCCCGCGGCGAGACGTACCAGGTCAACTACACCTTCCGCCTACAAGCCGCCTTCGCAGGCGACCCCTACGGGCTGTTCTTCGCCATGCAGCAAGCGCAGCCTACACCCTATGCAGCCTACATCGACCTGGGACGTTATGCGCTGTGCTCGGCCTCACCGGAGCTGTTCTTTCAACGGGAGGCCGGCACACTTACCTGCCGCCCGATGAAGGGCACCGCGGCCCGCGGCAAAACCCCGGCCGGAGACAGGCGGCAGGCAGCCTGGCTGCACCATTCCGAAAAAAACCGCGCCGAAAACGTGATGATCGTGGACATGATCCGCAACGACCTGGGGCGCATCGCAGCCACAGGCAGCGTGCGGGTAACCTCCCTGTTCGAAACCGAGCGTTACCCTAGCCTGTGGCAGATGACATCCACCGTCACCGCCCGCAGCCAGGCCGGGCTGGCCGATATCTTCACCGCCCTGTTTCCGTGCGCTTCGATTACCGGCGCACCCAAGGTTTCCACCTGCCGCATCATCAACCAACTGGAAAAGACCCCACGCCGCATCTACACCGGTACGATCGGCTTCGTCACTCCGCAAGGGAAGATGCAGTTCAACGTGGCGATCCGCACGGCGCTCATCGACCGCCAGCGCCGGCAGGCCGAATACGGCGTGGGCAGCGGCATCGTGTGGGATTCAACGACATCCGACGAGTATGAGGAATGCCTGATGAAAGCAAAATTTGTCCAAACCGGCCGGCTTGAAAAGGCCGGCCAGACGACCGGCGAACAAGGCACTTCCAGCGCAACCCACCCCTTCTCGCTGTTCGAAAGCCTGCTGTGGACACCCAACGAGGGCTACTTCCTGTTGACCTATCACTTCAAACGAATGGCCGAATCGGCCCGCTACTTCGGCTACCCGTTCGACCCGCATCAGGCCGAGGCGGACCTGGCCAAACTGGCCGCCGGCCTGCCCGGCGAAGGTCACAAGGTGCGCCTGCTGCTGCACCCCGACGGCAGCTTCGACAGCGAGGCCAGAACCCTCAGCGCCCTGCACAAACCCGACCCGGCACGCGTGCGCCTGGCACCCGCGCCCGTTCACAGCGGCGATGTCTTCCTTTATCACAAAACCACCAACCGCCAGGCCTACCAGGTCGCCGAAGCTGCCTGCCCCGACTGCGACGAGGTGATTTTGTGGAACGAACGTGGGGAGCTTACCGAAGCCGGCACGGCCAATATCGTCCTGGCGCTGGACGGCCGGTTGGTCACGCCGCCGCTTTCCTGCGGCCTGCTGGCAGGGACATTCCGCGCCTTTCTGCTCGAGCAAAAAGAAATCAGCGAAGAAACCCTGCCGGTTTCTTCGCTGGAACGCTGCGATCAAATCTACCTGATCAATTCGGTGCGCAAGTGGCGCAAGGCCATCCGGCTACCCTAGCGCCACACCCGCCCGCCGGCGCCAGGCCAACCAGCCCAGCATCACGGCCGCCAAGCCGATCAGCAACCACTCGTGTGGCTCGGGCACGCCGGTTACGGCAAACGGAGCCACCGTTTCACCCACGGCCTCGGCTTCACGCTCGAAACGATCCACCTGGCCTTCGAGTTGCGCCAGGCGGCGTTCCTGGGCCTGGGTCACCAGCACGATCATCGAAGAGTAGGGCGTCACGATGCCCTGCTCGACGGCCAGGGCGTGCAAGGCATCCAATGTCTCTACTTGTGCAATCTGGCCGCGCTGGCGGTACATCTCGCTCAGGATCAGGCGGCGGGCAGCCAGTGCGGCAAACGGATCGCCCGGGGCGTGAACGGCCACGCCGGCCACCGCCGGGGCCTGCACGCCTGCCGGGATGGACACCCATTCGTAGCCATCCACCACGTCACGCATCGCCGTCGTCTGGCCGGCGGCCAGCGAAACGGCCAGGCGGGCGAAGGCGTCGTCCAGGCTGCCGGCTACCCCACCACCGCTGGCCTGGATCGCTTGCAGCGTGGCGTCGTCATACCCCATGGGGAAATCGCCGCCCAGGTGGATCATCCATACCGGAGCGTTCGGTACACGTACTTCGACCGCTTCCCCCCCCAGTTTGAAACCGGAGCCGTCCGTCAGCACGAACAGGGCGTCGTAGTCGCGTCCCGCGCTGAGGGCAAAATACTGCTGCAAAAGCTCCGCAGCGTTCTGCCCACCATAGTAGACGATATTACCGGGCACGACATCGGCCAGCTTGGCCAGCGACGCCTGCTCGCCCCGGTAGGCCGAGGCGGTCAAGTAGACGTCGACATCGGGGCCGGCGGCTTCCAGGCGGGCCAGGGCGCTCGTTACGGCCGCAGACTGCGCCGTCATGCTGTGCGAGCGATCGAGCACCACCGCCAGGCGCAAGTCGGCGGGCAGGGATGGCAAGTCCGCGGCAAGCGCCGGGCGGATCAGGATCGTTTCACCCGTGGGGAAAGTTACCTGGTGCGCCTCGGGCGTCACCGGCTGTGCGGCGGCCACCGAGGCTGGCAGCCAGGCTTCTGTAAAGCCATCCACCACCGTGCCGTTGACGCGGCGCAGCGAATCTCGATTCCAAAAAACGTTGGCTTTTTCGGCCAGCTGCGGCAGCGGCCAGGCGTTCCCTTCGGCCAGCACGCGGTAGGTCATCCACATGTAAACCTGCGGGCCGGGCGTCATCGTGGAGAGCCGCGTGCTTTCGTTCCATGTCCAGCGCTGCGCTTCGACGGGAAAGACGCGCAGGCGGTACTGGCGCGGGCCAAGCTGTTCGAGCAAAGCCGGATCGATGTTCATACGCACCTGCTCGCGGTAGACCTGTTGTGCAGCGCCACGCGGAGCCACGTGGAATGCCGACCGCTCGTCACGATCGGGCGAATTGCCCAACCAGATGCCCGTCAACACAGCGGTTTCGGGCAGGCTGAAATAGTAGACCACTTCCTGGCGCTGGCTGGTCTGGTTTTGATAGGCCTCGAACAGCTCAATCTCGGCCCAGTCGCCATGCTCGCTGACGTTGACCTCTTGCCGGGTCAGCAAAATCTCGCGGTCATCCACAGCCTGCCAGGCAGTGAGCGCCTGGTCACCCGACCAGGTATCGCGCACGGCAGCGACGATCGTCTGGCGCTCGCCTTCGATGATCGGCATGTCGAAGAAGGCCTCGTACAGTTCGGCCGCCCTTCCCGGCTCGTTGCGTAAGGCACGCTGCTCCCAACGGTTGGCTTTCTCACCGGCCGGCGCAGGTAGCATGGGTTCGTACAGGAATGGCCGGGCGACCACTTCATAGAAATGCTCTACACGCAGGGCGGCCTCTTCCGGCATGTCCATCGTTTCCACGTACATCCCCTGCACGTGCCCGACTTCACCGACGGCGCTGATATAGCGTACCGGGGACAGGTAGGCGTTGAGCAGGCCCCGCCGGATGCTCGCCTGCTGGTGCAGCAGCGCCTGGGCGTCGTCGGTCGTCTGGGGCAGATTCTCGAGCAGGTTGTAAGCCTTGTGCTGCGGCTGCCGGTTGGCGACAACGAACAGGGCTACGACCACCAGAGTTACTACGGCAGACAGCACAGCCGGGAAAACCGCCCCACGCCGTACGGCCACCGCTTTCAGCCCTTTGAACCAGTGGACGATGTACAGCACAGGCACAACAACCGGTGCGACGACAAACAGCGTGGCGCTGTAGAACAACAAGGCGAAACCCAAAAAGACAAAGGGCAGCATGCCTAAGGTCCGCCACGACAGTTCGGTGATCGAACGCCACAGATCGCGGCCGGCATCAACAAAGAACTGCGGCAGCGCAGCCATCACCGGAACGGCATAGAAAGCGATCAACAGCGCCGCATAGACACCCACCAGCAAGAGCAATGTCAGCCCGGCGCTGCGAACGGCGTCGAAAGGCAGTCCGCGGCCATCGATTCGCCGGTCGAGCAGTTGCCACAGCAGCGTCGCAGTGCCCAGCAAAGCCACCCCATAGAGCAGGAGAACAGCCGCGTTGGCCTGGCGCACGATGAAGAGCCGTACGAACAGCAGGAGCATCACCGGCCCCTGGATACCGTACCCCAAAGCCAGCAACTTCCCCGGCGAACGGCGCAGCCACGTCGCGCCAAGTAAGACCGCAAAGACCGGGATCAGCGTCAGCAGGCCGCCCAGCAGCAGGTAACCGGCCGGAATCAACCCGGCGCGCATGGCGCTGAACATTTCCGGCAACAAATTGGGGGCAAAACCGAGCAACATGAACGCCAAAAAAATCAAGTTCCAAGACCAGAACAGGCCATAGCCCCAAAACCGAACGCCGACAAAACCACGCAAAAGGGTTTGTAGCAGGCTTTTGTGGGACGGCACTTCGGGCAACGTATCGGCTGCGGGATGTTCATCAGGGAGTGTATTCATGGGCTCTCTCCTTCCATGCTATCGGCCACGGCAGCGCGCAGCAGTTCGAGCAGAGACTGCACTGCTGCACTATCCGGTGGATAGACATCATCGAGCAAAATCGTCACCAACACCCAACGCGGCCGGTCTGGCGTCAGATCGGCCCAGATGCGGGTGGCAAAGTCGTCGGTAACTCGGTTTCCGGTCTGCAGCCAGTAAAAAGCCGAGGCACGTACTGGCCCGTGGCTGACTTCCAGTACACGCGCCGGAAAATCGTCCGGAAACATGACCGTATGCGAGCTTTCTACGGTCAGGCCTTCGACCTCGAAGCAGCGCTCGGGACGGTGCTGGCCGCGCCAGGTATCGCTGGTCAGGAAGAGGAACGAACCACTCACTTGGTGGCCGTCCACCTGCCAGGTAAAGTTCCAACGCTCGGCAGAATCGGCGCCGCCGGACGTGGCCCAGGCATACAGGCCGGGTGATAACGGATAAGCGCTCAGTTGCAAGCGATCGGGGAAATTCCAGGTCACGCCCGCCTGAGCCGATACGGTTTGCGGGCGCGGCGTGTAGAGCAGGGCCATGACAGCAAAGGCAACAGCCAGCAAGGGGACCAGCCAGAGTGGGCGTTTTACCGAGGCCGCCGGCGGCGACGCGGCGGGCACAGGCTTCGCAGATGCCAACGAAGGGCGAGCCGAGGGCTTGCTTCCCTGCATCAACCACAAGGCGACTCCACACACAACCACGAAGGCCAGTACTCCTAAGGGCACATGGATCATCTCGGCAGCCATCTTCCAACCGGCCACCTGATCCACCACCACCAGCGTACCGACGCGCGCCACGTTGGCCACAAAGAGCAGCCCCCCCATCAAAGCGGCTACACCAAGCCAGCGCAAATCGATCGGACGCCGCTCGATCCAGGCCGCGGCGATCAAGAAGAGCAGGCCCGTCCACAGACTCTTGATACCACTGCACGGCAAATCGACCTGCGCCAGGCCGCTTTCCAAGACCAGGATCGTATCCACGCCGATCGACTGGACGCCAAATGCATGCAGCCCATCGCGCACGACGGCGGCCGTGGCCACACGCATCGGATAGCCGATGAACGTCTGCAAGTGATCGCCGAAGGGCAGGGTACCGATCAACAGCAGGGCTGCCGGAAGGCCTTCCTGCCAACGACGGGGGGACATCCACAGGCCGAGCAGGCCATACGTTGCCAGGCCGAAGATGCTGGCCGAAAGCGTGTTGATGTCGAGGAAGCGCTCGACGACCAAATACAACCCGGAACCACCCAACGCCAGCGTCAGCCCGGGCCAGTACACCTGGGGCAGCGCATCCAGGTGCGGGCGCTGCCGCCGGAATTGAGTAAAAATCAGCACCAGAACGATCATCAAAACGATCTGGTTGGTACGAAACTCTTCACTGGAAAATATGATGCGCAGGTAACCGAACACCGCCCAGTAAAGCCAGACCCACAACGCCAGGAGCAATCCGTTGAGGGCTATCCGCCCAAGGCGAGGTGCCAGCGGTTCCTGCGGGGGCAACTCGGTCACTAACGGGGCCTGCGGCAGCGATACGGCATCCCACTGCCGGTGAAGCGTTTGCCGTAGTGCGTGTTGCAAACCGTTGAGCTTTTCAGACTCAGCGCGGCATGCCGGGCAAGTACGCAAATGCTGCTGCAAAGCGGTGCGTTCGGGGTCGCTCAGCAGGCCGTCTGCCGCCGCCAACAGGTATTCACGAGCCTGATCGTGGGTAATTTCACGCATAAAGCATCAACTCGTTTCCGGCTGCCAGCACTGCTTCAATTGCCGGCGGGCCTTGTTCAAACGGGAATGGACCGTGCCTTCCGGCAGGTCGAGCATGTGGGCAATCTCGCTGACAGAGCAATCGTGGTAATAACGCAAGATCACCGGCAGGCGGTGTTTCTCATCCAGTGCATGCACCGCCTGCAACAGGCTATGACGGGTCTCGTTCTGGATCACGACCGTCTCGGGATGCCGAGCGGCGTCTTCGATCGGCGCCGTCAATGCCTGGAAGAGTTGCCGCATCCGTTGGCGGCGCTGGCGCGCCCGCAAGCGGTTACGGCACAGGTTGATGGTGATAGCATACAACCATGTCGAAAGCGACGCATCGCCGCGATAGGAATCGAGCGAGCGCAAGGCCGCCACGAGTGCGTCCTGGGTGATTTCTTCGGCATCTGCGCTTCCGTTTTCACTGCCATCGTCGAGAATCGAAAGCGCCAGGCGAAAGAGGCGCGGCTGGAATTCATTCACCAATTGTGCAACCGCGACCCCATCGCCCGCCCGACACTTTGCCAGGAGTTGGGTGCTATCCATAACGATCATTCTATCTCATTAGACACCAACGGATGAAAAAACCTTCACATCCTCGATTCCCAACAAAAATATAAGTCAAAATGATGGGAAGGAGTAGCACATTTCGCACGGAGGCGGGTATAATTCAATTACAGGTCGAATTGCTGCTACGAAAAACAATGAGGTGGTTCTGTCATGACTGATCAATACTTCTATCCAAACATCTGGGGGCGCGGCATCCTGACCTCTGCGGAGGAAATCTTGGGTGCCAACGGTGTCAATGCGTTACTGAACCTGGCCGGGCTTCCGGAGTACATCGGCAATTACCCACCCGACACGATCGAAAAGAAATTCCCCTTCTCGCACGTTGCCAAGCTGCAACAAGCCCTCTACGATATGTACGGCGCCCGTGGGGCGCGCGTGTTTGCCACACGTGGCGGCGAGCAAACCTTCCAGCACAGCATGGACAAGTACGATAAAGTACAAAAAGCTGCCCAGGCGGCCATGAGCATCGGCACGATGGAAATGCGTCACCGGGTCGGGTTGCAGTTCTTCTCCAAATTCTTCAATATGGTCAGCGACCAGATCGTGCGCGTGGAAGATGATGAAAGCCACTGGTATTGGATCATCGAACGCTGCCCAATGTGCTGGGAGCGCAAAGCCACCGAGCCGATTTGTCACCTCGGCATCGGCGTGTTAAGCGCCGCATCCACCTGGGCAACCGGCGGGATGAAGTTCCGTATCCAGGAAACACAATGTGTAGCCATGGGGGCCGAAACCTGCATTTACGCCATGGACAAACAGCCCATCAACAATTAGGCGAGTCTTTTGTCCTGCGTTTTCCCAACATAGGCCTGCCCGCGGTGTCCATGCACCGTGGGCGGTTCTATTCAGTCAAAGAGAAGTCACATGAGTTCATCGATCGCCCGCCAGGAAGCCATCCAGGCCGCCAGGACCAAAATAGCGCTCAAACCGGTATACCTGGACACAGAAACCACCGGGGCCGGCTTCAAAGACGAAATTATCGAAATCGGTATCATCAGCGACACAGGAGAAGTACTTTTCGAGTCTCTGGTCAAGCCGGTTGGCAGGATCACGCCCGATGCGTACCGGGTACACGGCATCGGCGACGATCTACTTGCCGGCGCGCCCCGCTGGATGCACGTTTGGCCGCAGGTAGAAGCGGTACTCGCCGGACGCCAGGTGGCCATCTACAACGCCGACTTCGACCTGCGCATGATGCAGCAAACGCACGCCCTGTACAAGATGCGCTGGCGCTTTCCGGGTGAAGCTTTTTGTGTGATGAAGCTGTACGCGCAATTCTATGGGGAATACAACCCGCGCATGATGGATTACAAGTGGCAGTCGCTTGAAAACGCCGGGAAGCAGTGCGGCATCAGCCTCAACAACACGCACCGCGCCACCGACGACGTACTACTGACGCGGGCGCTGCTGCAATACATGGCCGAACAGTAAATTGCATCTCAATCGATCGTGAGCGTCACCGGGCAGTGATCGGAACCCATGATCTCATTGTGAATGACGACATCCTGCACACGCGGCATTAACTTTGCTGAAACCAGGAAGTAATCCAGGCGCCAGCCGACGTTACGGGCACGCGCATTAGTAATGTAAGTCCACCAGGTGTACTGCACCTTGTCAGGATAAAGAACCCGAAAGGCATCGACGAAGCCGTGCTCGAGATAGTAATCGATCCACACGCGTTCCTCGGGCAAGAATCCGGAAGTCTTCTGATTGCTCTTGGGATTTGCCAGGTCGATCTCTTTGTGGGCGGTGTTGAAATCGCCGGTGATGATGATGTTTTCGCCGGCGGCGTGCAGCTGGTCGCACTGGTCGAGCAACTTTGCATAGAAATCGAGCTTATAACCGACTCGATCCTGTCCGCGCTGGCCGTTGGGGAAATAAACGTTAAAGAGCAAAAAGTCATCGTGGCGGCTGCGGATGAGGCGGCCTTCGACGTCGAATTCTGGAAAGCCCATGCCGCAGACGGCTTCTGCCGGGGGTTGCTTGCTCAGCGTGGCCACACCACTGTAACCGGGACGTTGAGCGCAGTTCCAGGTGATGTGCGAACAGCAGGCAAAAGGCGTCAACTGCGCCGGATCCACCTGCTCTGGCTTGACCTTGACTTCCTGCATGCAGAGCACGTCCGGCGAGTATTGCGGCTGGGATACCCAATCGAAGCCGCTTTTTCCCAAAACGGCGCGAATTCCGTTGACGTTCCAGGTCGTAATCTTCATGTTCTCCTCATCAAAAGCGGGGATGATGGGCAGGGCCGCCCACCCCGGTGCGTTACCAATCTTGCATCAATGCCAACGGCACGACCGTGGCCCCAACGATTCCCGGGCCAGTGTGTACGCCCAGCACCGGCGAGATGCGCAGCGTCTCCATCTTCTTTACGTTGAGGGTGTTCTGCAAGATGTCCGCCAGTTGTTCAGCCTGCTGGTGCACCTGGCCGTGCACGACCGAAACCCAAACCTCGGTAGAACCATAACGCTTGTGCAAATAGTTAGCGATCAAGGCCAGCGACTTCTGGATGGTGCGCTCTTTGCCGACCGTGCTGTACTTGCCATCGACTTTGTCCACGTTGATCACCGGCTTGATCTGCAAAAGCAGCCCGGCCAGGGCCTGCACCCGGCCGATGCGGCCACCCTTCGCCAGATAGGCGAGCGTCTCAAGGGTGTAGATTACCTCGGTATTGGCGCGGATTTTCTCGAGGCGTTCGAAGATGGCCTCCTTGCTGCGCCCTGCCCTGGCCATCAACGCAGCCGCCAGCACCTGAAAACGCTCGCCGCCCGAAAGGGTCATCGTGTCCCAGTGGTGGATAGTGGCATCGAGCACGTCCCTGGCGCCCAGCCGGGCAGAATCGATCGTACCGCTCAGGCCTGAAGAAATATGGATCGAAAAAATCTCTTCTCCCAACTCGGCCAATTTTTCATACAAGTCGCGGAATACACCCGCAGAAGGTTGAGAGGTGGAAGGAATTTGCGGCCACATGGCGCGCAAACGCGAGTAAAAGTCATCGCGGCTGATGGCTTCAGAGTCGATTTCCCCCTCAGGAAGCCTGATCTTCAAGGGCGCGACGTTGATCCCCAAGCTCCCGATGTCTTCGGCTGTCAGGTCAGCCCCACTGTCGGTAACAATAATCATCTTGGCCTCCATTTGGCGAATTCCGGCAAAGTTTATGCAAGTTGCATGTATTATGTATTGTACCAGACGGCCAGGCCCGCCGTTGGCAGGTTGCAAGGTTGAAAGTTGCAGGTTACAATGCCCCCCATCTTTCACATTCACAGGAAAATTGATGAAAACCGTCATTCAGTCCGTCAAAGGTACGCGTGATTTTTACCCCGAAGAGATGGCCATACGCGCCTGGCTGTACGCCAGGCTGCGCAAGGTCTCCGAAGCCTTCGGTTACCAGGAATGGGAAGGCCCCGTCCTGGAAACGATCGATCTTTACGCCGCCAAGTCGAGTGAGGAGCTGGTCAAAGAACAGGCTTTCTCCTTCCAGGATCGCGGCGGAGACTGGATCACCCTGCGCCCCGAGCTGACCCCCACGCTGGCGCGCATGATCGCCCAGCGCCAGGGCCAGCTCGTCACGCCCCTGCGCTGGTGGTCGTTTGGCCCCTTCTGGCGCTACGAAAAGCCGCAGCGCGGCCGCACACGTGAGTTTTTCCAGTGGAACATCGATCAAATCGGCGTTGACAGCCCTGAGGCCGACGCCGAAATGGTCGCCATCGTGGCCACGCTCTTCCAGGAACTCGGTTTGACCCCGCAGCAGACCGTCATTCTCGTCAACGACCGCCACCTGACCAACGCCCAGCTCGAAAAGCTCGGGGTGCCCACCGAACAACGCCAGGCCTGCCTGACCTGGATCGACCGCCGCGACAAGCTTCCTGCCGAGGCCTGGGAAGCCTGTGGCAAGGAAATCGGCCTGAACGACGACCAAATCGAAGGCACCAAGGCCTTTCTCGAGCGCAGCGACTTGTGGCAGGAATCGGAAACGTTGCAACGTGTCTTCAGCGCGCTCGATGCCCTGGGCGCCAGGGAATACGTGCGCTACGATTCGGGCATTATCCGTGGGCTGCCCTACTACACCGGGCTGGTTTTCGAAGCCTTCGACGTCAGCGGCAGTGTGCGCCGGGCCATCCTGGGTGGCGGGCGCTACAATAACCTGATGGCCGCCGTCGGCGGCGATCCGATGCCGGCCGTCGGCTTTGCCATGGGTGATGTGGTTATCGGGTTGATCCTGAAAGAGCACGGCTTGTTACCGACGGAAGCCGCAGCATCCCCCGCTCCCATCCTGGTGACGGTCTTCGATGCCGAACGCACGGTGGCTTCACTATCACTGGCCGCCGAACTGCGCCGCGCCGGGCTGAACGTGGCCTGCTATCCCGAAGCCATCAAACTTCCCAAGCAGTTCAAGTACGCCGACCGCACAGGCATGAAGGTCGCCGTCGTGATCGGGCCGGATGAGGCAGCCAACGACCAGGCAACGGTCAAGAACCTGCAAGCCGGCACCCAAGAGACGTTGCCGCGCCGGCAGGTCGCTGACGCCATCCGAGCCATCCTGGCAGGTGCATGAAAACGTTGAAACGTCGCGAGTTTCTCAAAGTGGCCGGGCTGGCGGGGGCCGGCCTGGTTGCGGCGGCTTGCGATGGTTTGAAGCTGCCGGCTACGGCGACCCCTGCCGGGCCGGCCGCATCTCCCTCACCAAGCGCTGTCCCCCCAACACCAATCGAAGTCACTGCCGCGGTGCGGCCGTCGCCGGCCGTCTCACCGCTGGCGAAAAAGCCCGTGCGCCTGGTGCAGTGGGATGCATGGGATGCTGCCGGGGCGTGGTTCGACGAAGAAATCCAACGCTTCCAACAGACTTACCCGTGGATCGTCATCGAACGCATCCGGCAAGACGATATGCCCGCCGCCTTACAACAGGCCCGGCAGGCCAGGGCCTTGCCCGATCTCTACTTCGGTGGGCCGGCGCCGATCAGCCAGTTCGAAAGCAAGCAGTGGTTGTGCACGCCGCTTTCGGATTTCGCCGACTTCGCCGATTTCAAGGCCATCTTTCCCAGCCCCGACCTCGACTTTGCCCCCGGCTCGAACGTGATCGATGGAAAAGCCTACACCGCGCCGCGCGAGATGCGCACCGGCTACCGGCAGGTGACCTTCGTCAACAGCAACCTGTTCGAGCACTACGGCATTGCCGAACTCCCCACGAACGATGTTGAATTCGTCGAGGCCTGCCGCAAGATCGCCCAGGACAGCAGCGGGGCCGCCTACGGTTACGGCAACGGCTTTGCCACCGGCTGGATGAACGCCCTTTTCGAGTGGTTGGGCGCCAGGAGCCTGAAAGTCGGCGGGCGCGACTGGCGGGAGAGCGGCTCGCAGTATGTCCGCAACCCGGCATACCAAAACTTGCTCGAGATGCTCTCCGCCCTGGCGGCCGATGGCCTGATCCTGCCCGAATCGTACACAGCCGGCGCCTCCGAGCTACGTGCCCTGTTTGCCGATAACCGTGTGGCAGTCATCCACGGCGAAATGGATGCCGTGGCGGGTTGGAAGCAGAGCCACCCGGAGTTTTCCAACTACACGCTACTGCCGCCCCTGCTGTTGAACGGCCCGCAGCAGTTCGCCTGCTACGCGCCGCCGGGGATCACCGGCACGCCGCTTTATATTTCGAATCAATCCAAACACCCCGAAGAAGCCTGGCTGTGGTTCAAATGGCTGCACCTGCCCGAATGCGGTCAGCGTTGGGTCAAAGCCGGCCACGGGCTTTCCATCTTCCTGGAAAACCAGCGCCCCGAGCTTTTCGCGGATCCGATCTGGCAGGACTACATCCGGCTGAACAATGAACTGACCCGTGTCGAGCCGTTTCCAGCGGCGCGCAAGCTGGCCTGCAACCGGGTCAACGTGCAACCGGTCGAGACCAGTTACGCGTCCCTCGTCCAGATGGTGTACGACTACTGGTTGCCCGGTGACGACATCCCGCCAGCGCTCGAAAAGCTGGCCGCCGACAGCGACACCAACTGGCATGCTGCGCTGGCCGAAGCGCAAAGGGATGGCGTCGAAGTCACGCAGGACGACTTCATCTTCGCCGACTGGAATCCGCTGGAAGATTATTTTCCCCAACAGGCCAAAACGGAATAAAAAAACGCTTTTTCCCCTTTTCTGAGAACCACCTTCATGATAGAATATCGCCCGCTACACGCTTGGTGGGCGTAGCTCAATGGCAGAGCACCTCACTGTGGATGAGGTGGTTGTGGGTTCGAAACCCATCGCCCACCCTTCAAACCTGATACCAGGCAATTTTGCAACAAAAACCGGCACTTTGATGCCGGTTTTTGTTGCTTTACGGCAGCCAGCCATTACCAAGGCTTGCTCAGGGTGCGGCACAGCCTTTTCAATCGCTGCCCGGGCATTGGGCAAGCAACGGTGACGGGATTGTGAGCATGAGGCGTTGCCGTCGCCGCCACGACCGGGGTGGGCACACTGTTCTCCACGATGCTTTGCGTTTCTGCCGAAAAGATGTGGATGAAACGGAAGTCCGGGCTGTATACCATGGTCGTATACGGATAGTGATCCACATCGGGTGAGTGGCCGGCCACGAGGTGCATGGGGTCTTCCGGATCGGCCTCGCTCGAAGAGACGGTCAGCACACTGTGATCCCAAACGGTGTCGGAACCCCAATTGAACTGCAAAATATCGCCGGCCAAGGCGTGGCGGCCATCCGTTTCGTAGCCTATGAAGCGGTTGCCCCAGAACACGTGTTCGTGCACGATGAAGTTGTAGAGCCCGTCGACCCAGGTCCAGGCAATCGCCCGGTCGTTGATGTCTTCGTAGTACCAACCTGCCGTTCCGATCCCATGGACGCCCCCAAAGATCATCTCGATCCCGCCGCCTTCGAAGATTGCCTGCGAAACGAAATTGGTACAGTCACCGCCCAGGTCGGTAAAATCGGTATAGGCAGCGTTGTAGGGACGGGGAGCGATGGACCAGCGGTGTGCGTAGGCGACGGCACCCCGGCGATCGTAGCGAATTGCTTCAACGTTCGGCAGGGCCGGATGGCCGCCGGCGTCAGGAAACGCATCCGGAACCTGTAAAGCGGGCAACGTTTTTTGCAGTTCGGCAGCCGATTGGCGGCTGGTTTTCAGCCAGCGCCACAAATAATCGTCATAGCGATCGGAGACAATCTTCCACTCGCCGCCAACGTTGACGAGTTTTATTTCATGAACGAGATTGCGCAGCGAAGAAACCGTCGGGGCCGCAACTTCGAAGACCACGTCGTGCCCCTCGCTCAGTGTTACCTGCGCACGCTGCATGTCTTGGGCGATCACGATGCTTCCATAGTCCAGGAAGTACTCGTGCTGCTGGTAAGCGAGCCGAAACACACGCGCATGTTCCAATTCGAGCGTTAACTTTTCCAGCTCACTCGCAAGAGCGCCGCCGGCGTTTTCCAGCGCCGCAACCGGGCCAAAATCTGCCAACGCCAGGTTCTGAAAGCTCTGATAGCGTAAGTCGAAATATTTTTCTAAAACGGCAACGATTTGCTGTCTATCCGTTTCTTGTGCGTCAATCTGCACCGCCTCACGGGTGCTGGCCCGGCTGCTCCAGGACAACCAGGCGGCCAGAAACAATAGCAAACTTCCAAAGTATTTGTTCATTTCCCGTATACGATCTTCATCCACGCATGGTTCCCCACTTAGTCTCTTAAATCTTACGCCAGCCGCAAACCGGTTTGGTAAAATAAACGCGTTCACCTGACCCACAGAAAGCAAAACAGCCAGCTCTTAGGCACTTTCTGTAAAACATTGAGGGATCAGGGTGCCACCGAGGGACCCATGCAACGCCAAGAAGCCTTTGCCATTGTCAATGAATTCATCAAAACTGAAAGCCTGGTGCGCCACAACCTGGCCGTAGAAGCCGCCATGCGCTTCTACGCCGAAAAGCTGGGAGAGGATGTGGCATTGTGGAGCCTGACCGGCCTGCTGCACGATTTCGACTGGGAAATCCATCCTGACCTGAGCGAGCACCCCGCCAAAGGGGCGCCGATTTTGCGCGCACGGGGCGTGCCAGAGGAAGTCGTCCGGGCCATCGTCAGCCACGGGTTCGAGACCGGCGTGCCGCGCCAATCGCGGATGGAAAAAGCGCTTTTCGCCTGCGACGAGATCACGGGCCTGATCACGGCAGCCGCCCTGGTGCGCCCGTCCCGCTCTTTGTCCGATCTGGAAGTCTCTTCCATCAAGAAGAAATGGAAGGATAAGTCCTTCGCCGCCGCCGTCAACCGCCAGGAGATTGCTGACGGCGCGGCCGATTTCGGTGTGGACCTGTGGGAGCACGTCGGCAACGTGATCCAGGCCATGCGGCGCATCGCCCCAGAGCTGGGGCTGGCGTGAAAAACGAGGGAAAGAAAGCACGCTACGCCGTCCTGGCCGACATTCACGCCAACCTGCCGGCGCTCGAAGCGGTGCTGGCGGACATTCGAGGTGTAGACCTGGATGGCGTTCTCGTGGCGGGCGACATGCTCAACGGCCCGCAACCCAACGAGGTCATGGAACGCCTGCGCACTTTGCCAGGTTGCCGGATGATCCGGGGAAACAACGAAAACTATCTGTTGGGTTTTGCCGAAAATCGCGTGCCGGCCGCATGGTGGACAAACCGCCAGATGGGCTTCGTGCGTTGGTGCTACCAGCGCCTGGACGGCAAGCATCTCGACTTCATCGCCAACCTGCCCGAGCAGCGCACAATCGGGCAGGCGATCCGCATGGTTCACGGCTCGCCGAGCAGCGCTTCCGAATATTTTCTTCCCGATACGCATCCCGAACGTTTTGCCCACGCCATGCGCAGCACACGTGAGGCCGTCGTCATCTTTGGCCATACGCACCAGGCATGGCAGGTGCGCCAGGACGGACGGCTGGCGTTCAACCCCGGTTCGGTCGGTGTGCCGATGGATGGTGACGCGCGCGCCCAATATGCTCTGCTTACCCACCACGATGGGCAGTGGCTGGTCGAAGGCCGCCGCCTGGCCTACGACCTGGCAGCCATCCGCAGCGCTTTTATGGAAAGCGGCCTGTATGCATACGGCGGAGCCTTCTCCCACGGCTACCTGTACGACGTCCTCACCGGAGGCGATATTTTGCCTGGCTTCGTCGCCCACGCCGTTCGCCAGGCCGAAGCAGTGGGACTTTGCAGCCGCGACCCGATCCCGGATGATGTGTGGGAGCAGGCCGCTGCAAGTTACTCCTGGCCAGAAGATTTTCCTTATCGACCTTGAGTTGAAAACGCTGCGGCTTCTCCATCTGCCGCCCCTGCTAAAGCGACCGAACTTTCTTCACCGGTCACCTTACGAAACTGCAAACGCGCTACTGCCAATTGGGGGATTCCATACGCTGCAATTCTGCTATACTACGGGACCCGAAAAGCAAAAATCCAGACATTCAGCAGAGCGGCCGGCTGCCGTTGCGCAGATAGCAATTCCCAGGCGGCGCCTTTGCCAGATCAGAACAGGTGTAACGGTTACTTATGGAAGACTTTCTGTTTCGATTTACGTACGTTTTCGTTTCGACGGCCCTTGTGCTGGGCGGATTCACGGCCGGCTTTTTGGCCTTGGTGTTTTTTGCCAAAGGCTTCGTACAGCAGCGCGCGCAAGTTCGCGACAGCATTTTGAGACGCCACGCCAGAATGTACCGCGGGTGGCAGTGCTTTCCCGTCCAAAGTTGCAACCAAGAGCACTTTGAAGCCTGGAAAAAGGTGATCGTCTGGCAAGAGACGGGGGTTTTGTTCGTCAAAGACAACCGGGCAGACTTCTATTCGGACGTACGCGCGCGCACTCCCTTAAGAATAGATTTGTCGAATGGGGGTATCGAGTGGATTGGCCGCCGTTACTGGCCGAATGGAGAGTTCTACTGGTTCGCCGTCGATCAGTTGGGAGGGCCATATTACTTTACGGCCGAAGCAGGCCAGTGGGTATTCAGTTCCCGGCAGAGGACAAAAGAAGTGTACGACGAGCTTGTGAACCGGGGGTTGCAAGCCACGCACACGTTCAACTAGCATAGGCCAGCGTTTACTTCCGCTTCTGGGAGTTGCCCTACGGCAAGAGGGTAGGCTGCAACAGTGTTACGCCCGTTGCGCTTGGCGAGGTAAAGTGCCTGGTCGGCATCGGCGAGCAACGCCTCCAGCGTAAGGTGTTCATTGCGCATGGCAGAGACGCCCAGGCTGACAGTCACCGTGACAGGTCCGGCGTCCGTTTTGACGATCGCTTGCTCGATGCGCTGGCGCAGCCGTTCGGCCACCTGGCAAGCAGCCGGATGATCGGTTTTCGGCAGAATAACGGCGAACTCCTCACCGCCGTAGCGGCCGAGGATGTCCACGTTACGGATCGTCTGGCAGCAACACTCGGCAACGGCCTGCAACACGCGATCACCAACCAGGTGGCCGTAGCCATCGTTAATGGCCTTAAAGCGATCGATATCCAGCATGATAGCGGACAGAGAGTGCTGGTACCGCTGGGCGCTGCGAAACTCGTGCTCGGCCAAATCGAAAAAGTTGCGGCGATTGTGCAGCCCGGTCAGCGAATCGACGGTAGCCATCCGCCGCACTTCCCTCAGCGCAATGCGTAAGGCCAGTTCACTTTGTTTTAAATCCCTGAATAAAAGGCGGTGGGGTTTCTCCAGGCCCATTTCAACAATCGACTTGTAGACGAAATAAAAAGCAAAGATTTTGAAAAGGTGGCCTGCCAGATTGGGAAAGCCATCCACACGGTGGTATGACGTAAAGGCCAGCTCCGTGCTGATCATCAAAAGCAGCGCGGCGATCAACCACCTGAACATCTCACCATCGAAGGAACGGCGATGTTCCAGCAAGAAGAGGATAGCGATCAAAAGAAGTAGAACGACGATATATTCACTCACCACTTTGAACAGCGTCAGCCCTTCACCCACGACAAAGCAGGCCGGAAAAATGCCTGTAAAAATAGTCAAAAGTAGCAACCCGGTCACGGCAGCATAAGCCCACATGGTAAAGCGAGCATTTAAGTTTCGGTGGAGAAAGAGCGGCGCCATGAGCAGGGAAATGCTTTGGAGGTAACGGGCAGCCACCCAGAGTTGCGTTGGCAAGTTGCCATCGTAACTGGTGAACACGCCCATCCCTTTGTAAGCCAACATGTGGAGCAGGTCCAGGGCACTGACAAACAAGTAAGCGATTCCCAAAAACAACAGATAGTGGTTATCCAGGCGTTTCTGCGAATTCCAGGCAAGAATGAAGATACACCAGCCAATCAGAACGCTGAAAATCTCTACCAGGCTGTGAAAGAGCAAATAGTTGTAGAGGCCGGTTAAGTACAATCCAAACGTAACCAGCCCATACAACAAGGCCGGCTTGAGTTTGCGGAAACGTTTAAGAAAGCTCTTCGCCACCACTGCCCTTCCCAAAATACCCTGGCATGAAGACTGGTTTACCGCACTCCCCACACGCGCACGACTCCGTCCTTGGCCAATGAAACGAGAAACCGCCCATCGGGCGTAAAGAAAGTCTTTATCACGGTGCCGCCGCTGCCCAGGATCGTGCAGAGAGACTTACCAGAATTGGCCTGCCATAGGCGAATTTCGCCGGCGACGCCGGAAGCAAGCATTTGCCCATCCGGTGAATAGACCAACGCCGTAACCGAATCATCGGCTACGTCAATTTTTTTGGTGAGGCTTTGCCTATCGGCGCGCCAGATACTGATCTGCCTGTCCATTCCACCGGCGGCAAAGGATGAGCCATCGGGAGAAAACGCAAGCACCAGGTCCCAGGTAAAAACACCGTCGTTTGAAACGTTGTATCTCGGTATGCTACCTGTTAATTCCCAGATATCGAGAGAGCCGCTTCCTTCTGCCGCCACCAGGGAACTCCCGTCTGGTGAGAAGACGACGCTGGAGAATCCGGGCATCACCAGCTGCGCAGCGCCTTCCAGTTCATAAAGCAAAAACCCATCGGAGGCACTCCACACGGGCACAGACACGTTGCTATCTCCCATGGGAATTCCTTCCGACACGGCCGCCGCCAGCATGGTGCCATCAGGAGAAAAGGCCAGTTCGTTGACCGGATAGCCTGCATCCGCAGACCATAATAGCGCGCCGTCTTCGGCGCCCCACACATATACATCTGCTTCAGAGGCGCCGGCAACATAGTCTCCGGCAGGGGCATACGCCACCGCAGAAATCTGAATATGCTCATCTTCCAACGCCAGTACCTGAAGCAATGAACCATCCACAACCTTGCGGATTTCGATCCCGCCTGCCGTTCCCGCAGCCAAAAGCAGGCCATCCCCTGCAAGGGCAAGCCCTGTATAGTTGGCGTAGGCGCCCGGGATCGTTCCGGTCAACGATCCGTCTTCCCAACGCCAGAGACGAATGCCTTTGGACGTTCCGATGGCAAGGGAGGCGCCATCGGGCGAGAATGCGGCCTTCCCTTGGAGCATCTCTTCTTCCGGCAGCGTTTTTACGGTATTCCCCAAAAAGTAATCGCGCAGTGCGATTCCGGCAGGTGTAACGCTGATGAAGGATTTATCGGTGGAAAAAGCCAGCATCTCTCCTTCGAGCGAGTGCTTCCAGGCAATGTTGTAAACGTCCAACATACGGATGCTTTTTTCGCCGTACTCGTTTTCTAAGCCCACGGCCAAAATACGGCCATCGGGGACAAAGGTTATGTCGTATGGCCTGTGAAGATCGTCAAAAGATAAAACGGAAAGCATTTTGTTCTTGGACACACTCCAGATGCGGATATCACCGTTGAAGGAGAGTGTTGCCAGACGCTCCCCATCCGGGGAATACACAATCTGATAGATCATTTCTCCCAAAGAGAGAAACTGCGCTATCTTGCTTTCGAGCTTCGCATCGCCGGTTCGGTACAGGTGGATCGAATCGTCATAATAGGGAACGGCCAGCATCGTTCCATCCGGTGATAAAGCCACAACACTCACAGCGATCTCCAGGTCTTCGGGCACTTTCGAGAAAAGGGCTTTGCCGTCGCTGACCCGCCAGGTATAGATGCGAGTCGATGCATCCACACCGGTTAGAGTAGCGCCATCCTCCGAGAAGGCGATCTGCGTTACATTGGCTTCCGTCACGACTGCCCACACTTCCTCCAGAGAAGTTGGATCATACAGCGTTACACCCATCGTGGAAGCTGCGGCCAACCAGCGGCCATCAGGGGAGTAAAGCAGCATATTTAGCCGCCCATCCCCGATCGCGCGCAGCGCTCCGACCCGCTTACAGCTTTGCGGTCCAATCATTCCTTCGGGCGTAGGCGATAAGGTTGGTGTGGGAGATAGGGTCGGCGTAGCCGTATTCGATGGGGTCGGCGTGATCGTGGGGGTTCGCGACGCGGTTGGAGAAGATGTGCTTGTTGCTGTTGGCGTACTTGTCCATTCTTTGACCAGGGAAGTCATCCAGGCAGCGGTTGCTGTCGCGCGTACTTCCGGAGACGGCCCGCAGGCAACAAGAGATATAAACAAAGAACCCATAAGAAGACAGATTCGCAACTTCTTAATAAAGCGGGGGGTGGAGTATTTTGGGCGAGAGAAGATCGCCCAAAATATCCCACTTTCCTCTTCTTTTTGAGAAGATACATAAATTCGTTTTTTCATCAATTTCCTGGCCCTTCTTTATATTCATGGCTCTCCCGGCTTCGCCGTGAAAGGGATTCTCCACGCTGAACCCGGAAGACCCTCATTCATATGGCCATTGAATTGTAGCACAATCGCTACCCAGCCGAAGCAAGCCGCACACATTCCTGCCCATGACGTTAGCACAGTGTACGTGCTGCGCGCTTTTGTATGTTTACCATCTCGTTGATGCAAGCCCGGCCTGCGCCTTGGGCTTGAAGCAGAAACGCCCCGCTTTGGCGCGACAGGCACCAGGAAACCTGTGCGCCAAACCAAAGCAGGGCGTAAACGTAGCCGCGTAAAGTTATTCGTCAGCTTCTCGGCAAGCGTTCGTAGCGGCCTTCAGCATAATTTTTGAAATTACGCAGTTCTTCATCCAGGATGGCCTCCGGCATGGTCAAGACTTTCGCAGCAAATCGCCCGACCACACCACCGGGAGGGGTGTATTGAAAAACGAGGGTGACCTCTGTTTGACCATCGGGTAAGGCATTGAACGTAACCTCACCACTGGTGACGATATCGCCATCGTGAGACTTCGTATTCCAGGCAATGCGTTTATTTTCATCTGCGCGCGTCATTTCGGCCACCCACTCAGCTTCTATTCCCAGCGGTGCATCGATAGTCCAATGGCTGACTGTTTCGTTTACCTTGCGAACAGACTTGACCCGCTTCATAAACGTGGGAAACAAATCGAAGTTCGACCAAATCTCGTACACGGTGGCCACATCGGATTTGACAATGATGCTCTTCGTAATCGTGTGGGACATCTCGTTACCTCCTTGCGTCAACGGGAAACACCTGATCAAGCGAACAGCTTTACGCCCAAAGCGGTGATGACCGCTTCACGGCCATCACCGTTCGTCTGACCCTTGTCCTTGCCGCCGCCATCTAACGAACGGCTTCTCGCATCTCATCCCATGCGTGGCGGACAGAATCTTTGAAGCGTTCCCAGGCGCCGGGTTCACTTTCATCCCAGTAACGCTGCGCTTCCGGCTCGACGTCTTCCCAATTGCGGTTGCGATACCGCTCATCAGTCGCCAGGGTGTAACCATAGTAGTAAGCGGGGCGGTACTGGTCGTAAGGATATTGGCTGCTGTAAGCGCTCGACATAAAGTGCGTGCGAAAACGCGGTTCGTAGTCTTCGAAGGTGCCGTAAGCCTGGTAACTCGGATACGGTTCAGTGGCTTCGCTGCCACGTTCGGTGGCGCCCCAGCCCGACTCACGCCATGTTTCTGCGCGCTCGTTGATGTTTACCGGATCGTGCTGATTGAGCAGGCGGGTTGCTTCTGCAGTGTACTGCTCGTTCGTCCGCAGCGTGACCAGGGTTCCCCCGCGGCGTACGCCTTCCACATAAGATTGAGCCGTTTCTTCGGGGACACCCATGTCCACCAGCCCGCCAATCAGTCCTCCTGTCAAGCCGCCTGCTGCAGCGCCAATGCCGGCGCTCGCCAATGCAGTCAACACCGAGGCAAGCGGTCCGGCAGCCAACACAGGCCCGATTCCAGGGATAGCCAGCACGCCCAGGCCGACCAAAAGGCCACCGACGCCGCCCAGTACGGCCCCGACACCAACGCCGACATCCACACCTTCAACCGGTTCGTTGGCCTGCGTGTCTTCTATATCGGTCCCCAACTGCCGGGCGTACTTACCCGAAGCGTCCATACTCATCAGGCTGATATCTTCCCGGCTGAAGCCATGATCGACCAGATCCCTCACGGCATCGGCCGCAGCTTCAAAATCATCATACAGGGCAACAATGTTCTTGTCCATGTGTATACTCCTTCACTACAAAATGTTTGCAGACCTTGCGCCTGCACGGCAAAAGCGCCTTGATCTCCAATATACTGGCGCAACCTCTGACCTACAACTAGGGAAAATCCCGTTCACCGGTAGGCATTTCCCTACCACCCCCATTCATTTGCCCGTCGCAGAGCAAAAAAGGGCGAGAGGCCTGCCCCTCGGCACGCTCGGAGGCGCTTCGAGAGCGGCCAAACGCCCTGTACATACCGGACAAAGCCTCCCATACCCGTCCGGTGAAGTCCCTTGTCGCTGAGGTTTAGATCGGAGAACGCCCCGGCAAGGCCCGAACAATGCCGATCACAATGATCGAGCCAATCAGCGCAACCACCAGCGTGTAAAGGTTGAAACCCGTTAGGGGATCAGGGACCGAGAACAGGGCAGAAGCCAAAAAGCCACCGACAACCGCCCCCAGGATGCCTAAGACGATATCGCCCAGAACACCATAGCCTCCGCCTTTCATAACCTGGCCGGCCAGCCAGCCAGCGATCAAGCCGACAAAAATCCACGATAAGATACCCATTTCGTTTTCTCCTTTTGGTACTTCCAGGGCCGATAACACCACGGCTTCGTCCTGAAAGACCACAATGTGATGGATTTCCTGATCAGGGCATGCGCCGCTTGACAAGAAGGTGCACGCTTCAAAATCAGTTCCGTTGAACATCTCTTTTCTTAATATAAACCGGCAAGAGGCGCGGCTCAATTAGGAGAATTCCTATCCGCTTATCAGGGATTTCCCTATGTGCGTATGCGGAAGAGGCTCTGTATGTTGCCTCTGGCGCGATTACGATTTCAATGATAATATGTGCGTAGTTTCATATATAAATTAAGTCGAGGAAAAAGCAGTGTCGCTCAAACACGTCATTTTAGGATTCATCGAGATGACCCCACTATCGGGCTATGACTTGAAAACCATGTTCGACTCGTCCGTGCAGTTTTACTGGTCAGCCACCCACCCTCAAATTTACCGCACGCTCGACGAAATGCTCAAGGAAGGTTGGTTAAGCGTTACGGTAGTCCAGCAAACCGAACGTCCCAACAAAAAAGTGTATTCCGTCACAGAGAAGGGCAGCGTCGAACTGCGCCGATGGCTGGAAACCCCCTTCGATTTACCGAGCTTCCATCACCCGCTTTTGGTCAGGTTGGCCTGGTCCGACCGGCTCGAGAACGCCCAGATCGAGGCCATTCTAGAAAGTTATATTGGCAAATTACAAGAACGCCTGGCGCTCTATGCCAGCGACAACCAACAACAGGTCGACCAATTCGCCCGTACTGAACGAGAAAACTTTCTTTGGCAAATGATCCTGGACAACGGCGTTCACTTCTACCAGAGTGAGTTGGCCTGGGTAGAGAAGGTGCTTGCTGGTTTAGCCCAGTTCCCAAAAATGGAGCGTTAATCATGAAAACTCGTGAGTCAGTGTTTAAGGACAAAGTGGCTGCTGTCACCGGCGGCGCATCAGGGATCGGGCGAGCGCTGTGCACCGATCTTGCGCACCAGGGTGCCGCCATGGTGGTTGTGGCCGACATTAATGGAGACAGTGCCAGGCAAACGGCCGAAGAAATTAAGGCCAGCGGCGGAAAAGCTTGTACCCGGCTGGTAGATGTTACACAAGCAGAAAGCGTACACCAATTCATCGAAGGCGTTGTAGCCGAGTTCGGCCGACTTGACTACCTGTTCAACAATGCCGGAGTAACCATTTGCGGCGAGGTACGTGATATGACGTTAGCCCACTGGAAGCGAATGCTCGATGTCAACCTATGGGGCGTCATCTACGGCACCACTGCTGCCTATCAAATCATGCTGAGGCAGGGTTACGGCCACATCGTCAACATTGCGTCATTGGATGGATTGACGCCGATGCCCATGTCTACGCCCTATACCACGGCAAAGCATGGCGTGGTTGGCCTTTCCACCGCCTTACGCCTGGAAGCGGCCGAGTTGGGCATCAAGGTCAGTGTAGCCTGTCCAGGGGCTGTGCGCACGCAGGTTTTTGAAAGCGCAGCCTACGTAGGCGTGAATGCAGAAGCAGTAAAAAAGGAAATGATGGCTGAGTTCAACCTGCTGGATCCTACTGAAAGCGCGCGTAACATCTTACACGGTGTGGCCCGCAACGAGAGCATCATCCTGGATGCATCACATAGCCGTGTCTTTTGGTGGATTCATCGCTTAAGCCCCGATCTATATGGAAAACTGATCAGCGCGGGAGCGCGCTTCATTCGCAAACATCGTCTCGCTGTAACTTAAATTGGTTAGGGCTGTTTCGCCTTATGCGGATCAGGTTTTTAAGCCGTCACTTCAAAAACCAGGATTTTCAAATCTTCGTCGGCGTGGTTGGACAGCCCGTGACTCCAGCGGGGTTTGTTGAGAATCACATCTCCTGGGCCGACTTCTCGCGTTTCGCCGTTCACCGTCATCATGCCCCGCCCGGACAAGACGACGTACACTTCTTCGTTTTCCCCGTGTTGGTGATATCCAATCGATGTACCCGGCTTCAACTCGCAATAAATCACAAACCTGAGCCTGGTGTCGAAGTCATCTGCGTCGAGCACCCTTACGTTCTTGACATCACCCACCCCATCGTGGGATGGCCCAAGAGTAGATGGCGTTTGAAAGTAATTTTTGACAATCATCAATCGCTCCTGCTTTGCTGAAAGGAAATCGCTCCCAAAGACACCGGAACTTTTCCGGCTGCCAGGCGTCTTCAAGCCCGTTCTGGTTTTCATCCGGCAACCGGCACCGCTAACATGGGAGAATACAGCATGATTATACTCATCGTCGCTCTGGCCATCCTTTTTTTCGCGCTATGCAGCTTATGCCCACTCTTGATCACCGATGCGATGGATGAGGTGGTCAAACTGAAAAAGTAAGCGCTGTGGGGAAAACCGAACGCCGAGATCGCCGAAGCGTGTGTACTCGGGGAAAGCACCGTCAAGACCCACATCAGTACCCCGTTGAAGAAGCTCCATCTCGGCGGCTGTCTACGCAGGAAGGCATCATGCGGGGTAAGAGCGCATGAAATCACTGGATGTGCAAGGATTGGAGCAATGCATCCAGCAGGCTCAAGTTCGGCAAAAAATCGCGTGGCGCCAGCTTCTCGAGCCGCTGCGTGGTTTCTTCCACGTAGGCATCGAAGTCGTCCATCTGCTTTACCAGCTGCGCCTGCTGATCCGGCGACAAGCTCTTTTCTGAGTCGAACAAAATATCGGCAGCCACCGGGAAGATAGCGATCACGTAGAACTTTCCATCGTCTGTGAAACCCTGGAAAACGTAGAAAATTCTCGAGTTCGTGATCGGCGGATCGTAGACTTGCTTGTAGGCCGCGATGAAACGCACGCCAGAACCGTTTTGGAAGGGCAGGTAGGCGACCTGGACGCGCACCACCTGGGTGACATCGCTGAAAATCAGGACGGGAATCTCGGCATCCGCCGGCAGGGCAACGGGTTTTTCGGCCAGAAAACGTTTCAGTTGTTCAGCCTTGCTCCGAAAACTTGAAGACAGGTCTGCGTACGCCTCGACGGCGTACACTTCGATACGCGGCGCCTGCGCGTCGTTTTGGGCTGGATACCCGCTGAAATCGAACTTTATATATTCGGGGGAACTCGTAAAGCCCGGCGCTATGTAGGCCGGTACCACAGATGGGTGGACTTCCTGGGCCAGCGATGGCTCGTAGTCGAAACCAACGCCTTCAAAGGATACACGCTCCCGGGCGGAGGGCGTTGGGATATGGGTCGGCTGCCAGATGGTACTGGTGGGTGCGGCCGGGGTGTCAGTCGTTGCCGCAGAGAAGCGGCAACCTGCAAGCGCCCACAGGCCAACAATCAAACAACACGCCGGAAAAATTCGATGCCAATCATACACACCACAAACGAGTTTCATTTTCCTGCCTTTTCCTGCCGTGCGAACGGCTGGCTCATGCGACGCCCTGATTTCAGCGATGTCTCCGGCCCGCTGCCGGCGGCTTTTGGCGCCGATACACACAAAGCTGCCCGGTGTACGGGCAGCTCAGGGCGTCCTGCTCTATCCGGAAAGCGCAGCAAGTGCCGGGCGCATTTTCCGTTTATCCCCGATCGAGGATGCGATCGATTTCCTTCATTTGGTCACCGGTCAAGGGGCCAAATTCCATGGCCTTGGCGTTTTCTTCCGCCTGCTTGACCGTCTTGAAGCCGGGGATTGGCACGGTTTGCGGGCTGCGCGCCCAAAGCCAGGCCAGCGCACCCTGGGCCAACGTGCGCCCACCGCTCGTGAGCACGTCACGGATAGACGCCAATTCATTCAGCCACGCCCGGGTAGGTTTGCCATCTTTGAAACCGGGATGCCACTGGGCGTGATGGCGGACGTCATCCTGGGCAAAGGTACTGTCGGGAGCAAACTTCCCGGTCAACAGGCCCATGCCCAAGGGGCCGCGATTCATGCTGCCGAGGTTGCGTTTTTCGCACAGCGCCAGCAATTCCAGGTTGCCGTCTAGCACGCTCAACTGCTGCTGAATCACGCCACAACGAGGAGACGTGGCAAAAGCCTCGATCGCATCCACACGATCGGTGCTCCACCCATAGGTACGGATTTTACCATCCTCGACCAGGCCTTCCAGGATTTCACGGGCCGCCAGGGCGCGTTCGATCTTCAAACCCCAGACGTGGATCAGGTAGACATCGATATAGTCGGTACCCAGGCGTTTCAGGCTGGCATCCAGGCTGGCACGCAGGCGGCCAGCAACGTCGCTGTCCTCTTCAAGCTCGTCGAAATGCTTCACTTCCTTGGCCGCTTCGTCGACTTCGTAACCGAACTTGGTCGCGATCACCACCCGATCGCGGCGGCCTTTGAAGGCCTGCCCCAGCAAACGCTCACTGTGACCGGCGCCGTAGTTGGCCGCCGTATCGAAAAAAGTTACACCCAAGTCCAGCGCACAAGCGATCGCCCGCAGCGATTCAGCGTCGTCCACGTCGCTCCAACCTGCCGGCGAACCGTTGAAGTTCCAGAGGCCGCCAATTGCCCAGCAGCCCAAGCCGAGGGCGCTGACTTCGATGCCGGAACGCCCGAGGGTACGTGCAAACTTTGTCGTCATGACGGATTCCTTTCCTACACATTCATTATACTGGCTGGCCGTTTTAACGGTTTGCCAAAAAGCCACTTTTTGATCGTTCTCCAAAATGCCCAATTCTGCTCTTCCGGCTTCACCGGCAAGCCACCTTGAAGAGACGCATTTTGTTTCTGCTGTCCTGATTCTAGGGTATAAGCGGATTTATTTGTAGTGCCAAAACCATTCAGTTTTCTTAATACCAATTTGGATTTAATGGCACCACACTTTCACAAAAATAGTATACTGAGACTGCCTTGACTGTTCACCCACAGCTACCAAGATCGAGAAACATGCGCATCCCCATTGACCGTCAAAGTAAAATTCCCCTCTACCAGCAAATCGAAACCTGGCTGCGGCAGAATATTCTTTCAGGCCATTTGCCGGCCGAAACACGGCTGCCGGCCACACGCGCTCTGGCCGAGCAACTGGGCGTCAGCCGCATTACGGTCAAGAACGCCTACGCTATCCTGGAAAGCGACGGGGTGCTCATTGCGCGCGAGGGCAGCGGCACCTACGTTGCGGCTCCCACACCGGAATCCACGGCAGCAGGCCAGGCGGCGGCGCCTGATTGGCCGCTCTGGCAGTTGGACGCCACGGCGGAAGGCAGGCAACCAGCCGGCCGGGAGTTCTATACCTCGCCATCTGACCGGACCGGTTTGATCTCCTTCACCGGCGTGGGCGACTCTCGCCACTTCCCGTTGAAAGACTTCGCGAAAGTACTACAAGAGGTTTTGCGTCGCGACGGGGTTGCCGCCCTGACGTATGGCGGCTTCGATGGTGGCTATCCACCGTTGCGTGAAACCATCGTCCAGGTGTTGGCCAGCCAGGGCATCCAGGCACATGCACCGGAAGTGCTGATCACGTCAGGCTCTCAGCAGGCCCTGGCGTTGGTTTGCCAGGTTTTGCTCAAGCCGGGCGATGCAGTGTTGGTCGAAAAACCGACCTATAACCTGGCGCTGGAACTTTTCCAGGGTTTGCAGCTAAAAATCATCGGCCTTGCCGTGGACGAGTGGGGAATGCAAGTAGAACGGCTGGAACCCCTGCTGCAGCGGCACCATCCCCGGTTGATTTATACGATTCCCAACTTCCAAAACCCGAGTGGGTCCTGCCTGAGTGGGGCACGCCGTCGCCAACTGCTGGCGCTGGCCGCACGCTACAACATCCCCATCCTGGAAGACGACTTCGCCGGCGATCTGCGCTACGAGGGACGCGCCCAGCCCGCCATCAAGGCGCTCGATTCCAACGGGCAGGTCATTTTCGCCGGGACGTTTTCCAAAATGTTGATGCCCGGGCTGCGGGTGGGCTATCTGTTGGCCAACGGCCCGATTTTCGAACGCCTGGTACAGCAGAAGCGCAGCCAGGATTTGACGACATCCACGTTGATGCAGCGCACGCTGGAGCGGTATGTAACCATCGGAAGCTACCAGGCTCACCTGCGTCGCGCCACGCGGCTTTACCGCCAGCGGCGCGACGCCATGCTGGCCGCCATCCGCCATCACCTGCCCGGCACAGTGGATTTCTTTTCCCCCCAAGGCGGCCTGTTCCTCTGGCTGAAGTTGCCGCATGGTGTTTCGTCGAGCGAACTGCTGCTGCGGGCGCTGGCGGCCGGCGTGGAGTTTGCACCCGGTGGGCGATTTTTCGCCGAACCGCAGGAGGGAGAAGCCTTCCTGCGTCTCAATTTCGCCGCCCGCACCCCCGAAGAAATCGGAACGGGAATGGAACGCCTGGCAAGAGCCCTGGGGCGGCCATGACTTTCATCGAAATGCTCAAATCGTACGACTGGCCTGGAAGACTTTGGCACGCGATGGCTGAAGCTCGATGCGACCGCGGTCGCCCGCGATATGGCCTTGTTGGCATTACTGACCTGTGTCACGGCGATCGTGTTCGGCTGGTGGATGCAACGGCGAGGCCTGGGGAAGAATTTCCGGTTCAAGTTGCGCCTGTCGTTTGGGGTGGTTTTGGCACAAACCGTGCTGACCCTTGTCTGCCCTGCGATCATCACCGAGATGGGGCTTCTTGCCTGGTTGCATGCCATCGCCCGGCAACACGGATGGCCGTCTTTTGCACAAGGGCGCTTTGCATCGCCACGGCCATTCAACCCGCATCTGTTTGACCTGGTCACCGCCATGTTCAGACGGCTTCTTAAGCCCAAGGCCACTGGTGGATGGGCAGGGTAAAGGAAAAAGATGCCCCTTGCCCGACTTGCGCCTCGGCCCACACCCGTCCCCCATGGCGCTGGATGATGCGTTGGACGATGGCCAGCCCAACCCCCGTCCCTTCGAACTCGTGCTCGGTGTGCAGGCGCTTGAAAACGCCGAACAGCTTATCGGCATACTGCATATCGAAGCCGGCGCCGTTATCGCGCACCGTATAGACCATTTCGTGATTGTCTTGTTTACTCTCCACCCTAACCGACGGCTGTTCTTTTTTGGATGAGAACTTGAGCGCATTCTGGAGCAGGTTCACCCACACCTGGCGAATCAGCACGGCATCCCCTCTGGCCCGGTGAAGTTCACCCAGGCAAAAAGTGACCCGCGGATGCCGCTCAGGCGCCATCAACTCATCGAAAACGCTCTGGACCATCTGTTGCATATCCAATTCGGCATAACTGAGTTCAGAACGCCCCGTACGCGAAAAGGCCAACAAATCGTCGATCAGTTGGCCCATACGCTGCGTTTCGCTGCAGACGATGCCGAACATGCGTTGGCTGTCCTCATCGAACCCAGATGCATATTTTTCCATCAAGATGCGTGTATACCCGTTGATGGCCCGTAGGGGTGCACGCAAATCGTGCGACACCGAATACGAGAAGGCCTCTAGTTCTTTGTTGACAGCCTGGAGTTGGGCGGTTCGCGCTGCGACACGCTGTTCCAGTTCGTCATTCAGCCGGCGGACTTCGTCTTCGGCCTGCTTGCGCTCTGTGACGTTGCGGCTGGCAACCTGAATCTCGACAACTTCATCACCGTGCGCGTCCTTCACCGAGCGGCTGGTCGATTCCAGCCAGACGAAAGAGCCATCTTTGCGGCGCAAGCGAAAAACGGTGACGTCCGTTATCGCAGCAGCGGTAACCCTTGACAGCGCTCGCGCCACTTTCGTCACGTCCTTGGAGTGGATAAAGTCGAACGCAGAACGCCCGATCAACGCTTCCGGCTCGTACCCCGTCAGGCTGCGGCAGGCAGGGGATACGTAAAGGTACGTGCCGTCGGGCGCGTGGCAGGAAATCATATCGCTCGAGTTCTCTGCCAACAGGCGAAAGCGCTCTTCACGCTCCCGCAAGATCGACGCGGCCTGCTTGAGTTCGGTTACATCCCGCGCTACCCCGATGATCTGCCTGACAAGGCCATTTTCATCCCGAATGAACGCCCGGCTGCGGCTATGAAGCCAGCGCCACTCACCCTGCGCGTTGCTCACCCGATAGTCCATTTCATAGACTGCGTCACTTGCGTGCACCATTCTGAGATGGTGCGTGGTAACAGCCGGCAGATCGTCGGGGTGCAAAAGCGTTTCGAAAATGGAATCCCTCATCTCCACGATCCCTTCAGGAGAGTACCCCAACATGGATCTCACTTCGCAGTTAATATAGACAACTCGAAGCGTATCCAGATCATAAATATAAACCAGGTCGGGGGTGGTATCCAAAATACTTTCGGTAAAGTGCCGGCTTTCCCGTAGCGCCCCTTCCGTACGCTTTCGTTCGGCAATTTCATCGCATAGCTGTTGCGTACGCGCTTGGATGCGCTGCTCCAACTGTGCCCGATGCTGTTCGATCAAACGGCGCTGCTGGCGTTCTTCGAGAATCACGGCCAGCATGAAACAAAAGTTTTTGAGGTAGTCCTCGTACGGTGCGAAAGCGGGCGGATCAGAAAGCTGAAGCAGCAGCTCTCCATATTTCGAGTTCCCAACTTCGAGCGGAAAACAAACAACAGATGGGTCCGTTATCTCTTTGCAGGCATCCAAAAAAGTGGCCTGAACGACGCCGGGAACGTCAACAAGCCCCTGGCAGACAAAACGAAAGACGTTCTCATTATCCGGCAAATGAGATACGAGGCTTTGCATCAGCAACAACTGCCCCAAAACTTTTGCATCCAAGCCTGTAGCCGATTTCGTTTTCATGAAGCCGTCCTCAACATGGCTTCTCCCGGACGAAAAGCCATCCAGTCACCGCAATGCCAAAATTGCCGTTTACCGAGACAGGTATTCTTCTGGAGAAATGAAAAACGGATTCCGGACAACGGAACCCCTCACGACCATCAGCGGATGGACCTTGAGGATATCCATGATGGTTGCACCATCGAACTTGCGGGCGTCATACTGGCAAACTGCGGTGATCGGATACTCGCGCAAGAGCAAGCTTACCCTGGCTTCGTATTCCAACAAACGCTCGCCGCCGGAAATATGCTGAACGTCAGGAAGCATCTCGCCAATCACGCGTGCAGCAGGGTACCCCTGCTGCACGGCATCGAGATAGTACTGCCGCAGCATCGTTAACATCCGTTCCGGCTCGAAGCGGTTGTCTTGGAAGTATACGCCACGCGTCCCGGCCAGCGTCAGTGCGCCTGACTCTCTGGCTTCATCGATCGAAACTCCATAGCGGCCAAAAAAAGCTCCCAATGCAGCTTGATCAACGTTTTCAGCGTAGCAGCTGGTGCATTCGCCTGCCTGCAAGCCGCTGAGCAAAAAGCGCTTCAGCGATTCATCACGTTCGCGATCACTTTCGAATATCTGGCAAACGTGAACACCCGCCGGAAACTCCTGGTCTGTAAATCCAAGTGAAATGGTTGAATAGTTGGTGGTCACGGCGAATGCTCCTCGTTGAATTCTGCTCTTTCCCATTATACATAGATTTTTCGATCGAACCGGTTCATTCAAGTAGGTTGTGTACGTCCGTCACGATCGTCTTCCCGCAGAGGAGCACAGCCTTTCAATCGTTTGAACTACCCTCGTACAGTGCTTAACGCTCACGATGCAGCAGCGCTACGGCGTTGCTGCATCGTGAGCTCTTTTGGTCCATTTGAAAGGAAGCGTCTCGCCTAGCAGCCCGTCGGAGAAGACTGCGGAACGCCACGTAGAATTTGCTGCGTCAATTCACCGGCGCATTCTCAAACTGGCTGTTGTACAGATCGGCATAGAAACCGCCTTTCGACAGCAATTTCTCGTGCCGGCCCTGCTCGACGATGTCACCATCGCGCATCACCAAAATCCAGTCGGCGTCACGGATGGTGGAAAGGCGATGGGCAATGATGAAGCTGGTGCGGCCTTCCATCAGCTTGACCATGGCGTTCTGGATAAGCACTTCGGTGCGAGTATCGACCGAGCTGGTTGCTTCATCGAGAATCAGGATCGTCGGGTCGGTCAGGATGGCCCGTGCGATCGTCAGGAGCTGCTTTTGCCCTTGCGAAACGTTGGAAGCCTCCTCGTTGAGCACAAAGTGATAGCCATCGGGCAGCGTGCGCACGAAGTGATCGACGTGGGCAGCACGGGCGGCCGCGTAGACTTCTTCGTCCGTGGCATTCTCACGCCCGTAACGGATGTTTTCCATGATCGTGCCGTTGAAGAGCCACGTGTCCTGCAAGACCATGCCGAACATGCAGCGCAGGTCGCTGCGGGCGAAATCTTGGATGTTCTGGCCGTCGAATAGGATTCGACCGCTGTTGACGTCGTAGAAACGCATCAGCAGCTTGACCATGGTCGTCTTGCCGGCGCCCGTCGGGCCGACAATGGCAATCTTCTGCCCGGGTTCGGCGTAAAAGGAAAAATCGTTGATGATGATTTTTTCGGGGCTGTAACCGAAGTGAACGTTCTCGAAATCGACGCGGCCTTCGACCTGTGCGGGATGGGCAGGCTCGGCAGGATCTGGCGTCTCTTCAGCTTCACCGAGAAATTCGAAGACGCGCTCGGCAGCCGCAGCCGTCTGCTGGAAGATGTTGGAAATGTTGGCGATCTGCGTAATCGGTTGGGTGAACGAGCGCACGTACTGGATGAACGCCTGGATATCACCAACGGTAATCGCGTTTTTGATCGCCAGGTATCCACCCAGGATACAGATGCCGACATACCCCAGGTTGCCGATGAAGTTCATGATCGGCATCATCAGACCCGAAAGAAACTGAGACTTCCAGGCTGAACCAAACAGGGTATCGTTGAAGGTCTCGAAGCGCGCTACGCTCTCAGCCTCACCGTTGAAGGCCTTCATCACAACGTGGCCGCCGTACATTTCCTCCACGTGCCCGTTGACGTGACCGAGATAGTCCTGCTGCTGCTTGAAATACTTCTGTGATTGGCCGATCACCGCGCCGATTACGACCATCGAAAGCGGCACGATCAACAGGGCCACCAGCGTCATCTGCCAACTGATCGTCAGCATCATGATTAGCACGCCGACCACCGTCGTCACCGAGGTGATGATCTGCGACAGGCTCTGGTTGAGCGTCTGGCTGACGGTATCCACGTCGTTGGTAATGCGTGACAGCACCTCGCCGTGGCTGGTGCCGTCGAAGTACTTGAGCGGCATGCGATTGATTTTGGCGGCAATGTCACGGCGGAAGCGATAGGTGATATCGGCCGAGATACCGGCCATGACCCAGCCCTGGATATAGCCGAACAGTGCGGAGACCAGGTACAGGCCAAGCGTGATCAAGACGATCCGCCCGATGTACTCGAAATCGATTCCGGCACCTGTTCCGGCGATCTGATCCATGACGCCTTCGAACAACTTGGTGGTTGCCTTCCCCAAGATTTTGGGGCCGACGATGGCAAAAACGGTCGATCCGACGGCGATGAACATCACAAACAAGATCGAGGCCCTGTAGGAACCTAAGTATTCGATCAACCTGCGTATCGTGCCCTTGAAGTCGCGAGCCTTCTCACCTTTCATCATCGCCATCGGGCCGCCACGGCCGGGGCCGGGGCCAAAACCGCCGGGGCGCCCGCCGGCCGGTCTGCGTGCGTTGCCTGGATTGTGCATCATGCCAATTCCTCCTTGCTCAACTGGGAGAACGCAATTTCGCGATAGGTCCCGCAACGCTCCAGCAATTCGTGATGCTTTCCTTTGCCGACCACTTCGCCTTCATCGAGAACGATAATTTGATCGGCGTTTTTGATCGTGGCCACGCGCTGCGTGACGATGATCACCGTGCTGCCGCCCGTTTTTTCTTTGAGCGCACGGCGCAAGGCGGCGTCGGTTTTATAGTCCAGGGCAGAGAAACTGTCGTCGAAAATGTAAATCGGCGGCTTCTTGACCAGCGCCCGGGCAATCGCCAGGCGCTGCTTTTGCCCGCCTGAGACATTCACGCCGCCCTGGGCGATTTCCGCCGCCATGCCTTCGGGCCTGGCGGCGATGAATTCACCGGCCTGGGCAATCTCGGCCGCCTCGCGCAGCATCTCAGCGCTGGCGTTTTTGTCGGCATACAGCAAGTTGCTTTCGATGGTACCCGAGAACAACAGGCCTTTTTGCGGAATATAACCGATCTTGTCGCGCAAGTCGGCCTGTGCGACCTGGCGAACGTCGACCCCATCGACATATACTGCGCCGCCGGTAACGTCGTAAAAGCGTGGGATCAGGTTGATGACGGTCGATTTTCCAGAGCCGGTCGAACCGATGATGGCGGTCGTCTGCCCCGGCTCGGCCGCAAAGGTGATTCCGCATAGCACATCTTCTTCCGCGCCGGGGTATCGGAAGTTTACGTCACGGAACTCGACCCGCCCGTGGAAAGGCTGCGGGAAGGGCTGCGGTACGGACGGGTCTTCGATGGAAAGTTCCGTCTCCAGCACGTCGGCAATGCGAGCGCCCGAAACTGAGGCACGCGGCAGGAAGATGAACATCATCGAAAGCATGATAAATGAGAAGAAGATCTGCATGGCATACTGCATAAAGGCCATCATATCGCCCACCTGCATGGTCGCTTCGGCCACCTGGTGCGCACCGACCCAGACGATCAGCAGGGAAATGCCGTTCATGAGCAGCATCATCACCGGAAACATGGTCGCCATCACCCGGGCAATAAACAGGCCAGTCGCGGTCAGGTCGCGGTTCGCCTGATCGAAACGCTCCGTCTCGAAGCGCTGCTTGTTGAAGGCACGAATGACCATCATGCCCGAAAGGTTCTCACGCGTCACCAGGTTGAGCCGGTCGACCAGCGACTGCATCATCTTAAACTTGGGCAGCGAAATCGAGAAAACGATGGCTATCAGGCTGAGCAAGGCCATCACCGAAACGGCGATGATCCACCACATCGAGGCGCCTTTGCCCATGGCACGGATGATGCCGCCAATGCCGATGATCGGCGCAAAGAAGACCATGCGCAGGATCATAAAGGTAACCATCTGCACCTGTGTCACGTCGTTGGTCGAACGTGTGATCAAGGAGGCCGTGGAGAATTTGTCAAACTCAGCGCTGGAGAAACTCTCGACTTTCTTGAACACATCCCGTCGGACATCGCGCGCCAGACCGGCTGCCGTACGGGCAGACAGGAAACCGGAAGCCACCATCGCCACCCCACCGACGAGCGAGACGAGCAGCATCATGCCGCCGACGCGCAAAATATAATCCTGTTGCATTTCGCCGGTATCCAGCTCCAGGGCCTCGTACTCGGCCTTAACGGCTCCCACCGCCATCTGGCTGATCGTGCTATCACCCAGGCTGGCAAAGTTTTCGTTCATCGCATCCGTCATCTGGGCAAGCTGTTCCGCCGGCAACTTGTCCAGCAAAGCGAACAAATCGGTCCCCGGCGGCAGCTTGGATAAGTCCAACTGCGAGCCTTCGGCCATCGCCGCCGCCTTGCCTGGATCGGCCATTGCCTGCTCAATTGTATGCGCCACCAAAAGGGGCTTTGCCATCAGCGAGTCGAGTGCATCGATTCGCGCCTGGTCCAGGTCATTGCGTATGTAGATCGGTTCGCCGGCCAGGGCCAGGTATTCACCGGCATACGCTTCACGTTCGGGTGAATCTTCGTTCACCAACGTATAACTTTCCAGAATCAGTGCTTTCTCTGCGTCACCGGTAAACAGGAAGAGTCTCTCCATCCGGCTTTGGCGAATGGCAAGCGGCACGGCATTTTCCACGCCGCCTTGCTGAATGCCGTTGTTGACGATCTTGGAAAGGTAATCCGGCAGGGCCAGATCGGCATTGGCCTGTATAAACAGCAGAATAATGTTGAGCAGGACGAGCAGGAGGTAAGGTTTTAAGTATCGAAGCAAACGGAGCATGGGGGATTCCTTAACGAAGGGTTACGGGTGCGAAACGTGATGCGTGATACAGGAAGGCGGGCACCTGTCACGCGGCGTTCCATCGTTCAATCCTATCCATCAATTCCGGCCAGTCTTGCGCTGACTTCCCACAGTCTTTTCTGTTGGGTTCCGCTGTAAGAAACCTTTGCCGAGGGCACGTTGCGCTGCTTATCGTCGAAGTACTTACCGGTGATGCCCTCCACATCTGGCGAAGTGGCCAGGTAGAGCGACGTACGGGCACCCTGTTCGGGAGTGATTGTCAATGGTTTGAGCAGCCGTAAGAGCCAGCCGGCGAAACGGCCGTTGTTCTTGGCGAAATTCGACCCCACGAAACCGGGATGGAGGCAGTTCGCCGTAACGCCGGTATCTTGCAACCGCCGTGCCAGTTCGTAGGTAAACATGACGTTGGCCAGCTTGCTCTGGCTGTAAGCCCCCCAGCTCGAGTAGCGCCGTTCTGCTTGCAGGTCATCGAAATGAATTCTGCCGCCAAAATTGGCGCCGGATGAAACGTTCACGATGCGTGCCGGTGCGCTGGCCTGCATTACATCCAGCAGCAGGTTGGTCAACAGAAAATAACTCAGATGGTTGAGGGCGAAGGTCATTTCCAGGCCGTCGGCCGTGAGTTGACGCTTCAGGAAGAATCCCCCGGCGTTGTTGATCAAGACATGCAACCGATCGTACCGGCTGCGAAACGCCTGCGCCAGGCGGCGAACGTCGGCCTGCACCGCAAGATCGGCCAACAGGTATTCGACCCGTGGGTTACCCGTTTCGTGGCGGATGCGTTCAGCGGCAGCGACGCTCCGGCCCGGATCACGCCCCACGCCAACCACGGTTGCTCCCATGCGGGCCAACCCCAGTGCTGTTGCCAACCCAACCCCAGCGGTGGCACCGGTAACCAGGACAATTTTGTCACTCAGATTCACGTTCATTTAGAAATCAACCTTCAGCGTCGGTTGAACCGTGTGTACTTGGACTTTCATATCATCGGGTACACGGCCGGTCAGGCGAGAAAACGCTTCACGGAGCAACCCGCGCCAGAAAACGACAGGCGTCAGCACGTTTACTTCCAGGCCCGTTTTCCCATCCGTAGCCGCTGAAGCCAACCAGAGCGCCTTTTTGGCCGGTACATCAGGCCGGTGCCCCCACATGCGCGCCACGGCTTCCAGGGGCCTGACTTTTGCTTCGTAACCGGACAGGGCATGAACCTGAGAGAGCATTTCAGTCTTCACCAGGCCAGGGTTGAAGGCGAAAACGCCCACCCCGCTGCCGCGGTATTCTTTTGCCAGCGCCAGGGTAAAGTTGCGCACCCATGCCTTACTGGATGCATAACCGTTTTGCATGGCGACAGGCTCTCGATCGCCACGGCCCAGTAAGTTGATCAACTTGCCGCGCTTCTGCGGCAAGAAACGGCGCAGCGCAACCATCGAACCGTGATAGGTGCCGTAAATATTGGTCTCGATCGTCCCGGCAAAGTGCTCCACAGGGATGTGTGCCGTAGGCCCATAAGCGGCCGAGATGCCAGCATTGTTGACCCAGATGTCCAGGCCGCCAAAGGTTTCGATCGCCAGGCGGGCTATCGCTTCCACCTGCGCGAGATCGGCCACATCGCAGGCAGCCCCTGTAGCGCGCCCGCCCTGCTCGTTGAGCTGGCGGACGGCCGCCGTCACCGAAGCAGCCGAACGTGAAGCGACCACCACAGAGGCACCCTCACGCGCATACACCTGGGCGATGGCCAGCCCCAACCCACGCGTGCCGCCGGTAATCACCGCCACTTTTGCTTTCAGTATCTCAGCCATACACGTCTCCTATCCCTATCGGGTAACTTAAATGCTCTCCAGGTTATCAACGCGAGGCATACCCAAATTAGGGACATTTCTCACCAAAGGCGGAAGAGCCACTTTCGATTCAATTGAGAAGTTACCCCTGATTTTTGTTTTACATCAACGCGCGGACTCACGATCCTGCCCCTGTTCGAGCTGCCTGGCTGCCTCGGTCAGCGCCATCAAGGCTTCTCCGATTTGCTCCTGCTGTTCGGGGGTAAGGCCAAAAACGAGTTTCTCTATCCATGAAAGGCGGACCTTGATGCCTTCTTGGACAAGGCTGTGCCCCTTGGGCGTCAGGGTGAGCTGCTTGGCGCGCCGATCCTCGGGGCTTTCGGCGCGCTCGATCAGGCCCATCTGGAAGAGCCGTTCCATCATCTGGCTGGCAGCGGCGCTCGTGATGCCGGTATCTTCACCAATTTGCGAGACACCGCAACTGCCACGATGGTGCAGCCGCATGAGCGCGCTGACCTGCGAAGGCGAAAGGCCGTTCTCGTCCATGAAGCGCTTGAAATCGCGCATGGAACGGCGCATGAACACCTCGGTCCATTCTTGAAGGATGGCGCTTAACGATTTCCTCACGAGAATAAAAAAATTAATCCCTTGTATTAATTAAGTGAACTTAACTATATCAAGCGCAAAATAATCTGTCAAGGGATGGTTAAAAAAGCATCCCGATAAACCCCAAACTTAGGCAACCGGTCGGCCGCCAGGCGGTACAGGCGCTCGTTCACGGGGCTGAGCAGGCAGTACCCGCCGTCACGGTGCAGCAGTGGGATGCGCCGCCTTTGCACAGCAAACACGGCACGCATCTCGTCGGAATAGAGGGCATAGCTCTTCAGTTCGGCCGGCCACTGCGCCAGCAAATCGTCGTACAGGCGCACAAATTCCTGCCGGTAGCGCGCCGAAACGCATTCGAGATGGCTGATCACCCAGCACACCGGCTCGAAATCCCACGCATACGCCAGGCCCAGAAAACGCAAGTCGGAACTGATATAAGGGAAAAAGGGAAACTGGCGGCAGCTCAACGCCCGGTAGGCACGCTGGCAGTGCGCCGGCCCCTCACAGGCCAGCAGCAGCATGTGCGCCGGGGTCTGGGCCCGTAAAGCGCGCCGCTCCTCCGGAGACAATTCGCATTCATCGCCCCGCCAGGGATGCCATAGCGCCGTGTGCTGCCGCAAGTAGGCCCACTCCTGGCGGTGCACCGCCGGGACGGCGTGGCAGATATCGCAGCAGAAAGGCTTGCCGCTGGGATTGAAAGGCACGCACTTCTCGCCACAGTCCAGGCCGGCAACGACAGGCGCGCCGAATCGCTCGTACAGATCACAAACGTCTACCTGAACCGATCGGGCACGCATACTCGTTTTCTCCACTGCGCACATTGTAGCCGAAAAGCGGCCTTCGCGTTAGCGCATCGCTATGGCCTGCACCTTCCTGAAAGAGGCGCCCATGCTGCTGCTCGATGAAGCCACATCCGCCCTGGATTCCGAATGCGAGCAGATCGCCAACAAGCGCCGGAAAAGCTGCTCCAGAGCTGCACCACGCTGATCATCGCCCACCGCTTTCCCCTTCTTTTTTGAGAAGATACTCTTTGCGTTTGTTCGATCACTTCACGACCAAAAGCATCAAGACCGGGCCGCGCACCACTGCTCCAGGGTGATGGCAGGCGCACCCAGAATACGATTGGCCGGCGTGGGATCATCTTGCTCGTGAACCTTTTCGTAGTAGGCCAGAAAATCGGTCACATCTGCCAACCGGGCATCACCTGCCAGCTTTGCCGCCAGCCGCACCAATCCGATCGGCAAGCGGCGGGCTTTGACATCCGGCCGTACTGCCGCACAATAGCGCTTGAGCGCTTCGAGCATCGGCATCGCTTCTGGGCCGTAGAGGAAGAAAGTCTGTTTCGCCGCTTCGCTTTTTTGGTAAGCCGCCGAGACCATACGGGCATAGTCGTCGGCAGCAAGCCAGTGCACGGGGTTGGGCTGCTTGCCAATCAAAATCGCCTGCTTACCTTGCACAAACAGGGGCAGCGACTCAAAGAACCACGATGCCCGGAAGATCGAGTAGGGAATCCCACTCTGTCGAATGGCTTCTTCAGCATCGAGCTTGCCTTTACAGGGGGCAAACCAGGCATGCGCCGGCCTGGTTGAAGCCCCTGAAAGGTAGGTGAGATGCTGCACACCAGCCCGGGCAGCCGCCCTGGCCACATGCGCCGTGCCCTGGCCCTCGATACGCAAGTAACTTTCCGGCGTCGGCCCACCGGCCAGGTTGACGTGGACACCGGAACACCCTTGCAGTGCCACCGGCAGGGTTTCCGGCTTCTCGACATCTCCAACCACAACTTCAAACGTTTCATCGAATTTTGCCCGCGCTTTCCGTGGATCGCGCGCCAGCAGCCGGACCTTGAATCCGTCGGCGGCCAGGCGCCGCGCCACCGGTTCTCCCAGCATTCCGGTACCCCCAACAACGAGGATTGTGTTTGTCATAAACTATTCCTTTACAAGTGTATAAATCCGTGCCAGCCGCTCTCGGCCACCACCGTTTAGGTTTCTTTGGCCACACGGCATCGGAAAACCCGTCTTCATGGCAAAATTACCCGTTCTGCCGCCCGGCGTGGGCTGGGTAGTGCTTCAACGGTAGGATATCCGATACGAAAAAGCAATACACCTTGCCAACTGGCATCGGCCACGAGTTCGGCCAATCCATCTCCAAACATCGAGGATTGCTCTTGAGAAGCCTCACGCTCCGCTCGTTCGACGATTTGGTTGACCGGATGCATCGCCAGGCCCTGGGTCACCGCCCACAAATGAAAGCGTTGGTAGACCCTCCCGGCTTGCAGGTGGGATGTATGGTCGGATGCATCCGGGACGGCCAAGATGCCGAAAGCCGCCGAATGAGTCATTTGAGCGCGTGTGGCCCTCAGCCAATACTGATGGTTTTGCTCGTCGGAAAGCGGCGGGAGCAGCTTGCCGAGCGTCGTCAGCAGCGGCGGAGAAGCCTGTGCATCGAGGGTCAAGCCATCGCACCGGGCCTGGATATCGTCCCAGTCGTGGCGAAACCAGCGCCCGCTGTCGGCCGATTGCGCCGCATCGGCGCCGAAGGCTTCCGTGGCCGCATACGTCAGTTCGCCGAAACGGCTCGCCTGCTTGCCACGCAGCCAGACCAAGCGCACACGCTCATCTGCGCCGATCAGGCGCTGCATGGCATCATACACCCCGGCGGGCAAATCACTGGCTGCATACGCGGCGCGGTTGGTGCAACGGTGCGGGATGGCAGGGTATAACAGGGATGGGCTTGCCTTTCCCGGCGTAAGGGCAATACGGGCGGCCCAGGTTCTATCGCCCGGATCGGGCACGCATTGGATATCGGGCTGCCAGCCGCGGGCCGAAGCGGCCAGGGCCAAGTTTTCCAGCGCACATCCCAACCCCAGGTACATTTCACGGCGGAACCGGTCCACCGTGCCGAGGTTACGGCCGGGATCGGCGTGCAAGTCGACTGTACTGGCAGCCAGGCGGAACAACCAGGGCTGCGTGTTGTGAGGGCTGGCCGCCAGGACCGCCGCCCGTACCAGCGACAGAACGCCACCACCATCCCGTGAGTCCCAATCCTGCCACGGCTTATACGCCTGGCCCTGCCCCGTATGGAAGACACCCTGATCCCCCGCCCGGTAAACGACGCCCCCGGCGACGGCTAACAGGCTCAAACCGGCAACCTTCAAGAAAGCACGCCGCTTCATCAGGCGCTTCCTTTCAAGCCACACTCGGCCAGAATGCGTTCCAATTCCAGGCGAAAAATGGCGCCGGTATCCTGAAGGGCAGCAGGGAATTGGCGCCCGAGTTCGAGTGAGACGAAGCCGTGCACGCGCGTCCAAACGGCCAGCGCCAGGTAATGAATACGCGGGTCGGCAGCGTTTCCATCGGCCTGCCGCCAGGCGTCAATCTCCTCCAACAGGCCGGGGGTTGCGGCGAGCAGATCGGCGTCGAGTTGCAACTGCCCGGCCCGGTGCGCGTCGTCCAGCGCCGCAACCAGGATATCGAGGCCACGCGCCGCCGCCGGCTGGGTGATTGCGATGGGCGCTTCGTAGCCCGGGATCGGCGTGCCGAAGATCAGGTTGTACTGCTCGGGATGCTCGATAGCCCAGCGGCGGTAAGCCAGGCCCGTCGCGCGCAGCCGCTGCACCAGGTCGCTGGCGGCAACGGCATCACGCCCGGCAACCAATGCGTCACCCAAAGCTGTGAAAGCATCCACAATCAGCGCCGTGATCAAGTCTTCCAGGCGGGGAAAATAATTGTAGATGGCCGGGGCGGTAATATTCAGTTCACGTGCAATCGCGCGCAGCGAAAGCCCTTGAGTGCCCAGTTCCGCCAGGCGGCGAAAGGCAATTCTTTTAATGTCGGCAGCCAGATCAACGTGGGTTTCTCGGCGAGGTCGAACCATCAGGCATCCTTTCGAAAAGCTCTTCGGGCCTGCCCAACCGCGCACAAGCGGAATTTCGGCAAACCCCATATAAACACTGTATATTTACTGTGTAAATATACAGTGTTTATATCAATTTGTCAAGAGGCGGTTGACGCATCAGGCGACCCATGTGATAATATGATAAATATGATAAAAATTAGCAATAAACCAGTTGGCATGCACCACACATGTCAACAGTGAAAGGAAATCTGACTATGTCTGTTCGTACATCCTCTGCAGAATGGGAAGGAACGCTCAAAGAGGGCGCCGGCACCATAAAGGTCGGCAATGGAGCCTATGAAGGCCCGTTCACTTACGCTTCTCGCTTCGAAAATGGCGCCGGCACCAACCCCGAAGCGTTGCTCGGCGCGGCACACGCCGGCTGTTATTCGATGTTTCTCTCGGCGCTGCTGACAAAAGCCGGCTTTACCCCCACACGTATCCACACCACGGCAAGCGTCCACCTCACCGAAGGCCCGACGATCAGCTTGATCGAGCTGGTCACCGAAGCCGTCGTTCCCGGCCTGGAGAATGCGGCCTTTCAGGAACACGCCGCAGCGGCCAAAGCGGGTTGTCCTGTTTCGAAGGTGCTGGCCGGTGCGGAGATCAAGCTGACAGCCAAGCTGCTGCCGTAAAGGCGTGGAAAGAAGACAGGGCGTACCCGCTCAGCCATCGCCCGGCTTTGGGCGGCCTGAGACACCGCACAACAACGAGCGTTTTGTCGGTCTGCTGCCAAAACGCTCGTTGTTTTGATTCGCCACCATCCACCTGGACAGGAGAAAACTATCCATAAAGCTTGAGAACTTTTGCCCCTGCCGGCGTATACTACGCTATCATGAAGAAACAGCAGAAGGAGAAAGTTATGAACGAATCTCGTAATCGAAGCGGCCTGGTCTGGGGCGTGTTGTTGATCCTGATTGGCGTGCTGATGTTCGCCGGGCAAACCCTGCGTTGGCTGAACTGGGGCGAAGCCTGGCCGCTCTTTATCGTTGGCGTGGGGGCAGCCTTTTTCGTCGCCATGCTGCTGGGTGGGCGGAGCGCAGCAGGCCTGGCCATTCCTGGCAGCATCATCAGCACGGTGGGCACCATCTTGCTCGTTCAGAATATTTTCAACGTGTGGGAGGCCTGGTCGTACGCCTGGGCCTTGATCATCGTGGCCGTTGGGGTCGGTGTGACCATCCAGGGAATCTGGAGCCGGCAGCCAAAGCTGCGCCGCGACGGCATCGATACAATCCGCACGGGCCTGACGCTGTTCCTGATCTTCGGCATCATCATGGAATTCATCTTCTCGGTGAGCGGCGTTTCAGGCCGTGGTTACAGCCTGGTGTGGCCGATTCTGCTGGGCCTTCTCGGCCTGTTGCAGTTGCTCACAAACCTGGTTCGCATCCTTCGTGAACCCGATCAGGCATACCGGTACGGCCTGTTCGGCCCGATCCTGTTGATGGGCATCGGCGCACTGGCTGCCCTGGCGATGATGAACGTAATCCCGGGCATGCAGCTGCTCGCCTTGCTCAACCTGTGGCCGCTGCTGTTGATCGCTGCCGGTGTGCAGATCATTTTTGGGAAGCGTGCCGCCTGGGCCGGGGCCTTGATGGGCATCCTGGTGGTGGCAGCGCTTTTTGCGGCCGCATTTTTCGGCCCGCAGTTGGGCATCGATCATCTGCCCACCTGGGCTTCCATCAACGGCCCATACAACAGCCTGGCGAACGAAACCATCATCGGCTCTGGAACGCAAGGCGAGGAAAGCCGTGAAGTCGAGGGTTTCGAACGCATCCGCCTGGAAGGAGTCGGCAAGCTGATCGTCGAACAAGGGGAAAAGATCTCGCTGGACATCCTGGCAGACGAAAACCTGCTGCCCTATCTGACCTCGGATGTGCGCGCCGAAGAATTGGTACTGGGAGTCAAGCGCGGCTACAACGTACAGCCCAGGCAGGGCATCGAATACCGGCTGGTGGTCACCGATCTCTCGGCGCTCTACCTGGATGGCGCCGGCAATATTGTTGTCAAAGCGCTGGATACGAAATCCTTGAAAATTGTCGTGGCCGGGGCTGGCGGCATCACGCTGGAAGCATTGCAGAGCAAACGCCTTGCCATCGAGATCGATGGCTCCGGTTGGGTTCGGGCGGCCGGGCAGAGCGATGAGCTGGAAAGCGCCATCAACGGTGCAGGCAACCTCGAAGCGGAGGACCTGGAATGCCGGCAGGCCGAACTCAATATCTCGGGCCTTGGCAAGATCACGGCCTGGGTAACCGGCAGCCTTTCTGCCCGCATCTCGGGCGCAGGCAGCATTGCTTACTACGGCCATCCAGACGTGGAAAAACGCGTGGACGGCGTCGGCAGCGTGCAGTCGCTTGGGGAGAAGTAAACACCTTTCCACTCCGGCGCAGAAACAATCAAACGGGCATGACGATGTATACGGTCGTGCCCGTTTTGCTTTCCCACGCCAGGGGGATTTGCTTTTCATGGTATATTTGGTAAACAAAGTATCCTTAAACTTCTGCCCCCCCCTACCCCAACGATGAAACAGCAACTTAACGATCTCCTCGCTTCTCGCAACCTGGATGCCATCCTGGTCACCGGTCCGGGCCAACACAACCCACCGATGGTTTATCTCACCGGGGGCGGGCACCTGACCCAAGCCGATTTGATCCAGAAGCGTGGCGCCGCGCCGGTTTTGTTTTACCGCCCCATGGAGCGGGACGAAGCCGCCCGCACCGGCCTGGCGACGAAGAATCTGGATGACTACAAGTATCACGAGTTGCTCAAAGCGTGCAGCGGCAACCCGATCGAAGCCACCGCCCTGCGTTACAAACAAATGCTCACCGATGCGGGGGTCACATCCGGCCGTGTGACGCTTTATGGGCAGAACGATGTGGGCGCATCCTTCGCGATTTTCTCGACTCTGCAGCGCATCATGCCCGAGTTGACCCTCACCGGGGAAGTGGGCGATACGCTCTTGTTCGAGGCCATGATGACAAAAGACGAGGCCGAAATCGCCCGCATCCGCCAGATGGGAAAGGTTACGACGGCCGTGGTCGGACAGGTAGCCGATTTCCTGGCCTCGCAACAGGCCCAAGACGGCGTGCTGGTCGGAAAAGACGGCATCCCGGTAACGATCGGCGCTGTAAAACGCCTGATCAACCTGTGGCTGGCCGAACGAGGCGCCGAAAACCCCGAAGGGACCATCTTCGCCCAGGGTTACGATGCCGCCATTCCTCACAGCACAGGAAACGATGAAGCTGCGCTACGCCTGGGGCAAACGATCGTTTTCGATATCTTTCCATGCGAAGCAGGTGGCGGTTATTTCTATGATTTCACCCGCACCTGGTGCCTGGGATACGCTCCCGACGAAGCCCTGGCAATCTACGAGCAGGTGCAGCAAGCTTACCAACTGACCATCAACGCCCTGCGGATGAACACACCCTTCAAGAATTATCAGCGCCAGGTGTGCGAGTTTTTCGAAAGGCATGGCCATCCTTCGATTAAGTCCGCCCCCCAAACCCAGGAAGGATACGTCCACAGCGTAGGCCACGGATTGGGCCTGCACGTTCACGAGCGCCCCTTTTCGGGCCTGACATCTACCAGCGCCGATATCCTGGCGCCGGGCAGCGTCTTTACGGTAGAACCGGGGTTGTATTATCCCGCCCGTAAGCTGGGCGTGCGCCTGGAAGATACGGTCTGGATGCGTCCAGATGGCACAGCAGAGGTGCTGGTAGACTATCCGATGGAATTGCTGATCCCGGTGAAGTAAAAGTTCGAAGCCGTTCACTGAAGGTTATGATGATGCGTGAAGAAACACAAGCAACCCATGTCCTGCAACAAGCGCCCATTCGTGTGCTGGCGATCGAATCTTCATGTGACGAAACCGCCGCTTCGGTGGTGGAAAACGGCCGCGTGATCCTTTCGAACGTCGTTGCAACCCAGGTCGAGTTACACGCCAAGTATGGCGGCGTTTTTCCTGAAGTGGCCTCGCGCCAACACATTCGCACCGTTTACACGATCGTCGACGAGGCCCTGCAGCAGGCGCATCTCAGCCTGAACGATGTGGACGCTGTCGCCGTCACGCGTGGCCCTGGGCTGCCCGGTTCGCTGGTCGTCGGCGTTAACATGGCCAAGGGCCTGGCGCTGGCCTTGGGTAAACCCCTGGTCGGCGTCAACCACCTCGAGGGCCATCTCTACTCGGCCTGGCTTTACAAAGCCGACACCATTCCGACGCCGGAACCGCAATTTCCCTTGATCGCCATGATCGTCTCCGGCGGGCACACCGAACTCATCCTGGTCCATGGCCATCTCCAGTACAAACGCCTGGGCACGACGTTGGACGATGCAGCCGGAGAAGCGTTCGACAAAGTGGCGCGTTTACTGGGCCTGCCCTATCCCGGCGGGCCTTCGGTACAAAAAGCCGCCGACGAAGGTGACCCGTTTGCCTACGAGTTTCCGCGCGCCTGGCTCGAAGGCACTGCGGATTTCTCGTTCAGCGGCCTGAAAACGGCGGTTCTACGCCAAGTGCGCGCCCTGGAAGGCGTGGTCGATCCACTGCCCGTGGCCAATCTGGCGGCCAGCTTTCAGGCGGCGGTGGTCGATGTGCTGGTGACGAAGACGATCAGGGCCGTCCAAGAATACGAAGCCCGGGCGATTCTCGTTGCAGGAGGCGTTTCGGCCAACAAAGCCCTGCGCCAGTCGATGCAGATGAGGGCGCAGGCCCTCGGCATTCCCTGCCACATTCCGCCTTTGTGGTTGTGTACCGACAATGCGGCCATGATCGCTGCCGCCGGATACCATCGTTTTCTCGCCGGCCAGCGTGACGAACTGGGCATCGACGTCTTACCCAACTGGCCGCTGACGGCGGTTTCCCATCCTACGTAAAACGGAGTAGACTTAAGGCATGAACCGCCCCAGCGTGGACGGCACGCCAACCAAACCCATCACCAGCAGTCATGGGCCAGCGATCTCGCCTGCGTTGTTAAACAACGCCCTCGATCAGGTAATGGCAGAAACGCTGCGCCCGGTTGCCGGGGGTATCGGGGGACTGTGCGGTTTCTTTGCGATCAGCCACCTGGTCGTGTTACCCGCAGAAGTGCGCGCCGTCATGATGCTGATCGCCGGGCTGACGTCGGCTTCGATGCTGGGAGTGTATGCCTATCTTCATTCCCGTCGCATCGATGCACAGTGGGCGCACCCGCTGGCAGCACTGATGGCCTTGCTGCTGCTCGTCAACCCCAGCATCCACATGTACCTGGTAAAAGATGAATACCAGACGACCTATTTCCTGCTTTTCATCATTGGGATCGGTTCGATCTTCCTTTCGACACCCTGGTTTGCAGTTCTGGTGCTCGCCGCCTGGGGGATGTGGGGCATCGCCTTTTCGACCCTGCCGGATGCGGCAGAATGGCCGAACTATGCGTTCGCCATGTTTGCAGCGACGGTGCTGGCGTTCATCATTTACACGGTGCGCGTCCGCTCGGCGCTGCGCCTGGAACGCTTTCGCATTCGAGATGCCGGCTACAAGATCGAACTGGAAAATGTACTCAAGACCACCGAAGAAGCGCAGCGTTCGCTGGCAACCAGCATGGCCGTCGGGCAGAGCATCACATCCATTCTCGATCTGGATACGCTGCTGGCGAACGTAGCCGATCTGATCCAGTTGCGTTTTTCTTATACCTTTGTCGGCATTTTTTTGCTGGACGAGCCGGGGCTGCACGTGGTTTGCCGCGCCGGCACCGGGCCGGTAGGGCACAAGCTGGTTACCGAGGGATACCAGGTAAAGGTAGGGGATCGTGGGATCGTCGGCTGGGCCGCCGGGATCCGTCGCCCGGTACGAATCAACGACGTTTTGAACGATGCTCGCTACACCCCACTGGAGGAAAACAGCCACATTCGCTCGGTGCTGGCCATTCCACTCGAGATGGGCAATCGTCTGTTGGGGGTGCTGGAGATGGAAAGCGATCACGTGGCCGCCTTCCAAGAGGACGACGTGCCCTTTCTCCAACTGCTAGCCGATCAGGTCGCAACGGCCATCAACAACGCTTCGCTCTACCAGCGCGAACGTGCCAGCCGCCAACTGGCAGAAAACCTCTATGAAATCGGGCGGGTTCTATCCGGCACCCTGGAACTATCCCGCGTGCTGCAATTAATCCTCCAACACCTGGCAGCGATCGTCTACTGCGACCGGGCCGCCCTGCTGCTGCGCCGCGAGGATGGCTCTGCGTTGGAAATCCTGGCCGCCCGCGGCTTTCCTGATGAGTTTTTACATCGCCCGATCGCCGTCGACGAGGGGGATGTTTTCGACGAAATCTATCGCACACGCCAGCCGCTATCCATCGCCGACGTTACCGAACGCCCAGACTGGACGCAAATGGACGGCACCCTCATCACCCGTTCCTGGTTGGGCATTCCGCTCGTACACGCCAACGAAGTCATCGGCATGCTCTCCCTGGCCCGCAAGAACTTACAGGCTTATCAGAACGAAGAAATCACCCTGGCGGCCACCTTTGCAGGACAGGCCGCCGTTGCGCTGCACAATGCCCGCCTTTACGAGCAAATCAAGCGCTTCAACCAGGACCTCGAGTGCATCGTCCAACAGCGTACCGAAGCCTTGCAGTCGGCATACGATCGGCTCGAACATCTCGACCAGGCCAAATCAAAGTTCATTAGCATCGCATCCCATGAACTACGCACGCCCATGACGCTGCTCAAAGGTTATGCCCAGATGCTGCTGGAAAACCCTCAAGTGCGCGAGAACCCGGCCGTTTTCCCCATGATCCAGGGCATCGAATCAGGCTCAAACCGGCTGCACGAGATCATCGAGAGTATGCTCGATGTTGCCCGCATCGATAACCGCGAGTTGCAACTGCATCCTTCCCCGTTTTTGATGCCCGTACTGCTCCGGTTCGTCTACGATGGGTTGATGCCGGCCATCGAAGAACGCCATATCGAACTGGTCGAGGATTTCCAACCCATGCCATCCATCGCAGGAGATCTCGAAGGCCTGCGTAAAGTGTTCTACCATTTGATCATTAACGCCATCAAGTATACGCCCGATGGAGGTAAAATTACCTTATCCGGACGAACACTTGCGCCTGGTGAATTGGGCATGGACGATGGCGGCATAGAGGTTATCGTCAGCGATACCGGGATCGGCATCGACGCCAACCTTGCCGACCTGATCTTTGCCAAATTTTATCAAACCGGCGAGGTAGCCCTTCACTCTTCAGGAAAGAGCAAATTCAAGGGTGGCGGGCCTGGGCTGGGACTGGCAATTGCCCGCGGGATAGTTTCCGCACACGGCGGGCGAATATGGGCCGAAAGCCCCGGTTACAACGAGGAGACGTGTCCGGGGAGTCACTTCCATGTGGCCCTACCTTTAAGTCCAAAACCTCTGTAGCACAAGCCCTCAGATTCCGCAGCAGCGAGTCAGGAGCACACTTTGCAAACCTGGATGATCGGTTCCTTCATACTGTTTGGCATTATCTACCTGCTAACAGGTGGTTTCGTCTTTACACGCCAGCAGGTCAAGGGCAGGGATTTCCGTCTGCTGCTGGCCATGGTGATCGTCTTGGGGTTTACAAATCTGCTTCAGGCGGCCAGCGTGGTAAGCGTCCACTGGACCGGGTTGCTTCTCTATGGGTTCATGGCCGTCTCCGTACTGCTCTTGCAACAGTTCCGTGTTTCGCTTTCGGTCAGTTCGCGTTCCAGGGCAATCTTCTGGTGGGCCTTCGGAGGCGCCTGGCTGCTTGTATCGATCATCCTTACGCTGACGCAGCCGACGCTGGCAAAGTGGGCGCAGCTCGCGGGCTGGGTGTTTTTTACCCTTGCGTCTTCCTGGTACGTCATCCGGGTGATCCGTAAGACCACACTGGCTTTCAGCAAACGGCAAATGCTCTACTGGGCCGGCATTTTATTGTTGATTGTGCTCGGTCAGGTGCTGGCCTACTTCAACCAGCCCGCCTGGGCGAATATTCTGGTATTCCTGGGAATTCAGCTACTCGTCTACGTGGTTACGGCCGCACAAATCATGGACTTTTTAGGCCTGATGCGGCACGTCGTCACCACGCTGATCGTTGGCCTGATCGTTCTGGGAACCTATGCGCTGATCTGGGCAACGATCGCATCCATTCCAAGCTTACAGCTTGCGACCCCCGACTGGTTTCCCGGCCTGCTCCTGCTGGTCTTGTTCGTCATCTTTTTCCAGGCGCTCTGGAAACTTGCCCAACGCCTGGTAGAGCGGGTGCTTCCCGGTGCGGCTTTCGACACCAATCGCATCATCCGCGAATACAGCCTGAGCATCAGCAATATTCTCGATCCCCAACGCCTGGCAAGCGTGGCGATCGGCTTGATCAGCGAGGCAATCGAGGTCCAGCGCGGGATTCTGCTCCTGGTATTCCGCGAGCAGTTGGGCGAACTGAACGGATACCGGCTCAAGGGCAACACCGGCATGGGCATCCCGGCGCCGGAAGACGGTTTTCTGAATACCAACAGCCCGATTGCCGAGTACTTCACCCAGGCCCGCCAAACGTTGACGCAGTATGCGTTGGATTTCAACCCCGAGTTTGCAGAACTGCCGGAGAACGAACGCCTGTGGTTTGCTGCCCTGGATGTCAACATTTACATCCCAATCTATGCCAAGGACGACTGGATCGGCCTGCTCGCCTTGGGAGCCAAAACCTCGGGGCAGGCTTACCTCGACGAAGACCTGCTTTTGGTGCGCATCCTCGCCGATCAGACCGCCGTGGCGCTGCAGAACGCGCGGCTGGTCGACAGCCTGATGCGCGTCAACAACGATTTCCGGCGGGCGTATGCCGCCATGGACCAATCCAACCGCCAGCTCGCCCGGGCCAACACCCAACTCGAAAAACTGGATCGCGCCAAGAGCGATTTCATCGCCATTGCGTCCCACGAACTACGCACCCCCCTGACCGTCATGCGCGGCTATACCGAAATGCTGCAAGACGATCCGACGATCAAAGATAACTCGTACTATCAAAAATTGGTCAGCGGCATTCACAACGGCATCATGCGCTTTCACGAGATTGTCGACGGTATGCTCGACATCGCTATGATCGACAACAGCACGCTTAATTTGAGCGTCAACGAAGTTTCGATGGATGTGCTTCTGCGCATCATCTGCACCAGCCTGAAAGATGCAGCCGCCGACCGGCAGATTCAGGTCAGCATGCAAAGCCTGCAAGAGCTGCCTCCCATCCAGGGCGACCCGGAAGCACTGCGCAAAGTCTTCTACCACTTACTGGTCAATGCCATCAAATACACCCCCGATGGCGGCAGCGTTTCGATCAGCGGGCGCAAACTCGCCGCCGGCGAGCAAAGCCTGTCGACGGAAGGCGTCGAAATCGTCGTCAGCGACACCGGCATCGGCATCGACCCGGAGTATCACGATTTGATCTTCGTCAAGTTTTACCAGACCGGCGAGATCGCCCTGCATTCTAGCGGCAAGACCAAGTTCAAGGGCGGCGGGCCGGGCCTAGGCCTGACCATCGCCCGCGGCATCGTCGAAGCGCATGGCGGGCGCATCTGGGTCGAAAGCCCCGGCCACGATGAAGAAAAATGCCCCGGCAGCAAATTCTACGTCGCCTTGCCGGTGCGCACCAAACAGCTTTAAGGAACTACCCGGTAATGTGGGCCTGGCACATTACCGGGTAGTCGCAAGAGGAGAATGCTGATCTTCATTATAGCGCTGCAAGTAAAACCAGCATGAATCAAGGTTAAAGGTTGGGTGAGAGGGGAAATTTGACAAGTTTAGTCCCCTATGATAAACTCTCGCCCGTTCGCAAGAACTTTTTATGGAAGACCTCCGTTCATACAGTCGTTCGACTGAACCGTTATAATGCACACTCATCCAGAGAGGCTGAGGGACCGGCCCGATGAAGCCTCGGCAACCCCTACCTGACCCGTAGAAGGTGCCAACTCCGGCAGTGACCTGGAAAGCCAGATTCAGGCTTCCCAGATTCATCTGGAAGATGAGCGATGACACGCCCTGCACCGTGCCGCCTCTCGTTTTCCAGGAGGCGGTTTTGCTTTCCAAGAAAGGGAATTGAAATGAGGCCAGCTGAAGTTCGCACCTTTTTCGAATATCACTACTGGGCTTTCGAGCACATCTGGGAGTGTATTATGCAATTAACCGATGCACAATTTGCGCAGTCGATCAGGTATTCCACAGGCTCGATCCGGGGGCAGGTGCTACATACGATGAGCGCTACACAGCGCTGGATAGAACGTTTCGAAGGACGCCCCCTTACGGCACATCCAAATTTTGCCGATTATCCGACACGCCAGTCTGCCCGCAGCGCATGGAACGCAGGGCGCACGCAAGTGCGGGCATACTTGCTCACACTTAGCGAAGAAAAGCTGGATCGGGTCGTGCATTGGGAACTTCCCAACCGCAACCTATCTGCCGACCAACCGCTGTGGCAGGTGTTGCTGCACGTGGCCAACCATACCACCGATCACCGGGCACAAATCCTGGCGCTGTTGAACCAACATTTCAATATACAAACACCGGAGCAGGACATGCTCTTTTACTTGTTGAAAACCAACCAGGAGTAAACCTTTTATGCGAACCTACACCAATCGTCGTTACCTCGACGCACTAGCCGAGCGCGTGCTTGTCTTGTCGGGGGCTTTAGGCACCAACATTCAACGTTACCGGCTAAGCGCAGCCGATTTTGGCGGTGAAAAACTGTGGGGCTGCAACGATTATCTCGTCATTAGCAAACCTGATGTCATCGAGGAAGTCACGGCGGCCTTTTACGAAGCCGGCAGCGATATTGTCGACACGGCCACCTTCCGTTCCAACCGCATCACCCTGCGGGATTATGGTTTGCAGCATCGCGTGATCGAAATCAATCGCGCCGCCGCCCAACTCACCCGCCGCATTGCCGACCGGTACAGCACCCCTGCAAAGCCGCGCTTCGTAGCCGGCGATATCGGTCCCAGTGGAATGTTGCCGTCCTCCGACGACCCGGCGCTCTCGAACATCACCTTCGAAGAGATCGTCGACGTATTCCGCGAACAGGCCGTTGGCCTGTTGGAAGGGGGCTGCGACTTCTTGATCTTGGAAACATCGCAAGACATTCTCGAACTGCGCGCCGCCGTTACCGGCCTGCACAAAGCCTTTGCCGAGACGGGTATTTACGTACCCATCCAGGCCCAGGTCACGCTCGACACCACCGGCCGCATGTTGCTGGGCACCGATATCGCTGCCGCATTGACCATTCTCGAAAAGCTGGAAATCGATGTGGTGGGCATGAACTGCTCCACCGGGCCGGAGCACATGCGCGGCCCGATCGCTTACCTCGGAGAGAATGCCGCCCTGCCGATCTCCTGCGTGCCCAATGCCGGCCTGCCGCTCAACGTGGACGGCGAAGCCGTCTACCCGTTGGAACCAGAACCCTTTGCCGAGGCATTGGCCGGGTTCGTCGAAAAGCACAACGTCAGCATGGTCGGCGGCTGCTGCGGCACGACGCCGGCGCACATCAAAGCCCTGGTCGAAAAGGTTGGCGGGCATCCGCACCCGCCCCGCCCGCAAAGCCGCGCCCCCTACCTGGCGTCGGCCACGCGCGCCGTGGCCATGCAGCAGGAGCCACCGCCCTTCCTGATCGGCGAACGTTGCAGCGCCCAAGGCAGCCGCGTCTTCAAAAAGATGCTGCTCAACGAAGACTACGATGCCATCCTGCAGGTAGCGCGCCAGCAGGTGGACTTTGGCGCACACGCGCTGGATATTTCCACCGCTGTCACCGAACGGCCCGATGAACGCGAACTCATGCGCAGCGTGGTCAAAAAGCTGGCTTCGGGCGTCGAAACACCGCTGGTGATCGACTCGACCGAACTGGACGTGGTCGAAACGGCCCTACAAACGGCTCCTGGGCGCTGCCTGATCAACTCGACGCACCTGGAAAGCGGCCGCGCCAAAGCCGACAAAGTTTTCGCCCTGGCCAAGAAATACAATGCCGCCGTCATGTGCATGACGATTGATGAAAAAGGGATGGCACTCAGCGCCAAACGCAAGCAGGAAGTGGCCCGGCGCATCTACGAGATCGCTGTGAACGAGCATGGATTGCGCCCTGCGGACTTGGTCTTCGACGCCCTCACGTTCACCCTGGCCACCGGCGAAGCCGAATATGCCAACAGCGCCATCGAGACCATCGAGGGCATCCGCCAGATCAAGGCGGCCCTGCCCGGCGTGCTGACATCCCTGGGCGTCAGCAACCTTTCGTTTGGGTTGGCCACCCATGCCCGGCCAACGCTCAACACGGTCATGCTCTACCACGCCGTTCGGGCCGGGTTGGACATGGCCATCGTCAACCCCCAGCACGCCATCCCTTATGCCGACATTCCTGCCGAAGAGCGCCAGTTGGCCGAAGACCTGATCTTCAACCGCCGCCCGGATGCGCTGCAACGCTACATCGAGCATTTCGAGGCTCGTGCGGGCACGCAAGGCCCCACCGTCCAGGCTGCCGATCCCACCGCAGGGATGAGTGCAGCGGAGCGCCTGCACTGGCGCATTTTGCACCGGCACAAAGATGGGGTAGAGGCAGACATTGACGAACTGATCGCGGCTCTCACCGCCGGCCCTTCCCCGACGATGGCAGGGGCGCAACTCTTGTCCTTGGTGGAAGCGGCGCCGGGCGTGAGGGCCGAACGGCACACGGCCGCCGTCACGGCGCTCAACACCGTCCTTCTGCCTGCCATGAAAGAAGTCGGTGACAAGTTCGGCGCCGGTGAATTGATCCTGCCCTTCGTACTGCAATCGGCTGAAGTCATGAAAAAGGCCGTCGCCCACCTGGAAACCTATCTCGAACGCCAGGAAGGCGTCACCAAGGGCACGGTCGTGCTGGCCACCGTCTACGGCGACGTACACGACATCGGTAAGAACCTGGTCAAAACGATCCTGGTCAACAACGGCTACACGGTGATCGACCTGGGCAAACAGGTGCCCGCCGAAGCCATTATCGACGAGGCCATCGCAAGCAGCGCCACCGCTATCGGGCTTTCGGCGCTGCTCGTAAGCACATCGAAGCAAATGCCGTTGATCGTCAACGAACTGCAACGGCGTAAGCTCAGCTTCCCGGTGTTGATCGGTGGGGCAGCCATCAACCGCCGCTTTGGCTGGCGTATCCGCTACACCGAGGACGGCACACCCTATGAACCGGGCGTTTTTTACTGTAAAGACGCCTTCGAGGGCCTGAGCGCAATGGATGCGCTGATCGACCCGCAACAGCGTGAAGATCTGCTGGCCCGGCTCGACGCCGAAGCAGAGCGCGAGGTGGGCCGCAGCAGTAAGCCCCGTGCCGACGTTCAAACGGCGCAGCGCTCCAACGTCAAGCCTGCCCCCATCGCCCCACCGGCCGCTTTTGGATCGAGGGTCGTGCGCACCATGCCGCTCGAGGCGGTCTTCGAACACTTGAATATTAATGAATTGTATCGCCTTTCATGGGGGGCCAAAAACACCCACGGGGCCGACTGGGAAAAGCTCAAGGCTGAGTTCGACATCCGCCTGGCGGAAATGAAACGCGAGGCCCTGCGCAGCGGCTGGTTGCAACCCCAGGGAGTCTACGGGCTGTGGCCCTGCCAGGCCGATGGGAGTGAATTGATCGTCTACGCGCCTACTACCAACGGCAACGGGCCCAAGGAACTCACCCGCCTGACGTTCCCGCGCCAACCCGCCGGAGACTATCTTTGCCTGGCCGATTACTTCGCCCCGGTCTCGTCGGGGCAGATGGATATAGTGGCCCTGCAGGTCGTGACGGTGGGCCAGGAAGCCACCGAACGCTTCGAGAAACTGCAAGCGCGCGACGACTATTCGGAAGGCTACTTCCTGCACGGCCTGGCCGTGCAAACCGCCGAAGCGGCCGCCGAATACCTGCACCAGCATATCCGGCGCGAGCTTGGGCTGGCAAACGGGCAGGGAAAGCGTTATTCCTGGGGCTACCCGGCCATTCCCGATCTGGCAGATCATCGCAAGGTCTTCGACCTGCTGCCTGCGGAAGAGGAACTCGGCATGAGCCTATCCGCAGCTTACCAGTTGATCCCCGAACAGTCGACGGCCGCCATCATCGTGCACCATCCCGATGCAAAGTACTACACCGTCGGCGAGAGCCGGGTAGAGCAGCTAAGCCGGTAAGGCTTCAGGGCAACGCCAGTGTGCGCTTCGAAGTTTTTATCACGGCTGCAGAAGGCACCGACCCCATTGCTTTCCGATGGAGCCATGGGCACGCTGCTCCACGTCCAGGGAATCGGCTTCGATGCCTGCCTGGACGCCCTCAACCTGGAGAAACCTGCGTCGATCGCCGACGTGCACCGCCGCTACATCGATGCCGGCGCCGACATCATTCAGACCAACACCTTTGGCGCCAACCGGTACAAGCTGGCCGCGCACGGCCTGCACGATCAGGTCGCCGCCATCAACCAGGCCGGCGTGGAACTGGCCCAGCGGGTGATCGCAGCAGCGTTCAAGGAAGTTTTCATCGCCGGCGACATCGGCCCCCTGGGCGTGCGCCTGGCACCGTTCGGGCGCGTGCGCCCGGCCGAAGCCCGCGCAGCCTTCAGCGAGCAAATCGCCGCACTGCTCGCAGCCGGCGTCGATCTCGTCCTTTTCGAGACGTTTACCGACCTGCGTGAACTTCAGGAGGCAATAACCGCCGCCCGCCAGCTTGCAGGGGCAGAACAAGTAGCGCTGGTTGCATCCATGGCTTTTACGCGTGACGACCGCACACTGCTGGGCGACTCGCCGGCCAGGGTGGCCGGCGCACTGTGGGAAACCGGCGCTGATGTGATCGGCGCCAACTGCTCTGGCGGCCCGGCGCAAATCGCCCGTATCATCCGGCAAATGCGCCAGGCCGCACCGCAGGCGTATTTTTCGGCCATGCCCAACGCCGGCTGGCCAGAACAAATCGGTGGACGCATCGCCTACCCGGCCAACCCGGCATATTTTGGTGAATACGCTTCCGTGTTTCGCCAGTCAGGCGTCAACGTGATCGGCGGCTGCTGCGGCACAACGCCCGCACACACGGCCGTTATGCGCGCGGCTCTTGACCGGCAGCCACAGGCTTCTACCCCAGAAACCGCCCAACCGCTGCCTGCTGCGCCAACCGGCGAGAATACCGCAGACGAAGGTTCCTCCAGGTTGGCCCAAAAACTGGTAGGCCAGAAAGACGGCAAAGCACCCTTTGTTGTCGCCGTGGAAATGGATCCCCCGCGCGGACTTGCGACCCATAAACTGCTGGCGGGCGCCAGCCTGCTGGCCGAAGCCGGTGCGGACGTGATCAATATCGCTGACAGCCCCATGGCGCGCATGAGAATGTCCCCATGGGCCGTATGTGAGATCGTGCAACGGCAGTTACCGATCGAGACGGTGCTGCATTTTCCGACCCGCGGGCGCAACCTGCTGCGCGTACAAGGGGACCTTCTGGCCGCGCACGCCCTGGGCATCCGTAATGTATTCGTCGTTATGGGCGACCCCACAGCCATCGGCGACTATCCTGATGCGATGGATAACTACGATCTGGTGCCGTCTGGCCTGATCAAACTGATCAAGCAAAGCTTCAACGCCGGGCGCGATCACGCCGGCAGCACCATCGGCCAGCCCACCCGTTTCTTCGTTGGCGGCGCGCTCAACCTGACCGCACAAGATACCGAACGGGAAATCAAAAACCTGCGCCGTAAAGTCAAGGCCGGGGTAGATTTTCTGCTGACCCAGCCCGTCTACCAGCCCGAAGCGGCGGCCACTTTCTTGCAGCGTTACGAAACGCTGCATGGGCCACTGGATGTGCCGGTTTTGGCAGGTGTCATGCCCTTGTACGGTGTGCGCCATGCGACGTTCCTGCACAACGAAGTACCGGGCATTTCTATCTCGAGCGATATTCTTCGCCGGCTGGAAGGCGCCGGCAATGCCGCACCCCATGAAGGCGTTAAAATTGCACTGGAGACGATCGAGCAAATGCGCCCCTGGGTGCGCGGGGTGTACGTTATGCCACAGTTCGGCCGCTACGACCTGGCTGCAGAGATTGTCGAGGAGCTTTCATCTTGAGAACCATCCGGCGCATCGAGTGGGCTGCGGTGCTTCTGTTGAGCCTGGTGTGCCACCAGGCCATCTTTGGATTGGGCGATTCCCCCATCCTCTGGCTGAAGCGAGCCTGGAAAAATCGTGATCTCTCAGGAATGCAGCGCAGCGCCCTGTTTCTTTTAGGCGGCACGGGCAGCAAGTTTATGGAGTTTATCGCCACCAACGTGCCGCAGGAACAGGCTGTCGTGGTGCCAGAACGTTCGGCCGCTTTCTCGGCGCAGAATACGCTTTCTTACTACCTTGCGCCTCGCAAAGCCATCGCCTGCGGCTGCGACAGTTACGGCAACCGATGCTTTTCCTGTCTGAGCAAAGCGGATCATGCTGTACCGGTCACACGCAATTTTCCCCCGGAAGATTGGGATCCCGGCAACAAACAGTATATCTCCTTCGACACGGCGGAATCGGACTACTACCTGGGCTTGTATGTTTCCCCTGGTTGGGAGACCAACCAGGTCAGCACAGCCAGGAGTTTGCCGCTGGCGCTGGCGGCCTGGCTCGATGGATTGGTTTGGACAGGGTGGCTGCTGCTGGGCGTCTTTGCGTTACGGTGGAACAACCCTTCACAGGCATGGCCCGAGACTTTGGCGCTTGCCATCCTCATCGGCATGGGGCTGCACACGTGGGTGATATTTGTTTTCTCCTGGGTGGGAGTCCCGATCACGGTGGGCAGCACCTTTATCAGCTTCCTGCTATTGCTTGCTGCTGTACAGCTTGGCGCAAGGAAACAGACTGGCGGCCAACGCTTACTGGCCGATATCGAACGGCACGGAGAGAGCTTTCTTCGCCGCCTGAAGCAGGCCAGCATCTTGAAAAAAGCCCTTGCTTGCACCGCTGTTGGCCTGTTAACCGTCGTGACTGCCATTGCAGTAACACGATCCTATTCTACCTATGACGACATTGCCATCTGGAGCCTGAAAGGCCATATCATCGCTCGAGAAGGGACAATTTTTGCGGCCCGAGAGACTAGCGGGCACGGGCTTGCCTACCCGCTCAATCTCTCACTGATGATTACGGTTTTTCGCCTGGTAGATGGCGACGCCCTGCCAGGCTCGAAATTGCTCTTTCCACTGACCCTTGCAGTGATTGCATTTGGCTTTTATCGTTTTTGGCGCCAACGAGGGGTGCCGACATACACGGCCCTGGCAGCAGTTTTGCTGCTGTTTTCGATACCGGTTGTATTTCTGCATGCGACACTAGGCTTTGCCAACCTGACCTTTACCGCTTACTTGCTATCAGGCGTTTTATGGGGCTTGCGTGGCCTGGAGAGCGGGGCGCGTTGCGACATTTTTTTATCTGGGCTGCTGTTTGCACTGGCCGGTTGGACACGCCCCGAAGGCATCTTGTTTGCAGGCGTGTCCATGCTGGCCTTAGGGTCGGTACAGCAGTTGACGGAACGGCGTAAACCACTTGTGGTTTATGCCATTTGGGCGATCCCCATGCTGCTGCCGCTCGCCTGGTTGATCTTTGCCGCCAACGATATTCGCCAGGATCAAGCTGGCAGTGCCTTACAAGCAAGCGCAACGCAGCTGCTCAGCAACCGGTTCAGCCTGGACGCCGTAAAAACTACCCTGAGCTTTGCCTGGCAGCAAGGCACTGACATTCGCACCTGGGGTAACGCCGTGATCTTCGCCGTGTTGGCAGTTCTGCTGTTCACATTTCGCCTGTGGAAAAACCTTGCCAACCGTTCTTCACTTGTCAAGTTGATCGCTGTAGCAGGTTCGTCCGTTCTCGTCCCACTCGCACTGTTTGCCGTCGAATCCGCCAACGAAAGCGATTTTCATACCTTTCTCACCGTGTCCTTTGATCGCGCCTTTTTCCCGGCCGCTTTTTTGTTGATCCTGTGGGCCGTATGGGCCATGGGGAGCAGATCGCCCAAGGCCCCGGAGACCCAAGAAGCTGTATGAGAAGCCAGGCGCGACGCACTTTGTAGTGCCTAACCCATAGAACCATGTGCTTCTGGCGGGAAAAGCACGGCACACAAGTGCACAAACCAAGAGCAGGGTTAGGATCGAGCCGCTTGTGCCAGTTCGTATAGAAATATGCTCAATCGGCTCATACGGAAGTGCGTCGCACCTATTGCAGGTCTACTTTGACGTCAGATTCACCTTCGTCTATTTTTCGTCCGCCACCGGCAAGTACAAGTCGAACAACCACCGGTTCTCGCTGGCGGGCATCTCCGGCGTCAGGCACTCTTCGAGCCATTGATGGTTTGCGGCGCGATAGGCGCTGCCATCACGCCACATCACCAGTTCGCCCCAGACTTGCGGGTTCGGCACGCCCTGGCAGCGCATCACCGCGTACAAGCCACCCGGCACATCCTTGACTGTCACTTCTTCATCGCCTTGTGCGTCCAAGCCAACAGTGATCCACTGTTCGTAACCGTAGTTCGGGCTGCCCGGCGAGGGGTTCGGGTTGTTGAAACCGAAGAAACGGTGTGCCTTCAGGTCGGTAATCCCCTGGCGCTGCATCCAGGCCTGCAACTTCTCCCAGGCCTGCGGTTCAGGGCTGGCGCCGAATCCAAGCGCTGCGGCTACGCGCATCGGCTCAAGTTTGACAATACGGACGTCTGCATTACTCATAAAATTTCTCCTATCGAGTGCTGTAAGTTTTACGGTTCTCCTGTTTTCAGCAGGAAGAGCCTTTTTGTTTTCTCATCGCACGTTCCGGATCGTGTACCTGTATGGTATCATCCAGTACCTGACATCTATTGTCAGGAATTATCAGGAGTTTGCAGAATATGCGCGCCGATCGTTTGCTTTCTTTGCTGCTTTTGTTACAACTGCGCGGCCGTACGACGGCCCAACGCCTCGCCAAAGAGCTGGAGGTCTCCGAGCGCACGGTTTATCGTGATTTGCAGGCCCTGAGCGTCGCCGGCGTGCCCGTCTATGCGGAGCGCGGCCCTGGGGGTGGCTGTGAACTGCTCGACAGCTATCGCACCAGCCTGACCGGTTTCGACGAGCAGGAACTGCGCGCCCTTTTTATGCTCAATATTCCTTCGGCATTGAACGAACTGGGAATGAGCGAGGCGCTGCGCTCGGCGCTGCTCAAGCTGGCCGCGGCCCTGCCGGCGGCCCGGCGGGAGGCCGAGGTCCACACGCGCCAGCGTATCTACCTGGACACGTCCCGCCAGGCTATCGAGCACGAGGCCACCCCCCACGTGCGAACGATCTACCGGGCCGTGTGGGACGACCGCAAACTGGAAATCGCCTATCGTTTCTGGTTCGGCAACGAATTGCGCAGCACCGTCGCACCCTATGGCCTGGTCGCACGCGGCAGTGATTGGTATCTAGTCTATCACTGGGACAAGACCGGCACGGCACGCGCCATACGCGTTGCCGATCTGAACGAGGTGCGTTTGCTCGACGAGCACTTCGAGCGCCCACAAGGCTTCGATCTGGTTGCGTTTTGGGCACGCTGGTCGGGCCACGAAACGTTGAATCGCCCGACGTATCCGGTGCGCATACGGGTTTGGCGTGAGTTCTTCCCCTGGCTGCCACGCTTCTACGGCGCAGCGTTACGGCAAGCCCTGGCTGCCGCGCCGCCGGCAGACGCAAACGGCTGGCAAACGATCGCTCTCGAATTCGAAAGCCTGGAAGCCGCGCGCGAGTGTCTGTTAGGCTTGGGCGGCGCTGTCGAGGTGCTCGAGCCGGAAGCACTGCGATTAAGCATGGCAGATTTCGCCCGGCAAATCCTGGCGCGTTACCCGATTTAGCTTTTGACAGCCCACCGACCTCGCGGTATAATTCCTTCGTCCCCGCAGGCCTGTCCGCAGTAAGCTCGCTTAACAAATCATGGAGAGTGTGCTTGGTGTAACCAATTTTTGAGTGTTTTACTTTTTTATTGGCTCGACTGTTCTGCGGAGGACTGTCGGGCTTTTTTTGTCCCGACCTTTTCGCCGGTAACGGCACGTACCCAACCAGGAAAGGAGGTGATACGCGTGACAACTGTCGTGCTTCGTCCTAACGAAAGCCAGGATCAGCTTCTTAAACGCTTCCGTAAAAAGGTAGCCAAGAGCGGCATCCTCAGCACCGTGCGCCGCAAGCGCTGGTTTGTTTCGAAAAGTGAATTGCGCCGCATTCAGGATAAAAAATCCATGCGTCGCCTTCGCCGCCGCCAACGTGAGGCAATGGAGTAATCCTGTTCGGTAATTAAAATTCGGAGGAGTTTTTGTGGCTAAAGAAGAAGATAAAATTCAAGTTGAAGGCACCGTCATCGAAGCGCTGCCAGGGACGCAGTTCCGTGTTCGCCTCGAGAGCGGGCATGAAGTTCTCGCTTACCTGTCTGGCAAAATGCGCAAGTATTACATTCGTATTTTACTTGGCGATAAAGTCCGTGTTGAAATGTCCCCTTACGATCTCACCCGCGGGCGTATCGTTTACCGCCAAAAGAAACGCAACGAGTCTCCCAGCCTTGAGTTTTAAGTTCCCACAACAACTCCCCGTCGTTATTAAAGTAAAAACAAAGTTAAAAACGAGCCAGGCAATTAACCTGGCTCGTTTTGTTGGTGGCCGGCAAGGGTACCCCGGTTTGGCTTGCTCCTACGCACGCGTTCAAACCGGGGCGTCCGGTTACCGAAGCTTTTGTTGCTAGAAACTGAACGAATTGAGCACTTTCATGTAGTTGGCACGCTCGAAGGCAGCCGGTTCGGCGACCGCTTTCTGGCTCATACTGCCCTGCATCTGCGTGATCGATTCGTACTGGTGTTCGACCATCCAATGCTCGACACCGGCCAGAATTTCGGCAGCGCGCCCGATGCCGTTCATCAACAACTCGGAAGTCGTCATGGCAACCTTGGCGCCGGCCATCATGGCCTTGATGACATCTTCGGCAGTATGAATGCCGCTCGTCAGGGCGAAATCGGCCTGGACGCGGCCATAAAGCATGGCGATCCAACGCAGCGGCAGGCGCATTTCTTCGGAATCGCTCAGCACCAGGTTGGGGCAGACCTCCAGGTTTTCGAGATCGAGATCAGGCTGGTAAAAACGGTTGAAGAGCACGAGCCCGCGGGCGCCTGCATCGACCAGGCGCCGGGCAAAGTTCGGCAGGGCGGTATAGAAGGGGCTGAGCTTGACAGCGACGGGGAATTTGACGCTGCGGCAGACATCGCTCACCAAGGTAACGTAGGTGTCTTCCAGTTCTGCGCTGGTCAAGTTAGCATCGGTCGGCAGGTAATACAGATTCAATTCGAGGGCATCGGCGCCGGCATCTTCGATGCGCTTGGCGTACTTGATCCAGCCACCGGTTGAAACGCCGTTCAAGCTGCCGATCACGGGAATTCCGACCGCTTTCTTGAGCCTATGGACGTGCTCAACGTAGGCATCCGGTCCCAGCGTGTAACGTCCCAGGTCTGGCAGATAGCTTTGGGCTTCCTGGAAAGTTTCGGTGCCCTGGTTGAGATAGTGATCGAGTTCGAGGCTTTCGTGAATGATTTGCTCCTCGAAGAGCGAGTACATCACAATGGCTGAGATGCCGGCTTCTTCCAGTTTCCTGGCAGTTTCGGCCTTTTCGGAAAGCGGGGATGGAGATGCCACCAATGGATTTTTGAGCTTGAGGCCCAGGTAGGTCGTCGTCAGGTCAGTCATGGTCGTATCCTCTTTCATTGATCAAAGAATAGAGAATGGGTGACGGCGCTTTCGCACGCCATCACCCACTTCTGCTTCTTATTTTTCTTCACCATAGTGCATGGCGGCCATTTGCTTGTAGTACTGCCAGCGCGATTCAACGTCTTTCTGCGCCTGTTTGAGCAGTTCTTCAGCGCGGGCCTCATCACTTTGGACCAACATGCGATAGCGGGTCTCGTTGTAGATATAGTCTTTCAACGGAACGCTCGGATCCTTCGAATCGATGGTCAGCGGGTTTCTGCCTTCGGCGATCAGCGTCGGGTTGTAGCGGTACATCGGCCAGTGACCGGCATTGACGGCCAGCTTCTGCTGATCGAGGCCCTTACGCATGTCGATCCCTTGCTGGATACAGTGTGAGTAAGCGATAATCAACGAGGGTCCGTCGTAAGCATCGGCTTCCAGGAAGGCGTTGAGGGTTTGCTGGTCGTTGGCGCCCATGGCGACCTTGGCGACGTAGACGTACCCATAGGACATGGCGATCAGGCCGAGATCCTTCTTGGGCATGCCCTTCCCGTTGGCGGCAAACTTGGCAACAGCCGCACGTGGGGTTGCTTTGGAAGATTGGCCCCCCGTGTTGGAGTAGACTTCGGTGTCGAGCACCAAAACGTTGACGTTGCGGCCGCTGGCGAGGACATGATCGAGACCACCATAACCGATGTCGTAAGCCCAACCGTCGCCACCAAGGATCCATACACTCTTACGCACCAGGGCGTCAGCAATGCTTGCCAGGTTCTTCGCACGCGGGTCGGTGCTGGCGGCCAGTTTCTGCCTCAAGAGCACCACGCGCTCGCGTTGGCGGGCGATGCTGCCTTCGGTGGATTGATCGGCGTTCAAAATCTCGTTGACCAGGTCCTCGCCGACCACAGAAGCCAACTGCGGCAGCAGCTCGCGTGCGAATTCGGTTTGCTTGTCGAGCGTCAGGCGGAAGCCCAGGCCGAACTCAGCGTTGTCTTCGAACAGTGAGTTCGACCAGCTCGGGCCACGGCCGTCGGCGTTGGTCGCATAAGGCGTGGTGGGCAGGTTGCCGCCGTAGATGGAGGAACAGCCCGTTGCGTTGGCGATCATGGTGCGGTCACCGAAAAGCTGGGTGAGCAGCTTGATGTAGGGCGTCTCACCACAACCGGTGCAGGCGCCGGAAAACTCGAACAAGGGATCGAGCAGTTGCGTGTTCTTGACCTGCTTGACGTTGACCAACGAGCGGTCCGGGTCGGGAATCGTCTCGAAGAATTCCCAGTTGATGCGTTCTTGCTCGCGCACGGGCGGCTGTTCGACCATATTGAGCGCCTTGCGGCCGACCTGGCTCTTGTCCTTGGCCGGGCAGACTTCCACACACAGGGCACACCCGGTGCAGTCCTCCGGGGCCACCTGAAGGGAGTACTTCATGCCGGGAAACTCTCGCCACTTGCTGTCCATCGATTTGAACGTCTCGGGGGCGTTTTCCAGCAAACCGGGATCGTAGACCTTGCCGCGAATGACGGCATGTGGACAGACGAAAACGCATTTGCCACACTGGATGCACAGGTCGGGTTCCCAGGCCGGAATTTCAAGCGCAATGTTGCGCTTTTCCCACTGCGTCGTGCTGAGCGGGTACGTGCCATCGATCGGGAAAGCGCTGACGGGGATGTTGTCGCCGTCCAGGGCGATGATGCGGCCCAACACGTCCTTGACGAAGGCCGGGGCAGCTTCAGGCACCGCCGGCCGGATGTGCAGCTCGCCGGTGACGGTGGCAGGCACCTTTACTTCGTGCAAGTGGGCAAGCGTCTGATCGACAGCCTCGAAGTTCTTCTGCACGACGGCTTCACCGCGCTTACCGTAGGTCTTCTTGATCGATTTTTTGATCTGCTGAATGGCCTCCTCGCGTGGCAGCACACCGGAGATGGCGAAGAAGCAGGTCTGCATGATCGTGTTGATGCGCGTGCCCATGCCGGTGTCCTTGGCAACGTCGTAGGCGTTGATCACGTAGAACTTGAGTTTCTTCTCGACGATCCCCTTCTGGGTTTCAACGGGAAGGTGCTCCCAAACTTCTTCGGGACTGTAGATGCTGTTGAGCAAGAAGGTGCTGCCCGGTGCTGAATACTTCAGCACGTCCACGCGCTCGAGGAACGAGAACTGGTGGCAGCCGACGAACTGCGCCTGGCTGATCAGGTAGGGAGCGCGGATCTGGCGCGGGCCAAAGCGCAGGTGCGAGATGGTGATGCCACCCGACTTCTTCGAGTCGTAGACGAAATAACCCTGGGCGTAGTTTTCGGTTTCCTCACCGATGATTTTGATCGAGTTCTTGTTGGCGCCGACGGTACCGTCAGCACCCAGGCCCCAGAACACGCAGCGGACGGTGTCGGGGGATTCGATGTCGAAGGCCGGGTCGAAAGACAGGCTGGTGTTGCTGACGTCGTCGTGGATACCGATGGTGAAGTGATTCTTGGGATTATCTTTCTTCATCTCATCGAAGACACCTTTGACCATCGCCGGGGTGAATTCTTTCGACGAAAGCCCATAACGGCCGCCGATAACCTTGACGCCGGTGCGGCCGGTTTCGGCCAGGGCGTTGACGATGTCCATGTAGAGCGGCTCGCCGGCAGCGCCGGGTTCCTTGGTGCGATCGAGCACGGCCACGGTCTTGACCGAAGCCGGCAGGGCCTTGGCGCAGTCTTCCACCGAGAAGGGACGGTACAGGCGTACAACCAACACACCCACCTTCTCGCCGCGGGCGTTGAGGTACTTGGCCGTTTCGTAAGCGGTTTCTGCACCGGAACCCATTACCACGATCACACGCTCGGCATCGGGCGCACCATCGTACCAGAACAGGCTGTACTTACGCCCGGTCAGGCTGGCAAACTTGTCCATCGCTTTTTGGACGATGGCGGGGGTTGCGGCGTAGAAGGGATTGACGGTCTCGCGTGCCTGGAAGAAGACATCGGGGTTCTGGGCGGTGCCGCGAACGACAGGATGATCGGGCGTAAGTGCGCGGGCACGGTGAGCCTGGACCAGTTCATCGCTGATCATGGCGCGGATGACTTCGTCTTCAATCAGTTCGATCTTGTTGACTTCAGCGGAGGTGCGGAAGCCGTCGAAGAAGTGCAGGAAGGGAATGCGGCTTTCGAGCGTGGCCGCGGTGGCGATCAGGGCGAAATCGTGCGCTTCTTGCACCGAATTGGAGGCCAGCATGGCAAACCCGGTCTGGCGCACGGCCATCACGTCAGAGTGATCGCCGAAAATGGAAAGCGCCTGCGCAGCCACGGAACGAGCCGAAACGTGGAAAACGGTGGGGGTCAGTTCGCCGGCGATCTTGTACATATTGGGGATCATCAACAGCAGGCCCTGGGAAGCCGTAAAGGTGGTGGTCAAGGCACCGGCCTGCAAAGCGCCGTGCACGGCGCCCGCCGCGCCACCTTCGGACTGCATTTCGGCCACCAGGGGAATCGTCCCCCAAATATTGGGGCGCTTCTGCGCAGACCATTCGTCGGCAAACTCACCCATCGTAGAAGAAGGCGTGATCGGGTAAATGGCGATCACTTCGTTGGTTCGGTGTGCAATATAGGCGGTTGCCTCATTGCCATCGAGATTGATCATTCGTTTGGCCATGTTTTGTTACTCCTGAAGGAATTTTGGCCCCCCAAGCCTCCCCCCAGCGCCGCCCGAAGACTCAGGGCCGTTCTTACCAGGCAGCGCTGGGGGAAAGGGGGGGATAATTTTTGACAAAGCTTGATACCAACGCAACAGTTTAGCCTGTCAAGGGAAAATGCGACAGTAATATATGGCACATTAAAGGGTGCGACCTGTCACGTTTCTGTCCACAAGGCAGGCCAGGAAGAGGCCAGCATCCAATCGCGAAAGCGCTTGTTATAATTGACCCTATTCTCGTAAGCTGTGAAAGGTCCTTCCATGCCATGAATTTCGACTACCCGCATCGCCGGTTCAACCCTCTCACCCGTGAATGGGTCCTGGTCTCCCCTCACCGGGCCAAACGCCCCTGGTTGGGGCAGGTGGAAAAAGTTCCCCACGAGGCCCCCCCCGCCTACGATCCCCAATGCCTGCTCTGCCCCGGTAACACACGCATCAACGGCGAGGTCAACCCCCGTTATACCGATACGTTCGTCTTCACCAACGACTTTCCTGCCGTGCTAACGCCCGAAAAAATGGGCCCTGATGCCCCCGCCAACCCGGTGGAGATTTTGCCGGAAAAATTGTTCGCGGCCCAACCCGTAACCGGAATCTGCCGCGTGGTGTGTTTCTCACCACGCCACGATCTCAGCCTGCCGGAACTTTCGCAGGCAGAAGTCGAAAGCATCGTACGCACCTGGCGCGATCAGACTGTCGAAATCGGCGCGCACGACTTCGTCAACTACGTACAAGTCTTTGAAAACAAAGGTGAGACGATGGGTTGCTCCAACCCCCACCCTCACAGCCAAATCTGGTCGACCAGCGAAATCCCTACCGAACCGGCCAAGGAACTCGCCGCACAGTCCGCTTACCTGCGGGAAAACAAATCATGTTTGCTGTGCGACTACGTCGAAATCGAGCGCCAGTCGGGCGAGCGCGTGGTATGTGAGAACGCGCACTTCACAGCGGTCGCGCCGTTTTGGGCCGTATGGCCGTTCGAGTTGATGATCGTTTCACACCGCCACGTGGGTTCGCTGGCCGGCCTGAGCGAGGATGAGATCGGCGGCCTGGCGAATATCTTGCGTCGTGTGACGGCCCGCTACGATAACCTGTTCGAGGTTTCTTTCCCTTATTCGATGGGTTTCCACCAGTCCCCCACCGACGGCCTGCCGCACGAAGAGTGCCATCTGCACCTGCATTTCTATCCACCGTTGTTACGCTCGGCAACCGTGCGCAAGTTCATGGTCGGCTTTGAGCTTCTCGGCATGCCACAGCGTGACATCACCCCCGAAACCGCCGCGGCGCGCTTGCGCGCTGTGAGCGAAGTCCATTACCGCCGTCATATTGCAATGTGAAAGCCACTCTCATGGGAAAAATTACCGTTATCACCGACACCGATTCCAGCCTGCCCGCCGGCCTGGCCGCCGCCCACCACATCAGCCTGGTGCCCATTCTCGTTACCTTCGGCGAGGAGACCTTCCGCACCGGCATCGACATCGACGACGAACGCGCCTTCGAGCGCATCGATCGCCAACGCAAGCTGCCGACGACCGCCGCGCCATCCCCCGGCCAGTTTGCCGAAGCCTATCAGGCCGCATTCGAGGCGGGCGCCGATCAAGTAATCTGCCTGTGCGTCAGCAGCAAAGTAAGCGGCACCTACGGCGCAGCCGTAAATGCCTGTGAACTATTGCCCGGAAGCGATATTTCGGTCATCGACACCATGAGCATCTCCATGAGCCAGGGCTTTCTCGCCCTGCAAGCGGCCGAAATGGCCGCAGCGGGTGCATCCAAGGGCGAGATACTGGCTGCGATCGATGAAATGCAGGCTCGCACGCATTTGTTTGCTGCCCTGGCCACGTTACGGTACCTGGCAATGAGCGGGCGCGTGGGACACCTGGCAGCAGGCATGGCCAACCTGCTCAATATCCGTCCCATTTTGACGATGAGAGACGGAAAGCTAGAAATGATCGAGAAAATCCGCACCCAGTCGAAATGCTGGACGCGTACGATTGAACTGGCTGCCGCAGCCAGCGGTGGGAAGCTGGAGCGTGTCGCAATCTCGCACGTCAACGCCCCCGAAGAGGCCCGCCAGTTCGAGCAACAGCTACGCGCCGTTATACCCTGCCCGCAAGAAATCATCATCGCGGAATTGACCCCGGGCCTATCGACGCACACAGGAACCGGGATGGTAGGGATCTCCTTCATCGCCGGGCGCTAGCAGGCCGCCGAAGCGGGTTTCCAGTGGCCTGCCAACACGTTAAAAACGCTATCGCAAACAGTGATAGGAGCTGTTTTTATGGCAACCAACCCTGAAACAGAAAAAATTGAAGTTCTAAGTACGCTCGGGTTCGACGAGGGATTGCAAGCGCGCCTGCGCGCCGTGTCGCCGCGTTTGAATTTTACCTTCATCCGAACGGGAAAAGCGGAAGAAATCCCGGCCGAAGTCTGGCAGCGTACCGAAGTGCTGTATACCAATTGGGTCCTGCCCCAACCTGAGTTAGCGCCCAAGCTACGCTGGGTGCAGTTCCACTGGGCAGGCATCGATCACGTCATTCAATCACCGCTACTGAACAAAACCGAAGTGGTGGCAACCACTTTAAGCGGCTCGAACGCTTCGCAAATCGCCGAGTACGTCTTGATGATGCTGCTGGCCTTGGGCCATCACCTACCCGAAATGATCGCTGCACAAAAACGGAGCGAGTGGCCGCGCGATCGCTGGGAACGCTTCAGCCCACGCGAACTGCGTGGGAGTACGATCGGCATCGTGGGATACGGCAGCATCGGCAGGCAGATCGCGCGTCTGCTACACGATTTCGGCGCGACCATTCTGGCGACCAAACGGGACGTCATGCACCCGGAAGACTACAATTACATGCCGCCCGGCATGGGCGACCCGGAAGGAAATTTCGTACGCCGGTTGTACCCGCCCCAGGCGCTCTGCTCGATGTTCACGGCGTGCGATGCGGTTGTCGTCACGGTACCGCTGACGGCTGAAACGCGTGGCTTGATAGGCAGTAAGGCCCTGGCCGCATTGAAGTCCACTGCCTTTCTTGTGGATGTTTCACGCGGCGGCGTAATCGATCACGCGGCGCTGATGGCAGCGCTTTCAGAGCAACGCATAGCCGGCGCGGCGTTGGATGTCTTCCCGGAGGAGCCGCTGCCTTCCGACAGCCCGCTGTGGAAGATGCCCAACGTGTTGATTTCGCCGCACATGTCAGGCAGCACCCCACACTATGACGAACGTGCGGTTACACTGTTTAGCGAAAACTTGCAACGCTACATCGCCGGGCAGGACCTGCTCAACCAGTATGACCCCCGTTATGGGTACTAAGGCCTCGGCTCTTTTTAAAGGGGCTCCCCCGGCTTCGCCGCGAAAGGGATTCTTCACGCTAAACCCGAAACACCCATTAAGAAAAACGGGCCAGCGTTTGTACTGGCCCATTTTTTTGAAACCATCGTCACAGTGGGATCACGTTTGCGGCTTGAACGCCTTTGGGATTCTCTTCGATGGAGAACTCCACACGTTGACCTTTTTCCAGGGTACGAAAGCCGCTCCCCACAACGGCAGACGAATGGAGAAAGACATCATCTCCATTCTCTCGTCCGATGAAACCGTAACCCTTGGTTGTGTTGTACCACTTAATGGTTCCGGCAATGCGTTGCGACATTCTCATCTCCTTACGATCGAATATTGCTTTATTAAAGATCGTGAGACGAGTCTAACATGCGAAAATACAAGCGTCGAGAGAAAAGGCCATAAAAAGTGCACAGTTTTTGGCGGTGTTTTTTGTACTTTTCGGAGAAGTTTCACCGCAAAGAATCGCCAATCTTGAGTACAATAATCAAGGAGGTCTCCATCATGAAACTATTTTCTACTCAGAAACCCCTTCCTGTTTCCTTATTTCTGGGGGCGACAGTAGCGCTGATCATCGTGACCAGTTCACTCTGGGCATTCACTTTCCCCGCGCAAGCCGATGGCATGGGCCCTACGGAAACGCCAACCGCCACGGCAACCGTTGCCGTGACAGCTTCTGCGGATAACACGCAAGGAGGCGGATACCCTGCACCTGGCGAGGGCATCCAATACGAACAACTGCCCACGCCGGAATTTGCGATCCAGGCCACACAACCGCCTGTCGTCGATGTCAATGAGGGCAGCTCGTTTTTGTTAGGCCCGCTCATCTTGCTGCTGCTGGCGCTGGTCGCTTTTGGTGCGATCGCTTTCCTGTTGATGCGAAAGAGATAGTTCGCGCCACGGGTAAAGTGAACCTATGTTTGAAATCGTCTTTCTCGGTACATCCGCTTCGGCACCGTCCATCCACCGCGGGCTTGCAGCCCAGGTCGTCATGCACGACGAACACCGCTTTCTCATCGACTGCGGCGAGGGTACACAACGCCAGATCCTGCAATCGGGGATCGGCTTCAAGCGCCTGAACCGCATCCTGATCACCCATGGTCACCTCGATCACATCTTGGGGCTGGCCGGGTTGCTCTCCACGTTCATGCGTTGGGAAACCATCGACGAAGGGCTACAAGTTTACGGCGGGCGCGCTGCACTGGACCGGGTGCACGACCTGTTGTTCGGCGTCGTCCTGCGAGGGACGCGCCCGCCCATGTCGCTAGATTTTTACGAGGTCAAGGAAGGGGTGATCATCGACGAAGCCGACTTCACCGTTAGCGCTTTCCCGGTGTGGCACCGTGGCCCCGACAATTACGGTTATGCGTTTCAAGAGAAATCGCGCCGCCCCTTCTTGCCGGAGATAGCCGAGGCCCTGAACATTCCTCCCGGCCCCTGGCGGCGCGACCTGGTGAATGGCAAGGCCGCCGTACTGCCAGACGGGCGCACCATTCAGCCGGAAGCGGTGCTCGGACCGGAACGCGTCGGCACCCGCCTGATTCATGTAGGAGATGTCGGCCGCACCGACGAGTTGCTCCCCATTTGCCAGGGTGCCGATGCGCTGGTGATCGAAGCCACTTATCTCGATGAGGAAGCCGAGATGGCACACCAGTTTGCCCACATGACAGCACGCAGCGCAGCCGAACTGGCCGGCCGCGCCGGCGTTGGGCAACTGGTTTTGACGCACTTGTCGCGGCGCTATCGCGAGCGTGACGTGCTGGCAGAAGCACGCAGCCTATTCCCGAACACGCTGGTGGCGCGAGATTTCGACGCCTTCCAGGTGCGTCGAGGCGAGTTCACCAAGGTAGAAAAATCGGACCAGGGGGCTTGATGTATAATAACGAAAGGAAAATTTAACGGTTGATTTTGGGATGTCTCCCCAGGAGGCCAGCATGCAAGATACCAACCTGATAGCATACGATTTACGCATGTGCCTGATAGAAGGCAAACGCCATTTCGACTTCCTGAACATCTATCGGGGCATTCAGTTTGTCAGTGAAACCGTGTTGGAAAGCGTGCTCGAAGATCGGGCGATCTTTTCCGTTCAGTCGCCGTCGGCGGTGTTGCTGGAGCGCGACAAAGCATCCATCGTGTTGAGCAACGGGCTGATCGACCCGTTTGCCGTCCGGGTTGATTCGTTCGATATGGACACAGGCCGCCTGGTAATCGCCGATATGGCCTACGTCGGAGACACGGTCGGAAACCGCCACGAGCATCGCCTGGAGGTCACCCCTGCCTTACCCGTCGATATTGACCTGGAAGGCGTCCCCATCACAGCCGAACTGGTAGACATTTCTTTGAGCGGCGCTGGCTTGCATTTACCTGCCTTCGTCTCCGAGTTTAGCTTGCAACACGGCCGCAGGGCGTGGTTGACGCTGCACCTACCAGAGGGGAACGTGCATATCTTGGGTGAGTTTTTGCGCTTTCGCAAGATTTTCAACCACTACTGGGCAGCAGCCAAGTTTACGGGGGTCAGCGCCGGGAAAAACCTTATCTTGCACTATATCAATCGCCGCCTGAACGAAGTTCGCCTGGAAGTGCAACAAATGTATACCGAGGCCAGGCAGGCAAAAATCCTTCCACGCGACGAGGAGTAAAAGCATGCGGTCCACACAAACGGTACAGGCTTTAGGCATCGATGTCGGCGGAAGCGGCATCAAGGGCGCGCCGGTTGACGTACAAACCGGGCAGTTGCTGGCGGAACGCTTTCGCCTGCCTACCCCGGAGTCAGGAAAGCCGAAAGCAATGGCGAAAGTGGTAGCCGAAATTGTGCAGCATTTCGACTGGAAGGGCCTGGCAGGAATGGGGTTCCCATCCGCTTTGCAAAACGGTGTCGCACTGACGGCCGCCAACATTCATGCCAAATGGATCGGCGTTAACGCTGAAACGTTGTTTTCGGAAACCAGCGGCTGTCCTTTCCGCGTGATCAACGACGCCGACGCCGCCGGGTTGGCCGAGATGCGTTTTGGCGCCGGACGCGATTGCCTCGGAACGGTGCTGGTGGTGACCATCGGCACCGGGCTGGGGACGGCCGTTTTTACCGGTGGCACGCTACTACCCAATACTGAACTGGGGCACATCGAAATCGACGGCGTCGATGCAGAAGTCAAAGCCACCGACGCCGCCCGCAAACGCGAGAAGATGTCGTTGGATGAATGGGCCGGGCACTTCGACCGCTACCTTTGCACGCTCGAAAAGCTGCTCTGGCCCGAGTTGATCATCCTTGGAGGCGGCACGGCGAAGAAGTTTGCCGAATTCTCCGCACTGCTGAACGTGCGCGCAAAGATAGTTCCGGCCCGGTTTCTCAATGAGGCCGGCATCGTCGGCGCAGCGCTGGCCGCAGCCGAGGCAGGGCCATCCAGCCACGCAGAAAGCTAAACGGCTGCGGCCCCGCCTGCAAGCAACCGACAGGGAAGCGTTTCCGCATTGAGGGGTTGTGCGCCCCTGGCTGCCTCGTCCGTGAGGAAAACCCGGAAATCTGATGTGGATGCGTGCGTGGCACGCATCCACATCAGATTTCCGGTCCTCTTGGGTGGGCTTGGGGCATAGCACATACCGTTTAGACAACCAGGGATTGTGCGTGTGCGAAGCACACGCACAGTCTTACACGCCGCTTTATTGAGAAGTTACTGAAAATCTCTGTAAGCGTTTGGGGGTAAGTTACATCAGCGGATGACGATAGGCATATAAACGCGCCCTTCTTCAAATTGGATGGTAAACCCGCCGATGACCTGCCCGTCGAAAAGAACGGCGACTTCGATCTGGTGTACGTCACCAAAGCCGCCGCCGGCGGGCGCATGGGCCATATTGGCCTGCGCCAGGCCGATCAGGATCATGTTCAGGTTCAGGGTGGTGTTGGGCTGGATCACATCGGGAACCGGATCGCCATCCGGCGTGACAAAGCCCACCTGCCAACCGGGAGCGATGCCGTACAGGGTGGGGACCAGTTCCAGCGTGTGGCTGACCAGATCGGTGTTGCCGATCACAAAGGGGACCTGGAAGTCGAGCAGATCGGTCAGCAGCCTTCGTTTGACGTCCACGTTGCGTTGGCTGTACATGTCCTCGTAGTTCGGCTGCTGCAGCGTGACCAGCACACAACGATGGAGGGTACCGCCGGTGGCCGGCGTCCAGTCCAGGCAGTACTTGGCAAAGCTGTTTGGCGGCAGATCGAAGGCCTGCGTGGCTACCGGCGTAAAGGCGATACCGGCGCCGAAATCGGCGACCTGGGCCGTAATGGTCACAGTCTTGGTGACACCCAACGGGTTCTGTAACTCGACGCAGATTTTTCCCGGCACGCCGGCCACCGGCGGATCGGGCACGAAGCTAATTTCGCGCTCTTCCCAGGGCGGGACGACATCCGGCGGCAGGTGAACGGGCGGCACGTCCAACTTACGAATGCCGCCGATTAGCACATCGCCAATCCAACCCTGAACATCGATATGGCAACCACTGCCCAGCACCACCGGATCCGGCGGTGTAACCGTCAGAACGGCATTGCGCACTTCGCCAGGGGCCATACCGACCAACACACCGCTCGCCGGGTCGGCGATCACGGCAGACCAGCCGGGGCAGTCGTTGACGACAACCAAGGCCACATCTGCCGTGGCCGCGGTGGGATTCCCAACGGCGAAGGTCAGGCTGTCGGGAACCCCGGGCGCCAGGTCTTCGGTAACGTCAATATTGCGCTGCGTGACGAGCGGTTGCGCCAGGCCGGGGCCGGTGATGACGATCTGAATGCAGTAATGCCCGGATGCCGCAGGGGTGAACGTCGCTTCTGCAATTGCAGATCCGTGCGCAGGCAATGAGATCACATCCGTCGCAAAAGTACCAAACGGAATGCCGATGCCAAACCGATTGGGGCTGGTTTGGAAGGCCACGCTGACGGTCTGCGAAACGGCAGATGCATTTTGGATGCGCACTTGAATCTTGCTGGGGTGCCCGATGCGCAGCGGGTAGGGATCGATGGTGATTTCTTCCTCGGCGTACATCGGCCCTTCATTGGGCAGCCGGATCGGCGGGCATGCGATGGGGTGAACGACATCCGGGCTGTTCACCGTGACAGCCGGGGCAGAATCGATGGAGGCGATCAAAGAGGCCCGGTTGACGACCGTACCCGGCGCATCGGCGGTGCGATCGTAGCACGCATTCTCCGTAACCATGACTTTAAAAGTTTTCGTTTGCGGCGCAAGGCTGGGATGAACGATCCAGGCCAGGGTACCATCGCTGCCTGGTGACGTGCCATCGAGGGTGCTGCCGGGGACAAACGAAGTCCCATCTGGGATGACGTCAATCAGGCGTGCATCGTCCGGATTGTTGCAGGCAATCTCGGCGCTCATCGTATATGTGAGGGTGTATTCGATCACGTCGCCCGGTGATACCGGTGTCCCGGCAGCAGGCACAGACGTTTTAAGCACGTCCAGGCAGCTTTCAGGCCGCGGTTCGGGATCGGCAGGCGGGCACTGGTTGAACCAACCGGTCAGATACGTGACGGCGTTGAGGAACACCGTCTTGCCATCACCACTCATTTGATAGGGATTCCCGCTGAAGCCCCACAGCAGATGGCAGCCTTGCTGGATGAGGTTGGCATGCTTCGTATCGGGGTTTTCCAGGCCGACAGGGAAGGTATCCGCAGGAAGCGGCGCACCGTCCAGGTAAATGGCAACCGTATTGACCGGGTTCAGGTAGGCCGCCACCGGGTCGGCGGCCACACCGTTGAAGTAAGGGAGGGGTGCGGCAGGCGCCTTACTGAAGTCATCGTCCGGTCCATGCCAACCGTTCGGCCAGCCGATGAACTGCGGCCAACGCCCAAAGAAGGCGTAACCGCCCTCCCCGATACCGATAACCGGCTGATTGCCGGCCTTGATCTGGTTCACCTGGGCGGCACTGATCGCCGGGAACCCCCACTCGTCCAAATCGCCGGTATCATTGGCGATCACGATCAGTTGAAAGACGCTGAAATCGGTGCTCAAGACAGCAGACAGCGGCACCAATGTCACCGAGTAGCCCTGTGCCGTCAGGAGATTGTAAAAACCGACCGCATCAGTCGTGTTCCCGCGAAAGACGTAGGCGATCTCACCGTCGGCGCTGGGGATACAGTTACCGTTGGCCAGGTAAGCAAGCTGCCAGGTGCGCGGTTGGTCGAACCATTGGTTGCTGGGCCAGCCGTAGTCGTCGCCAACGGCCGCAAACCAGTGGTGGTAAACGCCGATGCCAAACAACTGCTCACAGTCGCCAAACTTGAAACGGCCCAGGCTGATCCCGTACTCGACGACATCCCCCACGGCGCCCGTGGCAGCCGCGCCATTCCAAAAACCATCGATGGATGGGTCCAGCACGTAACCATTGGCGACACCGGTGCCGTGATAGCTGCTACGGCTGCTGCCCGGGATATTGACTTGCAGGGCGTAATCATCCTGCCGGGCAAAATCGTAGCCGCTGCCATCCCCCTGCGGATCGAGATATACCCGGCCAAAGCGTTCATCGAAAGTACCCTGCTGCGCTTTCATGCAGACATACAGGTATTCGCCATCGTGCATCAAGAGCACGCTGGCTTCTTTCCCATTACCGTCGACAAAGTGCCGCGAAATGGCCGATGCGTACTCTTCCGCATCACACTTGCCATCGATATTGGCGGCAAGTTGTCCCCGCGGAATCGGAAGCACGCTGCCGGCTGCCGCTGGCGCTTTGGGCGCCGCCGGTGCATCGCCAGCGGCCAGGCCCGGCCCGGGATAGAACCAGGCCGTCATGCCGATCAACAGTACAACGAGGGCAAAGGCCGTTATCGACAGGGATTTCTGGTGCATTAAAAACCTCCTTTTTCATAAAACAAATGACTATTGGGTTGTTTTGCTCCCCCTGACCATATCTACATAAATTATACCGTTTTTATCGCGTTTTACATTAAAAAAGATATGTACATTCCCCAAAAACCTACCAATTACACCTGCTGTTGCAGTGTCAGATTGAGACGGCGTTCCAGATCGTTGAGGCGCTTGTGAACAAGGTGATGTATATCGGGGTCGGACACCAGGAAGAATTCCTCCCAGATCTGGCGCAGCGTCGTGCACAAACGCTCTTCGACCCACCCCCACAAAGGTAACGGCTTGAACGAACGCCCCTCTTGCAAGCGAGGCGCAAGCAGGCTGAAGCGTGAATCGTTGGAAAAATCTGGAGAAGCGAGCGATTTGATACGGGAAGGTAAATAGCCCGAATCGCGAAAGTGTTTCCGCTGGAAAGCATCGCTGGTCAAGAAACGAATCAACCCAAGCGATGCAAGCGGATCGACGCTCTGATGCCACAAGATCAGGTTGGTGCCCCCGATAAAGGGCACGCCCGGCGGAAAGGTGATTTCCGTATTCTCCCAGACTTCGGGCAGTGTCGCAGGGTTACGTAACAACCAGGGCCCTGTAATGGTGATGGCTGCATTTCCGTGGGTAAAGACGGCATCCGAGTCAATCGCCTGGAGGTTGCGCATCTCGGGGCTCAAGAATTTCCCCAGTTCGTAGTATTGGCAAAACGCTTCGATCACTTTGGCGTGGCCAAAAAGCGCTGAACGTGCATCGGGGCTGATGAAGTCGCCACCGTTACCCCACACCCAAGAAGCCGAAACATGCAAGATCATGCGCGTGTGCTGGGTGGGCATGACGATCGGGTTCGGGATACCGGCATCCCGGAGAGCTTGCAGGGTTTCCTTGAAGGCGGTGTCGTTGACAAAGGCTGTCTCGGCACGAACGCCTGCTTTTTCCAGCAAATCACGCCGGTAGTAGAGAAAGCGCGTGTCCAGTGTCCAGGGAATAGACCAGACCTGGCAATCGAACGGATTGGTACAGTTTTCCCACGAAGCGGGCAAGAAGGTGCCTTCTGCTTCCAACATGGAAATTTCGTCCCGGCTAAAGGGGTGAAGCACATCCATAGCACAGAGATCGCTGATCCAGGAGCTGCCGATCTCGGAAACATCCATCGGGTTGCGGTAGATGGCTTCACGGACGATATCCGTCCAGGCATCGTCCCAGGTAATGCGGTTGGTTTGAATGTTGTGGCTGTTCTTCTCCCCAAATTGTTGCACTGTTTGCTCCAGAAGAATATCCGAAATATACGAAAAGTTGATCGTGGTCATGAGAATATCCTTCAAGGACGGATAAATTTACCCGCAAACAGTTCAGCTTCTGATTACGAAAAAGGACCTTCTCTATTTTACCCAAAAAAGAGAATCGCGCTATCACCCAAAAGATAGGTTGCCATTTTGGCACCTAACCCATACGCGCTGTGTAGAAAAAGCACAGAATCAAGAGCAGAGTGAGGGCCGTTCCGCTTTATGCCGGTTAGGAGCACTGCTGTGGCAAAGAAAACGCTGCCACTACTTACTTCGGTTTTCCGGCGGTAACCAGAGGACCTTTTTCCGGCATACCGGGAGGACGGTTGAGCGGCATGAATTTTGTCACAACCAGTACTTCGTGTAGCTTGGTCTCCTCCCACGCGCCGCCAACCATTGGGGTGGCCTGCGCTAACCTGCGTGAACCGGCCAGTAGCCCCTCGTACGAACTGACATCCAACTGGGCATACGAAACGTCCAAATCCGGGCCATGGCAGGCCGCACACGACACGGCGCCGCCATACCACAAATTTGACTCGGTAAACAACGGCAACACATCGGTGGGAAATTCACCGACGCAAACGGTTCCATCGACCGCGGTAAAATCAAACGCATCCGTTTCAGGGTACCCGGCGTTCGCCCAAGCCGCCAATAAATCAACGGCCCGAATCGGACACTGCCCATCACGCACACGCTCATAACCGCCGAAAGGCGGCGGCGTAGCAACGGCCAACGTGGGAATTGGGGTACCAAAAGGGCTGGTATTCGCCACCAGGTTTGTGGCGTTACATGCAGAAACGGCAAGCGAGATAGCAAGAGAAAGCAAAAGGATGAGTTTTTTCATTACGAACCTCATGCATCGAGAGAAGAGAGGTGAAAACGAGGCGAGCATTGACCTCACAACCAGCCGCCTAGCTTTTCTCTACTCCCCTCCCATCTTCTTCACGTAATTGACCACATCCCACCGCTCGCCAACCGAAAGGTTTTCACTGAGCGGTGGCATGGCGGCTGCCCCGTGGGTGATAACGATGAAAATATCCCCATCGCTCAAGCGGGTGACGTTGGCTGAGGTCAAATCGGTGGGTTGGCGGCGAAACTTCTCTGCCATCGGGCCGTCGCCTTTCCCAACAGGCCCGTGACAGACGGCACAGTTGACGTCGTAAAGTGCCTGGCCGCGTGCCAGCGAGGTCTCGTCGGCCGGCACCGGGTTGCGCGGCGCACCATCGCCGGGCACATAGGCCGCCCCCTGGATGGGTACGGAGCCTGCCGGAACGGGCTGTGGATCCTCCATCGGGCGATAGGAAGGTTGAATTTCCATCGTGCTGATCCACTCGACGCCAAACACTTCATAGGTCAGCAACAGCCCGGCCGCAGCCACCCCACCGGCCACGACGAGAAAGACGATCAACCGTGTCAGAACGGTCATCAAGTGACGATCGATGCTCATAGAACTTTCGCCTCCACCAGACCCACTTCTTCGGCACCCAGTTTTTGCAGCGTTTCGTACGCCAGGTGCTCGAACTTCGCAGGGCAGCGGAAAAAGATCGCAATCTTGCCATCGCTGACCGCCGGATGATAGAGCTTGCGGCTGAACAGCGCCGGGTAAGCATTCTCAATCATCACGCCGATGAAGGAAAAGATCAGCAGGCCCAACATGCTCATCTCGAATGCCAGCAGCAGGCCCGGCGGGATGGGCTGTAGGGGCTGGCCACCGACGTACATGGGGTAGAGCAGCGGCGTGCCGAAGTTGAAAGCGATCGCCGCCGCCAGCCCCACCAGCGCGCCCAGCGCGCCGAGCAAGGGCACGTACGTCTTCGGATCGGCGCGCCCCAAAATGTGGGGAGCGAACGGCACGCCTGAAATCACTTCCATGTCATTTTCCAGGATGCCGATCTCGCGCAAGCGTACGATGGCATCGGCAGCCGGGTTGACATCGTCAAAAACAGCAACGTGAGCGGATGGTTCGTTCATAAGTGATCTTCCAATCTCCGGCAATCCCAAAAAATTACTCGATCTCTGCCAGGCTGGGCACTTCGGCCTTGCCTACCTTTTTGAGTGAATGCGCCATCTGGCCTTCCTGCACTTCCCAGACGGGGATTAACGGGATCACCCTTGAAGCCAGGGCATACAAGAGCAAAAACAACGCCAGCGAACCGATCGCTATCGGAATTTCAATGCGCGGCTGGTAATCGCCCCAGTCGAAAGCAAAACGTCCCCGGCTCAGGGTAATCGGCACGATGATGACGCGCTCGATATACATGCCAACATTGATAAAAAAGGCTATCACGAACATCGTCCACGGGTTACGCCGGATGCGTTTGCTCCACAACAGCATGGGAACTGCCAGGTTGCAGAACAGCATCAGGTACCACATCCAGCTATAGGGGCCACGCATGATGTAATCCATTAAGGCGTGATGCGCAGCCTCACCGCCATACCACTCGACCATGATTTCGTTGAAGTAAAAATAAGCCCACACGAAGGAAAAAACCAACACCAGTTTACCCAGGGCGTCAAAATGCTCGCCGCGAATGAAATAACGCAGCTTCGGCATCGAAAGCTGAATGATAAAAAGCACCATCGAAACCGCCGACACCCCCGAGAACACGGCGCCGGCAATGAAGAAAGGCCCAAAAATGGTCGAATGCCAGCCGGGAGTCATCGAAACCGCCATATCCCACGAAACGATGGTGTGTACCGAGAACATTACCGGGATAATCACCCAGGCAAAGATTTTGATAGCAGCGTTGAGATGCTTCCATTCGCTTTCCGTGCCGCGCCAGCCGAGCGCCAAAACCTTGTACAGCCGGTAACGCCAACCGCTTGAACGGTCACGTGCCATGGCAACATCCGGGATCAGCGGCAAAAACAGGTACATCGTGCTGCCCAGCAAATAGGTCGTAATCGCAACCAGATCCCAAACCAGCGGCGAATGGAAGTTCGGCCACAGCGCACGTTGGTTCGGATAAGGCACCATGTAGTAGAAAGTCCACACGCGGCCCAAATGGATCAAGGGATAGATTGCGCCGGCGGCCAGCCCGAACGTGGTCATCAGTTCGGCCGCGCGTGTAAACGGGCGGCGAAACTCGGCCTTGAAGACCCGCAAAATAGCCGAAACAAACGTCCCGGCGTGACTGATGCCGATCCAGAAAATAAACGTCGAGATGAACAGGCCCCAAAAGACGGGCCGGTTGGTGCCCGCCACGCCCATCCCGGTGAAGATCATGTATCCCCAGGCGCCGAACAGGCACACGGCCACGACCAGCGCCAGCACGCCGACCACCGCCCAGTACTGGAAGTTCGTTTCGTGCATCGCTTCCATGACGAGGTCGTTCATCTCCTGACGCGGCAGCGGATCGTGCATCAAGTGCTCACGCGGATCGTCTTCGTGTTCGGCATGGCGGGGTTTGATTCCTGCCAAGCGCTTCGTTTCTACGGCCATCGTTCCTCCTTGAGTTTGCAAAACTTGCGCGTGACGTTCACGCACCACGTTTCACATGTTATCCTTTCAGTCCCGTCAAATACACGATGCGCGGTTCCGTGCCCAGGTGATCGAGTTCGCGGAAACCCCGCTGCGATTCGGCCAGACGGCTGACGTCGCTTTCGGGGTCGCTGAGGTCGCCAAAGGTGATGGCCCGCGTCGGGCAAGCCTGGGCGCAAGCGGGGACGATCTCGCCATCTTCGACGGCACGGCCCTCAGCCCTGGCTGCTTCCTGGCCTTTGCGAATGCGCTGAATACAAAACGTACACTTCTCCATGACGCCGCGCCCGCGGACCGTCACGTCGGGGTTGAGATACGAAGCCATCGGCTCCGGGTATTCCCAGTCGAACCAGTTGAAGACCCGCACCGTGTAAGGGCAGTTGTTACCGCAGTAACGCGTGCCGATGCAGCGGTTATAGACCTGCAAATTGATCTCCTCGACCTGGCTGTGCTGCGAAGCAAACGTCGGGCAGACCGGCTCGCAGGGTGCGCTGCCACACTGCTGGCACAGCATGGGCTGGAACGTGGCCCGAATGTCAGGGTACTCCCCTTCCCAATGGCGCATCACCCGAATCCAATGCATGCCGCGCCCGTACTCGGCGCTTTCGTAACCCACGCTGGGGACGTTGTTTTCAATCGAACAGGCCGTCACACAAGCCTGGCAGCCGTTACAGGCGTCCAGGTTAATGACCATACCCCATTTGCCCTTTGATTCCTGGCTTAAATCTTCGTTCATGTCTACCTCCGGCTAATGTTCGCCACGCCGCTCATACACACCGATTCTGTCCTCAAAACGTGCCAGCTTGAACGTCTTGCCGGTCGGGACGATCTGCACGCGCGTGGCTGCATAGGCCAGATCACCGGCTTCGTTTTGCGGTAAACCGAGTACCTGCATCGGGTTGGCGCCCACCCCGGCAGCATAGCGGCCGAGGGCCGTGTGGCCGTTGCCGAAGGGGATAGCCACCGTGTCCGGCCGGATAGCCGGGAAGCGGTAAACGGGCACTTCAATCTCGCCGGCAGCCGAGATGATTTTGACCACGTCGTGATCGTGCAGGCCAAGTTCGTCGGCTGTCTTCGGGTTGATCTCCACCCATGAGCCCCACATGACGGTCGTCATCGGGTCGGGAGTCTCTTGCAGCCAGGGACGGTTGGCGCCGCTGCCGTCACCGAGGTGCGGATGAGCGAAGGGCAGCAGGAAATAGCCACGCGAAGATTCGAAGTCTGCCGGGGGCACGGCCAGCGGGTCTTCGGGCAGGGTGGGCGCAGCAAGGGACGACGCCAACGGGACACCCCACCAGCCGCCGTTCTGCAACCACTGCGCCCAGAAGGTACGCTCGCTGGCCCCAGCCGTGAACGCAACGCCTCGATCGGCCAACGCGCTCACCTGCGCTTGCAAGAACTGCACTTCATCCGTATAAGGAATCTTCGCCGCCAGATCGCCGCCGATGGCCTGCACGGCGGCCAGCAGCACATCGGCCGTAGCACGCGTATCGTAAAGCGGCACGACCACCGGCTGCAAAGCCGAGAGCGCCGCCTGTTGGCCGCCCACGGTGCTTTTCTGGTAGCCCCAGCTTTCCAACCCGGTGTGATCGGGCAAAAGATAATCGGCCTGGCGTGAGGTTTCATCTGCGAAGGATGCGAATGAGATCACCATGGGCACGTTCTTGAGGGCCTCCGCAAAGCCCAAAGCGGCCGGCAGATCGAACAAGGGGTTGACAGCATGAATCAGGAGCGCTTTCACCTGGCCCGCTTTCATCCGCTCGACCAACGCCGCAATCTCGGCCATGCTGCTGACGCTCGCCTCTTCTCCCAGTGCGGGCGTAAGCAAGAACTTGACGCCGCCCTCCTGGTTCAAGTTGTTGGCCAGGACATTGAGAGACAGGATCGCCTGTGCATTTTGCAGGCCGTTGCTGTGCCCCAGGGCAACCCCGCCGGGCAAGGCCACTTTGCGCCCGGCAAAAGCGTACATCTCGGCCAGCCGGTGTAAGTCTTCTTCGGAAATGCCGGCATCCCGGGCGATGGCAACCACATCAGCCCCAGCAAAGGCGGGCGCTTCTTGCCCGGTCAGTTCGGCGGCCAATTTCCCGATGGCAAGCGCCACCTGGCCTTCGCTGCCCGGAGCGATCGGGAACCACTTATCGGCGCTGGCGGCGCTCAACGACATGCGCGGCTCGAAGTGCACCAGATAACCGCGCCGTTCACGGCGCAGGTTACTATACGCCCGCTGGTAGGCGGTGGGCGAAAACCAGGTCTCGGCAAAGTTAGCTCCGAAAGAAAAAACCACGTCGGCATTGCCGAAGTCGAAGGTGGGCAGGTAATCGCTGCCGTAAACCTGCCTGACAGCCTGCATCAGCGTGGCGCGCCCTTCGAACAGGCTCAGTGCGCTGTAACGCAAAGGGGCCGGGGCGCCCAAGGCTTGCGTCACCTGATGGGCAAGATCGTACAGGTGATCGGGGGCCATACCCATCAGGAAGGCGATTTCCTGGGGATTCGATTCCGCCAGCGCCTGCCGGACGGCCGCAACTGCGGTATCCCAATTGATCGGGCCGTAGCTGTCCGTGCCGCGCTGTTTTTGAATCAACGGCTCGATGATGCGATCCGGGTTGTACAATCCCTGCACGGCGGCCTGACCGCGCGAACAACTGCCGCCCTGGCTGACCGGGTGATCGGGATTGCCCTCGATCTTCTTGGCACGCCCTTCGATCGTCTTGACGATGATACCGCAGCCGGCCGGGCACTCGCGGCAGGTGGTGGCATAATACGTTGGACGCCCCGGGAGCGTATACTCGGGCATGTTGGTGTAGGGTTCGCGCTCGACGTAACGGGCGGCAGTACCGCACCCGCTCAACACGGCGGCCGCAGCCGAACCGACGGTCATCAGCTTGAGAAAGTCACGGCGGGAAAGATGATCACTCATAGAAGCTCCAAAAGAAAACGTGCAGCGAGCAGCTCGCAGGCTTACCGGGCGTTTGTCGATGTCTCCGGTTACTTATGGCAGGTCGAGCAGTCGGTCAATCTGGCCCGCTTCTCCGGGGCCTGTTGGTTATGGCAGCTCAAGCACCAGCCCATGTTCTGGTCGCCCTGGTATTCGGCCACACCCATCTGGCTCACGTCGCCGTGGCATTGTTCGCAGTTCAGCCCGGCGGCGGTATGTGGGCGATGCGTGAAATAGACGAAATCGGGTTGAATGGCGACCGGCACCCAGGCGATCGACTGGTTCTCAGCCAGGTAATCGGCCACTCCTTGCAGCTTCTGGTTCTCCCCGGGGTCCATATTCCCATGGCAGCCGAGACATTTCTGGCGCGTCGGCAGCGTGGCCGACTGGCCGCGGATGGCCCCCGGATGGCAGAAAATACATTGGATACCGTTTTGCACGTGAACGGCGTGGTCGTACGCCACCGGCTGCGGCGGGGCAGCCTGGACGTACTGCAATCCAAAAAAGGCAGCCGCGCCGAGGATGCCGAACGTGGCAAACGCACCAAGCCAGACCAAAGGGTTCTTCAAAAACTGGGGGATAGGGGGCATGGGCAACTCCTGGAGAGAATCAGGCAGTCAAACGTCAGAGAAACAGGCAAAAAAGCAACCCGGGGAAGGCGCTCAGACGACACGCCATAATCGCGCCCCACCGGCTAACTGAGTATATGCCGCAAAAACGGCCTCGGCCGTATCTGCGTCGGGCCAAAAGGTACTGAGTTGAGAACTGTGCGCCACAAAACCGCTCACCCAGGCACGCACGGCTGCTTCGGGTAAATCGAAACGTACGCTTTCCCATTGCGGATGGCACAGGCGGCGAAGCTGCTCGGGCTGTGTCAGGACGTAAGGGAAATCGGCGTAGAACCATAGGGCCACATCCACGCGCCGGACGGCCAGGCCCTCCGCAATGGCCCGCGTCAACCGGTGATCGACATGCCGGCCAATGCCCATTGGGCCGACCAGATTTGCACCTTCGGGAAGCAGGGCCTCGATTTCGGCAACCATCTGTTCGATCAAGCCATCTTCCGCCGGGTGAACGGCGCTGAAGAGCGCAGCTTCCGAGGCATAAAGATGAACGCCGTTGGCATCGGTACGGTAAATGCAATCAGGAATGGAAAAATGGCGGTAGCTGGCGCCCAGGATGGCGCAAGAAGCAATGTCTTCGCTGCGGCGAGCCGCCACTGCGTCACAGCCGGTTTCCCAGCGGGCGTGCAACTGTTCGGCAAAAGGCGAAAAACCGCCCCGCGGTGGATCTGCTGCGCAGACTGTCCAGAGATGCACACACTCGTCCAACTGTGACTGCTGCCAGGCCAATCCCCCGCAGGATAAGGCGACATCGTCAAAGTGCGGCGAGAGATAGGCCCAAAACATGGGCTATTTATACCACAAATATCCGAATTTAATGAGGTTAGGGGCGTTCCAACCCGTGTCTTTCCAACAGTGCGGCATCGTTCATGATCTGCCCGGTCGGGCCATCGGCGACCACACGGCCATCGTCCATCACGATCATGCGCGGGAAGAGCTCGCGTACCATGAGCATATCGTGCGTGGAAACCAGCATGGTGATGTCCAGTTCATCGAGCAGTTCGATTAACGACCGTCGTGCACGCGGATCAAGCCCGGCGGTCGGCTCATCGAGGACGAGAATTTCCGGCTGCATCGAAAGCACGGTGGCGATGGCGATGCGTTTTTTCTCTCCCACACTCAAATGGTGCGAAACCCGGCCGGCATAGCCGCTCATACGTACAGATGCCAAAGCCGCCTCGACCCTTTGGCGCACCTGATCGGGAGGCAGGCCCTGGTAAATCGGCCCGTAGGCGACGTCGTCGAAGACGGTTGGCGAAAAAAGCTGGTCGTCGGGCGATTGGAAAACCAGGCCAACCTGCGCCCGCAGGCGGCGGACGTTCTGGTCGTTCACCGCCAGGCCGCAGACATTGAGGTTTCCCTGGCCGCGCAAGATGCCGTTGAGGTGCAAAATCAACGTGGATTTGCCGGCCCCGTTCGGCCCAACCAGGGCCGCCTTTTCGCCGGGGGCAATCTGCAGCGAAACGCCATTCAGGGCGCAATGCCCATCCGGATAAGTATATACAAGATTTTCGACGTGGATAGAATGGTGCATGGCACGAAAACCAAAGATTGTGAAGTGCTGTTCGATTCTAACCGCTCACGAGGGCGCCCAAGAACAAAAGGGCGGCAAAGAGCAGCAGCCCGGCGCCCAAGGTCAACCAACTGCTGCGCGAAACAGGGGGGAGAGGAAGGGCGCGTGTTTCGCCGTCGTAGCCGCGCGCCAGCATGGCATTGTAAATCCGGTCGGAGCGTTCGATGCCGCGCAAAAACAGATTCCCTGCCATCCCCCCGGCCACACCAGCCCGCCAGGGAAGGCTGCCCCCGGTTTTCAAGCCCGGCTGCCCGCTTTCGCCGCTGCGCGCAGCGCGGGCGCGCAGCAGGCGTAGCGCTTCATCGGCCAACACGAACAGGTAGCGCCACATCAACCCGACCATGGCGACGAACAGGCGCGGGATACGCACGGCCCGCATGGCCATCAACAGATCGGGGAAAGGGGTGGTCGTCGCCAGGAGAATCGCTACCTGCACCGAGAGCCAGGACTTGAGAGCGATGCTGGCAAAACGCTCTACCCCGGCCGCGCTGATCGCCCAACCAAACGGTAGAGAAAGCAGTACCGGCCCGGGCGCCGTCAAGATCAGCGGCAGCGCCGCCATCACAAACGGCAGCGCCAAAGCCGAACGCTTCAGCACGCGCGCCACACCGAGCAGCGAAGCGATTTCGAGCGAAAGGATCAACGCAAATACCAGGACATACGCAGCCCAGGCGCTCACCGGCAGCAGCGAGATCGTTAGGATCAGCCCCAACGCCAGCACAAACTTGACCCGCGCATCGAGGGCGTGCAGCAGGCTGTGACGGTGCTGGTAGGGATCGAGAAAGTGCAGGTGCATCGTTCAAACCCTGTTACCCGGGCTTGCCGGGAAAGCGGTCAGACGCCCGGGTCGCCCCTACGCCGTCGCAGATTTCCGGCGTGTGTAAGCCACCCCCAGCGCCACGCCAAAGACGATCAGCGTGCCGACGATGCCGGCAGCGATCGTTGCCAACGCCTCGTTGTGAATGCCGGGCAGGACGTAATCGGGGATCAGTTCGTACAGCGGGCCTTGGGCCGCATCGAGAAAGCCCTTTTGCTCGGCCACCCACTCCAGGCCGTCGGGATGCGCCGAAGCCAGCGGCGAAGCCACCGCCAGGGCAAGGGCGAGCAGCAGGCCGGTCAACCATACCAGGCGTCCCCGGACCGGGAGCTGTGCGCCGCTTTCGATCAGATCGCGCCGCGAGGCGTATACGAACGCCAGCGCGCCGATCGTGATCAGACCCTCACCGATGCCGATCACGGCATGAATGGCGCCCATCGCCGGAATGGCCAGGTTGGCCGGGGATGTACCCGAAAGCGCCAGTTGCAAGCCAACGGCCAGGGACGTGATCTCGATCGAAAGCCAGGCCGCCGCAAAACCAGACGCCAACAGGCCCCATTTTTGCCCGCGGCCGAGCTTCATCCCCAGGCGGTAAGCCATGTAAGAGACCGTTACGCCGATCACACCCATGTTGAAGATGTTGGCGCCCAAGGCCAAAAGCCCGCCATCCTGAAACAACACGGCCTGCACGCTGACGACAATCGTCATTACCAGAATAGCCGCCCACGGACCGAGCAAAATCGTCGCCAGGGCCGCACCCATCAGGTGCCCCGATGTGCCGCCGGCCACGCTGAAGTTGAGCATCTGGCCGGCAAAGATCGCCGCCGCAACCACTCCCATCAAGGGCAGCTTGCGCTCATCCATGTCTGCGCTGACACGCCGGATGGCATAGCCCACGGCCGCCAGGCTCATCAACCACAAGACAACCGACACCACAATGGACAGGAAACCATCCGGGATATGCATGAGTTGAGGGGAAAGTAACATGGAATTCTCCTTTATCGGTTCCAAACCGTGCAATCGAAACGTGCCGTATCACCAATCGGCGAGCTTTCAAACTTTCAGCAGCAAACAGATTCGACTCCGGGCACTTTACGTGGGCACAATTCCAGGCTCACCACTCCAAGCAGGCTTTTTGGTAACTTCCTAAAAGAAGGGGGATGTGGGGTGCTGTGGGTGAACCAGGCAACCGGATTGCAGCTCGCCCACAACACCCCACACCTTACTTTATTGAGAAGCTAGGCTTTTTGTTTCCTTCTGCTGGCAATGTGGGCACAGGCCAAAGAAGGTAATATGCAGCGAGTCGACGTTGTAACCCGTACTTGCCCGTAACCGCTCATAAACGGGTTCGAGGATGGTGTGATCGACTTCGAGGCTGTGACGGCACACCCGGCAAATCAAGTGATGGTGCGGGCGACCGGCAGCCTCATACACTAACTGCCCGCAACCGATGTGCGCCATCATCAGCAGGCCCTGATCGGCCAAGAAGGCCAGCGTGCGGTAAACGGTCGGTTCGGTGATTTCCGGCAGCGCTTGTTTGGCCTGCTGGTACACCTCGCCGGCCGTCAAATGAGCGCCCGACTGCTCGATAATACGCAGGATAACCGCCCGTTGGGGTGTAATCCGGTGTCCCTGTGCCTGAAGTTGTTCCGTAAGATGGTGCGACATGATAGTCCTTGTAGATGCAAGTACTTGCAGCTACAATCTTATCATCATAACCCTTATTCAATCAAGGCCAAAAGAAGCAATTTTTGGGTCTTCCGAGTTTAGCGTGAAGAATTCCCGCACCGCCAAACGCAGCAGTTGGCAGCGAATGCCTTCCTGAAAAAGTCAACTTGCGTTTTTGGGGAAAGACTCGATGGCCAGTCCCTAACTTGCACGAGACGAAAGTTTGCAGGTTCTCTCTCTTAGCTCCGCCAGTGCGCCTGCAAAGTCATCAGGGTACGGTGCTTCGACGGCCAACCTTTTCCCGTGCACCGGGTGCGTAACCGTCAGCGCGCAGGCGTGCAACGCCACACGGGCGATCGGCCAGTCTTCGGGCAGGATTTTACACCCGTAGAGCGCATCGGCCACAAGCGGTAACCCGGCAACGAAGCCTAAGTGAGCACGGATCTGATGCGTACGCCCGGTGGTCGGGCGCGCTTCGATCAGCGTGTAAGCGCCAAGGCGTTCGAGCACGCGGGCATGGGTCACGGCAGGTTTGCCACCTGCCTTCGGGACCGTGCGGTGGCGGCGGTCGCCGTTGGGCTGCAAAGGCGCATCGATGGCGCGCACATCCCATTGCGGGGAACCCACCACCAGGGCATGGTAGACCTTCACCACCTGGTGCTGATCGAACTGTTGGTTGAGCGCCCGGTGAACGCCCGCCGTGCGCGCCAGGAGCAGCACGCCCGAAGTGTCTTTATCCAGGCGGTGAACGATCCACAGGCGGCCGAACGCCGCTTCCAGCAAGCTTTTGACATGCAGGGCGGTTTTGTCGTAACCATCGGGCAGGGTCGGCAGGCCGGCGGGTTTGTGAATCGCCAGCAGCCATTCGTCCTGCCACAGGACAGGAACAGGATCGAGTGTCGCAGATCGAATCTCGCCGGCAGCCATGGAGAGCCTGCCCCTTCAATGCTCGAGCGCGGCGGCTGCGATCGCTTCACCGCGCGTGACCCCCCACATCATCACCCCTGCCAGGAAAAACAAGATCGCCGCACTGATCATGACCGCATTGTAGTCGTTGCCTGCCAGCTTGATCACCCACGCATTCACATTCGGGCCGGCAATTGCGGCAAGCGTCGAAAACAGGTAGTAAAGCCCCGTGTACGTGCCGATGCGGGCGGTTTCCGTCATATCGACGACCATGGGCAGCGAATTAATGTTAATGCAGGCCCAGCCGATCCCGCCGGCCACCATCAGCAAACCGATCAGCGGCAAAACGGATGCCGCACCTTCGGCCGGGACAATGCCCAACATTGGCAAAGGAAACAACGGCTGCACCAGGACTTCCACCGGCACGAAGAATAACAGCAGCAAAACCAGCGCCATGATGCTGATACCCGCCAAAATCGTGCGGCGGCGGCCAAACTTTGCGCCGATGTAGCCCGACGGTAGGGCAAAAAGGACGAAGTTTAGCGAAAGGATGCCCAACAGGCGCGCGCCGTTGGACTCGCCGATGCCGAGGTGATTTTTGGCGTACAGGCTGAAGAACGCCTCGACGGCGTTGTAGCCTACGAACCAGCAAAAAATCGCCAGCAGGATGCGTAGGGCGCTCTTGTTCGCATCGCCGGCAACTTCGATCAGCCCGGCGATTAAGCTTGGATCTTTCTCCGCCGGGGGATAATCTCGAGGCTCGCGGATAAACAGCAACACCAGCAGCGAGGAGGCGATCACCAGCACCGAGCCCAGCCAAAATGGGAAGGCCGGATTCATATCATAGAGAGAAGCCCCACCCAGGAAAGCAATGATCGAACCAAGCCCACCCATCAAATTGATGACGCCGTTGGCCTGCGAACGCAATGGTGAGGGCGTAATGTCGGGCATCAAGGCCACCACGGGCGTACGCCAGAAGGCCATGCTGATCAGCAATGTAGACGTGCAGGCGACAAAGAGCGGCAAAACATGGGCCAGGGGCAGCAACCCAAAAGCCACCGCACCGATCGGTGCGCCGATCAGGATGAAAGGCAGGCGGCGCCCAAGCGGCGTGCGGAGACGGTCTGACCAGGCCCCAACCGGCGGCTGGATCAACAGGGCGGCGATATTATCCAGCGTCATGAAGAAGCCGACCCAAAGCACGTCCAGGCCAAACTTCTCCGACAGAAAAACCGGCACGAAGGCATTGTAAACGGCCCAAATGACCGACACACCGAAGAAGCCAAAGCCTAGCAAAAAAGTTTTCCCGTAGTTGAGGCGCATAGGAACTCCTGATCGTGAAACAAGCAGGGGCCTGTTTCGTTGCTTACTGATCCACCTGCCTGGCAGCCAAGGCCCGCTCGGCATCACTCAACAAGGCCTTTTCGAGCAGATCGGGCCTTTGCTGAAGGGTACGCAATAGAGATTGCTCGCGCCGCCAGCGGGCAATCTTGCCGTGATCGCCGGAGAGCAGCACATCGGGCACGGCCCAGCCACGAAACTCAGGCGGGCGTGTGTAGTGCGGATATTCAAGCAGGCCAGAGGCGTGGCTGTCATCCTCGGCCCCGGTCGGATCGCCCAAAGCACCGGGGATCAGGCGCGTGATTGCATCCAGCAACACCAGCGCGGGCAATTCGCCCCCCGAAAGAACATAATCGCCAATCGAAATTTGATCGGTTACCAGGTGCTGGCGAATACGTTCGTCTACCCCCTCATAACGCCCACATAGAAACGCCAAACGGGGATGTTGGGCCAACTCGGCGGCCACCCGGTGGTTGAAAACCCGTCCCTGTGGAGACATCAAAACCACCGGGCATACCGGCGGCTTACCGAGCACACCCTCGATTGCTGCAAAGACCGGCTCGACCTTCATCACCATCCCTCCCCCACCGCCGTAAGGCATGTCATCGGTGGTACGGTGGCGGTCGGTCGTCCAATCGCGGATGTTGTGCAGTTTAACTTGGATCAGATCATTCTGCCGGGCGCGCTGTACGATGCTGGTCTGCAAATAAGGTTCAAAGACCTCGGGAAAAAGAGTAAAAATATCGAAACGCATGCGGTGATTCTAGCCGCAACCCAAAGGAGATGCAAGCTAATCATGGGCTGGTGGAAACACCATTGCGCACGATCGGCAAATAATTCCTGGTACTTAACGGAGAATTTGCAGCCGGCTTGGGGTGCGCCGCAAAGAATTCCCATATTAGCGGCGAGGCCGCAATCGTGTCCGTGCCAGGCTGTTCGCGGGCATCTCCAGGCCAGGAATGATCACCGCCTACGATCGTGTATAGCTCTAAATCGGTAAAATCGACGCACTCCATCCATACATCGTGATAAATATCTTCAAACGTACTTCGGATCGGCTCCGGGTTGCAGGCGTTAAGTGAGGCCCAGGCCTCAACAGAAACGAGGGCCGCGTTATAAACAATGGCACCATCTTCTGTGCCATGAAACGCGATCAACGGGATAGGTTCAGCCGGTGTACATGGCGACAAGGCAAGCTTTCCGGCCACAGGCGCAACCGCGGCAAACAAGTCGGCAGCTTCACACGCCAGGCGGTACGACATCATGGCACCATTGGACATGCCAGCCGCATAAATACGTTGCGGGTCAAGATTCCCCGATGATTGCAGATCGGCCACAATCGCACGGACGAATCCAACATCGTCCACGTGATTCTCCTTGGCGTAGCCGCAACAAGTGCCAGCGTTCCAGGTTTGATTTGTGCCATTGCCTGATGCACTGGTACCGTTGGGATAGACCACCAGAAATCCATCTTCATCGGCAATGGCATTGAAACCGCTCATACGAACGGCAAGTGACGCAGTGCTCGTTGCACCATGAAAGACAAACACAAGTGGCACGGGCCGACTCCAATCGATGGAAGCCGGGACATAGAGAATATAGTTGCGTGCACGGCCATCGTGCAACAGGCTTCGCATCGTTTCGCCCACCGGTAAACCATAAGCATCAGCAGGCGTAACCGAAACGCCTGGTACGCAGGCCAGCACCAACGCCAGGACACACCCTAAGGCTGCAAAACATTGAACGAGTCGGATCATTTTTCCTCCTTGCATCAGGGACGAGGTTGTACCATCACAAGGAAAAGTATATAAAAAACGTGTAATCGATAGGTTACCGGGATTTAAAGTCCTGGTAAATTTTTGGCCGGCAGTTCAAACTGCCTATCAACTGCTTGACCACCTCCCCCTGCCTCTGGTAGAATTGGCCCGCTTTGTGCGTGGTACCCTTCGCACAAAGACTATTCTCTTCCAAGCAAGAAAGGGCTTGACAATGAAAGTGCTTCTGTTGAAAGACGTCTACAAACTGGGCCGTGCCGGCGATATCAAAAAAGTTGCCGATGGTTACGGTCGCAACTTTTTGATGCCGCAGGGCCTGGCCGTGCTGGCCACACCTGGCGCCATTAAGCAGGCCGAAAGCATTCGTGCGAAAGCCAGTGAACAGCGTGCCGTTTTGAACAAAGAGATGAGCGCCATCGCCGAGAAATTGGCCGGCGTGACCCTCGCTTTCGGCGCCCGCGCCAGCGAGACCGGGAAACTGTACGGTTCCATCACCAGCCAGATGATTGCCGAGGGCCTCACCAAGAAGTTGGGCATCGAAGTCGCCCGCCGCCAGATCGACATGCAGCCGCTGCGCGCCATCGGCGAGTACAACGTTTACGTCCGCCTGACGGTCGACCTGATCCCTGAAGTCACCGTTATCGTCCACCGCGAAGGCGAATCGGTTGCCCTGCCCGAAACGGCAGGTGCCGGAGCCGCTGAAACAACCGAACAGGCGGTGGAAGCTGTGGAAGCTGTCGAAACCGCAGCGGTAGTGGAAGCCACAGAAGCTATCGAAACCGCAGAAGCTGCCGAAGAAGCCCCCGAAGCCTGATCGTTTGCATTTCGCTTTCTCTCCATCGGCCCGGAACAGCGGAATCGAGCCTGCTCGATCCCCTGCCGGGCCGATGTCGTCTCTCTGCTATAATGGGCCACACAGGTTTTTCCCATGACGAATCAAGAACAGCCGCCTTCGATTGGTGAACAGCTCCGCCTGGCGCGTGAAGGGCGCAAGCTTTCTCTCGAGCAGGCCGCTTACCAGACCCACATCCGGTTGAGCTACCTGACAGCCCTGGAGACAGACGAACTCAGCGCTTTCCCATCCACGGCACAGGCGCGCGGCTTCCTGCGCAGTTACGCCAGCCATCTCGGGTTAGAAACCGAAACGCTGGTGGCCTTGATGGATGGCAAAGCACCGGCCACGCGTGCTGCATCGCCGGTGCGTGCGCTCCCCGATCGAGGCGGGAACATCGACGTAAATGGAGAGGAATGGGATGAAGAGGCAGAAACGCGACCTTCTGCCGTCGGAGACGCCAGCTTTATCGTCAACGGGCAGAAGTTGCGCACGCAGCGCGAGTTGTTAGGCCTTTCTATCGAAGACGTCGAACGACACAGCCACATTCGGGCCCACTATCTCAAAGCCCTGGAAGCCGGCCGCCTCGATGATTTGCCCTCGCCCGTCCAGGGGCGCGGCATGTTGACCAACTACGCCAATTTTTTGGGTCTCGATCCCGAACCGCTGCTGCTGCGTTATGCCGAAGGGCTACAAGAACGCTTGAGCTTCCGACAGCGCGCCCGGCAACCGGCGAAAGTACAGCGCCCGGGGGGGAAAACAGGCCCCCGCAGGCGCCTACCCCTGGATTTGATCGCCGGCGGCTTGGTGGCGCTGGCCATGCTGAGTTTTTTGGTGTGGGGGGCCGTCCGTATTTCAGAAATGGTCAGCCAGACCACCCCTGAAGCCACCGGCCCGTCGATTGCCGAAGTCCTTTCAGGGGATAGCACGGCCACTCCTACCCCTACTTTTACGCTGGCGGCGCAGTCTGCCGTAACCGGTACGCTCGAAAGCACCCCAACCCTACCAGCGCCGGTAGGAAATACCACATCGACGCCCGAGCCACCAACCCCTACGCCAAACAGCGCCCCCGTCCAGGTATACATCAGCGCTCTCGAGCGCTGTTGGATGCGGGTCGCCGTTGACGGAGAAGTGGTCTTCGAAGGGCGCACGCAGCCGGGCGGTACGTACCCGTATTCGGCCAAAGAACGCGTCGACTTGAAGACCGGCAATGGCGCAGCGCTCAAGGTGCTCTATAATCAAAACGACCTGGGCGTTTTAGGGAGTCTGGGCGAAGTAATCGAGCGCACCTTTACCGTTTCTGGCGTTCAACTGCCCACGCCGACGATTACGCCAACGCCGCTTCCACCGACCGCCACCGAACCGGTCACACCGACGCCAACGGGAACTGCGCTTCCCTGAGCTTTTCACCACAAGCCGAGTGATGTATCGAAACATCCTTTACTGGTGTAACCTGAGTTTTCAATCAAAACTGGAACCTTCCTCATGTCTCGAAAATCTTTTTACCTCGTTTCCCTGGGCTGCGCCAAAAACACGGTCGACTCCGACTCGATGGGCCAGCTGATGGTCGACGCCGGGTACCGCTTGGTTGCAGACCCCCAAAAAGCCGGCGTGTTGATCGTCAACACCTGCGGTTTTATCGGCCCGGCTCGCGATGAATCGTACGAAGCGCTCAACGAGCTTGCAGCCCAAAAAAAGCCCGACCAGCTCTTGATCGCCGCCGGCTGCCTGACGCAACGCTATGGCAGTGAAGTCACGCGCAAGGTACCCGGCATCGACGGCATCCTGGGCACTCGCCGTTGGATGGACATCGTCGATGTCGTGCAGCGTTTACGCCGTGGGCCACATCCCGAACCGCTTTACCACCTGCCTGAAGCGGCCACCGTCGGCAGCGACGAAAAAGACACGCTGCGCGCCAGCATCCAAGGTGGCAGCGCCTACCTCAAAATCGCCGATGGCTGCCGACGCCCGTGTGCGTTCTGCGCCATTCCACTGATCAAAGGAACCGCGGTCAGCCGTCCGGCCGATGTGATTGTCGAAGAAGCCCGGCTGCTGCAAGAGACCGGCGTCCACGAAATCAACCTGATCGCCCAGGACACAACCGACTACGGCCACGACTTGGGCATCAAAGACGGGTTGGCCTACCTGCTCGAAAAGATCACCGATGAGGTCCCCACCCTGGATTGGATACGCATTCTGTACGCCTACCCCGGCTGCGTCACCGACCGCCTGATCGACGTCATGGCCTCACGCCCTCAAATCGTCCCTTACCTGGATATGCCCCTGCAGCACGCCCACCCGCAAACGCTGCGGCTCATGAAACGTCCCGCCAACATGGATTGGGTCTACAAGACCCTGGAAAAAATGCGCCGCGCTATACCCCAACTGGCCCTACGCAGTACGTTCATCGTCGGTTACCCCGGCGAGACGGACGAAGCTTTCCAGGCTCTGCTCGATTTCGTGGCCGAGATTCGCTTCGACCGCGTCGGGGCGTTCCAGTTCTCCTTCGAGCCGGGCACCACCAGCGAACCGCTGGGCGACCCTGTCCCTGCTGCGGTGAAAGAAGCCCGCTACGACCAGATCATGACCCTGCAACAGGGGATTTCCCTGGAAAGGAACCAGTCCTTCGTCGGCAAGACCCTGGATGTGCTGATCGAAGGCCAGGATCGGGAGCAGGGCATCTCGCTTGGCCGCAGCTATCGCGACGCCCCCGAAATCGACGGCATGGTCGTGATCGAGGGCCTGGCGCCTGTCAACGAAATCGTCCCAATCCGTATCACCGGGGCCATGGCGTACGACCTGACCGGCATCCCCGCCAAATAGAAAAGGTGTGGCAAATTGCCACACCGCCTCTTTTTGTCCACCCTTAAAGTAGCACATCCCGAATATTAAATTCGGGATGTGTCATGTTTTTTTCGCTTTCTATCTCCGTTATGAAACCCTGGCGAGCGCCGTCAGCGCCAGGACAACAACGGCGAAAAACAGGTTGATACGCAACAGCCAGGCATTCTGACGCTGCAGCCGGGCCGCCTGGGGGGTATCCAGGCCCTGCGAAATACGCAACGCCGTACGGGCCAGGCCGGGCAACACACCCCACGTCAGATAAGCGCTGACAACCACCATGCCCCCAAATACAAGATGCTTCAGCAGGATAGCCAGCGCCCAACGACTATCGAAGGCCAAAAAACCTGCATAGCCGGGATTGGCGCTCATTTGAAACATCCCCGTCACCGTCAGCACAGCCAGGCAGAGCCAACCCAGCGGATCGAGGCGGCGCTGAATGGCCTGCAACAAGACGGCGAAAGCCCTGGCATCCAGGCCGTGCTGGGCTGCCGGTATCACCAGCAGTACGAGCGCCGCCAAGCCACCCAGCCAGATCACGGTGGCCAACATGTGAAACCAGTAAAGGATGGTCAAGGCCCAGACAGGTGTTTCCATGGCGTAAGCCCTGAGAGCTTGTACAAGAACAGGCTCCCCTCTGGATGCCCGAAAAGACGGGCAAACGAAGGAAAGTTACTCACTTCCGGGCCTAAGGGCCTGGGGTTTCCGTCGGTGCGACCCAACCTTCAGGAGTGGGGGTTTCCGGCGCCGGTGCGCCGACGCCACACTGCTCGCCGACGTAGACAGGTGTCGGCTCGAAAACCGGGTCGCTGTATCCATTATCGATCGCCTTCTGGTACTGTTCAAGCGCCATACACCAGTCGCCTTTGGAAGCCAACCAATCGCCATATTTCACCAGGCCGGTCAGGTAACGGTCGCGGGCATACTGTGTGCCGTCGGTAAGGTAAGGGGATTCGATGAAAAGCAACTCGAAATAAGAAACCGCCCTGCCCCAATCGACACCCCAGTAGCTGGCGCCGCTGAGGTACCACTTGGCGCGTCGGCGCCAGGCTTCGGCGTCCTGGTCGAGTTCACCAAACTGCTCGGCCAGGGTAAGGTCATAGCTGCCGCCCTGCAAATCGACACCGGTGATGGTGGCATCGGTTGCATTTTTGCCGGTGATTTTGTCGACGCCCCGGCTACGGTAAGCCACATAGAGCATACCGTCGAGCTTAACCGCCTGGTAATTGGCGTCCAGTTTGCGCAGGGTCAACATGGTTTCGATGGCCAGCGTCCAGTTTCCGGCGGCGAGCGCCTGCTGTGCGTCGGTATACAGCTTCTCCTGCGAACGCAGATCGACCGTGGGCACGAGGGTTGGCGTGGGCAGCGGGGTCGGCGTGGGTGTAATACGGCTTTGGAAGAGAAGTTCGGTCAGGGCATCCTGTGCGCCGGGATAGTTTGGCTCCCACTCCAAAATCCACGCCAGGCGTGCTTCTGCTTGAGCGTAGTTCTTGACCTGGATTTCGCGCAGGGCCAACTCGTACTGCACGGCCAGTTCCGCGGTAATATCGCCGGTCAGCGGGCGTGAAGCGGGAGAGACGTCGCGGAACCAGAGCATCCGCTGCTCCGAGAGGCCATAGTTGCCATCTTCAATATCGGCCATCGCCAACGCAAACTGAGTTTGAACGACATAGACAGCCTGGGTATTCTGTGCGCTGATTTTCTGCGCCGTACCGGACCGGTAACCGCCGTAAGCGCTGATGCCGGCAATAATTAGCAGCATCAAAATTCCGGTCAGAATCACTACCCCAATGGGCAGGCGTCCCTTTTGGGGTGGGGTTTCGTCGGCTGTTTCAACGGCAACCGGCTCGGTAGGAGCAATTTGAGTGGGGTGATTAGGAAAGGTCTCTTCGATGTTTTGGTCGGACATAGCGAGTTATTATACTTTGAAGGGAAGGACATGTAAAAGGAAACGCAGCAACAGTTGACGCCCTATTTTACGTCATCCTGCGAAAAGCGGTCACCAAACGTCTATGCGGTGAAAGTGGTTCCTGCGCTACCAGTCCAATCGATCTAACGCAAAGACGGGGCCATCTTCGCAGACGAATCTGTATCCCCGATCCGTGTGCACAGCGCATGCCCCGCACGCCGCCAGCCCTCCACAAGGCATGGGCGTCAAAAGCAGGGCCTGCGCCGGGCAGGGCAACCGCTGTTCAGCAGACAGGCCAAGCTGCTGACGCAGGCCTGGAAGGTCCTCCAACAACACGTCGACGGCAATGAAGTCGGCCCACGAAACGATCCCGGCAAACGAGCGCAACGGGTAGGCCTCAATGGAAGATGGCAGCGCTGCGGTGGACAGGTGCGTGCAAAGCACGATATCCGCCCTCTGCGCCTGGGCCTGTGCAATGAGGGGCGACAGGCGTGCGCCGGTGCTACCGGCAGCCACGAGAAGCAGGCGGCGTACATCGCCGGGCAGGTAAAACCCGCGGCCCAATGGGCCACGCATGAGCAGTTGGCTGCCGGGCTGCCAGGCAGCGGGTATCTGGCAGGTATTGGCCGTTGGATAGGCCGGCACGGCATACAAGCCGTGCGCGTCGAGTTGTGTGGGAAAGAGTGTAACGGCAGTGGCGGTGCACTGCGCTGGCGTATGCGCCGGCAAATCGGCCAGGATATACTGGCCCGGAACGGCAACCACCCGGTTGGAACAGGAAAGCCTGACCGTATACTGGTCACCTTCCCGGCAAATTTCAGCAATCGATGCTTCTGTCCACGGCATGACCTGCATCCTATCACAGTTGCCGGAGGGCAGCAAGCCGGCTGGCGAAATGCAGGTTTTTTCCAGCGTGCACGTAAGCGTGCACGTAAAAGAAGGCAGGCCCTTGCAGGGCGGCAAAACGGGCCTTTTGCACGCCTACCTGTGTAGCAGACAACGTTTTCAGCGAAAAAGTGCATAACGCCCGGGTGCATCCAGGAAAAGTATCCTGCTTTGGCACGGGAAAGAAAGCCGCGCTTATGCGGCCAGGCGTCTGCGCAGGGCAGGAATACGAAACACAAGCAGCAAGGCGACGAACAGCATGAAAAGAAGCGGTTGCCACACGTCCCCGCTCAAGGTAAAAAGATTGGCTTTTTTTGCCCAGGCATAGTGGACGACATCCAAAACAGCAGCCAGGTACACCAACCGGTGCAGGCGCTTCCAGTTTTTTCCCAGGCGTTTCATCGCCCACGGAAAAGATGTCAGTGCCAGGGCCAGCAAAATGAGGAAAGTCGTCAGCCCGACCCAGACGAAAGGCTTTTTCCCTGTGTCTGCAAGAACGAATTCCAGGTTGAATCGATAATCCACACCTGCAAAAATCAGCAGATGAAGTGCCGCATAGAAAAAAGCGTACAAGCCCAACGTACGCCGTAGTTTGTGTGCCTGCTTCCACTTGAAAAGTGTATTGAGCGGGGTGCACAGTAAAGAAAGCATCAGAAACACCAGGGCGACGTAACCAGTACGCTGCGTGGCAGCCTGGATCGGATTAACGGTCAGGTTGCCGGTAGCGTTTGCCCAGAACAAGTAAACGACTGGCAGCCAGGCCACCAGGTGAACGGCGATTTGTAAACGGGAGAATGAACGTGACATCGTTAGTAATTGGCCTTCAAATCCATTCCTTCGTACAGGCCGGCGACTTCATCCGCATAACCATTGAACAGGAGCGTTTTGCGCCGGCCCGCTTCGCCGATACGGCGCTCGGTAGCCTGCGACCAGCGCGGATGGTCGACGTCGGGATTGACGTTGGAATAAAAGCCGTATTCATTCGGGGCCACGCTGTTCCATAAGGTGGCTGGCTGGGTTGCAACCAGATCGATCTTGACGATCGATTTGATGCTTTTGAAGCCATACTTCCACGGCACCACCAGGCGAATTGGAGCGCCGTCTTGAGGCGGCAGCGGTTTGCCGTACAGGCCGGTGGCTAAAATCGTCAGGGGATGCATGGCTTCGTCGAGCCGCAGGCCTTCGGTATACGGCCAGGGATAAAATGGACTCTTCAGGCCAGGCATCTGGTTCTCATCGGCCGCACTCTCGAAGCGCACATAACGGGCCTCACCGGTCGGTTCCACGTCCTCGAGCAGTGCTGCCAACTCAAAACCCAGCCAGGGGATGACCATCGACCAGCCTTCCACGCAACGCAGGCGGTAGACGCGCTCTTCCTGTGAAAACTTGCCGATCAAATCTTCGATGGTATACGTGTTCGGGTTCTTCACCAAACCGCCGACTTCTACCGACCAGGGGCTGGTGACAAAGTCTTTGGCCAGCGCAGCCACGCGCGCTTTGTCTGTGGTGAACTCGTAGAAGTTATTGTAGTTGACGATCGTTTCGTAGGGTGTTAGGGCTTCGTCTCCGCCAGAGTCGGCAACGGTGGGGGGAGCGTTATCCGGCGCGCCCAGGCCACAGGCCGCCAGGAGCGCAGAAGCGCCGACGATACCGGCCGCCTTGAGGAAACTGCGCCGGTTGAGATAAACGCTTTCAGGGGTGATTTCGGCAGGATGCAAGGGAACCGATTGCATCTTTTTGTAGTTCATAGGACACTCCTAACCCGCATAAAGCGGCGCGGCCCTAACCCAACTCTTGACTTTACGCTTTTTCTGCATAGAACGCATGGGTTAGGCCCTAAAAAGAAACCTGTAAGCTTTACGACAAATCTGGCACACTGCGTGCAGTCTGTCGTCCTCCGGTTGCGCCGCGAAAAGAGAATCCTTTCACGCTCACCAGAAAACTTTCGTTTTATCATAACCGGACAGCCTGAAAAAAAGATTACGCAAAGATTATGAAATGCTTACAAGAAGGTTGTTCATTGGGTATCTTCTCAACGAGAAGGGGAAAGCGGGTGTTTTGGGTGAGCGAAGCCCACTCAAAACACCCACACCCTGCTTTATTGAGAGGTTACGTTAATTTGTTCATTTCAAAAGTTCCGGGTAGAATGACTCTCATGAATAGCAAACGTGCATTCTCAATCGGCCTGCTGGTGCCGGGCATGGTGCTTTTGGTTGCAGCCCTGGCGTGCCAGCAGGGTGCCCCCGACGCACCACCTCCATGGAACGCTTCACAATACACATCCCCTTTTCCCACGACAATTCCGACCGCCAATATCTTCGCGCCGCTAACCTCACGCGACCCGGGGCAGCCCTTTGTTTCGCCGACGCCGGATAGCCCGCATGCGGTCCCTCATATCCGTACCGAGGCATTGGACTACACCATCCAGGCGGGTGACACATTGGGGCAGGTAGCCCGCGCCTACGGGATCAGCCTGGAAGAACTCATCGCGGCAAACGAGTCGATCAACCCCAACTGGCTCTCCATTGGCCAGGTGATCCACGTCCCGCCGCCCAAACCCGACAGCCGAGGGCCATCCTTCAAGATCGTTCCCGATTCCGAACTGGTGTACGGCCCGGCCAGCGCCCTGTTCGACGCGGCCGACTTCGTCAAAAAGCAGAACGGTTACCTGACGCGTTACCAACAGGAAAATATCGAGGACCTGGGCGGTGCCACCCTGAGTGGGGCGCAGATCGTCCAGCAGGTCGCGCAGCAGTATTCCGTCAACCCGCGGCTGCTGCTGGCCGTCTTGGAATACCAAAGCGGGTGGGTAAGCCAGCCGGCCGACCCGCCGGCGGAGGCACTCGCCTACCCGATCGGCATCACAGAGGATATTCGCAAAGGGCTTTACCGACAACTGGCCTGGGCGGCCAACCTGCTCAACCGGGGCTACTACCTGTGGCGCGTCAACGGCGTGGGGAGTTGGGTACTGGCCGACGGCACAGTTGTGCCCGTGGACGCAACCATCAATGCCGGTACGGCCGGCGTGCAACAGCTTTTTGCTCCCCTCTATGGGCGAGACGGCTGGCGCAAAGCCGTCACCGGCGAGGGTGTGTTTGCCGCTTATCGCCGCCTGTTTGGCTATCCCTTCGATATCGCCGTCGAACCGCTCGTCCCGGCGGGTATCCGCCAACCCAAGCTGCAATTGCCCTTTGAGCCGGGTGTGATCTGGGCCTTCACCGGTGGCCCGCACGGCGGTTGGGGTGATGGTTCGGCCTGGGCCGCGCTGGATTTCGCTCCCAGCGGGGAAGCGATGGGCTGCGTGGCTTCTGATGCCTGGATCGTCGCTGCCGGCAGCGGGCCGGTCTTGCGCGCCGGAAACGGCGAAGTGATCCAGGATCTGGACGGCGGTGGCATGGCGAACGACGGTTACGAGCAAACCGGTTGGGTGCTGCTTTATATGCATGTCGCCTCACGCGATCGCGTGCAGCCTGGCACCTACTTGAAGGCCGGCGACCGCATCGGGCACCCATCCTGCGAAGGCGGCTTCTCCACCGGCACGCATTTGCACATCGCCCGCCGCTACAACGGCGAATGGATTTCGGCCGATCAAACCCTGCCCTTTGTGCTCGACGAGTGGATTTCGCGAGGGGTAGGAAATGAATACGACGGATTCCTGGTGAAAGAAGACGATCGCATCGAGGCCTGGAATGGGATTTCGCCGGCAAACAGCATTCAACGATAGTGCGAACGAGTTTATGACTGCTTATCGACCTCCTTCACTTAACGCCTGCGTTCACCGGAGCCTTCTCTTTGCCATGGCGGTTTTCCTGCTGACCAGCCTGGCTTGCGTGGTGCCCGCTTTGGGGCCGTCCGACCCGATCTACACGCCGCCGGTGCCCGTCTCTTACCTGAAGTCCAGCGCTACACCGGCAGCCAGTGAGCCGGCCGCTATGCCGGAGAAAACGCCCATCCCTGGCGATACCCCCACACCGGCCCCAACGCTGCCGTCGGCGCCCCCGCGCATGTATTACACACAAGCAGGAGACATCCTATCCGTTGTAGCGATTCGCTTCAGCGTCGAACCCGAAGAGATCGCTACATCGCCGCAGCAGGATATTCCGGCAAACGTGTTACTATCTCCGGCGCGACTGCTGATCATTCCCGACCGGCTGGATAACACCACTTCGGCCACCCACCTGATGCCGGACAGTGAAGTGGTGTACTCGGCCTCCAGCCTCGATTTTGACGTCAAAGCGTTCGTGCAGCAGGCAGGCGGGTACCTGAGCACTTATCGTGAATACCTGGGAACCACCGGCTGGACGGAAGGCGCCGATGTAGTTGCCCGCATCGCCACCGAGAACTCGATCAACCCTCGGCTGCTGTTGGCCCTGCTCGAATACCAGAGCGGCTGGGTATACGGCGACCCCATCGACATGCTCCATGAAGACTACCCCCTCGGCCACGTAGACGCCCAACGCACCAAGCTCTACCAACAATTGAGTTGGGCCGTCAACCAACTTTCGATCGGCTATTACGGCTGGCGTGAGGGGCTGGTCACGGAAATCCGCTTTTCCGACGGCGTCAAGGCTCGCCTGGCGCCCGATTTAAACGCCGGCACGGTGGCCTTGCAGTACTACCTGGCGCAAAGTTACGATAGCACCGGCTGGCTACGGGCGCTCGACGTAGAAAGTGGTGTGCCGGCCCTCTACGAGCGCATGTTTGGCGACCCGTGGCTGCGCGCCGCCGACGTCGAGCCCCTTTTCCCGCCCGATTTGCAGCAACCCCACCTGACCTTGCCCTTCTTGATCGGGCAAATGTGGAGTTACACCGGCGGCCCGCACGGCGCCTGGGAACGCGATGGGGCACGCGCCGCAATCGACTTTGCCCCCGGCAGCACCGAATCGGGCTGCGTCCCGTCGAATGCCTGGGTGATCGCCATGGCATCCGGTTTGATCACGCGTTCAGGACACGGCGTGTTCGTCATCGACCTGGACGGCGACGGCTACGAACAGACCGGCTGGGTAATCGTTTACTTGCACTTGAAGCTGGACAGCAAGTTTAAAGTGGGCGATCTGGTCGAAGCCGGCGACTTGCTGGGACACCCGTCTTGCGAAGGAGGGGTGTCCACGGGCACCCACATCCACCTTGCGCGCAAGTACAATGGTGAGTGGATTCCTGCGGCCGGGCCGGTGCCTTTTGTGCTCAATGGCTGGACGCCTCACGCCGGCGAGAAGCCTTACCAGGGCACCTTGACCCGCGGCGAAGGCGAGATCATCTATGCCAGCCAGGTTGGTTCCTTTGAGTCGCGCATCACGCGTGGGCGCGACGATCCGTAAATAAAAACTTTGGAGGCTTTGCAGTGTATTTCCCCTTTCGAATGTGTTCCGCCGCTTTCAACGCCCTAAAGAAACCTTTAGGGTTTTTCTTGCCCGTGGTTCTTGTCGCCGCCTGCGTGCAACCGGCGTCCCAGGCTCCCAGCATTCACTACAGCACGCCCGCGGCAGTTTTACCGACCTCCGCCGTTGTAGAAATCGTCGCCGAATCGACGGCGTTCGTGCCCGAAGCGACGGCCATTCCCACGCATCGCCCCTATGCGCCGGCAGAACTGGTCGACTATACGGCACAAACCGGCGATACACTGGATGCGCTGGCCGTGCGATTCAATACCAGCATCGATGAAATCCGGGCCGCCAACCCGATCATCCCGGCAGATGCAACGACCATGCCTCCCGGTATGCCGATGAAAATTCCCATTTACTACACCACTTTTTGGGGATCGGCTTACCAGATTCTACCCGACAGCCTGTACCCTAACGGCCCGGCCCAGGTGGGTTTCAACACCGACGAATTCGTCATCAGCCAACCGGGCTGGCTGCGGTACTACACAGAATACGCTTCTGGGGCAACCCGCAACGGTGCAGCGATTGTCGAACTGGTTGCCTATAACTTCAGCGTCAGCCCGCGCCTGCTGCTGGCGCTCGTCGAGTACCATGCTGGCGGACTGACGCAGCCTACCCTGCCGGCCGAGTTGGCGGCTTATCCGCTGGGCTACGAGGAACGCAACCACAAGGGACTGTATTTACAGCTCGTGTGGGCAGCCAATACGCTGAACAACGGCTATTACGGCTGGCGCAGCGGGCGAATGACGGATTTTATGCGTTTGGACGGGCACCAGGAACGCGGTGATCCCTGGCAAAACGCAGCCAGCATGGCGCTGCATTACTATTTTTCGCGTCTGTTTCAGCCGGCCGAATACGAATGGGCCATTTCAGCGCAGGGCTTTGCGGTCACGTACAAGAACCTGTTCGGCGATCCCTGGCAGGACGTTCAACCCCACATTCCCGGCAGCGTACGCCAGCCAGCCTTCCGTCTGCCCTACGAACCGGGCAAGACCTGGGCGCTCACCGGCGGCCCGCACACCGGCTGGGGGATTGGTGACCCGTGGGCTGCGCTCGATTTCGCTCCTGGAGTGAAAGGCTGCGGGGATACGAAAGAATGGGTGACGGCGGTTGCCTCGGGCGTGGTCGCTCGGGTTGACGTGGGTACGGTGGTCCTCGACCTGGACGCCGACGGAGTCCTTGCCGATGGAGACGAACGCACCGGATGGGTAGTTTTTCATCTGCACATCGCAACCGTAGAACGCGCCCCGCTGGGCAGCCGGGTCAATGCAGGGGATCCGATCGGTCACCCATCGTGCGAAGGGGGGGCATCGACCGGCACGCACGTCCACATTGCACGCAAATACAACGGCGAATGGGTGCTTGCCTCCGGCACGCTGGCATTCGATCTCGAAGGCTGGGTAGCCGGCAACGGCGAGCGCGCCTACCTGGGCACGCTCACCCGCGCCGATCAAGTGGTGCGGGCCTGCACCTGCTCCGACCGGGCCAGCCAGGTCCAGGCCGGAAGATGAAAAGCAGCGTGGGTTGCTTTTACAACCCACGCCGCTTTTTTGTCTCTAAATGACGGATTTATTTCGACTTGCCTTCGATCATCGGTGAGGCAGCCTTGACGGCAATCTTGCGGGGTTTGACTTCCTCAACCTTAGGCAGGCGCAGGGTCAGCACACCGGCCTCGTAATCAGCCTGGATGGCATCAGCCTGGATGTGGACCGGCAGCGTAAGGCTGCGAGAGAAGTTGCCGTGGCGCCGTTCACGCAGGTGATACTGACCTTCCTCAAAGTCCTTTTCAGCTTTGGTCTCACCCTTGATCGTCAGAGTGTTTTCCGTGAAGGTCACTTCGACATCGTCCGGGTTGATTCCCGGCAACGACGCTTTGACGACGTATTCGTCTTTTGTTTCGGCCACATCGAGCGCCACGTCCCAGACAACGGGGGTCTCCCACAGCGAACGATTCTCGATCGACTGGTCGAACATGCGGTCCACTGCTTTTTGCAGGGCGTACATTTCACGGAACGGATTGTAACGGTTTAACATAGCTACCTCCTGAAAAGAATTCGTTGGACGAAAGTAAGTTTGATGAAATTTTGGATGGAAAGTGTTTTTGTTCCATCTCGATTACGCCCCTATCTTAACCAGGATATGTAAGAAATTCGTTTAACGAATGTAGGAGGTGTATATAAATCAACGGTAAAACGTCATCGTATGATCGACGAGCCGCTTGTTGGCATAGTTGAATTTTCCTGAAAAGACCCCCGGCCGGTCAAGCCAGGGAATGAAAATCCGGTCACCTTCCCACAGGTCGAGCGAGAGCAACTCCTCGTCCGGAATCCAGCACAAGTCACCTTCATCCGAGTCGATCAACGCGCCACTGAAACCCTCGATCAAAAAGACGAAGCAGTACCAATCTTCGAAGTCGTCGAACGCCGGGAAGGTGAGCACACCTTTCAAGATCAGCGAATGCACCTGTAAGCCGGCTTCCTCACGGATTTCGCGGATGGCGCACTCTTCCGGACTTTCACCAGGCTCCAGTTTACCTCCCAACCCATTCCATTTGCCCTGGTGCATGTCGTTGGCCTTTTTGACCCGGTGCAGCATGAGCGTATGGCTGTCGCGACGCACGTAACACAACGTAGCTAACTTCATGCTCAATCCCACCCCAACGTTCCTGTCCAGGTTTCGTACGGCTTGCCGTTCCGCTCGCCGTCTTTGAAGAAAGCGGTAATCGTCGCCGTGTAGTAGCTGACGAAATCCACATAAGCGGCGCTGGCTTCGGTGGCGGTGTGCAAGGCATGCCACGTGCCGGTGTTGAAGCAAATTTCGCTGAGGGGCGTGGTGGCGAGTTTATAGATATTGAGGGGCGCAACTTCCTGGTGATGGGTATGGCCGTAGACGACAAAACGGGCGCGGTGCTCCTGAAAGGCCTTCTCTTGAAAAGCGTTCTTGGCGAAGGAAATATTGCCGCCCCAGAAATGGCGTGTGAAGAAGGCCATCAGGTTGCTGAGCATATCGAGGGAAGCATTTTTCGAGATCATTAGCACAGCTTCGAGGGCGTCGACGGCGTCAAGACGGAAGCGTTTATCGAAGCTGCGGACAAAGGGATCGCGCATAAAGTCGCTGGCCAGATCGTTCCAAACAGCTTTCACCTTGTTTGCCAACGGGGGTTCGCAGTGCTGGCGCAGCAGGCTGTCCACCCAGGTGGGGGTCAGCAGCGCCGGGCGTACATTGACGATCTCGCGCAGTTGCGCGATGCACTGCGGCGAGAGCTGGCCGCCAAGCTGCGCTTCGACAACCGAAGGGAAACGGTCGATCAACAGCACCGCCACGGCATCGCCCAGGGCAGAAGCATTGCGCCCGCGATTTTTATCATAGTTGAAGGAGTCGTAGAAGTCGCCGTGGCGGGCATACACCGAGTGCGCCAACATGGTCTGCTCGAGTTCGGGCAGGTCTTCGGGAAGGTAGGGAAACGGTGAAGGTGGGTTGCTCAAGCCGGCCGCGGCGATCACCTTACTGCGAATGTGGTCATACACCTGCCCGGGCAGGTGATAGTACCAATCGTGGTTGCCGATCATATAGAATACGCGCACGGCCACGTCTTGATACTTGCGCGGGCGCCCGGTAGGTTGAAACGGGCGCGCAGAGACGCGCACGGTGCCCGGCTCGCTGAGGCGCTTCAGCACTTTCAAAGCCTGCGCGTTGTGCTCGAGAATGCCATCGGTAATCGCATCGATCGTTTGCACGAAAGCAGGGTCGTTGACATCATGCCAGGGATGAACATGAGGATTGGGCGTGCCGCCGTTTTCGGTCCAGCGGATGGAATGCAGTAAATCGAAAATGTCGCCCAGGAGCACCACGTCGACCTGCTCGATGGGCTGGTAACGATTACCCAATCGCCACGAAGCCCGGTAGGCCAGATCGCGAATGCGCTCGGTAAAAAGATAAAAGGCATCTGCGCTAACGTTGGTGCAGGTGGTGCCATCGGTCAGGTGCAGGTCGCTGGCGAAAACGAGCATGGCGATCTCCTCATGAGGTTTGTACGGGTTGCCAATATTTTACGCCATTAAATACGAAACGTGATACGTGAAATGGGCAGCGCCTCTCACGTATCACGTTTCGTAAAATAAACGGCCTTTTACCCGCCGCGTTTCGCAAGTTGGTGATCGAGCATCAGCATGGCCGTGCCGCGCTCCTCGATCAGTTCGAGTTGGGCGATGACGTCGGAAGCGTTCTTTTCCTCTTCCACCTGCTCATCGATAAACCACTGAAGCAGAATCTGGGCCGGGTAGTCCTTTTCGGCCAGGGCGGTTTCGTAAAGGCTGTTGATGGATGCCGTCACATACTGTTCGTGTTCCAAAACCTGCTTGAAAGCTGCCAGGTTGGAATCCCACTCGCCCTGGGGCTTTTGGATGGCCTCCAGGACCACCTTGCCGCCGCGGTCCTGCACGTGGCGGATGAACTTGAAGGCGTGTTCCTGCTCTTCCTGGAATTGCAACAAGAGCCATTTAGCAAAACCGGGCAAATTTTTGTTGTCGAAATGGTTGGACATGGCCAGGTACAGGTAGGCCGAGTAAAGCTCTTTTTGAATCTGTTCGTTGAATGCGGTTTGCATTTTTGCAGATAACATGGGTCACTCCTTAGATTGACGGTGAAGTCCGAATGGATAGCAAGTAGATTATACACAAATTGGATGAGTTTAGGCGGAAAAGGTTACAAATCAGAAACCCAGTTCTTTCAGGCTCTGTTCCACGCTCCTGCGGCCGTTTTTCCGGAGCAATTCCTGCCAGAACCTTTCGTCGTACCGGCGCGAGCAAACCGGCAGCGGCATGGGCACGCCCCAACCGAGCAAGAGCACTTCTTCCTTCGGTTGCAGGCGGGCTAACATGCCTCGCAGGGCGTCGCGTCCGGCCAGGCCGGAAAGCACGGCATGAATGTCGTCTTCATCGCCCAGCCAGCCTGAAATGCGCGTGCCGAGCTGCGACATCACCTCATCATAAATCTGCGATGGGCGTTGATCGACGATCAACAACGTAACATAGTACTTGCGCAGTTCGCGGGCAATGGTGCTGAAAGTGGTTTGAGCGGCCATCTCACGGTTGAGCAGCTTGTGGGCTTCCTCGACGACGATCACTAACGGACGCGGCTCCCCCTGCCCGGTGGTGCGAAACTGGTTGGTGCGCGCCTCCCAGGTATCGCGGATGCGCCGCGTGAGCAGGTTACTGACCAAGAGGTAGTCCAGATCGCTCTCGAAGTTTCCGAACGAGAGAATCACGTGCTTGCCGGCTTCCAGCGAGCGGATGATCTCGCCAACCGTATCGGCGGCCGGCTGCTCGACGATGTATTCGCGTCCGAACAGGCGGCGGAGCTTGTCTTGCAGGCCCTCAGCGGCCATGACGTTGACACCGTGCGCGTTAGCCCAGGCGGCCACGCTGTCGGGATGCGGCGCGCGTTTGACTTTGCCGCGTTCATCTTCGACTTCCACTTCCTCGCGGTTCATCTCGCTGAAACGCCGGAACCAGTGCTTGCCGAACGTCTGCTGCAGGGCATAAAGAGTCGTAGGCGTTGTTTCACGCAGGTTCAGTTCACGTGAAAGCATTTCGATATCGGCCGGGGTGATGTCGCTCATGGCAACTTCGAGGTTAAAGTCGGGAGTTTTGCCGCGTACCAGCGCCCCGCGGCCCAGGCCGACCATGCATACCTTGGCAGCAAACCGGGTCTTCAAGCCGACGACGGTCTGGCCGGTGTCGGAGGCGGTATCGTCGAAACCGTACTCGTTGTGCATGTCGAGCACCATCACGGCGGCTACGTCAGCCTGCATCAGGCCGGCCAGCACGATACGGGTGAGGAACGATTTTCCCGTGCCCGTCGCACCAAAAACACCCGAAGAGCGCTGGACAAGCTTTTTGAGATCGACACACACCGGATGACGCTGCTCGCGTGTATAGCCGATGACGAAATTTCCCTTCTCGTCAGGCACGCCGTAAATCTCGGCAATATCGCCGGGGGAGGCCATACGCGCAGCGGCATGGTGCGGTGGAACCGTCTTGATCGGCAGGGGACGCGGGTCTTCCGCATGCGCAGCACGCCAATCGGTGTACGTTGGGGATGCGGGATCGGGGCCGCGTTCGAGCATCAGGGCGGGCAGCACCTCCAGATTGGTGTAAAGCGTTTGGCCGTGCAGTAACTGTGCAATTTCAGGTGGAAAGCGCTGTTCGCTCGGCTCGTCAGCAAAACGCGGATCGGTGGCGCCCAACTGTAAATCTGTGACCAAACCGTAAAACTGCCAGTCGCCACTCTCAATGACGACAAAACTGCCCTCCTGGACATCCAGCGCGGGCACGGTCAGGCGCACACGCAAATTTTCCTTTAACCCGCCACCCACCACGTAACCAATGAATGTCTTGTAGTTTTCCATCGGTTTTTCTCCTCAAATACTACCCATTTTACCAGGAGGACGTTATACTAAAAACATGGCAAGCAAAAAAACTTTATGGGTCTTAATTATTGTTTTAATCCTCACCGGTGTACTGAGCCTCGTATTAAGCCAGGTATTATCGTCCATGCTATCACCGGATGGGGGAAATCCAAGTTGGAAAAGCCCTGTACCAACCGAGACATCACTTCCAACCATCACCCTGCAGCCCAGCCTAACCGCAGGCACCGATCCCCTGCTAACGGCATCGCCCGTCATTACCCTGCCTGTCGTGGATACACCAGGGACGGAGGTGCCAACCAGCGTGATCACAGCAACGATAGTGCCGGGCAGTTGTACCTACCCGATGGAGTACTGGCGGGACATGCCAGACCTGTTACCCGATTATGTCAAGATCGAGTACATTTCCTTTTCCCGCGCCGATGCCATCGTATTGATGAGTATCGAGCCACACTACGTCGGAATCAACCTGTTTCAGCAGTATTATACGGCATTGATGAACGTACGCGCCGGGACCGATCCAAGCCCGATCCAGCAGGCCTTAGACGGTGCGCATACGTGGCTGTACGAACACTCGTTTGGTTCGACGCTGACGGAAGAAGATATGCAGCAGGCGCTGGAACTGGTCCAAACGCTCGGGGCCTATAACAACGGCCAAACCGGGCCAGGGATGTGCGCGGACGCCCCCATCACGGTGCTTCCAACGCAAACCGTCAGCCAACAATCCTGCACGTTCCCGATGACTTACTGGCGCGAACAACCGGATCTTTTACCCGACTACCTCAAAATCGAATACATCTCTTTCTCGCGCTCCGATGCGATCCTGCTGATGAATTCCAATCCGAAATACGTTTCGATCGATCTGTTCCAGCAGTACTACGCCGCATACGTAAACACCACAAAAGGCTCCGATCCGACCGAGGTCGAGGAAGAACTCCAGGCCGCACGCCAGTGGCTATACGATCACTCCTTCGGTTCTACGTTGACGGAGGAGGACATGCAGCAGGCCTACGATTTGGCGCGCACACTGGAGTATTACAACAACGGCCAAATCGGACCGGGCCTGTGCGCCACCGAAGCCGAACTAACCGCTACGGTCGAAGCCGCCCACACGATAACTGCCGCAGCGCCGACCCGCACGCCCCGGCCAACCATCTTGATCACGGCAACCAACACGCCAGAACGGAGCGGAAACGAACCACGCCCGCCTGCCGTGCAGGCCTCGCCGACCACCGAACCGCCCACAGCCACGCAAGAACCGCCTACGGCCACAACACAACCCACCGCAACCCAAGAACCGCCCACTCCGACGGAAGAAACCACCCCAACCGTTGCCCCACCGCTCGGTTTCTCGGTGCCCAAAGCTCTGCTGCGTATCGATGCCAGAAAACTGGCGGCAGTCAACAGCGAAATGCAAATCGAAAAACGCGCCGCGCCAAACCCTGTGGTGGCGGGAAACGCGTTGACATATACGGTAACCGTTTTCAACAGCGGAAACATAACCGCCATGGGTGTGCGGATTACCGATACGCTGCCGGCAGAAGTCACCTTTCAGTCAGCATCGCCGGGATGCAGCCACAACACCGGCCAGGTCATCTGCGATATCGGTGAGATGATCACCGGCACGGAGGAAAGCCGGGTAATTGTCGTACGCGTTGATCCGGACGCCGGCGGCACGATCACCAACCAGGCCGTCGTCGGTTCGGAAAGCCCGGACCCAAACCCGGCGAACAATACGGCGACCGTCCAGACGACCGTCAACCAGCAGGCCGATTTACAAATCATGAAGAGCGCCAACCTGGGCACGGTCCTCGCCGGGAACACCCTGACCTATACATTGTCGCTTCACAACGGTGGACCTTCCACTGCAACAGGTGTACGCATTACCGATACCCTGCCGAGTGCGGTCACCTTCCAATCCGCAAGTGGGTGCAGCCACACGGCCGGTGAGGTGGTGTGCAATGTGGGCAGCATGGCCGTAAATGCCGATGCCACGCGAACGATCGTGGTGCGCGTCGACCCGGCTTTTACCGGAACCATCGGCAATGCTGCGACGGCCGCTGCTGTAACCACCGACCCCAACCCGGCCAACAACGTGGGAACCGTAAACACAACCGTCAACGCTGCGGCCGATCTGCGGCTCAACAAGACAGGCACACCGACCACGGTGGTTGCCGGTAACCTGTTGACTTATACGCTATCGCTGCACAACGCCGGGCCGTCCGATGCCCTGGCCGTGACCGTCCAGGATACGCTACCGTCCGGCGTTACGTTTCAGTCAGCATCGGCCGGATGCAGCCATGTAGCCGGCCAGGTAACGTGTAACCTGGCCGGCCTGTTAACCAACGGCAACGCCAACCGCACGGTCGTGGTGCGTGTGAACTCGTCGACTACGGCGGCCTTAAGCAACTCGGCGACGGTCAGCGCAAACACCGACGACCCAAACAGCGCCAACAACACCGGTACGACCAATACGGCCGTCAGTACCCGGGCAGATATGCAAATCAGCAAGAGCGCTTCCAGCCCGGTGATCGCCGGGGACCTGCTGACCTATACACTATCCATCACCAATCTGGGGCCATCCGATGCACGCAACGTTGTTGCGACCGACAGCCTGACCTTTGGCCTGGTCTTCCAATCGGCGTCAACAGGCTGTAGCTACCACCAGGGGACTCGGGTGGTCACATGCAGCGTAGGGACCGTAACGGGCAATACCAGCCTCAACCGTACCGTCGTGGTGCGGATCGCACCCTACGTCACGGGAACCTTGCTCACACAGGCGAACGTTTCCTCGTCGACGTTCGATCCGGTCAGTACAAACAACCAGTTTTCCCTGGTCACGACGGTCCAAACGCGTGCCGACCTGGCCCTGCACGTGACCGACGTACCTGAGGCCGCGCCGCCAGGCGGAAGCCTGGCGTACACTTTCCGGACAACCAACCTGGGGCCGTCAGATGCGCAAGGGGTGGTGCTGACGAGCACTTTACCGGCCAATTTTACGCCGGGCACGCCCTCGGTTTCCTGTGTTCTCACGAGTATTTTGACCTGCGAACTGGGGACAATCCCTGCCGGGCAAAGCGCTCAAGTATCGCTGCCGGGAACCGTTAGCCCCGGTGCGCCGCTGGGGACGATCAGCCTTGAGGCACACGTCACCAGCGACACGGAAGACCTCCAAACGGCAAACAACCACGAAACGGAAACCACCGAAATCGCCAACGAAATCGCCGACCTGCGGCTGGCCCTGGCCGATTTACCCGATCCGGTCGTTGCCGGTAACATTTTGACCTACCAGGGGCAGGTCTCTAACGTGGGGCCGTCGGCGGCTTCCGGGGTGGTGTTTACGAGCACGATTCCGGCTTCAAGCTCGTTCCAGTCTGCCAGCACCGGACAAGGGACCTGTGCGTTTAACGGACAATTGGCGTGCGACCTGGGCACGCTGCTCAACGGAAGCCAGGTCACCGTTACCTTCCAGGTACTGGTGAGTCCCGGCGCTACGGGAAGTTCCATCGAAAGTAACGCACACGTTTTCTCCACCATTCCTGATTCAAACAGCCAGAACAACGCCATCTCGCCGCGCACCGTGCTCCAGACCCGGGCCGATCTTTCTGTAACGCAGGTGGATGCACCCGACCCGGTCAAAGCGGGTATGCACCTGACGTATACACTGACCATCGACAACGCAGGCCCATCGAATGCACTGGGCGTCAAGTTGGTGGATACCCTGCCCGCCGGGACACAGTTCATTGCTTCCGATCCGGGATTGCCGGCCTGCGTCAACGTGAACGCGCAGTTGACATGCAACCTGGGCACATTGGCTGCTGGCGCCAGTATGCAGATCCAGCTTCGCGCCCGGGTCGACGTACAAACCAGCGGAACGATCGCCAACCAAGCCACGGTGAGCAGTTACACGAACGACAGCAACACGCAGAATAATGCATCTACCGAAAACACTGCCGTACTCGATGAGACGCCGCCAACAGTCAGTTGGGTGCTGCCGGTAAGCAACGGCCAGCTTTACAATGTGTTCAACGAAATGGTGCTCCTGCGGGTCAACACCAGCGACAACGTGGGGGTGGCGCGGGTGGTCTTCTTGCGCCACGATCCTGAGTTGGAAGACAACGTGGTTATCGGTGAGGACACGGCTGCGCCATACGAACTGACGTTGGACGCCACGACGCTTAATTTCGAGTGGAACCAGATCAGCGCCCTGGCCTACGACACATCGGGCAACGTCTCGGTTTTCCAGACAGACCAGTCATTCATCTGGCTGTATCGCCTGACCATGGGTTACGCAGTCTACCTGCCGCTTGCCATTCGCTAGCACGCTCCCCTTGCTCGAACCTACACGGAGATGGGTTGTACCGATTGTGCACCCTCTCCGTTTTTTGTTTCCCGCCATCGCTATGCCCTTGACTCTCCCCCAGGAGGAGACTGTATACTGTTGCTATCGAACGTTCGACAACGACTTGGACTTGCATCCCCATGATCAAAATCGGTGACTTCTCCAAACTTGCCCACGTAACCGTCAAAACATTACGCCACTACGATGAGCTTGGCCTGCTGCGTCCGGTGTGGATCGACCGCTACACCAGCTATCGTTACTATGCGTTGGAACAGCTCCCCCGCCTGAACCGCATCCTGGCGCTGAAAGACCTGGGCTTTTCGCTCGAGCAAATCGGTGAGTTGCTCCATGGTGAGCTGTCGCCCGACCGGTTGCGCCTACTCTTCGACCGTAAACAGGCCGAGTTGCAAAACCGCCTGCAAGCCGAACAGGCCCGCCTGGCACGCGTCGAACAACGCCTGCACCAAATCGAACGCGAAGGCTGTATGCCCGCATACGAAGTGACGCTCAAAGCCCTGCCGGCCATCCCGGTAGCCTCACTGCGGGCGATGATCCCGGTACTTGCCGAACTGCCCCAGCAGGCCGGTCTGATGCGGGCACTCATCAACCAGTTCGTCCAGCAGAATAAGCTGCACCCGGCCGGTGCATGGTTGACGATCTTCCATGGCCCCGATTACGCCGAGCGCAACCTGGACGTAGAAGTGGCCCTGCCCCTGGATGAACTGCCCGGCAAACCGGTTGCGGCGGGCAACCGCCACATCGCCTTGAGCATGCTGCCCGCAGTCGAACAGGCTGCCAGCGTGCTGGTACCTGCAAACGACAACCCCGACGACGCATACACGGCCCTCTATACCTGGGCCGAGCAGGCCAGCTACGTGACCGGTTCACCGCTGCGTGAGGTACTGTTGCAAGACCCGGCGCCAGCAGCAAACGCACCCACCCAGACAGTTACCTTCACAGAGATGCAGATCCCAATCACCAGCAAGCTGATCTACCAACAATCTTACTTTTCCAGTCCCTATCGAAAGGAAGCTGAAATGGAGCCAAAATTCGTCAGTTTACCGGCCTTTACCCTGGTTGGAATGCCTTACGTTGGCAAGAATGAGAACCAGGAGATCGCCCAAATGTGGGGCGTCTTCAACCAGCAGGAGCAGAATATTCAACACGCTGTCCGCGACGCAGCTTACGGCTTGTGCACCATACAGCCGGGCTTGCCCGAAGGTACGTTCGAGTACGTTGCCAGCTTCAAGGTCGAAAAAGCCGAAGGCGTGCCTGAAGGGATGGTCGTGCGTGAAGTTCCGGCTCAACAGTACGCTGTCTTCACCCACATCGGCGCATTGGAAAAGCTGTGCGACACCTACAACTACATCTACCAGGTCTGGATACCCAAGTCTGGGTACCAGGCGGCCGACAATTTCGACTTCGAGTACTACGATGAAGCGTTCAAAGATTTCTCGCCGGATTCGCGCTTTTACATCTACGTACCGGTGAAGAAATAAAACGTTGCCGGGAGTATCGACCGGCTTCGAGGCGTTCGAAAGACCTTGCAAATCTCTGAGGTTTGCAAGGTCTTTTCCTTTCTATCTTGCTGCCTGGCGGGTTTTATTGTATGCTATCCGCATACACTCGTTCGGGAGGGAATTCCCACCGCCATGGATAACGACAGCCCTTATCGTTTGCTTTTATTCGTTCAGTTGCCTGAAATCGCCCAAAAGCTTCAGCGCTACTTGCGTGCGCATCACTATCAGGTCGATGTAGCCTACGACGACTGCGACGTGCTGCGCCTGGCGCTGCGCAGCAAACCGGATCTGATTCTCCTGGGAATCGCCAGCAATGGCGGGGGGGTTACGGCCATCCTGAGCGCCCTGCGGGCCGAAACACGCACGAACTATATCCCGGTCATGCTGCTGGCCGAAGACCAGGCCGATCACCGCTTGCAGATGCTCACCGCCCTGCAACTGGGCGCCGACGATTACATCCGCCAGCCGGTCGACTACGAAGAACTCCATTTGCGCATAAAAAACAAGATCGGCTTTACCCGCCGGCAGCGCGCCAGCATCAACCCGACGGAACCCGTCAAGCCGCGCCTGCTGATCGTCGAAGACGATCCCGACATCGGCAACATGATCCGCATCTTCTTCAGCGCCCAGGATTACTACGTCACCCTGACCGACAAGGGGCTGCCGGCCTTCGAACTGGCCTGCAAGGGCAAGCCGGATGCCATCATCCTGGACATCATGCTGCCGGACACCGATGGCTACACGATCTGCAAACAACTGCGTTCGGCCGAGCCAACCCGCAGCATCCCGATCCTGTTTTTGACCCAGCGTGACGAACGCAGCGACCGCCTGCGCGGGCTCGAACTGGGCGCTGACGACTATCTGACCAAGCCCTTCGACATCGAAGAACTGAAATTCCGCGTCGGGCGCATCCTGAAAAGCCAGCAGGTGACTTTTCCCGGGCAAAAAGCGGCCACAGCGCCACCGGCCATCGAAAAACCGGCGCCGATCAAAATTCTCTTCCTGGCCGCCAACCCTTCCGACACCCCCCAACTGCGTCTGGATGCCGAAATGCGGGCCATCGACCAGGCGCTACAGAAGGCCGAATTCCGTCACCGCTTCGAGATCAAGCAACAGTGGGCGGTGCAGATCGGCGATTTGCAAAACCACCTGCTGCGCCACAAGCCCGACATCGTACACTTCAGCGGGCACGGCAGCCAGACAAACGAAATTATCCTCGAAAACAGCCACGGCCACAGCCGGGCGGTTTCGGTGCGGGCCTTGAGCCAGTTGTTTGCCGTCTTGAAGGACAATATTCGCTGCGTGGTGCTCAACGCCTGCTACGCCGAAGCACAGGCGCAGGCCATTGCGGAAAGCATTGGCTGCGTGGTCGGTATGGCACGCGGCATCGACGACCAGACGGCCATCGGCTTTGCGGCCGCTTTCTACCAGGCGATCGGCTTCGGCCGTGACGTGCAGACCGCATTCGACCTGGGCTGCGTGCAGCTCGAGTTGGAAGGCGAAGAGGATCAGGATGTGCCGCGGTTGCTGGTGCAGCAGGTCGATCCGAGGCAGGTGGTGTTCGTGAAGGGGAATTCCTGATATAGGATTTAACCGTGGCCTTGTCGGCAGAAAAACTGCGGGTGATCTCTTGATCGCTGGCACCGCGCCACCGGAGCGCGCAACCGGCCCACACAAAATCCCAGGGTGTGATATACTTGCGCCGCTCGATATCGCGAGCATGTGGCAGCACAGCCGTGCGTCACATAACCGGGACGTTGTTTTGATTTGCTCCGAATGATAGCCCGAAAGAATTCGGGCTTTTTTGTTGCTTGTCTGATGGGACGGCCTGCCCGCAAGGGCGGCCTGAAAAGGCCTGGCCGGTGCAGGAAAAATTCGACGGAGTCATCAAACGCAAGTCCTATCCCCTTCCGGTCACGGCGTTCGAACGCCGTGGCATCTTTTTGGAGTTTTGATGACAACCGAATTTTCCTCTCTCAACCTGCTCCCTGCGTTGGAACAGGCCATTATCGCGCTGGGCTACGAAGACCCAACCCCCATCCAGGCCGGCATCATCCCGCTTATGTTGGCCGGCGACGACGTCATTGGACAGGCGCAGACCGGCACCGGTAAAACCGCCGCCTTTGCCCTCCCCATTCTTCACAACTTACAAAGCGGGTTACGCACGCCGCAAGCACTGATCATGGCCCCGACGCGCGAACTGGCGCTGCAAGTGGCCGATGCTTTTGGCGAACTGGGCCAGTTTTGCCCCGTGCGCGTCTGCGCCATCTATGGGGGTTCATCCTACAGCCGCCAGATCGGCCAGCTCAAACGCGGCGTCGATGTGGTGGTCGGCACACCGGGCCGTTTGCTCGACCTGCTCAACCGCGGCCTGCTCGATCTGAGCACCGTCCATACCCTGGTTCTCGACGAAGCCGACGAAATGCTCAGCATGGGATTCATCGAAGACATCGAGGCCATCATGGCAGCCACGCCCACCGTACGCCAGACGGCGCTCTTCTCAGCGACTCTGCCCGGCCCGATCCGGCGGCTGGCCGAACAGTACATGCACACGCCGCAGTCGGTCACCATCCAGCGCGAACAGGTCACCGTGGCGGCCATCGAACAGCGCTATTACCTCGTCCACCAGAGCGATAAAACTGCTGCCCTGACGCGCCTGTTCGAGGTCGAAGAGATCACGTCTGCACTGATCTTCGTACGCACGCGTGCCGGCACCGGCGAACTGGCCAACGAGCTCTCCACCCGCGGCTTTCCCGCCGAAGCGCTCAACGGCGATCTCAGCCAGGAGGCGCGCGAGCGCACTCTCAACCGTTTCCGCCAGAACCAGATCAAAGTGCTGGTGGCAACCGACGTGGCCGCACGCGGCCTGGACATCGAGGACATCTCGCACGTCTTCAACTACGACATGCCCCACGATGCAGAAGTATACGTCCACCGCATCGGGCGCACGGGCCGCGCCGGTAAAACCGGCATCGCTATCTCGCTGATCACACCCCACGAACGCCGCCGCCTGCGCGAGATCGAACACTTCACGCGCCAGCGGTTGAACCAGGCGCAACTGCCGACCGCCGAAGAAATCCAGGCTCGCCGCGACGCCGAACTGATCGAACAGGTAAACGTCTGGTTGCAGCGCGGGCGCTGCCGCAAGGAACGTACCATCGTCGAAACCCTGGTGGCCGAAGGCGCCGATCCGCTGGATGTTGCGGCCGTTGCCTTGAAGATCGCCCGATCGCAGGAGAAACAGCGCCCGATCGCTGCTGTGAATCCGGTTGCCGAAGAGGCTCCCCGGCGCTACGAGCGCAGCGAACGCTTCCCACGCAGCAACCGCCGACCGTACGCCGAGGGACGGCCAGCGCGCCGTGAGGGGATGCGCGGCATGCGCACCAGCGCGCACGAAGCGGGCATGGTGCGTCTCTCGCTCAACATGGGCAAGGCCCACGGTATCCGCCCGGCGGACGTCGTCGGGGCAATCGCCTATCATGCCGACATTCCGGGATCGACCATCGGGAAGATTTATATCGACGAACAACATACGTTCGTCGACGTCCCCGAAAACCTGGTCGGCCAGGTGTTGGCAAAAGCCGGTAAGTACACGATCCGCAAGCAGGCATTCACGGTAGAAAGAGCCTGATCCAACAGGCACAAGCCTGCCATTCAAACGACAAGTGCGACGCACTTTACGGGCGAGCAAAACGCTTCGTTTGCCCGTATGGAAGTGCGTCGCACTTTGCTTTTCAGCGAACTGCTCAGGGGCAGACTTCAGCCGGCCGTTCGATGGGCGGTTGGCCGAAGGCCTCCATCACAGGCACGCCATCCCATTCGGGCGGCAGCGGCAGATCCAGCGCCCAGGCGGCCGTTGCAGCCGTATCCATGGTGTATACTGGCGCCATCAGGCCGCCTTGTTTCACCCCCGGCCCGGCAGCAACCCACGGGATGGTCATGTCCTCCGGGAGCCTGGAACCGTGCAGCACGCCGTGCCCGCCGTGATCGGCTGTGACGATAACCAACGTTTCCTCGCGCAAGCCGAGCGCATCCAGGTGGGCCAGCAGCATTCCCAGGGCTTCGTCGCCCTGCTCGAGCACGCTGAACTGCTGCGGCGAGAGCCAGCCGTAGCGGTGTCCCATCCAGTCTGCGGTGGGGAAGTGGACAAAAAGCAGGCCAAAGTCCTGCGGGAAATCGGCCAGGAGTTGTTCCACGATCACCAGGTCGCGATCGGCGATGAAGCGGTACACGTCGGTGCTCTCCGGTTCGGTGATCTGGCGCAGTTTTTGTTTGCCCACATACATCACCGTTTGCAAACCTGCGGCGTGCGCCAGGTCGAAGAGATCGGTTGCCTGTGCGTAACCTTTCTGCGGTATGTAGTCGTTCCAATCGACACCGTGCCCGGCCGGGCACAGCCCGGTCAGCATGGATGCGTGGGACGGCAGGGTTGCACTGGGGTAAGTCGTCTGCGCCTGCAAGCTGAAGGCGCCCCGATCCATCAACGCCATCAGATTCTGCATGGGGGTATTGAGGATCGCATCGGGGCGCAGGCCGTCGAAGCTGACGACGACGACACGCCTGGCCTTTGGAACGGGCGTCGCCGTCGGGGGAACGGTGACAGTAGGCCGAGGCGTCGGTGAGTCATCCGGTAGGGGTGTGCCGGCCGGCAAATCTGGGCCGGAGGGTGTATGCGCCGCAACGAACGTGTTCGTTACGGTTGCAGGAGGCGGAAGCGTGGCCGTTGAAGAGGGGATCGGAGTCGGCGACGCCGGCGCAGTACACGCCGCGAACAGCAGTGCCAGGGCCAGTATGAAATTGTGGGAAAGTTGTCTCATGAGAAAGCCTTTTATGGCGCCCTCATCGGTATCCTGATCCCGTGCCTTTCTGCCGCATCGATGGCTTCCGGGTACCCGGCATCGGCATGGCGAACGATGCCCATGCCGGGGTCGCTGGTGAGCACGCGTTCGATGCGCCGGGCAGCCTGCGGCGTGCCGTCGGCCACGATCACCTGCCCGGCATGCTGGCTGTAACCGATGCCAACGCCCCCACCATGATGGAAGGACACCCAGGTGGCGCCGCCGACCGCATTGATCAGCGCGTTCAAGATGGCCCAATCGCTGATCGCGTCGGAGCCGTCTTGCATGGCTTCCGTCTCACGGTTGGGTGAGGCCACCGAGCCGCAGTCGAGGTGATCGCGGCCGATGACGATCGGCGCCTTGAGAACACCCTGCGCCACCATTTCGTTAAACTTTAGCCCGGCGCGGGCGCGTTCACCATAACCCAACCAGCAGATGCGCGCCGGCAGACCCTGGAAGGGTACTTTTTCCTTCGCCATCTTCAGCCAACGCTGCAAGGCAGCCTCTTGGGGGAAAAGTTCCAGGACGGCTTCGTCGGTACGGTAGATGTCTTCGGGATCGCCGGAAAGGGCCACCCAGCGGAACGGCCCCTTGCCTTCGCAAAACAGCGGGCGGATGTAAGCGGGAACGAATCCGGGGAAGTCGAAAGCTGCCTTTACGCCGTGATCGAAGGCGCGCTGGCGCAGGTTGTTGCCGTAGTCGAAGACTTCGGCGCCGCGGCGCTGGAAGGCCAACATGGCCTCCACGTGGCGCGCCATGGCGGCCATCGAGCGTGCGGCATATTCCTGCGGATCGTTGCGGCGCAGCAGGTCGGCTTCGGCCACACCCAGGCCATCGGGCACGTACATCAGCACGTCGTGGGCAGGGGTCTGGTCGGTGACTACATCGGGGATAACGCCGCGCAACACAAGCTCGGGGTACACGTCGGCGGCGTTGCCGATCAGGGCGATCGACTTCGGCGTGCGATGCGACCGGGCGTCTTCTACCAGGGTCATGGCTTCTTCCAGGGTGTCGACGACCACATCGACGTAGCCGATCTCCTGGCGGCGGCGCGCCCGTTCGGGGTCCACTTCGACGAGCAAAGCGATGCCTTCGTTCATCGTCACAGCCAACGGCTGCGCGCCGCCCATCCCGCCCAACCCTGCCGAAAGAACGAACCTGCCGCGCAGCGAATCCCAGCCCTTTTGCCGGGCCAGCGAAGCCAGGGTTTCATACGTCCCCTGCAAAATCCCCTGCGTGCCGATGTAAATCCACGAGCCGGCCGTCATCTGGCCGTACATGATCAGCCCGCGTGCGGCCAGTTGGTCGAAGTGCTGCTGCGTGGCCCAATGCGGCACCAGGTTGGAATTAGCGATCAAAACGCGAGGTGCGTCTGCGTGCGTGCGAAAAACGGCCACCGGTTTGCCTGATTGGACCAGCAGCGTCTCGTCATCCTCCAGGCCTTTCAGGGTCTCGAGAATGGCGTCGAAACAAGCCCAGTTGCGTGCGGCCTGTCCGCGCCCACCGTAAACGACCAAATCTTGCGGACGTTCGGCCACGGCCGGATCGAGATTGTTCTGGATCATGCGGTAGGCGGCTTCAGTCAACCACGACTTACAGGCAAGCGTCGAGCCACGCGGCGCCCGGACGGTGCGAGAAAACTCGGAAGGCATAAGACACTCCTGAGGGTTAAAAACTTGAAGGTTGAAAGTTTCATGACCTTCAACCTTCAAGCGAAACTTTATTCGATTATACGCCAGCCGGTTGCGGCGTGTTTAAAAACAGATTAGTCCATCACTTCGATCGTGTCGATGATGCCATCGAACATCCCGCCGAGCGCTTCCTGGAACTCGGCCGTCACGGCCAGAACCGTCATCACGGTGCTATCATCGGTCTGGTAAAAAACCATGTGTTCGTAGATACGGATGGGGTCCCCGTTGGCATCGTTGACATTGAGGATCAATTTGATATAGCCATATTCGACACCGTTTGCGTTTTCGTCCATTCCCGATTCCAGAATCTCGACCTGGTCGAGCATCTCCGGCAGCATCTTGGCATTCAACTCAACCAGCGTATCCAGCGGAAAGGAAGCCGTGGTCTTATCGAGGATGGTGTAAGCAACCGGCACGCTGGTACCGGAGACAAAGTCGGTATTGGCGTAAACGGCAAAGAAACGCGAACCGGCCGCTACCATGCTGGTCGAGGCCTCGAGAATCTCCGCCAGATCGGGATTGCTTTCGGCCATCACATCCACCATGGCGCCCAAATTCCCTTCACTGGCATCCATGACGAGCCATTTTTCGGGAAAGATAATTGCGTAACCGCCGGCTATATCGGTGAATTTCTGCGCCCCACCCGAAAGCTCTTCCAGGGCCGTCTCACCACCTTCGCTGCCGGCGTCTTCGCTATCAGATTTTTCTGGAGGTTCGGGCGTCTCGGTGGGTTCAGGTGTGTCTGTTGGGACCAGGGTGTCGGTCGGCGGGATGGGCGTATCGGTTGGTACCGGCGTATCGGTTGGCAGCGGTGTAGCCGTCGGCACGGGCGTATCGGTCGGCACGGGCGTCGGTGTCGCCAACAAAGCCCCAGCCTGGCACGCCAACAGGCTTCCGAGAAGCGCGGCGCCAATCACAATCAACACAAGCTTGTTTTTCATCATGGTTACTTCAATCTCCTTGGGAATTTCCCCGCAGCAAACGTCGAGGTAGCAATATTCTACTTGAGAACAACCAAAAACACAAAGGCACGGAAGCAAGTGGCTTCCGTGCCTGTTTCTTGTAGAGAATGATTTGGCTTACCTGGCAGAAATATCGGCAAAAGAAACGCTGCGCAAACGCTCGATCAGATCGACCTGTGCGTCGCACCAAATGGGTTTCATCGGGCAATCCTCGCCAAAAACGCAGTTGTTGTGGTCGGCCACACAATCGTTCAAGAGGATCGGCCCATCGATGGCTTCAACGACGTCAAGCAAGCTGATCTGCTCTGGCGCTCGAGCCAGTGAAACGCCGCCGTGGGCGCCACGCGAGGTCTGCAGCAGACCTGCTACCGATAACTGCGAAACAATCTTTGCAAGAAAGGAAGGCGGAATCTGCTTTTCCTGGGCAATCTGGCTGGTGGCTGCCCGCTTCTCCGGGCCAAGTTGAGCGAGATAAACCATTGCGCGTACCGCATAATCTGCTTGCCGGGTGATTTGCATACCAAACTCCATCACGAAAAAGGATATTGACCATATTTTAGAGTATTTTTGGCGAATTCGCAAGTGACACACGTCAGGGGTTGTTCATGTCGGTTGTCTTCTTTCCTCCCCTGCCGGGGGACGGCATAACGAAAAGCCGCCCACGTGCGCAGAGAAATATTACTCCGCTTCTCGTATCAATGCCGCCGCCTGCGACACTTGCATACCGTAGACGATCGAAATGCCCAGCGTGTTTCCCCACATCAACAACCCCACATACCAGGGAGGACGGTAAGGCGCCGTGCTGTTCATGACAAAGTTTGCCAGATCGATATCTGGCAAAGACAACAATAAAAAGGCAACGAGCAAAAGCATTAAACCCGCACGGTTCTTTTGAAAGCCTTGATTTTTCAGCAGCCATACCAGCGCCAAAAACAACAGGATATTCGCATGCCACCAGGTCAGCGGCGAGAGCAAAAGCATCGCCGGCAGGTGCAAGGCAAATGCCAGGTCATCGCCGGGCAGGTTCGGTGGCAAGCGGTAAACCAGCCATGCCAGGCCGGCGGTTATGCTGACCACCAACAGGTTTGTCAGCCATGCAGCCAACCAGGGCAAGTCGGCGAGCGGGGCGATCCAAGGGCTGCTGGTAAACAAGCGGCTGAAAACACCGTTCAAAGACAAATTGACCGGAAAGGCTGCGAACACTTCGACATCCTGTGGGATAACGACCGTGAAGTAGTGCCAGGTGTCTTCGAATCCCACAACGGCCAGCGCCAGTGAGTAACCCAACCCGATCGCCAAAACCATCGTGGACAGAGCCAACCACTTGCGCCGGAAGAGAAAATAGACGACCAGCAATGCAGGAAAAAGCTTTAGCAGGCAGGCCACACCGACAAAAAGGCCGCCGAGCGTTTGCCTACCCTTGCGCAAATTTTGCCAGGCCAAAACGAGTAAGAGAGCAATCAATATCGAAAACTGCCCGATGGCGATATGCCCTTGTACCGGGTACCAACAAAGCAACCCGCCCAGAAAAATCAGCGACCAGCGTAACGGCAGAGACACCTCCAAGGCCCGAAAAACGATCCAGACGGTTGCGGCAAGGCATATCAGGCAAAAAAAGCTCCACCATCGCGCCGCAGCAGGATAAGGCAAGTTTGCAATAGGCAGGATAAGCACGGCCACCGTGGGTGGGTGGTAGTTGGCTGTTTCGGCTTGCCCGTGGTAGATCGAGCGGCCGCTTTTCAAGTTTCGAGCGGCCTCGTAGTCCTGCATAAAATCGTTGCTGGTGTAAGGAACGAAGCGAATACGCACGAAGAGGCCGTACACCCCCACGAGCAGCAGCACACAGCCGAGAAACAAATAGACCGCATCGAAAACTTGCCGGCGCCTGGACATCGTGCGTGTATCGGCCATCGTTTTTCGCAACCCGTTAGCGATGTTTTCGTTCCTTTACCGTTCCTCGCGAAACTCCACGTCGATCACATCATCATCTTGTGCCGGGTTTCCCGGTTCGGACACCGCCGGATCGTTTGCGCCTCGCAGCGCCTGGCGGTGTTCTGCCACAACTGCGGGCGGGCACATCTCGACAAACATGTACATTGCCAAGCCGATGACCCCCAAATCATCCACATAAGGGATCATGGCGTCAAGCGGGCTGATCATGTACACTACGCCGCCGATGGGCAGCAGTTTGAGCAGCGGGTTGACACGCCCATCGGCCATCAAACGCAGCACAAGCCGAAAATAGTCTCCCATTTCACGCAAGAGATCGCCCGATATTACGGACTTTTGTTGATTCCGATTCTTATTCTCAGACATGGTCATCTCCTAGCAGCCTGTCGTTAATACTTTGGACGTCTCCGAGAGACTCCCAAAGTATTAACGACTGGGCCGGCACGATCATTTTGTGAAACCTACGAAACGGCCTTCTCTGCGGTTGCATCACCGGCGGCCATTTCGCGGTAGATAAACCAGGCGCCTTTGCGCTCATCGACGCTTTGCGGCGCACGGTCGTAATAGATGTCGAAAACCTGCCCCGATTCCACGCGCACGCGGAAATAAAAGATGCCCACACCCCACGAACCGCGCCGGGCCGCCGCTGCCGCATGTTGTGGCTGCATATTGCGGGCCATCTTGCCCCGCCGGGTGTAGTCGTGCCACTCGGACAGCAACTCGCAGATGGTGTAGACTTGCTCGCGCCAGCGAAAGGCCTGCGGGCAAGGAGGCGTTTTCTCCAAGGCCGGCTCGCGTTCGAAAACCGGTTCGATAGGCTCTTCGATGAAGTGCAAGGGGCTGTAGTTCACACGCTTCTTTCGATACGATTCCAGGTTGGCTATCCTGCAGGGCATCTGCTGTGGCACTGAAACTGCCCAGCCTTGAGGAGCGCAACCAGGGCCGCTTCATCGGCAATGCGCTCATCGAGAACGATGTAGTAGGTTCCCAGTCGTTCGGTTGCGTGAGCGTCCGAGTTGGAAAGCAAGTGAGCGCGCCATTTTTGCGCCAGCTTGCGGATGCGTGAACGCGCTTTGGGCGGGGTATTGGCCGAACAGATTTCGATCGCATCGGGGCGCAGGCGGTCGCAATCTACGGCAATCTCCTGCCGATAACGAAAGGGATGCGCCAATGCCAGGAAGCCGCCACGCTGGCGTACGAACGTGTACAGGTCGGCGTATTCCCAACCGGCCCGCTCCAGCGACGGATCGCGCACGCCGATGACGAGAAAATCTTCACCCTGGCAGGTCATTTCGATACCGCTAAAAACGCGAAAAGGCGCGAACTGCCGGTTCAGAGCGTCGAGTTGTTCGAGCGGCACAAAACAATGGTGATCGGTAAACACGATGGCATCCAAGCCGGCGACAATGGCCGCGCGCACTTGTTCCTCATCACTTGCCTGGCCGCAAGGAGAGCGATCGCTGGAATGGACGTGGAGGTCAATCTTCAAGATGGTTCATCCTTCGACCAGGCGCGTACCGCAAGCCTGGCAAAACAAGGCGTCCGACGTGTGCGCACGGCTACACTTCGGGCAGACACGCGGCAAATCCACCGGTAAGGGAGCGCCACAGGCAGCGCACTGGCCGCTGCCAGGCTGGTTAGCATACGCGCAGTAAGGGCAAGCGATCGGGTTCCCCGGGGCATTCTTCTCGCCAGCCAGGGAGCGGCTGAGGGCGCAAATGTCCTGGATCACATTCCAGATGGCCGGTGCGATGTTTTCTTTCTGCATTTCACCGATCAAATCGGGGATCATCGTCAAAATTGAAAGCGGATTGCCGGCAACCGCACGCTCCAGCATGCCGGCGGCGTCACCGGCCTTGTCGAGCCAGTCGCGATCCCGGCTCACTGTCACGAGCACACCACCGGCCGTATCGGCGATGTGGACGGTCGCCGGCGTACCGTGCTCGCTGCCGATCTGCACCAGGGCCGTTCCGTTGCCGCTGCGAATCGATGTACGGTAGTGCCGTTCGTGAAAGCGGGCCGCCAACTGATCGGCCAGGGCTTCGGCGGTCAAGGCGCCGTGGAACATACGCTGCGTCATCGCACACCTTCCCGTTTTTTACTTCCGTTTCTTTATTCCCATGCGGTTTTTACCTTGCGATACGTGTCTTCCAGGCTTTCCGGCACGACGCGCGTCTCGCCAACCGTGGACATGAAATTTGTATCGCCAAACCAGCGTGGGACGACGTGCAAATGAATATGTTCGGCAATACCCGCACCGCCCGCTTCGCCCAGGTTAGCGCCCAGGTTGAAGCCGTTCGGGCGATAAACGGTGCGCAGGACTTCGACCGAATGGGCGAGCAATTCCATCATTTCGGCACGCGCCTCCTGAGCGAGCAGTTCCAGCGAAGGTTGATGGTCGAAGGGAACGACCATCAAATGCCCACTGGTATAGGGATAAAGGTTGAGAATGACGTAGGACCATTCCCCACGATACACGATGAGATTTTCCATCCCGTCGGGACGCAGCGGGCGGTTGCAAAACACACAACCTTCTTCATGTTGTTTGCCCTCGATATATTTCATCCGCCAGGGAGACCACAAGTGTTCCAAAATTTGCTCCTTGTTCTTCGATACCGTTCGCCGACTGTGCTATTGTAGCAAACAATCGGAAGACAGGGAAAGGATTAAGGCAGGCGAAGGAACAGGTTGACAGCCCAAACCAAGGCGGGTATCCTTTGAAGCATCTGGAACAGGCATGTCATGATACAAACTTCCCTGTTTTCAACACAACGCCACTCCTGGTCGGTCACCGAGTTGACGCGTTACCTGCGTGACTTGCTGGCTTCGGACACCAATCTGCAAGATGCCTGGGTGCAGGGTGAGGTTTCGAACTTCTCGCGGCCCAGCTCCGGGCATTGGTACTTCACCGTCAAAGACAACGGCGCAGCGCTCAAGTGCGTCATGTGGCGGAATACGGCACAGCGGCAAACTTTCACGCCGCGTGATGGCGACGCCGTCGAAGTACATGGGGCGATTGGCGTCTACGAGGTTGGGGGCGCTTACCAGTTATACGCCGACAGCGTCCGTCCGCTTGGCGCAGGCGCCCTTTACCAGGAATTCTTGCGCCTCAAAGAGCGGTTGGAGGCGCAAGGCTTATTCGATGCAGGACGTAAGCGCCCGCTTCCGGCGTGGCCCCAGCGGATCGGCGTGATCACCTCGCCAACGGGGGCGGCCTTGCGCGATATGCTCAACACCCTGCGACGGCGTTACCCGCTTGCAGAAGTCGTGCTCATCCCTACACCGGTCCAGGGCGCCGAAGCGCCCCCCGGGATCGTGCGCGCCTTCCAGGCCATGCAAGAGCAGGTTCATCCGGACGTCATTCTGCTGGCACGCGGCGGCGGCGCTATCGAAGACCTGTGGGCTTTCAACGACGAGCGCGTGGCGCACGCCATTGCGGCCAGCGTGGCCCCGGTCATCAGCGGAGTCGGCCACGAGACCGATTTTACCATTGCCGACTTCGTCGCCGACCTGCGCGCGCCAACCCCGACCGCCGCAGCCGAACTGGCCACACCGGATCGCAACGAGTTGTACACGGCCCTGGGCGACTTAACCGGCCGCCTGGCGCACGCCATGCAGACCAGCATCACAGCGCAGCGCTGGCAGTTGAACGGTATCGAGAACCGGCTGCGTTTACACTCCCCACGGATACGCCTGCAAACGGACCGGCAGCGTGTGGATGACCTCGCACGCCGTACGGCAAGCGCGTGCCTGTATGCCCTTCAGCGCCATCGCGCCCGGCTGGACAGCTTGGGACAACGCCTGGCCGCACTCAGCCCCCTAGCAGTACTGGCACGCGGCTTCGCCGTCGTCACCAAAGCGGATGGGAATGTAGTACGGCAGGCTACACAGGCCCAAGCAGGCGATCGGCTAACCGTGCGCGTCAGTGATGGAAGTTTTACCGTTAAAGTCCAAGAAGGAAAAGGTCAATGAGCATTCCTCCCCCCATCGATACGTTAACGTACGAACAGGCCCTGGCAGAGCTCGAAACAATCGTCAGCATGCTGGAAACAGATCAACACGCGCTCGAGCAAGCCGTTGCCCTGTTCGAACGCGGCCAGGCGTTAACCCGGCACTGCGCGCGCTTGTTGGAGCAAGCGGAGCTAAAAGTCCAACAGTTGATCGGCACCGAAACCTTACCGTTTTCGATCCAAGAATGATCCGTACTTCTTCGACGCAAGAACCGTAATGGGTAGCACCCGACAATGAATCTGCTCGATGTTTTTTCCAATAGAATACTGATCCCCGCGCTTGCTGCCTGGGCGCTGGCCCAGGTCATCAAGCTGCCCCTGGAATACGTGCGCATTCGCCGCTGGAACTGGCAAATCGTTTTCAGCGTTGGCGGCATGCCCAGTTCGCACTCGGCGCTCGTCGTCGGCGCTTGCTGGTCGATCGGCCTGCAAGAGGGCTTCAGCAGCACCGCATTTGCGCTGGGCGTGGTTCTCTCGATGGTCGTCTTGTACGACGCCGCCGGCATCCGCCGCCAGGCCGGGCGCCACGCCGAGATCATCAACGTGATCATCAGCGAACTGGCGGCCGGTCACCCGCTCAAAGAAGCGCAACTACGTGAAGTGCTGGGACACACCCCCTTACAGGTGTTTGCCGGAACCATACAAGGCATCGTCATTGCAGAGTTATTCTGGCTTTTCTGGCGATAACCGGAACCCGCTTGCACCGGTTTGCGTTTCCAGGGGGCTTTCCATCGGTTACTGGTACATTCCTTGCAAGTTGGATTACGTCACATGAATCAATCACTCGAACCCACACAACCTGTTTTTCTTCCCGCCGCCCAAAGCGGCCCATCTCGCCTGGGCCGGGCGTTGATCACCCTGGCGGGCGGCATTGCGCTCTTTGCCCTGGCCGTGGCGTTTATTCCCCTGGCCTACAGCGCTTCTTACAACGGCCGCATCTTCCCGGGCGTCAGCGTAGCCGGAATCAACGTTTCCGGCCTGACGCAGGAAGAGGCAGCGCAGGCGCTCGCAGGGCAGTTGACCTACGATCGACAGGCGAAGATCTATTTTCAAGACGGCGTCAATATCTGGCAGGCTACCCCGCACGACCTGGGATTTATGCTCGATTCCCAGTCCAGCGCGGCGGCTGCTTACCAGATTGGCCGCAGCGCCGATCCGTTCACCCGGCTGACGCGGCAGTTGTACGCTTACCGCGCCGGGATCAATATTGCGCCGGTTGCTCTCTACAACGAACAACTGGCGCAGGAATACCTTCAAAGTATCGCCGCCGAGATCGACCGGCCGGTCGTCGATGCCTTTCTGGAAGTCAGCGGAACGGACGTGGTTGTACGTGCCGGGCAAACGGGCCGTTCGCTGGACGTTCCTGCAGCACTGGCATCGCTACAGCAGCAACTCCCCGCCATGACCGATGCCATTGTGCCGCTGATCATCCACGAGACCCCGCCGGTCATCCTGGATGCAAGCGAACAGGCCGACCTGGCGCGCTCGATTTTGAGCGCACCGTTGAAGCTGCAACTGCCTGAAGCGGCCTCGAACGATCCGGGACCCTGGCACATCGATCAAGCCGGCCTGGCGAAAATGCTGGTCATCGAAAAGGCCACATCGCCCGAGGGCATAGTTTCGTACCAGGTGGCGCTCAATACACAAGATTTGCGAGCGTTCCTGGAAGGGATAGCCCCGTCGTTGGTGCGCTTTCCGGCCAATCCGCGCTTCGTCTTCAACGACGAGACGAGGCAGTTGGAACTGATCCAGTCGGCCATCATCGGCCGGGCGCTCGATATCGAGGCATCCATCGGCGAGATTCAGGCAAAGCTGCTCGCCGGCGAACATGATGTAACACTTGAGATGGCATACACCAACCCCGGCGCGCTGGACACATCGACCGCAGAATCCTTGGGGATTCGAGAAGCAGTCAGCGTATACACTTCTTACTTTTTCGGATCGAGCGGGCCACGCATTCAAAATATCGTGACAGCCTCGGCCCGCTTTCACGGCGTACTGGTTGCGCCCGGCGAGACATTTTCGATGGCCAACGTCCTGGGCGATGTCAGCCTGGACAGCGGCTACGCCGAAGCGTTGATCATTTATGGAGACCGTACGATCAAAGGGGTGGGCGGTGGTGTGTGCCAGGTGAGCACGACCCTCTTTCGCACGGCGTTTTTTGGCGGCTACCCTGTGGCCGAACGTTATGCCCACGCCTACCGCGTCACCTACTACGAGCAAACCCCCAGCGGCGGCATCAACACCGAACTCGCCGGGCTTGATGCAACCGTCTTTGCGCCGGTGGTCGATTTCAAGTTCACCAACAACTCGGACGCCTGGCTGCTGATGGAAACCTACGTCAACGAAGCCGCACGTACGCTCACCTGGAAATTCTATTCCACCGACGATGGCCGGACGGTCGAGTGGCAGACAACCGGGCTACGCAATGTGACCGAACCGCCGGAACCGCTCTACGAGGAAAACGCCGGCCTGGCAAAAGGCGAGATCAAGCAGGTGGATTGGGCTGTCGAAGGCGCCGATGTACATGTGACGCGCACGGTCTATCGCAATGGGGATGTGCTCTTCAGCGACACCTTCAACACGCACTACGTTCCCTGGCGGGCGCGCTACCAATATGGGCCGGGAACGGAGGACATCCCAGGGATCGACGATGAGGAAGATAACGAGGATGCGGACGGACACGGCAACACATCTACCCAAACGCCGTAGTGGTAAAATAAACGTCATCAAGTCATAAACAGGAGTTCTCATGGTCAGCAAAGATTTAATCGAGATTCTGCGATGCCCCGCCTGCGTGCGAACGACCGGCGGCGAGTTGGATTATTACAAAGAAGCCTGGTTCATTTGCAAAGACTGCGGGCGTAAGTACCCTATCCGAGACGACATCCCGGTGATGCTGATCGACGAGGGCGATAAGTGGATCAGCACCGCCGTAGAGGCGCTGCCGGTGCCGGCGTAAAAGACCGGTCTGTCAACACAACCGAAAGAAGAGCGTTTTTGGTGGCTTCGCCGCCAAAAACGCTCTTCTTTCGGTCTTTCTCCCTATCCCTTCCATGCCCAAACCAGCCATAACGTAACCATCGCCAGGCCGATGGCAAAACGCGCCAGGAAAGACAAGCCCCAGCCGGTCATCAGGCCCTTCACGGCCTGCCAGCTTTTGTCCCAGTCGCGCAGCCGGCGGTATTCGAGCAAAAGAACCAAACCAGGTGCGGCGATCAACCCACCTACAGGGGGAAAAACGATCGTCCCGATCACGCCAGCTACGGAGCCCAAGAAGATCGAGGACCAGGCGGCGCCGCGCTGGCGTGACGAGGTTGCCATCAAGACGTTATCGACGAGCGTGCCCACCAACGCCAGAACGGAGATAATAACGAACAAGATGGCACCGAGAGTACGGAAGCCGTCAAGCAGGCCGAAAACGAGTGCGGCCAGCCACATGACGATCATGCCCGGGAAGATGGGGATCACCAACCCGAACAGGCCAACAAGCATGACGATCAAGGTAAAGATATCGAGGAGGTTCATCGGATACAGCGGTTGGAAATCGAAAAACTGCCGGTTTCGCGCAGCGTTCAACCGGCAAGACGCAGCCGGGTAAATGCACCCTCAACCGATCTTCTCGACGCCGCCCATCCAGGGGCGCAAGACATCGGGAACGAGGATGCTGCCATCGGCCTGCTGGTAATTTTCGAGCACGGCGATCAAGGTGCGCGGCATGCCGAGGCCCGATCCGTTGAGGGTGTGCACCAGCCGGGCCTTGCCGCCCTCTGCCGGGCGATACTTGACGTTGGCGCGCCGGGCCTGAAAATCGCCGACGTTCGAAACCGACGAGACCTCCAGCCATTCGCCGCATCCGGGCGCCCAGACTTCGATATCGTAAGTGATGTGGGCGTTGAAGCCGATATCGCCGGTGCAGAGTTGTTTGAGACGGTACGTCAAACCCAGCGCGGCGCAGCTTTCTTCGGCGTCGGCGCGCATTTTTTCGAGCATGTCGTTCGATTCTTCGGGTTTGCAGAAGATGTACATCTCTACTTTGTCGAACTGGTGGCCGCGCTTGATACCGCGCACGTCGCGCCCTGCGCTCATTTTTTCGCGGCGGAAACAGGGCGTATAGGCCGTGTAGCACAGGGGCAGTTGCGCTTCTTCGAGAAATTCGTCGGCGTGCAGGCCGGTGAGGGGCACTTCGGCAGTCGGCACCATCCACAGGTCTTCTTCGGCATCGTGGTAAAGATTATCACGGAATTTCGGCAGCTGCCCTGAAGCAAACAGGGTGGCGGCCTTGACCATGAAGGGCGTGTACTGCTCGGTGTACCCCTGGCGGATGTGCAGATCGAGCAAGAAAGCGATGATTGCCCGCTGCAAGCGCGCCCCAGCCCCACTCAAGACGTAGAAGCGCGAACCGGTGATCTTGACGCCGCGTTCGAAATCGATAATCCCCAACGCCGGGCCGAGGTCCCAGTGGGGTTTTGGCTCGAAGCCGAATGTTTTTGGCTCACCCACCGTGCGCAGCACGATGTTTTCGCCGTCGTCTTTGCCATACGGGGTACGCGGGTCGGGCAGGTTGGGGATGCCGGCGACAATCTCGTTCAGGCTGGTTTCGACGCCGCGCAGCTGCTCGTCGGCCTGGGCGATTTGGTCGCCCACCTGGCGCATGGCGTCGATCTTGGCCTGGCGTTCGGCCGGCTCTTTCATGCGGCCGATCTCTTTCGAGACGGCGTTACGCGCCGCCTTGAGCTGTTCGCCTTCCTGGATCAGCGCCCGGCGCTGCACGTCCAGGGCGAGAATCTGATCCACGGGGCCAGGATCCATCTGGCGGTCGGCCAGCGCCTTGCGCACGAGATCGGGATTCTCACGGATTAAGTTGATGTCTAACATAAGCACCTCCGCAGTAGGGGAATAAAATGCGCCCCCTCGCCAGCAGGACGAGGGGGCGTCGTGGTGCCACCTGCTTTCGCTGCCCTTCTTCAAAACAAGGAACAGCCTTTGATGGTCGCGCTAACGGGCGAGCCCGGCTCCCTTACAACGTAGATTGGGAAAGCTGGCTAGGCCATCTTCACAATCTTTCATTCCTCCGGAAGCGACCATCCTGTTCTCACAGGACGATGGAGGGGATGTCTTTTCCCGGCCCACCGCTTCGCACCGGCCAGCGGCTCTCTGAAAAATCGGGGGATAGATGTCTCCATGCAGGTCTTGTCTTTTGTGGTGGGCATTATACCTGAGCGCGCAAAAATCAACAACCAATCAATTTGGCAGGGATCAAGATGATGATCCTGCTGACAGGCTATAATTATAGGCAGGCCCCTTTGAGTTGAAGCGCAAGCGTAAACGGAGGACGAACGTGTCGAAGCATTTTCTCGTCGTCGAGGACGAAACCATTACCGCCAAAGACATCGAACGTATGCTCAAGAGAATGGGAGATTTTAGCGTGGCGACTGCGCTCTCGGGCGAAGAAGCGCTGCACCAGATCGAGCTTCGAAAACCCGATCTGGTTCTGATGGACATCAAGCTGCGCGGCCAGGCCGACGGTATCGAGGCAGCCCAAAGCATCTACGAACGCTGGAACCTGCCGGTGGTGTATGTGACCGCCCATTCGGATAACGAGACCTTCTTGCGCGCCAAAAACGTACACCCTTACGGCTACTTGGTCAAACCGGTGAGCTATAACGACCTGTACATTACCATCGGAATGGCGCTGAGCCAGCACGAAACCGAACAAAGGCTGCGCGAAAGCGAGCAGCATGTCAACCGGCTTTACCTGGCAGAGCGCCAACAGCGTGAACTGGCCGAAACGCTGGTTGAAACGAGCCAGGCGCTGGCCGATACGCTGGATGTCAACACGGTACTCGACCGCATTTTGGAACTGGTCAGCCGGGTGGTGGAGAACGACGTCTGCAATATCGTCCTGCTGGAGGAGGGCGGCGCACAGGTGGCACGCTCGCGCGGTTACGAGGCCTTCGATGCCGGTTCCTTTGTCGAAACCTTCGTTTTCCCGTTGAGCGGGCTGTCCATCCGCCAGCACATCATCGACAGCGGCGAACCTGTGGTCGTGTCGGACGTCCGTTCGGACCCGGATTGGGAACTACCGGCGGATTCGGCCTGGTTGCGCTCCTACGTGGCGGCCCCGATCCGCCTGCAAACGGAGGTGATCGGTTTCATCAACGTCGGCAGCTCGCGCCCGGGCTTCTATCACGAGGCCCATGCACAACGGCTGCTGGCGTTTGGGCACCAGGCGGCACTGGCTTTCCAGAAAGCGCGCCTGTTCGATGAAACCCGCGCCACCACAGGACACTTGCAAGTCCTTTCCCGCCGCCTGCTCGAGGTGCAAGAAACCGAACGGCGGTACATCGCCCGCGAGCTACACGACGAGATCGGCCAGGAACTGACCGCAGCCAAACTGAGCTTGCAGGCCATCCGCAACTTGCCGGCGGCGGCTGCGCTCAGCGAACGCTTGCAGGAATGCGATCAAATCATTCAACTGGCGCTGAAGCGGGTACGCGACATCTCGCTCGACCTGCATCCGGCCGTGCTCGACGACCTGGGACTGCTGCCGGCCTTACGTTGGTTCGTCGATCGCGAATCGCAGTGGAATGAGTTCAACGCCCAGATCGTCGCCGATAACCTGCCCGAGCGGCTGCCGGCGCAGATCGAACTGGTCTGTTTTCGCGTCGTGCAAGAAGCGCTAACGAACGTCTCACGCCATGCCCGCGCCCGAGACGTGAAGGTCGAGCTTTGGCAGCGTGGCAAAGAACTGCACCTGATCGTGCGCGACAACGGGATCGGCTTTTATCCGGCCGAGGTGCTGGCAAAATCGATGAAAACAGACAGCCTGGGGCTGCTCGGTATGCAGGAACGCATCATGCTGGCCGGCGGAACGATCGAAATCGATTCGGCGCCCGGCCGCGGCTGCGAAATTCACGCCCGGCTGCCGCTGGCATAGGATTGTGGGAACCGGACAGGAAAGCCATTCTACGGAGGTCCTCTCATGTCACCGATTCGGCTCATGCTGGTAGACGATCATAACCTGGTACGGGCGGGCTTTCGTTCGCTCTTGCAAAACGTTGCCGACTTCGAGATCGTCGCCGAAGCCGAAGACGGCCACAGCGCCCTGCGCATGATCCGCGAACGCCAGCCCGATCTGGTTCTCATGGACATCGCCCTGCCGGATACCACCGGGTTGGAGATTACCGCCCAGGTGAAGCGGGAGTACCCACACGTCAAGGTGGTCCTGCTTTCGATGTACGACAGTGAAGAATACGTGCTGAAAGCGATGCAAATCGGCGCAGCCGGCTACCTGCTCAAGGACGCCGGCCCGGGGGAACTGGAATTCGCCATCCGCGCCGTTTCGCAAGGTGAAGCCTACCTGTCTCCGGCGATCTCGAAGCGCGTCATCGAAAGCTACCACCAGCGCATGTCTGGCCTTGCGGCAGAAAAGAATGGCCGGCCGGCCACCGGCTCGCTGCCGGAAGCAAGCCAGCTCACGCCGCGGCAAAGCGAGGTGCTCCAGTTCATTGCGGAAGGCTACACCACCAAAGAGATCGCACAGCAGTTGGGGTTGAGCGCCAAGACAGTGGATGCGCACCGCACACAGTTGATGCGCCAGCTCGACATCCACGATATTGCCGGGCTGGTGCGCTATGCCGTACGCGTGGGCTTGGTCAAAGCCGAGTAAGAACAATTTTGGGTCTTCCGGCGAATCCGGGAGAGCCACAATTTTCTGAGGGGGAAGCGAAATCTCCGGCGCAGCCAGAGACTATCACAACTGTAAGCGAAAAACTAAGGTGTTTACCCTAGTGATCGGGGAATTACCGCATTGTCCAGAGTCTCCTGAACATGCATAATCCTTCTATGAGCCAACCTTAATAAGGGGAGATTGGCTCTTTGCCAACGTATCGGATTGGATGTACCTTGAGGAGTTGCGCTATGGGTTCACCAGATGGTTTCAACGGCAAAAATTCTTCTCCGGTAATAGGGGCAAACGAGCGCTATCATCTGGTCACCTTTCGCCTGGACCGCCAGGTGTACGCCCTGCCGATCGAACCGATCCGGCAGATCATCGAAATGGTGACGATTACACCCATTCCGCAAGTATCCAGTCTCATTGAAGGGGTCATCAACGTACGTGGGACGGCGATCCCGGTCGTCAACCTGCGTCACCACTTGGGCATCGCCCGGATTCCCTTGCAATTGCACACACCGATCATCCTGGTAAACGCAAGCGGGCGGTTGGTGGGGCTGATCGTGGACGAGGTGATGGACGTATTCGACTGCCAGGCCAACGCCGTGGTGCACCCGCGTGACATCCTGCCTGACGGCATCGGCGAAACCCCGCTGCTGAGCGGGCTGATACGCGCCGAAGAAAACGTGATCATGCTGCTCGACGCCGATCACCTCTTCCATGCCGTCCACGTGCAGGCTTTGGCGCAAGCGGCCACAAGCATATCGGACGACCTCTTCGCCGACGCGGAGGAACCGGTGGCCCCGCCGCAAACAAGCCAGGCAACACCGGCCGATCCCAAGCCACGTGCGAAAAGCCGGCGTAAAGCGGCCCCCAAAAAGACGCCACAGGCAGCAGAAGGGCCTGAACCGGCCGATGAGGGGGAGAAAGCATGACCGAGTTGGCAACCCCCGTGGCGCAAAACGCTGCACGTTCGGTGCGCGACGTCCCCGTATTGGGATACGGCGACTACCTGCGCTTCAGCAAACTGCTGATCGACCGCGCCGGGTTGTTCTTTTCGGAAAGCCGCCGCCCGGAACTGGAGATGGGAATCCGCCAGGCGTTTGCAGCCTCAACGTGCGCCACCCTGGACGAATATTTCAACCTGCTGTGCGACCAGCAGAGCGGCATGGTCGAACTGGACCAGTTGATCAACGCCGTAACGATCAGCGAGACACATTTCTTCCGCGACCAGGCGCAGTTCAACGCCCTCTACGAACGGGTGCTGCCCCAGTTGATCGAGCGCAAGCGCGCCTTACGCAGCCTGCGCATCTGGAGCGCCGGCTGCGCCAGCGGCGAAGAACCGTATTCGCTGGCGATTTTACTGCGTGAACTGCTGCCCGATATCGACCAGTGGGCGATCACCATCATCGGCACCGACATCAACACGGCCTCGCTCGAACGGGCGCGCGTCGCCAGCTACGGCAGTTGGGCCTTCCGCGAAGACCGGGCTAAGTACCTGCGGCTGCGCTATTTCACCCCCAACGGCAACCGCTACGACTTGATTCCCGAAGTTCGCCACATGGTTACTTTCAAGCGGCTGAACCTGGTAGAGCCACGCTATCCATCGTACGAAACCAACACCATGATGATGGACCTGATCCTGTGCCGCAACGTGACGATTTATTTCGCTGCGGCGGTTACGCGTTGGGTAGTGGATCGTTTTTACGATGCGCTTTCGGATGGCGGCTGGCTGGTGGTGGGGCATTCGGAGCCTTCGATCGAAATCTACCGGCGTTTTCGGGCGCGCAATTTCCCCGATACGGTGCTCTATCAAAAGTCGCCGCAAACCGCCGGGCTGCACATGCCGGGGAGCAAACCCCAGCCGTCGATCGCCATTCCGCCGCCGCCGGCAGTGACGGCAAAAGCAACCGGGCCTTTCAACGCGCCAAGCCCGGCCACCGAGGCGCAGATCATCCCCGCCGCCGCACCCATGAAAGAGACCGATCCGTTGGATCTGGCGCGCGAGTTGCTCGATTACGGCCGCTCGGAAGACGCCTGCCAGATTTTGCACAAACTGGTGGCAGAACGCCCGGGGGATGCAGGCGTATGCTCGCTGCTGGGCAAGGCCTACGCCAACCTGGGCAATTGGGCCGAAGCCGAGCGCTACTGCCAGCAGGCAATCGAGAAAGACAGGCTCTGCCTCGAAGCCTACTATACGCTGGCGTTGATCTGCCAACACGGAAACCGCACCCTGCAAGCGCTCGAAATGATGAAAAAGGTCGTCTACCTGGATCGCACTTACGTCCTCGGCCACTACGGCCTGGCCAACCTGTACTACGAAAACGGCCAGCTGCCGCAGGCGCAAAAAAGCCTCGACAACGCCCTGCGCCTGCTGCAAGGCAAGCCGGACGATCAGATGGTGCCCGGATCGAGCGACGTTACCGTTGGCCGGCTGCGTGAAGCCATCACGCGGCAGCAACAGGCCTGGATCAGCTAACTGCCGTGCAGGAGTCCCTTATGACGAAACCACCCACACTGCCCCAACAGAACCGCACGCAGGCGGTTCAGCCGCCTACGAAACACAATGCGATCGACTGGGAAGCCGTTCGCCAGCGCATCAGCCAGAACAACGCCGACAGCATCGACGCCGAAACGCTCTCCGAAGAAGCCCTGCAAGCCGCCTGGGAACGCCGCAAGTACCAACTGGCGGCAGTGGTCGAGGCAGAAGAAGAAGGCGAACAAATCGAAGTCGCCATCATCCGCCTCGGACGTGAGTTATACGGCCTGGATGTGGAATATATCTTCGACATTCGCCCGCTCGAAGGCATCACACGCGTTCCCCGGGTACCGGCCTGGGTAACCGGCATCGTGAACCTGCGCGGACAGATCATGTCAGTGATCGATCTGCTGGCATTCCTGGGTTTACCGTCCGACAGGCACAGCCAGGACGAGTGCTACCTGCTGATGGTGCAGACTCCCGGCATGGAACTGGCCCTGCTGGCCGATGAGGTGCTCTCGATCGAAACGCTGCCCTCACGCAGCGTGCAGGAAGCCGGAAACACGGTACGCGGGCTGCGTCCCGAAGCGGTGCGCGGCCTGATCGTGCGCCGGCAGGAGCAAACGGATGCGAACAGCACGCCGGAGGGCGAACAGAGCCAGACCATCGTCTTGCTCGACCTGCCGGCCTTGCTCTCCGACCCGGCGTTGATTATCCGTGAAGAGATCGCTTAAGCGAGCGGCCAAGAAGGATTCCGATGGCCTTTACGTACTTTTTTCGTGACCGTGACGTGCTCGACCTGGTGGTGCAGCATGCCCTGCCCGAGTTGAGGACCCGCCTGTACATCAACGTATGGGATGCGGGCTGCGCTATGGGGCCGGAACCCTATTCGCTGGCCATTCTCTTGCGCGAAAACATGGGCCGATTCATGTTCCGCAACGTGCGCATCTATGCCACCGACATCGACGAGAGCAGCCAGTTTGGCGAGGTCATCGCCCGCGGTGTCTATGCAGAACAGGATATCAAACGCATCCCGGCCGATATCCGGGCGCGCTATTTCACGCGCCTGGCCGGAAACGGCCACTTCCAAATTGCCGAAGAGATACGCAAGGCGGTGCGCTTTCAGCAACACGACCTGTGCACGCTGCAACCGCCGCGGGTCGGCTTTGGGCTGATCGTATGCAAAAACGTGCTCTTACACCTGGCCCCTGAAGTGCGGGTGGCGGTGCTGCAAATGTTTCACGCCGCCCTGGCAGATGGCGGGTACCTGGTGACCGAACAGACGCAAAAGCTCCCCTCTGAAATCGAGCCGCTCTTCCGGCAGGTGACTCAGGCGGGGCAGTTGTTTCAAAAAGGAGAATGAACATGAGTGCGCTCAACAACCTCAACGTCGGTCTCAAGCTGATTGGGGGCTTTCTGCTGGTAGCGGCGATCATCGTGGTCGTTGCCGTGATCAGTTGGTACGGCATGAACAGCATCAATACCAACGTGCAAAACATGTACACCGATCGGCTGGTGCCCGCCCGCCAGTTGGGGCAGATCAGCAGCGATATTTACCGGATACGCGGCAACGTGTACAAGTACATGCTGCTGCCGGAAGAAAGAAGCGCCGTCCGCACCGAAAACGACGCGCTGATCAAAAGCATCGAAAGCACGCTGCGGGCATACGAAGCCACCGAAATGACCGCAGAGGAAGACGCAGCCCTGCAGCAGTTCAAGCAAGACTGGCCGGCCTACCGGCAGGCCATCGAAGAAACCGTACGCCTGTTCGACGCCGGGCAAGAGCAGGAAGCGTTCGCCACGATGCTTCCCGGGGGCAACACTGCCAATGCCCGCAAGGCCGTCGACACGACCCTGGAAACGCTTAGCGATATCCAGGTGACGGAAGGCGACAAGTTAATGAGCAAGGCCACCGAGGTCGCCAACGGCGTCACCGTGCAAATCATCCTGTCCGGAACGATCGGTGTGTTGTTTGCCCTGGCATTCGGCATCGTGCTTTCGAACAGCATCACCGGGCCGCTGTCGAAGGGTGTGCACATGATGCAGGAAATGAGCCTGGGCCACCTGGGTGACCGCCTGCGCATGACGCGCAAGGACGAGATCGGCGTTTTGGCCCAAGCGATGGACCGGTTCGCCGACGACCTGCAAAATATCGTCGTCGGGACAATGAAGCAGATCGCCGAGGGCGATCTGAGTGCAGAAGTCACCCCCAAGGACAGCCACGATGAAATCGCCCCGGCGCTCAAGCAGACGCTCGACTCGCTGCGCGGGCTGGTAGCGGAAGCCGGACGCCTGACGCAGGCGGCGGTGGATGGGAAGCTGTCGACGCGAGGCGATGCCAGCAAGTTCAGGGGCGGCTACCGCGAGATCGTCCAGGGCGTAAACAACACCCTGGATGCCGTCATCGGCCCCTTGAACGTGGCCGCCGAATACATGGAACGCATCGCCAAAGGCAATATCCCCCAGCCGATCAGCGACACTTACCACGGCGATTTCAACGAGATCAAGAACAGCCTCAACACCTGCATCGCCGCCGTCAACCTGCTCGTCGCCGACGCCGACTTGCTTGCCAGGGCCGGCGTCGAGGGTAAGCTCAGCACCCGTGCCGACGCCACCCGCCACGACGGTGACTTTCGCCGCGTCGTCGAAGGGGTCAACCACACCCTCGACGCCGTCATCGGCCCGCTCAACATCGCCGCCGGTTTCGTCGACCAGATCGCCCAGGGCGTCATCCCCCCGCCCATTACCGACAAGTACAACGGCGATTTCGACGCCCTCAAGAACAACCTCAACCGCCTCTCCGAACGCCTGCGCGCCATGCTCTCCGAAGTCGGCGCTTCCGCCGCCAACCTCAATGCCGCCGCAGCCGAGATCCTCGCCGCCACCACCCAGCAGGCCGCCGGCTCCTCCGAACAATCCGCCGCCATCTCCCAGACCACCACCACCGTCGACGAAGTCAAGACCATCTCCGAACAGGCTTCCATGCGCGCCCAGGAAGTAGCCTCCTCTTCCCAGAAGACCGTCGAGGTCGCCCGAAGCGGCCAGCGTTCCGTCCAGGAGACCATCGAGAGCATGGCACAGATCAAAGAACGCGTCGAATCGATCGCCGAGAACATCCTCGCCCTCTCCGACCAGACCCAGCAGATCGGCGAGATCATCGCCACCGTCAACGAGATCGCTTCCCAGTCCAATATGCTGGCCCTCAACGCCTCCGTCGAAGCCGCACGCGCCGGCGAGCACGGCAAGGGCTTCGCCGTCGTCGCCATGGAAGTCCGCTCCCTCGCCGAGCAGTCACGCCAGGCCACTTCCCAGGTCAAGGCCATCCTCTCCGAAATCCAGAAAGCCACCAACACCACCGTCATGGTCACCGAAGAAGGCACCAAGGGCGTCGACCGCGGCGTCCAACTCGCCGCACAGGCCCGCGAAGCCATCGAACAGCTCGCCAGCGTGATCAACGAATCGGCCCAGATCGCCACGCAGGTCGTCGTCAGCGGCCAGCAGCAGCAGACCGGCATCGAGCAGATCGCCCTCGCCATGCAAAATATCAACCAGGCCACCGTCCAATCTCTCGCCTCCACACGCCAGGCCGAAAAGAGCGCCCAATCGCTCAACGACCTCGCCCGCAAGATGTCGGAAACCGTCGCACAGTACCGACTGTGACAGGAGAAGTGTGCAGCCAGGCAAGAGGACAGTCGTTAGCCACTCTCGAGGTATGCCATGTTTAAAGTACGTTCCATCCAGCTCAAAATCACCCTGTGGGCAGGCATTTGTATGGTATTCACCGCCGCCATCGTCATCGGTTATGCGGCCTATTCCCTGTACGAGACCGCACTGACCTCCGCCGAGGCGGAAGTGACGGCCCTGGCGCAAAAGAGCGCCGCCTCGATCAAGGCCGAACTGGAAGTGCCGCTGGATACGGCGCGGGCTTTGGCCGCAGCGTTGGCTTCTGCCCGAACGGCCGGGGAAGGATTGAGCCGGGATGAAGTGAGCGAAATGCTGCGCCTGGTGCTGGTCGATAACCCTTCGTTCTTGGGCGTATACACCTGTTGGGAACCCAACGCCTTCGATGCCAACGACCTGGCTTACACGACGACCGTCGGTTACGACAGCAGCGGGCGCTTTATCCCCTACTGGAGTCGTGACACACACGGCGAAATCATGCTGGAACCGCTGCGGGACTACGAAACGAGCGATTACTACACCCTGCCGCGCCGCACGCGCCAGGAACAGATCATCGACCCTTACCCGTATGTCGTACAAGGCGAAGAGGTGCTGATGACTTCGCTGGTCGTGCCGATCGTGGCGAACGGTGAATTTTTAGGCATCGCCGGGGTCGATGTGCGCCTGGATGATTTGCAGGTGCTGGCCGACGAACACAAGGTTGGAGAAAACGGTTTGCTCGTCGTGATCAGCTACCAAGGGACGCTGGCTGCGGTCAGCGGGCAGGCGGCGCTTGTAGGCAAGTATGCGACGGCGCTGCATGCCGATTTCGACAGCGACAACGAGCTGGCACGCATTCAACAAGCGCAGGCGATTAGCGAATACCAGGATGACGAGTTAGAAGCCTTCGTACCGATCCATTTCGGCCGCACGGCCACGCCCTGGACGGTCAACGCGATCATGCCGCAAAGCGAGATCACCGCCGGTGCGACCCGCCTGATGTGGCAGATGTTCGGCATCGGTACGGGCCTGGTGTTTGCCGCCCTAGTACTCCTGTGGCTGATGGCCCGCCAGATCAGCCGCCCGATCGAGCAAATGGCCGCGGTGGCCAACGCGATCGCCCTGGGGGACGTGAGCCAGCAGGTTACCCTGGTGCAGTCGGACGAAGTCGGCCAGTTGGCCGACGCCTTCCGGGCGATGAGCAAGAGCCTGCGAGACAAGGCCGAAGTGGCCCGGCAGTTTGCCGACGGGGACATGGAAACCGAGATCGACGTGCTTTCCGAGCAGGATATCCTGGGCCGGGCGATGGTCAGCATGCGCGCCAGCATCAGCGGGCTGGTAGCGGAAGCCGGACGCCTGACGCAGGCGGCGGTGGATGGGAAGCTGTCGACGCGAGGCGATGCCAGCAAGTTCAGGGGCGGCTACCGCGAGATCGTCCAGGGCGTAAACAACACCCTGGATGCCGTCATCGGCCCCTTGAACGTGGCCGCCGAATACATGGAACGCATCGCCAAAGGCAATATCCCCCAGCCGATCAGCGACACTTACCACGGCGATTTCAACGAGATCAAGAACAGCCTCAACACCTGCATCGCCGCCGTCAACCTGCTCGTCGCCGACGCCGACTTGCTTGCCAGGGCCGGCGTCGAGGGTAAGCTCAGCACCCGTGCCGACGCCACCCGCCACGACGGTGACTTTCGCCGCGTCGTCGAAGGGGTCAACCACACCCTCGACGCCGTCATCGGCCCGCTCAACATCGCCGCCGGTTTCGTCGACCAGATCGCCCAGGGCGTCATCCCCCCGCCCATTACCGACAAGTACAACGGCGATTTCGACGCCCTCAAGAACAACCTCAACCGCCTCTCCGAACGCCTGCGCGCCATGCTCTCCGAAGTCGGCGCTTCCGCCGCCAACCTCAATGCCGCCGCAGCCGAGATCCTCGCCGCCACCACCCAGCAGGCCGCCGGCTCCTCCGAACAATCCGCCGCCATCTCCCAGACCACCACCACCGTCGACGAAGTCAAGACCATCTCCGAACAGGCTTCCATGCGCGCCCAGGAAGTAGCCTCCTCTTCCCAGAAGACCGTCGAGGTCGCCCGAAGCGGCCAGCGTTCCGTCCAGGAGACCATCGAGAGCATGGCACAGATCAAAGAACGCGTCGAATCGATCGCCGAGAACATCCTCGCCCTCTCCGACCAGACCCAGCAGATCGGCGAGATCATCGCCACCGTCAACGAGATCGCTTCCCAGTCCAATATGCTGGCCCTCAACGCCTCCGTCGAAGCCGCACGCGCCGGCGAGCACGGCAAGGGCTTCGCCGTCGTCGCCATGGAAGTCCGCTCCCTCGCCGAGCAGTCACGCCAGGCCACTTCCCAGGTCAAGGCCATCCTCTCCGAAATCCAGAAAGCCACCAACACCACCGTCATGGTCACCGAAGAAGGCACCAAGGGCGTCGACCGCGGCGTCCAACTCGCCGCACAGGCCCGCGAAGCCATCGAACAGCTCGCCAGCGTGATCAACGAATCGGCCCAGATCGCCACGCAGGTCGTCGTCAGCGGCCAGCAGCAGCAGACCGGCATCGAGCAGATCGCCCTCGCCATGCAAAATATCAACCAGGCCACCGTCCAATCTCTCGCCTCCACACGCCAGGCCGAAAAGAGCGCCCAATCGCTCAACGACCTCGCCCGCAAGATGTCGGAAACCGTCGCACAGTACCGACTGTAAGGGCCTGTTTGCCAGGCTCTTCTCGACCCGCTATTTTGCCAGGAGTTCTCCATGTCCCTTAGCGCAAAGATTCGCGAACAAATCATCAACAGCTTCCGCGCCGAACTGGCCGAACATGTCGAGACGATGAACCAGGGAATTCTCTCGTTGGAACAGAAGACCGTTTCGGGGCAAGCGCGTGAAGAACGGCTGGCGGAGGTGTTCCGCGCTGCGCACAGCCTGAAGGGTGCGGCGCGGGCGGTGGGCGTGAACGCCATCGAGCAGCTGGCGCACGCCCTGGAAGATGTGCTCGGAGGCCTGCAACAAGGCCGCCTGGCCGAGAGCCAGGCGCTATACACGGCCTGTTTCCAGGCAGTCGATGCGATCCAGGCCGTGCAGGCGGCCTACGAAGCCGGCGATACGACCCCGCCGGCCACCTGCCTGCAAGCGCTGGCCACGCTGGCCGCATTTCAGCCGGCGGCAACGGGCAAACAGCCGGAAGCGGCTGAAGAAGCGTCCGGGAAAACTCCAGACGCCCCGGATGCGGCCGAAATGGGCGAGGCCGCGCTGATTGCAACGCCACAGCCGGCCAAAAAGCCCGCCAAAGCCAGCAGCGCCAAGAAAAGTTTGCAAGAGAATATCGAAACAGTGAACGCCATGTTCCACGAAATGCCACCGGCCGAGGAACAAAAAGCGCCGCCCGGCGAGAATGCGGCAGCCGATGCGCCGCAGCCGGCGCGGCCCGTGCCGGTAGAGGAAACCATCCGGGTAAACGTCGGCAAGCTGGACGCCCTGATGGCGCAACTCAGCGAACTGCTGATCACCAAAATCCACGCCGAGCAACGCATGGCGCAGGTACGCCAGGCGCAAAGCTACATCACCGAGTGGCAAAAAGACTGGCTGGCCGCGCGCAGCGCCTACGGATACCTGGCACGCCAGCGCGGCAACAACTCGCGCGAGGAAACGGGGCTGGATTCGCTCGAACGCAAGGAGCTGAGCCGCCTGCTCGAGTACGCCCGCACCAGCCAGGAACGCCTGCGCGAGATGAACACGCTGATCAACGACCTCTCGCGGCAATACAGCAGCGACACGATGCAGATGTCGCTGGTGATCGACGGCCTGGAAGAAGAGATCAAGCGCGTACGCATGCTGCCGCTCTTCACCATCACCGGCACGTTCGGACGCATGATGCGCGATCTGGCGCAGGCGTCGAACAAAGAAGTGCACTTCGAGATCGTCGGCGGCGACGTGGAGCTGGATAAACGGGTCATCGAACAGATCAAAGACCCGCTGATTCACCTGCTGCGCAACGCCGTCGATCATGCCATCGAGCCGGCACCCAAGCGTTTGCAGGCCGGCAAAGCAGCCCACGGCACCGTGACCCTCGAGGCACGCCATGTCGGCAAGGATGTTTCGATCAGCGTGCGCGACGATGGCGCCGGGCTGAATATCTCGGCCATTCGCCAACTCGCCCTGCGGCGCAATATCGCCAGCGCGGCCACGATGACGGACGCCGAACTGGCCGACCTGATCTTCCAGCCGGGCTTCTCTACCAGCCCAATCATCACCGACCTTTCAGGGCGCGGCGTAGGCCTGGACGTGGTACGCCGCAACGTGGAAAGCCTGGGCGGGCGCATCAACATCACCTGGCAAGAAGGTTCAGGGGCTTGCTTCACCCTGCTGCTGCCGCTGGCCCTGACCAGTTCGCGGGCTTTGCTCGTACATGCCAGCGGGCAAAAGTTTGCCATTCCGCTCAGCGCCATCGAGCGCATCGAACACATGCGCCCGGCCGAAATCACCTCGGTCGGCGGCCACGAGACGATTCACTACGAAAAACGACCGCTGACCCTGGTACACCTGGGCGATGCCCTAGGCCTGGCGCCGGCCGGCCACCGCAACACAGAACGCCTGCCGGTGGTGATCCTGGCAGCAGCGGAACGCCGCATGGCCTTTGTGGTCGATGAACTGGACGACGAGCTGGAAGTGGTGATGAAGGGTTTGGGCAAACAACTGGCCCGCGTGGGCGGGATCGCCGGCGCCAGCGTGATGGGCAGCGGGGAAGTGTTGTTGATTTTGAACGTCGCCGACCTGATCAAACTGGCGCAGAATGCGAACGCACACGGCATCAAGCGCTCGGTGCTCGAAAAAGACGCCACGACGGCCGCTGCGAACACCGAGCGCCCGAAGCACCACATCCTGGTGGTAGACGATTCGATTACCACCCGCACACTCGAAAAGAATATCCTCGAGGCCGCCGGATTCTGCGTGCGCATCGCCATGGACGGGCTGGAAGCCTTGAACACGATGGCCAGCGGTGAATTACCCGACCTGATTATTTCGGATGTATCGATGCCTCGCCTGGATGGCCTGGGCCTGGCCGCCCGCGTCAAGGGCGATCAACGCACCGCACACATCCCCTTCATTCTGGTTACCTCGCTCGATTCTCCCGAAGACAAGGCACGCGGCGTGGAAGTCGGCGCCGATGCTTACATTGTGAAGAGCAATTTCGATCAGCATAATTTACTGGAAACGATCGGACAACTGATATAGCCCCCGGCACAGCGCTTGCTCCGGACGAGCAAACGCTGTGCCGGTACACCCACTGGCTCCGACGCGATCGCGATGGCTCTCACAGTTTGGAATAAGGTGATTTCCTATGCCAAAGACCATCCTGGTTGTCGAAGATAGCCCCGTACAGGCGTTGGCCTTATGCAAGCTGCTGGAAAAGCAGAATCTGACCGTGCTATGCGCTCCCAACGGCGTGGCCGGGTTGGAACTGGCCCACGCACAGCGGCCCGATGCGATCGTGCTCGATATTCAGATGCCCGAGATGGACGGGTTGGAAGCCTGCCGCTACCTGCACGCCGATCCGCAAACGGCGTCCATCCCGATCGTTTTGCTCACCGCGCACACCGAGTTCGAGGCGTTATCGGAAGGCCTGGAAGGCGGCGCAGTGGATTTCATCCCCAAAGATGCCTTTTCGGACAAGGTCTTGATCGAAACCCTGCACCAGTTGGAGATTTTGTAGGCTTTTATAGCCGTGTGATATCGGAAAGCGGAGATTTCTCGAATGCCAACCCCTGCCCCTACCCCTGTTCGCGTGGTGGTGATCGACGACTCGGCCACGATGCGCGATCTGTTGACCTCGCTTTTGCGCCAGGACGGCCAAATCGAGGTGGTAGGTACAGGCGCGAATGGGGAAGAAGCCGTACGCCTGGTCAAGCGCCTGCGCCCGCACGTGCTTACGCTGGATATTCAAATGCCCCGCATGAACGGCCTGGAAGCCGTACGCCAGATCATGCGCGAATGCCCGCTGCCGATCGTCATCGTCAGCGCCAGCCAGAAACCCCATGATATGGACCTGGCCTTCCAGGCGCTGCGCGCCGGGGCCTTGACCATCCTTTCCAAACCGGGGCTAAACGACCCCGAGACCAGCCAGAAACTGGTGCAAACCGTGCGCCTGATGGCCGGGGTGCCGGTGATCCACCATTGGGGGCGCGCCGAAAGCCAAAAGCCCGCCGCAAACGGCAGTCTGCCGAGCCAGCGGCCACCCGCGCTGCCGGCGCGCCTGCAAAATCTTGACGCCGTGCGCCTGGTGGGCATTGCGGCCTCCACCGGGGGGCCATCGACGGTGGCCCGCGTGCTGCGTGACTTACCGCCCAGCTTCCCCTTGCCGATCTTGCTGGTACAGCATTTTTCGCCGGGTTTCGCCGGCGGGCTGGCGGAGTGGCTCGACACGCAAACCACCATCCGGGTCGAGATTGCCGCACACGGCGACACGCTGCGGCCGGGCGTGCTCTTGATGGCCCCGGACGATTACCACCTGCAAGCCACAGCCCAAGGGATCGTCATTCTTTCGAAGGGACCGGCCTACAAGGGCCTGCGCCCGTCGGCCAACCCGCTGTTCGAATCGCTGGCGCAGCACTACGGCCCGGCAGCCCTGGGCATCGTCCTGACCGGCATGGGTGACGACGGCGCCGATGGCCTGCTGGCCCTGCGCAAAGCAGGCGGTTACACGATCGCACAAAACGAAGAAAGCTGTGTGGTGTATGGGATGCCGCGCGAGGCTGCTGCCCGCCAGGCGGCCGATGAGATACTCCCCGTGGAACAGATTGCGGCGCGGCTTGCCTTACTTGCCGGCCGGGGAGGAGGCGGCCGGTGAGCGGCGATCAGAAGATTTCCATCCAGAGCGAAATCGACCTGGTTACGGCGCGCATGAAGGTGCGCGATACGGCACGCCGCATGGGCATGACCCTGGCCGATCAATCGCGCATTTCGCTGGCGACTTCGTCGCTGGCCAATGCGCTCGGGCTGGGGAAAAACGGCCACGCCAACGGCAGCGTGACGATCGAGTGCCTGCAAAGCGACAACAGAAAGGGCCTGCGCATCCGCTGCACGCGCTACGACAGCGATTACGCCCCGCCGCTCTCTTACTTTAGCAACGAACGTTGGATGGTAGACGAGTTGGAAATGTTCACGCCTTCCGACGAACAGGTAGAAGTCTGCATGACAAAATGGGTTGCGAGCTGAGGTTTCAAAAGGAGAACGCCATGCCGATCGGCATTGATTTCAATATGCAACAAACCATCATCCTGGTCATCGAGGACAGCCCTACCCAGGCCCTGCACACCTCTGACCTGCTCGAGCGCTCCGGCATCCAGACGATTTGCGCCACCAATGGGCGCATGGGGTTGAACTTGGCCCGTTCGGTGCACCCTGCCTTGATCGTGCTCGACGTGCAGATGCCCGACATGAACGGCTTCGAGGTTTGCTCGCAGCTCAAAGCCAATCCCGAAACGGCCGGAATCCCCGTGATCATGCTGACGCGCAACGACACGGTCGAGGCCGCCGAAATGGGCCTGCAATGCGGGGCCGACGATTACATTCCCAAAGACGCTTTCGCCGACGCCGTGCTGCTCGAAACGTTGCGCCAGATGGGGTTCCTGGCGCGTTGAGTTTCTCCGACGGCGACGGCAGTGGCGTGACACGGCCGTGGCATCGTGAGAAGTTCTCTTGCAGTTTGCAAAAATCGCTGTGGTTTTGTCATGGATTTGTGCCGGAAAAGCACAAGCTTCACTTGCAACAGATTAAAGTATAAGGGAGTGTTGTAAAAAAAAGCGCTATGGCCGCAGACATCCTCACGACCCGAACCAGAAAAGCCGCCCAGGTTTGCGCGGTGATCGTCGCCGCGATCAGCCTGCTCGCCAGCCTGGGATGGCTATTCGGCAACTTGCAGTTCGCCAGCCTCTCGCCGGCTTACATCCCCATGCCGCCAAGCTCGGCCCTGGGGCTTGTTTTGTTGGCGTGTGTGTTGATCGGGCTGGCGCGCCAGATGCCGGTACGCTGGCCGCAGGCCAGGATGGGAATCCATCTCTTGAATGCAGCAATTGTCCTGTCAAGCCTACTGGGGATGGCTGCCGGGCTGCGCAACACATCCGGCGGGCAAGGCTACACCTGGCACGACTACGTCGGCGTCATGTCCCCGGTAACGGGGCTCCTGCTGATCCTCTCCGCAAGCGCATTGAGCGGCCTGGTGCAGTTTCCGGCGGAAGATTCCAGGGCCAACCGGTGGGTAGCCTGGTCGGGCATCTTGAATCTCGTCAGTGGCACGGTGCTGTTGCTGTGGTATCTCTACGACGAGCCTTTGTTCTATCAAGGCCGGTTTTCGCCGCCGGCGTTGACAAGCGCCCTGGCCTTTTTCGCTGCCGGCATCGGCCTGTGCCTGCTGGTCTTGCCGCGCGTCGCATGGCTGTACTTCCTGGCAGGACCATCTTTGCAAGCGCGTTTGCTGCGCGCTTTCCTGCCGGTGTTCATCCCCGTGATCTTGTTCGAAAACATCGCCGAGAAGCTCTGGTTGAATGCGCTTTACGAGGATCACCCGGCGTGGGCTTTGCTAACCACCCTGGTCACGGGCGCGGTTTTCAGCGCAATCTTGTGGTTTACGGCCAAAAGCACCGGCGAAGGCATCGAAGCAGCCGAAGTGGCGCTGCGCGTTTCCGAGCAGCGCTTTCGCGGCTTGCTGGAACAATCGCTCGAGGGCATGGTGCTGACCGACGAAAGCGGGCGCATCACGCATTGGAACGCCGCCCAGGAGGCGATCAGTAAGGTGCCGGCCAGCGAGGCGATCGGGCGTTTCGTATGGGACGTACAGTTCGATGTTGCGACCGAAGAGGCGCGCACCCCCGAACGCCTGCAAGCGCTCAAGAAAGTGATTCTCCAGATGCTGGAAGGTGGCCAAAGTTCCAGATTTGGGCAGCCCGCCGAACTGCCCATGTTGCGCGCAGACGGTGTGCCCATTGTCGTCCAGAGCATGGTCTTCCCGATTTCCACAACCAAAGGCCGCATCCTCTGCGGCACGCTGCGAGATATCACCCGCCGCAAGCAGGCCGAAGAAGCCCTGTTTTGGGAGCTGGCCGAAAACGCGGCCCTCTCCACGCTCTACAAACCGCTGATCGCCGCCGATGCCACGCTGGAAGACGTGGCGCACACGATCCTGGAGCAGGCCCAAAGCCTGACCGGCAGCGAACATGGTTACGTTTCGGTGATCGACCCCGTCACCAAACAGAACGTCGGTTACACGCTCACAGCGATGATGGATCAGTGCACGCTCGAAGGGCAAACGCAGCGCATCACGTTCGACCCGGACGAAAACGGGCACTACGCCGGCCTGTGGGGCGAGGCGCTCAATACCCGCCAGCCTTTTTATACCAATGATGCCCCGGCGCACGCCGCGGCACGCGGCATCCCGCAAGGTCACGTACCGCTGGAACAATTTCTCAGCGTGCCGGTGATGCTGGTGGATGAGCTGGTGGGACAAATCGCCCTGGCCAACCCCGGGCGCGACTACAGCGAACACGACCTCGAAGCCGCCCAGCGCCTGGCTGAGTACTTTGCCCTGGCGATTCAGCGTCATCGCATCGAAGCGGCGCTCCAGGCGGAGCACGAAAACCTGCTCAAGATCTTCCAGGCTGCGCCGGTGGGCATGCTGCTGGTAGATGCCGACACAAGCATCGTCGAAGCAAACACGGCGCTCGGCGAAATGATCCTGCGCGAACCGGCCCGTATTATCGGCGAGCGCGGCGGGGGCGGGTTACAGTGCATTCACAGCTTCGAGGACCCCCGTGGCTGCGGTTTCAGCCATTCGTGCCCGGCGTGCCCGCTGCGCAACGGCGTCCAAAGCGTGCTCGACGCCGGCAAAAGCATTCACGGCGAAGAAATTTGCGTCACGCTGCGCATCAACAACACACCGACCGATCGCTGGCTGCGAATTAGCGCCGAGCCGCTGTCGATCAACCACCAGCCCCACGTAATCGTCGCCATCGATGATGTCACCGAGCGCAAGGCCGCCGAGCACACACTGCAACTGAGCGAGGAACGCTATCGCGGCCTGTTCGAGCACATGCAAGAGGGGGCAGCCTTGCACGAGATCATCTGCGACCCGGCCGGCAAGCCGATCGATTACCGTTTTCTTGAAGTCAACCCGGCCTTCGAAAAGTTGACCGGGTTGAAGGCAGAGGCGTTGATCGGCAAAACGGTGCTCGGTGTGCTGCCGCAGACCGAACGTTATTGGATCGAAACGTACGGCAAGGTGGCCTTGACCGGCAAGCCCGTGATGATGGAGAACTATGCACGCGACCTCGAACGCTGGTACCAGGTATCGGCCTACAGCCCGCGCGCCGGCCAGTTTGCGGTCATGTTCGAGGAGATTACCGCCCGCAAACAACACGAAATGTATGTCGAAGCAAGCCTGCAAGAGAAAGAAGTGCTGCTCAAAGAGATTCATCACCGGGTCAAAAACAATCTGCAAATCATCACCAGCCTGCTCAATCTGTACGCCGAAACGATTGCAGACCCAATGGCCTTGCAGGCCTTTCGGGACTGCCAGAACAATGTCCGGGCCATCGCCTTGGTTCACGAACACCTGTATCGCAGTGAGAAACTGGCCCAAGTTGAAGCCAACGAGTACCTGCCAAACCTGCTCAAGCACCTCTACACGGCGAGCAGCCACCCGACCGGCGAAATCCATCTCCATATGCAGATTGCAGCCAGCAAAATGGATCTCGATATCGCCATTCCATGTGGTTTGATCGTCACGGAGCTGTTTACCAACGCCCACAAACATGCCTTTCCTGACAATTTTACGCCCAACGGGCACACCGCAGAAATCCAGGTGCTTTTGGAAGAGGAAAACGGCCGGTACCACCTGACCGTTCGAGACAACGGCGTCGGCCTGCCCGCCGGCCTGGACCCGAACACGACTAACTCAATGGGTTTACAACTGGTCCATATGCTGGCGCGACAGTTACAGGGTCAACTGACGGTTGAAAACGAAAAGGGCGTCGTATGCCGGGTCGTTTTCCCAAAAGGCTTCTGCGTGTAGGGCGGTATGCGGGCCTGCGGACAGGCCCGGTATGCGGGCCTGCGGACAGGCCCGGTATGCGGGCCTGCATCAGTTCACGGCCGGGATCATTTTCCAGCGATAAGCACCATGACTCCCATCCATATTTTACTGGCCGAAGATGAAGCACTGCTCGCCAAAGACATCGAACACAAGGTCACAAGAATGGGATACACATTCGCCGGCTATGCGGTTTCCGGAGAAATGGCCGTCACCCTGGCCTATCAACAACGGCCTGGGATTGTCTTGATGGATATCCGCCTGCGCGGGCAAATGGATGGAATCGAAGCTGCGCAGCGCATACACGATGAACTTGACATCCCCATCATCTTCATCACCGCCTACGCCGACGACGAAACGTTGCAGCGCGCCAAAACCACAGAACCGTACGGCTATATTTTGAAGCCGGTCGAGCCGCGTGAGCTTTCGATCATGATCGAAATGGCAGCCTACAAACATGCGGCCGAAAAGGAGCGCCTGCGCCAGTTGCAGCGCTTGAGCGCCATCCGGGCCATCGATCAAGCCATTCTGACCCAACAGGATTTCACCCAAACGCTGCGCGTCGCTCTCGAGCAGATCGTATCCAACCTCAAGCTGTCCGCGGCCGCCATCCTGCTGTGCAATCCCTACACGCAAACACTATCTTATGCGGCCCAATACGGCCTCGGCGAGGCGGTCCTGAGCCTCGACGCACAGCCGGTCGGCATCGGCTATGCCGGGCAGGTGGCATCACGGGAAGAGGCGATCTTTACGGCCGCCTTGCGCGGCTTCTACGGCCAGCGGTATTTTTCTCACTACGGGGCCTTGCCCATGATCTGCAAAGGCCACGTGCTGGGCGTGCTGGAGGTCTATCACGATCAAGAAATCCCCCCGGACGACGACTGGCTTGAATTCTTACAGATGCTCACCAGCCAGACGGCGATCGCCATCGACAACGCCAACATGCTCGAAAGGCTGCTGGAAACTAATCTCAACCTGACTCAGGCTTACGATACGACCATCATGGGCTGGTCGAAGGCGCTTGAGTTCCGCAACTTCGAGACCGCCGGGCACAGCCAGCGCGTGACCGATCTGACCCTGAAGCTGGCGCGGGAACTTGGCGTGCCGGCCCAGGCATTGGAACACATCCGGCGCGGCGCGCTGCTGCACGACATCGGTAAAATGGGCATTCCCGATCACATCCTGCTCAAGCCGGGTGAGTTGACCCCTGAGGAGCGCAAGATCATAGAGAAGCACCCGGTATACGCGTATGAAATGCTCTCCGCCATTCCCTTTCTCAAAGCCGCACTGGATATTCCCTACGCCCACCACGAGAAATGGGACGGCAGCGGTTACCCGCTGGGGCTGCGCGGTGAAGCCATCCCGCTGGCAGCGCGTATCTTTGCCATCGTCGACGTCTTCGATGCCATGTCTTCCGACCGGCCTTACCAGAGCGCACGCCCTTATGAGAAAGTCATCGGGTATATCCAGGCGCAAGCCGGCAAGCACTTCGATCCAAAGATCGCCGAGGTTTTCCTGGCTTTGATCGCTGCCCCGAAGAGCAAGCCGTGACCGAAACGCTGCGGATTCTCATCGTCGAAGATTCTGAGAACGATGCCGGATTGGCCCGGCACGAAATCGCCACGGCACTGGAACGCTGCGAATTCCGGCAGGTCAGCGACCGCTGCGGTTATCTCGAAGCGCTCGCCAGCTTTCGCCCCGATTTGATTATTACCGATTACAGTATGCCGCAGTTCGACGGCATGGCCGCCCTTCAACTGGCGTTAGCGTTTGCTCCACAAACGCCTGTGATCGTGTGGACGGGATCGATCAACGAAGATATCGCCGTGCAGTGCATGAAAGCGGGAGCTAATAACTACGTTCTGAAAGACAATATCAAACGCCTGGGGCCAGCTGCCGTACATGCGCTCGACGAACAAAAGGTGCTCAACGAAAAAAGGCAAGCCGACGAACAAATCAAGCGCGCCCTGATCGAAAAAGAAACCCTGTTACGTGAGCTGTACCACCGCACCAAAAACAACATGAGCGTGATTATTGCCCTGCTCGATCTGCAACTGGCCGAGACGGGCGACGAGCGGCTGCGGGCGGCTTTTGCCGACATGCAAAACCGCATCCGTTCGATGGCGTTGGTGCACCAAAAACTTTACGAAGCTGGGGACCTCTCGAGAATCAACCTGAAAGAGTACGCCGCCGACTTGCTCGCTTTATTGACGGCCAGTTACCGGATCTCACCTGCCAAAGTACAGGTGACGATGGCAATGGGCGATGTTTTTGTGTCCATCGATACGGCAATCCCCTGTGGGTTGGTTTTAAACGAGCTGATTTCCAACGCCTTCAAACACGCCTTTCCGGCCGAACGAACGGGTAAAATCTGTCTGCACCTGGCGCAGACGCAGGAAGGGTACATCGAACTGCAAGTTGCCGATGACGGTGTTGGTTTTCCGGTGGGTTTCGACAGCCGGAGAGACGGGCGCCTGGGCCTGCAAACTGTTTTTGCCCTGGCAGAAAGCCAGTTGGAGGGCCAGGTGCGCTTCACCAGCCAGCATGGCGTGCACTGCGCCATAGCCTTTCAAAACGATTCGGGCAAACCGCGGGTGTGAGGCCGCACAGCACCGGAGAACTGGATGAACCTGCCCACACACACACCCATTCGCGTACTTATCGTCGACGACTCGGCGCTGATCCGCACCATCCTGGCAGAGATGCTCAACGGCCTGCCCGATATCGAGGTCGCCGGAGAAGCCAAGAACGGCCAGGAAGCCGTTCGTATGACTCTGCGCTTGCAGCCCCACGTGATCACGATGGATATTCGTATGCCGGTATTGGATGGCCTGGAGGCGACGCGCCACATCATGAGCGTCAAACCAACGCCGATTGTGGTGATCGCCAGCAGCACGCAAAGCGCCGAAATCAACCCGGCCTTCAACGCCATCCAGGCCGGTGCACTGATGGTGATCGAAAAACCGCGCGGCCTGGAAACACAAGACTATGAGACCGTTCGAAAGCAGTTGATTGCGGCTGTCCGATCGATGGCAAGCGTCCAGGTCGTCCCCCACTACGCAACGGCCGTGCACGTCAAAGGGGTTGGGCCGCGCACCGCCATGTTGCATTCCTTCATCGACCGGCCGATCCAGGCCGTCGTCATCGGGGCATCGACCGGCGGGCCGCCTACCTTGCAGCAGATTTTCAGCAACCTGCCGGATGATTTTTCCATCCCCATCGTCGTCGTCCAACACATCATGCCGGCCTTCCTGCCGGGGCTGCTCGAATGGTTGCGCGTCACGAGTAAGCTCCCGATGCGTATCGCACAGGACCATGAGCGGATTCTGCCGGGGACGATCCTTTTCGCCCCCGGGGATGCCCACCTGCTGCTTTCGCCGGGCAGCGTCGTCCGGCTGGATACCTGCGCGCCTATCCAGGGGCAGCGCCCTTCGGCGACGCGCTTGTTCCAGTCGGCAGCGGCCACCTTTGGCGGTGATGCAGTGGGCGTGATTCTGACCGGCATGGGTGAAGACGGCGTGGATGGCCTGGTGCAAATGGGTGAAAAAGGCGCCCACATCATCGCCCAGGACCAGGCCAGTTCGGTAGTCTTCGGGATGCCGAGGGCCGCCATCGCGCGCGGCGTGGTAGATGAAGTGCTGGCGCCCGATCAGATCGCCTTACGTCTCAAAAAACTCCACTGGCACACCCAGGCGCTGCTGAACCGGGCGAAACGCTGAGCGGGATGCGCCGCCGTTTTTGTGCTGCGAAGCCGCAGCCAACTGGTAGCCGGCGTCGAAGGCATTGCGTTCAAGCACATACCGGCCGTCTTCGGCGATCGCTTCGCAAAACCGGCGCACTTCGATGTGCCGATCGCCGTAAGCGAGCGGTGAGGCCCGGCGAGAAAGCTGCGTCAAGGCCAGGTGATGGAACAGGGTATAACCTGTGATCGGTTGAGGGCTTTCTGCAATGCTGACGCGCAGGTGGGCAATCTTGATTTCTTCCGACGCCCGGTTGAACTTTGCCATCAACTGCCGGCACAGGCTGACCACGTCCGGCAGCGCAAAAGCCGTGCCGGCGTCGAACACGGTGAAGCGGTCGACGAACAAGGCCGTCTGGAGCTGGCTCACGGGCGCCTGCCTGGCCTCCGACGCAGCGACAAGCGCTTCGGCAAAGCATACAATCAGGCGCCGGATGACGCCGTTGGCTGCGTTCTGGCCGCAAAGCTCATTAACGCCCTTCAGGCCCACACCATGCTGGTTGCCGCGGTACTTTTCCAACGAAAAACAGGCACGGTGAGCGCCCGAAGCAAAGCTGTAAACGGGGTTGATCCGAAAAAGCGTGGCCCGGTTGAGGGTTTTGAAGTACAACGTCTCGCGCAAACAGCGCTCGCTGGCCCAGCGCAGCTGGCCACAAGCGCCTGAAGTGTCGGTGGCCGGCTCGCTTTCAACCTGCGGCGCATCGCAAGCCGGCTCCGGGGCGATCAAGGCTCCGCAGCGCTGCAACTTGCACGCCTTCAAGGCCCCCTGGCAGACGGCAGAGAGCTTCTCGAAGTACCGGTAAGCTTCTTGTTCACGAAGGTTTTGGCGAAGGCAAAGCGCCGCTCCCAACCCTTTACGAGCCGAGCAAGCTACAAAAGAAATCGAGGGCGGATAGACGAATCCTTCGTTGAAAACGGCCTGTGCGGCGCCTTCCGGGTGGTAAAGCCAATCCCACTGCAACGACAAGGCTTCGCCGTCTAACCATCCCAAGTACTTTTGAATGCTGGCGAGCACATTGGCCGGCAGGGCGGCATCGGCACCGGCCGGTAGCAGGATCAGGCAGCCCTTGTAACGTGGGGAAAAATCGATCACGATGTCCTGCCGTTCCAACGCACGCTTCAACGCCGCCAGCGAGGCCGGCGGCACATTCGTGCAAAAGTCCGGCGGAAGCGGCAGGGCAGCCACCCGGTAACGCCGCTGGAAGCTCTGGCGGACGGCATAGCGTATGCTGTGCAGCAGCCAGAGCACATCGTCTTCGACCAGCGCACAGGGGGCGATGTAAATCGTCACATCGTCGCCGAGCACGTTCCACAAGATTTTGCCTGCTCCCAGGTGCCTTTCGTAAAGCGCCAGGGTGGCCTCGATGGCTTCAATCGACCAGTCGAGCAGGTAATCGGTGATCAGGCTGCCGTACAGGTCGTTGATCATCTTGAAGCGATCGAAATCGCCCTTGATCAGCCATGCATCCAAACGCGACTCTGCCAGCTGTGGAAGGTCTTGTACGAACGCCTGGCGAATTTGGGTTTGTGTGGTCATGGATACACCTTTGCGAACGGTTTGTCGGCGTGGCGGGCTTGTTTATCGGCCAGCGTCGGTCCCGCCGAGGTAATGTACACCGGCAGGCCCAGCCCGTCGGCCGATTCGAGAAAATCGATCAATTCGGCAGCGGGATCGCCTTGCCCGCCAAAGTTCTGCCAATCCCAGGGGATGCAGTCGAAGAGCAGGCGGGCCAGTTCATCGCTGCGGTGCGTTGGGACGGGTTTGATGGCCGTGATCTTTACCCGTCCGGCAACCGTCGCCTCCCATTCGAAGTATCGATCGAGCCGCCGGCGTTCCGGCCCGCGGTATTCGTAGGAACGACAAACCTGGAACTGCGCCAGGTTCGACAAGTGGTCGAGCATCGTCAAGGCCAAGCCATCGATACGTGCGTTCTTGCCGACCGCGGCGTTCTTGCCGACCGCGGCGTTCTTGCCGACCGCGGCGTTCTTGCCGACCGCGGCGTTCAAGCCAATTGCGTGGCGGATGGCAAGCAGATCGAACCAACCGTAGCGGGTGTTTCCCTGCCATTCGTTGGGCCTGTTATGCCGCTCGTCGAACAGGCCCGACAGGCGGCGGTCTTCCGTCACAAACGGGCCGGGACCGTGGCGGTAGCCCAGGGCGCGTACCACACCCAGTGTCACCACCTGCCCGTCGAAAGGCGGCCGGGCCAGCATCCGCATTGCCTGCCGGATGGTCGTATCGGTCTTGGTCACGTAAGGATAGTAACCATGCTCGCGGTCGAGCAGGGTGGCGTGTGCACCCTCGAAAATGACGTCAGCAGGCAGCGCGCCTGTCTGTTGCAAAAAAGATTCATCCGAACAGAGGGTAACCGGCAGTTGCGTGGCAACGTAGCGATACAAAGCCAGCACATGCTTCAACCGCACCTGCTGGCGAAAGGCCGTGTAAGTGGCCTGCAATAAATCGCCGGTTGGCCCCGCAGCACAGTCCTTCAAGAGCGCCCGCGCCTGGCGGCAAGTGCGTTCAAAGTGCAGGCAAAGCTTTTCGCGCAGGGTAGCCGGCTCGAAAAGATCGCCCATACACAACACCGATGCGGGGTCGCGTTCACTTTCGAACACCGCTTCCCCCGCCCCAATGCCCACCGTGCCGTGCCGCTGCGTGCCGCGGGCGAGTTCTTTCATCTGGCACAGCATGGCATGGTAAGAAGTTACCAGGCGGCAGCGCGGGTCGATTGAAAGGCGGCCAAACGGGTCGGCGACCCCCTTCTTCTGCAGGGCGCGGCCCTCGTAAACCAGGTTTTCAGGCTTGACGATCACACCGCCGGCCAGGTGCGTGCGCACGCCAGGCTCGAAGGTAGCCCCAAACTGGCAGAAAGCATGGCTGACACCATCGGCGCGCACCACGTGGTGGGCGGCATGTGGCCCCCCCGTGTAGCGGACGATGGCACCGGCATCGCGGCAGTGCGCCAGATAGTCGACCACGCCGCCTTTACCGGCGTCGCCAAAGCCGAGATCAACGATCACGTAAGCAGTTTTCATGGTATTGCCCATAGACTGCCATCACGCGGGCAAACACGGCCCGCAGACGGCAGATTTCGTCGGAAAGCATCAGGGTGCGGTAGCCGAGCATCTCCAGCAGCCACAGGTAAGCCAGGTCTCCCAGGGCAACCTCGTTCGGGCAGTCGCCTTGTGGATCGTGCAGCGAGGTGAGGATGCGCGAAGCTGCGATGGCCTGCGGGTCGGCAGCAATGATCTGGCGCAGGGCAGCCAGCATGGCGGTTTTGTCACCACCCATGTGAATGTAGAGGTCATCGGCGGCCAACATCAGGCGCGGCTTGCGCGGCATGCGGGCGTACTCTTCAGCGACGAAATGCAACCCGCGGCGATCCTCAATTTTGGCTACGATCTCGGCCTGCGGGTCGAGCGCCCACAAGGCTTCGCAATCGGCGCGGCACTGCACGAAGGAAAGCATGTAACGGTGCTGGTCGCGCCGGGCAAAGGCAGCCACGTATTCCCGATCCTGCTCGGTGAGAAAACCATCCACGACGAGCGAATCATCGAGGATATTGACCGGTTCGCCCTGGCCCACGATGCGCGCAGGACGCGCCAGCACCAGCCGGTTGCCATCCACCACCGCGTGCAGGGTGCTGGCGCAGTCACGGAAGGTAACCGTACAGGGCGTGTTGACACGGATGTTGTGGTTGAGGGTGACATAGCTATCCGGCAGGTAAGCGAACTGCGTGATGCGTAGTTGGCGGGCTTTCAAATCGAGCCACAGCGGCTTGCTTCCGGCCAGGTGTAAGAGGGCATCTACTGTCGCCCGGATGCTGTCATCGAGCGGTGTTACGGTGTTGAAGCGCAGCGCCGTGACGTGCGGATGCGCCGCCACATCGCTGCGGTACTTGGGGTAGAGGGGAAGGGTAGCGATCAGGTTCGGCATGAAGTTGCTCCGGTTATCTCCCGCTGCCTTCGCCGAACGGGGCGAGGGCAGCGAGAACGTGCAATAAATATCGGCGCTAGGCACTGCGCCGGCTGCGGGTGTTGCCATCTCGGGCCGGCAGGCTGCCTTCCGGTGGCGCTTTGATAAGCGCCCCGGCCGCCTGGCTGTAGGGAGCCAGGATTTTGCGCATCGTACGGACTTTTTCTTCCGTGTCGTCGCGGCCGGGATCGGCATTCTTCAGGCGGTCGGCCTGGTAGAGCGTGCGAAAGTCGTCGAGGTAGGTCTTCATGCTGCGTTTGTCCATCGCCATGGCAATGATGCCGAGCATGACTTCAACCACCAGGGTGGGGTCTTCGAGATTGATCACGTTTTCGCCGAGCATGGCGCGCCATTGGCTAAGAATTTGCTGGTCGGCGTCACTGCTGCCGTAGGGTAAATGCAGCAAAAAAACGTTGCCGGCGAACTTACGCTTGATCTCACGGAAAACGACTTCCGCGCCGACGTCACCGGCCAGCGGCTCCCCAAAGTAGTGGCGGCGGTGGCTGCCGCTGACTTTCTTGTAAAAACCTTCGTCGCCGATGATGAAGAGGAAAGGCACTTCGCTGTTTTGCAGGTCGCAGTACTTCCAGTAGTAATAGAGCATGGTTTCATAAGATTCGCTGGTCTGGCCGCCGCCGCCGTGCTCGATGTACAGCTGCTCCAGATAGCCGATCAGTTCCATACTCTGCGAAAACTGCGCCACCTGCAGCGGCGCACGGTCACAGTGGCAGTCGCCTACGGCAGCGAAACTGATCGCCGGATCGTCGAGGTAGTTTTGCTTCTGAACCTCGAGGAAGAAGGTACCGAGTTTCTCGTAGACCACGTACACCGAGTCGCCCATGCTGCCGGTGACGTCCAACATGCAAACGATGGGGTGCCGGTGGAAGCAGTCCACCCGGCGGCATTTCCCATTGACCAGTGGCAGCAGGGCTGCCGAAGCGGCCGAAACCCTGCCCACCTTCAGATAGGTGTCGTCAGAAACCGAGCCGAACGAACCGGATGAATGCGTCCGGTGTTTGCGCGTGGTGTCGAAATCGATGAATTCACCGCCGCCCATAGAAACCTCCTTTTGACTGTTGAATGGGTTGATGGTTGTACCTGAACATCACGTGACATCCAGGGAAACGAAAGGGGTTCGTGCGCCGTACAAGGCGCGGCGCAGCGCCTTTAGTTCCTCGGCCAACGCCCAGGCGTCGCCTGCCCGCAGGGAGGGATCCGTCAGGATCATCTTCTGCAAAAAAGCTCGCAGGCGCGCGTCCACCGGGAGCGCATCATCCAGACTGTCGCCGTCGCCGCCGAGCAGTTCGATCATGCAGCGCCCCAGGGCGTAAATCTCCGAAACGGGGTGTGGCTTGAAGCGGCGGGTGAAGACTTCTGGGGCGCAGTATGCCGGGTTGACGGCGGCGAGCACATCCCCTCCCACCGGAGCGATGCGGCAGTGCAGGAAGTCGATCAGCATGCCGTTGTGCAGGGATGGTTGGACCAGCAGGTTATCGGGCTGGAGATTGCCGTGCAAGATACCGTGCGCATGCATCAGCCCAAGCGCGCAGAGGAAGCGATCCAGAATCCAGAACAAGTGCTCCTGCGGCAGGCCGGGCACCCGGTAGCGGTTGCGGTAGCGCCGGCGCAGTTCGATCAAATCGTAGCCATCACGAATCCAGTCCAGGACGATGGCGCGTTTGCCATCGCAGGTTTGGAAGCGGTCGAGGCAGGCCGGGAAACAAAAGTGCGAAAGCGTCTCGTAAAAACGGGCCTCGTTGTCGAGCAGGGGGTTATTCGCCGGGTCGGCGATTACCTTGATAGCGGCTTCTTTCCAGGGCTTGAGCACGTCGTCGGGATCACAATAGTAGGCGTGGTAAACATCGGCCTGGGCGCCTTCCACACGCAGTTCGGTGACGAAGTACTCGCGCCGGTGTGTACGAATCACGCTGGTGTACTCGCGCAGTTCCGGCTGCCCCGGGCTGCCGTAGATATTGCGCTTGATCTTGGTTACAGCGCGCTGCTTGAGGGCGTTGAGCAGACGCGTGATCTCGTTGGCGTACGGCAACAGCGCCGGTTGGCCGGCGAATTTATCCGGATGGTAGGATTTAAGCAGGAATCTGAAGCAGCTTTCCAGGCGCTGCAACTGCTCGCTTTCGGTGACGCCCAGGTGGCCGAACAGTTCTTCGGGTTGCTCGATGCGGCGGAGCCGCTCGCAGAAAGTTTTCAGTTGATCGGTTTGCGTGTTCGACATTGTGCCTGCCTCAGGTGGGTGGGCTTTCAACCCATCCGGTTTCACCCCGATTAAACGCCCCCTTGCAGCCAAAAAACCAGCGCGCTGCGCGGAAATTTCCGCACGATCGCCTGCCAAAATTTCCGCAGGGATTCATAGTATGATTGTGCCAGGCTCATCCACCCTACGTGACACCGGTGGAAAAGCGGGTGGGTACAACACTCGCATATCTCAGGCACTCACAACCCAAAACACCATGCGCAATCCCGAATTTGGACACCTGCTCAGCGGAGCAATCAACAGCATGGCCGCCTACGAGGGAAAAACGGCGGCCGCCATCGAACGTGAAATGGGCGAAAAGCTCGGCGTGGCCCCTTCGACGATCCAACGCTACAAGGCAGGCCAACTGCCGCCGGATGCGCACATGATCGAATGCCTGGCCGGCGAAGCCGTGCGGCGCGGTTATCTCAACCGCGAGTGGCTGATGCGCTTTCTGCGTGCCGCCCGGTACCCGGCGCCGAGTGCCATTCTCGAGAGCCTTTTTCCGAGCCATCCGCAGGCCGCACCGGTGCGCCACTATCACAACCTGCCGGCACCCACCTACAACCAGTTCGTCATGCGCGCCAAGGCCTATGCCGATGTCGTCGACGGCCTGCGCCAGCGTTCGGCAGTGGTGTTGATCTCCAGCTTGGGCGGGATGGGCAAGACCAGCCTGGCGCGTGAAGTCGCCGCCCACTGCCTGGCCGGCGACTGTTCGCTGCCGAGTTTCGATGCCGTAGTATGGGTCAGCGACAAAGGGCGTGAAGGCGCCACCAACTTGAGCGTTGTGCTCGACGAAATCGCCCGCACGCTCGATTATCCGGGGTTGACTTCCTTGAGTTTCGACGACAAGCGCTACGAAGTCGAACAACTGCTGCGCCGCCAGCGCGTGCTGCTGGTGATCGACAATTTCGAAACGATTACCGATGGCGCATTGTTGAGCTGGCTGCTGCGGCTGCCCGAACCGAGCAAGGCGCTGGTGACCTCACGGGAATATCATGCCGAGTTCCGCAGCAGCTGGCCGGTCGACCTGCGCGGCATGAGCCAGGTCGAGGCCGGTGAATTCATCCAGAACCAGTTGCGCTTCCTGCGCATGGACCAGCTGGTGACCACACCAGCCGAACTGGAACCGATCTGTGAGGTGACCGGCGGCAACCCCAAGGCGATCATGATCGCCTTGGGCTACCTCAAACACGGCCAACGCCCCCTGGCGGAGGTGATCGACGAAATCTACGCCGGGCGCGGCGATCTGTTCGAGGACCTGTTCTCGCGTACCTGGATGCTGCTGGACGAAGCCGCCCGCCGGGTGCTGATGGCGATGACGCTCTTCCCGGTCAGTGCCAGCGAGGAAGCCCTGAGCCAGGTGGCTGCCGTACAGGGTTTTGCGTTCGGGCGCACCGCCGAGCGCCTGGCCGAGCTTTCGCTGCTCGATATGAACCGCCCGAACATCCAGAGCACGCCGCGTTACGCGCTGCATCCCCTGGTACGCGCCTTTGCCGGCGTCCGGCTGGCAGAAAACAGCGTTTTCGAACAGCAGGCTCGCCTGCGCTGGCTGGCAGTGTGCCTGCAATGGGCCGAAGAAATCAAACAAGTGCGCTACGATCTGAGCCGTTTGAAAACCATCGCCCTGGAAGAAGAGACCCTCGAAGCGGCCATCCAATGGTGTTATCACAACGATCGCTACCCCGAAACCAACCAGATCGTGGACGGCATGGGTTACTACTACCACGTGCGCGGCATGTGGGACAAGAAGCTGATCATTCACCCCCTGGCAGTCGAAATCGCCCGCCGCCACCACGATCGCCTGGAAGAGATCGGCGCCCTGGCCAAACACGTACAGGTGTTGAGCCGCCAGTCCAACTGGAAGGAGGCCGAGCGCTACCGGCCGCGCATGCAGGAACTGGCGGCTGGCGGCCCAATGCCCGACGATAACCTGATCGATTACCTGAGCACCGAAAGCTTCTACTGGCTGGCCCAAGACAATATCGCCCAGATCGAGCGCATCTGGGCGCAGCACAAGTACCTGGCCGAATCGGCCAACGGCCACATGGTGCGCAGTTGGTTGGCCGACTGCCTGATGGCAAAGCGGGAATGGGAAAAAGCGGAGGAGTTTCTGCGGATTTCGCTCGAGGAAGTTTCTGAAAAGAAGATTCAACGCGGCATGATCGCCATTCGCATCAAACTGATCGCCATTTACCTGGAACAAAACCGGCTGGAAGAAGCCGCCGCCACGCTCGAAGCGGCCGGTGAGATGACGTCAGAAGCGCTCGATCGGCAGTACATGCCCTTCATCCAGAGCTACTACGCGCGCCTGTACACGCTGCAAAACGACATCCCCGCTGCCCGGGCGGCCTACAACCGCGCCATCGACCTCTTCGAGCGCCTGGGAATGCGCCGGGAGTTGAAAAAAGTACGCGCCAGCCTGGAAGCGCTGGATGGCACCCCGCCCCCGGCGACCGAACTGCCCCACCTGCCGTGAGGCCTGAGGCGCGCAGTACGACGCGCCAGAAACGCTTGTAAGCGGCCGCAGTGAAACTAGCCGAAACGGCTTGCGACAGCACGCATTTCGTCGGCTTGCGTTCGTAAAGGGATTTCAGGCGCGGGATTTCTCCACGGACAAGAGGTATTGGCAGCACATCATACCTTGCGCGCCATCAGCTTGGGCAAAAACCAGGGGTTGCGCGCCAGGTACTTGGCAATCGGGGGCGCTTCGGGCGGATGGTTGCGCACGTCTTTCGGGTCTTCGGGCCATTCGAAAGGCAGGTAAACGATCTCGCCTGGGGTTTGAATGCTTTCCAGGGCATGCAAGGTGGCCTCCAGCACGGCTGCCTGCCCGGCGGAATCGCCCGGCTGACCGAGCGTGCGCCCAAGGGGATATTCGATGGCAGCAAGGCGGGGCACGCTGACCGAGGCGGTCAGGTCGGGCACGGGGGTCAGGCAGATCGTGGGAAAACCGGCGCTTTCGAGTTCTCTCTGTACCAGTCCAACGGACCAGCAGCAGATCGGTCAGGCAGGTACGAGCACGACCACGTCGGCCAGGTCTTCGCGCAAGTTGCGGATGATTGCCGGCACCGTCTCGCGCAACAATACTTCGGGATCGAGAATGTAGCCCATGATGGAATAGTGCTGCCGTGCGCTGCTGCCGACCCGTCCCGCCACGGCCATTTCCTGCAAACGCTGCAATGGGAACAGGCAGTTCAAATCCTGTTCGGCATAGGCGGGGTCGATGTGCAGGTGGTACAGGCGCACGTCATCCTCCGTCGCCGAAGCAGGGATCACCCGGTAGGAAGGGTCACCCCACCAGGGCTGTTGGCGTTCGGTCTCCTGGTCGAACGGCCGGTCGGTTTTCAAGGCAATCCCGGCCGAACTCAGCAGCGCCACCCGGCATTCAGCCAGGGGCTTCGCCAGCGGCGTCCAGGGAATCGGCCGCGGGGATTCGAGCTTGATCCAGCTGCGGATCATACGCTTGGTAATACCGGTGATGAAACGAAAAGAGTCGACGGTTTTATTCATATCTTTTGGGCATGTGTGTGGCAGCGGCAAATTTTCTAGGTTCAACAAAACGAACGGTATCTCCAGCCAGCGAAGAAGCGTGTTTTTTCTGGCGCTATCATACCCTAAATCGTGAAACCAAGCACCATTTACGGGCAGACAGCGAGCTGGCCTCGAAGCTGGCCTCGAAGCTATCATCGAAGAACTATCGGTACACCTCGCCCGGCGACAGTCTCCCCGCTCCGGCATCAGGCCGGCGATTGCGGCATCAGGCCGGCGATTGCGGCCTGCTTTCTGGCATACAGGCTTCATCATCACAGACATTGACTTCGATCGTCACGTGCGCCAAAGCCGGCACACCGGCCAACAGGCTGCGGTAATGCGCCACCGGACGCGGGTAGTGCGTCACCAGCGAGATGATGGCGGCCGCGCTGCGTTCACTGACCTGCCACACGTGCAGATCGGCAAGGCGTGTGTCGGCATCTGCTTCGATCAGGCTGCGCACCTGTGCGACCAGGCCCGGGTTGGCCTGGCCATCCAGCAGGATGTGTCCCGTTTCTTGCAAAAGGCCGAAGGCCCAACGGCCGATCACCAACCCGCCTACAATGCCCATGGCTGCATCCAGCCAGAGCCAACCGAAGAAACTGCCGGCCAGCAAGGCAACGATCGCCAGCACGGAGGTCATGGTATCGGCCAGGACGTGCAAGTAGGCCGCCTTCAGGTTATGGTCTTCATCGGCATGGCCGTGATGATCGGCGTCCTGTTCGTGATGAGCGTGTTCGTGGCCCTCGTGGTGCCCGTGATGGTGGTTTTCGTGCCCTAACAGGCGCACGCTCAACAAGTTGACGACCAATCCGACGACGGCCACGGCAATCGCCTCGCCAAAGCGGATATCTTGCGGCACAAAGAAACGTTCTACCGATTCGAGCGCCATCATGACGGCGATTACCAGCAATACCACGGCGCTGGTGTAACCACCCAGGATGCCGATCTTGCCGGTGCCGAACGTGTAACGGGGATTATTGGCATGCCGCCTGGCATAGCGGTAAGCGAATAACGTGATTCCCAGCGCAACGGCGTGCGTGCTCATGTGCCAGCCGTCGGCCAGGAGGGCCATCGAACCGAAAAAGACCCCGGCAGCGATCTCCAGGCACATCATGCCCGCAGTCAGCAGCACCACCAGCAAGGTTTTGCGTTCGTTGGAAGGATCGACGCCGGTATAGGTGTGGTCGTGTTGCCATTTATTGAGGGTGTAGATGTGCATAAGCGTTTCACGGTCTTATTTTGACAATTGGAAGGCCTTTTTGAAATCTTTTGCGGTCGTCATCCTTCATCACGGCCATTGCAAGCCCGTTCAAAAGGAAACGCAGGCGATCCACAACAGAGAGTTCTCGAGCGCGCCCGACAAAACTGATGACGTCTGCGGCGCCAACCATCTCGCCCCGTTCGCAGTAATACTTCAGCATGTGTGCGAGAAGCGAGAGCATCAATTTTAACCTGTCTTCACCGCCTTTCTTCATATTCCACACACCTTTTTCGTGCAAAGGCGTATAGGTGAAGTCGAGACAGACCTGCGTTTTCTGATCGGCGAGCGCTTCGCACTCGATTTTACATAAACAGTCAGCTATTTCGTTCTCGAGACGGTAGTGAACGCGATGGCGTTCAGGCTCATGCAACACGGTAGTCCAGACCGTTTTTCCGGTCACGCGACGCATCAAAACCGGGGCCGAGTAGATCTCTCTGAAAACACAACCCAGCTCCACGCGCCCGTTAGGGCAGTGCACCAGTTCGCACTTCCAACCCGGAATCCACAGGTACTCCATGACAGGGCAGGCCAGCGGGAAGACATCGTCTACGGCCGCATCGATCGTTTGTTCGATGACGGCCCTTCGCCAACGCGGAGTCTCGGGGTAGGCGTTCATCGTTTACTTCCTCGCCCGTATGAATCCAATGGCGGAAAAACGCTGCGCCAGTTGGCGCGTCTCTGAAAAACCGGCCTTTGTGAGCAGCGCCAGCCAGGCACCGGCGTCCAACTGCATTCCGTGGTGCATCAGGATGGCCGGCAGCCCCATCACCCCAACAGATGTCTCCGAACGGATGAGGTCGGCGATCAGCAGCCGCCCGCCGGGCTTGAGCACACGGTAGGTTTCGGCAAAGCCTTTTGCCTGCAAGGCGTCGGATGGCAGGTGGTGGATCATCAGGCTGGCGATGACGACATCGAAGGTAGCATCGGGGAAAGGCAGCGCTTCGATGACGCCGACACGAAAGTCGATATCCAGGCCCTTGCGGCGCGCTTTTTGCTGCGCCACGGCGATCATTTCGGGGGCGGGGTCGATTCCGGCGACCTTGCCGGTTGCTTCGGCAACCTGCTGCTGGGCGGCAATGGCCACGCTGCCGGTGCCGCAACCCACGTCGAGCAGGTTTTCGCCGGGTTTGAACGAGGACAACTCGATCGTCAGCTTTCGCAGGCGGCCGGCCTGCCCAAGTGTCAGCAAGTTAACGAACGGGTCGTAATAAGGCGCCCAACGAATCGGAATCCCCTCCGTCTCTACCGCAATTCCATGCGTGTGTGCGTAAGAACGTGCCATGAAAATTCGCTCCTTTCAGAAAATAGTGTATAATTTATTCATTACCGAACACAATGTTCGATAGAAAGTATAAAGTTTCAACGTCGCACCGTCAACAACCAAACGGCCCCAAAAGTTCGTTAGCGGATAGATCAGAAAAATTGTTCGGAAAGGCACCCGTGGAAAACGCAAAAAACGATCGACGCAGCTTGCGCACACGGCGCACCCTGCAAGAGGCGCTGATGTCGCTCATGCAGGAAAGGCGCTATGATGACATCACCGTGCAGGATATCATCGACCGGGCCGATGTGGGGCGGTCCACCTTCTATGCGCACTATCAGGACAAAGAGGATCTGCTGATCAACAGTGTCATGCGCCTGATGGACTACCTGACCCAGGCCGTATTACAGCCGAATGGGGAAGTGCACCGGTTGTTGCCCATGCGTGAGCTGTTCGAACACGTCGAAGAAAACCGTCCGTTAATTCGTTCGCTCATCCAGGGGCGTGGCTTTGAGTTATTCACGAAAAAGGGGCAAGCGTTCTGGAGCCAAAAAGTGGCCGAAGCGTTGCAGGCGCGCCTGCCTGATGGGCAGGCAGCCGGTGTGCCCATCGACGTGATGGCCCAGTTCGCTGCCGGCACGATGGTCTCGATGCTGCGTTGGTGGCTCGACAACAAAGCACCTTACTCGCCGGAGGAAATGGATGAAATGCTCAACCGGCTGTTGATGAGCGGCATCGAGAATGGCCTGAGGCCTTAAGGGCCTACATGCCGCAGCCGGCCTGTTGCCGGAGAAGGGGACACGGGCGGCGCTGCCACCCCGTGAGAAGCAGCCATCCGGCGGGACCCGCTGGCCGGGTTTGCGCTGCTGAAACAGGTCGAACGGCTGGTACGCATTCCTCACCACCGGTCATGCAGGCCTCGAGCACGGAATCGAACGATGATAGAATCAACTTATGGATCGCCCACGAACGCTTGGATTCATCGCCACCTGGCCCATTTACCAGGGCACCACCATCGATCGCTACGCGCATTCCCTCATCCAGGGGATCCGCGCCGCGGCCCACCAGGCGGGTTGCCGGCTTTTGTTGGGATGCGGATTCAATGTCGCCGGCGACAGCGCACAAATGCGCGGCTCGTGGCCTGCCGCAGGGCCAAATGTCGATTTTATCCCCGTGGGACCATGGAATACCGACGGGTTGATCGTCGTTCCCGATGAACTGACCGAAGCGCAGCAAGCCTACGTGCGCGATCTACAGGCCAGCGGATTTCCGGTTGTGTTTACCACCCCCGAAGGGCCTGGCCCATTGGTCAAGGTAGATAACGCCCAGGGGATTCAGGCCGCTTTCATGCACTTATTCGAACACGGACACCGCCAGATCGCCTTTATCGCCGGGCACGCTAACGGGCGCGGCGACAGTCGCGAACGCCTGGCTGCCTATCGCCAGGCGTTGGTGGATGCAGGCTTGCCTGTCGACGAGCGCCTGATCGCCTTCGGCGAGCACCGCAAGGAAAACGGCAGCGCCGCCATGTGGCAGATTATCGCCAGCGGGATTCCGTTTAGCGCAGTCATTGCCAGCAACGATCTCTCGTGCCTGGGGGCGTACGAAGCCCTGATCGCCGCCGGCCGGCGCATTCCCGAGGACGTGGCGCTGACCGGTTTTGACGATATTCTCGACGCCCGGGTCCTTTCCCCTTCCCTGACCACCATTCGCCACCCCACTTTTTCATTGGGTTCTCAGGCCGTACGCACCCTGCTCGAGTACGTACGCGATGCGCGCAGCGACGATGCCCAGGTTGTGGTGCCAACCCGCCTGATCGTCCGCCAGTCGTGCGGCTGCCGGCCAGAGCCCCTGGACAACCAAACCGGCGAGCTATCCTTTGCCGAACTGGCCCGCCAGATGGCCGAAGCGGCGCTGATCGAAGCGCGTAACAGCTTGCCGGAAGAGATCGAAGTCCAGATGGCATCCTTCCTGACAGCCTTTGCCACCAGCCTGCGGCTGCAGGACACCAGCCCACTGCGAACAGAAATCGAACAGGCCCTGGCCTGGATCGAGGCACGCGGCGAAGACGCCCATTTCTGGCAGGCCGCAATCGGTGTACTGCTGCAAAACGTGAATTCATTGCTCGCCATGTCCCCGGCAACCGACGCCGCCCTGGTTACCGGCCTGCTCGACCGCGCCCGCCTCGAGATCGGCGACCAGATACAGCGCCAGACCACCCGCTCGCTGCTCGATCACATGGACATGGTGTCGCAGCTCGGCCAGTTGAACACGGAAATGCTGGCAGCGATGAACATCGATCAGAGCGCCGAGATTTTGTCCCGGCACCTGCCGCGCCTGGGCGTCAGAAGCGTTCTTGCTGCCCTGTACGAAGCAGACGGCGACGAGCCTGCCGCCGAGGGGATCGTGTTGTTTGTGGCCGGGATGCCGGCCACCCACCGTGGACTGCGCTTCGACCCGCGCCAGTTCCCCTGCCAGGAGATTTATCCTCCAGGCCAACCCATCCAGTTGACCGTTTTACCGCTGCACGTGGACGCAACGACCTCGGGTTTTGTGGCCCTTGAAGCACCCAACCCGGAACTTTGCGCGGCCATCGTCCACAATATCGGCGCCGCGCTGCGTACCAGCCGCCTGTACCAGGAGGCGATCGAAGGCCGCCGTTTGGCCGAGGAAGCCAACCGGCTCAAAAGCCGCTTTCTTTCGATGGTCAGCCACGAGCTGCGCACGCCGCTCAGTCTGATCGTCGGCTTGAGCGAGATGTCTCTAAACGCGGCTGTTGTGGAAAAGCGCGATATCGAGCAGATCAATCTCAACGCCCAACACCTGGCACGCCTGATCGGAGACGTGCTCGATCTCGCCAGCAGCGAGGCCGGCCAACTGCGTATCCTACGCGAACCGCTCGATTTGAACGATGTGCTGCGCGTGGTGGTGAAAATAGGCGCGCAGATGGCTGCCGAAAAGGGCCTAGCCTGGCGGGCGGAACTGCCGCCGCATGGCCCGTGGGTGCTTGGCGACCGCACCCGGCTGCGCCAGGTGACTCTCAACCTGATCAGCAATGCCGTCAAATTTACCTCGGCCGGTGAGATTCGCCTTAAGTTGGCCGTAGCTGATGGGCAGGCCGTGATCGCCATCAGCGACACCGGGCCGGGCATTGCCCCCACCGAGCTTGAAACCATCTTTCATGAGTTCTATCGCGCCGAGCGCACCGCCGCTGCACGAGAAGCCGGAATGGGGCTTGGCCTGGCAATTAGCAAAGAATTGGCCACCCAACACGGGGGGCAGATCGCCGTCCGCTCACCGGGCGATTTGGGTGCCGGGTCAACCTTCGCCGTGAGCCTGCCCGTTTTGTCTATGGGAACGTTTCCCATCGAGCGTATTTCGCCCTTGTCCAAGAAAGGCCCCGGCGTACTGTTCCTGGTGGAAAGCGGCGACTCTACCGATCGCATCGGCACTTATCTCGAAGAATACGGCTTCACACCCGTGATCTGCTGTGTGGACGAGCAGCCCGAATGGTTGGCGCAGGTGACGGCGCTCGTGCCGGCAGCCCTGATCTTGGGAGAACGGCTCGCAGCGCGCCAGGGTTGGGCCATCGCCGGCATGCTCAAACGCCAAACGGCCACCGCACATATCCCCATCCTGGCCTATTCCCTGAACACCCAAAACGATCAGGGCGAATTTCTCGAACTGAACTACCTGCACAAACCGCTTCAGCCGGAACGGTTGAGCCAAGAACTGGCCCGCTTCCTGACACCCCATTCGAAACACCAGGCGATCCTGGTGGTGGACGACGACCCGGGCATTCTGGAGGTACACCGCCGGCTGGTGGAACAAACCGGCCGCAAAGCGCTTACGGCCCGCAGCGGACGCGAAGCGCTGGATGCACTCGAGCACACCCGCCCGGACCTGATCTTGCTCGACTTGAACATGCCCGAAATGAGCGGCTTCGACGTGCTCGGTGCCTTGCACTCCCGTGAAAGCACCCGTGACATCCCGGTGATCATCCTCACCGCCCGGCTTCTTTCAGACGCCGACCTGGAACGCTGCAATCACGGCGTCGCCGGCATTCTGGGCAAGGGGCTTTTCAGCACGGAAGAGACGCTGGAACACATCGAAGCGGCCCTGGCGCGACGTAACACCCTGGGCAAGGTCACCCGGCAGCTTGTGCGCCGGGCAATGGCCTTCATTCACGCACACTTCGCCGAACCGATCGAGCGCGAAGACATTGCCAGCCACGTAGGTATCAGCGCCGATTACCTGACAGACTGTTTCCATCAAGAGCTGGGGTTGACACCCATGACCTACCTCCGCCGCTACCGCATCCGCCAGGCGTGCGAACTGCTCCAGCATTCTGACCGCTCGATCACGGCGATTGCGCTGGCAGTGGGGTTTTCTGACAGCGCTCACTTCACACGCACCTTCCAGCGTGAGATGAAGTTGACGCCGCGCGCCTATCGCCGAAGCAAGTCCGGTTGAAAGCGCACTTTCCCTTTTCACAACGGTATCGAATGGCGTTGAAACGGGCCTGCGTAAAGCGGCACAGCCCTAAACCCATTCTTGATTTGCGCTCTTGTGCGCCGCGCGGTTTCTGCACCGTTCTGGCAGAACGTGTGGGGGAAGCCCTGAACAGCGTTGGCGCTCGGCCTTCTCCACACGGATGTTCACGTCCGGGCTACTGTACCACGCCAGATAAACCTGGCTCTTTCGTGCCAAAAAATCCCGCCGGCGTACAAAAAAGGCCGGTTTACGGGCAAGACAACTCTTGCCGGATTCTCTATAATGACGATCAGGCTGCAAACATGGAGAAAAAATGAGTCCGCGCACAAAACGAAACTTGCTGCTGATCGGAAACGATACCAACCTGGGCTACCTGCTTGGCCGGTATGCCGAACAAAGCCAGTACGAGTTGGTGGTTGCGCCAGAGGCCGTCGCCGTACAGGAAATTGCGGCAGCCAGGCCTGCGGCAGCCATCTTTTTATCCATGAAGCTTCTGGAAGAGTCGCAAGCGCTGGTCGCAGCGTTGGCCGGCCTTGAGATGCCGGTCCTGGTTTGCGCTTCGATTGCCGATGAAACCAGGGCCAGAGAACTCGGTGCAGATTTCTGCCTGCTGCACCCGCTCACCCTGAACGGCTTTGAAAGCGCGTTGACGCTCGTCGAGCCTGCCAACGAGGCTTAATCCGGTTCTGCGGCAAAAACATCCGGTTTTTAGACAATCGCTGCCGCTTATCTTTCCCTATAATCCAAAGAGAGGCGCGTTCTCACAGGTTGGCTCTGTTGAGAATCCTGCTCCCGCCAAAGGCGGAAGAACCACACTTTTCAAACCCAAGGAGAAGATTATGAAGAAGCTCATGTCCGTTTTGTCGCTCGTCGTCGTGATGAGCATGCTCTTATCGGCATGCGGCGGCGGAGCAAGCCCGACCGTCGAAGCGCCCCAAGCTACCGATGCGCCGGCAGCTACCGAAGCCCCGCAAGCAACCGAAGCGCCTGCAGAAGCGACCGAAGCGCCTGCTGCCGATGCCGAACCTTCGGCCACCCTGAAAATATGGGCAGACGATACTCGCACACCGATCTTGCTCGCCTTTGCAGACGCCTTCAAAGAAAAATACAACGTGGAACTGATCGTCGAGGACCTGGGCCGCGTGCAAGATATCCGCACCCCCATGATCACCGCCGCGCCCGCCGGCGAAGGCCCTGACATCTTCATTGGCGTTCACGACTGGCTGGGCGCCCTGGTAGAAAGCGGCCTGGTTGCCCCGATTACGCTCGGCAGCAAGCAGGATCAATTCGTGCCGATGGCGCTGGATGCGTTCACATACACCGACGGCAACCTTTATGGGGTGCCCTATGCCACCGAGAACCTCGGCTTCTTCTACAATACGGAACTGATCGAAACGCCCCCCACCACCTGGGCCGAAGTGCTTGAAGTGGGCAAGGCGCTCCAGGAAGAAGGCAAGGTCGAGTACGCCTTTGCCATGGCCGGCGGCGGGTACGAAAACATGCCCGTCCTGACCGCTTTCGGCGGCTACATCTTCGGCAAGGACGCCAATGGAGCCTGGAACCCGAACGATGTCGGCCTGGACAGCCCGGGCATGATCGCCGGCGTCGAATACCTGGCCGACGCCGCCGCAGCCGGCCTGATCCCCAATACAGCCGACTACGAAACCGCGCACTCGCTCTTCGAAACCGGCCAGGTGCCGTTCCTGATGGCCGGCCCGTGGGCGCTCGACCGCATCCGCGCTTCAGGCGTGCCGTACAAGGTGACGGTTTTCCCCGACAACGGGGCACCGTTCTCCGGCGTGCAAGGCTTCATGATCAACGCCTTCAGCCAAAACATCCTGCTGGCGCAGACCTTCCTGACCGAGTACGTTGCCACGCAGGAGTTCATGCAGCAAATCTACGAAACCGGCCTGCGCCCATCGGCTTTCATCCCCGTCCTCGAAACCACCACCGACGCCGATCTGTTGGCCATGGGCCAGATCACCAACGCCATGCCCATGCCAAATATCCCCGAAATGGGCTCCGTGTGGACGGCCTGGAACAACGGCATTTCGCTGGCCACGGCCGGTACACAGGACGCCGAATCGGCCATGGCCGATGCCGCCAACCAGGTACGCTCCCTCATCCAGGGCGCGCTGGCAGGCATGGTCAACCTGCCCGGCAGCTACCAGGATCAGGTTGGCTGCGGCGGCCAGTGGGACCCCGCCTGTGAGAAAACCGGCATGAAAAAAGGTGAGGATGGCCTGTACACGCTTACGGTGGACCTGAAGGCCGGCGATTACGAGTACAAAGTGGCCCTGGATGGCGCCTGGACCGTCAACTACGGCTCAGATGGCGCACAAGACGGCCCCAATTACACGCTCAGCCTGGCGGCAGATAGTACGGTGACCTTCACTTACGATCCCGAAACACACATGGTGGAAGTCGCCATCCAATAACCTGCATTTTTGAACCGGCAAAATTGGGTGTTTGGCCTGCAAACGCCCAATTTTGCCGCATCTCCCTTCCTGGCGAGAAACGGAGCCTGCCCTGCATGAACATCCGCACCCCACCTGTTTGGTCCCGCCTTGGCGGGCTTATGATCCTGGCCGTCTTCGATGCCCTGGTCGTCTGGTTCGTCGACAAACTGCTTCCCCTGGGCTATTATCCATTGGCTGCGGCGGTTGTGGGAGTGGCCCTCTTCGTCAACCTCGTGATGCTACGCAAGGAGGCCTACCCGCTGCGCTGGATGGTAATCGGGCTGGTCTTGTTGGTAATGTTCACCATCTACCCGATCATCTTTACCGTGTGGGTAGCCTTTACAAACTATGGGGAAGGGCACCTGATCACCAGGCAGCAAGCCGTCGATCAACTGCTCAAAGCGACCTACCTGCCTGAAACGGGCAAATCCTACACGTGGACGGCCTTCCTCTCACCCGCGGGAGAATACGCGCTCTGGCTGCTGGATGTAGATGGCACGGGCTACCTGGCGCAGCCCGAAAAACCGCTCGCGCAACCGCAGCCAGGTGAAGCCGGCCTCGGTGCACTGGACGACAACGGCATCCCGGAAACAATCGAGGGTTACACCAGGCTAAACGCCTTCCAGGCCGCCACGAACAAAGACCTGACCGCCCTCCAGTTCGGCGAGCCCGGCAAAACGATCCAGATTCGCTCCCCGCAAGAAGCCGCAGAACTGCGGCCACTGTATGCATTCGACGCCGCCCAGGATGCCATGATCGACCAACAAACCGGAACGGTCTACAGAAACCTGCGGGGCACGTTTACGTCGCAAGACGGCAAAGCGCTGCGCCCGGGTTTTATCGAGATGGTCCGGTTTGCAAACTTCAAGGAATTCTTCACCAGCCCGGCCCTGCGCGGCCCGCTGGTGCGGATCGTTACGTGGAATTTTAGCTTCGCTTTTTTCAGCCTGTTCTTGAATTTTTCGTTGGGGCTGGCGATTGCCGTTCTCTTCAACGACCGCCGCTTCCCGCTCAAAAAGTTGTTCCGCTCGCTGCTGATCCTGCCCTACACGGTTCCGGCCCTGATCACCATTTTGATCTGGCGCGGTATGCTCAACCCCGAGCTGGGTGTTATCGATCGCACCCTTGAAGGAGTGCTTGGTTGGGCGCCACCCTGGTTTACCGATCCCTTGTGGGCCAAGGTAGCCATCTTGCTGATCAACCTCTGGTTGAGCTACCCTTACTTCATGCTGATCTGCAGCGGCGCGCTGCAATCCATCCCCGAGGAAATCTACGCCGCGGCCCAGGTAGACGGCGCCAGCCCCTGGCAGCAGTTTTGGAACATTACCTTGCCCTTGCTGCTCGTCGCCGTTGGGCCGCTGCTGCTCACCTCGTTTACCTTCAACTTCAACAACTTCAACCTGATTTACCTCTTCAACGCCGGCGGCCCACCTATGGCGGGCACGCCCACGCCCGCCGGGCACACAGATATCTTGATCAGTTACGTGTATAACCTGGCCTTTTCGGGCAGCCGTGGGGTGAATTATGGCTTTGCTGCAGCCATCACCATCATCATCTTCTTCGTTGTCGGCTCGATTACGCTCTTCCAGTTCCGCTACACCCGCATGTGGGAGGAGGTAAGTGAAAATGTTTGACAGGCATCCCCCCAAAAAACTGCACACGTCTGCCCGGTTCAGCGCCATCACCGGCCTCGTCCTGCGCCTGATCGTCGCCATCATCCTGGTGATCTTCTCCGTTTTCCCCATTCTCTGGATGCTCTCCGCTTCCCTCAACCCGACCGGCTCCCTGGCTACCCAAAATTTGCTCCCCGACAACCCCGGCCTGGAAAATTACCGCGTCCTGCTTACCTCGGGCGAATTCCCCTTCTGGGCCTGGTTCGGCAACTCACTCAAAGTGGCCGTCACCACGTCCGTGCTTTCGCTCTCGATTACCACCATCGCCGCGTATGCCTTCTCGCGCTTTCGCTTCCGCGGCCGGCAAACGATGCTCAAGGGCATCCTGCTGCTTCAGGTTTTCCCGGCCCTGCTGGCACTCGTGGCGGTCTTCCTGATGATCTCACAGATCGGCGACGTGATCCCCTTTTTGGACCTGGACACGCACGGCAGCCTGATCCTGGTCTACCTGGGCGGTGCGATGGGGATCAATATCTGGTTGATGAAAGGCTATCTCGATACGGTGCCGCGCGAAATCGACGAATCGGCCATGGTCGAGGGCGCCACAGACTGGCAAATCTTTACCCGCCTGGTGCTGCCCCTGCTGCGGCCGATCCTGATCGTGATCGCCATCATCAACTATATCGGCACGTATGGTGAATTCGTGCTAGCCCGCATCCTCCTGCGCAGCAACGAGACCTACACCTTGATGGTGGGGCTGCAAATTTTTGCCGGGGCGCAGTTCCAACAGCGTTGGGGAGTGTTTGCCGCCGGCGCGCTGATGGGTGCGCTGCCGATCATGATCATCTACCTGGCCCTGCAAGATCAAATCGTCGGCGGCCTGACCCAGGGTGCAGTAAAAGGATAAAAAAATGAAGTTTCGTGCCTGGCTAACGATTTTTATACTCATAGGGACGCTCGCCAATGCTGCCGGGTGCTCTCCGGCGCAGCCGACGACAGCCATCCTGGCAACGGCTGCGCCTGCCACGCTTCCGTCTACCATGGCCCTGACCTCCACATCAATCCCGGCGTCCGCCCCGGCAAACCTGGCCAACCCGGGCTTCGAACAGAAAAACGCCGCCGGCGTCCCCACCGGTTGGGAAAGCGCCGGCGCAGTAATGGCCGCGCGCATCGAAGAACGAGGACACAGCGGCAGCTTCCGCCTGACGCACCGCGCCGCCGAAACCTATCAGGTGCAGACTTCGCAGGTCGTCTCCGGGCTGGCAAACGGCTGGTACACCCTCAGCGCCTGGGTGCGCGCCGGCGGGCAACACGTCGAACTATACCTGGAGTTGCGCTGCGGAGAGCAAGAAGCGCGCGTCTCGATCCCCGCCACCACGCCCGGTTACCGCTGGATTCGCGTGGCAGTCTCGAGCGAAGTCACCGGCGGCCAGTGCACCGTTCGCATCTACTCGTTTGGCACCCCGGACAGCTGGGCCAGTTTCGACGATATCGAACTGACACCGGGCCGGGCTGCGCTTTCCATTCTCGGCGCAGACATCTCCAGCCTGAAAAAATCCGAGGACCTGGGCGGCGTTTACCGCTATCACGACGGAAACGCGGCAGACGCGCTGCAAATTCTCAAAGACAACGGCCTGAACTATGCCCGCCTGCGCGTATGGGTCGATCCGGCCGATGGCTACCACAACAAAGCCGAAGTTTTGGCGATGGCCCTGCGGCTGAAAGCCCTGGGGATTAAGCTGCTGGTGGATTTCCATTATTCCGATGACTGGGCCGACCCCGGCAAGCAGTACAAGCCCGCCGCCTGGAAGGACTACGACCTGGCGCAGCTCCGGCAGGCCGTGTACGACCACACCTTCGACGTGTGCAGCAGCCTGGCCGCCCAGGGCACCCCCGCCGACATGGTGCAGATCGGCAACGAGATCAACGCCGGCATCTTGTGGCCCGATGGCGATCACAACCACTTCGACAACCTGGCCGCGCTGCTGACAGCAGGCTACCGGGCCGCCAAAGACGCATCCACTTCGACGGTGGTGATGCTGCACGTCGCCGAGGGCGGCGATAACGAGATGGCCCGCTGGTTCTTCGATAATCTCACCCACCGGGACGTGCCCTTCGATGTGATCGGCGTTTCGTTTTACCCGTTCTGGCATGGAAGCCTGGCCGAATTGCAGGCCAACCTGAACGATCTGTCGGCCCGTTACGACAAAGACGTGCTGGTCGCCGAATTCGCCTACGCTTTCACCGTCCTGGAAGATGACGCCTTCGCCAACATTGCCGGCCGCAACCTGGCCGTGGAAGGCTATCTCTTCACGCCCGACGGGCAGCGCCGCATGACGCGCGATGTGATGGCGATCGTGCGCGGCGTGCCGGGCGGGCGTGGCCTGGGCGTCTTTTACTGGGATGCCACCTGGACGGCCGTGCCGGGCAATGGCTGGAACACAAAGGACCCGTTGTCTGGCAACGGATGGGAAAATCAGGCCCTGTTCGATTTTAACGACAAAGCGCTGCCGGCGCTGGCAGAATACCTGAACCCATAAGAGGAACGCACCATGGCCGCTTTCTACCTGAACATCGTACACCGCCCCGAAATGGTACCGGAATATATCCAAAAAGAAGCCGAACAGGGCAAAAAAGAGGACCTGACGCGCAGCGCCGTTTTGCAGGAATCGCTCGATATCTTCCGCACGCAGCAGCGGGTGGCGCACGAGTGCGGGCTGCGTACGACCATCCAAATGACCTACGCCAGCCTGTTCAACGCCGAGGCGGTGTCCATCGCCAAAGAACACCACGCCCGCTTCGGCGACGAAATCGGCTCGACCTTCCTGGGCATTCAATGCGCCGAGTTTCGCCAAAAATTCAAATCCAAGGAACTCGCCATCTGGTTGTTTTCGATCGAGGACAAGCGCCAGATCGTGGATGAAGTCTTCGGCAAGTTTTACGAAGTCTTCGGTTTTTATCCCACTTCCACCGGTTCCTATTACATGGATGCCGAGCTGGTCAACTACATCAAAACGAAATATCCCACGGTCAAGGCCGCCGTGGCGACCTGCTGGGAAGAAGGCCCCAAGGCCTACTGGAACGCCAACAATTCCTGGTACACGTTGATGGATGGCGGCCCCTGGAATCCATGGATTCCGTCCAAACGCAATATCCACTGCATCGCTTCCGATGCAGGCGACGACATCGGCATCGTCGCCATCCCACATCTTTCGCGCGACCTGATGGCCGTCTTCGATGGCCCCGGCTCCTATTACGGCACGCACCCGCAGAACATCCTGCGCGGCATGGTATACGAAGACAGGCAAGCGCCCTATTTCCAGAACATCGTCGATCAGTACCGCTCGATGGCCCAATATAACCGTGGCTACGCTTACAACATGATGTACGTCGGCCCGGGATGGATGAGCAAGACGGGGCGATGGGAGGCCGACTACACCTTCCTGCTCAAAAGCTATACCGAAGGCATGGCTTACTACGGCGAACTCAAAGCGCAGGGTCTGCTGCAAGACCTGACGATGAGCGAGTTTGCCGACGTCTATCGCCAGGACCGCCCTTACGCCCGCCCGGAGTGCACGCTCTGGAAGGATATTCTCTACGGCTCACAGCGCCAGATGTTCTGGTACGCCGATCCATCCATGCGTTTCTGCCTCGACATGAACCAGGGCGGGGCGATGGTGGACTTGCGGCCATATGCGGCCAAATTGATCCGCCCTTGCGGCGTCGGGACGCAGGCTAACCAGGATGCATCCTATCCCTTTCTGGTACAGTCGCTCTACCGGGCAGGCTTTTTCACCCACTACGCCGGCGAGGGCGCGGTAAAGAGCTGCAAAATCGGCCACGGCGGCGAACAGGTGGATTTGTGCACCTGCCGCACGCGGGCATCTTTCTCGGAAGAAGGCGATACACGCGTGGTCACGCTCGACCCGGTGACGATTGAATTTGCCGATTTCTCCGTTCGCGTCCAGTCCGTTTTCCGCATCGCCGAGGGCAGCGGTGAAATTGAAATCATCCGCAGGGTACTCGATTCGACCAGGCCCGACGCTGACATCCTGATCGACGAGTACATCACCGCCTGCTACGGCACGACCGAATATCCCGAAGACCTGACCGGCGTCCGCCTGACCCTGGCCGGCGCCGGCGGCCGCGAAAGCATCGAATACGCCTATCGCTGCCGCGAAAGCGAAATGGCAGACATCCACCACGTCGAGGCTCTCGTGCCCCAGGTGGACACCTGCCTGACGATGCGCGCGAATGCAGGCGCCAGCGGCTATTTCCGTGAGGGTTTCTCCTTCTCACCGATGTACACCCTCGGCATCCAAAAAACCATTCAAGCGAAAGGAGCGCTGCACACATGGCTCAAGGTCGCAAAGGCAAGTTAAACTACCGCTGTCCGCGCTGCCTGATGCGTGAGATCGATATGGACATGCTCTACGACAAGGACAAAGACGAGTATTACTGCCTGCGTTGTTCGTTCGTCGGCGGCGAAAAGGAAATTCAGCGCCTGAACGCGCAGTTTCGCGAGAAGTATGGCAACCGTACGGTGCGTATCACCGACTTCTAGCCGCATCTATCGCTGGAAGGGCGGGTCCCCATGCTGCCACATCGGCCGGCCGCGGGCGGAGCGTGTTCTACCGGAACGCTGCCCGGACCGGCATGACAGGCTGTGCCAGGAAAAGCCAGGCCCTGTTCGGCGCCAACCAAAAGCCAACGCTCGTGCGAAAAGGGGTCCGGCGTTGCAACCGATTCCCTGCATCAACAAGACGGCGCCTGGCCCCGTACAAGGAGCGCATTCATGATCACCCACCTGAGCGGGGATGACCCGAGAGAGATTGCCCCAAAGCTCAACCTGTCTTTAGATGCGGGAGCGGGCGAACGGGCCGCTCCCAGGCAGACGGCCTTGGCCGTGTTGGGCGCCGATATCTCGAGCCTGGCAAAATCGGAAGACAAGGGCGGCGTTTACTTCTACGAAGACGGCACCCAGGCCGATGCGTTAAAGATTTTGAACGATCGTGGCCTGAACTACGCCCGCATCCGCATGTGGGTGGACTCGCCGGATGGTTACCACGGGAAGGCGCAGTTACTGCGCATGGCAAAGCGCCTCAAGCAGCACGGCCTCAGTTTGCTCGTCGATTTTCACTACGCCGACAGTTGGGCCGACCCCGGAAAACAACCCAAACCCCGCGCATGGGAAAGTTTCGATTTCGCAGGGCTTAAAAAGGCCGTCTACGATCATACCTTCGATGTCTGCAACAGCCTGAAAGCGCAGGGTACCCCACCTGAAATGGTGCAGGTCGGCAATGAAATCACCAACGGCATGCTGTGGCCGGACGGTAAAAACGATGCGGGCTTCGATAATCTGGCAGCCTTGGTCAACGAAGGCGTTCGCGCCGTGAAAGCGTGTTCGCCCGAAACGTCGATCCTGCTGCATCTGGATAATGGTGCGAAAAACGAGACCTGCCGCTGGTGGCTCGATCACATGCTCGCTCTCGGCGTGGCCTTCGACCGGATTGGCCTGTCCTACTACCCCTACTGGCACGGCAGCCTGGCCGATTTGCAGGCCAACCTGAACGACCTCGCCCTGCGTTATGGCAAGGACATCGTTGTGGTCGAAACCGCCTACGCCTTCACGCACGAAGACGGCGACGGCTACGAAAACGTCGTTACCACACAGGAATGCCCCGGTTATCCCTTCACGCCAGAAGGCCAGGCCAGAATGCTGGCCGATGTCATGACCGCCGTGCGCTGCGTGCCGAACGGGCGCGGCCTGGGCGTCATGTGGTGGGACGCCACCTGGATCGCCGTCCCCGGCAACGGTTGGGATGCCTACGAACCCTCTGCCGGGAATAACTGGGAAAATCAGGCGCTCTTCGACTTCCAACACCGGGCACTTCCGGCGTTGCGCGTGCTTGGAAAGCCCTAAGCAGCGGCAAAACCAAAAGCTTCAAAGTGAAACGTGCGCCACACCACTTGGCACTTTACGCCAAAAAGCTTGCCGTCCGTGAACTGGGCGGCAAGCTTTTTGGTTCGAAATCTACATCTGCTGGATTACGATCGAGAGGTGTGGCAGGCTGCCCGAGCGCTTACGATGATATCAAAATTCTCTTTTCTACGACGCAAACCCGTAACAGCCTCACCAAAATACGAGAAGAAACCCGGCGCTTCAACGCACGATTACCGGGAGATAGATCTTCACCCGTACGATTGTTACCGCCGCCAGCACCTGGCCGAAGCGGTCGTTGTCCTCTCCGGCGCCGCCAATATCGTCGCTGTCCTGGGTCCATAGCTGGTTGCCGGCCACAGCCAATCCGGTGGAAGAGCCATAAATTACCTGGACCACACCGGCGTCGCTCAGCGGCGACACTCCTTCGCGATCCTCGAGCGGCACGCCTACCGCCAGGTCGATGCGTCCGTCTGCGTTGAAATCGCCGGCTGCCAGCGAGGTACCAAATCGATCGTTGGCTTCGGTGGTTTCCGCCAGGCCGTCCTTGCCCTGGTACCACAGCTCATTCTTGCTGGTGTTGCTATAAAAAACGTGTACGGCTCCGGCATTGGTCACCAGCGGATCACCTATGTCTTCGCCATCCACACCCACTGCCAGGTCTGCAAAGCCGTTGCCGTCGAAATCACTGAAAGCCAACGACCCGCCAAACCAGTCGTTGGCTTCGGCATCATCGGCAGCGCTCGGGGTGTTCTGATTCAACATCAGATCATCCGACATATCCAGGCCGCTATCGGCGCCGTGAAAGAGGTGAACGGCCCCGGCGTCGCTAATGCCTGGGGCAACATTTTTGTAGGGAATGCCGACGGCCAGATCGCAGTAACCGTCGCCATTCGAGTCGCCGGTAGCCAGCGCATGTCCAAAGCGATCGCCGCCAATGGCTTCGCCCTCTACATCGGCGAGGCCCTGGTGCAAAAACTGATCGCGCGAGGCGTTCAACCCGGTGGCGGCGCCGAACAAAACCTGCACTGCCCCGGCGTTCTCTTGTGTGTCCACGTCTTCGAAGGGCACGCCGGCAGCCAGGTCGCTGAAGCCATCGTGGTCGAAATCGCCGGCGGCCAGCGTGATACCAAACCAGTCGTCTACCTCGGCGGTATCTTCGAGGTTGAAAGCGCCCTGGTAAAACATTTGATTGCCGTCGGCGCGCAAGCCACTTGCAGAGCCATACAACACCTGCACCATCCCGGCATTTTGCACCTCGGCGGTCCCCACATCTTCGCGAAACGATCCCACGGCCAGGTCTGCATAGCCATCGCCGTTGAAATCGCCGGCCGCCAGCGAATACCCAAAGCGATCATCAGCTTCGGCCTGATCCAGAATGCCTTCGCGGTCCTGGTGCCATACCTGATCACCTTCGGCGCTTACGCCGGTGGCCGAACCGTACAGGATATGGACGACACCTGCTTGCAAGATGACCGGGTTACCGATGCTTTCGCCGTGCACACCCACGGCCAGGTCGTAATAGCGATCCCCGTTGAAGTCACCGATCGCCAGGGCGTAGCCAAATTCATCGCCGGCTTCGGCGATGTCGGTCAGAACGTCGTTGCTCTGGTACCAGAGCTGGCTGCCCGCAGCGCCAAGGCCGGTGGAAGCGGCGCCGTGAAGAACGTGAACGGCCCCGGCGCCCGCCTGGTCGGTGATGGCCTCATACGGCACCCCGATGACCAGGTCAGCGTACCCGTCGCCGTTGAAATCGGCTCGTGGCCGGGCCAGGCTGGCTGCGTTACCCAAAAGGGGCTGCGCGCCCAGCGTCCAGAGCAGAAACAGGCTAAAAGTGAGAAAAAGCGTTTTTTTCATGAGCAAGATCCTTTCGTGAACGAGAAAACTTTGGCAGGAAGCCCGCCTTTCCGGCCAGGCAGTAGGCAGGTTGCTTGCAACAAACGAGGCAATTTCACCGGGAAGGCAACATGGAACTATTCCTCCAAAGTTGATCCTTCGCTGCCCGGTTTATTTTCCGCATCGCCGTCAGACAACCCGGTTGGCGGCACATCGAGACGGTGCTCTTCACACATGCGCTCGAGATAGGCGAAAAGCTGCGGCAGGCCGGCAAAACCCAGCGCTTCGCCGTTGGGAATGTGCAATAGATTGGCGTGCCACACCGGGCGCCCGTCGATCTGCACCGGCCACAACCGCAGGAGATAGGAACGTTGTTTGAATGGCTGTTCGGGCAAAGTGATCGCTCCTGAGAAATCGCTTACCGGCCGCAACAAGTCCTGTGTTATTATGCAGGTACCCCGTTACCAAATCGTTTCCACAGGTATGGATCCCATCCACATTTCTTTGTTCGGCTCGTTCCAGGTCAGGCGCAGGGACACGCAGGTGACCCACTTCCGCTCGGACAAAGTGCGCGCGCTTTTGGCGTACCTGGCTCTCGAAGCAGACCGACCTCACCGGCGCGAGAGCCTGGCCGGCCTGCTGTGGCCGGAATCGAGCGACCAGGTGGCGCGCGACAACCTGCGCCTGGCATTGTTACGCCTGCGCCGCGCCCTGGGCGAGGACAGCGATTCATCCGCATCCTGCCTGCTGGTCACGGCGCAAACCATCCAGTTCAACACCCAGCACCGGCACACCCTCGACGTGTCTACCTTCCAGGAGCTTCTTGCTGCCTGTGAAACCCACGCCCATCGCCAATCGCAGGCCTGCGCCTCCTGCACCCGGCGGTTGGCGCAGGCCGCCGGCCTGTACCGCGGCCCGTTGCTCGAGGGGTTCTTTCTGGATAGCCAACCCTTCGAAGAGTGGCTGCTCGTGCGGCGCGAAACGTTACACGTTCAAATGGTTGCTGCCTTGCATGATCTGGCAACGTATCACGAACGCCGCCGCGCTTACACAGAAGCCGAGCGGTATGCTCGTTGGTTGTTGGCGTTGGACCCGTGGCAGGAGCAAGCCCACTGCCAGTTGATGCGCATCCTCGTTCACATCGGGCAACGCAGCACAGCTCTGGCGCAATACGAAACCTGCCGCCGGTTGTTGGCTGCCGCCTTGGACACCCAACCCTGCGACGACACCCGCGCCCTCTATGCAAAGATCGAAGCCGGCCTGCCCATTGAACCGGCCGCGCCATCCCCTGGCGACGCCGGCACGCCAGGCCTACCCGGTGCAACGAAGGGCCTACCCGGTCCACTCCCCCCCTTCATCGGCCGCGCCGCAGAAGTATCCCAAATCAACGACCGGCTGGAAGATTTGAACTGCCGCCTGCTGACCATCGTCGGCCCGGGCGGGATCGGCAAGACGCGCCTGGCATTACAGGCCGCCACAGAACAGGCGGCGGCCGGGACGTTCGCCCACGGAGTCCATTTCATTCCGGTAGATGGCATTTCGTCACCGGGGTTGCTCGCCCCGGCGGTTGCCGTGGCGCTGGGCTTTTCCTTCTCACGCCAGGATGCCTCCCTGGCACAGCTCATCGGGTACCTCCGTTCCAAAAACATCTTGCTGGTGCTGGATAGCTTCGAACACCTGCTACGCAGCGAGTGCCGGTCAGAAAGCCGCCAGGTAGTGTACGAGCTTCTCCGGCATACCAGCCAGCTTACTTTGCTGGTCACTTCACGCGAACGGCTCGACCTGCAATCCGAAGTGCTGCTGCGCCTGGATGGCATGCCGCAGGCCGAAGCGGTAGCGCTCTTCGAAGAACGCGCCCGCCGCGTCCAACCGGAATTTGGCCTCGCGCCGGATACCCGGCTGCCGGCAACCCAGATTTGCCGTATGCTGCAAGGCATGCCGCTGGCCATCGAACTGGCCGCTGCCTGGGTGCGCGTGTTACCCTGCCAGGAAATTGCCCGGCAGATCGAAGACAACTTGTCCGTTTTAACCACCACACAACAAGATGTGCCCGAACGGCAGCGCAGCCTGCGCGCCACGTTCGATCGCTCCTGGGAGCTGCTGAGTGACGGAGAACGCCAGCTTTTTTCATCGCTGGCAGTTTTTTGCGGCCGTTTCTCGCTGCCGGCCGCCGGGGCGGTGGCCGGTGCCGACCTCACCCGGCTGGCTGCGCTGGTCGATCGTTCGCTGGTGCGTTTCCACACATCGGGGGACTACGAACTGCACCAGTTGCTGGCCCAATACGCCCGAGAAAAGCTGCGCCAGGTGGAAGCGGCATACGAGGCAGCCTGCGATCGGCACTGCCGCTACTACGCCAGCCTTTTGCAGCAGAACGTGGCCGGCCTGCAGGGCGCCTGCACCGACCCGCCCTCGCAGGCCGGCCAGGCACTGGTCCTGGCTGAAATCGAACGCCAGATCGACCAGCTGCGCGCCGCCTGGGATTGGGCAACGCGCCGCCAAAACGACGCGCAGATCGGGCAAATGGCCGCCGGGTTGTTCCATTTCTACGATATGCGCAGTTTCTTTCAGGAAGGCGCCGAGGCGTTTGCCAGGGCCGCCGCGGCGCTCGCCCACCAACCCGGCCGCCCGGCGGTTCTGGTGTACGCGCAAGTCCTGGCCCGCCAGGGCTGGTTCGATTTTCATACGGGCCAGCATACCCTGGCCGTCGAGCGGCTTCGAGATGCCTTGAATCTATCCCGCCAGCACCAAGATCTGCCAGAGATCGTTTTTTGCCTGAACTACCTGGGTGCCATCGAACGGCACCGCGGCAATTTTTCCGAAGCACGCACCTGCCTGCAGGAATCGCTCCGGCTCGCCGCCGGAACGGACGAACAACGTTTCAACGAGTCGATCGCACGCAATATCCTGGGGCAGGTAGCCTACATGGAGGGCCGTTACAGTGAAGCCCGCGATTTATGCCACCAGGGGCTGACGCTCAAACGCGCCATCGGCGACCGCTGGGGAATGGTTTTTTCACTGACCTATCTCGGCCTGGTGGCCGAGGCGCTGCAAGAACACAGTGCGGCCGAGAAGTACTTCACCGAGAGTCTGGTTATCTGCCGCGCCATCGGCGATCGCCGCGGCATGGCCAACAGCCTGCGCAACCTGGCGGAGGTAGCAGCAGCAAAAGCGAACCCGGACACCGCACGCCGGCACTACCAGGACAGCCTGGCCCTGTTCCGCGAGATCGGCGCCCATCAGGCGGCAAACGAATGCCAACAAAGCCTGGAAAAGTTATGAACGAACATAACCTTGTTCCGCCCTTCATCCTGGAGCAGTATGCTGCCGGCCGGCTGGCGGGCGAATTGACCGCAGCCGCCCTGTTCGTCGATGTATCGGGGTTTACGCCGCTCACGGCTGCGCTGATGCAGCATGGCAAAGCCGGGGCCGAAGCGGTAGCCGATGCGCTGCTGGTGATATTCGAGCCACTGATCGAGATCGTGGCCGAACGAGGCGGCTTTGTGGCGGCGTTCGCCGGAGACGCCTTCCTGGCGATCTTCCCGGCAGACCAACCCGGGATGGGCGCCAGGGCACTGGCTGCCGGGCGGGACATCCAGGTATACATGGCCGCCCGCCCCGAAATCGTCACCTCCTACGGGACGTATCCTTTCAGCGTACGGCTGGGGCTGGCCCACGGGAAGGTAGCCTGGGGCATCCTCGGCGACGAAACGCAGCGCCAGCATACCGGTTACTTTCGCGGCGAGGCGGTCGAGCGCAGCGCCGCAATGCAGCGCAAGGCAGGACCGGGCGAACTGTGCCTCGCCCCGGAAATCGAAAGTCTTCTGGCGCAAACACACGCCACAGCGATCGACGCGCAGGCGGTTTCATCGGCAGATACTGCCCCCCTGGCCCCGGCAGATGGCGGCCGTGCCGGCCGAGCCTTCTTCGCCCCTGACTTGCTGACCTCGCCGGTGCGCGGCGAGTTTCGGGATGTGGTCAGCGTTTTTATCAACCTGCCAGAAGACAGCCCACACGCCGGCCTGGCCGGTTTCGTGCGCTTGATCTACCGGCTGTTGGAGACTTACGGCGGCTACCTGTGCCGGGTAGGACTGGGCTTCGCCGAGCAGGGCTGTTCGCTGCTGCTCTTTTGGGGCGCGCCCGCCTGCTACGAAAACGATCTGGCGCGCGCCCTGGGCTTCCTGCTCGATTTACGCGCTGCTTCGGAACTGACTTTCCGGGCGGGGGTAACGCAGCAAATGGCTTACGCCGGGTATGTCGGCTCGCCGCGGCGCGAAGAATACACCTGCCACGGCAGCCGGGTAAACCTGGCCAACCGCCTGATGGCGGCGGCCGCACCGGGCGAGATTTGGGTCGATCCCTTCGTGGCGCGGCGCTCGAGCGGGCACTTCGCACTGGCCCCCCTGAAAAAACACGCCTTCAAAGGCTTCGATCAGCCGCTGCTCTGCTACGAATTGCGCGGCCGAACCGCAGAATCACGGCTATACGAAGGAGCAATGGTGGGACGGCAGGCCGAGCTGGCGCAGTTGGCGGCATCCGTCGCGCCGCTCTGGCAAGGGCGGTTCGCCGGCGTGGTGGCCGTATGGGGCGAAGCGGGGATGGGCAAGAGCCGCCTGCTGGCGTCTTTTCGCCAGACAACGCCCAACGCGCTGTGGCTGGTCGGCCCATGCGATCCACTGCTGCGCAGCGCTCTCAATCCCTTCCGCTATGGGCTGCGCAGCTACTTCGAGCAGGACGCCGGGGCAAGCGAGGCAGAGAATCGGGCGCACTTCGACGCTGCCGTGGATGGCCTGCTGGCAGCCCTGCATGGGTGCAGCGTACCCGGCCTGCCGGACGAGTTGGAACGGGTGCGCCCTTTCCTGGGAGCGTTGATCGGGCTGCACTGGCCCGGCTCGCTGTACGAACAGGTGGAACCCAAGCTGCGCCTCGAAAATACGCTGAACGCCGTCAAAGTGTTGATCCAGGCCGAGTGCCGGCAGCAGCCGGTCATCCTGGCGTTGGAAGACGTGCACTGGATCGACGCCGACTCGCACAAATTGCTCGAAATGCTGACCCGCGATCTGGCCGCTTACCCCCTGGCTCTGGTGTGCACCGGCCGCTACCGGGACGACGGCAGCCGACCGCCGCTGCAAGCAGATACCGCAGCCCCGCGCAGTACGATCGAACTGGACGGCCTGCCGCACGACGCCCTGGCGGCCCTGGCAGCGCAACACCTGGGCGGGACGGCCTCGGCTGCGCTGGTTTCCTTGTTGGCGGAGAAGGCCACCGGGAACCCGTTTTTCACCGAGCAGATGCTGCTGGATTTACGCGAACGTGACCGGCTGGTGCGGGTGGACGGGCAGTGGTCGCTGGCCGGCAGTCGCCTGCCTGCCGATCTGCCCACCGATATCCGGGCGGTGCTGCTGGCGCGCCTCGACCGCCTGGCCAGGGACGTAAAAACCGTAGTGCAGACGGCCGCCGTCCTGGGCCGCGAGTTTGCGGTGCAGGTACTCTCGCAGATGCTGCACGACGAGAAAAGCCTGCCGGAGAAGGTAAAACAGGCGCAGGCCGAAGCGATTTGGTCGGCCCTGAACGAGCTGCGATACATCTTTCGGCACGCCCTGCTGCGCGATGCAGCCTATGAGATGCAGTTGCACGCGCGCCTGCGCGAACTGCACGCCCTGGCGGCCGAGGCGCTGCAACAGGTATACGCAGCCGACCTGTCGCCCCACTTTGCCGACCTGGCTTACCACTGCGACAAGGCTGAAAACTTCGCCCAGGCAGTTGACTGGTATCAACGCGCCGCCAGGCAAGCCGCCGAGCAGTTTGCCAACGAAGACGCCCGCGCCTGCTGCGACCGGGCTTTTGCCCTGGCCGGCAAAACCGCCGTTTCGGCCCAACAACGCTTCGATCTGCTCGCCCTGCGCGAAACCATCCTCGAGCGCATGGGCGCTCGCGCCGAACAGTGGGCCGACCTCGAAGCGATGGAGGCCCTGGCACAGGATGAGCGGCAGCGCTGCCAGGTCTTGCAGCGCAAGATACTGCGCCACCGGGTTTTGGCCGAACGGGCCGCAGAAAAGGCCCTGATCGACGATTTCAAACCGTTGGCTCACCAGTTAGGCGATGCGTCCTGGATGGCAGAAGCCTGCTACACGGAAGGGCTGTATTACTCTCTGGTGGACAAAAAGTCGCTTTCACAGGCCAGCCTTAACGAGGCGTTGGCCCTGTACCAGCAAACCGGCAATATCGCCAGAGCGTTAGACTGCTGCTGCGCTCTGGCGATCATCGACCTCAAGCGCTGGCAGTATGCCGAAGCAATGGCATGGATCGAAAAGGCCCAGGCCCTGAACGCAGCCCACCCGCGTCCGGAGCAGCTTGCGGCGGTTTTGCGCTCGGCCGCCAGCGCCAGCCTGATTCACAAAGCGCCTGCGTTAGGCTACCAGTTTGCCAACCAACTGCTGGAAGTGGCGGCCACAATCGGTGCGCGCAAGCGCCAGGCCAGCGCCCATCTGCTGCGCGGCCAGACTTTGTGCGCTATGTTCCGCATCGAAGAAGGGTTCGAAGCGCTTGGCCAGGCGCTCCAAATCGAAGAAGGTTTGCGCAATAAACACAGCGTTTCAATCGTTTTGGGCGAATTTGCCTACCAGTACATGAGCTTGGGCGATTACGATCTGGCGAAAGCGTATTTTCAACGCAGCATGGCCATCGACCGGGAAAGCGACTACCCCCACGGATACTGCACCAGCCTGTTGAACCTGGCTTTTATCGCCCTGTGCCAGGAGGACGTGATCGCCGCAAAAGCTCTGTACCGGCAAGGGTTGGCAATGGCCCGCGAGTTGGAAAACACCTACCTGCAAGCCATCGCCATCGGCAGCCTGGGCGAGGCCGAGCAGCTTGCCGGAGAGTACGAAACTGCCCTTCAGCATACAAACCAGTCCATCGAACTGCTCGAGGCGCTGGACCAGCCCGCTGAAGTAGCCATCATGCAGATCGACCTGGCGATTACGCACCTCAAGATGGGGGCATTCGAGCGGGCCATCCACGAGGCCGAGAAGCTGGTGGCTGCCTTTCCAAGGGCTAACCAAGACTTGAACGACGCCCAGCGTTTGCTGTGGGGTGCGGCACGCGTCTTCCACACCACCGGGCAGGCCGGCCGCGCCCAGCAGTTGCTGGCGCAGGCTTATGCACTATACATGGAGAAACTTCAGCAAATCCCCGATGCGCGCACGCAAACCGCGTTCGGCCGGCTGAAGTTCAACCGGCAAATCGTGGCTGCGTTCGAACGTGAAAGCTGGCCCGAGTAATGCCGTACAAACATACGCCCCCGCTTTACCGTGCAGCAGGGTCGATACTTCCCGGATACGGGAAATTGGTACGCCGGACTCGATATGCTGATGGCTGCAAAAATACGGCCGCTGCGGTCGAAAATGGGTGCATCCACACAGCGCACGCTTCCCTCGTTTTCTTCATCGTCGATGGCATACTTTTGCGCCCGGATGTTAGCCAGTTCTTCCGCCAGATCGGCTCGCTGCGTGATCGTCTCCGGAGTCAGCGCCATCAATTCGATCGCTCGATTAATTCGGCCTGTTCATCGGCAGGCAAAAAGGCCAGGACTGCCTCCCCTATCGAGGGAGAGTAAAGGTTATTGCCGGTGCCGATAAGGGCCTGTCAAGACAGGGTAAAATTAACCACCTTCCTGTTCGCATTTCCGGATCGCATTCTATGCCCTCGATGTCTTCTTTTCTCCAGCGCCTGCGCCAGTTCGTCCAGTCCGAAGCCGATGCCCAGCGGCAGGCGCTCGATCGGCAGTGGGCGCGCCCGCTGGGCGAACGCGTGGCGAAGGGCTGGGCAATCGAAGGGCTGCGGGTGCTCTCGGTGGACAAGAACATCATCCGGCTGGCTTGCGACAGCAACCATTCACGCTTCCGTGAAGGCGACTTGGTGGTCCTGCACCGCGGTAACCCCAGGGATGAAGACGCCCTGCACCTAGATTTATACTACGATGGCGAAACCGAACTGGAAGCCGGCCTGATCAAAGGCAATCCCTACTTCGTCCACGCCCAAACCGAAGCATGGATTCTCGACCAGGACTGGTTCGATTCGAGCCGGTTTTACCTCTCGGCGCTCGACACCGTGGCCGACTCGCAGCTCGGACGCACGACGATCCTGCCGCTGTTGCAAGGCGCCCTGACGCCGAAGGTAGATTTTTCACGCGACGAACGCGCCCGCCGGTTCTTGAGCGGCTTCAACCTGAACGAAAGCCAGGTCGAGGCCGTGGCCCAGGCGTACGCCGCCGACTTGTTCTACCTGATCCAGGGCCCGCCCGGCACCGGCAAGACGCTCATGCTGGCGCGCCTGGCGCAACTGCTAGTGCAGGACGGCCTGCGCGTCTTTGTCACCGCGCTCACCCACCGCGCGATCCACAATGCCCTCAACAAAATTCCGCAGGTGGACGAAAGCATCCCCGTTTGCAAGGTTGGCGAGCAACGCCACGCCGGCGACTTGAACGTACCCAATTTCGAGGGCTTCGACGAATCGCGCTTTGCCGAGCAAAGCGGCGGCTACGTGGTCGGGGCGACGCCGTTTGCGCTCCAGACCCAGCGGCTGGCAAACGTCGAGTTCGACGTCGTTCTCTTCGACGAAGCATCTCAAATAACCCTGCCGCTGGCGATCATGGGGATGCTGGCCGGGAGCAAGTACGTTTTCATCGGCGATGAAAACCAACTACCGCCGGTGACCGTTTTCTCCGCCGAAGCCGCCACCCAGACATCAGCCTTTGCGTACCTGGCCGGGCGCGGCCAGGAGACGATGCTCGACATCACCTACCGGCTGAACGACGTGCTGACCGAATGGCCGAGCCGTACGTTTTACCGCAGCGCGCTGAAAGCGAGCAAACAGGCTGCCGAACGCCGCCTACATCTTTCCCCCGAAGTTACCCGCTGGGATTTCGTGCTCGACCCCACTGCGCCGGCCGTTTTTCTCGACCTGTGCCACACCAACACCACCGTCCGCAGCCGCATCGAGGCCGAGGTTGTCTCCGAACTGGTGCTTGCCCTGCTGGTACACGCCGTGCCGGCAGAGGAGATCGGCGTGGTCGTGCCCTACCGCGCCCAGGGCCGCTTGATCCGTTCGCTGCTGCGCCGCATGCTCATGGATGAGGAAACCATCCAAAAGCTGGTGGTGGATACAGTCGAACGCATGCAGGGACAAGAACGCGAGGTGATCCTGGTCTCTTTTGCCACCGCCAGCCCGAAGTTCGCTGCCCAGATGGCCGGTTTTCTCTTTCAACCGCAGCGCCTGAACGTCGCCGTCACCCGCCCGCGTGCCAAGCTGATCCTGGTCGGCAGCCATCACATGCTTGCAGCCGACGACATCGATCCCGATTGCAAAGAGACCCTCGACCTGCTGCGCAGCCTGATCGCCGCCTGCCAGACCATTACCATCCCCCACGGAGACCTGAGCTAAGCCATGGCGCGTATCCTGCCCGACAGCCCACCCACCTGCCTGCCCGGCGAAGTGCTGCGCACCTTTCGCTCGCTCAGGGCGCTGCCCGACTCGTTCTTCATCTGGCACCACCTGGCCCCCTGGGAACCTCACGCGCCCGACTTTTTATTGCTGCGCGATGACGGGCGCGCGCTGTTGGTCAAGGTCAGCCTGGCCGCGGCGAACCAGGCTACCCCGGCTGCCCAGTTCCTGCTGATCGAGAGCGAGCGCGCCCCGCTGGGCGTCGCAGAAGCCGGAGTGCTGGCCGATTTTCTCGCTGCACTACAACTTCCGGCAAGCCAGACGATCGAGACACTGGTGGTCTTCCCCAACATCCCCGATGCCCAGGTGCAGGCCGGTCGTTTGAAACGTGAGTCCGGTGAACCCTCCTGGGTGGGCAAAGAGATTCTCAACCTGGAAGGCGAAGACGGATGGGGCCGGTTTCTTTCCCCCACCGGGATGGACGCCGCATGGCTGGAGAAAATACGCCAGCGTTTCACCCCCGAAGTGGTCATTCCGGCCGAAATGACGGTGTGCCCGCCCGTGGAACGCCGCACGGCGGCGGGCCTGACGGCTTACCTGCTCGACTACGATCAGGAATGGGCGGTGAAAGCCGATCTCGATTTACCCGAAAGCGGCCAGGCACTGACGGACGATTTCCGCCTGAACATCATCAACGGCGTGGCCGGCAGCGGCAAAACGCTGATCCTGCTCTACCGGCTGCGGCTCCTGTACCATCTATACCCCCACAAACGTTTCCTGGTGCTGACGCACAACCGCCCGCTCAACCACGACATGCAGGCGCGTTTTGCACGGCTGGAAGGCCGCCTGCCGGAAAACATCGAGTGGCGCACATTCAACGGCTGGTGCTACCAACACTGGCCGCCGGCCCCGGCATGGCGTGAGCCGCTCAAGCTGTCTGCCCGCCGGCAGCTGGTGGACGAAATCCGCCGCTCGGTTCTGAAAGACGTCTCGCTTTCCACATCGATGTTCGAGGGCGAAATCGACTGGTTCAAAGATCAACTCCCCATGACGCGCCAGGCCTACCTGGACGCCGACCGCCGCGGGCGCGGCTTCGGGTTAACCGCCGAGCAGCGTGCAGGCATGTACGATGCGATCCAGGCCTACCAGGAAGCGCTTGAACGCCGGCAGATGCTGGATTGGGGCGACGTACCGCGGCGTATCTGGGAGTATGTGGAAAACGAGCAGGGCGTCCTGCCGAAATATGACGTAATTTTGGTCGACGAAGCCCAGTTTTTCGCCCCGCTGTGGGTACGCATCGTCCAGAAGCTGCTCGACCCGCGCACCGGGCATCTCTTCCTGGTGGCTGACCCAACGCAGGGCTTCCTGGGACGCGGCGCCTCGTGGAAATCGCTGGGCCTGGAGGCGCGCGGGCGAACCCACTTGCTGCGGCGCAGTTACCGCACGACGCGCGAGATCATGCAGTTCGCTACCTTGCTCTACCGCCTGCGCCTGGCCGACGAGAAAGACGACGATGTCCTGCCGCCGGACCTGCTCAATATGCCCGGTGGCGCGTTCCCGCAAATCATCTCGTTGACCAGCCCGCAGGACGAGATCGTCCGCCTGGCCAACGAAGTGGCCGGTTTCGCCAGGCAGGGCTATCCCAGGAAGCACCTGCTCGTGCTGCACAGCAACGGCAACGGGGTCCGCTCGCTCGTCCAGGCCATCAACGACCGCCTGGGCAAAGACGCCGCCCGCGACCCGAAAAACGACTATCCCGGTGACTACGTGCGCGTGACGACCCTCAACGCCGGGGCGGGGCTGGAAAGCCCGATCGTTTTCCTGGCGGGTCTGCGGGAGATGTTCGAAGCCGAGCAATCGCTGCGGCTCTCGGATGAAGAGCGTGAAGCGCTCATCCGCGCCAACACGCGCAAGCTGTACATGGCGACCACTCGGGCCGGCCAGCGGCTGGTATTGGCGTATGCAGGGGAACTGCCGGAGGCATTGAAGGCCGCATTACGCGCACAGCCCACGGGAGAACAAGCGCAGTGATTGACGTTCTCTGCTTACTGGCTCCGCAGAAGCGGTGTGACTTCCGTTTCCAGGCTTGCAGGGGTGAACATACCGGTGTGAATGGACTTGACGATGCCATCGCGCCCCACGATGATGGATGTGGGGAAACTGTGGATGCCGAACGCATTCAGCACGTGCAGGTCCGAATCCAGCAGCACGGGGAAAGCTAATCCCGCCTGTTCGGCAAAACCCGCCGCCTGCGCGCGTGAATCGCCGGCATTGATCGCCAGGAGCACGAATCCCTGATCTCGGTAGGCCTGGTAGTAGGCATTCAGGTCGGGCATTTCTGCCTTGCACGGCGGGCACCAGGTGGCCCAGGCGTTGACGAGGACGACCTTTCCGGCGTAATCTTTTAGACGAACACTTTGGCCGGTGATATCGCTCAGGCTGAAGTCGCTCAACGGCTGCCCGATTTTCACGGGTGCTATTTTCTCTTCCGAGGTAGGCGCCTGGCTGGCCGAGAAGAGGGCGATGGCAATGACGACGAACAGCGCTCCTGCTCCGATGGCGAGGTTTCGAATTCTACGTTGCCGCTGACGGCTGGCGATCCGTTCTTGACGAGTGGACATGTTGAACTCCTGAAATGTTTTAATCGTTAGATGCCAGACGTCAGCAGGCGTTGCATTCACGTGAAATTCTTGCGGGGCTTTATTCCATGTCGGGCTGCCAGACTTCCCACACCTTGCCGACCAGATCGGGGCCGGGTTTGAGGGTCGGCTTGCCCGGCTCCCAGCCGGCAGGGGTAGCTTCTTTGCCACCCGAAGCGCGCACGAGTTGGAAAGCTTCGATCTGCCGCACCGATTCCGAAAATTTACGGCCAACCGGCGGGGTCAGCACTTCCATTGCTTGAATCACGCCATCCGGATCGATGATAAAGCGCCCGCGCAGTTCGATCCCCTGGGCTTCATCCCACACTCCATACGCACGGCCAACGTTACCCGCCTGGTCGGAGGCCATGTGGAAAGGTACCCCACCCTTCACCATCTTGCTCAACTCATGGTCGTTCCACATCTTGTGCACGAAGTGGCTGTCCACGCTGACGGAAACAACCTCAACCCCCAATTTTTGCAACGCCGGATACTTGTCGGCGACCGCCGACACTTCCGTCGCTCAGACAAAGGTGAAATCACCGGGGTAAAAGCACAGTAACAACCACTTCCCGGCGAAATCGGAAAGCTTGACGGCGGTAAAACCGCCCCGGTAGTATGCGGGAGCGGTAAAATCGGGGGCCTTTTGGCCTACACGAGCGGTCATACGGGTCTCCTTCTGTTCGTTCAGCGTAGGGATGGGGGGAGCGGCAGGTGTTTCACCGCCGGATACAGTGCCCGTGAGGCGGGCGCAACCAACAGCTTCAGCCATAGAGGCTCCTTTCTCTGATAACAAAAGCGGAGGATTCACAACCATTATTATAGTACAAAGCAGTTATCTTTCAGGATTTTGACCCAGTAATCTAGTTCCTTGAATACACCGGCCGCCATCGTGGTGAAAGATTTTCAAGGAAACACGAGAATCTCGGGATGCGTGTTCGCATGCGCGATCAGCGGTCCACGCACACCCATCACGAAGGCCAGGTTGCTCCCCCGAATGGAGAGCAACCGGTCGCCCTCCTTTACGTCATACGCAGCCAGGGTTTTTGCAGAAAGTTGAAGCCGCCCATCCGGGGAAAAACCGGCCCAACAATATGAGCGCCCTTTGTAGCGCACCGTTTGTCCTTCGTCCAACCGGTATTCGGCCAGATCGGGGCAACTATCCAGGATACTGGCCAATGCTGAAGCTTGAAGCAGGCTTCGGGTGGTCACTGTAAATCCACCGGTCGCCTGGCTGCCAGATGTCAGGAGCACCTTACCGCCCGGGATCAGGCCATACTCGTCCCGGGCTTCCGGGGGAATTTGGATGCTTCCGTGCCGGCTAACCGGCGACCAGCCGAAAATATATTTGCCGCCTTTGGCAATCTGTGGCATAGAACCAACCTTTCTCTTTTTCCGGTAAGGAGCTTATTTTGCCCCGCAAATTTCCACGCCGATGGCGTTGGCGCTGAGCAGTGCGCCTTTCAAGCGCGTCCGCTCGAGCAGGGTGCACAGTTCAGCAGGGGTGTAAGCCGCCCCGACCGACGTCATCAACCCCGGCCGCATGGCCGTCGGACGCGTGCCCAGCCACAAGAACCCCAGGATCAGAAAATTGATGTCGCGTCGCAGATCGGAAATGAAATAGCGCCCGCCCGGCTTGAGGACCCGCCACATCTCATCGAAAGAAGCCTGCGGCTCGGTCCACTCGTGCAGCGAGCCGTTGGTGAAGACGGCGTCGAAAGTGTCATCGTCAAACGGCAGGTGGTTGCAGTTGCCGAGGCGGTACTCGCTGCGCGCGGCCAGCCCGTATTCCTGTGCGTTGCGACGGGCCAGGGCGCTCATGTCGGGGCTGATGTCGAACCCGGTCAGGGTGGTGTTCTCGGTCTGAGCGAGCCACTCGAGGCCCAGATAGCCGGGGCCGTGCCCGATCTCCAGAGCGTGGCCTTGCGTAATGCCGCTTGCAATCAGTGCCTTGGTTTCGATCCAACCTTTGTCGCGAAAGTTACGCTGCATCTGATCGTATTGGGCGACGGTAACGGCGCCCTGGATGCCGTGATCGGTTTCGGGAATACGGGGTTTCGTCATGAGCTTTCTCCTTATTAAAGATAAAATATTCAATATGGAATAACGGGCAAAAAAAGAGCGAACTATGGATACTCGCCCTTTTCCAGCTTCTGCAACAAGTCCGATACCCAGGCCAGTTCGGCTTCTGCATGCACCAGGGTATGATCGAAAATGGCCGCTGCCAGGCGCGGCACTTCGGGGACGGCCAACTGCTCGGCGCGGTGATGGCGGATGTGTTCGCGTGTAGCCTGCAAGGCGGCCTGCTGGTTTCGCAGGTACTTCTTGACTTCATCGAGCGGCAGGCTCTCGAGGAAAAAAAGGCAAATATCCAAGGTGAAATACTGCCGCTCGACCTGCTGCCAGCTTTGGCGCAGCAGGCGCAGAAACTCTTCACGTCCGGCCGCCGTGATCTGGTAAACGCTGCGGGCCGGGCGCTTGCCTTCTTGCGTAACGTCTACCTTCTCCACCAGGTTTTCGCTCGCCAACTTTTCCAGGGCAAAGTAGATCGAGCCGAAGGCGATAGAAGTCCAGTCGCTCATGTGTTCTTCGATGATTTGCTTGATTTCGTAGCCGTACAGCGGGCGTTCCCGCAGTAGGCCGAGGATGACAAGGCGAACACTCATGGGGCTTTTCCTTCCATGCCGTATATTCTAGCTTGAATATATTCGGATGTCAAGAGGTAACTACGCAGGCCTCGCACTCCTGCCCCGGCCTTGGTGAGTGCTTTACATGTGCGACCCTCCCGGAGGGGCCCTTCCGGCCGGCGATCTTCATGACGGAGTGCCTGGCACCGTTCGAATTTGCTGTGGCGAAAACGCACCTTTCCATTGATTAATATAAGAAATTACTGTATACTAATGCCGCTCCTATAGTGTAACGCCACGGTCGATGAACGTAACGCAAGACTCTCGGGCATATGCCACGGGCACCGCCCGCACATGAATGTCCGGGCTACAAACGGCGCCGGCCGGCTTTCAGCCCGACGCGCATTCGCCGTTTGATCAGCGTTGTAAGCGATAGAAGTTTGCCGTACCCCGCTTCAGTGGGCGTCGCTCAGCAGCCATTGGAATTTGTCTGGAATGTAAGGCGCGTCGCACTTTTCGGCAGCGCTTCGTCGAACAAGCTTGTGGCAAGAAATATAGCTGGAGGGAATGATGGCCTTAGACACTACGATACATCTCGCCGGCATCATCACGTTGGTTGGTGCCATCCTCTATGCGATGGCCGATGTGCTGTTATTGGCCCATCACATTGGGCCATTGCAAGATATTCCTGCGACCGCGGTTGATTTTGGTACAAGTGAGAAATGGCGTCGCCGGGCGAATATGCTGGCCTGTATGTCCAAAATGCCGTGGAAACGCCTGGTATGGGGTGGTTTACAGGGCGTGTTGGTAACGCCCCTGGTGATGAGCGGCGCCTGGGTTCTTTATCAGGCGCTCAAACCCGCCGGGCCGTGGCTTTCCGTACCGGTAGCCTTGTTATGGTTGGGCGCTTACCCAATCGGTGCGTTCATCCATGGCTCATTTATCTACCTGGGCGGCAGCGTTCAGGCGTGGAATCTGGCGGAGGGAAAGTGCAAGGCACAGTTGGAAGATACAGTTGCCCGCATGCTGCGCGTCTTGCTCACCGCTTACGTGGTCTTCTTTGCGATTGCTATTGCGACCTCCATGTGGTACGCCTTGGCAGTCTTGCAAGGCACCACGGCCCTGCCGCGTTGGATGGCATTGATCAATCCTGCCTTGTTGTCGCTGGCCTACATCATCCTGGCGCGCAAAGTTGTCCCGTTTCGGGTGGTGAAATACGTCGAGGGCGCGGGCTTTAACATCGTCTTCTTCTTGTTTTTCGCACTGCTGCTGATCTTCGTGTGGTAAACGGGTCGCGCGATGAGTTGGTATCAACGCTTTGTGGGGATGGCGGCTCTTCCGGCTTTGCCAGGAAAACTCATCACGTCAAGCCCCGCAGACCCCGTTTTTGGAGGTGTTTTGTGGAACTTTTTCCCGCACTGTCTTTCGGTTGGCTCAACGGCTGGTTGGTCATCCTCTTGTTGGGCCTGGTGGATGGAATTTTATTCCTGGCTTTCCCAAAAGAAGTCGTCAAACGGCTTTTCGACCGTTCCGGTTGGAGCCAGAAGCAGCGCGCTTTTACCGTTGCCGGCAAGCTGTGCGCTTTACTTTGCCTGGCCTTGATCGCCCTGACGCCGCTAAAGATCGGCCAGCCGGTTTTTGCGGTGGGAATGGTGTTTGCGATGGTTGGCCTGACAGGGCTGGCGAAAGCGCTGTTTGACTTCAAGAACACGCCGGTGGGGGCGCCGGTGACACTCGGCATCTACAAAGTGTCCCGCCATCCCCAAATCGTGATGTCTTCGCTGGTCCTGTTCGGCGCTTGCCTGACGATCGGTTCCTGGCCGGCACTGATCCTGCTGGCTGCGGCCAGGATTTTGAGCCATTGGGGAATTTTGGCAGAGGAGGAGGCCTGCCTGAAGAAATATGGTGAAGGATACCGGGCCTACCTGCAGCAAACCCCGCGCTATTTTGTGGTCTTTTGAGAGGCCATTCCTCGCCCGGAAGAGCCTGCCCTTCAATACATTGACCTGGCAGGCCGTTATAGTACAATCCCACCGTACCTATTCGAAAAGTTTGGGATCTCTCGATAGCCAGATTTGGGGTGAGATTATCCCCCGTATGCTGTTTTCCAAATCTAAGGAGGTTTTCTATGTACGAAAAAAGTATCGAACTACTCAACAAAGCCGTTGCCGATGAGATGGCCGCCGTGCACCAGTACATGTTCTTCCACTTCCACTGCGAAGACCAGGGCTATGGCAAGATTTCCAACTTGTTCCTGCGCACCGCCATCGAAGAAATGACCCACGTCGAACGCTGCGCCGAGCGCATCCTCTTCCTGGGTGGCGAGGTAGAGATGGTCGCCGCGGGCAGCGTGGAGAAAATTCACGATGTGAAGGCCATGCTGGAAATGGCGCGCGGTATGGAGCAAAGCAGCATCCGCGACTACAACCTGTGGGCCAACGAGTGCTCGGCCAACGCCGATTCTGGAACGCGGAAAGTATTCGAAGCGCTCGTCGATGACGAAGAACGCCATTTCAGCCAGTACGACCTCGAGCTGGACAAGGTTGAAAAATTTGGCGAAAAATACCTGGCGCTGCAATCCATGGAAAGCGGCACCCCTGCCAACACGGCAGAGGCATAAACGTCCATATGGACTGCCACAAAGCAGTCGAAAAGCGCCGGCCGGTTGCAATTCGTGTTTGCAACCGGCCGGCGCTTTTGAGGTATCCCCCATGTGTTTTGGGCAAAAAAAAATACACCGCCCTGGATTCTCCGGTAGGCGGTTAGCTTTTTTGGCTCTCCACGCTAAAACCGGAAGACCCCTTTTTACATTTCTCGCAGTAGCCAAACACGACCAGGTGGTTGGTCGTGATCTCGAATTTGAAACGCTGCGCCAGTTCACCAAACAGGGGGTCCACCAGGCCGTTTTCCAGCGTTACTACCTGGTGGCAGCCTTCGCACACCAGGTGGTGATGTGGTGCGCTGCCTACCGCCTCGTACACGGCCGCGCCCAGGCCCATATCGGAAACCGAAATCTTGCCGGCGTGTGTCATGCGTTCCAGAGCGCGGTACACCGTCGAAGGGTTCACGGCCGGCAGGCGCGGCTTGAGCCGGGCAAACACCTCATGAGCGGTAAAATGTGTCTTTCCATCAAGGGGTTCGGCGAACAAGGCCAGGATGAGTTGTTCCACAGAACTGGTGCGCATGAAATGTCTCCGGATCGCTGGCAGACGATCACGGTGCAAACGTCTGCATTTACAGTAGCCGCACGATCGTTCGCCCGTTTGCAGGATGTTATTCTACTTCACAACAGCAAAACCGAGAAGCACGCTGCCGGGCCGGAACGGATTCCGGCTGCGTCTGAGCGTGCACCGCAGGACTAGCGCGCCAAATAGCGCTTCGAGTAAATCAGCAGCGCCAGGGCCACCAACAGCGGAACGACCACAAGCCCGGCCAGACGAAAATCGTGCAGCACGGTCATCCTCCCGATGAATGCCATTTCGTACGCGGGCAAATTCATCATCTGGATCAGATCAAGAAAACGGTAGCGGGTAAAGGTCATGGCAGAAGAAACCGCCAGCAGCGCCACGAACACGATCGCGCCCCACCAAGCCCAGCGTTTCAGCTTCACGATCCCGTACATCAAAACGCCCAGGATCACGACGCACAACGCGATCAGATAAGCCGAGGGACGCCCAAACTGGATACGCCCGAACAACGGAAAGGCGGCCTGCAAGAACATGGCGACGTGCAAAGCGGCGATCATGGCGGCGAACAAAAGCAGGACCGCCAACAGTGGAAAAGGATAGGTTTCGGGCCACGACGGTCGTTCAGGAGCGGCGGTAAATGCCGTGCACACGCACGCACGCCCGTACCACCACAGCGCCGCGGCCGGCAGCAGCACCAGGAACGAAATCGATGCCGCACCAACGAGGAACAACTGGAAAAGCAGATTCTCAGCGCCCGCGCCCGATGCCAACAATGCCGGGATCAGCCCGACGCCATTGCCGATAAGCAAGATGCCCGCGCCCAACCAAAAACACAGGAAAAGCCGGGTCAGCGGCAAGGCCCAACAGCGCAGCTTGATGTGCCCAATCCCAACCGGCAAACACAACGCCGCAATCACGTAATAGCCGATATTCTGTAGAACGAGGGCAGCGAACCAAAACGATCCGACCCCAAAGCCCTCGTAATAGAACTGCCCGCCCTGCGAGAAAAGGTAAAACACGAATAGTTCCAGCGGCCCGTAGTACGCTGCGACCATCCCAACACTCACGAGGAAAACACCCAACGTTTTGAGAAAAAGGGGAAGAAGTTTTTGCATGAGAAACCCAAGCCGTCAGGCCCAGGCAAAAGCGGCCATCTATTGAACATCGTGCTGCAAAAAATGGCCGCTTGCAACCGTTCAACCGGAGGGTCAGGCTTCGATATGGCAGCCGCCGTGGCCCAGCACTTCGATCTCCAACCCTTGCATCGTCTGGATGGTGGCGTGGACGGGACAATGCTCGGCCACTTTTTGGATGGCATTGACGCGCTGGCTACAATCGGCGTTGGGCAGCTTGACAATAGCCCGCAGATTGACCAGGCGGGTAGGATCGGCGGCTTTTTCGAAGTTGATATCCACCGTCATGCCCGAGGCGTCCATGCCGGCGCGTTCGGCATACTGCGCCACGAAGGCCCCGATACAACTGCCCAGCGAGGCAATAAACAACTGTGGCGGTTGCGGACCGCGGTCGCTGCCGCCCATTTCGGCGGGAACGTCAATCGTCAACGTGTGCTTGCCGATGGCGGTTTCGAAGAGCATGCCGCCTTTGTAGTGTGTGGTGATGGTTGCCATTGGTTTCGAATCTCCTTAAATTATGAACGTTTGATGGGCATGATGAAACTGCCCGGGTTTATACATCCGTTTGCAAACCGTTTACGCTGGCCGGGCCAGCGACATGTCGGGGTGAACGGCGGTGCCCGGCCCGGCCCGCACATGAATTTGTGGAAAAAGCGCCATCCGGTCGCGTATGTCTTGCACGATCTGCGCAAAAGCGGCACCGTCCATGGCCAGGCGCGCGTTCAACACCAGCGAGAGAGAAACACCGGGGCCGTCGGGGAGCGCTTCCGCCCACGCAGATGGTCGCGCGTCTTCGAAAAAATCTGCCGTGGTGAAACTGAGCTTACACCCCACCCCGCCATTGGAAACGAAGAATTTTACGTGGCCGACGAAAGCATTCATCCGCTGAAGCGCGGCCAGAAAAAGGCCGATCATTTCGACGGCGGCCGGTTTCAGGCTGTGCGGGTCGGCCGCCTCAAGCGTAAACGCCTGATCGTACCAGGCCATTTCTTGCTCGCCGCTTTTATAGCGCCGGTAATCGATAGAAAACCCGGCGTGGTTTTCACAGGTCGCATCACGCCCAAGCACGGCAAGCCATGGCAGCGGGCCGGCCTGTTCGAGAGAATTTTGCAGCAGGATGGTTTTCTGCGCAAACCTTTCTCGGGCGGCCGCCAGGACTTCTTGCTTCCGGCCAGAATGGAGCAGGTCGGCTTTGTTCAGGACGAGCAGGTTGCCTTCTTCGATCTGTTTTTCGAACAGGTAATTGATCGCATCGCTGAAGGGGAGCGGCTCGCTGCAGAGCCAGCGCCAGAAGAGACGGATGTCGGCAAAGACCGAGTAGGTCGTTCGCTCGACGCTCAGATGGTGGTTGCGTTGAAGGGGTCCAAAAATGGTGTCGACCAGATCGACGCACGACCCGACCGATTCGGCAAAGACGGCATCCGGTGAAGCAGCCGCCTGCAACTCGGCAATTTTCTCTTCGAACTCGGAAAAGCTGCAACGGAAACAGCCGCCCGTTACCTGCCGGGTAGGAATACGGTTGGCCTGGAAAAAGGCGGCGTCGACCTGAAACTGCCCTTTATCGTTGGTGACGATTCCAACCGTTTTCCCCGCCTGCATGCTTTGCCGGGCGGCAGCGATGATGGCCGTCGTCTTGCCGGAGCCGAGGAAACCGTTAACGAGATGGAGTTCCATGCGAAGCCTTTCTCCTGTTTCAGGCCTTTCGCACGATGTCATCCTGCACACGGGCAATGAATGCGGAAACCGGCATCGGGCCGGGATTTTCACCGCTGCGCAGGCGCAGGGCGATCTGGCCGTTTTCCAACTCTTTGTCACCGGCCACAAGCATGTAGGGAATCTTCTGGTGCTGCGCGTCGCGAATCTTGGCGTTCATCCTTTCCGAACGGTCATCGACGGTCACGCGCAGGCCGGCCTTGCGGAGCTGCCCGGCGACATCGCGGGCGTAATCGATATGGCGATCGGCAATCGGGATCAGGACCACCTGGACGGGCGCAAGCCATGCCGGGAACGCGCCGGCATAGTGCTCGATCAGAACGCCAAAGAAGCGCTCCAGGCTGCCCAACAAGGCGCGGTGGACCATGTAGGGGCGGTGCGGTTGGCCGTCTTCACCGACATAGGCCAGGTCGAAACGCTCGGGCAGGTTGAAGTCGAACTGGATGGTAGAGAGCTGCCATTCACGGCCGATGGCATCCTTGACCTTGAGATCGATTTTCGGGCCATAGAAAGCCCCCCCGCCCTGATCGACTTCGTAGGCCACGCCGGCACGCTTCAAAGAAGCTTCCAACGCCGCTTCTGCCGCCAACCAGCGATCGGGTTCGCCCACCGATTTCTCCGGTTTGGTGCTCAAATAAGCCTGGATTTCCGAAAAGCCGAAGCTGCGTAAAAAGCGCAGGCTGAAGTCGAGCACGAAGTCGATTTCGGCCGGCATCTGGTCGGGACGGCAAAAGTGATGGGCATCGTCTTGCGTGAAGCCGCGCACCCGCATCAACCCGTGCAAGACGCCGCTGCGCTCGTAGCGGTAGACCGTGCCTTCTTCTGCGTAGCGTATGGGCAGTTCACGATAAGAACGCATGGCGTTCTTGTAGATGTAAACGTGGAAGGGGCAGTTCATCGGTTTGAGGAAGTACTGCTGCCCTTCGATATCCACCGGCGCATACATGTTTTCCTTGTAGAAGCCCAGGTGCCCGCTCGTCTCCCACAACTGCGCCTTGCCGATGTGAGGCGTGTAAACGAACTCGTATCCGTTGGCTTCGTGCTCTTCGCGCCAGAAGGTTTCGACGATCTTGCGAATTTTGCCGCCCTTCGGGTGCCAAAGGATCAAGCCGGCGCCGATCTCATCGTTGACGCTGAAGAGGTCGAGGTCGTGGCCGATTTTGCGGTGATCGCGTTTCTTGGCTTCCTCGATGCGCCACAGGTAGCTTTTCAATTCGTCGGGCGTATGCCAGGCGGTGCCGTAGATGCGCTGCAACATGGGGCGCTTCTCATCGCCGCGCCAGTAAGCGCCGGCTACCGACAACAGCTTCACGGCCGCCGGATTGATCTGCGTCGAAATATCGACGTGCGGGCCGCGGCACAGATCGGCAAAACCACCCTGGGTGTAGATGGAAATCTCGGGTTTCTCCGTGAGCGGCTTACCGTCCTCATCCAGCGTGCCATCTTTCAGCCCGGCGATCAGTTCCAGTTTGAAGGGTTGGTCGCCAAAGATTGCGGCCGCTTCTTCTGCGCTGACCACTTTGCGCTCAAACGTGACTTTCGATTGAATGATGCCGCGCATCCTCTTTTCAATGCCCTCGAGATCCTCCGGGGTCAACGGACGCGGCAGGGCAAAATCGTAGTAAAAACCGTCCTCGATTGCCGGCCCGATGGCCACTTTGCCATCCGGGAATTTTTCCAGCACGGCCTGGGCCATGATATGCGCGGCGGAATGCCGGATGCGGTACAACAACGAATCTTCATAACGTTCACTTTGGTTTGCCATACACACTCCTAACCCGCATAAAGCGGCACGCTCCTAACCCTGCTATTAATTCTGTGCTTTTTCTGCACAGCGTGTATGGGTCAGGCTCTATAACCCACAGATTGTTTCTGTGCGGCTTTGCTTCTTACCAACACCTGGGTTCCCACCGGTTGCCCGACATGGTCGGCTACCATGGCGCACTTGGCCTTGAACAAAAAGAAAAGTTTCGCAGGTTGGTGGCTGAGCGATTCGAAGTTTCCCTGCCCCTTGGCCAGAATCAAATCAGCGGCAAAAAAGCGGCGACGAAATTCAGGGCTGCAATCCTCCAGCAGCGTTCCGGGGGCATCCGAGCCATTATCGATCACTTCGACCATCTCGTCCAGGCCCACTGTGCGTGCATCGGCGCGGGTGGCGTCGTTGAGAACGGGGGCCCCACGCACGGCGAGCGTGATGCGGGAAGGCCCAATCTGCTCGATTAACAAGCGGTCGAAAGCAATTTCCCCGCTGTTGTCGGCCAGGTACAGGATGCTGCGGGCCTCTGCCAGGGCCTGGCAGAACGCATTCTGCTCGCCAAAAAACGGCTCGGTTAAGGCACAACGTACCGCCTGCTGCACGTCGTCGTCCGCAATGTCGCCGTGAACGCCCATATCGATCCGGTTAGCGGCTATCGCTATCCGTACAGCCGTCATTAGAGGGGATGCAGAAGACCGGATTTCGGCCCGCAGCGCAGGCAACAAGGCCATGCTGGCTTGATTCTGGCGGGCTTTCGCGGCCCGGTAAGGGTCTTCGATGCCGGTCATCTGGCGCAGCCGGCGATGGATGTGTTGGGCGATGGCCGGCGGCGATTGATCCAGGTCCAGCGCTGCGGCCGATCGTAAATATTCTCGTACGGCCTGCTCGTGTACGGCGGGGTCAGCAGAGACCAGCCTTGCCGCTTCGAGGGTCTGTCGCAGCAGGCAGGGGATACAATCCAACGCCGTTTTCATTTACCCTTTCCTGCCGCCGGCGTTCTCGATCGCCTGGCGCAGCGTATCGACGGCCAGTTCGGCGCAGTGCAGGTGGTCTTCGGGCAGCCCGTCCAGGGCGCTCACCAGGTCATCTGGTGTAATTTGCTGCGCCTGGGACAACGTTTTCGAGCGCGCCAGGCGCGTGATCATCGAGCCGCAGGCCACCGTGGCCCCACAGCCATCGGTGATAAATCGGGCCTCTTTGATCCTGCCGGCCAGGATCTGCAAATCGATCTGCATCATGTCGCCGCAGCGGCCGCGTATCTGTGCACGCGCGTCCGGACTTTCAAACGCGCCGAGGTTTTCACGGCGCTTGATCAATTGAAGGGCTTTTTCGGAGAAGTATTGCAGCCCGGCGCGGTAACTGCCCACCAGGTCGGCCGCTTCAGCGAAGGCGTCGAACAGGCCGGGCATTTCTTTGAAATTTACGTCTTCTATCTTGCCGGCATCGCACAGGGCAGCTGCCTGTGGATCAATCGGTAATTGCGCCAGCAAAGGCGCATTGGCAGCAATGGCAACTTCCTCGGCGTGGCTGGGGCCAAAAATTGTATGCCGCTTGCCGCTGTCCGGGCAGACGAAATAGGCCATGTTCTCGACCACGCCGATGACGGGCGTCTTGGCCGCCTGCGCCATGTGGACGGCCTTGCGCACGACCATGGAAGCCAGGCGCTGCGGCGTCGTCACCATGACGATTCCCTTGACCGGCAGCGACTGCATCGTCGTCAGCGCCGCATCGGAGGTCCCCGGCGGCAGATCGACGAGCAGGTAATCCAGGTCGCCCCACATCACATCGCCCCACAGCTGGGTGATGGCCTTGCCGACCAGCGGCCCACGCCAGATCACCGGCCGGTCTTCTTCTTCCAGCAAGAGATTCATCGACATGACGCGGATGCCGGTACGGCTATGTAAGGGGCGTATTCCCACCGGGCCGGGTTCTACCGGGCCATGCAGCCCAAACAGCATGGGAATACTCGGCCCGGTAATGTCGGCGTCCAGCACACCCACCTGATAGCCCTCGCGTTCCATGGCAACCGCCAGCAGGCCCGTCACCAGCGACTTGCCTACACCGCCCTTGCCGCTCATCACGGCCACCACGCACTTGACGCGGTTATATGGCAGGGCCATTCCGTCCGCCGGCTCGCCGAAAAGCGCCGTGCGCTCTTCTTCGGTCATCGCCGTCCAGTGGATGGCAATCTGCCGGATTTCGGGCAACGTACCCAGGGCGGCGCGCAGGTCCGTTTCAATCCGATCCTTCATCGGGCAGTTGGGGACGGTCAAGGCAACGGTCACGTCGACTGCATCACCGCACAGGCGTACGTCGCGCACCATCTTCAGTTCGGTCAGGCTACGGTGCAATTCGGGGTCGTAGACGTTAGAAAGCGCCTTGAGAATCTGATCGTTCGACAGCATATTCTTTCTCCGGAAACACATCCGCTAAGGCAGCCTTGCCCGGCGCCAGGCTCAACCAGAACAAGATCGTCATCAACACCGCCGAGGTGACGCACCAGGCGCAGGTGGCGCCGATCACGAAGGGTTCCAGGAAAGTCAGGTAAATCGAGAAGAGCAGGCCGAAGACGCTCATCCCCAGAAAGGCCAGGGCGGCCAACGCGGCCGGCCGGCCGGTGCTGTAACGCCCGACCAGCCAGGCCAACAGGATCAAGAAATAGCCAAAGACACCCATCACGCCGATCGGCAGGATGCCGAACAGGCGGGCATATTCGCTTTGCTGCACGGTGTTGCAATCCCCCACCGGCCCACAGACGGCCGCCACCTGGTTCATTTCCACGTACGCCAGGTAGCCTGCCACCCCCAGGCCCACCAGGCAGAGGAGCGGGATGGCCCAGGCCCACGGCTGCGACAGGGTACGGGCAGGCAGGCGCCGGAAAAAGAGCACGGCCAGCACGGCCGAGGCGATCATGCCAAGCAGCACCACCACGGCCAGCGAATTGCCCACCGGGTCGCGGGCGAAGACGGAACCGGCGTCATCGTTGACGCCGGCCGGCAGCAACATACCCGGCGTGGTCGCCGCTTCGACGGTCACCGTGGCAGCCGGGGCGGAGGCCGTCATGGCCTCGACCAGGCCGGGAATGTCGGGCCAGTCGACCCCGCCCTCGGCCAGGTACTGCTCGATCAGGCCGGGAAGTTTCTCGGGAATGTCGAGGGAACCAAACAAGTAGCCATCGCCGATGACGAGGAACGGCACCCCGCCGCTCTCGACTCCGAACTTGTCGAGCGCAGCCCCGAAAAGCGCCTGCCCGCCTTCGGTACCGACGTCGACCCCGGCGAGCTGAAACTGGCTGCCGTACTGGGCGATGAGCGGCGGCAGCACTTCAGTGATGACATAATGGCAGTGGCCGCAGCTCTGCGAATAGAAAAGCACCGCCCGTACGACCGGAACGTCAGCGGTCTGCGCCCGGGCCGGCTGCACCCAGGCCAGCCACATTAATCCAACCAGAACCAGTTGCCAGAATCGTTTCATGCTTTGCTCCGTGTCTCGTACCAGCCGGTGCGCGTCTCGGTGCGCACGTCGAATTCTGGCACGTAAGGTTTGATGTCGAGCAGCGGCGTGCCGTCCAGCACGTCGACGCCCTCGATGTCCAGAATATTATCACGACGCGCCCGTAACGTCACCACCGACAGGCCGATCCGGTTGGGGCGGTAGGGATACCGCGTGGCAAACAGGCCGCGCGGGCGATCATCCAGGAAAGGCTGCACTTGCAAGTTGTATCCGACGGACTGGTGAAAGAGATACAACAGGATAATGTGCGAGAAGCCTTCTACATCTTGCAGGCCGCCGGCAAACTCGGGCAGCACCTCCACCCGGCCCGACGCCTGCGAGCGCGTGGGCTGGATGGGCGTTTGCTTTTTATCCGTAAACGGCGAACGAATTACCCCGATGGGGGCCAAGGTAAATTCCATGCGCTGCTCCATGATACAGACAAAACGGCTCTTCCGCCCTTGGCGAGAAATGTCGTCCCGTTGAAAACGGGAGAGCCTCACAACAAAAAGCCCGGGGACGGGCATTCAAGCGGCGAAGCGGCGATCTTTACGCAAACGAGAGCACCGTCCCGGCCGGGCAGGGGGAAACCCGCTCACCGAATGCCTGCGCCAGCGCCTGCAAGGCCGCCTGACCGGTACAATGATTGAGATAAAGCCGGGGCACAGCCGGTGAATTCAGCGAGCGCAAGGCTGCTACGGTCTCTTCCAGCATTTCGGGCGTGGCATTGCCCAGGTGCGCCCCACCGACAATCGCCAGGACATGCTCGCCAGGAAACATCCGCCGCACGTGGGCGAGCGTGTTGAGCAGGCCGGCGTGGCAACAGCCGCAGACCAGAATCAGGCCGCCGGCGTGCTCGATCACCAGGGAAAGATCGTCCCGGTAGGGGTCCGGCTGCCAGTGTCCATCGACCAGGATACCGTGATGGGCGCTGCGCCCTTCGAAGCGGGTGCGGCCGGTGATCTCGCCGCTCGTCCACACGCCGGGGAAGATTGCGACGGGTGCGGCACTCAGGTACAGCGTAAACTTCTCTGCCAGCGTCTGCTGCGGCACTTCCAGGCCAATCGAACGGCGTTCCCGGCTGCGCCGGGCAAAGCGTGGACGGAAGAGATCGGTATTGGCATACAACGGCAGGTCCGGGCGGACCTGCCCCATCAACGCCTTCAGGCCGCCGGTGTGATCGTAGTGGGCGTGGCTCAGGGCCAGGGCGTCTACTTGATCGAGATGAAGGCCCATCGCCTGCGCGTTCTGCAGGAGCGCCTCGCCGCTTTGCCCGGTGTCGAAGAGCAGCTTTTGCGTGGGCGTCTCGATCAAAAATGCCACGCCGTGCTCGGCCTGCAACCCGGCGTCTTGCGGGGCATCATCGTTGACGATGCAGTGAAGGGTAACAGAAGAAAGTTTCATGATCGGTCAGCGTAAAACGATTCCGCCGCGCTCCAGAAACGCTGCCCCAGGCGTTCGATGACCTGGACCTTCCCGGCGGCCCATAACTCGTCGAGCGTGCGCCGCACATCCCCGGGCGGCCACTTGCCGAGCACGGCGCAAAGCTCGTCCTCACGCATCGGATGGCGGGTGACTACATCGCAAATAGCAGCGGACAGGTCGTCCAGGCTCAAGGCAACGGTGACCGCCGGGGCAGCATCCGGCACGAGCACCGGCGCAGCGATTTCCAGGAGCTGGCGTGCCCGGCGCAGGCCGATTTCATCGGCAGGCTGCACCCAGCTTTCGGCCGGCGGGCGTACCGGCAGCATGAGATCGATGCGATCGGGGTGAACCCTGGCCAGCGCAGCGGCCAGTTCGTCAAGCGCCTGGCGGCTGTCGTTGACACCCTTAAGCAGCATGACTTCGACCCACAGCTTGCCGCCAAATTCCTGCCGGAAGGCAATCAGTCCATCCAGGCAGGCATCGAAGGTCAGCTTCGGCCAGGGACGGTTGATTTTGCGATACAGCGCCGCATTGCCGGCGTCCAGGCTGGGCAAGACGGCATCGGCGGCGGCCAGTTCGGCGCGCAGATCGGCCTGGCACAGCAGGGCGCCGTTGGTAATCACGGCCACGGGCAAATCGCTGAGCGCCTTCACCTGGCGGATCAGCCAGCCTAACCCGCTGTGCAGCGTTGGCTCGCCGGAGCCGACGAAGGTGATCCAATCGATCTCACCGGGCAGCTGCGAAGCCAGCACCTGTTCCACTTCGGCGAAGATTTGCTGGCGGGGAATGTACTCGCGGCGTTGATTTTGCAGTGGACGGGTGCGGCCCAACTGGCAGTAAACGCAGTTCCAGTTACACGTTTTGAGCGGAACAAGGTCGACCCCCAGCGACTTTCCCAGGCGGCGCGAGGGGATGGGACCAAAGACCGCACTCATACGTCCTCCATGGCTTTACGCAGCACGGCCATCAGCTCATCCGACAAAGCCAGGCCGACAATCTCGACATTCTGCCCGGTCACACCGTCTACCTCGGCCACAGCCTTGCGGATGGTTTCAGCAAGCGGCACGGCCAGCGGGCAAAACGGTGAAGACGGCCGAAACTTGAGGGCGACGCGGCCGTTCTCGTCTACAGCCAGGTCTTCGATCAACTGCATGCGCACGACATCCACGCCGGTTTCGGGGTCGATGACGCCGGCAAGGCGGGCCAGAACGGCCTGCCGCAGGGTTTCAATATCTTTCATGGGAGGCTTCCAATCGTGTTCGACAGGCCTTTTCGAGTTCTTCGACGGCCAGGTCGAAGAACTCGAAAAGGCCACGCTCAATTTCGCAACGTGGCGATCAAACGCTTTGGGTAGCGCAGCAAGTCCAGGGCGGCCAAAACGTCGGGGACGATCACATCAGCCGCCAGGCAGGCCGGCAGCGCCGCGCCTTCGCCCTGGATGACGGCAATTCCTAACGCAGCCGATTGCAGCATCAAGTGATCGTTACGCCCATTGCCTACCGCAACGACCAGCGACCGTCCCAATTGTTCGAGATAGGCCAGCTTGGCCTGAGCCTGGTTTTCGCCGGAGACAATGGCGACTTCGCAGGGAATGCCTTCCAACTGGCGGCGTGCATGGCCAAAGGTATTGGCCGTGATCACGTGCAGTTGCAGCTTCTCCGATAAATCAAGCAACCGTTCCGGCAGGCCTTCGAGCAAAACGCCATCCTGCGCCAGGGTGCCGTTGTAGTCCATGAGCAGGTGCGCCAGCGACAGGGTATCGCTTCCGGGAATCACAATCTCGATCATAAACACCACCTTCAGCGTAACTCGCCCACCAGGCCCTGCCAGACAGAACGTATCGCCTGGCTGGCGGGAGCATCCGGACGGTAGGCGGTGACCGGTTCGCCGTTCATCATGGCCATCCCGACGGCCGGGTCGAAGGGAATCTGGCCGGCGATGCTGACGTTGATTGTATCGCACAAGGCGTTGATTTGATCCACACCATCGGGATAGAGGTCGGCCTTGTTGATCGCCACCCGCGTCGGGACGCGAAAATGCGCAGTGGTTTGCAGGACGCGCTGCAAATCGTGAATGCCTGCCGCCGTGGGTTCGGTTACGATCAACGCCAGGTGCGCCCCGGCGGCTGCGGCAATCACAGGACAGCCGATCCCCGGCGGGCCATCGACCAAAAGCGCTTCGAAGCCGCCATCCAGCGCGCACAGGCGGGCGTTTTGCTTGACCAGCGTGACCAGCTTGCCGGAATTTTCCTGTGCGGGGAAAAGCTCGGCGTGAAAGAGCGGCCCGTAACGGCTCTGCGAGCGATGCCACTGCCCGGCCACCTGCGGCTGCATCTCGATGGCGCCTTCAGGGCACTGGTAAACGCAGGCCGCACAGCCTTCACAAGCCAGCGGGTTTACCATGTATCCTGCGCCGGGTTTGGCGAGCGAAATAGGTAAAATTGCGCCAAAGCGGCAGGCTTGCTCGCACACGCCGCACGCCCGGCAGCGTTGCGGGTCGATCACGGCCACCGAGCCGCCGGTAAAATCGTGCGTCTCGAGACGTTCGGGGTGCAACACAAGCTCCAGGTTGGCGGCGTCCACGTCGGCATCGGCCAGCACGGCGCGCAGAGAGTCGGGGCCTTCGGACGCCAGGTGGGCGAAGGCTGCCGACAGGCTCGTCTTCCCGGTGCCGCCTTTGCCGCTGAGAATGACCAGTTGTTTCATTCCTGTCGCTCCTCGCTTCCGGCGTACAGGTGCCAACCAAACCGGGCCTGTGCGTCGCCAGGATCGAGCAGGTTGGGCGGCAAACCGGTATACAGAATGTCCGCTTCGGCCAGAACGGTCCGGCCATCGAGGAGAATTTCCGCATGGGCCAGCAGGCGGCTGGCGCGGCGCTTGAGCGGCCAACCGACCGCAGCCAGCGGCGTACCGACCGGCACAGGCTGCCGGAAGCGCACGTCCATGCGGGCCGTGATGAAAAAGCCGTTGGGGTTCCCGATCATCATCGTACGCCCGGCAACTTCATCAAGAATGGCCGCCACGATCCCGCCGTGTGCCATGCCGGGATAACCGCCGTGCTGCGGGGTAACCGTGAAATCGGCATAGACTCGATCTTTCCCGTTATCGTAAAAACGCAGGCGCAGCCCGGAAAGGTTTTCGAGGCCGCAAGCAAAGCAGGAAGCGGAATTGTATTGCAGGTTCATACGGCACGAACCTTCTCGAAAAGCTGCCGCAGCCGTGGCAGGTACGCCGGGCGAATTTCGATCAAATTGCGCCCCCGGGCAATGCCTTCGGCGATCTCGCGCTCGAAGGGAATGCGCAGCAGGATAGGGATGCCTGCGGCTGCGCAGAAATTATCCAATGTGGGAAAAACGCCCTCGTCGCGGTTGACGACCACGCCCGCAGGGATACCCAGTTCACGGGCGATCGCTGCCGCCTGCTTCAAATCGTGCAAGCCGAAAGGCGTCGGTTCGGTAACCAGCAAGGCAAAATCGGCGCCGCTCAAAGCGGCGACCACCGGGCAAGCGGCGCCCGGCGGGCAATCGATCAGCACAAGCTGGCCGGGAACCGGCCTGGCCCATTTTTTCAAGCGGCGGATGACCGGTACGGCCATCGGCTCACCGATGTTCAAGCTGCCGTGTGCGAACTCGATCCCGGCAGCCGCCGGGCCGCGTGCGATGCGGCCGATGGGGTGGGGGTGTTCGTGAATGGCATGTTCGGGGCAGACGGCCGTGCAACTGCCGCAGCCGTGGCAAAGCTGAGGAAACACCAGGGTCTTTTTGCCCAGCAGGGCGATTGCCTGATACGGACAAACCTGCGCACACTTGCCGCAGTGGGTGCACCTGGCCTCGTCTACTTCTGGGATCAAAACGTTCACATCCTGCTGGCTTTGAACGTTCGGCCGCAGGAACAGGTGCGCATTGGGAGCCTCCACGTCACAATCCAGAAAAAGCGGCGGAGGGGTCTGCTCCGCCGCCAGGCTGAGGGCCAGGCTGGCGGCAACGGTTGTTTTCCCGGTGCCGCCCTTGCCACTGGCTACGGCCACGATCATGCGGATCTTCCGTGATGGCCGTCGCGGGTTGCTGTACCGGCCTGTTGCAATTGCCCGGCTTTGAAGCGTTCGAGGGCCTGCGGCACGCGCTGGCAGTCGCCGTACAGGTACATGGCGATCTCGGCCGCTTGCAGGGCATCGAAGGCGTTGGGGCCGAAGTCGCCGCTGATGGCTGCTTGCACACCCAGGCCGGCGATGAACTGTGCGGCCTGGATGCCCGCCCCGCCGGAAGCATGAATAGCAATGTTGGGATACGCTTCGCAGGCGTTCGTTTCGCTGTCGACGACCAGCAAGTAAGCGGCGCGCCCGAAGCGCGGGTCGGCTGCCGCTTCGAGGGTAGGCGCGGCGGCGGTGAGGACGATTTTCATCTCAGGCCTTCACCATCCGCGTGCCGCAGTTGGGGCAGCTGATATCCATACAGCGCTGGCCGACCGTATGTGGAACGGTCTTGCCGCACTTGGGGCAAACGCAGTTTCCACCGGGACCCGAGCCGGGCCGGTTGCCGCCACCCTGCCCGCGGCCACCCTGGCCACTGCCGCGGCCGCTCTGGCCGCCTCGGCCACGAAAATATTTTCTCAACATCGGTTTACCTCCTGTTTCTCATCAAGCATTCCGTGAAAGCGCAAAGCGCCGCATTACATCTTGCACGCCAGGCTACGTCAATGCTTCAAGCCGCTTTTGAACCGCAGCGAGTTGCTCCTTGAGCCACTCGGCCTGAGCCTTTAAATCAGCGGCTTCCTGTTCCGGTGTAGGCGGCTCCCAACCGGAAGCGCCGGTCGCCCGGAAGCGGCGGCGCCAACCACGCCCGGCGGCCGCGCGCCTGAAGCCAAAGCCGCCTCGAAACGCGGCGTTCTCCTGTACAAAACCGGCAGGGTTACAGGAACCCATGCCACGCCCGGTCCTTGGGCCTGCACCTTGCGGCCCGGTACGATCAAATCCTGGCATCGTTTCACCATCCTTTCAAATTTCTCGGTCGTTCGGTTTTCCGGAAAAGGCCCTTGCCCGGCAAAGCGGGCAGCGCCGAATACTCGACTTTCAGAAATGCTGTTTTCCCTTGGAAAAATCTCGCCTACGCCCGCCCTGGTAACGGGCCTGCCTCTGGTTGCGCCTGCGTTTTTCCGGAACATTGTCTCCACGAGATGGAGGCAAATCCGCAGGCAGAACCGCTGCCGCTGGCCGCTCCAGGCGGTGCGCTAGCGAAGCGATCAGCAAATCGACCAGGCGCGGGGCTACTTCGCGCCCAAAAAATGAGAAAGCCATATTAAGCCAGGCAGATCGCGTGAGCGGAGAAGGCTGCGGCGATTCGATGTGGAACGGCACCGCCTGCGTTGAAGCCTGCGGCAGAACTTGGAGCGCTTTTTCGACCGGGTCAACCGCAAGCCGGATTGCCTCGTTCGGGCAAAGCGCCGCACAGGCCCCACACGCTCCGCAACACGAACTTTCAATGATAGCCTTCCCGGCAAGCAGGCAGATGGCTTCGTTCGGGCAAGCAGTAACACACCGCCCACAACCGCTGCATCGTTCCACATCAACCGAAAAAGCCATCTGCGCCTCGCTCAATGCAATTTGTCCGTATGATCGACGATCTGCCCGCTTGCATACGCCAACACAGCATCCTCGATCTTGACGATATCCGTCACCACCGGGCGAATGCCGCGCGCCTTCATACTTTCATATGCGCCCATGCCCATGCCACGGCACAACAGCGCCTCACAGTCGGCAATGGCTTCGGACATTTGCAGGTGTTTGTTATGCGAGGCTGCGTCGGTGCCGTGAGGCTGGCCGGGCAGTTCTGCCGCATGCGGCTGGTTGGCAAAGTGACTGTGTCCCATCTTCTCGCGCAACTCGCTGTGCGTAATCTTGCCGTTTTCGACGGTCAGCACGCGGTAAAGGGGGGCGCGCCCGAAGTGCAGGCTGATGGTGGTGCCATCATCGGTGATGGCGGCGACTTTAATGGCCGAATGGGTTGTCATGAAACATTGCTCCTGAAACGAAGGTTAGATTTTTGGAAGGCAGTCGGCCTTCCAACAGCGATAGCCTAAAATGACGATTACGATCATGCCGATGCCCAACCCACCCAGGCCGGCCCACTGCCATGGATCGAGCCAGTGCAAGGGCCTGGCAGGGGAAGACGCCTCGAGGCTGGCCGGCGCGGCACGGCTGGCGGAGGGTGCGGGCGCGTGGAAGGTGCGCATCCCTGCCATGGTTGCAAACTTTTCCACACGCGCCTCGGCATCCTCGGTATGGCACTTCCGGCAGGGAACGGCTTCTTCGGAAACCGGGTTAGCGACCATGCCTTCGTGGGCTTCGGCCTCAACGGCCGATGCGGCGTTACCACCATGGCAGCAGGTGCAGGTCATCTTCTCCGCACACAGGCAGAACGATTTGCCGGTATCGTAAAGCTGGTAGACGCGCTCGTGACAGCCGTGGCAGGCCTCGCCGCTCTGCGGCGTATCCGACTGCGCTCTGGCAACCGGTGCGCCCCCCAAAGCGCTCCACCCCAGCAAAAACAGGAAGATGCCCAAGGCCATCCAGGTTTTCTTTACCACATCACACCTCCTCTTGCCGGCCAACATCCGCCGCAAAATGCCGTTCGGTGGGGCGGTCGTTCTCGTCGCTCGGGCACAGAACGAGCAAGGAGGCCGAAGGCACATTGCCGGGGTTGCGCCAGCTGTGCGGCAAATACGCCTCGAAAAGCAGGTTGTCGCCGGCTTGCAGGTGGTAAACCCGCGCTTCAATTGTGTAATCGAGGCTGCCTTCCAGGCAGTAGACGAACTCATGACCGGTGTGAACGATGGGGGTTGGCCCGCTGTCTGCCCCCGGCTCCAATACGATCCGCAGCGGCTGGCCCCAACGCAGGGCCATCCCGGCGCCCAAATCTTCCAGAATGCCATGCTCGAAAGCCGCCTGTGGGCGCTGGCCTGCCTTCTGGAAAACGACATTTTTTGGCGAAATCTCGGTTTCGAAGAAAGCGGTAATCGGAACAGCCAGGGCACCGGCAATCTGCTGCAACGTACTGACGCTTGGCGATGTCTTGCCGTTTTCGATCATGCTGAGGGTATTGACGTTCAGGCTACTCAACTCGGCCAGAGCGCGGATCGACAACTGGCGCTCCGTGCGCAGCTTTCGCAAGCACCCACCGACATCGATCGTAGGGATGGCACCGCCTACCACATTCCCCACGGCCGCAGCTTGCAACACGCTTCGTTGCCGGCGGCGACGGCGCCTTTCTCGTTCGTAAGACAGATTGTTTTGCTCGGGAACAGGCATCCAACACTCCACTGAATCGCTCGACAGTTCAACAGTTAAGGTCTTTTTGGGGATGCATGAAGCAACCCTTTTTCGCAAAGCTGGAAACGACATATCTACTCAAAGAGAAGGGAAACGTGGAGTGGCAACCCGCTTGTAGCACGCACCAAGCACCCCACACCTCGAACGATTGAGAAGACACGAGATTCAACTATTATTATAGTTGAAAAAAACTAAAAGATCAATATTTTGTACCATTTTATTATTCTAAATTTCGCTCTGCTAAAAAAGGAGGCGCATGGAGGGCGGGGATATATTTTTGGGTAGGTTTTTCTTCTTTTATGGCCTGAAAATGGTATGCTTGGCAACCGAAAGGATTGCCATGACACTTCCTACACGCATCGAACGCGACTCGCTGGGAGAAGTACTCGTTCCCGCGGACTCGCTCTATGGCGCCCAAACGCAGCGCGCCATAGAAAACTTTCCCATTTCCGGTTTGAAGCCTCGGCAGGCATTTATCTGGTCGATGGCGGTGATCAAAAAGGCCGCTGCCGAAGTCAACGGCGCGCTCGGTGCACTCGAAACCGAAAAGGCAGACGCCATCACACAGGCAGCACAAGAAGTAATGGATGGGCGGTGGAACGAACAGTTCGAGGTCGATCCCTTTCAGGCGGGGGCAGGCACCAGCCATCACATGAACGTCAATGAGGTGATCGCCAACCGCGCCACCCTGATCCTGGGCGGGCAGTTGGGAGAATACCGCGTTCACCCCAACGACCACGTCAACATGGCGCAGTCCACCAACGATGTCATCCCAAGTGCCATTCGCCTGGGATGCTTGTGGCGCTTGGGCGAGTTACTGGCGGCATTGCACGATCTATCCGATGCGTTGAAGTCGAAGAGCCGCGCGTTTGACGGGATTGTCAAGTCCGGCCGCACCCACCTGCAAGATGCCGTTCCCGTGCGGCTGGGGCAGGAGTTCGGCGCGTACGCCCGCGCCATCCAGCGCGACGCACAACGCATCCGAGAGGCCGGCCAGGGGTTGAAACGCCTTGGCATCGGCGGCACGGCGGTTGGCTCGGGCCTGAACGCGCACCCGCAGTACCACGCGCGTATGGTCGAAAGGCTCTCTGCGCTAACCGGTATGCCGCTGGAAACATCGGATGACCTGTTCGAATCGATGCAGTCGATGGCCGACATGGCAGCGTTCTCGGCCTCGCTGCGTACCCTGGCTCTAACGCTGATTCGGATCGCCAACGATCTCCGCCTGCTGTGCTCAGGCCCCGCCACCGGGCTGGACGAAATTCGCCTACCGGCCGTCCAACCCGGCTCCAGCATCATGCCGGGCAAGGTCAACCCGGTGATGGCAGAGATGCTCGACATGGTCATGTTTCAGGTCGTCGGCTGCGACACGGTGGTGGCGCTTGCCGCCCAGGCCGGGCAGTTGGAACTGAATGTGATGATGCCGGTGATTGCCTACAACCTCTTCGAGATGATGCACATCACGATTGCTTCCGTGCGGGCGTTCACCGTGCGGGCCGTGCACGGGTTGACAGCCAACCAGGAAAAAGCCGAAGGCTGGCTGGCACACAACCCGATTGTGGTCACGGCGCTGAACCCGCTCATCGGTTACAGCCAGGGCGCGGCGCTGGTCCAGGAAGCCACAGCGCGCGGCTTGAGCATCCGCGCGCTCGCCGTCGAAAAGGCGCGGGACGGCCGCTTGAAACACGTCAGCGGGGAACACCCGGTCAACGCTGAAGAAATCGAAGCCTTGTTTCATGACTTACGGCAACTGACATAACCCACAAGAAAGGAATCCTGCAATGAAAAGATACCGCAATAAAATCGGCACGCTGTTGCTCGCCCTTTGGTTGATTCTTTCCGGTTTCGTTTCGCTGGTGCCTGCGCTGGCAGCGATCGGCCAGGTTTTACCGATTGTTGCCATTGCGGCCGGTATTTTGATTTTGATGGAACGTTAGAAACATCCCGGATTGCCAAAGCGCCGCTAAAATCGCTCCGTCATGAACGCCTGCAGACGGTTACGATAGAATGAAAGCATGGCTTCCTGCAGGCGGAATCGCCTGACCGTTGGCGTGCTGGCCGGTTGGCAGGTGTTTACCGGAACGATCGACTCGTTCCTCGAACATGTCATCCACGGCATCCAGGTTGCTGCGGCGGAACGGGGGTGCAATTTGCTGCTGGCGTGCGGGGCACGTTCTGCCCTTTCGCTCGAAGGAGGCCGGCATGGTCGTTATCGACGAGCGGGTGGATTTTCTTCCCGTAGGGCTATGGAACTGCGACGGATTGATCGTCGCCCCAACCATGCGGGAACAGGCTTTCTCCGGCCCACTCAAGCGCCCACAGCCATTACGGTTCGGGCAAAGCTGGCCGCCCGATCGATCAATTTCTGATAAGCATCGGCCCGTTCGATGCGGTTTGCTGGCTTGCCGGTATCCAGAAAGAAAGGGAGCACGCGTACCTGCGCCGAAAAGGCGTCGGCCAGCGCCTCCGTCATTTGCATCTGGCGTCTGGCGATCTTTGCAGGATCGGTATAGCCATCGCCGGTCGGTTCATTGAAGCCAAAGTCATCCACAACACCTACGATGGCCAGGTTCTCGATGCCCTGCGCACGTTTGATTACCTGCCAAAACGACTGGCCGGCCTTCCAGCATCCCAGGTCTGCCGAGTTGGCAACCAACACCTGCCCGGCCTGGCGAGGCCATTCCGCAGGGATGGATTCCACGCCCAAGGCATGCAACTGGCCCATCACGTGGCCGGTCGCTTCGGCATAATGGTCCGTCGCGATCAACACGATCCCTTGTGGTTGAACAGCAAGCCATCGCAACACGGGCTGCCACGCCGGATCGATCGTCGAATGGTTGAAATAATCATCGACGAAAGCCGCTGCGCTGGCTCGTATTTGCGCCTCACCAGGGCAGCCTTCCCGTCCGCCAGAAAACCGGCACAGGCGATCGCCCATGAGGGCTCGATACCCCTGGGCGGTTGTGCTCCCCACTTCCCAGATGGGATTGGCAAGTTCATCCCAGAAACGTTGCGCCGAATCGATCCCCAGTTCCCACAGCCCCGCTTCTTTGAGTTTCTCCAACAACATCGTCTCGCGTCCATACTCGGTCGCGGCGAGACTGAGTGTCCCGGAAAAATCCAGCACAATCATGCTTCGGGGCAACAATGCCGGTCGGAACCGCCTTCCTGGAATGCTCAAATCCGTCATCTCGTTTTACCACCAGTTAAAAAAGTGATGGACGGGTCCGTGCCCGTGCCCCAAGGTATAGTCGGCTCCGGCCTGTAAGGCCTGCGTGATGTATTCTTTGGCCGCTTTAACCGCTTCACGAATAGAATAACCCCGCGCCAGAAAAGCAGCAACTGCTGCCGAGAGCGTACAACCGGTGCCGTGCGTGTTGGGCGTTTCAATTCGCTTTGCATCCAGTTCCAATAAGTCTACCTCTTCCGGTGTACAAAGCAGATCGGGGCTGCGCGGGCTGCTGAGGTGGCCGCCCTTCAAAAGGACAGCCTTTGGCCCCAAACGACCCAGGTCCACGCAGGCCTGGCGGCATGCAGCCGTGCCCTGGATGGCTCTGCCCAGCAAGACGGAAGCCTCCGGCAGGTTAGGAGTGAGCACGGTTGCCAGCGGCAGGAGCTGGCGCTTGAGCGCGGCAGTGCCTTCTTCCTGCAACAACGCATCACCGCTTTTGGATACCATCACCGGATCGACGACGATTGGAGAAATGCGATAGCGGCGCAGCCGTTCGGCCACTGCGTGGATGATCTCGGCAGAATGCAACATGCCGATCTTTACCGCGTCCACGCCGATATCGCCAAGCACGGCATCCATCTGTTCGATAACGAATCCCACCGGCGCCGCATGGATCGCCGTCACACCGAGTGTATTTTGCGCCGTCAAGGCCGTGATAACCGACATGCCGTAGCAACCCAATGCAGAGAAAGTCTTCAAGTCGGCCTGAATGCCGGCCCCACCGCCGCTGTCCGAACCGGCAATCGTCAGAACACGTGGATATGCTTTCATGGGGTTTTCTCTTCCGGGGAGGGATAGGCTGCCTGAAAAATGCGATCGAGTTCCTGGGCAGCCCGGCGCGGGTCGGGCGCCGCGCAGATCGCCGAAACCACCGCCAGGCCATCGGCCCCATGCCGGAGAACGGCTTCGGCATTGTCTGCATTCAGGCCGCCGATCGCAACCAGCGCATGGCGAGAAAGCTTGCGCACCTGGGCCAGGCCATCCAGGCCCCAGGCAATCCCGAGTTCAGGCTTCGTCGGCGTCTCGAAAATCGGGCTGATGCCCAGGTAATCCACATCGTAAGCGTCTGCTTCCAGTACCTGTTCGACGGTTTCGACCGAAAGCCCGATGATGGCCTCGCTTCCCATCAAACGGCGCGCCAATGGATAGGGCATGTCGGTTTGGCCGATATGCAGTCCATCGGCCTGCACTGCCAGGGCTACGTCGAGGCGGTCGTTGATGATCAAAGGGATGCGGTAAGGGGTGAGAAGTTTTTTAACTGCCAGGGCTTCTTCGACGAAGGAGCGCGTCGAAGCTTGCTTTTCGCGCAACTGGACCATGGCAACGCCCCCCCGCACGGCTTCCAGGATGACGGTTTCGAGCGACCTGCCCAGGCACAGGTCACGGTTGGTGACCAGATAAACGCCACGCATATCACCCTCCAGCCCGCAAATAAGCCCGGATTTGATCCTGGTTCAAGTTATAGAGCGCATCCAGAAAGTGAACTTGCAGCGAGCCTGGGCCGGTGGCTTTCTCAGCCGCCAACTCACCGCAAATTCCCATCACGGCCATGGCGTGAGCGGCAGCCTGCAAGGGCTCCGCATTGACGGCCGCAAATGCGCCACATAGCGATGATGCCACACAACCCAGGCCAGTCACCCGTGGCATAAGCGCATGCCCGTTGTGAATCTCGATCGTCTGTTCAGCTTGCACGCAATAATCGACCGCGCCGCTGACGCACACCACGCAGCCGCACTCCTGGCTCAATGCACGCGCGGCTTCCAGTGCGGCTTCGGAGGGGTGCCGGCTGTCTACCCCTTTGGTCGATGCGCCGTCGTTGGCCGAGACAGCTCCTAGCGCGTCAGCCAGGGAGCGGATTTCGGAGGCGTTACCGCGCAAAATGGTTGGGGAGGCTATCCGGATCAGTTCCACGCCAACCCGTGTACGGAAGGGGGTCGCGCCGGCGCCGACCGGATCGAACACGATCGGCACATCCAGGGCGCGTGCCTGGTACATGGCCCTGCGCATCGAGGTTATCCACGGCGCGCTCAAGGTACCCTGGTTGATGACGAGCGCTCCGGCGAGCCTGACCATATCTTCGACCTCCTCCTCGGCGTGTGCCATTACCGGTGAGGCTCCCAACGACAACAGCGCATTGGCGGTGACGTTCATGACGACATAGTTCGTAATATTGTGCACCAAAGGCGCCTGCGCACGAATGGCGGCGATATCCATCCAAATGGCTTCAAAATCTGTTTTCATCGTATCCTCTCAAAAGGGTTCTCCGTTTTCAGCGGGAAGAATGCCCTGATCTGGATTTCGAAACCGGAAGGTTTCTTTCTCGAGGCAGAAAGATCAAAAAAAGCTGCCCGGTGAAAGGCAGCTCTTTGCATCGACAGCACACTTCCTTCCTTCGCCGGTATTATCCGAATCAGGTTCGGCGGTAGCCTCCACAGCTGCGGCAAGGAGGTTTCTCAGCCTGGTTTGTCCAAGCACCCGCGGAAATCACTTCAATTGTTCACGCATTATATCAAAAATCGAGTGTTTTCTCGAAACAGATCGCTTCGCTCCTGCCCGCATACTTTCCATAATTTTCGCGCACGCGGTAACCTTGTTGGAGATAGAACCTCACCGCATTTTCATTCACCAGGCGTGTCTCGAGCCAGATCTGCTTGTACCCATACACACGTGCGTAGCCCTCCAGACGGTGCAGGATTTCCCGCCCGATGCCCCGGCCGGGGTACTTGGCATACATGCGCTTGATCTCACATACGTCGCCTGAAATCGAGCGTAAGCCGCCACATCCGACAGGCTCGCCATCGATCGTAGCGACCAAGAACACGGCGCGCGCCGTTTGCACATCGTCGTCTGAAAAAGACGCCCTGCCGTCGTTGCCGGTAATCTGAAACAAGGTATCAGAAAGCGCCGACAAAAGCGGCTGTGCCTGTTTATCGTACGGAGAGCATTCGCAGATAACAAGGTCCATGATAAACGTTGTATGGTATGGCGGAGGGAGTTAAAAAGAAAAAGTCTCTTGGCGATGACCTACTCTCCCAGGGGGTCGCCCCCCAAGTACCATCGGCGCTGGCGACCTTAACTGCCGGGTTCGAGATGTTACCGGGTGTACCCTCGCCGCTC
>JBMOLU010000085.1:0-142020 GCA_049325275.1 Chloroflexota bacterium
CGCGGGGAAGGGCGTACCTGGAAGATCTGGACCTTCTGTGGGGGTGTCGTGATATTCCCAACCGGGTACGGCGCAGCCCGAAGCGGCAGAGGCAATCAGGTGTAGGACCTGACCATCAACTGCGGAGTTGGAGCCATCGGGGAATCTCGAGAAAGCAGTCACATCAACCCTCCAGTTCCCCTCGTACAGTACACAGACCTGGACGTCGAACACTGCGGCCGGTTGGCGGTCAGCGATCCCTGCCATCTGGTTTCGCCGCCGGATGGCTCCGATCCGCCGATCAACTTCACACCCTGTGGCAAGAAAAAGTGAATGGTCGCATCCGGCTCGTCCTCAGCGGACACGATTTCGGTGTGGACGGTCACCACCTGGCCGATCTTCGGCTCCGGCGAAGCCGAGAGGGCCGTGATCTTCAGGTGGGTAGTTGGCGGCGTGCAGCCCGGCAGAAAAAAAACCGACAGGCACAAAAAGACGAGCGCACGGACGGGGTAGAAATGGGTTGGTTTCATTTTGAACTCCTTGAAAGCCGGCAAAGTTACTTCCCCTCATTGGCTGCCATTGGCCGCACCCACCCGGCGTCGTCGAAAACAGGATGGATGCGCTTGTTGTACCGTTCCCCCCTTTTTCCTACGTGCGAACGATAGCACCGCCGTTCGCACGTAGGAGAGCTGTGTTTTCACGAAAGCGTTGCGGAAGTTTGCCTGGGAAGGCGTTCGTCAATCCCGCGAAAAAGGGCAACGGTGAAGGCCACAGCCGCCAGCGCAATACCAGGAAACACAAGCACTTCCACCGGGGTGATCGCCACACCGGCCAAGATTTGTCCAATCTTTTATTTTCCTTGTTCGTTCGTGGATGAAAGAAAGGTGGTGAAATAATTCCAGGCGAAGAAACACACGCACGCATACACGCACGTAAAGGCCACCGTCGCGCCCGGGGTGGCCAAGCGCCCGGCGGACCAATCGATATAATCGGCCACGAGGAAGCCCGTCATCAGGGCGAGCGCCTTGATCAGGAAAACGCCGGCCAGGGCATCGCCCCACGGGCGGCGCTGCCAGACCCAGCGCGCGGTGAGCATGGAGAACGGCGCCACGAGGGCCATGTCCAGCACCATGAAGGGCGTTCCGCCGGCGTCGATGCCGCCCGGAATACGGGCAAGCAGCGTGGGCGCTTCAATCACGTAGAGAATAAGGCCGGTGAAGGCCAGCAAAACGGCGGTCCCGCGCCGGAAACGCAGCGCCTGCGACTGAGCGGCCAGCGAACGAACATCCAGGTGAAGGATTCGATTTACGGCCAGAAAAACACACAGGCCAAACAGGAGCACGTACACGGGGAAAAGCGGGGTGTACATGCGATCGAACGCGTACGTGGCGTAGGCATAGCCGAGGTAAGCCAGCAACGAAAGCCAGGCCAGGCCGGCCAGGCGGCTGCCGCGGCGGGCCTGCCGCACGCAGGCGATCAAGAGCGGCGCGCAAAACAGCGACACCCAATCGGCCATGATGGTCCCGGTGAGATAACGCGGGTCCACGACCCCGGTGTAAAAACCGGGCACAAAAGCCCCGCAGCCGGCCGCCCACAAGACGAGCAAGCTGAGGCAAGCGGTGAGGGCTTCTTCGGGACGAATAGATTTCCAGGGGCGAGACAAAACCAGCATTTCGATCTCCTTTCGATAACGGCTCAAAAACAATGTATTTTTTGTAAACACTGTTTACTGCGAGGCAAAAAAAATCGGCAAAACTCATTCTGCCGCAAAGGCCGCTTTCAGCATCGCAATCACTTCCATGCTGGCGGTCTCGAACTCTTCGGCGCATTTGCTCATCATGGTCAGTTTGAGCAGCGAAACGGCATGGACGACGAACCAGCTCAACATGGCGAAGTGGAAGGGCGTATATCCTGCCGGGATGCGAAAGGCGCCCGCCGCCACGGCGGCCTCGACGAAGCTCAGCAAACCGATAAAGTTGGGATTCTCCTTGAACGCTTCGAGGTTTTCCGGTCCCGTCACCGTGGTGCTCATGATCAGCTGGTAATACTCCGGGTAACGGGTGGCGAAGTCGATGTAACTGCGGCCGAGGAAAACGAAGGCATCTGCCATCGAGATGCCCTGCGGCAGAGCAGGATCGTGCGCGGCCAGCTTTTCCCAGGCCTCCTGGCGCAGGGCATCGATGATTTCTTCCTTGTTCGAGAAATACTTGTACAACGCGGCGGGAGAGTAATCGACCAGGTCGGCCAGGGCGCGCATCGAGATGGCATCGGCGCCATCTTTGAGCAGGATGGTACGTGCAGCGTCGAGGATGCCCTGGCGGTTTTTTTGGTAGCGGCGTTTCGAAGGGGTTGGATCAGGCATACAGTGGCCTCTGCCGAAAAATGAACAGTGTTTAGTAATTATACTTAGTTTTCAAGGGCCGTCAAGCACTATTTTCACCGGGAAACGCATTGCCGTGCTCGAAAGCACGCCGGCGGCTGGTGTTGTAGAGCAGCCAGCGCGTAACTGAGGGGAACCATGCATTGAGCGTCAAAACGACGCGCAGCATCGCCGGCGCAATGACGGTCCGCCGCTGCCTGCGTACACCGGTGAGGATGGCCTGTGCCGCCTGCTCACTGCTCAGGGCAGGGATCATGGCCTGGATTCCGGGCACGCGTTCCTCGCTGCCGGGATTGTGAATCCAATATTCGCTCTTTACTTTTGCGAACACCGTCAACATGACATGCAAACGCGTGTGCGCCACGTCGGCGCGCAAACCTTCCGTAAACCCACGCATTGCCCAGCGCGCCGCGGTGTAAGCCGTCGCACCGGGCCAGGCCATGTAGGCCGCGACGGAAGTCATGTTGACGATCATGCCATGGTTACGCCGGCACATTGCCGGCAGGAAAGCGCGCGTGACATAGAACGCAGCCAGGTAAGGGGCAGCCATCATGTGCGTGGCGTCAGACATACTGGTCTCATCGGCGTACAGCCAACGCCCCGTGCCCGCATTGTTGAAAATCAGATCGGGGGTACCTGCCACATCGCAAACTTTCTGTGCCATGTACCTGACCGCCTGCTCGTCGGTCAGGTCTGTGGGAAAAGCGTGAACGAGCGCACCGTCGGCGCGGATTTCGGCCGCCAGCTGCGCCAGCTTCTCGGCAGAACGTGCAACCAGGAGGACACGGGCGCCCTGCCGGGCAGCCAAGCGCGCCGTGGCGGCGCCAATGCCGCTGGAGGCTCCGGTAACGAGCATGGTTTTGTCTTTCAGGTTCATGAGGTTTCTCCGTATTGTCAAAAAGGCTTAAAGATTGGGAAGCCTGGTCAGCGGGGAATCAAGCGGCGGCAGATGACGCAGTTCGACAAGCGCCGCCTCCAACCAGGATAATTCCGACTGGTAAAAGCTGACACCGTAGTCGAGGGTGAGCTGCCATAAGCGCTGCACGCGTGCGACGCCGACCTGTCCTGCGTTTTCGTCCAAAGCAGCCTGGGCCTCATTTCGGTAAACGTCTAAACGCGCGCGAACGGCCTCCAGGCGCGCCTCGAACAGGTTGCAAATTTCGTCGTTAGAGAGGTTGTGAGCGAAGAAAACCTGGATCAACCAGGCTGCCCGTACCGCCTCGAGCGGCAAGGGCGTAGCCAGCCACCGATGCAGTTCGATACGACCCGCTTCGGTAATGTGATATTCTTTTCGGTTCGGTTTTCCCTCTTGCGGAATTAACTGTGCGGATGCCCACCCCTGGCGCTCAAGCCCCTCGAGCGCCTTGTAAATATGGCTCTGCGTGGCCGACCAGAAATGACCGATGGAGAGATCGAAGCACTTCTTCAAGTTATACCCTGAAGAAGGCTGAACCTCCAGCAGGGCCAGAATGGCGTGTTCAAGCGGCATACCATGCTCCTACGTGATAATATAACTACTTAGTTATATTATCACGTAGGAGCATAAATGTCAAGCACCGTGCTTTTTGTCACCCGCTTCCCTGGAATCTGCATAAACCGGCAGCCCCACCTCCCAACAGCGACTTTCTTCGTATGCGTAAACGGCCAGCGGGCGCGCCGGCGACAAAGAAGCCTTCGGGAGCCAGGTATGAAGCAAGTAAGCGCCGGTAAAGGGAACTTCACTGACGGGACCGCGATGGCACACGGAAACATACTTTCCCGCAGGCAGGCGCAGCGCTGCCAACATTGGCGGCCCGGCATCAACCGAAGCGACTTCGTAACCGGCCATAAAAAATGTCTCGCCGTTTTCCATATACAACGTCACGGAGATTTGCCGGCCCGCAGCCGTTTCGCCCCAGTATGCTTTGCCAAGCTGCCGCAGGCTGGCCCACAGGCGGGCAATTCCCTGCGAGTCGTTTTCCGGCAACGGAGCCATCAGGCCTACCAAAAGGCGCTCGGGTTTTTCGCATACCTGCGGCCGCTGAAAGTCGGGACGATGGATGTGTTGCAGATACGGCAAGGTCAAGGCAGGCATCAACACACCATCCGGAACCACGCCGCGCTCGCGCCACTGCACCGGCTGGAGGCCAAAGCAGCGTTTGAAAGCGCGGGAAAAGGTTTCGTGATTGTTGAAACGGTAGTCGAACGCAATGTCGATCACGCGCCGGCGGGTATCGATCAACGCACGCGCCGCCTCGGAGATGCGGCGCCGCATGAGGTAGTTGTAGGGGGTGTGAAAAACAGCCTGATCGAACGTACGGATGAAGTGATAGAGCGAATAACCTGCCGCGGCGGCCATATCGGCCACCGTAACGTCGTCACGCAAATGCGCTTCGATGTAAGTTATCGCCCGCGCAATGGCGGACAAGGTACGCTCGGCAGGATGGGAAGACATCAGGTCACGAGTTCCCGGCGATCCGTACAGGCATATAGACATCAAGCACCGATTCGGCGATTTGATCCATGCCCTTGAAGCGTGTGTCGTAATACTGCACGGAATACGGATGGCAGCGCTCGTAACCGGCCGTCTCCAGCCATTGGTCGATATGCATATACCAATCCGAGAGAATGGCTTCCCCTTCCAGGGTAAAGACCGCATACTGCGTGGCCGGCAAGACCTTCGCCGAGAGGGCCACCGGCAACGCTTCCAACCGCTCCACCGGCAAGCCAACGAAAACTTCGAACAGGCCCTGGGTTGTGGTGGCGTCATCGTATACATGGACTTCATACATGACATCTACCACACGCCGGTGGCGGATTTCCTGCCCGTGCGTTTCCAGGTACTGTTGAAAGCGCCGGCACGTCCGGCCAATGTGGTTTTCTTCCGACCAGGGATCGTTGGTGTCGAAAGGATCGCCGTAAAACGACATGCCGACAAGCAAGATTTCAGGTTTTTGCAGGAGGATAGGTTTCATAGGCAGTTGCTGGAAAGTGTCTCTTTGATTCGAACGGCGTATGCGGTACGCTGCTCCGCGCTCCGTTGCCGGGCGAAGCAGCGTACCGCCATAAGAGGCAACGCGAACTCAGCCTGATGGGGGTAACACCGCGAAAGCTTGTTGCATCACCGATGAAGGCCTCGCTTCCGGGCCTTCACCACAGGCCGCTAATCACCGAAATCAATGTCGTGCGTGGCGAAGAACTCGCCGGCGTCTTCCATCCATTGGGGAAAATCGGCAAACCATTCGGCCACGCGTACGTCACGCACGCGGTCGGAGATGGGCACGTAAGGCTTCAGATCGAGCAGGGGTGTGCCGTCTTCGGCGTCGATCCAGGGTAGGATCACCAGGCCGTTCTCCTCGTCGACGTCAAGCATGAACATCGTCGTCAGGGCAATCGGGTTCGGGCGATAAGGCGCACGGCAGGCAAACACACCGGCTTCAAGACCCGATGCATAAGGGAGTGGTGTCGTTGTGATGGCGCGCTGTTCGGGGTTATCGCTCTGGTGCGCCCACCAAAAGATCATGGCATGGCTGAAACGGTGCAATTCCTTCAACGCCGACCGGTAAGGTGGCAGAATTTCGAGGCAATAACTGCCTTCACGGGCACGGACATAACCGATGGGATGAAGCTGGTAGGCAGGCTGGCTGCCATTGTTGGGGGTAGACATGAGAGGCTCCTTCTGGTTGGGATCGGATTGACCCCTCAAGCATATCCCCAAACTCGTTTCCTATCCTGACACGAATTGCCGCCTTCGGCCGCAAAATCCCCACGCAGAAGCAGCACCTTGACGATTTTTGCGGCTGCAAAGTGCGCACAGCTTGGTTTGCAACAGCGCCTCAGGTGCCTGCAAGCATCAACCGGAAGCGTCCCGCCAGGTGCTCGATTGGACGCGTCAAAACATCGGTCAAGTCCTGTTCGGGATGGCTCAAAATCTCCATCGTCACGCGGTCAAAGCTGCGGCTCAGATCGTTTAACATGCGCACCCAGATCAAGGCGGGCCTGTAGGCGCGCCCGGTGCGCACCGAGGTGTCCACCGTCTGAATCAGAGAAGGGATGGCATAGGGGACATCCTGGAGCGCATCGGCGCGGGCAGGGGCGTGGCCGCTGTGCGCTTGCGCATACTGGGCTTGTGCAGCACGCGAGGTCAGGTGCATGATCAGTTGAAAGGCGGTACGGTTCAGGCCCATGTCAGCCTTGGTTTCGTTCCAAATCACGAGGTTGGAACCGCCCACCCAGGGGATGCCGGGAACCGGCGCGGTACCGAGCTGCTCCAGCTCCTGCGGATCAGACGTCCAAAGATGAATCCCGGTAATGGTAACGGCAGCTTGCCCGCGGGTGACACGCCGGCCGCACTCTGCATAGGAAACCCCGTGATCGGCGGGGGAAAGGTAACGGTACAGATCGAAAAACGCCTTCAAGCCCCGGAGCGCTTCGGGCCGGTCGAAGAGGACTTCCTTATCTTTAACAAATTCACCGCCCGCCCCCCATACCCAACTGGCGGCGCAGTGCACGCGGGCGCGATAGGGGTTGCCGGAAGGCAAGATGAGCGGCGAATCAATCCCGGCAGCCTTCAAGCGCTCCAGCGTCTGGCACATGGCCTCTGCCGAAACAAAGGCCTGCTGTTCATCGACGCCGGCCTTTTGCAACAGATCGCGGCGGTACAAAATGACGTAGGCAAACGTCGTAAACGGCACGGCCCAGTAGCCCGGCCCGCTTGCCGCCAGGGCGTTTTGCCAGGCGCAAGGATAAAAAACATCTTCGCCGCCCAAATCGACGATCTCGCGCGGCGTGATGGGGCGCAAAACATTCATCGCAACCAGGGAACTCGTCCAAATGGCACCGATCTGGGAAATATGCGGCCCGCCGCCGTGAATGGCGTAGTTGAGCAGATTGGGCCAGGCATCGCTCCAGTTCATACGATCGACGTTCACGCGCACGCGATGCAACGCGCGAAACTGATCTAAAAACGAAGTTTCCAGGATGGAAGGCTGGTTGCCGTAGATGGAGAAATTCAGTTCGGACATGCTGCCTTTATTATAGCCTTAACCCGCAGAAAGCGGCACGGCCCTAACCCTGCTCTTAATTCTGTGCTTTTTCTGCACAAAGCGTATGGGTTAGGCACTACCTGCCCCCTGCGCTCAACGGGTTCGCCAATTCGCCCAACCCATCGATGGAAATGGAAACCACATCACCGGCTTTCATGAATGGCGGCAGGCTTTTGGCCAACTCGGTTTTTGCCGGTGTGCCGGTGGAAAGGATATCGCCGGGTTCGAGGGTCATCACCCGGCTGAGGTAACTGATTTGATAGGCAATGGAAAAGATCATCTGGCGCGTGTTGGTACGCTGCATTTCCTGGCCGTTCAACGTGAGCGAAAGCTCGAGGCTGTACGGATCTGGCACTTCCTCGGCCGTCGTCAGGGTAGGGCCGAGCGGGCCGAACGTGTCGAAGGATTTGCCCAAAAACCATTGGCTGGTGCGTTTCTGATAATCGCGGGCGCTGACGTCATTAAAAATGGTATACCCGGCCACATAATCCATGGCATCTTCTTCGGACACGCAAAGTGCCTGCCTGCCGATAACGACGGCCAGTTCGGCTTCATAATCCACCTGTTCGGTAACGGGGGGGATGACGATCGGTTGGTCAGGGCCGATAACCGTGTTGGCAGTTTTGCAAAAGAAGTTGGGAAACTCCGCCGGGGCAGTACGGCCGATGCCGATGTGATCGGCGTAATTATGGCCCATGCAGATGATCTTGCCGGGACGCGGCACGGGGGCCAGCAAGGTAACCTGAGCGAGAGGTAACAACGCCTGAGGCGGGCGCCGGTCGATGACAAACTGCGCAAGTTCGAGGGCCGGCCGGCCCATTTCCAAAAAGTCGAGGACGTTTGCGGGCAGACGGGTTTCAGAACGGCTGAAATCCAGGACCTGCTCGTCGGGCAGCAAGGCTCCCAGGCGGGGTGCCTGGTTTCGAGGGGAAAACGTAATCAAGCGCATAGTTTCTTCCTCAACGCTGACGCCAATACAGCGCCACGTCGAGCATCGGCGCGGTCCAGATGCGTTCACGCTGCCGGCCAAGCCAGGCGATCAACTGGCGGTGTTCTTCGGCAGCCATGTGCCACTTGTGGCTGCCTTCACCCACGCCGTGAACGGTATAAACGACCCAGCCGCCGGCTTCCACCACCCCTTCGATCTCGGCGCGCAGGTCTGCAAAAGTGCGTAAATCGGCCTGTGCCGTGCCGAGATGCATGGGATCGGCGCGGACCAGGTCGACAGGCCGCCCGGTCAGTGCGCCGCGCCCGGCGACAAAGTAGTCGGCCAGCACGGGTTCGATCGCCTGCTGCATTTCGCCGAAACCGAAGGCCGTGTGGTGGCAGGTGTTGGCGTAGGTGCGCTGGCTGCGGCCGTCTAGCTGCGCCAACATCCAGTTGGCCACGGCGAGTTCGTCGCGCAAACGGCGTTCGCTGTAGGCGGCCAGGTTGTAGCCGGTATCATGCAGCGGGCGCAGGTCGGGCGGCTCCGAGCGGCAGGGATGAAAAAGGGTGTGATTGCCCAGTTCGTGGCCGCTCCCGGCCAGGCGGCGCCAGTGAGCTGCATGGTCGAGGAAAGCGGCGCGCCCGGTGATAAGGTTGAAGGTGCCGCGCAACCCGGCTTCTTCGAGTTGTGGGGCAACTTGTTCGAAGTGGCAGGGCAGGGCATCGTCGTAGGTCAACGAGACCGCGCCCAGCCGGCCTTCGGGCCAGGGAAAGGAAAATTTTTGAGGAGGCATCGTTCACCGGGTGTCCTTCCGGCCCGGCGTCGTAGCCGGGCCGGAAGGGCAAAACAAGGAGAAAAAGAGACTATTCAGGCTCGAACTCGAACGCGCCAAGGTCCGGCGCCGAGCCGAGGAAGGGAATGCCGACGTCTATCCCCTGGTCGATCAAATCGCTGCCTGCCACCAGGCGGGCAAAGTCATTGACCGGCAGGTTGCCGTCGGCCTGACGCGGCGCCTGGGCCAGGCCCACCATCAGACTGAGGAAGTCGGCCGCGTCGGCTGTGACGGGCAGATTCCAACTGTTGTGGGTGTGGACGGTGCCGGCGGCCAGGGCGGTGTCGCTCGTCCCCGGCGAGAAGGCGACGTTGTTTTGCAACACGTGCGTGCTGCCATCGTTCGGCGCTTCGGGGAAGGAGAAATTGACCCCATTGCCCCAGGCGACGGAGTGATAAACGGTCACGCCGCTCATATTGTGGTTTTGATCGAAGCCCTTGGCGGAGCCGTTCAGGTGATCGAAGGCGATGCAGTTCTTGACGACGTGCGCGCCGTGGTTGAAGTTGCCGCCCAGCTTGAACCCGTTGCCGTTGCCCCCCCAGCCGGCCGGATCGCCGAACAGGTTGGGGTCGCCATTGTGCCAGGTCCAGGAGTTTTCGATCACCACGGGATAGTAGGTCTCGAACAGGTCCCAGCCATCGTCGGCGTTCTCCCAGGCGCGGCAGCCGTAGAAGGTGTTCCCCCGGCCGGGGAAGAGCTTGACGGCGAAGCCATCGGCGTTCGACCCATTGGTGGCGGCATCGAAGTTGCGGTAGGAATCGGTGTTGATCACCTGGTTGAAGGCTGCGATCCAGCCGCCGGGGTTGGACGAGGTGCTGCCCAGGCCGATCTGCAGGCCGGTATCCTGATTGTGGTGCAGAGAACAGTTTTCGACGATGTTGTGGCTGCCTTCGATTTTGATGGCGTTGTCCTGAGCGTACCGGATTTCCAGGCCCTTGAGGTGCCAGTAGTTGCCGGCGATCAAGAAACCGCGTGCGCCGGCCGGCGAAGCGGCAAAGTCGAGCACGGGCTTCTCGCTTTCATACGCCCAGATTTTGAGCAGGTTGACGCTGTTGCCCTTGGCCGTCAGCGTGATCGTCTCGCTGAGTTCGTACAGGCCGCCGCGCAGGTAAAGCACCTGGCCGGGCACCAGCTGCGAGATCGCCAGGGGCAGCGTCTTGAGCGGTTCGGTGATCGTGCCAGGGTTGGCGTCGTCACCGGCCGGAGAAACGAACAACGGTTCGACCACGACAGGAGCGATGTAATGCGAGACGAAGGGCATGTAGACCTGGTAAAGGCTGAACGTTACCGTGATCGTCTTCGGGCCGTCGATGATAGCACTGCAAGCGCTTTCGCCGCTGGCGCATCCATCTTCGCTCCAGTTGACGTATACGCCTGCATCGGCAGGGACAGCCGTCAGCATGACGTCGGTACCGACATAAAATTCGGCCGTACAGGTAATACCGCAGTCGATGCCGGCCGGGATGCTGGTGACCAGGCCCTCGGCGTTGCCATCCGTGACCACCGTCAGGGGGTAGCGAAGAAGCTGGAAGGTGGCGACGACGTATTGGGCCGTGTCCATCGTGACGGCACAGGCCTCCATCCCCGAACACGCCCCGGCCCAGCCCGTGAATTCCGAGTCCGCGGCGGGCGTGGCGGTCAGGGTAACCTGGGCGCCGGGCGTGAAGGCCGCGGTGCAGTCTTCCGTGCAGTCGATGCCGGCCGGGTCGCTGACGACCGTGCCGCCGCCGTTCCCGGCGATGTTGGCAACCAGCATCGGCGCGCCCGGTGAGGAGAAGACCGCCGTCACGGTAGTGTCGCCGTCCAGCGTCACCACGCAGGGGCCGGTGCCCGTGCAGCCACCGCCCATCCAACCGGCGAAGGCCGAGCCGGGGTCTGGGGTAGCCGTGAGGGTAACGACGGTGCCGGCGGCCACTTCCGTCAGGCAGTTCAGATCGCAGTCGACACCTGCGGGCGTGCTGCTGACCGAACCCGTCCCGCTGCCGGTTTGTGCGACAGTGAGCAGGTATCGGGTGACCAGGGAGCGCACCAGGATATCGTCAAACTGCGCCGAGGTATCGAGCGTGCCGATGCCGATGGCACCGTGAGCCAACGACGTATCGGTACGCGTGATCACCGGCGTGCCGTTGATGTAACCACGCAGAGTCGTCCCGACCACTTCGAACGTGGCGGTGTACCACTCGCCAGCGGTAATCCCGGCATTGACGCTGCCCAGGCCGAGCGAGCCGGAGCCGCCGTCGAACTTCTTGATCTCGACCTTGCCACTGTCGGTACGCAAGGCCATGAAGTAGTAGTGCGTGTCGTCGAGGTAACGGACGATCAACTTGGCGTACTTCCCGTCCGGCCGGACGCGGGCGGTCAGGCTGTAATCGGTCCAGGAAGTATCACCGGCCGTCGAACGCGTCATCCCGCCGGCCATGGTCTGGCTGTAGACGTGATTGCCGCCCAGGTCGACGACCGACCAGGTCCCGGCCGTCGAAGTCCAGCCATCGGCGCCGCTCTCGAAATCTTCATCCAAAAGGATATTGGTGGTGTCGGCAAACAGCGCCGAAACGCGCCGGGCCTCGTCCATCGTCACCACGCACGGGCCGCTGCCGCTGCACGCCCCACACCAACCGACGAACTTCGAGCCGGCCGCCGGGGCAGCCGTCAGAGTGACGCTCTGGCCGCTGGAAAAGCCGGCCGCGCAGGCCGCGCCGCAGTCGATGCCGGGCGGCGCGCTGGTGACCGTACCGTCGCCGCTCCCGTTTTTATAGACCACCAGCATGGGATTGGCCGCGTCTGAAAAGACGGCCGTGACCGCCTTGGCGCCGTCGATGGCGATCACGCAGGCGTCGGTGCCCATGCAGCCGGCGCCCAACCAGCCGGCGAAGGTCGAACCTGTGTCGGCAACGGCGGTCAGCGTGACGACGTCACCGATTGTAAATTCCGTCGAACAGGTTGCGCCGCAGTCGATGCCGGCCGGTTGGCTGGTGACGGTGCCGGTCCCCGTGCCGGCCCGGGCCACCGTGAAGGGGAAGGTAAGCAATTCGAAGGTTGCCGTTACCGTACGGCTCGTAACCATCGTCACCGTACAGGTTCCCGTACCGCTGCAAGCCTCGCCCTGCCAACCTTCAAACGTCGACATGGAATCGGCCGTGGCCGTCAGCGTCACCCACGTGCCGTGATCGAACGAGGCCGTGCAGGCTGGATCGCTACAGAGATCGATGCCGGCAGGGCTGCTGCTGATTTGCCCGCCGCCACCGCCGTCACGGTTTGCCGTCAGTAAATAGGTGAACCAGTTGAACGCAGCATCGACGGTTTTGTCCTCATCCATGAGAACGACGCACGCACCTGTGCCGCCGCACCCGGCCCCCGACCACCCATCGAACGTGGTGTAAGCATCGGCGACAGCGGTGAGCGTAACCACCGTGTTGGCAGGATACGTCACCGTGCAGATTCCGCCACAGTCGAGGCCCAAGGCGCCGCTTACCACGCCGTTCCCGGTGCCCGATTTGGTAACGGTGAGATCGACGTATTGGCGGGTAAAGGTTGCCGTAACGTTCTTGACGGCATCCATCGTAACCACACACGCACCGGCGCCCGTGCAACCTTCTCCGCTCCAGCCGGTAAAGGCGGCATCGGGGTTCGCCGCAGCCGTCAGGGTGACGGGGGTGCCCAGGGCAAAGCCGGCCGCGCAGGTTGCGCCGCAGTCGATTCCGGCCGGGTCGCTCGTCACCACGCCACCGCCGGTGCCATCTTTATGGACCAGCAGCATGGGGTTGGCCGGCGAAGAGAAGATAGCCGTCACCGACCTGGCTGCGTCCATCGTCACCTGGCAGGACCCCGTGCCGCTGCAAGCACCCGCCCAACCGGCAAAGGTCGAACTGCCACCCGCAGACGCTTCGAGCGTCACCACCGTGTTGGCGTCGTAGATGGCGGTGCACGTCAGCCCGCAGGCGATGCCCGCCGGAACGCTGGTCACGGTACCATCGCCGGAACCAATTTTCTCGACGTTGAGGGGGAAAGTACGCAGGTCGGTCACGAGCACATCGTCAAACCTGGCGGTTGCCCGATCCACGCCGAGGGCTACCGTACCGGTATAGAATGCTTCCGTTGACGTATCCGTGACGGTAATCAGGGGCGTGCCGTTGATCAGGGCACGCAGGTTGTTCCCTTTTAACTCGAAGGTGGCCGTAAACCAGGTCCCCGGCGTAATGGCGCCGTTGAACTCGCCCAGCGTGCGGCCAGAAGACGATCCGTTGTAGTAACGCCGGATCTGGATACGGCCGTCGCCGCGCATGGTCATGAAGTAATAGTTTCTCGAATCGAGATAGCGCGCCATGAACATCCCGTAGTACGAGCCTGTTGCCGTGATGTTGACCCGCGCCTGAAGGGAATAGTCCGTCCAAGAAGTGGTGCCGGGCACCGTCCCTTCCGTAAGCGTCGAACGCGCCGTACTGCCCCCACTGTTGGTAATGCTGTAAACCTGGCTGCCATCGAAGGCAATATTGGCGGCGGTGTTGGCTTGCGGTACCCAGTTTCCCGCCCCACTTTCGAAATCATCCGTAAACAAGACTTCCGCATCTGGACGGTGCGACAGATTTGTCTCGCCGGCCTGCGCCGCCGTCCACAAAAAAGTGACGGCCAGGATCAGTGCCAGCGAAAAGGCCCCCGTGATGAGGGATAAGCGTTTCATAGAAACTCTCCTTTTTCTATGCAAGGTAGGCTACATGTGCCCGCCCTGTGATATCGAACAACGTTATCCAAAAAATTTACGCAACAAACACGCTTTACATTTGCCTAACCACCTCCCGCACCCCTTTGCGCCATCGTTTTCTCCAGCCATTGCAGGCTGAGGGCCTGCGGATATTCGTGCCCGCCAGGATGAACGGCCAGATGGCAGGATTGGCTTACTCCAAGCCGCGCGTAGGCCTGCTGCACGATCTCAAACGACTCTCTGGCGGCCTGAACGGGAAAAAGATGGTCTTTCTCGCCGTTCAAGGCGCAAAACGCCCGCGGGGCGATCAGCATCGCCAGGTCGCTCATTTCGGCCACGGCGAGAATGCCGGGCACGTAGTTACATTCACAGTGCGCCTCGCGGGCGATCGACGAACGAAACGAGCTGAAATACCCCGAAACCGCCGCCGCACACAGGCGCGGCTCGATGGCCGCCAGCCACAAAGCCGTGGCCCCACCGCCTGAATGCCCGGTGACGGCGATACGATCTGCGTCGACGTCGGGCTGCGTCAGCAGGTAATCGATCACGCGCTGCCCGTCCCAGCAGCGCTCGCCGAGCAGCGTGCGCCCGTGCAGCACGTAGCTCAACGATAGGTGACGGCACGAGCGTGGGAAGGGGCCGCGCAAATCGTCGCTGACGCGTTCGCCGAAGCCGCGCTGCTCGACGGCCGCCACGCGATAGCCGGCGCGCGCCAGCGCCTGGGCGTAATTGTTGCCAATGGACAGGTTATGGCGCCCGGTTGCTTCATCGGGATAGCGTCCCAGGGCATATTGCACGCTCGGCTCGTGCCCGTGGAAAACGAGCACGGTGGCCGGGGGCTTGCGCCCCTTGGGCGTCAGCATGTAAACGGGAATTTGCACGCCTTCACCGGCATCCAAGGCATACTTTTCCTCGACGTAGTCACCGCAGTCCAAAGAACCAAGACGGCGGGCCGAAACGGGGGGGACGCTGCGCCCGTCCAGGCCCATCAACCGCTGCAACTCCGTGTGCAGCGCCGTCTGCCAGGAACGAAATGCGTCCGGGTCGGCGGGAGGCGCATTCTGCGGCAGGCCGGGGACCATGCGCAGGAAATCGAGGTGATTTTGGAGGTGGAAATCTGTCATAGCCATTACCGCGTACCGTCCCGGATGCAGCCGGAACGGCGCGCCGGGCTTATTCCAATTCGACCGCCGCCATCAAAAACGCGCCAACACCCTTGCTGTCGTTGGCGACGACTTTTTCGCTCATGTAGTATTCGAACGAACCGTCGCGATACGGGGTGCCGCCCAGGCCGGCAACGCTGCAAATACCGTTCAGGTTGGTGTGGCCTTCTTCATCCACCGAGACGAACGTTTTCACAATCCCGGCGTAGGCCTTTTCGGCGGCAGCGCGGTATTCGGGGCCGAGGTAGCCCAGGCGGGCGGCCTTTGCCAGGCCGTAGGCAAACATACACGAGGCGGAAGCCTCGAGATAGTTTTTCTGGCGGTCGGGCAAATCCAGAATCTGGTACCAGACGCCGCTGGCCTGATCCTGGACACGTACAACCGCCGGGGCCAGGCGCTGCAGCACCGCCAGGACGTCTGCCCGCCGGGGATGGGCGGCGGGAAAGTGGTCGAGCACGTCCACGAGGGCGATCAGATACCAGCCCACGGCGCGCCCCCAAAAGTGAGGCGAGCGGCCGGTTTGCGGGTCACACCAGGGCTGCTGGCGGGACTCGTCCCAGGCATGGTACAGCAGCCCGGTGGCCTCGTCGCGGGTGTGCCTTTCCACCAGCAAAATCTCGTCGGCCACTTCGCCGAACGCCTGCGGCTCGTCGAAGCGCACGCCGAACTCGGCCAAAAAAGGCCCGGCCATGTAGACACCGTCCAGCCAGAGCTGGTGTGGGTAGATTTGCTTGTGCCAGAAGCCGCCTTCCGAAGTGCGCGGGTGGCTGCGAAGCTGATCGCGCACACAAAAAGCGGCCTTTCGATAACGCGCATCCCCGGTAGCATCCAACAGCGGGAAGAGCATACGCCCCATGTTGATCTGGTCGATATTGTATTCTTCCACCCGATAGGTACGGATACTGCCGTCCGGCTGGACGAAGGAATCCATATTGGCCTGGACGTACTGCCAGTAACGCACCTCGCCGGTCTTGCGCCAGAGCAATTCCATGCCTTTGAGCACGACGCCGGTTTCATAACGCCAGTCAACGGAAAGCAACGGACGCCGGGCGATGACCGAATCGGCCAGGCGGGCAGCCCAGGAAGAAGAGGGTTCAGTTTGCATGAGGTTTGCCTTTGTGCTACGAGAGAGATGCGACGCACTTCTCCATGTACGGATCCAATGCCGGCCCGCGAAGTGCGTCGCACCTTTTCCAGGCGGACGCTTAACGTTGAATGCGAGCCGAACCACCTTTGGCGAAGGCACGCACCTGATCGACGGTTGCCATGGTGGTGTCGCCGGGGAAGGTGGTCAGCAAGGCCCCGTGCGCCCAGCCCAGGTTGACGGCCTGCTGCGGCTCCTCGCCACTCAACAGGCCATAGAAAAAGCCCGAGGCATAGCCATCGCCGCCGCCAACCCGGTCGTAGATATCGAGTTCGGCGGTGGGAGAAACGTACGTCTGGCCATCGATCCAGGCCACGGCGCCCCAACTGTGACGGTTGGTCGAGTGCACTTCGCGCAGCGTGGTGGCGACGATCTTGACGTTGGGGAACTTGGCAATGACTTTGTCGATCATGCCAAAGAAAGCGCTTGGGTCGAGCTTCGACTTCGCCGCCACTTCGGGGCCGGGAATGCCCAGGCCCAGTTGCAGGTCTTCCTCGTTGCCGACGAGTACGTCCACGTTTTCGACGATGCGTTTGACGACCGAGACGGCCTTCTCCTGCCCGCCCCAGATGTTCCACAACTTGGCGCGGTAGTTCAGGTCGAAGGAGGTGATCGCGCCGGAGGCCTTGGCGGCTTGCATGGCCTCGACGATCAGTTCGCCGGTCGTCTCGGAAAGGGCAGCGAAGATGCCGCCGCTGTGGAACCAGCGTACCCCCGCGCCAAAGATGGCCGCCCAGTCAAAATCACCGGGCTTGAGCATGGCGCCGGCTTCGTTGCAGCGGTTGTAGAAGACCACGGGGGCACGCACGCCGTAGCCGCGGTCGCTGTAAACGGTGGCCATATTGGGGCCGTTGACGCCGTTGTGCTTGAACTGCTTGTAGAAGGGTTTGACGCCCATCGCCCGCACACGTTCGGCAATCAGATCGCCGATGGGATAATCCACCATGGCCGAGGCGACGGCGGTTTTCATGCCGAAACAATTCGCCAGGTTGGCGGCGCAGTTGAACTCGCCGCCACTGACGTGAATCTGGCATTCGGTTGCCTTGCGAAATGGCACGATGCCGGGATCGAGGCGATGGACGAGCGCGCCAAGCGAGAGAAAATCGAGGGCGCCTTCGGATTTGATCTTGAGTCCGTATTTCATTTGATTGCTCCTTAAAATCTATGCTTCAACCATCCACTGCGTATGGAAAGAACCTTCACGGTCGATACGGCGGTAGGTGTGAGCGCCGAAGTAATCGCGCTGCGCCTGGGTCAGGTTAGCGGGCAGGCGGGCGCTGCGGTAGGCGTCGTAGTAAGCCAGCGCCGAACTGAAAGCCAGCGCCGGGATGCCGTTTTCGGCGGCAAGGGCGACCACTTTGCGCAAGGCGGCCTGGCGGGCGTTCATCGCTGCGGCAAATTCGGGGTCGATCATCAGGTTGGGCAGGTCGGGGTTACGCTCGAAGGCCTGGCGAATGTCGTTGAGGAAACGCGCCCGGATGATGCAGCCGCCGCGCCAGACGCGGGCGATCTCGCCATAGTTCAGGTTGTAGCCGTATTCCTTGCTCGCCAGGCGCATCAGGCCGAAGCCCTGGGCATAGGAACAGATTTTGGCGGCATACAGCGCATCGCGTACCCAACGAATGACGGCCTGTGCATCTTCCACGATCTTTGCAGCCGGGCCAGCCAACACCTGCGCGGCAATCTGGCGTTCTTCTTTGTAAGCCGAAACGATGCGGCTCTCGACGGCGGCGTTGATGGTCGGCGTCGGTGCGCCCAGGTCGAGGGCGTTCTGGCTGGCCCACTTGCCGGTGCCCTTCTGCTGGGCTTCATCGAGGATCAGATCGACCACGGCCTGGCCGCTTTCGGGGTCGGTGGTGGCAAAGATGGCGGCGGTGATCTCGATCAGGTACGATTCGAGTTCGCCGCGGTTCCACTCGGCGAAGGCTTCGTGCAGCTGTGCGTTGTTCAACCCCAGGCCGCGGTGCAAAATATCGTAGGCTTCTGCGATGAGTTGCATGTCGCCGTATTCGATGCCGTTGTGCACCATCTTGACGTAGTGCCCGGCGCCGCGCAGGCCCATATAGGCCACGCAAGGTTCGCCGTAAGCCTTAGCAGCAATCGCCTCGAAGATCGGCTTGACCAGTTGCCAGGCTTCGGGCTGGCCGCCGGGCATGATCGCCGGCCCCCACAAGGCGCCGTATTCACCGCCGCTGACCCCCGTGCCGATGTAGATAATGCCCTTGGCCTCCAACGCTTTCGAGCGGCGCTCGGTGTCGAGGAAATGCGTATTGCCACCATCGATCAGCAAGTCGCCCGGCTCGAGGACGTTTTCGAGGGCGGCAATGGCGGCGTCCACCGGTTTGCCGGCGGGGACCATCATCATGATGCGCCGCGGGCGCTCCATCGCCGCCAGGAAGTCCTCCAGCGTGGCGCAGGGGATGACGTTCTTGTCGCCGTACTTCTCACCGAACAGCTTCACCTTCTCGGCGTCCACATCGAAACCGGCCACGCGGAAGCCGTTGCGTTCCATATTGAGGGCCAACATGTGGCCCATCACGCCCAGACCCATAAACCCAAAATTTGCTTTTTGCATAGCATTCTCCTGAAAATTTTAATGCGCTTCGTTCTCGCCGTGAACGAATTCACGCAAAACCGGCGCCCCTAACTTCTTAACCGATACAAGATTTCGCCCGCTTTGGGGACATAGAGGATGCCTTCATCTTCACGGTTTTGCCATTCGGACACGTCGATGCCGGCCGGATCGAGGTAGCCCAGGTTGAGCCGGGCGCAGTGCTCGGGCGGGATTTTGCTGGCCAGCGTGACCGTGACGTTGGCCTTTTCGAGGCCGTTTTCGATCACGCCCGAACCGCGCACGTGCGTCGAATGCGCCACCACACCCAGCGGGATGTGCTTGAAGCGCTCCCAATCTTGCAGAAAATACGGCAGGATGTGATAGCCGATTTTGTCGATATATTTGCCGTGTACGTGGCTGACCGTGTCCAGATGGGGCGCGTAAATGATCACTTCCCCGCCGACGGCCACCGCCGGTTCGAGCTTGTACATCGCTTTTGCCCCCGTCCACAGTTCATCGTACATCGGCGGGGCGCAGGAAAGCACGCGCCGGAAGGGTTTCTCGCACCAGCGGATGTGGCGCTGCGCCGAAAGATCCGCCGCCGCATCCCAGGCCGAAAGCCTATCGCCGATGAACATACCGGCCAGATCGTGCCCTTCGACAACCAACGCCACCAACGTCATCGGCGTCTCGATCAACGCTGCGGCGGCGTGGATCATCGCCCGCACGGGCGTGTCTTTGACGCCGATCGTGTCGACCACGCCGGCCAGCGCGCCCAACCAATGGGTGGCGTTGATCATGTCCGCGCCGGAGATGCCGGGGAAGAGATACTTGGCCCCGCCGGAAAAGCCGACCACCTCGTGCGGGAATGTCGGGCCGAGGATGATGACGTGATCGTAGTCCTGCACGGCCCGGTTGATACGCACCGGCACCTCGCGCGGCAGGGACGGGTGCCAGCGCTCCCCGGCAATCTGGCGGATTTGCCCGTCCTCGAGCAGGCCGATCTGGATCAGAGCAGCCGGATCGTCCCAGGCGTGGTTGTGCAAGCCGATCCCGGCAAAGCGGCCGGTGCGCTCTGCGGCAGTGATCCCGACGAGCTGGTTGAGGCTTTCCTGCGAGAGGGCCGGATGCGTGCCCAGGGCGACCATAAAATCGAGCTGCCTGGCGTCGTGCAACACGGCCACCATCTCGCGGAATAAAAGCGGCAGCGGCAGCGAACGGGTGTGATCGGGGATCAGCACCAGCACTTTCTGGCCGCGAAACTTGCCGCCGAGGGCGGTGTGAAGTTTTTCCTGGATTTCTTGCGTGGAGAGCATAGAACCTCCGAGTGTGCAACCGGCCAAGTTACCGATCGCACTTTACATAACGGCTGCGTCGTGCAACCGTCAGACACCGCTGTACGCGGAGAAACCGCCGTCCACGGGCACGACGATCCCGGTCACGAAGGACGAAGCCGGCGAAACCAGCCACAACAGCGTGCCGAGCAGGTCTTCCGGATCGCCGAAACGCGCCATGGGGGTATGCGAAATGATCTGGCTGCCGCGCGGCGTCAGGGAGCCGTCGTCGTTGAGCAGCAGGCCGCGGTTCTGGTCGCCGACGAAAAACCCCGGGGCCACCGCGTTGACGCGGATATCGGGGCTGTATTCCTGCGCCATGTGCACGGCCAGCCACTGCGTGAAGTTGCTCACGCCGGCCTTGGCCGCCGAATAAGCCGGGATGCGCGTCAGGGGCCGGAATGCATTCATCGACGAAACATTGATGATCACGCCGGCCTTCTGCGCCGCCATCTGCCTGCCGAAGACCTGGCTGGGCAGCACCGCGCCGATAATGTTCAGATCGAACACCCAGCGCAAGGCGTCGGCAGGCAGGTCGAAGAAAGACTGCTCGGCATTAGTGGTGGCCTGGGGCCTGTTGCCGCCTGCACCGTTGATCAGGATATCGACGCGCCCGAACTTCTCCATCACGGCCTGGGCGGCCTGTTCGATGCTGGCCTTCTCGAGCACGTTGCACGCCACGCCGATAGCGTTGCCGGCGGCGGCGCCCAACTCGGCGGCCAGCGCTTCCGCCGGCTCCAGGCGCAAGTCGAGCACGGCGATCTTGGCGCCGGCCTGGGCCAGGATGCGCGCCATGGCCGAGCAAAGCACCCCGGCCCCACCCGTCACCACGGCCACTTTGCCGGTCAAGTCGAATAAAGCATGAATGTTGTTTTCCATCGTTGCTCCTCGTAAGGCGAACTTCCATCTCGCCTGGTATGATTAAATTTGGCTCTCCCGGCTTCGCCGTAAAAGGGATTCCTCACGCTCAACCCGGAAGACCATTAAATTTCGGCCACAAACGGCGCCAGGTGGCGCATGAAGTGCTTCTCCAGGTTGCCGGCGTAGGCTTCGGGGTTATCGCGCAAAATCTGTACGAAGCGGTCGTAGAAGCGCAACGAGCCATCCGGTTTCTTGTCCGTCAGCACCGAACCAAAGGTAACGTGAAGGATTTCGCGGGCATCGAACTGATCGAGCAGGCCAGGCCAGACGGATACATCTTCCGGCAGCGGGGCGCGGTCCAACTGGGCAGAAACGTGGTAGCTGACCTTGTCGGTTTCGTAGCGCTGGCGCGAAAAGACGTACAACTGGCGGAAAAAGAGCGGGGCGAGCGCGGCGATCGTGCGCAGGGCCTCGAGATAGCTGGTGCCGGCCGTCTTGAGGTGGACGAGGCCCTGCGTCAGGTGGGCGGCAATCGGGTAAATGCTGAATTTGTCCGAACCGGAATGCAGGCTGAGCTTGTAAGGGCCCAATTGGCGGGCGATGGCGGCGTGTCCGGCAAAATCGGCTTCGAAGGCGGCCAAATCACCGATGTAGTCGACGCCCTTTTCGAAATGGCCGATATAACGCGGCGCCAGGCTGACCCACTGCACCCCCAGGCGCTTGAGTTCACTGGCGATGTAAAAGTGCTCGGCGTGCGAGGTGGGCAGGTCGGTCTCGTCTACCGAGACTTCCAGTTCCACCGGACGCCCGGCAGCCGCCCGGATCAGGTGCTGGTACATGGCGGCCACGTGGGCGACGGCCCCGCCATATTTGACGGCGGCTTTGAACAACGTGGCTTCGTCGAAAAGGACGGCGGGGGTTCCCACCTGCGTTTCCACGGCGAAGCGCTTTCCGGCCAGCCCGCTCGCCTGCGGCTGCACTTCGGCGGGCAGCTGCCCGGCCAGTTGGCGCAGTTCGTTCAGGCCGGCCGTCTCGGCCGCATTGTTGACGTGAGCGCCGGGATCGACGGTGAAGAAAGTGAAACCGGCGGCGAGGCAGGCATCGATGTCTTCAGGCGTTTTCAGATGATCGGCATCGGCGCCAACGCCCCCGCGCCAGCCTTCGGCGAAGATGCCCCAGGTGGCGTCGTCCATCACCTGCTGCGGCGAGCGCCCGGTGCGGCTCATCTCGCGGATGGACTGCTGGGCGAAAATCGGGGCGATTTTGCCGCCGGCAGCGACGACTGCCCGCACATGCCCGGGGGTGGCCAGGCCAAGGCGGTCGCCCATCCCGGCGGAGGTCTTCAAACCGTGCGGCTGCGGGCGCAGCCAGGGCAACTGCGCCCGCAAAGCCGCAGCATTCTTGGGGCTAAGCGGGCCGAGCAGCAATGCGCCGCCCGCCGTCTCGCTGCATTGGCCTTCGAAAGCGGCCAGCGCCGGCGCAGCGGCCGGCGCAAAAACGGCCATCTGTGCACCCGTCAACGCATACTCCACGCCCTCGTGAACCACGAGCGAACGAGGCGAGATGTTCAAAGAAGAAAGAAAGGGGGTAGGCATAAATTCTCCGTCGTAAGATGCAGGTAGTGAACCGCAACCGGCCGAAAAGGCAAGACTTTCCGGTTCACCCGCCAGGCTATAACTTGTAGGCCTTCTTCACCAGGCGTACCGCCAGATCGCGGATCATCTCCTCGGCGTCGGCCATCTCCAGCATGCCGCGCGCCGCCATGCCGGCGAGCCAGTTGGCCGATACGCGGCGCCAGACGTCATGGCGGGCAGGGATCGAGGGGAAGGCACGCGTGTCGTCGTTGAAACCGACCGTGTTGTACAGCCCGGCAGTCTCCATCACCTGGTCAAAATAGCGCATCATGCCGTTGGGGCTGTCGTGGAACCACCACGGCGGACCGAGGCGCAGCGCCGGGTAGTGGCCGGCCAGGGTTGCCAACTCGCGTGCGTAGGTGCTCTCGTCGAGGGTGAACAGGATGACCGTCAGATCGGCATTGCTGCCGTGGCGGTCGAGCAGCGGTTTGAGATTGCGGGTGAACTCGCCGCGAACGGGAATATCGCAGCCTTTGTCGAGGCCGAAACGCTCGAAAACCTGCGGGTTGTGGTTGCGGTACGACCCAACGTGAATTTGCATCACCAGGCCGTCTTCGGCGCTCATGCGCGCCATCTCGATCAGCATGTGGCCGGTGAAACGGGTGGCATCTTCGGCGCTGGCCTGGCCTTTCAGCGCCCGCTGGAAGATTTCTTCGGCTTCACGGGCAGAAAGCTCTTCGGTATACGCCGTCAGGGCGGCGTGATCGGTTGCGGTGGCGCCCATTTGCTTGAAGTAGGCGCGGCGCTGCTCGAGCGCAGCGACCAACCCGGCGTACGAGCCGATCTCCTGCCCGCAGGCGGCGCTCAAGGCATCGAGGTTGCCGCGCCAGTTGACGATATCGAGGTTGACGACCCCGTCAGGGCGGAGGCAAGGGATCACACGCCCTTCCCAACCGGAATCGCGGATCGCCTGGTGATAACGCAAGTCGTCGCTGGCAGCGTCGGTCGTCGACAGCACTTCGATATTGAAACGCTCGAACATCAGCCGCGGCCGAAAAGCCGGTGAGGCCAGCTTCTCGGCGATCTGATCGTAAATGCGGTGGCCTGACTCACCGTCGAGTTTCTCCTGAATGCCAAAGACATCGTGCAATTCGTGGGCCAGCCACATGCCGCTGGGTGTGCCGCGAAAGAGATGAAAATTCTCGGCAAAGGTCTGCCAGATGACCAGCGGATCGGTTTCCACCGGGCCGCCGTCACGCCGCGGCACGCCCAGTTTTTCCAGGGGGATGCCCTGCGAGTAGAGCATACGGAACACGTAGTGATCGGGAACGATCAGCAGTTCCGTCGGCGAACCGAAGGCGTAGTCCGGGTCGGCAAACAGGCGCGGGTCCACGTGCCCATGCGGGCAAACCAGCGGCAAGTTTTCCACCAGTTGGTAGAGATGCTGGGCAAACACTTTCTGCTTGGGGTCAGGGCCGAAATAACGATCGGGAGAGAGATAAAGTTTACTCATTAACGTCACGCACCTTTTCTTTCGCAAAGACATATAACTGGAACGAGTTGTACAGGTTGTGGAAGATTACGTAAAACGTGGGGCCAAGGGCCACAACGGGATTGACAAATGTCAACGCCAACCAGATGGTGAAAGAAAGGTTCTTCTGCCCGAGCGCCTGGCTGGCTTCGCGGCGGAATTCCCGCCCACCGATCAGCGCTCCCAGGCTGAAATTGATCAGGCACAGGACGAACGAGGTAGCGGCGATCTGCGCCAGCAGCGTCCAGGGGACCGAAACGTTGTTATAGAGAAAATGGGACGCCTTGGAAGTCACCAGGAACAAGGAGGACATCCACAGGACGAACGTAAAGCGCTTGGCCCGGTAAACAGGCTTTTGCGCAAACTCGGGCAGGTGGTGCACCAAGCGGGCAAGAACCAGCGGTAAGATGACCACCTTGAGCACCGACCCCAGCACTTCCCACATCGAAATGGCTACCTGGCCGCCCGCCAGCCACGGCAGCAGAAAAGGGACCAACAGCGCAATCGCAACATTGTTGAGCAAGACGGCCATCACCACGTACGCCACGCGCCGTTCGAGCAGGGCGATCACTACCGGCGCGGCGATCGCCGTCGGCGTGATCCCGGTCATGAAACCGGCCAGGGCCAGGGTCTTATCCACCCGAGCGAGCAGCGCAAACGCGACCAACGCCACGCAGACGTTCGCCAGCAGCACGACCAGCAAACTCGGCCGTAAGGCGCGGCGGTCGAACTGCAAACCGACGAACGAGAGAAACAACATCCCAAAGACGAAATACTGGATCCACGCTGAAAACGCCTGCGCCTGCGGGATCAGAATCCCCGCCAGGATGGCCGCCAGCAGGGCCAGCGTGCGGGCATAGCGTTGGGTGATGCAGTGAAGCCGGGTGGAGAGTGGAATAGTTTGACTCATGGGAACACAAGGTTAACGTTAGCGCTAACGTATTTTAATCAAAGCACGTGCTTTCGTCAATGCGTTTCTTCATTACAAAACTTACCACAGACGCCAACGCTTTGCTTCCGCCGTGCCTCATCATCACGCTCGTGGCTTCGGAATGCGGATTAACCGCCCCGAGGATTTTTGCGGCTTGCCCGGCCAGCAAGCCAGCGCTCAAATACTTTGAACATCAAGCACCATTTTGATCGTACAGGGGTCTTCCCGATCCACCTGCTGGAAGGCCGCTGCCACCTGGTGCATCGGCGCCTGCCCGGTAACGAGCAGGTCGGGGTGCAGCAGGCCCTTTTCCATCATGCGGATCGCCCGCGGGAATTCACCGCACGTTACGCGTGAAGCGATGATTTGCGCTTCCTTGAGCACGAGCGTCTTGAAATGCACGGCAGAAAGCTGTTCGCCCAGGCCGGCCGTCACGATGCGGCCACCGCTGCGGATCATCTTCACGGCTTGCGAGAGCGGGGCCTCCTGCCCATCGACGAGGTGATAATGGCCGACGGCTTCGATCACACAGTCTACCCCCACGCCGCCGGTTGCCTCCAGGACGCACTGTACGGGGTCCTGTGCGCGCAGGTCGATGGCCTCGCCGGCGCCGAGCCGGCGGGCCACGTCCAGACGATAGGGCTGCACGTCGGTGACGAAGGCGTACGAAGGGCTGGCCGTGTGGCAGAGCACATCCAGGATCGAAAGCCCCAGCTTGCCTGCACCCAGGATGGCCACCGTCTCACCCGGCTGGATGCGCCCTCGCCCTAAGATGTGGTGGCCGAGGGCGTACATCTCGACCATCGGGGCGAACGGCATCGGGACGGCTTCGGGAAGCGGCAAGACATGAGCGGCCGGGACGGCGATGTATTGGCCGAAGCCGCCGGGCAAATCGACCCCGTAAAGCTTGAGCGTGCGGCAGGCGTTGACGTGGCCCTCGAGGCAGGCCGGGCAGGCGTGGCAGGAGACGATCGGGTCGACCACGACGCGGTCGCCCGCTTTGAAGCGGGTCACCTCGCGCCCGGCATCCACCACCACGCCGCCGAATTCGTGCCCCTGGATGGCCGGGAAAGCCACCCGGCTGTGGAACTCGCCGCGGTAGATGTGCAAATCGGTACCGCAAATCCCGGCGAAGTGAGATTGGATCAACACGTCGCCCGGCCCAGGCTGCGGATCGGGGGCATCAGCGACGCGGATATCGAAGTCATTGAAAAGAATACCGGCTCTCATTCATTCACCACCATACACTTATCATCTGTCTCGACGTCTTCGCTTCACCTGCGCCAAGCTCGTGCTACGGTTCTACCAGGTACAGATTGACCCTGCGATGCGCGTGATTGCCGTCGACGTAGTCCGAAGCGTAAAGGATCTGCCTGCCATCCCAACACCAGGTGGGGTGGCAGTGGGCGCTCTGCGTGTGCCAGGAAGTTCTGTGATTGCAGAGCACTTCCAGGCTGGCGGGTTCTTTGGTGATGTCGATCAGCACCAGGTCGTCGACATCATCGCCCACCAGGTAGCTGTTGTTGGGATTGGCGTGGTAGTGGTTGGTGTAGTAAGGCATCTCGATGCGGCGCACGACGTTCCCCTGCCGGTCCGCCAGGCCAACGAAAGGCACGAAGCGCTCCTGCTGCTTGACAGCCACGTCGGTGGCCACGGCCTGCGTACGGCTGGATGTGATCGTGCCATCGTGACCCGGCCCGCGGTTGTCGAAGAAGATGTAGCCGTCACGCGTCCAGAATTCGTGGCCGACCGAGTCGATCTCGCTCTGGCGGAAGCAGGGGTAGACGGTGCGGGCGATAAAATCGAGCAGCCACATGCGCTGCGTCACCAGGTGCCAGGGGCCTTCGTGGCAGAACGAACCGATCGTGCCGTCGTCGGGGCAGAACTGGAAGTGGCCCACCTGATGCGTGTCCTTGAAAACATCGAACCAGCCCGAGCCGTCCAGGTAGGCCAGCGTAATGCGGCCGTCCTTGACCCGGTAAAAGCGCTCTTTGAAGCCGGTATAGTTCGGCCCGTCTTCGACGGCAACATCTTCGTTGCGGCAAAAGGCCACGTAACGGCGGTTGGCGGCGATGGACGGCGCACCCAGATTGTAACCACCGGTCTCGGTGTACAAAATGGTCGTTTCACCGCTGAGGGTGTCCAGCTTCTTGATCTGGTTGCCGGTCTTGTAGACGACGATCTGGCCGTCGGGTGTCTTCGTCACACTGCCGATTGGGCCGGCGTGCTGGTTGGCATCGGAGGCCATCGGTTCATCGGTCAGTTGGGTGATCACACCGGTGTCCAGGTCCATACGGAAGATGTTGGTATGCGGGTGTTCTTCAGGAAGTTTCGCGACGCCGCTGGCGCGGTCGGAGAGAAAAATGATCTCGTTTTTGCCGCGCACGAAGGAGTTTTCGGTGAAGTACAAGTGGACATTGTTGCCGGTCTGCGTCAGTTGGCGGATCGTGCGGCCGGTTTTAACATCGGTGAAGGTACGCATTTCGGAAGGCCAGGTTTGACCGATCATGAGAAGCTCCAGGATGGAAAGTGAGAAAAGGATGCGTCAGGCGAGGAAGTCCTGGCGCAGGGGGGTGAAGGCATCTACCAGGCGGACACGGGCGGTGAGGAGTTGAATGCAGTGGGGAACGTCCGGTGGAACGGTGTAGCCGTCGCCGGGAACGAGATGGACGGGCGGTTCATCGCCCAGGAAGAAGAGAATTTCGCCTTCAGCCACGTAGCTGACCTGCTCGTGTGGGTGCTGGTGCGGCGGGTCGGGTTCGCTTTTGGGGCCATCCGTGAAATCGAAGATCACCAGCATCAGGTTGTCCGTGTGGGCAATGCGGCGCTCGGCGCCCGGGCGGGTGGTGGCAACAGGCAAATCGGCGTACTGGAATGTACTCATGGGTTTCCTTATCGTGTCAGCCAGCCGCCATCGACCGGCACAATGGCGCCGTTCATGTAGTCGGAGGCGGCCGAAGCCAGGAAAACGACCGCGCCCATCAGGTCGGCGGGTTCGCCCCAACGGCCGGCCGGGATGCGATCGAGGATCGATGTGGCGCGCTCGCTGTCGGCGCGCAGGGGAGCGGTGTTGTCGGTGGCCATGTAACCGGGGGCAATGGCGTTGATGTTCAAACCCTTGATGGCCAGTTCGTTGGCCATCAGGCGGGTAATGCCGGCCACGCCGCTCTTCGAGGCCGTGTAAGACGGCACGCGAATACCGCCCTGGAAGGAAAGCATCGAGGCGACGTTGATGATCTTGCCCCTGCCGCGTTCGGCCATCACGCGCCCGGCGGCCTGCGACAGCAGAAAGACGGCCTTGAGGTTGATCTGCATCACGTCGTCCCAGTCTTTCTCACTGAATTCTAGCACCGGCGCGCGGCGGATGACGCCGGCATTGTTGACGAGGATGTCCAGCCCACCCAGGCCATCGACAACCTGTTTGACGGCGGCGGCCATGTCTTCGGCGTGCGCCTCGAGCAGGTTGGCCGTCAACGGCAAGAAGCGCCGCCCGAGCGCTTGCACCTGGCTGGCCGTTTCATCCATCGGGATAACATCCAGCCCGGCGACGTCTGCGCCGGCTTCGGCCAGGGCAACGGCCATTGCCTGCCCCAGCCCGCGCCCGGCACCGGTTACGAGCGCAGTTCTGTGGTCGAGTTTGAAGAGATCGAGAATCATGGTGAGCAGTCCTTTGGAAAATGTACAAAAAAGAAAAGCGTGACGGAGGATGGCCTTCCGCCCATCCTCCGTCACGCTTCACGTTCTAGTGGCCCAGTTCTTTCAGCATGGGAATCGTTTTCGTCACCCAGCCCAAGGTAGGATCGTCGACCGTGGCCTGGACGCGCTGCGTGCCGGCCAGGAACCACAGGTAATAGGTGGTGTAACCGGGAGCGCTGACCACCGTGTGATAACCGCGCGGCATCATGTGGATGCTGTTGTCGCGCACGGTAAAGTTTTCTTCTTCGCCTTCCTCATTGTAGTAATGGCAGATGCCGAAACCGTCGCCCGGGTTGACCTTGAAGAAGTACATTTCCTCGTGATAGGCCTGGCGCGGCAGATCGTCCACCTGGTGCTTGTGGGGCGGGTAGGTGCTCCAGTTGCCGCTGGGCGTGAGCGTCTCGCCGACGATCAGGCGGCGGGCCGGCAGGTCAGGCTGGGAGGCCAGCGTCAGAATCTGGTGGTAATAGCGTTTGAAGTTGGCCGCGCCCCAGATGCCGTTGGCCACTTGCGACGGGGCGATCACGTACGGCTGGATGCCCGTTTCGTCGCTGGGGGCGCTCGGCAGGGCGATTTCCACCGCGCCCTCGGCCTGGATGGTGTACTGCGCGCCGGCCGGGATGTAGACCGAATGCGGTTTGCCGTTGAAAACGTTCGGCCGCCCGCCGACTTTTTCGAACGTGACACCGTTGACCGTAAACGTCGCCTTACCGCCCAAAATCACGGCCAGGATTTCACGCCCGCCGCTGCCGGCGTTGTGCGTTTCGCCTGCGGCCAGCTTGAGAAAGTTGAAGTCGAGCAGTTTGCATGGGTTGTAGGGTAGGGTGTTGAGACCCGGGTTAGAAGTGAGCGGGGAATGATATTTCATCAGGTGCCTCCTAGGAATGGGGTATGAGATTACCGAACGTTATCCGATATTTGCATCGTAAAGGTCGCCGCCCCGCGCGGGAGCGCAACCGCCAGCCGGGTTAGCATTCCCGCGCGGCGGTTGCGGCGGCATTCTTCGGCGAGCGAAAGCGACGTGAAAACTGCGCCGGCCGGTTCGGCGATGTGCAAGCGCAGGCCGGTTCGTTCGCCATGGAGGATGGCCGTGCTGCCAAGGACTTCCACACGCTTCCAGGTGACGAAGGCTTCTTCGATTTCGAGCGGATCGTCCTGAAATTCGAACCGATCGTGCAGGCAAACGACACCGGCAGCATCCAGCGTCAGGGTACGCCGGGCCAGCACCAGTGCAGGCAGGTCGTAGGCGGTGTGAAAATCGATCACCACCTTTTTGGCTTCGCCCGACTGGCCCTGCTCGACGATCGTGCCGTAAAAGCGGCGCCGGCCGCCAAACTCGGGACCGGGGGACTGCAACTGCCCGCCAATACACGGCACGCTGTGGCCGAAAGAATTGTTGAACAGGTTGTCGTAACGCTGCCGGCGGAAGTATTCCCGGCTGTACAGGCCGCGCCCGGGGTCGCACAGCAGGCTCTCACCGGCGACGTTGACGACGAAATGGCCGACGTCGGTGTGACTGTGATGGCCGTCGTTATGGCCGGCCTTGGCCACAAGCAGGACACGTTCCTTCCCCGGCCTTTGAGCGCCGAGCTTGACGATAGCGCAGTCGGGAAGGTAGGCGTCCTGGTAGGCGCTGTCCGGGAAGGAACGCAAATCGCCATCCCACCAGGCGAAATCGCGCAAGGTGATCGCCAGCTTGGAGGCCAGGGCGCCGCGCCCGGCCAGGTCATCCGGCTCGATCAACAGGCAGCGCAAATCGGTCACACCCGTGCGCTCGGCCAGCTTCTGCACGATGCCGGGCTGCAGGGCGTTCTGCTCGGTGGCGTCGCCGAAGTTGTTGTAGATGCCAGGGGCGAGGGCCATCGCCAACGGGTAGCGGGCAATCGCCTTCATGCGCGGTGCAGCGAGCAGATCGAGCCGCCCGCCGGTACGTTCACGCAGCAGTTCGGCTACGGTGACGTAGTACATCAGGCCGTAATTCCAGTAACTGGGTCCTTCGATCGAACCGCCGTCCGGCTCGAAGCCGGTGGCGATGTAAGCATCGAAGCCTTCCAGCACCATTTCGATGGCATCGGAAAGGCGCTGTGGGTCCTTTTCCAGGCGCAGGAAGGCCAGGCCGATGGCGCCGTTGCAAACCCCGTTCCAGTTCAAGGCGCCGCGGTACCACCAGTGCCTGCGCCCGTAGGCCAGGTAGGGATCGAGGAGATGCCGCACGACCTCCTGACGCACCCGCTGCACCACCTCGGGAGCCAGGCGATCGCCGATCAGGAAGATTGTTTCGGCCAGGCTGGCGCCCGTTTCGGCGGCGAACAAGTCGATCGAGTCGGGGGCACGCGTCAGCAGGCTGTTGCTGCCCCACGGCCAGGTGCGCGGTGTGGGGTGCAGTTCCCAAAAATCAGGCCCCTGTTCTTCATGCGCTGGCAGCACCCAGGTCGTTTCTTCGCAGATGCTCCACAGCAAATCGTGAACGGCGTCGCGCATGGTATCGTCGCCGAAGATGAACTCGACGACGGCCCGCGTCAACATGGCGCGCTTGAGATAGTAAGGCGCCTGGTAGCCATCCCGCTGGCCGGTGTTTTCGAACTCGCGGTAAAGCGTGTACGTCGTCTGCGGGATGGGTGCCAGTGCGGGGACGGCTGCACGCAACGCTGCGCGCAACCGCGCGGCGGACGGCGACTGGCGGATTTGCGCCAGCAAGGCATCGGGCTGTGCAGGAGGAAAGAGCAAGGATTGGACGGCAGGCATGTGGCTCGCTTTTCTATGAAAGGCCCGACAGTACCAGCGATTCGGAAAGATGGCAGGCCACCCAGTGATCGGGAGCCGCTTGACGCCACTCGGGGTTTTCTTGCTTACAGATGCCCTGCGCGAAACGGCAGCGCGGGTGGAATTTGCAACCGGAAGGCGGGTTAGCCGGGCTGGGCACATCTCCTTCGAGGACAATGCGGTTGGTCACCATGTCGGGGTCGGTACGCGGCACCGCAGAGAGTAGAGCCTCGGTGTAAGGGTGGCGGGGGTTGCTGTACAGGACCTGTGCGTCGGCCAGTTCGACGATGTTTCCCAGGTACATCACGGCCACGCGGTTGCTGATGTGTTGGACGACCGAGAGGTCGTGCGCGATAAAGAGGTACGTCAGGCCGAAGTCTTTCTGCAAGTCTTCCAGCAAGTTGAGCGTCTGCGCCTGGATGGAAACATCCAGAGCGGAGACCGGCTCGTCGCAAACGATCAACTTCGGGCGCAGCGCCAGGGCGCGTGCGATACCGATGCGCTGGCGCTGCCCGCCGCTGAACGCGTAAGGATAGCGATTCATGTGCTGGGCGCGCAGACCGACGGCCTGCAACAGGTCACGCACCTGATCTTTGAGTTCGTCACCGGAGGCGATGCCGTGAATCTGAAGCGGCTCGCTGACGATATCGAGCACGGTCATGCGCGGGTTGAGCGACGAGAAGGGGTCCTGAAAGATGATCTGCATCTCACGCCGGTAGGGTTTCAACTCGGTGCGCGTCAGTTGGAGCAAGTTTACCATCCGATCGTCTTTGCAATAAATCAACTCCCCTTCGGTTGGTTCGATGGCACGCAGGATCAGGCGACCGGTAGTCGTCTTGCCGCAGCCCGATTCGCCGACCAGGCCGAGCGTTTCGCCCTCCCGGATGAAGAAATCGACCCCATCCACGGCGCGTACATGCCCGACGATCTTTTTCAAGAGGCCCCTTTGAATCGGAAAGTGCTTTTTGAGATTCTTCACTTCCAACAAGACCGGTTGGGATTGTGCGGCTTGGTTCATTGGGATACCTCATGCATGTAAAGCGTGCAGCGGACAAAATGGCCCGGCTCGACTTCGAGCAGCGGCACATCTTGTTCGCACTTGCCCGGTTGGAAGGCCGGGCAGCGCGGGCCAAAGGCGCAGCCCTGCGGAATCGAGTAGGGATCGGGCACCGTGCCGGGAATGGGCGTCAGGCGGTCTTTGACGTGCGCGCCCAGGTGAGGGATCGAACGCATCAGCCCGATGGTGTAAGGGTGCAGTGGCTGGCGGAAGACCGTGCGCACGTCGGCGTCTTCGACGATCTTGCCCATGTACATGACGGCCACGCGGTCGCTCATTTCGGCGACCACACCCAGATTGTGGGTGATGATCATGATCGCCGTGTTATAGGTTTCTCTCAGCTTGTTCATCAGGTCCAAAATTTGCGCCTGGATGGTCACGTCGAGGGCGGTGGTCGGCTCATCAGCGATCAAAAGTGAGGGGTTGCAGGAGAGCGCCATGGCGATCATCGCCCGCTGGCGCATGCCGCCCGAAAACTGGTGCGGGTATTCGTTGGCACGCTGGCGGGGCGAGGCAATGCCCACGGCGGCCAGCATTTCGACGGCCCGCTCGGCGGCTTCCTGCCGGCTTACGCTCTGGTGTAGTTCCACCGCTTCGGCGATCTGGTGCCCGACGGTGTGAACCGGAGAAAGTGAAGTCAGCGGCTCCTGGAAGATCATGGCGATCTCGTTCCCGCGGATGGCACGGATCGCATCGCCGTTGGGGTCGACGGTGGTCAGGTCCACCGGCTCCTGGCGGCCAATGCCCCAAAAATTGATCTTCCCGCCCGCGATGCGCGAGGTGCGCGGCAGCAGGCGCAAGACCGAATGCGCCGTCACGCTCTTGCCGCAGCCCGATTCACCGACCACACCCAGCGTTTCGCCGGGCTTGATCTTCATCGTCACGCCGTCGACGGCGCGTACGGTTCCATCCAGGGTACGGAAGTAGGTTTTTAGTTCTTCGATACTCAGCAGATAGTTTTCTGTTTGCATACGCCACCTCTAAATCGTATAGGGGTCGACCGCGTCACGCATCCCGTCGCCCAGGTAGCTGAAAGCCAGGATGCAGATGGCCAGAACCACCGCCGGGATAAACAACCAGGGGTAGAGCGCAATCGCCGAAAGGTTCTGCGATTCTTGCAAGAGCACGCCCCAACTGGTGATGGGAGGGCGCAGCCCGAGGCCCAGGTAGCTCAACGAGGTCTCCGAAAGGATCATGGCCGGCATGGCCAGCGTCGAAACGACGATGATGTGCCCGAAGGTCGCCGGCAGCAGGTGGCGAAAGATGATCCAGCGATCGTTGGCACCGGCCAGGTTGGAAGCCAGCACGAAATCTTCACCGCGCAGTGAGAACACCGAGCCGCGCAACTGGCGCGCCAGCCAGGTCCAACCGATCAACGATAGGATCAACGTGATAGCAAAGTAACGCTGCAACTCCCCCCACTCGCTGGGAATGATGGCAGACATCGCCATCCACAAAGGCACCGACGGGATCGAACGCACCAGTTCGATCACGCGCTGGATCAGTTCGTCGATCCAGCCGCCAAAATACCCCGAAACCAGCCCCAGCACCGAACCGAAAACCAGGCTGAGCAAGACGCCCAGCAGGCCAATCGTCAGCGAAATCTGGCTGCCCAGAACGACGCGGGAAAACAGGTCGCGCCCCTGGCGATCGGTACCCATGATGGCAACCGGTGCATCGCCTTCGACCAGGAACAGGTGACGGCTGGCCGGAATCACGCCGAGCAGCTTGTAGGGTTCACCTCTGGCGAAAAACTGTAAGTAGAGCTTCTCATTTGGATTGGGCGCGTAGTTTTTTCGCAGGTTGGCGTCGATTTCGAGGTCCATATCCAGCACGTGCGGGCGCAGCGCGCCATTATCGAACAGGTAAACGCGCTGCGGCGGCATCAGGATGTGGTTGCGGAAACGCGTCGTCAGCGTGTAGGGAGAAATAAAATCCCCCAGCAAGGCCACCAGATAAAAAAGCAGGATGCTCACGCCGCCGATCAGGGCCGCTTTGTTGCGCCGGAACTTGCGCCACATGAGCTGCCACTGTGAGGCGGCAAACATGCGGTCAGCCTGGGCTGCCTTTTCGCTATCGGGGTCCGCATCACCCAGGGCGCGGCGATCGAGCTGTTGGTAAAGCCGGTAAATTTCATCAGACTTGGTTTGTGGCTCTTTTTGTGACATCAGCAACTCCGTCTTAGCTGTACGTGATGCGTGGGTCTACCCAGGCCAACACGATATCGGCAATCAGATTCGAAACCATCAACAAGAGGGTCGAGAACAACAAAATCGTCCCGGCCAGGTACATATCCTGGCTGAGCAAAGAACGCAGAAAAATCGGCCCCAGCGTCGGCAGCATCATCACGATACCGACCAGCACCGACGTATTGATCACCTTGGACATTTCGAGCGCCAGGACCGTAATAACCGGGTTGATCGCCACGCGCACCGCATACTTGTCGATCACCTTGCGCTCGCGCAGGCCCTTGGCGCGGGCCGTCGTGATGTGCTGCTGGCCCAGGATGTCGAGCAGGCTGCTGCGCATGATGCGCTGGATCTGGGCCGTGCTGGACAGGCCAAGAATTACCACAGCCGGCAGCAGGTGAATCACATAGTCCCAGACCTTTTCCAGGCTCCAGGGCGCATCCGCCATGCCTTCGGAAAAGACTCCCCCCACCGGGATGCGCAGAATGGTAATTCCCACGAACATCCACACCAATGCCAGCAAAAAACCCGGGATGCTCAATCCCAGAAAACCGATCGCCGAAAGGGCGTTATCACCGAAAGAATACTGGTGCGTGGCAGAATAGACGCCAATAGGAATGGCGACCAAAGCCATAAACAAAACGGACAGGAAGCCCACAAAAACCGTATAGCCGAGCTTGCTGGCAATCACACGCCACACCGGCGCACCCCACTCGAGAGAGTAACCAAAGTCGAGGCGCGGGAAGCCGGCAATCCATTTAAAGTATTGAACGATCGGCGGTTGATCGAGGCCGTAGATTTCCTGCAATTTCTTGATCGTTTCTTTGTCCTGGCCGCCGCCGGTGGCGGCCATCTCTGCCTGCAAGGTCGTAAAAAAATCGCCCGGCGGGAGCAAAATAATGATAAAAGTAACTATCGAAATGATAAACAAAGTCGGAACCATGCCCAGGATGCGCCGAAGGATGTAATTGGCCATAACGAACTCCAATCGCAGCACAAAACGTACCGCAGGATGCAAGGGTGGGGGCGTGAGTGTTCACGCCCCCACAATCATGATACGAAAGCCCTGTTTAGGGTTGTTCCATCCAGAAGTGGCTGGGATCCATCGTGCCGGGGGTCATGATCAGCCAGTCGGACGTATGGTTTTTCTGAACGTTGTGGAAGTTCTTCTTCACCACGGTTGGCGAGGGGCTCATGCCCACCGTTTGCAGCACGTTCAGGTTGAGGGTCGTCTGGCGTACGATTTCCTTGGCCAGTTCGAGCTGTTTGTCAGGGTCCACCGTCAGGCGATACTCGTCGTAGAGATCCATCAAGCCTTTGAAGGCTTCGTTCGGTTCCTGGCCGTCCTGGCCGCCCGACTTGTACCAGATGCCGAAGGCGGGGGCCATCCACGAACGCTCGTCGAAGGGGAACTGGTAGATCGGGTCGATCATCGGCACCAGGCCGCGGTCGGTGGTCCAGACGGAGATCATGACCTCGTTGGCGCCGGCCTTGGGCCAGAAAACTTCACGAGACATGCTTTCGACACGCGTCTTGATGCCAAGTTCCGTCCAGGCTTCGGCCACAAGCGTGATGCCGTCCAGCAGCGAGCCGGAAGTGTAGCTGGTCTCGATGACCAGTTCGAGCGGAGAACCATCGGCAAAGGTATAGAAACCGTCGCCACCCTTCTTCAGGCCGATCTCTTCGATCAGGCTGATCGCCATGTCGGGATCGTACTGGGCGTAGGATTCGGCGATGTCGGGCTGGTAGAGAGACGAATCTTTCACCACGCTGATCGTTTGGGGCACACCCTGGTTCAGGAAGACGACCTGGTTGATCAGGTCACGATCCATCGCCAGTGAGAGCGCCTGGCGGAACTTGAGGTTCTGCAGCAGCTCGCGGTAAGCGGGGTCATCGTAGCTCTGGTTGGGGAAGAAGGTCAGGCCGGAAGCCTGGGCCACATTCCACAGGTAAACCTCGTAGTCGCCAGCGTCGGCGTTCTCGACGAAGACGGTGTAGTCGGCCAGCGCCAGGCCGCGGTGCTGCATGTCGATCTGGCCCTGCAAAGCCAGGGTGGTGATGGCGGTGTTATCCTGCACCAGGTAGAAATAAACTTCGTCGATATAGGGCAACTGCTTGCCTTCGACATCCACCTTCCAATAGTACGGGTTGCGGGTGGCGGTCATGTGATCGGCGCCCTCGGCCCAGTCGGTGATCACCCAGGGGGTCATGGCCGGGCGTTCGATGTTGTACTCTGAAGCCTTCTCTTCGAACTGTTCGTAGGTGGCGTCTTTGTTGAAGGTGGGGTGGAACTGTTCGAGGTAGTGCTTGGGGGCGAAGAAACCAAAACGCTCGAAGCCCAACGGCCACTGGTTGCCGTGGAAGGCCAGGCCGACGGTTTCGGCCAGGCCGTTAGGTGCGGCGAAGATCAGCTTGATGGTCATGTCATCCAGCTTTTCGAGCTTCATCGGCTCGCCTTTGACGATCCATTCAGCATGGATGGAGGGGGTGATATTGGTATCGTTCTCGATGTTTTCCCACCAGAAGATGACATCATCGACCGTGAAAGGTTCACCATCCGACCACTTGAGGCCCTTGCGGAAATAGAGGGTCAGTTCCTTGCCGTCGGCCGACCATTCCCATTTTTCGGCCAGGCCGGGCTGCACGGGGTCCGAAGGATCGCGCGGCCAGCGCAGGACGGTTTCGTAAACGATGCGGCCGTAGCAGTGGAAGTCGTTGATCCCACGCCAGCCACGGTGCCAGGTACCGCCGTATTGGCCGATCGATTCAACCGGCAGGACGATCAGCGGATTGTCCGGCAGGCGTTCATCCACCGCGGGCAATTCCCCGGCCGCAACCTGCTCGGCCAACTGCGGCGCTTCGCTGTACTTCGAGATCGGTTCGGGCGTGATCTCGATCACTTTCTCGACCACTTCGGTCTCTTTGACCACTTTTTCGACGATTTCGGTCTCCTTGACGACCTGAGTCTGAACGACGATTTCAGGTGTCGGCGCGGCGCACGCGCCCAAGACGAACACCAACACCAGCGCTACAGAAAGCGCTTTCCAAACAGAACGGTTGAACGTTTTCATATTTCATCCTTCCTTGTCTGACAAGATTGGGGTAAACCGATGGGGAACGGGGGTGAAGGGTGTGAAAAGCATTTTTTTGCGGGCACCTCCAAAAAACTCACGAAGATTGAAAAAGTTTGCCGTCAACACGAACGTCGCTGCAATCGGCAATCAACAAGGCCGGGCCTTCCTGGCCGCGGATGTCAACCCGCTCCAGGCGCACGCTGCGGGCATTACGCACGAAAAAGCCGGCCCGGCACATCGGCTCGAGACCATCGGCCATTTCCACCTGGCTGGCTTCGGCTTCACCGGCCAGACTGATGCTGACATCGGTCAGCGAAATGTCTTCCACGGGCGCTTCGGCCAGGCCGTAGAGAAAACCGGCGGCCAGGGTAACCTGGCGGGCGCTGATCTGGCCGATGTGAATGCGCCGGAAATGGGGCGTGCCGGCATCCACCGGGTGCGCATCCCGGTCGGCCACCTGTGCGTCGCCCCATGCGCCGCAGGCATAGTACAGGTTCATCGTCAGCGGGCAGCGTACGCCTTCCATAATGAGGTTGGTGGCACGAATATCTTCCACCACCCCACCCCGCCCGCGGCGCGACTTGAGACGGATACCGCGGTCGGTGCCTATGAAGATACAGTTGGCGATGACCACGTTCTGCACGTTGCCGCTCATCTCACTGCCGATCACCACCCCGCCGTGCCCACGTGCCAGCGTACAGTTGGTAATTGCAATGTCGCGGCAGGGCACGCGCAGTTCCGGCGCTTCGGCCTCGACGCCCGACTTCAGCGTGATACAGTCGTCGCCCGCGCTGATGTGGCAATCGGAAATGCGCACCCAGCGGCACGAATCGGGATTGATGCCGTCGGTGTTCGGCGAATCGGGCGGATTGTCGATGGTAATACCACGCACGGTCACATTCTCGCAACGCACGGGGTTGACGGTCCAACTGGGCGAGTTGATCAGCGTCACATTTTCGATGAGCACGTTGCGGCACGCCGCCAGGCCGATCAGGCGCGGGCGTGGATAGGCAATCGATTTCTCGCGGAAACGCTGCCACCAGTGTGCGCCGCGGCCGTCGACTGTCCCGCGGCCGGTAATCGTCACGTTTTCCAGCTGCTGGCCGCCGATCAGCGAAGCGTAAGCCGGCTGCGTCTTACCTTCCCAGCGCCCGTCGAGAACGGGGTAGTGGGCGATGTCTTCGCTGCCCAGCAAGCAGGCGCCGGCATCGAGATGCAGCGTGGTGTGGCTGTGTAGGAACAAGGGGCCGGTGACATAACGGCCGGCCGGGACAAAAACGGTCCCGCCGCCCTGCCGCTGGCAAGCGTCCAGCGCCGCTTGCAAGGCAGCCATGTCCAGGGTCGTGCCGTCACCGGTAGCGCCAAACGTGCACACGTTCAAGAAATTGTCGTTAGAGAACTTTGTCATGTTTGTTTACTCGAAAGTGCTGCTTTCTTCCATTTCCAGGGCTGCGAGAATGAAAACCCCGACGCCCTTGGGATCGTCGGCCACGACCGGTTCGTTGATGTAGTACTCGAAGGATCCATCCCGGTAAGGCACTCCGCCCAAACCGGTGGAACGGCAGGTTCCATCCAAAATCAACAACCCTTGCGCATCGACCTTCACACGGTTTTCCAGCAGCCCACGGTAACCACGCTGGGCCGCCGCAAGGTAGTCGGAAGGCAGCCAACCCTTGCGCATCGCCCGGGCAAAGGCGTATACGAACATGGCTGAAGCCGAGGCTTCGAGGTAGTTTCCGGGGCGGCCAGGCTGATCGAGCACCTGGTACCATAAGCCGGTCACCGGGTCCTGTACACGCACGACGGCCTGGGCCAGGCGCTGCAAAACGGCCAGAATGGCAGGTGACTGGGCGTGATCGGCCGGAAAGTGATCGAGCACGTCAACCAGCGCCATGGCGAACCACCCCATGGCTCGCCCCCAAAAATGTGGAGAACAGCCGGTTTCGGGGTTGGCCCATTTTTCACGACGTGTTTCGTTCCAGGCGTGATAGAGCAGCCCACTCTGTGGATGGCGCGTATGCGCCTCGATCAGCAAAATTTGGTGGGCTACATCATCGAAAACGGCGGGCTCACCGAAGACGCTGGCGTATTCGGCGTAAAACGGCTGCGCCATATATATGCCATCCAGCCACATTTGATCCGGATAAATCTGCTTGTGCCAAAACCCACCGCTTGGTGTACGCGGCTGCTGGCTCAACTGCGTTCGCAAGGTGTGCAGGGCGCGGGCATAGCGCGCCTCGTGCGTCTCACGGTAGCGGTGAAAGAGGAGCTTGCCGGGGTTGATTTGATCGAGGCTGTACTCTTCGATGCGGTAGGTGCGGATGTCGCCGTCTTCTCCAACGAACTGGTCTACCCAGTCGCGTACAAAGTCTTCGTACTGCGGATCGTAGGTCGCCTCGCCGATAGCGACCAGCGCTTTGAGTTGAAGACCCTGCTCGTAATTCCAACGAGCATTCTGCCGGGAATGACGCCGAAGCACCGTGTTCGCCATGCGCACAGACCAGTTATTGGGGGTCAGGAACATCTCGAAAGGGAAAAGGGATTCAAAGGATGAGTCATCCATCTGTTCACCAGCATAAACCATTATAAAAACCCCGATATGGACTTTTCTGCCCTGGTGTTGGACAAAAACGACTCCACGGCGCTTTTCTGCCAGAGGCAGCAGAATTGATGGATGATTTTTTACAAGTTTTGATATATACTTATACAGGAGCGTTAGCGCTAACGTTACTGCACGAATACCGTGGATAGCGCCGTACGGCATTTCAAACAGCCAGCCGGCCGATGGATAGCCCTTGACGAATATGCCCCCTTCAAACAAACGCCAAACGCTTGGCTTTTTGTTGGCCAGCCTGCATACCGGGGCCAGCCAGGCGCTCCTGCCCGGGCTGCTAGATGCTGCCGAAAAACACGACGTCAACTTCATTTGTTTCCCAGGCGGCCGGTTACGCGCCGCCTCGGCATTCGAGAACCAGCGCAACGTCATTTACGATCTGGCCGGGCCGGAAAGCTTGCAGGGGTTGGTCACCTGGTCCTCCAGCCTCGGCGGAAACGTAGGCACCCGAGAAGTCAACCGCTTCCACCAACGTTTTTTGCCGCTGCCGATGGTCAGCCTTTCTCACAGCATGGAAGGCACACCAACCGTCTCGCTCGACAGCTACCGGGGCATGCGCGCCCTGTTAAATCACCTGATCGAAGTGCACGGCTATCAACGCCTGGCTTTTATCCGCGGGCCAGAGAAACACTTCCCGGCACAGGAACGCTACCGGGCGTACGCCGATGAACTCCAGGCCCATCGTCTACCGCTGATTCCCGAACTGGTAACGCACCCGCTGCGCTGGGAGGCGGGCGCAGAAGCGATCGAGATTTTGTTGGACGAACGTCGCCTGCAACCCGGCAGAGATTTCCAGGCCATCGTGGCGGCCAGCGATCTGATGGCCCTGTGGGCCTTGAAAGCACTTCAAAAACGCGGCATCGACATCCCCGGCGATGTTGCCGTGACCGGCTTCAATAGCTCTATCGAAGAGCATATGGCGACGCCGCCCCTGACGACCGTTGAACTGCCCTTCTACGAACAGGGCATGCGGGCCGTCGAGACGCTCGTCACCCACTGCGCCGGCGAAGCCGTGCCGGCCTTGATCACCTTGCCCACGCGTCTGCGTGTGCAGCGCTCCTGCGGCTGCCCATCGGCAGCCGTCGTTCAGGCCGGCAAGCCGCCAGACAAACAGGCCGTTCCCCCGGTGTCTTTTGAAGATCCAGATGCTTTCGAAGCCGGCCACGCCGTTCTTTTGCATGCCGCAGCCCAGGCAGCGCCGTCCGGGCCGTTCCAGGACCCTGCCTGGCTGGCCCCCATCTGCGAGGCTTTCTGGCGCGATCTCGAACAGCGCCGCGCGGCATCGCCGGCGGGCAGATTCCTGGCCTTACTGGAAGGCGTTTTGGAACGCATCGTGCGCAAGCATGGCGACATCAAACCCTGGCACAGCGTGCTTTCGGCCCTTCGGCAGTCCGCCCTGGCGATGGCCGGGCCGGCGCTGCATGCACCTATCGAAGCGTTGATCGCCCAGGGACGGATCGTCATCAGCGAAGCGCTCGAACGCGCCCAAGCCTACCGCCAGTGGCAAACCGAACGCGACAACGAAGCGCTGCGGGCGGCCATCCTCGCGCTGTTAACGGCAATCGATTTGCAGCAGGTGAACGACGTCCTGGCCGACTATTTACCCAGGCTGGGCATCCCCGGCGCTTACCTGGCCCTGTATGAAAACCCGGCACATTCTCTCGAGTATGCACGTCTGGTGTTCGCATACACCGATCAACGGCGCTTCGATCTGGAAGCAGGAGGGCAGCGTTTCTTGTCGCGCCAGGTCGTCCCACCGGAGTACCTGCCGCAGCAGCGCCGCTACAGCCTGGTCGTCGAGCCGCTCTTCTTTCAGGAAAGGCACTTCGGATTTATCGCCTTCGAGTTCGGCCCTCCTCGAGGCGACGTGTACGAACTGTTACGCGCCAATTTGAGCAGCGCCCTGCAAAGTACCGTTCTGTTTCAAGAGATCGAACAGGCCCGCCTGAACGCCGAAAAAGCCGACCGCGTAAAAACGCTCTTGCTGGCCAATGTGAGTCATGAACTGCGCACCCCGCTAAACATCATTTTGGGTTACACCAATAGTGCTGGGCAAAAAGAATTGCCTGAAACCCTTCAAGGAGACGTGGCGCAAATCCAGACCAACGCCGAACATCTCTTGCGGGTGATCGACGATCTGCTCGATCTCTCACGCGCCGAAATTAACGAACTGGACCTGGCGACGCAGCTGCTCGATCCCCATGCGCTGCTGTCGAACGCTTTCCAAAGCATGGCCGATCAAAACACGCGGCCTGAGGTGCATTGGCGCTTACGGCTGCCGGCCCGCCTGCCCCTGGTACACGCCGATCCGCTGCGGATGAGGCAAATCGTGTTGAACCTGCTCAGCAATGCCATGAAGTTTACCGCAAGCGGCGAGGTTGAACTGGGAGCCAACGTCGAACCGCCTCACCTGCACGTCTGGATCAGAGACACCGGGCCAGGGATTGCGCCCGAACTGCAAGCGCATATTTTCAAGCCCTTCGTGACCGGTAAAGGCGATTCGCAAACGATGGGCGGCATCGGCCTGGGGCTTTCCATCACCCACCACCTCGTTACCCTGCACGGCGGCAGCCTGTGGGTGGAAAGCAAGCCCGGCAAGGGCAGCACCTTTCACATCCGCATTCCGCTGCCCACGCTGGAAACTTCTCGCCCGGCCCTCGATACGTCCGCCTTGCCCGTCTTGCTGCTCATTTCGAATCTCGCCCCACCCGCAGCCGAAATCATCGAACTTAGCCAGCGCCAGGGCGTCGAAATTCAAGCCATCAGCCATCGGGACGATCCGGAAGACATCCTGGCGCACGCCCAGCCGATGGCCGTAGCCTGGGACTTGAGCAACGCGCACCCGAACGATTGGGGGTTGGTCCGGCGGCTGCGTCACTACCCCGGGGTTTCGCGGGCGCCTTTCATTCTCTACGGGCAGGCGCGCACCTCGGACGCGGTCAGCACGCAGGGGTTACCGGTCGGCCCGACCGGTTTTGTAACCAAGCCATCCGACCGTCAAAGCCTGCTGGACGTGCTGAATGCGATTTGCCCGGCCGGAGCCGGCCGCCCGATCTTGATCGTCGACGACGATCCGCAAGCGCTGGCTGCCCACGAAAGCATCGTCCGGTACGGGCTGCCCGACAGCCCGATACGCACGGCCAGCGATGGCAAGCGCGCCCTGGAGATCATGGCCCGCGAGGCACCGGCATTGGTGCTGCTCGATCTGGTAATGCCCGAAATGGATGGGTTCGATTTACTCGATAGCATGCGCGGCGACGAACGCCTGCGGCAAGTGCCGGTGATCATCTTAAGCAATAAAGTGCTCAACCTGGACGATCTCAAGCGCCTGGAAATGCACGCCCAGGTGACCTACCAGAGCAAAGGCCTGTGGTCTGACGAAGAGACGGTCGCCGCCCTCAACCGTGCCCTGTTCGGTGAAGATGCGCTCCCCCCCCATACCAGCAGTTTGGTAAAACGTGCTATCATTTACTTAAATCAAAATTACGTCCGCTCGCTTTCCCGTTGGGAAATCGCCGAAGCGGTTGGGGTCAGCGAAGACTATCTCAGCCGTGTGTTCGCCCGTGAACTGGGCATCACCGCGTGGGATTACCTCAATCGCTACCGTGTGTTGCAGGCCAAGCGGCTTTTGCTGCAAACCCACGAAAGTATCGGCAATATCGCCCGGCAAACGGGTTTCAAGGATCAGGCCTACTTCAGCCGCGTCTTTCATAAGCTGAACGGAATTTCTCCGCAGGCCTTCCGCGAAGGGCAGTAAGGAAACAAAGGTGGGAGAAAGCACCCGGGGAAGGCCCAACAAGATAGCAAGCTCCACCTGGCAATCCAAAGGTATAATCAAGATCATGCCAAAAGAACTCCAAATCCCCCAAGAAATCGATCTGGCGGCTTTCATTTCGAAGGAAGCGCACGATCTGAAGTCCCCCTTCAACCGCGCCCTGGGCTTCATCAAGCTGGTGCTCAAAGGTATGGACGGACCGATTTCCGAGCAGGCCAAACAAGACCTCAATATCGCCTACCAGAACACGCTGTACACCCTGGCTATGATGAACGGCCTGGTGGACATGTCTCGCCTGGAGCGAGGTGAACGCATCCCGTCGCCGAAGGCGCTCCCGGTGGAAATGGTCCTGCGCCAGGTCGTCATCGAATGGAAACGCCAGTACCCCAAGGAAAACACGGTGGAAGTGACCTTCTCCGGCCCCGATGTCGCCATCCTGGCCGACGAAATGCTGGTGCGGCAGAGCTTCTTGAAGTGGGCTTCGTACGTCAACGAGTTTGTCGGTGAGGCCGCCGCCGTCAGTATCGAGTATGAAGAACAACCCGAAACGATCTGCTTTACGGTTTCCAGCAGCGGCAAAAAAGTGCCGGCACCCGAATGCGATCTGACCATGCACGGGTTTATCGCCACCCGGTTGTTGGCGCTGCACAACGGGGAATTGCTGCGCGTCGAAGAGAACGACGACGGCGCGCGGGTCTGTTTTCGCCTGCCTAAAGCACCGAACCCATAAAAAATCTTCCCGCAAAAGAATATCCGCGTTTTGAGGCATACGTTTCACGCACGCACCAAAACGCGGCACTGTTTACACGCACGGCGCAGCCTATCGACCCACCCGGTGAAAAACAAAGCGCCTTTGCCAGATAAACCAACCCAAACATAACAGAATGCCGGCCAGTTGGACAACGGCGGGCCAACGATCTTGCGGGGAAGGGCTTGCCGACAGAGAGGCCAGGCGAACGGCCGTAGGCGCCGTACCGCTGCCCAAAGCAAAAGGAGAGTAGGCGCTTACCTGGGTTGCCTCGAGCCAGCAGGCCATCCCACTACCGGAAGCGCACTGGCTGCCGCTTTCTGAACGCGTCAGGAGGCTGCCTGCCTGCGTCCAACCGCCTGGGCCGTAGTGCCACAAAACCAGGCTGTTTGCCGCCAATCCGTTGCGCTCGGCCTCGGTATACCAAAGCCGTAAAGTGGCCGGCTGCGCATGGGCAGGCGTGATCTCGAAACAACGTCGTAACGTGACGCTGGCCGGGTTACTGGTGCAGCCGGCGGCCTGGTTTCCCCTGATGGAAACGGCCGTCACGCCCATCCCGCCGCCCACCGGCGTAATGTCCACGCCGTGGTACTGGTCGACGGTCGCGGCGGCGTTCTGAATATGCAAAAACTCGGTTACGCTGCCGGCCGCAACCTCCTTGCGCTGTGTCAGGGTGCCTGCGTTAGCGACCACCCCGTCGACGGCCAGGTGATAGGCACCCAAATCGAGATGTGCACCGGCATAGATGGACAGATGGTTAGCAACCCACACATTGCTGCCCAACACGGCTTGGGAGCCGCTGCCCACCACGCTCAAGTCGTAAAAGGTAGGGTCGCGGTACTGCGTGACCTTGATATTATCCAGTGCAATATCCCACGTTGCCGCCTCGGTGCCGTACGTGCGGAAACCGATAGTGTAGCGTCCATCGGCGGGTACCGTAAAGGTTACCACGCCGGTATTCCAGCTCGTGTTCACGATAGCCAGGTTTTGATACAACATCGTCGTCATCGCCGCCGCAGCCTGGCCGGCGCCGTAGTGCACGGCCAACCGTTCGGCATAGCTTGCCGAACGAGCGCCGTAGTCGAACTCGAGGCGGTAGGTTGCGCTGCCCAGCAAATCCAGGCCGGGGGTAAACAGCCAGGTGTCGAAATCGGACAGGTACGAAGAATGCCAGATATGCCTGACCTGACCACCCTGGGCAGGCGCGGGTGCAATCGGCGGGTCGGCATCCGGATTGATGCGTCCGGATAGCCAGGGCAGACTGGTTGCCGCATTCAGCACCTGCTCCACGGCCCAACCGTCCGGGTAGGCGCGATGCAGCACATTGACCGTGGTGTCATCAAAGTCGGAAAAATCTTCGTCCAACAGGATAGACTGCGCCGTCGAACTGATCACCTGGTACTCGCCGTCCAGGATCACACTGCTCATCTGCGGGGAGAAAGCCGCCGGAAGGTCGTTCCAGTTCCCGGCCACGGCAACAGCGTGGCCGTTTGACGAGAAAGCGCTCCCAGGTTCGATCACGAAATCGCCATCGACGTTCAAGGCACTGTTCAAGGCAACGCCGGGGCGATCGTGACCGCTGCCGATGCGCAAGTGATAAAAGCGATCGTCGCTGTTGGCCGTTTGCGTGATCGCATGTCTGGCATTCCCGGCCATGATCACGGTCCCCCCGGCCGCCTGGAAAGACCCCGTGCCCTGCACCCACCAATCCCCGTACACACGTAACGTATTGGCCGACATGCTGATCGTCGCGCCGCTCTCGATCGTCAAATGCTGCAAAGCCGCATCCGGCGCATCCATTACCGGGAAGCGCCCACCCAACGGCGCCGCCGGAATGACGACGCGGCTCTTCCAGTTGGGCAGAGAACCGGCGCTCCAGTTGGCGGCCTCACGCCACGAATTGGATACGTCACCCTGCCAGACGTTGGGCAGCAAAAGCGCTGCCGCGGCGTCTAGCCGAATGCGCGAAAACGTCAGGCCGTTGCGAGTATCGCTGACCTGCACCCCCGTCGTTTGCAATACGTCCAGGATGTCCGTCACGTTGGCGGAAGGGTTGACGCTTTTGAGCAGCGCCCAGGCGCCGCTCACGTGGGCGGTGGACATCGAAGAGCCTTCGTAGGTGCCGTAAGCGTTGTTGGGCACCGAAGCGTAGATATCGACGCCCGGGGCGAGCAGGTCCAGCATCTCGTTGCTGTTGGAATATGCGGCGATCGTATCGTCACCGGCCGTCACGCCGACGCCAACAGCTTCCGAAATACACGCCGGCGCATTCAACCCGTCGGTGTAACCGTCGTTGCCTGCGGCGCTCACCGTTGCAATACCGGCAGCACGCAGGGTTTGAATGGCCGAACGCATGGCAGCATTCTCACCGTTGCAGATCGCCTGGTTGTCATACTGCCCGCCCCCCAGGCTCAGGTTCACAGCCGCAACCGGGTAAGTGCTGCGCAAGTTGTAGATATGCTGTAAGCCGAGGATTTGATCGCTGGTGTAGGCCATCACGCAAGGTGCATTCCCTGTGCCGCAACTGGCCGCGGTGTTGAAACGCGTAAACACCTGAACCGCAAGAATGCTGGCCCCCGGCGCAACGCCCGAAAAGGCCGGGCCATCTCCGGCGACGATCCCCGCCACGTGGGTGCCGTGCGCGCACAGGTTGGTGCCACGCGAGATGCAGCGAGAGACGAGTGGATCGGCCGGATGGGTACTGTTCTGGCAAAGCGATTGGCCCCCACCGCCGCCGTTGGAAAAACAGGCTTCGTGGACCACGCGGCTGCTGCTGCCGCCGCCAAAGAACTCGTGATTCCACTGGACGCCCGTATCCAGAATTGCCACGGCCCAGCCCGTGCCGTCGTATCCCGACGCCCAAACCGCCGGCGCGCCAACGAGGGGGACGCTGCTTGCCAGGGCCGGCGGAACGGGCAGATCTTCCTCGACGCTCGAAACGCCCGGGTAGGCCAACACCGCTTCCAGAGCGGCCCGATCGACCCGCATGGCGATATAGGGAATGATGTCGTAGGGCCGATAGGCAGCGATTGCGTAAGCGTCGAGGTACTCCCGGAACGGTTCTTGTGCCGCCCGGATCGCTTCTACCGCCGGCGCCGGCTCTTGACCTGCGCCGGCAGAAACCGCCAGGTCCAGGCCGACGAGGATGCTGACCGTACCATCGCTCGCCGCCTTTTCGATCAACCGCGTACCGATGCCGACATCGATCCCGCCCTGTTTCCCCTCCTGGCTACCGGGCGCCGCTTCGGCGGGTTGCACGTACGCAATCCCCCAAACCGATACCAACACGAAGACCATACAAAACAATAAAGAAAGCTGCTTCACAGACACACCTCACAAAGAACGGATAAGAAAAACGGATAAGATCGTCCAGTGGCTCTCCGGCTCAGGTGAAATTAAGTGGAGAATCGGCCTGTAGCGCACAAAGAAGCCACAAAAAACCACGGAATCAAAAACCCCGCCCGCCACCCAGACTTAAGGAAGTGGCAGAACGAGGCTTTTCGGTAACCCGGCTATCTCACGCAGGGTAAAGGTGAGATCCTAGGCTTTTCGTCCCCATCTCACGATGGGTTTACTATTGTCGAAGCACTCAAAAAAACGAAAACGATAAAGTTACCTAATTCTACCAAAATCGTCGCGGAAACGCGGTTATCATTTTTGTTATTTCGCCGCAAGCCGCTCACCGGCAGGTTGCCCACGAAAAGGGGGGCATCGCGTTCGCACAAAAAGCCGCCGGAAAGCGAGCCTATGGCTTATAATACGATCCAGTTCGCTTGCCAACCTCTATGGCTCTCCCCCCCTCAGGAGCAACCGATGAAACCTTTATACATCACATCCATCGAACCTTATTCCGGCAAAACCGCCGCCTGCCTGGCCCTGGGCATGCGCTTTCAAGCAGATGGCTATCAGGTCGGCTATCTTAAGCCTTTGAGCCTGCAACCGTGGCGCGTGGGCGATCATATCGCCGATGAAGATGCCGCTTTCGTCAAAGAAATCCTGGGCCTTGCCGCCGAATCCTGGGAATTATCGCCTATCGTGATCACCCCCGAATACCTGCGTGACTGCATGGATACGTTCGAATGCCTGCCTCCCGAAGGCGACCCAGACCGGCTGCAACAAGTGCGCGCCGCCTTCGACGCCGCCAGCGCCGGCCAGGATGTCCTCCTGCTCGAAGGCGGCGGCAGCCTGCGTGAAGGGTATGTCGTCGGCCTGCCGACCCCGCTGGTTGCACAGCATCTCAACAGCAAGGCTTTGGCAATCGTCAAGTACAGCGATGAGGTCCGCACGCTTGACGATGCACTCACCGCCCAATACCGCCTGGGCAGCCTGCTCAGTGGGGTCATCCTAAACCGGATACCCGAAGACGCAAATACGTTTGTCAACAAGACCGCCATTCCTTACCTGGAAGGGAAAGGGATTCCTGTGCTGGGCGCACTGCCTGACGTCCACAGCCTGGCGGCCCTGACGGTTGGCGAAATCGTTCAGGCCTTGAACGCCGAGGTACTCACCAAATACCTGCGCCCGCAGGCCCTGGTCGAAAACCTGACCATCGGCGCCATGACGGCCGACACGGCGCTCAGCCGCTTCCGTAAGTATGCGCACAAGGCCGTCATTACGGGCGGTGACCGGACAGATATCCAACTGGCCGCGCTCGAGACATCCACCACCCTGCTGATCCTGACCGGCAACCTGCGCCCAAGCCCGCTCGTCGTGCGCCAGGCCGAGGAGTTCGGGGTGGCGATTCTGCTGGTGCCCGGCAATACCCTCGAAACCGTCGAAGCCATCGAGCGCCTGTTCGGCAAAACCCGCCTGGGGCATTCGGCCAAGCTCAAAACGTTCCAAAACCTGCTCGACGAACACTTCGACTTCGGCCGGCTGTACCCGATGCTCGGGTTGAAGTAGTTTACCCCAACCTCATGCTTGACATCCAAGACATCTCCGTCGCGTATGGCGCACGATGCGTTCTGGAAGATATCAGCTTCCAGGTCGCTCGCGGCGAAGTGCTGGCTTTGATCGGCCCCAACGGCGCCGGAAAAACCACCCTGCTGCGTACGCTCAGCGGCACCCTTCGCCCGAATCGAGGCACGGTGTGCGTGGATGGACAGGACATTTCTCAGCTTTCAGAAAACCAGCGCGCCCGGCTGATGTCGGTCGTGCCGCAAGCACGCCAACTGCCCGAAGCCTTCACCGTGTGGGAAACGGTCTTGCTGGGGCGCACACCCTACCTGGGCTGGCTGGGCCGCCCGGGTGAGCGAGACCGCCAGGCCATCCGCACGGCCTTAGAACGCACCGAAACGAGCCACCTGGCCACACGGCGCATTGGCCAACTCTCCGGCGGCGAACAACAACGCGTGCTGATGGCGCGCGCCCTGGCGCAAGATACCCCGCTGCTGCTGCTCGACGAACCGACCACCCATCTGGATTTGCACCACCAGGCTGACCTGCTCAACCTGGCGCAAGAACTGGCCCACGAGCGCAACCTGGCCGTGGTGATGGCCCTGCACGATCTCAACCACGCCTCGCTGTATGCAGACCGGGTGGCCCTGCTCGAAAAAGGGCGCCTGCTGGCCCTGGGAACACCCGTCGAAGTCCTCACATCCCTTCAGTTAAGCAGCGTGTATCGCATGCCCTTGCACGTCATTACTCACCCGGACTACGGTGTGCCGTTAATCTTACCGGACGGCCTGAAAGCGATGGCGCAAAACTAAAACGGGGCTCCCGTATTCAACGGGACATTTCCCGCCAAAGGCGGAAGAACAGTCAAATGAAAGAGCGAAAGGTTTTCGACCTTTCGCTCTTTCATTTGACTACGCGAAAGCCTGCCCTTACGGTTGGTACGTCACACGCACGGCAACGTAATCGAGGTAAAAGTCCCGCGAGGTATTGCTGGCAACGTCGACCAGGCGGACGCGCAGGTTGCTGTTACCGAGCTGCGCCGCGGTCCAGGTGTGTCCCCAGGTGTCGGCGCTGCCGCCGAGAATGTAGGTCGCCTGGCTGCGGCCCAGGGTCGCCGTGCTCCTGGCCGCCGTCCAGGTCGCCCCGCCATCCCATGAGAGCAAGACACAAATCTTCGGTGAACCCGAGGTGCGATCGGCATAAGCATCCAGGCGAACCTCGATGCCGGCAATCGCCGCGCCGGACGGCAGATCGATATTGTAGTTGTAGAAGGTGTGGCGATCCTTGGCCGTGGAAGTACAAGACGTGCTCGTACCGGTGCCGCTGTTCGTGTCCACCGCATAGGATGTGTCATCGCCGTAGGCATACGCCGGATTGCCCTGGTAACCATTGTTGTCGCCGCTGCCCGAGGTCACCGCGGCATTGGCCGAAGCGTTGAACCAGCCACTCGTCACGATACCGGAAGTCGGCGTGGCGGTCGGTGTGGCGGTAGCCGTGGCCGAAGGGGTGTTCGTGGGTCCGGTAGGGGTCAGGGTCGGCGTGGCAGTGGCGGTTGCCGTTTGTGTGGCGGTCGCCGTTGCGGTCGGCGTGTTGGTCGGACCGCTGCCAAACGCAGCACCGGCAACAACCAGGGCAAAATCCTGCGGCCCATAAGGCACGTTGTATCCACGGACCTGGATGGTGTAGGTGCCCGCAACCGGCGCTTGAATGTAGACGTTTTCCACGTTGTTGCGGCGATCGGCGCCGCCGCCCGATGCACTCCAGCCGCCGGAGAAGACATTTCCGTTGTAAACGGTGCCATTCGGCGCCGTAACGGTCAGGTCGAGATCGTTGACCAGGTTGATCGAAGCCGAGGCGGTCGAGGCATAGTCGCTCCATACGACGGTGACCTTGAGCGCGCCGCCCGTCGCAGTCACCGGGTAACTGGCGGTACCGTTGGTGCTCACGCCGGCGGTGTTATCGACGTAACTGACGCTGCCGTCGGTCGCCGCGTCGAGGTTGACCAGGCCCCAACCTTCGTGATGGTTGGGAATGGGGTAGTCGTTGTCGTTGACGCCGTCGTTGTTTTCATCCAGCATATCGACGGCGGTATTGATCAGGGTGGCCTTGATCAGGGCAGCCGTTGCACCGATCCCGTAAACTTTCTGATAGTAATCCCGCACCACCGCTGCGCCGCCTGCCGTTAGCGGTGTGGACATGGATGTACCGCTCATGTACTTGTAGCCCTGGCTGTAAGGATAGCCGTAACCATCGTACTGGTAAGCACCGTTCTGCGGGTTGGCAGCCGCATCGTACCCCTGCTGGTAGAGGTCCGAATAGGCCGAAAGCAGCCACGAACCGGGCGCCACCACATCCGGCTTGATGCGGTTGTCATCTGTCGGCCCGCGGCTGGAAAAAGCGGCCATCTGAGCGGCATTGCCGGCAGAAATGTCGCTGAAAATCGGGTTGGCCGGGTAATCGCTCGGCCAGGCTTCCCCCCAGGTAAAAATGTTGTTGGTGCCCCCCTGGGCGGCGCAGTTGGTGTAAGCCAGGGAGGTATCGCAAGGGAAGTTGTCGCTGCGGGCGTTTTCCGAGGCGCCGACGGTCAGCACGTTCTTGGCCGTCGCCGGCGAGCCCATCGAATCGCTGTCGATGACGCCGTCGCTGTTGGCATCGACGCCAGCGTTACCCGCCGAGAAGGCGATCAACAAATCGGGATTGCTCCACACGAAGCTGTCGGCATTGGCGCTGTCGGCCGTGTAGTCACCGGCGGCATCCGAACCCCACGAATTGGTGTGGATGCGCGCCCCTGCATTATAAGATTGCGTGAAGAGATTGCGGATGTCCGAGGGAATGCCCGTCAGGTAATAACCATTGGCATAACCGTAAAGCTTGCACAAGCTCGACGTGACCACGTAGTTTTCCACCGACTGGAAAACCAGGCGTGCAGCCGGCGCGGCGCTTTTCCCGACCCCGTTGGGATCGCCATCGCTCAACACCGAACCCGCCACGTGACTGCCGTGGCCGCTGTCGACGTCGATCGCGCCGTCGTTGGTGATCGACGAGAAACAACTATCCGTCGAACCGGGCCAGTTGTAAACGGCCACCACGCGTCCGGAAGGAATGTCTGCATGGGCCGTGCCGGCCGTGCCGCCGCCAATCCCCGTATCCGTCACCGCCACGATCTGCGTGGAGCCATCGTAACCACGGTTGTTGGCAGCGGCGGCGCCGATGATCGTTCCACCCCCCGAATCATTGGCCCGCACGCGGTGCAGTTCATATATCGTAAAGTTTTCCACCCAGGCAACGTCCGCCACGCTTGCCAGACTTTCGAGCAGTTTTGCATCGACGACCACCATAAGCGCATCCGAACCCAGGACAGTCGCCTGCACACCAAGCATTGCCAGTTCATTCGAGACCGCATCCGCACCCACGCCGGACTCGAGACGCAGGCGGTAAAGTTGCGGCCCATCGCGTTTCAAATCGGGGCTGAGTTTATACGCCGGTTGAAAGCCTCCGATCCACGACACGCTCTCCAGTTTCTTCATCTCTTGAACCTGGGGGACGGAAGCACGCACTTTGAAGGCAAAATCGGGGATGTATTCCAGGATTTCGATGCCCAATGCAGCCAGTTCGTCTTTCCAGGCCTGTTCGATTGGGCCGCGCAACTGGACGATGTAGTAACCGGGTTTCCCGCTCTCCCGGGAGCTATCCTGCAGCGGTTGAGAATCGACGCTGTTGGCCGCTGCGGGATAAATCGTACCGGCCTTCAGGTGGATGGGTGGGTTACCCTCCTGCTGGCTGAGACCGGCCCGGGCAACGATTGTGGAGCCAAACAACAAAGACACTACCACAATGACAGATAACAAACCACGCATCGAGACTTTCATCGCACTATCCTCCTGGTATAAAACTCGACGGCCACACGCCGCATTCCTTAGCGGCTGCTTAAAAGTGCTGCCGACAGGTGCAACGCTCTTCCATAAAAAGTAGATGACGCCTGTTTCGCGTCGATAAAGTGCGTCGCTCCTTGCTTTTCAGACAGATCCTACAAAACTGCGAGGAGTTTACGATACATGCAGCCAAATTACAAGAGGACATTTGGGTTACCGGCATTACCCGTTTGGGTAGTTTTTCCACTGTCTTGCCTTTTTGGGCGCATTCGGCGATAATGCCGGGGTTATAAACCGATTGTGAGACCTGTCCCACAGCAATTATTTCCGTGTACAAGTGAAAGGAGTCTCGATGAGCGCCCAACTTATCGACGGCAAATTGATTGCCACCCAAATTCGCGAGTCGGTTGCCGCAAGCGTGGCCGCACGTATCGCTGCCGGCAAAGCGCGCCCCGGCCTGGCCACCGTGCTGGTTGGCAACCGGCCCGATTCGGTCAGCTACGTAGCATCCAAGCAAAAAATGTGCCAGGAACTGGGGATGGAATCGTTCCACCACCACCTGCCCGAAAACGCCAGCCAGCAGGACGTCGAAGACGTAGTCAAGCGCCTCAGCGACGATCCCAACGTTCACGGTATCTTGGTGCAACTCCCTATGCCTGCGCACATCGACGAAGAGCGCGTGCTACAGGCTGTACGCCTGGAGAAGGATGTCGACGGTTTCCATCCGATCAACATCGGGCGCCTGGCACAAAAGGGACGTGAGCCACTGTTCGTTCCCTGCACACCCAATGGGTGCATCTATCTGCTCGAACAGGCCGGCGTGCCGATCGAAGGGGCCAACGCGGTCGTGCTCGGCCGTTCGAACATCGTCGGCATGCCCACGGCGCTGCTGCTGATCGGCAAGAACGCCACCGTGACCGTCTGCCATTCACGCACCAAAGACCTGCCCGACGTCGTCCGCCAGGCCGATATCCTCATCGCCGCCATCGGGCGCACGGAAATGGTGCGCGGCGACTGGATCAAACCCGGCGCCGCCATCATCGACGTGGGCATCAATTCCAAGCCCGATGCCACCAAGAAGCGCGGCTACCGCCTGGTTGGGGATGTCCACTACGAAGAAGCCGCAGAAGTTGCCGGCTGGATCACCCCCGTCCCCGGCGGCGTAGGCCCAATGACGATCGCCATGCTGATGAAGAGCACCTTGCGCGCCGCAGAAATCCAGGATTAGCGTCCCCCGGAGAAAAAAACTCCCCGCATTGGCTTTCCGCACTTTGGCATCGGCCAGGCAGGCCGGCGCCAAAGTGCGGCTTTTTTTGTCGACGCGAGGCGAACGCATCAAATTCATTACTATCTTCTCACAAAACTGTGAGGGCTCACCTTGCATCTTTGGTCAGACAATCTATTGACATAAATCGATTTTTTCGGTACACTACCAATTGTCCAACAATCAGAAGATCGCGCGATGGGTTCGCTTTTACCCCATGGCGCACCATTGCACCACCCTTTTATGACGACACTTCTGCTCCGCACCTCTCTGCTCGTTACAATGGATGCAGACCGCCGCGAAATCGCCGATGGCGGCCTGTTCATCCGTGATGGCTTCATCGAACATGCAGGCGCGTGGGATCAGTTCCCCCACGAGGCCGATGAAGTGCTCGATTTGCGTGGGTACCTCGTCTTGCCGGGTTTGATCAACACACACCATCATTTTTACCAGACCCTGACGCGTGCCGTCCCGGCCGCACAAAACGCCAACCTGTTCAACTGGCTCAAGACGCTTTACCCGATTTGGGGCCGCATGACGGCAGACGATATCTACACGTCCACGCAAACGGCCCTGGCCGAGCTGGCGCTCTCCGGCTGTACGACGGCCTCCGATCACCTGTACATCTACCCAAACGATTGCCGCCTGGACGACGAAATTCACGCGGCACGTGAAATCGGCATGCGCCTGCAAGCCTCACGCGGTTCGATGAGCCTGGGGGAATCGCAGGGCGGCCTGCCACCCGATCACGTGGTGGAAAAAGAAGATTTCATCCTGAACGATTCGCAACGTCTGATCGAACAGTACCACGATCCCAACCCCGGCGCATGGACGCAAATCGTCCTGGCCCCCTGCTCGCCCTTTAGCGTCACGGCAGACCTGATGCGCCAAAGCGCGGCGCTGGCACGCGAGTACGGCGTTCACCTGCACACGCACCTGGCCGAAACCGAAGACGAGGAAGCCTTCTGCCTGCAAAAATTCGGCTATCGTCCGGTAGCCTATATGGACATCCTCAACTGGCTGGGGCCGGACGTGTGGTTTGCGCACTCCGTCTACGTCAACGACGACGAAATCCGCCAGTACGCCCACACTGGCTGCGGTGTGGCGCACTGCCCCACCTCCAACATGCGCCTGGCGTCGGGGATCGCCCCAATCGCCAGGATGCTTACCGCCGGGGTGAAGGTCGGCCTCGGCGTAGATGGTTCGGCCAGCAACGATGGGTCGCACCTGCTGGGCGAAGCGCGCCAGGCGATGCTGCTGGCGAGACTGCAAGAGGGCATCACCGGGTTTTCGCGCTCCGACGACCCGCAGCGGAAGCTGCTCACCGCCTGCCAGGCGCTCGAGCTGGCCACACGCGGCGGGGCGGCCGTGTTGGGCCGCAGCGACATCGGCTCCCTCGAGCCGGGCAAATGCGCCGATTTCTTCGCCGTCAAGCTCGAACGCCTCGAATACGCCGGCGCACTACACGATCCGGTTGCGGCAACCGTTTTCTGCGCCCCCATCCGGGCCGACTACACCGTCGTCGGCGGCAAGCTCGTGGTAAAAGAAGGCCGGCCGGTCAACATCGCTCTGGAGCGCCTGGTTGAGAAACACAACCGGGCAGCCAGGAAACTGGTAGAAGGTTAAGTTCATGACCAACTCCTCATTGAGCACCCGCCACCTGGTCGATGTCGCCATGGGGCGCACCCCGGCTGACCTCGTGATTCGCGATGGGCGCTGGATGTGTGTCCAGTCGGGCGAGATCGTCCCGCACACCGACGTAGCCGTTGCCGGCGAGCACTTTGCTTATGTCGGCCCCGATGCATCTCACGCGATCGGTGAAAAGACCCGTGTGATCGAAGCGCACGGACGCTACCTGGCGCCCGGCCTGTTGGATGCCCATATGCACGTCGAGTCGGGCATGGTGACGGTGACGGAATTCGTGCGCGCCGTGATCCCGCACGGCACCACCGGTATGTTCATCGACCCGCACGAGATCGCCAACGTTTTTGGGCTGCGCGGCGTGCGCCTGATGGTGGATGAGGCCGCCGGGCAGCCGATCCACGTGTGGGTACAGGTGCCGTCGTGCGTGCCGTCGGCGCCGGGTCTGGAAACTCCCGGTGCAGCCATCACCCCTGCCGATGTCGCCGAGGCCATGACCTGGCCGGGCGTGATCGGCCTGGGCGAGATGATGAACTTTCCCGGCGTTTTTCTCAGCGATGAGGCGATGCACGCTGAGATGGCCGCCACACGCGCCGCCAACAAGGTGATCGGCGGGCATTACGCTGCGCCCGACCTGGGGCTGCCCTTTCACGGCTACGCCGCCGGCGGGCCTGAAGACGATCACGAGGGCACGCGCGCCGAAGACGCCGTCGCCCGCATCCGGCAAGGGATGAAGGTCATGCTGCGGCACGGCTCGGCCTGGCACGACGTGGCCGAACAGGTGCGGGCGGTCACCGAACACGGGCTGGACTCGCGTCACTTCTTGTTGTGCACCGACGATTCGCATTCCGCCACGCTCGTACACGAAGGGCACGTCAACCGGGCGCTGCGCGTGGCAATCGCCAACGGCATCCCGCCGCTGGTGGCCGTGCAGATGGCAAGCCTTAACGTAGCCGAACACTTTGGTGTGGCCCGCCAGGTGGGGCAGATTGCCCCGGGGCGATATGCCGACCTGCTCCTGATCGAAGATCTGCCGCAGTTTCGGCCGGACGTGGTCGTCGCCAAAGGGCAGATCGCAGCCGAGGCCGGCCGTCTGAAGCTTGGCTTACACCCGTTTGCCTACCCCGATTGGGCAAGGCACTCCGTGAAGCTGGCGCGTGCGTTGGAAGAAAAAGATTTCCGGCTGCCACGGCCTCCCGGTCCCCTTCTGCCGGGGAGGCAGGTGAAAGCGCACGTGATCGGCGTGATCGAAAACCAGGCCCCGACCAGGCACCTTCTCATGGACGTGGCCTGGGAAGGCGATGACGTTCTGCTGAAAGACGGCCTGGCGAAAGTGGCACTGGTCGAGCGCCATCACGGTAGCGGACGGATACAGACTGGCCTGGTCCACGGGTTCGGCTTCGACGTTCCCTGCGGCATTGCCTCGACGGTGGCGCACGACTGCCACCAGATGATCGTGGCCGGCACGGATGGAAGCTGCATGGCGCAGGCTGCCAACCGGCTTGCCGAAACCGGCGGTGGGCAGGTCGTGGTCCGTCACGGGCAGGTGATCGGTGAGGTGGCCTTGCCCATCGGTGGATTGATGTCCGATGAACGCGCCGAATTCGTGGCCCGCAAGGCAGCATCGGTACTCTATGGCTTCAGCGCCTGCGGCTGCACGCTAAACAACCCGAACATGCAGCTCAGCTTGCTGGCGCTGGTCGTTATTCCAGAGTTGCGCATCTCCGATCTGGGGTTGGTAGATGTTCAAAAATTTCGTCTTATTTCGGTATTCTGATGAAGGAGAACCACATGAGTCAAAAACAATTTCCATCTCAACGTTTGTATGAAGACCTCAAGCAAATGATCAACGAGGCAAAGCCGGGCCAAAAACTGCCTGCCGAACCCGAACTGGCCAAACAGTTAGGGGTGGCCCGCGCTACACTGCGTGAGGCGCTGCGTATCTTCGAGGCACGCGGCTTGTTGTATCGTCGCCAGGGGGCAGGCACCATCATTATCCACCCGCATGTAATCGATACCGGCCTGGAAGTGCTCGAAAGCATCGAAACACTGGCAGAACGCAGTGGATTGCATGTGACCATGGGCGATCTCAAGGCGGCGGTGATTACGCCGAGCAGCGAGGAATGCGAAGCGCTCGGGCTTGACCCGGCCACGAAAGTGACTCGTGTCGCGCGCGTGATTCGCGCCGAAGGCCGCCCGGTGGCTTACCTGGTAGACATTCTTCCCGAAGATATCCTCACCCCAGACGATTTGAAGGAAGGTTTCACCGGTTCGGTGCTCGATCTCCTGCTGCGGCGCGGCACACCCTCACTGAGCAACTCACGCACCGAACTGAATGCCATCACCGCCATGGCCGAAGAAGCGAAAGCGTTGGGTATCCAACGTGGCGATGTCTTGCTGCGCTTCATCGCCCACCTGTATGAAACCGGCGGCCGGGTGGTCGATTACTCGTTCAGTTATTTCCTGCCCGGATACTTCAAATTCCACATCGTACGCAAGGTTGGAAGCATCTAGCGCCGTTTTACCACCCCAAATCACGAGACTTCGGAACCTGAATGGTTTCCGAAGTCTCTCTCTCTTTAAAGGATTATGGACACAAGCCAAGTTCAAGAAAAAGTACAAGCCTGCCGCGAGGAAATTATCCGTTTCCTGCGTGAAATTTGCGCCATCCCCAGCATCGATTCGCAGATCGGCCCGGTGGGCGAGCGCATCGCCACCGAAATGCGCAAGCTCGGCTTCGACGAAGTGCGCTTCGACAAGATGGGCAACATCCTCGGCCGCATCGGCGACGGGCGGCGCAAAATCGTCTATGATTCGCATATCGATACGGTCGGCATCGGCGACCCGGCCGAATGGGGCTGGGACCCCTTCCAGGGCAAGGTGGAAAATGGCGTGCTCTACGCCCGCGGCGCCTGTGACGAAAAAGGCAGCACGCCCGGCATGATCTACGGCCTGGCCATCGCCCGCGACCTGGGCCTGCTGGCAGGCTGGACGGCCTACTACTTCGGCAACATGGAAGAGTGGTGCGACGGCATCGCCCCGAAGCTGTTCGTGGAAACCGACCCCGGCGTACGACCCGATTACGTCGTAATCGGCGAGCCCAGCCGTATGCAGGTGGCGCGCGGGCAAAAGGGACGCATCGAGTTCAAAATCACCGCCAAGGGCAAATCGGCCCACGCCGCCAGCAACCACCTGGGGGATAACGCCATCTACAAGCTGCTGGACGTGATCGCCGGCCTGCGCGATCTCGAGCCCCAACTGGGTGACGATCCCTTCCTGGGGCACGGCAAGATCACCGTCACCGACATGAAAGTGACGACCGCTTCCATCAACGCCGTCCCCAACGAAGCCGTGATCTACATCGATCGCCGCCTGACCCTTGGCGAAACGCAAGAGGCGGCCATGGCCCAGGTGCAGGCACTGATCCCGGCCGAACTGCGCAGCAGCCTCACCATCGAACCGCTAGTCTACGATGAACCATCCTACACCGGCTACAAACTCGTCGTGGAAAAGTACTTCCCTGCCTGGGTAACCCCCGAAGAAGACCCCTTGATCCAGGCCGGTATCCGGGCGCGCAAGCTGATCGGCCTGCCCGACGCTGCCACCAACAAGTGGGATTTCTCCACCAACGGCAACTACTGGTCCGGCCGGGCCGGCATCCCCTGCATCGGCTTCGCCCCCGGAGACGAGACGACCGCCCACACGGTGCTGGATAGCGTGCCGCTGGAAGATGTGATCCAGTCGACGGCGTGGTATGCGGTGTTACCCAGCCTGCTGGAAAACCACTGAGTCAGGAGACAAACAAACCATGCAAACCAACTTTCGCAACCGCGACTTTATCGGCGACCTGGACTTTTCGAAAGAAGAAGTCGAAACCGTCCTCGACGTGGCCTGGGATTTGAAGCGCAAGCGTGCCCTGGGAGAAGCGCATCCCCTGCTGCGCGACAAGACCCTCGCCATGTTGTTTTTCTTCACCTCCACGCGCACGCGCGGCTCGTTCGAGGCGGGTATGGCCCAGCTCGGCGGGCATGCCGCCTTCATCGACAGCGAGACGACGCAAATCGCGCACGGCGACACGGCCAAAGAGATCGGTGAAATCTTCGGCCGCTACTTCGACGGACTTGCCATCCGCCAGTGCGACTGGAACTTCGGTAACCGTTACATCAACGAGGTCGCCCAGGCCAGCCGCGCCCCGGTGCTCAACATGCAGTGCGACATCTACCATCCCTTCCAGTGTCTGGCCGACCTGATGACGATCATCGAAAAGAAAGGGCGTGACCTGCGCCGCAAGAAAGTGGTCGTCTCGTGGGCCTACGCTGCCTCGTACAGCAAACCGCTCTCCGTGCCGCAGTCCCTGATCCTGCAAATGACGCGCTTCGGCTGCGACGTGGTGCTGGCGCACCCACCGGAATTCAAGTTGATGCCCGAAATCATGGAACAGGCCCGGGAAAATGCCCGCAAATACCATGCCGGCTTCGAAGTCACCGATGACATGGATGAAGCCTTCCAAGACGCCGACGTGGTTTACCCCAAGTCGTGGGGGCCGATGCTGACGACAACCGGGAAGGAAGAAGGCAAGGCCCTGATCGAAAAATATCGCGCCTGGATCACCGATCAACGCCGGTTGTCACGGGCCAAGGACGACGCCATTTACATGCACTGCCTGCCCGCCGACCGCGGCCTGGAAGTGACCGACGAAGTGATCGATGGCCCCAACGCCGTGGTCTACGATGAGGCCGAAAACCGGCTGCACGTGCAGAAGGCCGTCATGGCACTGACCATGGGAGGCTAGGCTGTGGGGCAGCGCCCGTGCAGGCGCGGCCCATCACCTGCTGACAGCCGGTCCGGCCGGCAGCATCCATTGACGGAAAGAAAAGCCAGGTTTATCTCAGGAGACTCGTTATGACGAAATCCCGTCCCCTCGCCGTCATCGCCATCGGCGGCAATGCACTCATTCGTGACCCCAGGCATGTCACGGTGGAAGATCAGCAGGACGCCATTCGCGAAACGTCCCGCTACCTGGCCGACATGGTCGCCCAGGGTTGGGAGATGGTCATCGGCCACGGCAACGGCCCACAAGTCGGGTATATCTTACGGCGCTCGGAGATTGCCCACAAGAGCGAAGGCATGCACGAAGTCCCGCTGGACGTGTGCGGTGCCGATACGCAGGGAGCGATCGGTTACGAGTTACAGCAAGCGCTGCAGAACGAGTTGTATCACCGCGGTATTCGCAAGAACGTGGTCACCGTGATCACGCAAACCCTCGTCGACCAGAGCGATCCGGCCTTCCAGAACCCGACCAAGCCTATCGGCAGTTTTATGGACGCCGAGGAGGCGCGCTTCCGCCACGAAACGCAGGGCTGGCACGTGGTCGAAGACGCCGGGCGCGGCTGGCGGCGGGTGGTTCCCTCGCCGCTGCCGGGGGAGATCGTCGAACTCAGCACGATTCGCGCCATTCTGCGCGATGGCATCATCGTCATCGCCGCCGGCGGCGGCGGCATCCCGGTGATCGACATCGGCGCTGGCGAATACCGCGGCACGGCGGCCGTAATCGACAAAGACTTCGCCGCCTCGCTGCTGGCCCGCAAGCTCAAAGCCGATCTGTTCCTGATCGCCACGGCAGTCGAAAAGGTCTGCCTCAACTATGGCAAACCTGACGAAAAGCCCATCGAACGCATGACCCTGGCGCAGGCCAGGCAGTACATGGCCGCAGGGCACTTTGCCAAAGGCTCCATGTGGCCCAAAATCCAAGCCATCCTCTGGTACCTCGAAGCGGGCGGCAAGCAGGCCATCATCACCGATCCACCCAACCTGGGCCGGGCCCTGCGCGGCGAAACCGGCACGTTGATCGTGCCGGAGTAGGAAAATTTTTCGGGTTTGCCGCCACCGCTTACCAACCGAAATAGGGTAAAATAAAAATCCACGGATGGATGGCACATCCACACCCAAACCCACGTCCCCACAATTTCTCATAGGAGGAGAAACCGTATGTCCCGCAAACTTTGGATTCTGATATCCACCCTGCTGGTCGCGTCGATGCTTCTGGCCGCCTGCCAGCAAAGTGCTGCGCCGCAGGCCACACAGGTGCCCGGCTCCACCCAGCTCGCACCGGTCGATTTCACCTTCGGGATGCTGCTCGTCGGCCCGTATAACGATCACGGCTGGAGCCAGGCGCACTACGACGCCGGCTTGTACGTCGAAAAGCAACTGCCCGGCACCAAGATGATCTACATCGACAAGGTCAATCCGGCAGACCGCCCCGGCACGACGCCGGCCCAACTGGCCGAGGAGCTTGTCGGCCAGGGTGCGAAACTGATCATCTTCAACTCCGACGACATGAAGGACAGCGCCACCGAGTTTGCCCAGGCCCATTCAGACATCAAGGTCATCATGGCCTCGGGCGACCAAGTCTGGAAGGAAGGCCGCGCCTACATCGAGATGCCCAACATGGTCAACATCATGGGACGCATGGAGTACGGCAAAATGATTGCCGGCTGCGCCGCCGCCCTGACCAGTGAAACCGGCAAGATCGGTTATCTTGGCCCATTGATCAACGACGAAACCCGCCGCCTGGCTGCATCGGCCTACCTGGGCGCCAAATACTGCTGGACCAACTACGCCGGGAAAGACGCCGCCGACCTGGCGTTCAAAGTGACCTGGATCGGTTTCTGGTTCAATATCCCCGGCGTGACCTCCGATCCGACACAAGTGGCCGACGACTTCTTCAACAGCGACTACGACGTTGTCATTTCGGGCATCGACACCACCGAAGCCGTCGTCGAAGCCAAGAAGTTCAGCGAAGCGGGCAAGAAAGTTTGGGCCATTCCCTACGACTACATCGGTTCCTGTGAAGAAGGCAAAGAAATCTGCCTGGGTGTGCCTTATTTCAACTGGGGGCCTGCCTACATCGGTCAGATCAGCACGGTCATCGCCGGGACCTGGACATCCAACTTCCAATGGAACGGCCCCTTCTGGCAGGACATCAATAATCCCGATGCCAGCGCCGTAGGTTTCGTCAAGGGCGAAGCGCTGAGCGCTGACGCTGCCGCCAGCGTGGACGCCTTCATTGCCACCCTGGCCAACGGCCTCAATCTGTGGACCGGCCCGCTCAACCTGCAAGATGGCACGGTTTACCTGAAAGACGGCGAAGTCGCCACCGACCAGCAAATCTGGTACCTGCCGCAGTTGCTCGAAGGCATGGAAGGCCAGAGCGTTTCTGAGTAACCGTACAGCCTGACGGATCTTCAAAATCTGCCAGACTTTCTACCAACACGGGTTTGACGAATTGGCACGGATGGTATATAACTCCGTGTAGTTCGCCAAGCCTGTGTTTTTTTCTGGGAGGGCGGTTGGCCTGGTGCCGCTTTCTGGTGCGGGCAAGATGCCCGCCCTCCCGGCAGGCGATCGTCCTGGTCACCATGCACACATCCCCGGTCCTATGAACGTCGAACTGCGCAATATCTACAAAACCTTCGGCACGCTGCACGCCAACAACGGCATCAGCCTCGACATCCCTGCCGGCACGATCCAGGGCATCCTGGGAGAAAACGGCGCCGGGAAATCGACTCTGATGAAGATCCTCTCCGGCTTCTACCAGCCCACGCGCGGTGAAATCCTGCTCGACGGCCAAGCGGTGACCATCCACTCTCCCGCCGATGCGATCCGTCACGGTGTGGGCATGCTGCACCAGGATCCGTTGGATTTTCCTGCCATGCAGGTGAGCGACAACTTCCTGCTCGGCCAGGGCGGTGGCCTGCTCCCCAACCGCAAACAGGCTGTAGCGGCGCTACAGGCTTTGCAAGGGCGGCTGGGGTTTTCCCTCAGTCCCGCAGCTTACGTCGACTCGCTGACCGTCGGCGAGCGCCAGCAGCTTGAAATCCTGCGCCTGTTGTGGTTGGGCGCGCGCGTCCTGATCCTCGATGAACCCACCACCGGCATCAGCGCCAGCCAGAAAGAAAAGCTCTTCGCCGCCCTCAAACTGCTCATCCAGGAAGGCAAGACGATCGTCTTCGTTTCCCACAAGCTGGAAGACGTCGAGCAACTCTGCGACAAGATCGCCGTCCTGCGCCAGGGAGCGCTCGTCGGCGAAATGGCCCCGCCTTACGTGACGGCGCACCTGGTGACGTGGATGTTCGATAAGGTCGTCACCCTCGGCGAGCGCCTCACCTGCGGGCAAGAAAGGCCAGTCCTTTCGGTGCGTGACCTGGCACTGGAAGATTCCCGTCTCTATATCGAAAGCATCAAACTGGATGTCTGCGCCGGTGAAGTGATCGGCCTGGCCGGAATGGAAGGAAGCGGGCAGGCGCTTTTCCTGCGGGCCTGCGCCGGGCTGGTGCGGCCGGTCGCCGGGGCCCTGGCCATCGCCGGGCACGATATGACCGGCAAAGCCTACCATCGCTTCCGGCAGCGCAAGGTGGCTTACTTACCGGCATCCCGCCTCGAAGAAGGCCTGGCCGCCGGCATGACACTCACCGAACATTTCGTCCTGGCAGAGGAAAGCGATCGTTTCCTGGTGGATTGGAAGCAAGGGGAGGCGTTGGCCAGGCAGCGCATTGCCGAATTCAATATCCGTGGGCAGCCTTATTCGACCGTTGAAGCGCTTTCGGGCGGCAACCAGCAGCGCGCCTTGCTGGCCCTGCTGCAAACGCCGCTCTCGTTGATCCTGCTCGAGCACCCCACACGCGGGCTGGACATCGAATCGACGATTTACCTCTGGGGCAAGCTCAAAGAACGCTGCGCCCGGGAAGGCACCGCCATCATTTTCATTTCGGCCGACCTGGACGAGTTGTTGCAGTACAGCGACCGCCTGCTGGTCTTTTTCTCCGGCAAAGTTTCTCCCCCACTCGACGCAGCCACGACCAGCGTGGCGCAACTGGGGCAGTTTATCGGCGGCAAAGGATGGGAACGATCATGCCTTTGAAGGCCGGCATGCTGCTCAACGATCGCTACAAAATCATCGAGGTCTTGGGGGCCGGAGATTTTGGAACCGTTTACCGTGCCAGTTACCAACGGCCAGCCTCAGACGGCACCGGGCGGCCGGTGCAGGGCAACGAAGTCGCCATCAAAGAGATGCCCATGCCGATGATCGTCGACTGCGAGCGCCAGGCCGACCTGCGCGGCGCGCTCGACCATCCCGCCATTCCGCGCATTTACGGCTATTTCGCCGCCGGGCCTTACGCCTATCTGGTGCAGGAACTGATCCCCGGCTGCAACCTCGAGGCAGCACTTGCACGCCAGGACGGCTTCATCCCCGAAAAGACCGTCCTCGGCTGGGCGATTCAGCTCTGCGACACGTTGCACTACCTGCACAATCACCCCTACCATCCCATCATCTTCCGCGACGTTAAACCGAACAATATCATGGTCACGCCCGAGGAGCGCGTCTACCTGGTCGACTTTGGCCTGGCGCGCGCCTACCCGCCGCGCTTTTTCGAAGAAGAGCTGCCGCAGTTTGCGCACCTGTGGCGCGGCCTGGACATGGGTACGGCCGGCTACTCGCCGCCGGAACAATACGAAGGCTACGTCACCCCACAAAGCGATCTCTACGCCCTGGGAGCAACGCTCCACCACCTGCTCACCCGCCGCGATCCGCGCACGCAGCCACCCTTTACATTCGAAGCCGTCTCCATGCGCAGCCTCAATCCGCATATCTCTGCGGCCCTCGAAAGCATCATTCTCAAGTCCCTGAACCGTGATCTCGACAAGCGCTTCGCATCGGCCCGCCAAATGCAAGTAGCCTTGGAAGAAGTCCTGGCATCTCATCTCTCAGCATCCTGATTCCACTATGTCAACCCTTCGCTTTCTCACTGCCGGCGAATCGCACGGCCCCGCTTTGACCGCCATCCTCGACGGCATCCCTGCCGGATTGCCGCTCACCTCGCAGCAAATTGCGTACGACCTGGCCCGCCGCCAGAGCGGTTACGGCGCCGGGCCGCGCATGAAGATAGAAAAAGATGAAGCGCAGATCCTGAGCGGCGTGCTCGAAGGCCGCACGATCGGCGCACCGATCAGCCTCTCGATCGAAAATCGCGATCACAGCAAATGGCGCGGCAGGGCGGTCGAACCCTTTACCACGCCGCGTCCCGGGCATGCCGACCTGGCTGCGGCGATCAAGTACGGTTACGATGACCTGCGTCCGGCGCTCGAGCGTGCCTCGGCGCGTGAAACGGCCGCCCGCGTCGCCGTAGGCGCCATCTGCCGCGCCTTACTGGCCGAGTTTGGCATCACGGTGGGCGGCTACGTCGTCTCATTGGGCGAAATCGACGCCAGCCTGGAACCTCTCGACTACCGCGAACGCATCGCCAAAGCCCTTCAGTCGGACGTCGGCTGCCCCGACGCAGCGGCCGGCGAAGCCATGCGCGCCCGTATCCGCCGTGTGATGGACGAAAAGGACACCCTTGGCGGGGTGATCGAAGTGGTCGCGCTTGGCCTGCCCGCCGGCTTGGGGACACATACCCAGTGGGACCGCCGCCTCGACGCCCGTATCGCCGCCGCGATCCTTAGCATCCAGGCGATGAAGGGCGTCGAAATCGGTCCGGCGTTCGCCAACACGCGCCTGCCGGGCACGCAGGTTCACGACGGCATTTATCTCGGCCAAGGCGCGCAACTCACCCGCCAGACCGCCCGCTCCGGCGGAACCGAGGCCGGCATCAGCACCGGCCAAGCGCTGACGGTACGCGCCGCCATGAAGCCCATCCCGACCACACTCACCCCGCAAACAACCGTCGACCTGGCCACCGGACAGCCTACGCCCACGCAGTACGAGCGTTCCGACTTCTGCCCCGTGCCGCGAGGCGTCGTCATCGTCGAAGCCATGCTGTGTTACGTGCTGGCCGAAGCGCTGCTCGAAAAGCTCGGCGGCGACTCGATTGCGGAAATGAAACCGCGCTTCGAGAACCTGCGCCAGGCCCGCCTGGAAGATTTGCTCGTGAACGGCCAATCTCACATTTTTTGGCCGGAATAGGACACCAAACGCCATGTCTCCCAAGCCCAATTCCTCCATCCTTCTCTACGGCCCATCCGGAACCGGCAAGACCAGCATGGGCCGCTTGCTTGCCGAAGCCCTTGCCCTGCCCTTCAACGATCTCGACATCGATATCGAAACCCGCAGCGGGCGTAAAATTCCCGAAATTTTTGCCGGCGATGGTGAACCGGCCTTTCGCGAGATGGAACGCGCCGGCCTGGAACGCCTGCTGAACGCAGGCGGCGTGATCAGCCTCGGCGGTGGAGCCTTGACGCATGGCCCAACGCGCGCCCTGGCCGAAGCACAAAGCGGGCGGGTGCTGCTGCTCAAAGCAAACCCTGACGTGATCGTTACCCGCCTGCAGGCCGACGCCACCAACCAACGCCCACTCTTGCAGGGCGACCCGCACAAAAAGCTAGAGGAGATGCTCGAAAGGCGTGGGCCCCACTATGCTGAATTCCCCTTGCAGCTCGACACGACCCATCTCAGCCCAGCCGAAGCCGCCTGGCAAGCGCAAATTTTGCTGGGCATGTTCCGCGTGACCGGTATGGGCAAAGACTACGACGTGCGTGTGGCGCCCGGGTCGATCGATGAGATCGGCGCAGAAATGGCCGCCCGCCAGTTCAAAGGCCCGGTCGCCCTGGTCAGTGATGAAAACACCGCCAAACGCTACGCGGAACGCGCCGCAGCTTCGATTGCCGCCGCCGGATATGCCGTACAAACGATCGTCGTCCCGCCGGGAGAACAGCACAAGACCCTGCGCACCGTCGAAAGAATGTGGGCCGGCTTCCTGCAGGCAGGCATCGAACGCGGCAGCACCATCGTGGCATTGGGCGGTGGCGTGCTCGGCGACCTGACCGGCTTCGCCGCGGCGACGTGGCTGCGCGGCATACGTTGGGTAAACGTTCCCACGACACTGCTGGCTATGTGCGATTCGTCGCTCGGCGGGAAGACCGGCGCCGATCTGCCCGAGGGGAAGAACCTGGTGGGAGCTTTCCACCCTCCCGCGCTGGTGCTGGCCGACCCCGGCGTACTGGCCACCTTACCGCAAGCAGAAATCAACAACGGCATGGCCGAAGTCATCAAGCACGGCATCATCGAGGATGCGGCCTTGATCGACTTATGCGCGCAGGCTCGTGAAGCCGTAAACCGCCAGGCCTGGAACGAGATCGTCTCCCGGTCGATGGCAGTCAAGATCAAAATCATTCAAGAAGACCCCTACGAAAAGGCGCGCCGGCAAGCCCTCAATCTCGGTCACACCATCGGTCACGCCGTCGAACTGGTCTCCGGCTTCCGTATACGGCACGGCGAGGCCGTGGCGATCGGCATGGTGGCCGAGGCACGTTTGGCTGAAAAGATGGGTCTCGCCGATCCGGACGAATTCCTGGCTATGCGCATCGCATCCGTTTGCCAGGCGGCCGGCCTGCCCACCGAGATTCCGCCCGAACTCGATCACCAGGCCATCCGTCGGGCCATCCAGCAAGACAAGAAAAAGGCCGGCGGCAAGGTGAAGTATGCCCTGCCGGCCGCCATCGGCCGCGTGATCACCGGTGTGAACGTAGAAGAAGCGCTGCTGCACGAACTGTAAATGGCCTGCAAGGCAAGCTGCATTGCAATGCACGGACCTGCGTCGCAGCGATCGCCGGCGTGGTCCGAAAGTCACGGAGTTGCGCGTTTTCTGCTTTGGCGGTAAAGTAGTGATGTACTGCGATGCGATGCGGGCGCTTGCGCCTCAACAGCCAAACCGGGTCCTTTTGCGTTCAGGGAGGCGAGGTCATGAAATGCCCAAAATGTCATTCCTGGCAGTTCGAAACCGGCACACCCTGTCCTTCGTGTGGTTTTCAGGGAGACGCGTCGCTGATCGAGCAGTTGGGCCATCTCGACTTTCTGTTGGGGGAAATCGGCGGTTGGGTTGCGGTGCCGATCAAGCAACGCAGCGATTTGCACGAGCAGTACACGCGGCAACGGCGGGAAATCGAACGCAAGTTGGGGATATTACCGCCGGTATTAAACGCAGCCGAGGCGCAGGCAGCCCAGTTGAAGTTGAAACAGGTCCGTTATGTCTTGAAAAGCATCCCGGCTTACTTCGAGCCGCGCGGCGTTCAGATTCCCGCCGAATTGGCCGAAGTGCTGGGCGCGGAAGCCGAGCAACTGAAACAGGGCCTGCTCGACGCCCCCGAGGTTGCCCCAATCCCCAACGAGCAATTGACGCTGGCCTGCTACCGCTACCTCAAGCAAACGGTCGATGAATGGCTGTCGCAAGGCCGCCTGCCCGATACGCCTGCCCTGCAAGAAGCGCTAGCATCCATCGAGAAATGGCTCATCGACCTGGAAGTGCGCCTGGGGCTGCGGGTCGCAGCGCCGCCCAGGCCAAAACCCGCCCCGACGGCCCCCAAAAAACCGGTCCCAACCGTGCCTTCCGGCGCCCCGCAAGCCCCTGTCACAACGCCTGCGCCCCTGCCGCGCCAACCGTGGACGTGGGATCGCCTGTGGGATACGCTGCTTGCGGAACGTACCCTGCACGCCATGCTTTTCCTGGGTGTGGGCTTACTGGTTGCCGCGGCCGTTTCGTTGATCGTCTGGAACTGGACTGCCTTTCCTCCACTGGCGCAGGTCGGTTTTCTGGCGCTCTTCACGGCTACCTTCTACGGCCTGGGCTGGTACGTGCGCGTCCAGCTCAAGCTGCGCGGGTCAGGCATCGCCTTGAGCGCTTTCGCCTCGCTGTTGGTGCCGCTCGAAATCTACGCCATCTACCTTTCGGGAGGCTTTCCGGCAGAACGGTGGCCCGAGGTCTGGTGGGGGGCATCGCTGATGTGCCTGCTGGCCTATATCGCCACCACGCTGTTGATCCAGGCCGAGTTTTTCGGGTACCTGGTGGGGCTGGCTGGCGGCAGCCTGTTATGCGCCACCCTGCAACTCTTAGGCGTCGAAACGGCCCTCTGGCAAATGGGCCTGGGCGCCTACATCCTGGCGCTCGGCCTGTTGGCCGAACTGTTCTTCCGCCCCGGCCGTGAACGGTGGAAGGTGCTGGCCTCGCCGTTATGGCTGCTGTCGCTGATCGCTGGCGCGGTGCTTTTGGTGTGGAATTTCGCGCTCGGGCTGACGGCCTGGCGCGATGACCTGAATTTCCGTACGGCGTTAGCGCTGACCTGGTGGCAGGGCGGCGTTCTGTATGCCTTCGCCGCCAGCCGGGCCCGCAGCCGCACGTTTACGTTGGCAGCGGCCACCATCTTCCCGGTAGCCGCCCTGATCACGCAGGCTGCCGTTTTCCCGCGGCTGGAAGTGGGCGCTACCTGGTATGCCCTGGGGTTGGCTCTGCTGGCGCCAGGCTACCTGGCGTTCAGCCGCTGGAACCAGGAACCGATCAACCGCGAGATCGCCCGCTGGATCGGCGTGCTGTTAATCGTCGTCCCGGCGATTTGGGCGTTCTTCAACGTCAACGTAGCCAGCATCGTCCATCCGTTGCTGGGTGTTACGGTGGTCCTGGCGAGCCGCTGGTGGCAGCGCCCGCAGCTTTTGTACGCGGCCAGCCTGTTGTTCCTGCTCGGCAGTGCGGCCTTCGTTGCCGCCCGCGGCCTACCTCTGGGACAGATCGGCCTGGCCTGGGGACTGCTGGCGATCGCCCTCATCACGGCCGGCAACCTGGCAGGAAGCGGAAAAAAGGCCGGCGAAACATCGTTCCCCCGGCCGCTCTACTTCTCAGGGTGGTTTGCCGCGCTGCTCTGCCTGCTACCGCCGCTCGTCTTCTTCGATGGTGGCCTGCTGGCTTACGCGCTTGGCAACTGGACGGCGCTCAATGGCTGGCTGGCCCTGCTGCAACACGAAGGAAAGCTGGTCTTCACCCCGCGTCGTTTCATCTCCACGGTCCCCTTCCAGTGGTTGGCGGCCACCGCCCTGCCGTTGTGGGCCTGGCAGTCCTGGCGCAACGCGCACCCCGCTTGGCTGCCCCTGGCGCTGGTGAGCCTGCTGCTGGCGTGGGCACTGCTCGGCTGGAGCCGCTGGCTGCGTCGAACGGCAGCGCCCTATGCGGTTCCCTGGTACCGGGTAGGAGAAGTCTGCGCCGCGCTGACCTTCTTTTTGACGATCGGCGAAAGCCAACAATGGGCCGCGGCGCTGCTGTCTGGCCTGGCAGCCTACTACTTCAGCGCGGCGGTGCTCGAAGCGCAAAGCCTGCTTCTTTGGCCGGCCAGCCTGCTCTTCCCGCTTGGGTTATGCCTGGCGCTCGATCTGGCGTGGTTGCGACCGGAGGCGCAGCCGATCGTGCTCGGGCTGGTTGCGCTGGCATACGCCACCGGGGCGCAGGCACTCGAACGCTGGCGGCGCTGGCCGCGCAGCTTTTTGCTGCCGGTGTACCGTTCGCTGTACGTAATCGGCCCGTTCTCCCTGGCGCTCAGCTTGTTCGATACGCTGCGCTTTGCCCTGTCTCGTTGGGAAATACCCGATGCACCGCTCATATGGTCGGCAGGCACGGCGCTGGTCTTGGCGGTCGTTTTCGCCCTGCGCGCCTGGTGGCTGCGCAATCGCTTCGACGGCTACCTGGCGACCTGGCTGGGCGCGCTGGCCTGCGGGCTGGCCGCCTCTGGGTACAGCCATGGGACGGGGCGCTCGACCGTGGCCGCCGCGCTGGCCGCCTGGGGATATGTGCTGCTGGAACGTGCCATCAGCCGGCCCTATAAGGCCTGGAAGCCGAACCGTGTGCTGCTGCTTCTGTTCCGCTGGCCGCTGATTACGTCTGCCTGGTTGATCTCGGCCGGCGTGCTCGGCCTGGCCGTGGTGCGCAACTTGATTCTGTTGCGGGGCACGACTCCAGCCTGGTGGGCCGTGGTTGCCCTGTGGCTGATCGTGGCTTTGTACGTCTTTCTCGCCTGGCGCTACCATCGCTGGCGCGCGGCACAGGTTTTCGTATACATTGCAGCCGGGCTGGCCTTCATCCCCTGGACGCTGATGATCTGGCTGATCTGGCCCAGGTACGGCATCCCCGAATACGGTGAGGGCTGGGCCGTGCTGGCCGTTCTGGAATGGCTGATCGGGGCGCTGCTGGCTGCCCGCGCCGGCTGGGGCGGCAACATCCGCTTGCAGCAGCGGGCGTACGCCTGGCAGGCGGTTGCCCACACGGCCATGCCGGGGGCGCTGCTCTTCAGCATGGGCAAGCCCAAATGCGCCGCCTTTGCACTCGGCCTGGGCGTGGCCTTCTACCTGGCCTGTACATGGTACGACCGGCGCCTGGACGCCAAGCGCGCCGACGAACGCTTCTTGTACGTCGTCGCCTTGATCCTGCCGCTTTGGGCCAGCGCCATCACAGGCACGTACTTTCCGTTCGCCGGGGTGCGCCACTACGCCGTGCTGCTGCTGGCCTTTTCGCTGCCTGCCCTGGGAATTGGGCGCTGGCTGGCAACCCGACAGCCGAACTACCGCAAGCCGTTCTACTGGCTGGCATATTTGATCTTGCTGCCCGGCACGCTGCTGGCGGTGACCGATGCCTGGCTGCTGGTGGGCGCATTCCTCCTGTGCACGCTGGTGGGCGGGTTGTCCGCCTGGCTCTTCCGTCGGCCCTTGTGGGTTTATCCGAGTATGTTGACCCTTACGCTGGCCTGGTCGATTACGCTTTGGCAGTGGCAGGTCTCGGGCAGCCAAGGCGGCTGGGGGATGGTGGCGCTGGCGGCCTGCTTCTTGCTGGCCGGGCGGGCCATCCACCAGATCGCTGCCATGCGGCAGAACGACGGCCTGCGCCAATACGCCACGCCTTTGGTTGTCGGCGGGCTGGCGCTCGGCACGCTCTCGCTCTGGCCATCGGGCGCCGATTCGCTCGGCGTCCTGTTCGCCTACGCCGGCGTGGCGATGTTGTACGCCTTTTGCGCCTTCTGGCTGCGCAAAGCCGTTTTCCTGGCCCCGGCGGTGTTCCTGGCAGGCATTGCTTACCTGGCGCTCCTCGACCTCTGGCGACCGCCCGATTACGGCCTGGCGCTGTGGCCTTGGATCGTCGCCACCCTGGCCGCCGCCATCGGCCTGGACCGGGCCTATGCCGGTGGACAGCGCTTCCCATGGAATGAGCCGATGCGTTGGCCGGAGGTGCTGGGAGAATACATCTGGAAGTGGTGGGCCTTCCCCTTTTACACGGCCGCTTTTACGGCCGCAGCCTTGAGCAGCCGCTTGACCGAAAGCCATGCCCTCGCTGCGCTCAACTGGCTGCTGGCCGGGGCCGTTTACGGGCTGGCAATTTACCTGTTCCGCCGCCGCTTCTGGGTGTTGGCCTGCGCTACAACCCTGCAACTGGCCGCGCTGTCTGCGCTGCTGGCACGCAGCAGCGAAGGCAACATCACCCAACTGGCGCTGTACTTCGCACCGCTCACGTGGGCCACGCTGTTCATCGGCTTGTGGCTGGAAGATCGCCTGGCAGAAGGCGCCCCATTCGGTGCAGCGCTGTTGACAGGCTGGTCGCGGCCCTTGTATTTGCTGGTGCTGGTCGATATCTGCCTGATGCAAGGCGCAGCCACGTTCAGCCCGCATGCGCTTTCCCCCTGGGTGACGCTTTCGAACGCCCTGGTCGCCGCGCTGCTGGCATTCTGGTGGCTGTTGGGTGGGCTGGCCTACCTGGCGTTGGGCACCGGGGCTTTTGCAGCCGTGCAGGGCCTGTCCTGGAACCAGGCGGATGCGTTCGTGTGGCCGTGGGCTTTTTCGCTCCTGGTCTTGGCCTACGGCCTGTGCGGCTACATGCTGCGCTACGCACGCACGGCGTCCACGCAGCCGCCGCGGGCCTGGGCGCAGGTGTGGGAAAAGCCGCTGGTGCACAGCGGCTGGGTGCTTTCTGCCTGGAGCCTGGCGCTGGCCGTCGCTTTGAGCCTGAATTTAGGCCCGATCTTCACGCGCGCCCTGCTGGGCCTTAGCCTGCTGGACGGCGAAACGACGCGCCAGGTGCAAATGGGCATCGGTGTGCTGGCCGTGTTGGGAATTTTCTACCTGACGGCTGCCATCGTGGAGCGCTACCGCCAGCTGGCCTATGGCGCCGTGGCCTTGCTGCTGGCCGCATGGAGCCTGGAATGGCTGCTGGTGTGGGGCCAGCGCGAAGTCCAATGGTATGTGCTGCCGGCCGGGCTGTACCTGCTGGCCATCAGCTATTTCGAGTGGACACGCGGTGGGGAAGACGGCAAGTCCCTGGCGCGCTGGCTCGATCGCGCCGCCCTGCTGCTCCTGCTCGGATCGGTTTTCTGGCAGTCGTTGGGCGACCTGGGCGGCCGCTATGCCCTGCTGATGGGCGTCGAATGCCTGCTCGCAGTCTGGTGGGGCAGCGCCCGGCGCTTGCGGCGATTCCTGTACATCGGTGTGGCCGGGATGACGCTGAATGTCTTCGGCCAGTTGATCGACCCACTCCTTTCAGCCAACCGTTGGATCGTCTTTGCCTTTGTCGGGAGCATCCTGCTGGTGCTGGCTATCCTGATCGAACGGCGGCGTGAAACCGTCCTCAAACTGTCGGCCGACGTGAGAAAACAACTGGAGGGGTGGGAATGAAGGAAAAGCTGCGCCGCTGGCGGCACGCTTGGATCGCCCTGGTTTTGGTGGCCTTCAACGGCCTGGCCTGGTTGGGTGCGGCCCCGCTGACGGCCCTGCCGCAGGCAGAACCGCGCCTGGCCCCCGAAATCGCCCGATTCCGTGACGACTTGTGGTCGGGGCAGCACGCCGGCGAAACATTCCACCTCGTCATTACCGACCAGATGGCGTCGGAGGCCATCGCCTGGTTCGTGACCAGGCACGAGGAAATTCCCTTCAGCCACCCCTGGGTGAACTTCACCCCCCAGGGCGTCACAGGGCGCGGGCTGGTACATTTGCTGGGATTGCGCAGCGAAGTGTATGGTGTTGTGATGCTTTCGATGAACGGCGAGGCGCCCGTCGTCACCCTACGCGAACTCGGCGTTGCCGGTGCCAAGGCCCCGGCAGCCATTGTGGGCACGATAACGACTGAACTCAACAAACAGGCCGGCGCGGTAAGGGATTTACCGATGACGATCACACGCCTGGAATTGCAAAACGGCCAGCTGGTGATAGAAGGGGTCTATAAGTGAGTTGAAGGTTTCGCCAGGAAGGGGTAAACTTGCAACTTGCAACCTATCAACGCTTACGATGGAGGTACCATGACAGCCATACTCATTCTCCACGGCCCCAACCTGAATTTGCTGGGCACGCGCGAACCGGGAGTCTACGGCAGCGTGACGATGGAAGAAATCAACCGGCGCTTGGCAGCGCTGGGCGATGAACTCGGCGTGGAAGTTCGCTGCGCCCAGTCGAACCATGAGGGCGAATTGATCGACCTGCTGCAAGAGGCCCGTACATGGGCCGATGGGGTGATCATCAATCCGGGCGGATACACGCATACCTCCGTCGCCATCCGAGACGCCGTGGCAGCCGTCGGCTTACCCACCGTCGAAGTCCACCTTTCCAATGTCCATGCCCGCGAGGAGTTTCGCCGCCACTCGTACATCGCCCCAGCCTGCCTGGCGCAGATCGCCGGTTTCGGTTGGCGTTCGTATGTGCTGGCACTGCGTGGGCTGGTCGAAAAAGTCAACGAGAAATGAAACTTTCCCCTCACTGCTACGCCGTTTTAGGTATGGCTTATTGCCCACCCTGGGCTGTCAACGCCGGGTTTATCGCCGGTGAGCACACGACGCTGGTCGTCGATGCCGGCCCGCACGCCCAGGGAGCAGCCACGCTGTTTGGCTATGCCGGCGCCGTTCGTCCGGGCAACAACTTGCGCCTGCTCAATACCGAGCGCCACCTCGATCACATCGGCGGGAACGCTTACTTTCACACCCGTGGCGTAGAAAGCTACGGTCACCCGGCCATCCGGCGCAGCGACGCCGAACTGGCCGCCAGCATCGCCGAGTGCAATGCCTGCATCCCCGGCCGCGTGCGGCGCAACGCCCAGGAGGCCGCCTTGATCTTTGCGGGCACACACATCGCCAATCCCACGCACGCCCTCGGCAACGAGGCCAGCTTCGACCTGGGCGGCGGCATCGAAGTGCAGATCATCCCCACCCCCGGGCACACGCCCACCAACCTTTCGGCCTGGCTGCTCGAAGAAGGGGTGCTATACTGCGGCGACACGTTGCTCAATGGCTACATTCCCAACCTCGAAGGCGGCACGCCGGACGACTGGCGCATCTGGTTGGCTTCGCTGGAGCAGATCGCCAGCCTGGCGCCAACCACCATCGTTCCCGGGCACGGCTGGGTGTTGCAAGGCGAAGCCATCGAGCAAGAAATGGACCGCATCGGAAAAATCCTGAAGCAGGCCATCAGCCATGGAAAGGCGCCCACCGTATGAACGTCTCGATCGTCCTGGCCCACCCCAACCCGCACAGCTTCAACCATGCCATCGCACAAGCCGCCTGCCAGCAACTCGAGCAAAACGGCCACACCGTCGCCTTTCACGACCTGCACGCCGAAGGCTTTGTCCCGCTCCTGCCTGCCGAAGAGTTCTCCAAAGAGGCAACGCTCTCCGAAGAAATCGAGGCACACTGTCGCGAAGTCGCCAGCGCCGACGGCATCATCATCGTTCATCCCAACTGGTGGGGCATGCCGCCGGCTATTCTCAAAGGCTGGATCGATCGGGTTCTGCGCCCTGGGGTGGCTTACGAGTTTCTCGCAGGTGATAGCGGCGAAGGGGTGCCGCGCGGACTGTTGAAAGCCAGGGCGGCCCTCGTCTTCAACACCGCCAACACTTCGGCGGCCCGCGAGGAGAATGTTTTCGGCGACCCTCTGGAACGCATCTGGAAAGACTGCATCTTCGGGTTGTGCGGCGTCAGCCGCGTATACCGGCAGATGTTCCGCATCGTCGTGACGAGCAGCCCGGCGCAGCGCCAGGCCTGGTTGGCAGAAACAAAAAATATAACCGGGCGATATTTTCCGCCGAACGGCTAGGACGGGCGTGACTTTCGGTATAATTGGGCCATCCAGACCCATCCATCCCCGCAACCATGCGCAAAATTCTGAACGTCTTACTCCTTTTTTGCCTCGCGCTTGGTGCCTGCGCGCCGGACGCTGCACCCGCAGCGATCCCCGCGGTTCCAAAAGCCGCCTGGCCCGATGCCCCTGAAATCGCTTCCTACGACATTCAGGTCACGCTCGATGCCGAGGCCAAGACCCTACGTGGGCGCGAGACGATCACCTATCGCAACACCACCCTCACGCCGATTCCCGATATCGTCCTGCACCTGTACCTGAACGCTTTTCGCAGTCAAGACAGCCGCTTTCTGCAAGAAGCCGGTGTCTCACACCGCGGCTTTGCCTGGGACCCTGAACACCCCGGCTCGCTTGAAATCACCGGCATCCACCTGCCTGACGGCACGCCCCTCGTTCTGGAGCCACTCGAAGATGGCACCCTGGCACGCGCCGGCCTGCCGCAGGCCGTTGCACCCGGTGGCGAGTTAGCGTTGACTGTAGATTTCGAGGCGCGTCTGCCCAAAGTCTTCGCCCGCACCGGTTTCTACGAGGATTTCTTCATGGTGGGGCAGTGGTTCCCCAAGCTGGGCGTCTGGCAGGATGCCGGCTGGAACGCCTACCCTTTCCACGCCAACGCCGAGTTCTTTGCCGACTTCGGCAGCTATCGCGTCGCCATCACCCTGCCGGAAAGTTACGTCACCGGTGGGACAGGCCTGCCGGCCGGCACGTTGGCGCAAGGGAACGGCCAGAAAACGGAGATCTACCAGGCCCATGGCGTGATCGATTTTGCCTGGACGGCGTCCCCGCACTTCAAACAGGCCAGCCGCGACGTGAACGGCGTCCAGGTGCTTTACCTGTATTTGCCGGAGCACGAGCACACCGTCAAACGGGCGCTGGACGCAGCCACAAAGGCCGTCCAGCACTTCGGAGAATGGTATGGCCCCTATCCCTACGCGCGCCTGACCGTGGTCGACGTGCCCGACGGGGCCGGCGGGGCAGGCGGCATGGAATACCCAACCCTGATCAGCGCCGGGGCGATCGATCCGACGGGCCTCAACCTCATGGACGGCCGCTTCGACCGCATGCTCGAAGTCGTCGTCATCCACGAGATCGGCCACCAGTGGTGGCAGTCAATGGTGGCGTTCAACGAAGCCGAAGAACCATGGCTGGACGAAGGCTTTACCGACTATTCCACGGCGCGCCTGATGCAGCGTGCCTACGGGCCGGCGAGCCTGATCGATGCAGGCAACGTGAAAGTAAGTTACATCGACATGCACCGCATGATCTATCTGGCATCGCCCCAGGTGCCCATGTACGGCAGGGCCTGGGAGTTCGATGCGTTCAACGGTTACGAGGTCGCAACGTATTCCAAACCGGTGTTGGCGCTCTCCACGCTGGAAAACATCCTGGGCGAAGAGACCATGCTGGCGATCATGAGCACGTTCTTCGCCCGGTACCGCTTCGCCCATCCCACCACGCAAGATTTTTACCGGGTGGCCGAAGAAATCAGCGGCCGGGAGCTGGATTGGTTCTTCGATGGGCTGGTGTACGGCGACGGGGTGGTCAATTACACGGTAACGGCGGTCGATGCGCACCAGGTCACCGTCGAACGCCAGGGAGAGCTGGCCATACCGGTGGAAATCGCAGTCGACTTTCGCGATGGATCGACGCAAATCCTGCACTGGGATGGCCGCGAAACACAAAAAACCTGGGATTTTCCCGATGCGGTCGTGATCGCCGCGCAGGTCGATCCGCAGCGCAAGGTCCTGGTCGATGTACAGTGGTCCGATAACGGGCTGGCAACCCGCATGGACGCCTGGTCGTGGCTGGCAGTCAACACACGCCTGTTTTACCAGTTGCAAAACTGGTTGTTCTACCTGGGAGGGCTTTGATGTTCGAAGAAAACGCGCTCTCCGGCGGCTTCAGGCGGGTACGACGCCATCCGCAGGTCCTGTGGACGGCCTATCTGGTCAACTTCCTGACGGCCGGCCTGCTGGCGCTGGCGCCCGCCATCGGGCTGATCACCCCGGCTTACAGCCGCGCCATGCGCGAAGCCGCCGACGGCATCGATTTCTGGTTCCTGGAGGAAATATTCACCGCGCCGACGACGTACGGGATTTTGCAAGGTACAGCAGATGCGGCCGGCCCGGCCTGGCTCAGCCAGTTGTGCCTTTTTAGCGGCTTTCTGGCCTTGCTCCTGCCGCTGCTTGCCTGGGCGCCGGCCAGCCTGTTGAGCGGCGGCATCCTGCTGACCTATGCAGAAGACGCGTTCCACTGGCGGCGTTTCCTGTGGGGCTGCGGCCACTGGTTTGTGGCCTTTTCCATCTTCAACCTGGTGCAGGCATTTCTTGCGTTCGGGGTCTTTGGCACGCTGCTGGCAGGCCTGTCGGCCCTGAGGGCCGTCACCGGTAGCTGGTTGAACTGGATCGGCATTCCTGCGATCGGCTTCCTGGCCCTGCTCTGGCTGGCCGTCGTGGAAAGCACACGCCAGTTAGCGGTCAGCGCCGGCACACGCAACGTCTTCAAGGCATCCTGGCAGGCTTTGCGGCTGGTTCTGGGACGCCCACGGGCGCTTTTTTCGTTCTACGTTCTCTCGTTCGCACTGCTGCTGCTCGTCCATCTGGCTTTTCGGGCCGGCCTGCTCCCGCGCCTGCCGCTGGCCTGGTGGCCGCTCGTGTTCTTCGCAACCCAGGCCTTCATCTTGCTGCGGTTAATGGCGCGGCTGGCGCGCTGGGCCGGGTTGGCGACGCTGGCAGCACGACACCGGTAATTCCCGCACCGGACCGGTGCGGTATCTCACCCCACAGAAGAGGCACCCCTTATGCCAACCAAAGGACACAATACCAAATCGAAGTACGTCGCCAACAAAGAAAAGCAAAATCACAAGCCCGACTCGCCAAAGACGATTCAAATCGTGGCGATCGCCGTGATCGCGCTCGTCGTCATCGCCATCATCGTTGCTGTGGTTGCAAACCTGCCAAAGCAAAGCACGGGCAGCGCCAACGGCCCGGCGCTGGTAGGAACGAAGCAGTACGAATCTGCACCGCCGATGACGATCGACCCGGCCAAAAAGTACACCGCGACGGTCAAAATGGCCAAGGGCGGTGAGTTCGTCATCGAACTGTATCCCGACAAGGCTCCCATCACCGTCAACAGCTTTGTCTTCCTGGCGCGTGAAGGGTACTTCGACGGCGTCACCTTCCACCGCGTGCTGGACGGCTTCATGGCGCAGACCGGCGACCCCACCGGCACAGGATCGGGCGGCCCGGGCTACCAGTTCGTCAACGAAGACAACGACCTGGCATTCGACAAACCCGGTGTGGTCGCCATGGCCAATGCCGGGCGTGACACCAACGGCAGCCAGTTCTTCGTTACCTTCGAAATGCAGCCGCACCTGACCGGCGGCTACACCATCTTCGGCCAGGTGATCAGCGGCATGGATGTGGTCAACGGCATCACCCGCCGTGACCCCAACATGGCGCCCGATTTCCAGGGCGACGCCATCGAAACGATCACCATCACGGAGCAATAAACCGGGGGCGAAACGTGACGGGGAACCCATACCTCATCACGTTTCGCCCGTCACGAGTCCCCTATGAACTTTTCCAAAGTCTGTGTCTTCGGCCTGGGCTACATCGGTCTGCCCTACGCGGCCACCTTCGCCACCCATGGGCTACGTGTGGTTGGCGTGGATATCAACCCCAAAGTCGTCGCCACGCTGCAGAACGGCGGCATTCACATTCACGAACCCAGCCTGCGCACGGTGGTCCAGGCAGCGGTCAAGTCGGGGAACCTGACCGTTTCCACCCGGCCGGAGGAAGCAGATGCGTTCATCATTGCCGTGCCGACGCCCTTCAAACAGGCAGAAGAGCGGCCCACGAACGGCCAGGCCGCCGACCCAAAAGCCGACATGTCTTACGTCACCGCCGCTGCCGAAGCCATCGTGCCCTACCTGCGGCGCGGCAACCTGGTGATGCTCGAATCGACTTCACCGCCGCGCACCACGGTGGACTTGGTGGCGCCCATCCTGGAAAAGTCGGGACTGAGAGCCGGGCCGGATTTCCACCTGGCGTACACACCTGAACGCGTCTTGCCCGGCCAGATTTTGCGCGAATTGATCGAAAACGCGCGCGTGCTCGGCGGCATCGATCGAGCTTCCACTGAGGCCGCCCGCGATCTCTACACCACCTTCGTACGCGGCCAGATCGTCCTCACCGACGCAACCACTGCCGAAATGGTCAAGTTGATGGAAAACACAACCCGCGACATCAACATCGCCATCGCCAATGAGTTCAGCCGGCTGGCCGATCACTTCGGGGTGGACGTGTGGGAGGCGATCGGCATCGCCAACCTGCACCCGCGCATCAACATCCTGCGCCCCGGGCCAGGCGTCGGCGGCCACTGCATCAGCGTGGACCCCTGGTTCCTGGTGGAAGCGGCGCCAACAATTGCCACGCTGATCCGCACGGCGCGCCAGGTCAACGACGGCCAGCCCGATTTCGTCGTCGACCTGGTGGCACGCACCGCCGAGCGCCTGGAAGGCAAACGCATCGCCGCCCTGGGCCTGGCCTTCAAGCCCGATGTGGACGACTTGCGCGAAAGCCCGGCGGTCGCAATCTGCCAGGCCCTGGCTCTGCGCGGAGCCGACGTGAAAGCGCACGAACCGTTCAAAGCCGACGCTGCGTTCGAGGGCTTCACGACCACACCGACATTGGACGCCGCAATCCAGGACGCCGACATCCTCCTGATCCTGGTCGCACACCGCGCGTTCAAGGAACTCGATCCGCAGAAGCTGGTTGCACAAACGAAGGCCCGCACCGTGATCGACACCGTCGACATCTGCGATCGGGCTGCCTGGCGCGCTGCCGGGTTTCACGTGGTCACATTGGGCGTCGGAAAAACCCAGTAATGGCCGATTTTTATACTTCTCTCGTTTACGCCCGTCAAAAACCGCTCATCGGCAAATTCGCTTATCTGCTGCTCAAGTTGCTTGGGGTAGAAATTCCACGCAGTGTGCCGGTTGGCCCCGGCTTCGAATTGGCCCACGGAGGGTTCGGGGTAGTCGTTCATTCGCGCAGCCAGATCGGCAGCCGGGTAAAAATCTATCCCGGCGTGACGTTGGGCCGCGCCGACATCTACCGCCCGATGAGCGCCTCGAAGTTCGACGGCATCGCCATCGAAGACGGCGCCATCCTGTGCCCGGGCGCAAAGGTGCTGTGCAAGGAAGGCGTGCTGCGCGTGGGCAAAGGGACGGTGGTTGGGGCCAACGCCGTGCTGCTGCAATCGACCGGCGAGGACGAAATTTGGGCCGGGATGCCTGCCCGCTGCGTGGGCAAACGATGAAAGTCTGCCTGACCCCCAACGTTCACGGTACGGGCGGCATGGTGTCCTTTGCCGCCAAGTTCGCCGCCGGGCTGCACCAACGCGGCATTGAGACGACGGGCGATTTGCTTGCCAGGGATGTCGATGCCGTCCTGGTGATCGGCGGCACGCGCAACCTGCCCGGCCTGTGGCGCGCCCGGCGGCGCGGTATCCCCATCATCCAGCGCCTGAACGGGATGAACTGGGTGCACCGCGTCCGGCGTACGGGCATCCGCCATTTTCTGCGCGCCGAGTACGGCAACCGTATTTTGTCCACCATTCGTGCACGGTTGGCAACGGGAATCGTTTACCAGAGCCGGTTTTCCAAAGACTGGTGGGAGCGCGTCTACGGGCCAACAGGTGTACGCAACAGTGTGGTTTATAACGGCGTCGATCTGGCTGTCTACAATCCCCAGCCGGCCGATGAATCGGTCTCGGCCGCGAAAGCCCCGGCTCCTGGCGCATGGCAACACCAGCCGGAAAAGTTTCGCGTGTTGATGGTGGAGGCCAGCCTGGCAGGGGGCTACGAGATCGGGCTGGAAAGCGGGATCGCCCTCGCCGAACGGTTGTTGGCGCATTTCCCGATAGAGTTGATGGTCGTGGGCAAGGTGGCGCCGGCGCTGCAAACGCAGTGGCAGGCACGCGCCACAGTTCCCATCCTTTGGGCCGGGCGTGTGGCGCGCGAGCAGATTCCGGCGCTCGACCGCGCCGCCCACCTGTTCTATGCGGCCGATCTGCATCCGGCCTGCCCGAATTCAGTGATCGAGGCCCTGGCCTGCGGGCTGCCCGTGGCCGCCTTCGACACCGGCGCCCTGCCGGAGATCGTCAGCGGAGACAGTGGGTGCATCGTTCCCTACGGCAGCGATCCGTGGAAAATTCAGTCGCCCGACATCCCCACCCTGGCCGAAGCCGCCGCCGCCGTACTCGGCAGCCAGCCACGCTTCCGGGCCAGAGCGCGCGCCAGGGCCGAAGCCGCATTTGGGTTGGATCGAATGCTCGATGGCTATATCGCAATGCTATGCCAATGATTGGAAACCGTATGAAAAGTGACGTTTGCCAAACGTCTTCCCCCACCTGTCGCTTCATTCCCCCATTACCTGCACGACCAGTTCGCGACGGCGGGCACGCACGTCGAAATCGACATAGATGATTTGCTGCCAGGTACCCAGCGTCATGCGCCCATCCACAAAGGGGACCGTCAGCGAGGGGCCGAGCAGGGCAGCGCGCATGTGAGAATGACCGTTGCCGTCGTGCCAGGCCTGCTCGTGTTGGTAGGCGCGGCCTTGCGGCACGAGCGTCTCGAACAAGTGGCGCAGATCGGCCACGCAGCCAGGCTCGTATTCGATCGTCGTCAAGGCGCTGGTGGAGGAGGGGCAGAAGATGGTCAGGATACCGTTCTTCTGAGTCACCTTTGCCAGCATTTCATGCACGGCAGCGGTGATATCGATGATATCCGCATTGCCCTTGGTGTTCAGCTGCAAGGAAATCGTCGAAACGCTCATGTGGTTGTCGTTTCCCTGGTGGGGTTGTCGAGCCTGTAAAAGACAAAAAAGATCAGCGCGCCAAAAAAGATAGCTATGTCCGCCAGGTTCATCACACCCGTACGCAGCCCCCCGATGCCGAAGCTGACGAAGTCGATCACCCTGCCCTGGTTGAAAATCCGGTCGATCAGGTTTCCCAGACCGCCGGCCGCCACCAGCGAAACCCCCGCCAATTGCACCCACCCGAGCTGGGGAGGTGGCTTGTAAGCGAAAAAGAATGCCATAGCCAAGGCACCCGCCACAAACACGGACATCAGCGTCAGACGGACGGCGGACGGCAAGCTCGCCCCCAGGCCCAAGATTGCACCGGCATTCTCAACATACTCGAGACGAATCAAATTGTTCAAGAGAGAAATCGGCCGTTCGCCGATAAGGGATTGCTGCGCAATACCCTTGACGGCCTGATCGCAAGCCGTACACACGCCCAGAATAACGAGCACCCACGCAAATCGAAGCCATCGTTTACCCGTGTGCAAGCTCATCGAACGGCCTCATCCAACTCGGCCAAAGCAGCCGGCGCCGGCGTTGTGGGAAGCTCGGGCAGGCCGTTCCGCTGGCGAAACGCAAGCCACATGGCTCCCAATCCGATGAAACTCACCATCAGGGTGATAAAAATTTCGATCGGCAAAGGCAACAAAGAGATCGGAAGATAAATCACAAGCCCGACCAGCAACGGCCAGAACGGCCGGCCGGCGTAGCCACCGGGCCAGAAACGCTGCAAAAGCCAGTTTCCCACGGCATTGGCGACGATCAGCTTGCTGCCATAAACCGCCAACACGAAGAAGAGCAAAACGGCCAGGGCCAGGGCAAGATAGCCGATAACATATACCAGGAAAGTCAACGTACTCAGCGTCACCACGCCGAACAAAACGCCGGCGATAGCAATTGCCCCGCCAAGCAGGAAAGCAACGGGCACAGACAGGAAAAAAATAACCAGGCCAGATCCCAATGCAGGCAGCAGCCGGCGGGCAGCCTGGGTGCTCTTTTGCACAGGCCTGGGCAGCAGCCACAACGCCACGGCGCCCATAATCAATAAAGTGACGAACGCTTCCACAGCCGACAACGAACGCTTACGGAAGGCTTCTGCGGGGCTTAGTTTTTCCTTGACTTCCAGAGTACGGTAAGTGACCTGCCCGGCAGGGAGGGCGATCTCGCTGCCCTGTTCCACCGTGCTGACGTAGTTCAAGATGCCCGCGATATCGGCCTCTTCCGAGACGCGAATGCCGCTGGGGATCGCATCGGGCATCAGGCCATCGCCAAACGTAAGGGTCAGGCTGCCTTCTTCCGGTGGGTCAACCGTCACGTCCAGGTTGCCGCCTACCGAGCCATCGATCTCCAGGGCGCTCACGGCTGCATAAACGTTGCGTTCGATGTCACCTTGCAGGATGGCCTGGTAACCAACCAGTGAAACGTCGACTTCCACGGCAGAACCGGGCATACTCTGAAAGCTGTAACCGGCAAAGTAGACGTTACGCTCCAGCCTGGCGCCTGGCATCAACACGGCCGAACCGCCGGTGCCGTACAACGAACCATTTACATGGCCGTACAAAGCCAGCGACTGCCCGGCAAAAACGATGCTCCCGCTCACCGGGCCATTGACCTCGGCAATGGCCGAAAAGATCAACAGGTTACCGTTCACAGGCCCGTTGATCACAACTTCCGAACCGTTGACAAACAGATCGCCGTTTACGGTACCGTCGATAATCACCTCTTGCGCTTCGATGAACAGATCGTCATCGATCACCCGATCCGCCGCGATCACGCCGTTGTTGTCTGCCTCGAAGGCTACAGCAGGCAACACGATCAACAAACTCATCGACAAGACCACCAGCAACACAATCACAAAGGTTTTTCGCATGAACGGTTCCCTTTCAGAGCAACTGAACGAATTCGCCCGCGGTGGCAAATCGCTCGTTGGGATCTTTTTCCAGGGCCTTGCATAACGCCTGGACCGTTTGAGAAGGCAGGGTTTCTACATAGGACAACGGATCGGCCGGCTCCTGCTGCAAATGGGCCAACATCATGGCACCGGGGTTATCGGCCGTAAACGGCAGGTGGCCGGTCAGCATCTGGTAGGTGACGATGCCGAGCGAATACACGTCTGCGCGGCCATCCACTTGCCCCGACGAACGGATTTGTTCGGGTGCCATGTAATTGAGCGTCCCCATCATCAATCCCGTTTTGGTGGCGCCGGTGTCGCCGCCTAAAATCTTGGCGATTCCAAAGTCGGTCAGGATCGCCCGCGGGCGCAGGGAGACGTCCGAGATTTGCAGCAGGACGTTGGACGGCTTGACATCACGATGCACCAGGTCTTGAAAGTGTGCATAGTCGAGGGCCGAAGCCACATCGCCAGCCAGCGAGCGGGCCAAGTCCAGCGGTAGTGGGCCGTTTTCGGCGATCAGGTGGGCCAGGTCCTTTCCGGCAATAAATTCCATGACCATGTAGTAGAGGCCGTCCACGTCACCGAAATCGAACATCTGCACGATGTTGGGATGCCGCAAGGCAGCAATAGCACGCGCCTCGCGCTCGAAGCGGGCGCGAAAATCGGCTTCGAGCGCCATACTGGAAGAAAGCACCTTGATTGCCACCGTACGTTCCAGGCGGGTGTGCAGCCCTTTATAGACTTCTGCCATTCCACCGCGGCCAAGCAGGCTGAGCACTTCATAAGGCCCGATACGCGTTCCCGAGGTCAGGCCGCTGCCGATGCCTGCGGCGGCCGGCATGGTTTGTGAAGCCACGAAAGCTGCCCAGGCCCGCGACGGATAGCGATAGATACCGTCTTCATTGACGAGAAGGCACTTTTGAACCAGGTCACGCAACACGGCCCGCAGCGTGGTATCGCTAACCGCTCGATCGGCGAGATCGTTCACCTGGCGCAGGGCAGTCTGTTCGAGCAGGGCCAGGTTATGCCAATAATATTCGAAGTGTGCAGAAAGCTCTTGGCCGGCACGGCGCTCGATCGCCTGGCGGAAAACTTCCAGATCCACGTCACCCTGGCTCCTCGACAGCTCTTCCAGTGCATAGAAACATGCCACCTGCAAGGTCAACGGGTGTCCACCGGCAAACGTGTAAAGAAAACCCTGCATTTGCGCGTCCATTGGAAGGCCTGCCTGGCGCGAGGGTTCATCCATGAGCTGGTAGGCCGTCTCCTGGGAAAACAGGCCAAGGAACATCGGGGCAAAGATATTGAAGAACGGGCTGGACAAAATGGACTGCGCCCGCTCGGAATAGGTAAGTTGGATGAGCGGGCGGGCAGAAGCAGTGATGAAAGCCAACTGATAGCGCCCGGCGGCCGAGCGTAGCGCGTTGAAGAAGTTCACGTCCAGGTTCGGGTTGGTGCTTAAACGCTCGAATTCATCCATCATCAACACCACGCGCAGGCCGCGCTGGTTGAGACGGCGCACAGCGCGCTCGAAGGCCAGTCGGCCGGGATTCTTGATGGCCTCGTCCAGGGCAGGCTCGGTGGGTAAACCCTGTTCGTGTAGGGCTTCACCGATTTCGACGGCAAGCTGGCCAAAAATCTCCTCGTGGTGGCCTTCGCCCAGCACTTCGCAGTCCAGATACACGAACAAATACTCAGGACCCAGATGTAAACGTGAACGCGTCTCGGGGCGCATCAGGTGGAAGAGCAGCGAAGTTTTGCCAATCTTGCGCGAGCCGACAATCGAAACCGACTGGTTGCCCCCAAGGAAAGCTGCAATTTCGTTCAGTTCGGCATTTCGCCCGTAAAACATGGCCGCGTTGCGCAACGGGCCACGGGAGACATAGGGATTTCTCATCGATGTACCTTTCGAGCTTTTACCTTTCAACCAGCAAACTTATTTAAGCGTTACCTCGTCGACGACACGGTTGAGCGACTTGTACTTCTCCACCCACAGGCCGAGCAGGCCAAGTTTCCAGGCATATTCATCGCTGATCTGGTCAGCCGACTGGGTCGTGGAGAGGACATCACGCAAGGCAAGATGGTGCAGGGCTTCGTTCACGGCCTGCCGGTCGGTGGGAATACCGCGTTCGACCAAGAAGTCGGCCACTTCTGCAGCCGTAATGTAGTTGGCTTGCGGGCCCATGCGGCTGAGCGCGGTCAAGGTTAATTTTTCAACGGAACCGGCTTCGTTCCAGAGATAAACAAAATGGGCCTCACCGGAAGCGAGAATATCTTCCAGGGCCGCATTGACGTCAGCAACCGTGATATAGGGACGTTGTGTCTTGTTATGGCGGTTTACGAGGCTGTGGCACATGAGTTGCAGGAAATAAGGGTGCCCGGCCGTCACGCGCCAGATCTTGTCGAGCGCCAGGTCATCATAACGCATACCGAAACCGGCCACCGGTTCCTGCACCAAGCGAAAGGCTTCTCCTCGATCGAGCAAGGTGATGTGACGGTACAGGCTGATGTTGAAGAGCACGTTCCAGTAGTTCGATGCCAGTTCTTCCAGGCGGTGTGTGCCGCAAAAGATCACGCTCAAGTTCTCGTAATGCTGAATGATATGGCGAATGAAGCCAAAAATGGAAGCGTCCAGATCACCGCGGCGCACCGAGGCTTCCAACTCTTCGAACTCATCCAACATCAAGAGGACGTGCCGTTCTTCACCGATCGCCCGCCACATTTTGGGCAAGAAACGATGTTCGAAAGCGTAGGTCGGGCTTTCAGTAAAATCTGACAGCTCGGGCATTTCGATTTCGAAGCCGCGATCTTCGAGTGCGAAGCAAATCTCGGTCGCCAGGGACAGGAAGAAGTTCGCCAGGCCCGGGTCGAGGCCGAGCGCCTGTCCATCGAGGAAAACCGGCAGGTATCCGTCATCCAGGCGGGCTGGCAGCTGCTTGAGCAGGGAAGTCTTGCCTGTGCGCCGCTGTCCGATCAGCACCAGATTGTTGCGGTGTGCGGCCGCCAGATTCTCCTGAATGAAGCCGACTACGTCTTCACGGCCAAAAAACAGCGGCGACCCCGACTGAAGCGGCGTACCGACCACATATGGGTTCGGAATGAAGCGAAATTCCGTCGTGGTCTGCATCAGGTGCATCACATCAGCAAAGTTCTCCACCTGATCGGCGCCGCCCGGATCGGTATAAACGACCGTGAAACGCACGCGAAACTGGCTGCTGCCGGCCTTGACAGGATCGCTCTGCGGCTGCACGCGCGCCGTCATCTGTACTTCTTCGCCTGGAGACAGGCGCTCGAAATGTGCACGCTCTTCCAGCACGACGTACTCCGGGCTGGGCAAGAGGGTAGTGCGCACGTTGAAGGCTGCCGAGCGGCCATCATTGCGCAGGCTGAGCACCACCGAGACGGTTTCGCTTTGCCAGGTGTGGCGGGTAAGCAGTTCGCAGGTAATGTGGGCGCGGGCCTGCAAATCGCTCATCGCCCGCGTGACGATGGCCAGCCACTTTTCGACGATCCCTTGCACCATCGGGCGGTCCGCGCCGCCATAGCGGGTGCGCGCCATGCGTTCCAGGCGGCTCAGACGCTCGACCGCCGCCGCCAGGTAAGCCAGTTTATCTTCGGGCGCGTCCAGGCGTTCGTAGGCGCGCAGGGAATTGATCACCTCACGCTGTCCTTCGAACATATCCAGGATATCGCCCAAGTGGGGGGCATTCTGGCGAATCAGATTCACCTGCTCATCGGGCAGCAGCAGTGGGCCGATGTCGGTAACCTGCGTGATGGCGTTTGCATCCAACGATGAAAGGCAAAGCCGAATCAGTTTCAGCACCCAGGGATTATCCCGAGAAGCGTTCCCGGCCTTCGCGTTTTCTTCGAGTTGGGCAATCAACGTGCGCAAGCCCACCGGCAGCATTTCAGGCTGGCGGCGGCTGAGATAGACGTATTCAAAGCCTTGCGCCAGCCGCCCATAGTCGGGCTTGCCCTGGTTGAAAAACACCTGCGGCAGGTTGTGCAGCAGTTCGGCGGCATGAATATCGGCCCCCGCCGCCTGGGCCAGTTTGTAAAGGCGCAGCAGGCGTTCATCGGGCAGCTCGAGCACTTCGGCGGCAAAATCCTCGGCGCGCCCCAGGGGAGAGTTGCGATGCTCTGCCAGGTGACGCTCGGCCTCAGCCAGGCGCTGGGCCTCCGCCTGTTTCTCCCCGATCAGGCGGGCCACGTAAATGGACGTACCTGCCTGGTCGGCCAAACCACGCAGCAAGGCGATGTCCTGCCGGAAATAACTCAGTCCCGAAAGGCGCGGCCCCAGGGCAAGTACGCCCTGCAAAGGCGATTGCGTACCTTCTGCATCGGCAGCAGGGCTGGTTGGCTGCGTTTTAGGAGCCATCAAGGGGATCAAGAGCGCAAAACAGTCGTCACGCAGGCGCGAAAGCGTGTTGCCCATTTGCAACTGCGCCAGCTCGGCCTGGGTCAAGGTCAGGTCGCCGGCAGCGCACTCCGGCAGGCTGACGCTGTCGGCCAGGTGGCAGGTCTTCCCCTGGTAGAGGTAAACCGCCCCATACGCAGCGTGATAAAGCTGCGTGGTACGTTCGACCAAAACATGCAGCAGTTCCGGCAGTTCGATGATCGTGCGCACTTGCTGCGAAAACTCGGTGAACGCAGCACGAAAATCTACCTGCTCGCGGTAAAAGCGCCGGTCCACCAATTGCTGGATTCGGCGGCGTACCGGCATGAACAGTAGGGTAAAGACCACCGTGGTTACACCGACGATGAACTCACTGCGCTCCCCTCCCGTCAGCGCAAGCGATATTTTTTGCAGCACGATGATCGATAGAAAGTACATCGCGCCGAGTACGCCGGTCACGGCGCCGTAAACCAACGTGCGGTTGATCAGGAAATCGATATTCCACAAGCGGTGATAGGTAATAGAAACTGTAATGAAAACGGGAACCGTAATCAACGTGATCAAATAAATCGGCTCCCCAATAATGACGTACACCAGCCGGCTGTAACCAGGCTCCTTGAAAGCAGGAATGATCTGCTGCGGCAAGTTGTAGGCGAAGTAACCGATGAAAGCGATCAGCAGGCTAAAAACAATCCAGCGGGTTTGCTGACGCTGCGCCTCGGTGGAAGTGTTGCGGTAACGGTGCATCTGGGCCACCAGGCCGGTTGCAAACCAGAGCAAGAGCACGAACGAAAGCGCCGACACCCGTAAGGCATCGACCACGCGGTCGGCATGCATGGGATCCGGCATAAACGTATAGGTCAGCACTTGCAAAAAGCGGGTCGCCAGGCTGAAATCGGCCGTGGGGGAGAAAATCACCCACAGCAGCAACCATCCCCCACCAATGCGGGCCAAGATACACGTCCAGGAGGGAATGAAGTGTCCGTCAGGGAAAATATAGAGCACCCACAGGGTTAAACCTACGCCCAGGATGTGCAGCAAGGCCACCATGCTCTCCGTCTTAGGGGCCGCCCGGGCCAATGTATCGTACGCCGGGATGACGGCAGCTACAAAGGTCATCAAGGAAGCCGAGACGAGGAAAACGACCCAGTCATCCGATTTCTGCCAGTAAATGATGGCCGCAGTGGCAAAGAAAGCCAACAAGACGATGGCTTCGATAGCAAAGACATACACAGCGTATGCTTCCACCGAAAAGCCCAAATCGATTTCCAGTGTGGCCCGTTCGAGATAGGGCAACTGCGTCAATTCCAGCAAGCGCGGCGAAATCGAAAGAATGAAGAACCCCAAAATGAGCGCCGCCAGGAGCAACCAGGTAATGCGCAGCACAACAAGCCGTACGCGTGGCACCAAGGCAAAAAATGTCGTGTGGAGGTCTTCGTTCATAGGATAACGTTTGATAAAAAGACCGCCCGGCAGAGAGGGCGGTCTCTAGACTGATCGCTTACGGCCAAGCACCCATCAGAAGCCGATCATCGACTATTGGGCGTCCGGCGTTCCGGTACGCATGGACTGGATACCATTACGAACCTGTGCCTGGAAGCGATCCAACTCGAGTTCGAGGCGGGTGAGCACATCCAGCGCATATTGATCTGCGTCGGAACGGATGGTGTCGATGCTGGCGTGCGCTTCACGGACGATTTGCTCGGCGCGCGTGTTGGCCTCGGCGACGATGGCGTCGCGTTCGACGAGCTGTTCGCTACGCTCCCGGGCCAGGGCCAACGTGCGGTTGGCTTCTTCCTGCGCCTGGGCAAGAATGCGATCGCGCTGCGATAGCACTTGCTGCGCCTTTTTGACTTCTTCAGGAATGGCCACACGCATTTGGTCGATCAGATCGAGGATGCGGTCTTCGTCCACCAGCACGCTGTGCGTCAGCGGAATCGGGCGGCTTTCGTTGAGGATCTCTTCTAATCGATCGATCAGGTGCAGGATATCCATACGTCCTCCAGGAACAGTTTGACACGATGCGTGCAAGATTCGTGCGCGATGTTATGAAGTAATTCTACCATAGTGTCAAAAATGCAATTTATGCCCCGGCGCGACCGCTCACCCAGCCGCCGGGTGCACGGCAGGCGCCAGGTGGCCGGCAATTTCTGCAGCCAGGCGGGCGTTGTCGAGCAGCAGCGCCAGGTTGGCATGCAGGCTGGCACCATGTGTAAGTTGGCTCACCCGTCCGAGCAGGAAAGGCGTTACGGCCTGGCCGTGAATCGCCTGCGCCTGCGCTTCGGACAGGGCCTGCAGGACCACCCGTTCGACTTCCTCCCACGGCAGGGCCGTTGCGGCCGGAGGCGGGTTGGCCACCAGAACGGCGCCCTTCAGGCCCAAGCCCCAATGCGCCTGCGCCATGGTTGCAATCTCTTGCGGGGTCTCGGCACGCGCGCTGGTTTTCAGCCCGCTGCTGCGGCTGTAGAAAGCCGGGAAGTCATCGCTCTGGTAGCCGATCACCGGCACGCCAAGGGTTTCAAGCATTTCGAGGGTGGCTGGCAGATCGAGGATCGACTTGGCACCCGCGCAGACGACGACGCAAGGGGTACGCGCCAACTGCGGCAGGTCGGCTGAAACATCGAAGGGCGCCTGGCGGTGCACGCCGCCAATGCCTCCGGTGGCAAAAACCTGGATGCCTGCTGCGTGCGCGGCCAGCAAGGTGCCGGCAACCGTCGTCCCGCCGCTCGCTTTTTGGGCAATGGCAGGGGCAAAATCGCGTACGCTGATCTTGCGCATGTCCGCCGGGCGGGCCAGGCGCGCCAGTTGCCCGCTTTCGAGGCCGACGTGAATCTGCCCGTCGAGCACGGCAACGGTTGCCGGCGTAGCACCATGAGCCAGCACCTGGGCCTCCATATCCTGGGCGAGCTGATGGTTTTCGGGATACGGTAAGCCGTGGGTGATCACGGTGGATTCGAGGGCCACGACCGCTTTGCGGGTCTTGAGCGCCTGGTTGACAGTGGGGGAAATGTGAAGGTGAGATAGCATGGCGTCAGATTTGATCGTAAAGCTGTTCGAGCGAGAGATGCGGAGACACGGCCCCCGGATACCGTAAAGTTAGCGAGGCAGCCGCAACGCCAAGGCGCACGGCGTCGTCTAATGGGATATCGTTGAGGTGCGACATCAACACCGCCGCGGTCAAGGCATCGCCAGCGCCGATGGGATCGACGACCTGGGTGTGAATGGCCGGATAGTAGCCGCTGTGCTGGGTGGTGGCATAACAGATGCCATACTCGCCCAGGGTGATCACCACCGTTTCGACGCCGAGCGCAACGAGACATTTGGCCGTCTCGATGGCTTCGAGCGAATTCTGTGGGTCGAAGTCACGCCCGGCCAAAAGCGCCGCTTCGGCTGCATTGGGCGTGATCAAGGCCAGGCGCTCGAGGTAAGGTCGCAGACGCGGCGCCAGCACGGTCGAAGTGGGGTCGGCGCACACCGGGCAGCGCGCTCCGTGCGCCATCACCATTACCGCATCGAGCGTAGCTTCCGGCAGGTTGGCATCGACAAAGACAAAAGAAGCGGCGGCAAATTGGCCGGCATATCGCCGAACGTACGCCGGCGTCAACATTTGAATGGCCCGCATATCATCCAGCGCCATCCGAAACGTGCCATCAGCATCCAAAACGGCCAGGTAAGAACCGGTAGCCATTTTGTCCGTACGCAGCACGCGGCTGACATCCACCCCGGCCGCAGCGGTTTGTTTCAGAATATGGTCACCGGCTGCATCATAACCAACGGCCGAAAGCAAGGCCACCGGGCAGCCCAGGCGGGCCAGGTTTTCGGCCACGTTGCGGGCCACACCGCCCATGGAAGTACGAATATGCGCCGGAAGCGAGGAACGCGGGCGCCACTCGCCCGCCAGGCGACCGACCAGATCGGTTCCCGACGCGCCGATCACCAGAACTGGTTTTTCAGAGGCAGAAAGCTGTTGCATGATCGAAAATCGTGATTCTCCTGGAATGGTTCATCGGTTTCGCGAAGCTCGCCGTGCGGCAGGCTTTTTTCGAGGGTCAGCGTCTTGGAGCGGCTTGAACACCGCGTAGGCTACCCCGCGAATATAAGCGCCCACGTTGAGATTCGGCATGGCAAACTCTTCATATTTCGGGTTGGTGCTGTTGGGACGCAAGATGATCTCGCCGTTCCGGCGGGTAAAGCGCTTGAGGGTGGCGTGCGTACCCTTGTCCTCATCTTTCCCAACAATTTCGGCAGCGACAATGTCGTTGTCCTGTGCATCGTCTTGTTGGCGCAAGAGCACATAGTCTCCCTTATCGATTCCATCGCGATTCATGCTGTCACCGGTGACTTTGATGACCATGTAACGCTGCCCTGAAGCCAGCAAACTGATCGTCCCGGCCCCACGCAAACCCTTGATGATATGAGGGATATCGTTGATCAACACCAGCGGCACGTCGACACGATTGTTTGTGCGGTAAGGGTCGAAACCGGTCGGGCCCCACCCTCCGGCAGGGATCGATTCGACCACACCCAGCACCTGGAGCAAATCCTGTGTTTGCGCAAGTTGTGCGATGGTGGTTGCACCCGCCATCGGTTCGAGCGTCAACGAAACTGCCCCTTCGAGTGGCGCCGGCTGAGCGGCTGCCGTTTCGGCCGGCGGCGGCGATACGGGCGCCGGCGGCGGAGCAGGCGGCACCTGTGGCAAGACCGATGTAGCGCTTTGAATCAATCCCTCCAACGTATCGCGCATATCCTGGCAGCGCTGGCGGTACCATGCTACCCCTTCACGCCCAAAGGCAGCATGTTCGCCGAGAAACTCGAACTTGTCGATACTGTTCCGTAAAGCGACGAACCCCTGGTCCCGGCTGCCGGGCACATGCCACTGAACCCAGCCGAGCATCCATTCCGTCATCGCAATTTGATGGCGCGGTGTGTTATATTTCTTGATCGCCTGGCGGAAACAACGCGTGGCATTGTCGTAGTTGCCCAGGTGATAGGATGCATAACCGCTTTCGACCAGCGTTTCGGCGGCTTCCATGTTATCGGACAGCTTAAGGCTGATGTTTTCGAGCAGCTTGATCGTCTGCCAGGCGTTTTGCATGGCGCCGGCCTTGATCTCACCGATCAAACGCAAGATCAGGCCACTGGTTGAAGGCGCCAGATGGCTGCCGCCGGCGCTGCCCATTTGCTGGCAAAGCGCATCTAGCTCTTTGACGTTTTGGTTTGCAATCACAACCGCCAGTTGAGAAGCCGCCTTGTCGAAAGCCTGGCTGATGAACACTTCATTGGACGCCTTCAACACCTGGTACTTCGAACCGATCTGCTCGGCGAGAGCCGTCAGATTGGAAATTTCGCCGTTTGCAACGGCGTCTACGATACGCTGCCTGGTCTCTAAAACCTGTAAGTAGAACTCCCGCAGGAGTGGGCGCAAAGATGGCCCTTCGTTTATATTCAACCAGGCGTAAGCAACTTCGATCGTCACCCGAACTGCCATACCGACCTCCTGCCGCACAAGGCGGAAAAACCGCAACCGACTAATCATCCTCCGTTTTGATATTTTGCTCGCTTAAGGCTTCGATAATCTGCGCCGTACGCATCAAAATGATGTTATCGAGGTTGTCTAGCGAACTACCTGCCATATTCAAGCCAGAATCTTCCAGGGCGCGCGCAATGCTCATCAACATTTCGGCCTGCACTTCGGCCCGGCCTAAGTCCTGGTAAGCCATACGGCGGGCCTCGGCATCCGAACGCGTCTTACTGGCGACGCCGATCCAATAAGCTTTCCAGGTATTGGTCCGCTGAGTCTGAATGATCTCGGCAATCCCTGCATCGTTGACGGCAAAATGGCCGATGTCGCAGAAAACCAGCTCGACACCGAAGTTCCGCAAAGCGGCCCGTGTACCGGGCGAGAAGAGCGCTTTCTGAACCAGTTCGCGCGTCACCTGGTTGGGATCTCCCGCGGCCAGGCCAGGCGAGATCAGCTTATCCAGTGTCGTGCCGGCGATGTACCCGGTAATGGCGGTGTCGATCGCGTTCACGATGGCGGCGTCCCACCGCATGAGGCCATCGGCGCGCACGTTGCGGTTATAAGCCATGTTGATGACCGCCTTTGTCGAGAAGGGATAGGGGTCAATCATGGCACGCCCTGCCGGGCCACTAAAACGCCTTCCGGGCAAAAGGCGGTAGCGGCTGCGGACATTGCGGGCTTCTACCGGGATGCCGTCTCGCGTGGTAGCCCGGTGGCTGCTTTCGGTAGTCTGTTCATCGAGGGTAACCACGGCAGCAATGCGTTCGAAGCGCGAGATGAAGTGCTTCCCCGCCGGGCGGACGGCCGCCGGCCCCGTCAGGCGTTCGAACAAGACAGCATTGCCGGGCGCAATCACGACATAGCCCGGTCCGCCGATCAAGTCCAAGGGATTTTCTTCACCCGGGCGGAGCACTTTCTCGCCGGCGGCAATCTTCATCACCGGGTAACTCGGCACCCCGAAGATCGAAGACAAAAAGTAACGCAGCGCCATTCCGTACTGGTGTAATTCGTATACATCCTGGATGTAGCGTGCGCCGTACAGCAACACAATCAGGGCTGCGATGAGGGGGGCGTAAATATAACGCATCCGGCTTGGAATCTTGCCCACCTCATCGCGGATGACGCCTTCTACCCACGAGGTCGGCCCGGGCGTCGTTGGCAGCGGCGCCGGGCTAGGCGTGAGCGTCAGCGTAGGCATCGGTGTAGGACCGGTGGGAGTGGACGTTGGGGTGCGCCGTACTGCCGTGCGGACCAAGTCGACGACCAGAAACATCAAAACGACCAACACCATCGTGGCGCCGAGCGCGAAGAACAAGCGAAAGCGCGCCCATGATTGGTCCCCGGAAGCCAGGTTTTGGAACAAGCCGCGGATGTTCTGGATCAACGGCGCCACGACACGCTTTTGAAAGCGTTCGATCGGGTTTCCACGTGGAGAAGGACGTTGCTGTGGCGGCATGGCTTAGAACTCAGGAGGCGCCGGTGGGGGTGTGCCGGGGGGCGTATCTTTGAGCAACCAGCCGCGCAGGTTTTGGATAAAAGCCAACGTGTCCTGGGGCAGCAGGCGGCGCGTTTCAGGGTCGGCAGCGGCAGACTCCAACGACTGGAAGATGCGCACCGCCATCGCCTCTTTGGTATAAGGTTGCGAAAAGATGTTCGACAGGTTTTGAATCAACTCCCGCTGCGCTTTGGCACGCGCCTGCGCGCGGCTGCGCATGATATCGATCTCGAACTCGCTCATGGTTTCCTCGGTTGTACTCTGCCAATGCGCCATCCAGTTATCGAGGCGCTGCTGGCGGATTTCCGGGTCGCTGATACGCAGTTCTGAAAAAGCGGCCGCAATGACCTTGATCCCGCGGTCACGCAGGACTTTGGGGTTGCGCAGTTCCAGCACCGGATGATCGAGCCGGTAGGTGTCGGGCGTAAGAATGTCCCCCACACGCGGGTCTTCGCCGTCGCGGCGGCGGATCAAGCGATAGGCCAGCACGCCCTGGTGGCGTACTGCACGGCTGTATTGGGCCTTGGCCTTTCCAACCATGGGCGGCTTCTCTAAATTATCCAAACCGAGCAATTCATTCAAGGTGTAGTGGGCAATGAAGGTACGGTAATACTCCGTGGCAACCTGCGACGGCAACTTGGTCCAATCTTCGATGCTGTCTTCTTTGCCGGGATAGCGTGCGTTGGCATACAGGGCAGCAAACACACGCCGCTCGTCGAAATAGAACGGCGAAGAGCCGATCTGGCGAGGCGGCCGGTAAGACGAAGGGATTTGCTGCTCGGTATAGAAGCGCCGTACAAACCTGGCGATGTGGTTGCGGGTCGTATCGTCGAGGCGGGAATAAAAGTCGAGCACCTGGCCGCGATACGTCGTAAAAAGTTGATCGATGAAACTACGTACCTGTGCAGCTTCCGATTTATCGCCCGTCAAGGCGTCTGCCAGTTGGTACAAGAAGCCTTTATTGATCACAAAACGGTGCATCATGTCGGTATCCACCGGCTTCATGCGATTGACGAAGGTGCGGTAAACCGCCTGCCGGTTAGCATACAGGCTGTTGATAAATTGTTCGACCGCACCGGCCCTCTTCAGGCCCAGGCTGCGCACGAAGCTCAGCACGGCCGTCTCGTCCAACGAATACCTTTCGAGCACTTCCAAGAACGTCTCGATCTGCAAGCGGTCCTGGGCAAAGCCATGGATTTCGCGCTTGTCTTCGAGGTCCATGTCGGCCAGGTCCCCATCCACGGAGATTGCCTTAACAAACTCAACTTTGCGCCAACGAATCTCGTTTCCCTGCTGCTCTTTGACGTTCTTCGTGCCAATCGTAATCACACGCAAATTCTCGGGCTTTTCTCCCCCCACATAGGCTACGTCGAGTACATCAGGCAGCTGTCCCAGGGTAAAGATGACCGGCAGGGCCGCCGAGCTAACTTCGATGCCATCACCGGTGTAGGCCTTCACGCCTTCGGGCTTGCCATCAGGACCAGGCGCACCGTTGTTGGCGCGCATCTGGCGGCGCAGGTCGGCCACGCCGCGGATACGCTCCTTTTCGCTCATAAACACAATGCCGGGGCCTTCTGCACGGACAACTTTCGGCAGGCGATACACACCTGGGCGTCCCGCCAGTTGATCGGCCAGGGTACGTATGGGCTTGTCGGGCGGCGCCGGCTTCGATTTGCGTTCCAGCACAATGGCGCTGCTCATGTCGACGAAGATCACGCCCGGATATGGCAGGTTGAGTTCTTCCGCACGGGCAACGTACTTTCCCTCGTGAATAAAAATCGCCGGGCCATGCGTTCCTGATGCATAGCGCATCAACCGGTCGAATACCATCTGGCGCTCCGCCAGCGTACGCACCGGCAAGATGAACTGCGAAACGAACAAAATGAACACGGGCAGAAAGACCGCAAAGGCAAGAACGAACTTCACCAGATTCTCGATGGCCTGTGGTAGTTGCGTTCTGGGATCGACATAGCCACTGGGCACCGGGTTGGGAACGCCCAGCACCAGGTTCCAACCAACCCGTAAAAACACCCCCACGACGTCATTCCAAAAAAGCCCGCAGTAAACCAACACCAGGCTAACGACCAACGCCCAGCGCCAAAAATGGGGCTTCGTATAAAAAGGTCTCTTAACCAGCACAGCGGCGACTCCGCCAAGCTACCATTCATGAAAACGTTGGTGGAGAAAAGGAACCAACGTGGGGCAAAAACGCCGGGTTTTGATAGGAATTACAGCGAGATCAACGATTCCCCGGTCATCAACGAAACGAGGCCTCCGCTTCCAGCTAAAAACGGGAGAACCTGAACAATACATCGAAAACGATCATACCTGTAACTGCCCGTGATGTTCAGTATATACGCACCAGATTGAGTTTGTCAAGCAAGGGTACTTTCTTAATAGAAATCTGGCTCCACGGTCAGAGCAGCAGCCAGATCGTCGCCGTGCTTCACGCACCGCAAGGGAATCCCCAAAACTTTCATCCGCTGCGCCAATTCGTTGCTGTGCTGGTCCTTGCCAAAGCTGGCCGGGTCCAAGAGAATCGTCACCGGACGCAGGGCCTGGCGGATCAGGTTGTCGGCGACCAAGGCCAGCATAGGATCGGCATTGGGCGTGATCATGACGAGTGTGGTGCCCTGCATCAGGTGATGCGACTGAGCTTCGAGCAAGCCCTGCAAGGGCAGCTTGCCTTCCGCCCGCAGCACGGCCAGGGCGTCCAGGATCTTCCCAAGCTGGCGCAGGCCACGATCGGGTGGCAAAAGCACGGTGTTTTGCCCGACCGTGACCAGACCGACCGCACGCCCCAAGCGCAAATAGTAGCGCGCCAACGAGGCAGCAATAGAAATGCCATACTCTTCCGTCGAAGGGAAAAGGGGCACATCACCAGCGTGCAGCCAGAAATCGTGTACCGATTCGCGGATTTCAGGAGCAGGCAGTGCAGCCTGTACGCTTTGCTCCGAGTCAAGGAAAAGCCACACATCGGCCAGCGGATCAAGCTCGAATTCCTTCACCATAAAGCGGTCACGCCGGGCGGTGGTCGGCCAATGAATACGGCTGAGTGGGTCACCGGCCACGTACTCACGCACGCCGGCTGCATTGGGGGTCACCTGGGGCGTGCGACGGCGCAAGGCATCACCGCCGGAAAGCAGGCCGGGGGGGTTGGGAAAAGAATCGATATCGACCAGCTTGGGATAAACGATCAGCGTATCGCGGGCCGGAAAGCTGCGGCTGGACGGAAAGAGGCCGAATAAATCACCGGAAGCCAGCACCGTCGGGCCTAAGGCAAACGCACCACGCTGGCGCAGGCGCGTACGGGCCAGGTAAGAACGGCCCTGGTGGCTGTCTACCAGGGTCAACACCTGCGAACCACGCGAGCCGAGCAACTTCGATTCGTCACGCAACTCCAGCCATAGGTGGGGCAAGCGGCTCTGGTTACGAACCTCGAAGCGTTCTTCAAAAACTTGCCCGACCTGTGCACGCAGCGAACGCGCCGAACGGAGCAAAACCAGCCCACGCAGCGAGAAAGCCGACCAGACCGCACTGGAGATCAGAACGATGGCCCACAAATACGCCAGGCGATAGTACATCAACCCGCCGGTTGCGGCCGCTGCGATGACGCTGAAAATCAACAAGAGCAAAACGACCCGCTGAGCCGGGTTCATCTATCCCTCCCTGCGCACGTCACCGCCCGGCACCGGCAGATGAGCCATGATCTCTTGCAAGATCTGGCCGGCATTCAAATCACGCAAGCGCGCCGCCGGCCCAAGAATGACGCGGTGGGACAAAGTCGGCAGCACCAGTGCCTTGACATCGTCCGGCAGGACGAAGTCACGCCCCTGAACGGCTGCACGCACCTGGCCGGTGCGGTACAATGCCAGGCTGCCACGCGGGCTGGCCCCCAGGTAAACGTCGGCATGGCTGCGCGTTTCTCGGGTAATATCGACCATGTATTGTTTCACGGCAGGAGAGACATAAACTTTTTTGACGGCTTCCTGGGCCTCTTGCAATTCTTCGACAGAAAGGACCTGTTCCAATGCATCCAACGGGTGGGTGAACTGCTGGCGATCGAGAATGTTCATTTCTTCCGTTTTATCGGGGTAGCCCAGGCGCATACGCATCAAAAAGCGGTCGAGCTGCGCTTCGGGCAACGGGAAAGTTCCTTCATATTCGATCGGGTTTTGCGTCGCCAGAACGAGGAAAGGCCGCGGCAGGGGATGGGTGACGCCATCGACGGTGATCTGGCGTTCTTCCATCGCTTCGAGCAGCGCGGCCTGCGTCTTCGGTGTGGCGCGGTTGATTTCGTCGGCGAGAACGATCTGCGCCACGATCGGCCCGGCGCGAAACTCGAATTCCCGGCTGACCTGGTTGAAGATCGAGACCCCCGTCACGTCGCTGGGCAACATATCGGGCGTAAACTGGATACGGCTGAACGAACACCCCAACGAACGCGCCAGGGAACGCGCCAGGACGGTCTTGCCAACGCCGGGGACGTCTTCGATCAACAAGTGCCCCTGGCAAAGCAGGCTGATCACCGATAGCTCGACAGAACTGCGCTTGCCGACAATGACCTGCTCGATATTGGCGACAATCTTTTCAGCAAGTTTTTGAACGTCAACCATACATCTCTCCCGTTATCTGGATTTCGGAATAAAATTGGGCGAATCTTATCACACTTATGAACGGATTGTGATTCAACTCTCTTTCATCGATCTACACACGGAGATCATACACCGAAGGATCACGATCGGTTCAAATCCATATACCAACGGGATCGGGCAGTTCCCGCCCATACCGGAAGGGCCAAACGCAAAGCCATGACCGCCAAAATCATCCTCAACCCGTATGCCGGGCGTTGGAAAGCACTGAAACTACGCCCACAAGTGGAGGCCGCTCTCGAGGCCGAAAAAATCGACTACGAACTGGCGCTCAGCGAGGGCAGCCAACATGCCACGCAACTGGCCGCTGAAGCCGTGCGGGCCGGTTTCACCCCCATCATCGCCGCCGGCGGTGACGGCACGATCAGCGAGATCGTCAACGGACTGTGGCAAGCTACGGCCGCGGACGATCCGTTGAGTGCTTTCGGTTTGCTTCCCCTCGGTTCGGCCAACGATTTGGCGAACAACTTGGGCCTGCCGCTCGATTTGAAAGCAGCAGTCAAACGGATCACCCGCGGGCAGACCAGGCGCATCGACCTGTGCGAAGTGAAGTACGGCAGCCCGTCGAAACCGCGTTGCTTCGTCAACAACGCAGCCATCGGTCTCGAACCGACGGTCACGTTGATTCAGGCCGGCATGAAACGCCTGCGCGGCACCCCGCGTTACCTGCTGGCAGCGCTGCGCGGCGTATACGCCAACCCCCAATGGAACGCTCATGTCACATGGGAAGGCGGCGGGTACGAGGGGCCTGTTTCGCTGGTCAGCGTCGGCAACGGCCCGATCACCGGTGGCCTGTTCTACATGGCCCCATACGCCGTGCTCGACGACGGACAGTTAACCTTCGTTTACGGGCACGTCCCCCGGCGGTTGGACATGTTCCGCATACTGCCGGCGACCATGAAGCCCGGCGAAGGCAACTACATCGAAAACCCGGCCATCCACCAGGTTCACACCTCATGGCTGCACATCCAGACAGACACCCCTACCCCCTTGCACGCCGACGGGGAAATCCAATCGGAGGGCGTGCAAGAAATGGAATTCCGCATCCTGCCCAAAGGCCTGGATATCCTGGCATGAAACAACGCCTGCTTTACCCGCTGCTCAAAATCTTCTTCCGCCTGCTCTACGGTGCCTTCGCCTGGACGTACGACTGGGTGGCGGCCGCCGTTTCACTCGGTATGTGGAAGGGCTGGGTGCTTTCCGTGCTGCCCTATCTCGACGGGGAGCGCACCCTGGAATTGGGCCACGGTCCCGGGCACCTGCAGCAGGCGCTTTGCCGGGCAGGGCGCAATCCCTTCGGGCTGGACGGCAGCCCCCAAATGAGCCGGCTGGCGCGTACGCGCCTCACACGAAAAGGCTGCTACGTGCGCCTGGCACGCGGGCACGCCCAACGCTTGCCTTTCGCGCAGGGGAGTTTCGATCGCGTGGCTGCTACGTTTCCGACCGAATACATCGTAGACGCAGACACGCTGGCAGAAATCTGGCGTGTGCTGGCGCCGCAGGGCCGCCTGATCGTTCTACCAGTGGCATGGATTACGGGAGAAAACTGGCCGCATCGCCTGGCCGCCAGTTTGTTCCGCATCACCGGCCAGGCCGCGGAGTGGGACGACCGTTTTCTTCAACCGCTTCGCCAGGCCGGCTTCGAGGTCCACCTGGAGCCTATCGCCCAGCGAAACAGCCGGTTGGTGATAATCGTGGCTCGCAAACCGGAATGAGAAGGCCATCGAAACGGACTGGCCCCGTCTCGCACCCCTGATTCGGCGCCCGCCAGATGGGCTTGGGTGAGCGCAGTTTTGCAAACGAGTCACCCAAATCCGGGGTAAAATTGGGCCATGGAAGTGCAAATTGCGGTTGCCAAAGTCAATAAATATGCCGTTTCTGAAAGTGGAGACACCGTGGAAGTCATCGAACGTCCCAATGGCGGCGTTTCGGTGGTCATGGCCGACGGGCAAAGCTCCGGGCGCGGCGCCAAGGTGCTTTCTTCACTGGCGGTGCGCAAGGTACTGGCCTTACTTTCCGATGGGGTACGTGATGGGGCCGCAGCGCGCGCTGCCTCCGATTACCTGTATACCGAACGCAAAGGCAAAGTTTCAGCCACGTTGAATATCCTTTCGGTCGATATGCAGACCAACACCCTGGTAATCACGCGTAACAACCCGGCCCCCATGCTGGTGGCCCACCACGAAAACATCACCTGCCTGGAAGACGAAAGCAAACCGATCGGTATCTACCGCGACACGCGGCCCCTGATTTGCGAATGGCCGCTCGATTCTGGCCTGACGGCCATTGCATATACCGATGGGCTGGTACATTGTGGCTCCCGTTACGGGCAGTCCCTGGACATTCGCTTACACGTGCGTTCCCTGCTCGAAGAGGGACAGGCAACGCCCCAGGAAATCGCCGATTCGCTGCTCCAGGAAGCCATACGGCTGGACCAGGGCCGCCCGGTAGACGATATCAGCATTATTGTCCTGCGGGTGATGAACCTGAGCGGGGACAATGTACGCCGCCTGGCCCTACGGCTGCCCCTGGTATGAAAAAAACGCAGCGCATCTCTTCTTTCCGCTGGCGTGAGGCGCAGGCCAGCCTGCGTGACACGATCCTGCTGCTGCGTGAGTTCGGCTGGCCGTTGTTCTTTTTTGCCTTTACGATCATCGGCGGGGGCACGCTGTATTATTACCTCGCAGAAGCGGCCGGCGAGGGCTTGAACGATATTCCCGAAGCCATTTACCAGGCGCTGCTGATGACCTTTTTGCAGGCCGGCGACTTTCCACGCACGGCCTACCTGGAGATTTTCTATTTCGCCATGCCGCTGATCGGGTTGGTTTTGCTGGCGCAGGGCATGGCCGATTTTGGCGTCGTCTTTTTCAACCGTCGCATGCGCAGCAAGGAATGGGAAATGGCCGTAGCATCCACTTTCAACAATCACATCGTCCTGATCGGGCTGGGCCATCTGGGGTTCCGCGTGGCAAGCCACCTGCACGGCATGAAGCAGGATGTCGTCGCCATCGAGCTAAATCCGTCGGCCGATCTGGTGGCTGCGGTCAAGCGCATGGGCATCCCGGTCATCGACGACGACGGTACGCGCGTCAGCACGCTGCAGGCGGCGCGTGTTTCGAAGGCGCGGGCAATTTTGCTTTGCACGCAAAACGACAGCATGAACCTGCAAATCGGCCTCAAAGCCCGCAAGCTCAACCCGAAGATTCAGGTAGTGCTGCGCATCTTCGACGATGACTTTGCCGACGCCCTCCAGGATCAATTCGGCTTTACGGCCTTTAGCGCCACCGGCATGGCGGCGCCTGCCTTTGCCGCCGCCGCGGCGGGGGTCGAGATGACGCGCCCGCTGACCATCGAAGGAGAAACGCTCAGCCTGGCGCGCCTGACGATCTCACCCGATTCGGTTTTGACGCGTTACACGGCCGGAGAACTGGAAACCCACTACAACTTGAGCGTCGTGCTCCTACGGCGCAACCACGAGTCCGATCTGCATCCGCCGGGCGATACCCAGTTGCTCCCCGGCGATGCGCTGGCGGTACTCGGCGGGCCGGCCGAGATCAGCCTGCTCTGCCGTGATAACCACACCTGATGAGCGTGCCAACGGATGTCCGGATCGGCCTGGTCGGCCCCTGCGGAGCCGGAAAAACAACCCTGCGCCGGCTGTTGATGGCTGTAGGCTATTCCAACGTACGCCATATCGCCCAAGAGCATTCGTACACACCCGGCATGTGGCAAAAGCTGGTCAACCCCGAAGTGCTGGTTTACCTCGATGTCTCGTACGAAAACACAGTCTCGCGGCGGCAACTGAACTGGACACGGCAGGAATATGAAGAACAGCTACGGCGGCTGAATCACGCCCGCCAGCACGCCGATCTGATCGTCGACACCAACCCGCTCGCCCCACAGCAGGTGCTCGAACAAATTCAGCGTTTCCTGAACGGATGGGGGTAGCCAAAGTCATCCGGCGCGGCATAGCACCCAAGCATCGGGCTACAAGCCGGTTTCAACCGGCGCAGCTCGAAGCCCGGACATTCATATTCATGTCCGGGCGGATCAGGCAGGCACAGCGGACTGGCTCGACGTAGGCAGGTAAGGCATGGCCGGCCCGGTATCCCCCAAGCGCCCGGCCAGCGCCGCTCGCATGGCAGTGCGGTCATCCCAGGGATACTCGGTCTCGCCGAAACACATCGACTGCTCGTGGCCTTTGCCGCAGGCCATGACGATATCGCCCGGCTGCGCCAGCGAGACGGCAAACCGCAGGGCGTCCCCGCGGTCGGGCACACGCCAGAAGGTTTCCCCATCCACCCCACCCCGCGACCCGGCCGCCGCCGCCATCTCAGCCAGGATGCCATCCAACGATTCCGTGCGCGGGTCTTCTGCCGTCAGAATCGTCAGATCGGCCAGTTCGGCGGAAACTTCGGCCATCATGCGGCGCTTTTCTTTGTCGCGCAGGCCGGCGGAGCCGAAAACGACGATCACCCGGCGCCCGGTAAGCTGGCGTACGGTCTCGATCGCGTTTTTGAGCGCGTTGGGCGTATGGGCAAAGTCTACAATGGCGGTAAAAGGCTGGCCGAGATCGATGCGCTCCATGCGGCCGGGGATGCCTTCCAGGGCCGCAATCCCGCGGGCTGCTGCTTCAGGACTCGCACCGAGACCGACTACCGCCACAGCCAGCGCCGCCAGGCAGTTGGAGACGTTGAAAGCTCCGACCAGCTTGCTCTGCACCGGCACGCAAAAACCAGGCCCCATGGCATCGAAAACAATCCCGGCGGGCAAGTAGCGGATGTTTGCTGCCCGCACATCCGCAGCCGGGGTCAGGCCATAAGAAACGCTGCGGATGCGGCTCTCCGGCGGCAACGAATCGTTGGCTATACGAACAACATCCGGCAGGAAAGCGTAGGAGCCATCGTCCCGGTTGAGCACGGCCAGGTGCGGGCAGGCGGTGGCCTTCTGCGGCGTTTCGGCCAGAAGCCGGAACAGGCGCGCCTTGGCGGCTTGGTAGTTTGCCAGCGAACCGTGCTCGTTGAGGTGCTCGTGCGTGATATTGGTGACGGCGGCGATATCATATAGCGAGGCGTCTACGCGGTGCTGCGATAGCCCGTGCGAGGTGGTTTCCAGTACGACGTGCGTCAAACCGGCGGCCACCATCCTGGCAAGATAGCGCTGCACGTCAGGTGCGTCGGGTGTGGTGACGTGAAAACCGGTATCGAGCACTTCGTCGCCGATGACGGCGTTGACGGTCGAGACCAGGCCCGTTGCAAAACCGGCGGCGCGCAGCGCCTGGTAGAGCAGGTTGGCCGTGGTTGTCTTCCCATCGGTGCCGGTGACGCCGATCACGGTCAGCTTCTTGCCGGGCCAGCCGTAAAACGCAGCGGCCAGGTAGGTAGCGGCCTGACGGCTGTTGGACACACGAATGTAAGGCACGGCCAGGCCTTCCAGCGCTTCGCTTCCTACCACTGCGGCAGCGCCACGGGCGATCGCATCGGGGACAAAGCGGTGACCGTCGGTAGGCGGCCCCGAAAGGACGATGAACAAATCGCCCGGCCGAACCTTGCGCGAGTCGATGGCAATGCCGGTGATGGACGTGTTGGGTACGGGGGAATGGATGGGAAGGGGAAAGGTATCGAAGAGGGAGGCAAGAGAAGGCATAGGCTTGAAGTTAAGCTTGAAAAGCGACAGAAAGGACGTGCAAAAGTTCGTAGGTATCGGTGGATAGGCCAAGCGCTTGCAGCAGTCGGCCTTGCGTAGCGGGCCGATCGTGCAGCCAGCCAACGAGCAAGAAAACCGATTCCCAACCACGCCAGGGGAGATGCCCGCATGGATAGCGTATAGGTCCACGGGTACCGTCAGCAGTACGATAAGCAGTGACAGACGGCGAAGCCTGGGTGGCACGATATGCTTTACACAAAAGAAAACAGACGCCCGGTTGCCGAGCGCCTGTAAGTTTACCACGAGTGGGTTTGTGATAAAGTTACGCCAGACTCTGCCTGAGGCTGTCCAACTGCCCGGCGACCGAAGCGTCGAGCACCTTGCCGCCGGCCTTGATCACCAGGCCGCCCAGGATCGACGGGTCGACGTGAAAGTTGACGCTGGCCTGTTCGCCGAGCTTGTTCAGCACGTCACGCCGGACGACGGATTTTTCGGCGTCGGTCAGCGGCAGGGCGCTGGTGACGTCGGCGGACGCACCGCTGATGGCGGCGCCTTCGAGCACGACCACCTTGCCAGCCTTGACACCCGAGAAGAACTCATCGAGCAGGGCGTGCTGGCGCTTCTCGTCGAGCGCCTCGCCGATCAGTTTTTGGGCGGCGGCAATCGAGATCGCCACGACCTGGCCGCGTACTTCACCCAAGATGCGTTCGCGCTCCTGGTATGCGTCTGCCAGGGCGGCTTCACGCTGCTTGACGATTTCTGTATCCGCAACCGCCTTCACTTCCAGTGCGGCCTTGTCGGCCTTCTCGGCGGCTTCACTGACGACGCTGTTGGCGCGGGCCTGTGCCTCACCGATGACGGCAGCCGCTTCTTTCTCCGCGTTGGCGCGGGCCTCGGCGGCAATGCGGGCGTCTTCGAGACCCTGAGCAATCGTCATACGGCGCTTTTCCAGCAGGCCCAAAACCGGCCGGTAAACCCAGCCTGCCAGGATGATGAACAGGATGATGAAACTGCCGATGTAAACCAGCAAATATCCTAAGTTAAGTCCGAGTGCTTCCAAAGCAGACCTCCTTTGCGTCGGTGCAGGCAGGCACTAAAATACGAACAAGATCAGCAACGCCACCACAAGGCAATAAATGGCGACCGCTTCGGCAAAGGCGATCCCCAGGATCATATTGGTTTGCACCAGGCCGCTGGCGTCGGGGTTGCGGGCCATCCCCTGCACGGCGCCACTGGCGACGATCCCGATCCCGGCGCCGGCGCCAATTGCGCCGATCATCGCCAAACCGGCACCGATCAACTTCCCTAAAATGGTTGCTGCTGCGACATCCATGGAAACGTTCCTCCTAAATTTCTGTATTGAGATAAGTGATGCGTGATGCGTGCTCCGCAACGGGAACAGGCAAACGCGCTAGTGAGCAGGTTCACCTTCATGATCGCCGTGGCCCTGCGTGGCCTGGGACATGAAGACCATCGTCAGCATACCAAAAACGATTGCCTGGATGGCGCCGACGAAAAATTCCAACATGAGAAAACCGGATTGGGCGAAGAAAGGCACCAGCGAGCCGATGACCATCAAGAGCACCGAGCCGGCGAAGATATTGCCAAAAAGACGGAAGGCAAACGAGATGACTTTGGAAAGCTCTGAAATCAATTCGAGCAAACCGACGACGAAATCGAGCGCGCCGAAGAAGGGTTTCGTGAAGAGATGCTTGACGTTGACGAACTTGGTGAAATAGGAGAACTTCTGCGCCCGAAAGCCGATCACCTGTGTCATCACGACGGCGATCAGGGCCAGGGCGACCGTGAAGTTCAAGTCCGTCGAAGTGACCCGTAAGAATGGAATCAAGGTATAGCCTTCGCCGTGCTCAGCTTCTTCTTTGACGATGGTGGCCACGCCCGGGATGAGTTCCTTGACGGCATGGCCGTGTTCAGCGTGTTCGAGGACACCGATCGTATCGACGATGGGAAAGAGTTCGGTCCAGTTGGAAACCAGGACGAGCAAGGTAATGGTGGCGAAGAATGGAAAGATGGTCCTGGCCCATTTTCCGGCTGTCGATTCGGTAATATTGTAGATGGCTTCGAGCATGAATTCGATCACGCCCGAAACACCGCCGGGGACCATCTCACCGCTGAGCACGGCGCGGCGCACGGCCAAGCCGATCAGGCCGAGAACCGTCATCGAGATCACCAGGCCGGTGAGCGTGTTCGTCCAGTGAAAAGAGGGGACGAGATAGGGCAGCGCCGCCAGAAAACCGAGCCAACCCGCAAGCAAGAAGGCTTCCCAGGCTTTGTTCAGCAAGCCGACCACCAAAATCAGCAGGGCCGCCAGGAGCGCCAACACGATCACGGTGACGCCCCAGCCTTCCAGCGGCACCTTCTCAGCGGCCATCTGGATGTGGGGTAAAACCGGGGCAAAGGCTTTTGCCGCCAGGTAGTTCCCGATGATGACTGCCAAGACGATCCAACGTTTGAAGCCCCAACGCCAACCCGTCTGCTGCATACCCGTTTGCTTATGAGTTTCTGCCACGCTCAGCATCCTCCTGGGATTGTTCTTTGGGTGAAGTCGGCTTGATACGAGCGGTGGCCTTGTTGACAACCCAGAACATCATCACCAAGGTCACCGGCACACTCGCCAACAGCAAAATCAATGTGAATAAAGGCTTGGTATCGAACTGCTTATCCAGCCACAAGCCACCGAACAGAGAAAACAAGATCACGAACAGGGTCAGAAACCCCACCTGCCCGGCCACGGCGGCCAGAGTCAGGTTGAAGACGTACTGGGTGCGATTCTTGTCGGGTTTCTCTGATTCGGACTGGGTCATAGGACGCAAAATTTTATCACGGGGAGACGAAAACCGTCAACGAATTTGCACCAAACATATCTAAAATAGGGATGCCGCCGCCCCCTGCGACCAACCGAACCACGGCGCAAACCACGTACCGAGCAGAAGAATGCCCCCGACCAGCAGGAGCAAGGCCAGGGCATAAGGCCGTGAGAGCGGCAATGGCTTTTGTTCCTCGGCGGGATCGTCCTGGCGGTAGAGGTAGATATATTTGAGCACCGTCAGGTAGTAGTACAGGCCAACAATCGAATTGAGTACGCCGATGACGGCAAGCAAGACGAAATCGGCGTCCACCGCCGCCGCGAAAACGAACACCTTGGCAATGAATCCACCAAAGGGCGGCATACCCGAAAGGGAAAGAAAAGCCACCAGCAAGACGAGCGCCAGGGCCGGCGAACGGCGGCTGAGGCCCTTGTAGGCATCGAAATCGCTGCGCCCCGAAACGCGCTCGAAGGCTGCCACGGCGCCAAAAGCGGCCAGGTTGGTCAGCAAATAGGCGATCAGGTAAAAAACGACGCTCGGGAAACCCAGCCCCATGCCGGTCGGGGCGATGGCGACCACGCCGATCAGGATGTACCCGGCATGAGCGATGGACGAATAGGCCAGCAGGCGCTTGACGTTGTGCTGCGCCAGCGCCAGCAAGTTGCCAAGCGTCATCGTAACGATAGCGATTGCGCCCAGGATCATCTGCCACGAAGCCGAGGCCTCCGGAAAGGCCGCCTGCAAGACACGCATCAACACGGCAAACCCGGCCGCCTTCGAGGCCGTGGAAAGGAAACCGGCCACCGGGGTCGGCGCGCCTTCATACACATCCGGCGCCCAAAAGTGGAACGGCACCGCAGAAATCTTGAAGCTGAACCCGGCCAGCACCAGCCCCAGCACCACGAGCAGCAAGGCCACGGGGAGCTGGCCGAGTTCGGCGATCAGGCCGTATAGGCTGGTGGTGCCGGTAAAGCCGTACAGCAGGCTGAAGCCATAGAGCAGAATGGCCGACGACATGGCCCCAAAGAGCAGGTACTTGAAACCTGCTTCGGCCGATTTTGCATCGCGCACGACGAAGCCGGCCAATACATACAAGGGGATCGAGGCCGTTTCGATGGCCAGGTAGAGCATCACCAGGTCGCCTGCCGAGGCCATCAGATTCATGCCCAGGATAGAAATTAGCATCAGGATGTAAAATTCGCCCTTGCGGCCGATGGCGTCGAAATCGAGGGCAAACAGGGCCGTGATCAGCCCGCCGAAGAGGAACAACAGGCGGAAGGCAAAGCCCAGGCCGTCGTCGCGGATCATGCCGCCGAAGATCAGTTCGGGCGTAGCAGGCGGGCGGGAGACCGCCACCGAAAGGAAGAGGATTATTGCCAGGCCCACGGCGGTCACCCACCCGAGGGCACGCCTGCGTTCGTCCGGCCAAAAGGCATCCAGCGCCAGCACGACCCCGGCCAGCACGACCAGCAAAATTTCCGGCAAGATTGCCAGCAACATCGAAGGTTCGTAACTCACGAACACTAGACACCTCCTACCAGCCGCAGGATATTCTCGACACCCGATTCGATCAGGGGAGCCATGACCGACGGATAGACACCAATCGCAACCATAATGACACAGATCAACACGAGGGCCACTTTATCGAGCACGGTCACGTCACCGATGGCATGCGTGCCGGCGGCCTCGTCGCCGTATTCAAAGGCCGGCGGCAGCGCGCCGAAGAAAACCTTGCCGATGATGCGGATGATGTACGATGCCGTGATCACGATCGAGATGGCCGCCAAGATCGCTACCCATGGCTGCACGCGCCATACGCCCATGAAAATCGGAAACTCGGCCACGAATCCTGACAGCCCCGGCATGCCCATCGAAACCAGGCCGCCGAGGATGAAAGCCACCGTCACCAGCGGCATCTTCTTCGAGATGCCGCCCAGTTCGGGAATCTGGCGCGTGTGCGTACGGTCGTAGATCATGCCGACCACGGCGAAGAAAAGCGCCGTCATGACCCCGTGCGAGAACATTTGCAGGCCGGCCCCCACCAGCCCTTCCTTGGTCAGGGTGGCAAAGCCCAACATCACCAGACCCATGTGCGAAACGGAGGAGAATCCGATGACGTACTTGAAATCCTTCTGCACCATGGCGATGAAGGCCCCATAGACCACGTTGACGGTCGCCAGGCCCAGGATCAGCCACTTCCAGAAGACGGCGCCTTCGGGCAGCAGCATGATGCCGACGCGCAGGGCGGCAAAAGCGCCCAGCTTCATCAGCACCCCGGCGTGGAACATCGAAACCGCCGTGGGAGCGGCCACGTGGCCGTCGGGCGACCAGTTGTGGAAGGGGAAGATGCCCCCCAGGATGGCGAAGCCAAGGAAAACCGGCAGGAACCAGACTTGCTGGAACTGCGTGGAGAAACCGGCCCTCTCCAGCGCCAGCATATCGAATGTATTCAGCCCTGACTCGAAATACATCACCAATGCGCCGACCAGGGCGATCACCGAGCCGACAAAAAGATAGAGCGTCAGCTTCATGGCAGCATATTCGCGCGTCTTTACCCAGCCCCAGATGGCGATCAACAAATACATCGGGAAAACGGCGATCTCGTAGAAGAAAAACAACATGAACAGATCGAGCGAAACGAAGACGCCAAACACCCCACTGGCCAGGATGAACAGGAAAGCGAAGAACTCGCGCGGCCGGTCTTCGATTCCCCAGGAGATCAGCACGCCGGTGAACATGACCACGCCGGTCAGCAGCACCAAGGGAGCGCTCATGCCATCGACGCCCACATAGTAGGAAATCCCCAGGAAGGGCAGCCAGGCGTATTTTTCGATGAACTGGTACCCGCCGATTTGCGTGTTATAGGCGAAATAAACCCAGATCGAAAGCAGCAGGGCAAAAGTGGCCGCCGCCAGCGCCGCAGCGCGGATTTCACCTTTGCGCTCGGCCGGAAAGAGCAAAATCAGCAATCCGGCAACGATGGGGGCGAAAACAATGGCGCTCAAAATAGGAAATGGCATGGAACACCTCAAATCAGGCAGAATCCGCTAGAACAGAACTTTCACCGCATCGTCGATCACGGCCAACAACCAGCCGGGCCAGACGCCCAGCCAAAGAATCAACACCATCAACGGAAGCATGACGACGATCTCGCGCAAGTTGATCTCCGCCAGGCCGTGCGCTTCCCAGTGGTGGTTGAGCGGGCCGTGCAGCACCTGCTTGATACCTTTCAAAATGTAGGCGCCGGTAAAAAGCAGGCCGATCATCGCCAGGATCGTGTAGAGGGTCATGACCGGCCAGGCACCGCGCACCACCAGGAACTCGGAAACGAAACCGTTCAAGCCGGGCAGGCCGAGGGAGGCCATGGAGGTGAAAATCAACATGCCACCGTAGATCGGTACGAGCGGGAACAGGCCGCCGAAGTCGTTCAGGTTACGCGTGTGCGTGCGCTCGTAAATCACGCCGACCAGGAAGAACATCCCCGCCGCCGACAGGCCGTGGTTGAACATCTGCAGCACGGCGCCATCCATTGCCAGCACCGCATCCTTGCTGCCGGCGGCATAGGCCGCCGCGGCAATGCCGAGCACGACAAAACCCATGTGATTGACCGAGGAATAAGCCACCAGGCGCTTGAAATCGTTCTGCCCGAAGGCGGCAAAGGCGCCAAAGACGATCGCCAGCACGGCCAGCAGGCCCAGCCAGGGGGCGTAGAGGCGCGATTCGAGCGGGTAGAGCGGCAGCACCAGGCGCAGGAAACCGTACGCGCCGAGCTTGAGCAGCACACCGGCCAGGATCATCGAGCCGGCCGTCGGCGCCTCGGTGTGCGCATCGGGCAGCCAGGTGTGGAAGGGCCAGACGGGCACCTTGACTGCGAAGGCGATCACGAAGGCCCAGAAAGCCACCGCCTTGACGGCGGCAACCGGAATATTGAAGGGGATATTGGCAAGCTGTGTCAGGCCGGGCCAGACCTCGAACAGCCGGGGTAGATCGTACGTGCCGGCGGCGATGCCGATCATTTGGATGGCCAGCAGCAGGCCGAGCGAACCGGCCATGGTGAAAATGATGAATTTGAAGGAAGCGTATGTACGCGCCGGGAGCGAAAAGCCCTTCCAGACTTCACGCTCGCCCTTCTCGCTGCCCCACTGGTTGATCAGGAAGTACATCGGCACGAGGCCGATCTCCCAGAAAACGAAGAAGAGCAGCAGATCGAGCGAAAGGAAAACGCCCAGCATTCCCGTTTCGAGGAACAGAAACAGGAACAGATAAGCCTTGACACGATCTTCCACGCTGAAGGAGGCCAGAATGGCGATCGGAGTCAGCAGCGTGGTCAGCAGGACCATCGCCAGCGAGATGCCATCCACGCCCAGGTGGTAACTGGAATGGATCGCCGCATACCAGACGGCCTGCTGCTCGAACTGGAATCCCGCCTGCCCGCGCTGGAAGTTGAACCACAACACCAGCGCCAGCCCGAGGGGGATCAGGCTGCCCAGCAGGGCTACCCAGCGCAAGACGGCTTTCTCTTCCCTGGGGATCAGCAGCAGGAACAGCGCCACCAGCGTGGGCACGAACAGGATGAGTGAGAGGAGATTATTCAAAATAAAGTCCATACCGTACTCCCGGCCACCAAAAACCAGCCGGCCAACCGGCCGGAAGACCAACACGCTAACACATTAACCAAAAAACCACCATCCCGACCACGAAAATCACAGCAGCGATCATGTACTGCTGCACCCGCCCGGTCTGGATGACCTTCAAGAACTGGCCGAATTCGTTCGTAAACGAGCCGACCTTGTCGCCGGCGCCGTTGACCACCGGCAGATCGAAACGCTCGCGCAACGCCGCCCCCAGCATAGGGAAAACACGCGCCACGCCGTGTAAGATGCCATCGATGCCGCGCCGGTCCATCCAGGCCGATGTGAAGGTTTCGGAAAACCAGATCGCCGGCCGGACCACGCGCAAGTCGTACAACTCATCGATGTAATACTTGTTTTTCAGCCAACGATAAAGCCCGCGCAGGTACTTTTGCAGCGGATCGGCCTCACCGGCCTGGAAATTGCGGTAAAGGAAGTAGCCCCCCGCCAAACCGAGCAGGGCAATGACCACAGAGATCGCCATCGGCCAAATGCTAAACGGCAACAATTCCGGATGCTCCGGCAGCGTACCGCCGACGAATTCATGCATCCAGTTGGGAATGGCGCCCTGCGTCAGGCCCTCGGGAATGCCGATCCAGCCAAGCCCGACGGCAAACACCGACAGGACGATCAACGGCACCGTCATCGTCCAGGGCGTTTCGTGGGCGTGACCGGCTTCCTTGGTGCGGGGCTTGCCGAGGAAGGTCAGCGTGATCTGGCGGGCGGTATAGAAGGCGGTCAGCAAGGCCGAAACGGCCAGGACGCCGAAAACGATCCAATGCTTGTGGCCGAAAGCGTCGGCTAGGATTTCGTCCTTCGACCAGAAACCGGCCGTGACGAAGGGAAAGCCCGCAAGCGCCAGGCCGCCGATCAGGAAGGTGATGAAGGTCAGCGGCATTTTGTGGCGCAGGCCGCCCATATTCATCATATCCTGCGGATCGACCTTGTGGTTGCCCGTGTGAAGCACGCCGTGCTCGACCCCGTGAATGACCGAACCGGAACCCAGGAAGAGCAGCGCCTTGAAGAAGGCGTGCGTCATCAGGTGGAAGGCGGCCGCCACGTAGGCGCCGATGCCCAGGGCGGCGATCATGTAGCCGAGTTGCGAAATCGTTGAGTAAGCGAGCACGCGCTTGATGTCGTTCTGCGCCACGGCGATGGTAGCGGCGAAGAGGGCCGTAAACGCCCCGACGACGGCCATCAACGTCATGGCCGGGGTCAGCGGGCTGCCTTCGTGCCAGCCGGCCGAGAGCAGCGGAAACATGCGAATCACCATGTAAACGCCGGCCGAGACCATCGTGGCGGCATGGATCATGGCCGAAACGGGCGTCGGGCCTTCCATCGCGTCGGGCAGCCAAACGTGGAGCGGGAACTGCGCCGATTTGCCGATCGTGCCGATGAAGAGCAGGATGCCGATCAGCCCGGCAGCGCTCAGCCCCGGCACGCCGATCAGCGCCTGGGTCTGCACCAGCTTGTGCATGATGCCTTCGTCGAAGAAAATCGCGCGGAAATTGAGCGTGCCTGCCTCCGAATACAGGTAGACCACACCCAAGAGCATGAAAACATCGCCGATGCGGGTCGTCATGAAGGCTTTGATCGCCGCAGCGCGCGCCGAGGGCCTGGCATACCAGAAGCCGATCAGCAAATACGAGCACAAGCCCATGATCTCCCAGCCGACGAAAAGTGTCAGCAGGTTATCGGAGACGACCAGGGTGTACATGCCGAAGGCGAACAGGGCGATGAAGGCAAAGAAGCGCGAATACATCGGCTCGACCGAGGGGACCACGTGCGTTTCTGCGCCGTGCCCGTGCAGCGTGACCCCGTGCGGCGGCAAGCCGGGATGGTCGTGGTCGCCCGCCGGCTGGCCGTAGTTGTGGTAGCCTACCGAATAGATGAAGATCATCAGCACCGTCCAGGCGACGAAGAACAGCGAAACCGCCGTGAGCGGATCGACCGCCACGCCGATTTTCAGCGGCTCGCCCAGGCCCACCGGCAGCCAATCGACGGCCGAGGCGAAGGGATGCTCGCCCAGGTGCGCCACCCCAATCGCACGCACGAAGACAATCATACTGCCCAGCCATGAAAGGAAGGCGGCTGCGATGGCGATCGAGTGGCTGAGCGCCTTGCTCCGGTTGGTCAGCAGGACGATCAGGGCAAAGGCGATCAGCGGTGGCAGCGGGAGAAGCCAGATGAGCGTTTCTGTTGTCATGAAACCTCCGAAAATTCACGCATCTACCATTTCAGCAAATTGATGTCTTCGGCCACGACCGTGTTGCGGCGACGATAGATCGACAGCACCAGCGCCAGGCCCACGGCCACCTCGGCGGCCGCCACGGCAAAGATCAGGATGGCAAAAACCTGCCCGCCCAGCATTTCGGGGGCGCGGTAACGCCAGAAGGCCACCAGGTTGACATTGGCGGCGTTGAGCATCAGCTCGATGCCCATCAGGATCGCCACGGCATTACGCCGCACCAGCACGCCGTACAACCCGATGGAAAAGAGACCGGCTGCGAAAATCAAATACCATGACAAGGGGATCATTCTGCCTCCGATACAAGAAGACGCCAGCGATCAAGCGTGCGCCGACGTATCCCGTACACTTCACGCATCGTGTTTGCGCTCACGCGCCACCCAAATGGCGCCAATCATCGCCGCCACGAGCAGGATCGAAGCCAACTCGAAGGGCAGCACGTACCCGTCGGGCGAGACCAATTGGGCGCCCAACTGCTTGAGCAAATCGTTGGAACCAACCGTTAACGGTGGGGGCGGCTCGACGAAACCCGGCCACAGGCGCATCAGCCATACCAGCGCAAAGAAAAAGCCTGCCGAGGCCAACGCCGGCAGCCACCAGCCGCGGTTGGTTTGCAGGCGGTCGCTCTTTGGCGCCACCGGCGAAACCATGACCATCAACACGAACAGGATGGCAATCGCCCCGATGTAGACGACCACCTGCACCACAGCCAGGAACGTGGCGTTGAGCATGGCGTACAACACGGCCACGCCCGCCAGCGTGACGATCAGCCAGAGGGCCGAGTGCACCAGGTTGTTGGAGGAAACGACCTCCAACGCAGCCAACAAGGAGATGAAAAGAACCGCAAGAAAGACGATTTGCAGGATCATGACACAGCTCCATCTTGCGCCGGATTCGCATCCGCCACGGCGGGCTTCTGGGGCGGCACGGCCGTGGGCCGGGGCGTACCGATCACGGGCACCACGCGGGCGCGCTCGGCACGCCGCGCCAGCCACCAGAAAGCGGCGAAGATCAGCCCGTTGGTTGCCAGGTGAACGAGCACGTAGGGCAGTGTACTCTCCCCCAGCCCCCAGCCCAGGCCGCTCAGCATCTTTTCGACGATGGCGGTAACCATCAACAGGACCAACGCCAGCGGGGTGAGCACTTTCCAATTGAAGTTCAACATCTGATCGATGCGGAAGCGCGGCAGGGCGATGCGCATCAGCACCACAACGAAGTAGACTGCGGAGGCCTTCAGGAACAGGTAAAAGACCCCCAGAATCGGCCACTGTTCGGCAAACGGGCCGCGCCAGCCGCCGAGGAAGAGCGTGGCCATCAAGAGCGAGACGGTGAAGGCGTGCAAGAATTCGCCGACGAAAAACATGCCGAATTTCAACCCCGAATACTCCACCTGGAACCCGGCCACGATTTCCGACTCGGCCTCGAGCAAGTCGAACGGGGCGCGCCCCAATTCGGCCTGCGAGGTGATCAGGAAGATCAACGCTGCCAGCGGCGCAACCAGGATAAACCACACCGACTGCGACTGGACGATGCTGTTGACGCCCATCGTGCGTGCCAGGAGCACCGGCACCAGCAGCGCCAGCACCATTGGCACTTCGTACGCCACCATCTGCGAGACGGTGCGGAAGGCGCCGATCAGGGCGTATTTGTTGTTGGAGGCCCAACCGGCCAGGATGATCCCCAAGGTGCCAATCGCACCCACGGCAACGATGTAGAGAACGCCCACATCAATGTTGGCGCCGTAGATGGTTGGCGCCAACGGCAGCACCGCCCAGATCAACAGAACCGCCGAAACGGCCAGGATCGGGGCCAGGTTGTAGGGCACTTTGTCGGCCCCATCGGGCGTGATGTACTCTTTGGTGAAGATCTTGATCATGTCGGGAAAGGTCTGCAAGATGCCCCAGGGACCGACGCGGTTCGGGCCGAGGCGGTCTTGAATGCGGGCATACAGCTTGCGCTCGACCCAGATCAGCAAAACGACCAGCAAGAGCGCCACCATACAGACCACGAAAGCGCCCAAAAGCTGGTTGATGATCGTGGCGACATCCGCCGGAACCCCCCACCCGGTCAACAGGCCGTGCAGCCAGCCGGCAATCCAATTGACGGGATCTTTGAGAAACTCCAGAAAAGCATTCATCCGCACACTCCCAGACGTATTCGACCTTCAACAACAACAAAGGCTGAAGATCACTTCAGCCTTTGTTGTTGGCCAAAACGGCTATACCCATTCCAGCACGCCCTTGCGCCAGGCGGCCAGCAGCTCGACGAATAAGACAAGAATGAAGATCACCCCCGAGACCACACCGAACAGATTCAATTGGTCGAACGCCACGGCCCAGGGAAACAGGAAAACCAGTTCGACATCGAAAATCAGAAACGTCAGGGCGAAAATGTAATACTGCGCCTTGAACTGCACCCAGGTTTCGCCATAGGTTTCGATGCCGCATTCATAGGTTTGGGTTTTCAAAGGGTGAGATTTGCGAGGCGCCAGGAGACCTGCTATCAAGATCGGCGCACCCGGGAAAATGGCAACAATCAGCAAAAACAGGCCAATGTAAATCCAATCACTCGGCATGGCATCTCCTCTTTATCGTTTCCATAAAGCACCGTTCGTAAAAACACCACAGATAAAAATGGGTTATGCTGTTACCCTACCACATCTACCGGGCGTTTACAAATCAGACATAACCGAGTTTATTTTACCATAAACGTTTTTGGCTCTCCCGTTTTTTAACAGGATGGATAGCCAGATCTGGGACATTTCTCACAGAAGGCAGAAGGCCTGTGTCATTTCTCACCAGCAACCGGTTGGGGTTATGCACAAGCGCTCGCCGTTTCTCTGCCTCGGCGTCACCCCGCGCCTGCGTGGTGAAGGGAAACGACATCATTCGACCGGCAAAAAGGTGGTTTTTCCATTACAGTCTTGTTAGATCAGACCATTTCGAGCCACGCGAACTTGACAAGCGATCTTTAAGCGCCAACAATAGTATCAGTGCGTTAGAAACCAGCGTTCTTCCGCCCAAAAATATCCCATATGGGTGTATGCGTGGTGGGTATTTCGCGCCCACAGCCCAGGATGGGTATCCTTCCCGTTCTTCAGTAAAAGAATCCCTAGTTAGGAGGGCCCGATGTATTGGAAGTTTGTATCCAAAAGCACCTTGTCTCTATTAACCGTTCTCACCATCCTGTTTACGGTGTTGTGGGGGGGCGCACAAGCTGCACCGCTGGAGAATGGGCCGGCAAATATTCAAGCCCCGGGCGATCAACTTTACAATAATTCAGGCAGTATCGCTGCGGGCGAAACGATCGCTCCAAGCTACCAATTGTTCAGCCCGGCCAGCCTCAACGTCAATCTCAAAATCCAGGTGACAGCCGCAGCCGGCGATAACCCCGTCAACGTCAAGGTCACCGACGGCAGCGGGGGAACGGCCTATACCGGCACGATTCTCGATGGAGAGACGTTGTGGACGAATACCACCCTGAAAGCAGGCCATAACGTTTTCAGTTTGCAGAATACAGGCAGTGCCGCAGTCGGCTACCAACTGTGGGTGTACAGCATTCCCAACGCACCGTTTAACTGGTCGGGCATATCGCTCGGCAGCGGCACGTGGAATTCGTCCATTCAACTCAATTTCCCCACCAGCGGCCTGTATACGTTCACCTTTGGCAACACCAGCGGCCGTTACCAGTTTCTGGTAGACGATCAAAACGTCCAGAAAACGGTCGAAGCGAGCGGGAATGTGGCCTACTTCATCGCCGCAGGGGTGCACACCCTGCGCGTGAAGCAGGATACAGACGCCGGCACGACATCCTGGACACTGGCCGTTTCTGCGGTCGGCCCCGCAAACGATACGCTGCCCTACACCAAGAGCGGCGGCGCCGTTGGCGGTGCAGGAAACGATTTCACGGCCGAATGGCTACCGCTCAACCTGGCATCTGCCAGCCCGGCGAACTTCTCGCTGACGATCACCGGAGCGATCACCGACAGCCTGGCCGTGGCGCTTTATGCCGGCAGCAGCGCGACGCCTTTCAAAACGATCGACAAGGTTTACGGCGGCGAGACGCTGTGGTGGACGGCCGACCTGGCCGCCGGTACAACCCGCCTGGCGCTGACAGCATCGGGCAGCAATCTCGCACCGCTTTCTTACCAGTTGAACGTGCAGGCCCGCCCAACGGTGCCGAACGGCTGGAGCGGCAAATTGACCGACGCCGGCAGCAACGCCGAAGTGAAATTTACCGTGGCGACGGCCGGGCTGTATGACTTCAACGTTGGGCTGACCGAGGGACGCTACCAGTTCCTGATCGACAAGAACGCCGCGGGGGCTTATATCCAGAAAACCGTCGAGGCGGCCGGAAGTGTGCGCTACTATCTGCCGGCAGGCAACCACACGCTGACGATTGCCCAGGATACCGGCAGCACCATGACGGCCTGGTCGCTGGCAATTGCCGCCACCGGCGCCGCGCAAGACAGCCTGCCTTACACGAAGAGCGGCGGCAAACTGGGCGGAAACGCGAACGACTTTGCCACCGAATGGCTGCCGATCCAACTGGCGGCAGAAGCCCAGGCCAACTTCGTACTCGCACTGGACGGCGCACTGGACGACGGGCTGCGGGCTTACGTGTATCGCGGCGAGAGCCTGGTATATACGTCGCCGTTGATTTATGGCGGCGAAACGTTCTGGTGGACGGCCGGCCTGGGGGCCGGCGGCAATCACGTCAAGCTCGTCGCCGAGGCGGGTAACGATGCAGTGCTGCAATACACCCTGGCCGCCAACGCCGTCCCGACACCGGCGGCAAACTGGGCGGGCACCGCCCGCAGCGGCGCAGGGAACTCGATCGTTCAGGCCAATATCGCCGCAGCCGGGCTGTATCACGTCTCGTTGAATACGCCGGTCGGCTTCGCGCAAGTACAGGTGGACGGCGGCAGTTTGCGCCGAGAGAAGCTTCAGGCGCTCGCTGGCGGACACCTGACCGAGTTCGACATCCAACTCGCAGCAGGCACACACACCCTGAAAGTTGTCCAGGATTCGAGCTACGTGACCACCACTTGGACGCTGGGTCTCCAGGCAGCCACCGCAGCAGCCGAAATCGGCCACTTCGCCGGGCAACTCGACAGCGGCGTGTCCGTCGATCCCCAGTTCCCTCTGCCGGGCAGCAGCACCCGGAAGGTCAACTTCCGGCTGGAGGTGCCGGCAAACGGTGGGAACGGTGCACTCAGCCTGGAAATTGAAGACGGCAGCGGCGCGTCCGTCTTCAAGGGAAGCATCCTCGACGGTGAAACCCTGTGGGGTACGGCCACGCTCAAACCCCTGCAAAACACGTTTACCCTGAGCAACACAAGCGGGGTGACGCTGGAATACGATCTGACGATTTACGAAATCGGCACCGCGCCGTACGATTGGGCAGGCTCGTCCCGCGATGCGGGCACCTGGCATTCCCACATCCTGCTCGACTTTCCATCAGCCGGGCTGTACACCTTCACGGAAGGGTTGACGGCAGGGCGTTACCAGTTCCTGGTCGATCAAAAGAACGTGCAGAAAACGGTAGAACAAAACGGCAGCGTGGCCTATTACATTCCCGCCGGTCAGCACATCCTGACCATCGTCCAGGACAGTGCGGAGCCTGCCACAAACTGGACACTGAACGCATCTGCCGTGGGTGCGGCCGGTGACAGCCTGCCTTATGCAAAGAGCGGCGGAGAAATCGGCGGTACGGGCAACGACTTCGATAGCGAGTGGCTGCCGCTCCACCTGGCAGCCGCCAGCCCGGCCAACTTCGCCCTGACGCTGGGTGGCAGCATCACCGACAGCCTGGATGTAGCGCTTTACGCCGGGACAGCTTCGACGCCCTTTTACACCGTTACGGCAGTATACGGCGGTGAAACGCTGTGGTGGTCGGCCGACCTGATCTCAGGCACCAACCGCATCAAACTGACGGCAGCCGGCGGCAACCTGGCACCGCTGTCCTACCAGCTCAACGTCCAGGCGCGACCTGCCACGCCGGGCGCCTGGAGCGGCACAGCCACCGATGTGGGCAACCATGCCAAGGTGCGCTTCACCACCGCTGCTGACGGCCTGTACGACCTGAACTTTGGCCTCGACGCCGGACGCTACCAGTTCCTGATCGACGGCGACCACATCCAAAAGACGGTCGAGATCAGCGGCAGCGTGCGTTACTACCTGCCGGCCGGGAACCACCAGGTAACCATCGTTCAGGACAGCGATAGCCCGCAAACAGCGTGGTCCTTATCGATCGCCGCGTCGGGTGTTGCCAACGACAGCCTGCCGTACGCCAAACAAGGCGGCAACCTGGGCGGACTGATCGGCGCTAATGGCAACGATTTCGACACCGAATGGCTGCCCGTCCAACTCAGCGCGGCTGCGCAGGCCAACTTTGCGCTCCGGCTGACCGGAGAACTCGCCGATGGGCTAAAGGCGTACGTTTACCAGGGAAACACGCTCATTTATACCTCGCCCGTTATCTACGGCGGTGAAACCTTCTGGTGGGCCAGCGAACTGGCCGCGGGGAGCAATCGCGTCAAACTGGTAGCCGAAGGCAGCAATGCGGCCCCGCTGGCCTACGATCTCGAAGCGGCTGCCATTCCGTTCGTGGTATCGAACGGCCCGGTGATGTGGGGCGGGGTTTCGAAAGGCACGGGCGGCAACGCACAGGTGCTGCTCAACCTGCCGGTTTCGGGCACGTACCACGTGACCTTCGATTACCCGAGTGGTTTTGCCAACCTCAACATCGGCGCGGCGACTGCGCCCGGGCGGGAAAACACCGGGGAGCAACCCAATAGCCCCGCCGGACAAAGTGATTTCGATGTGACATTACCGGAAGGCCGCTACCGGTTCGAGGTCGTACAGAGCGTGGGTTACACTACCACCCAGTGGACGGCCACGGTCTCGCTCAAAGAAGCGCCCGCCCCCGTGATCACATCGATCGACCCAGTGTCGGTGACCAATCACGTTTCCACCACGCTGACCATTAACGGCGCCAACTTCCAGCCCGGCGCAACGGTGGTCCTGAGCGGGACGGTGCGCCTCGACGCGGCAGAGGTCGCCTGGCTCGGCAGCGGCCAGTTGCAGATACTCCTGCCCGCCGGCCTGGCGGCAGGCGTCTACACCATCACCGTCACCAACCCTGACGAGCAAGCAGCCGTGCTGCCCGACGGGTTGCTGGTGCTCCAGTATGTACCGCCACCGGACGTGTACACGGTGTATCTACCGGTGGTCAGCAAGTAAAAGCGGCCACATCGGCCAACAGAAACCGGGCCTGCCCATGATGGCAGGCCCGGTTTCTGTTGGCACCCGGCGAGCAGCGTGGCGATACTGCCGATAAAAATAAATTGGGGTCTTCCGGGTTTAGCGTGAAGAGTTCCCCTTTCCCGGCAAAGCCGGGAGAGGCATACATTGCGCTTTTGCTACCATCCCGGGGCGCCTGCTAAGGTTCGAGGACGGAGGCGATGTGGGCATCCACAGCCCGGGCGATTTCTTCGAACAGGGCTTCGTCCAGACCCCTGTTCAGCGCAAAAAACTCGATCTCGAGAACGTACTGCCCATAGCGGGCGCGGTAATACCATAGCTGGCAGCGGGAAAACCCACCCATGGCACAGGCAACGTGTTCTTGGGCAGCCGTTGTGCGGCTATCCCAAGCCTGGGGATAACGGTACTTCGCGTTTTCAGGAAACGTGAAATTGGGCCACTGCTGGCCGTAGACTCGCTCCGGGTAATTTCTGTAGTACCACGCGATGGCCTCCAGCGACGTTTTGTACTGGAACACGCGCTGCGTAATCCACACATTCGCGGCCGCGCGTTCCTGGCCGTTATCGGTCCAGACGCGCGAGGCGCTTTGCTGCGCGGCGTATGGGGCTTCGGGATGGCGCTCGTTCGCCGTTTCGGCAGGCTGCCAGTTGACCTGGGCCGTTTCTTCACCCACCTGCCAGGTCGCCGGAAAGCCAGGATCGGCCAACAACAACGCAGCCGGGGGAACTTCTTTGATGCGCAAGAAAGTGAAAGGGCCAAAAGCAAGCCCGAGGCAGGTTGCAATACACACCCCCAGAGCGATCGCACCGCACCCGACAAGAATCTTCACGAAGCCGGGTGTGGCTTGTTTCGGACGAATTTCGCTCACCTGAAACAAGCCAGAGCCATCTTCTTTCTGAGAAATCAGGATAGCATCTCGTTTCATTTCATTACACATAAAACACTGCCGCCATCGCTCAATCATCAAACCCTTGCCAGGGCGCAACATCTGACTGCGAAAACATAGCCTGGTATTCGGGAAGTTCTGTTGGTTCGAAGTACCACTTTTGTTCAACCCGATCGCTACGCCTGACGCCCTGGCAAGCCCGATCGGGGCATCGGGCAGCAAACCTTATCCCTCGACTCAGGTAAACCAGTGCCAGGCTGCCGTATTTCTGGCCTTCCTCATCCAGCAGGCGTTGGACGGTATCGGGAGGGCCGTATTGGGCCACCGTTGTCTCAAAGTTAATCGTTTTTCGAAGCGAGTCTACTGCGGCTGTCTTGACGGTATGATCCGTGTTGAAGCTTATCTCCAGTTGCCCCCAGGTATCTGATTCCAGAAAATAGAACCAGGTTTCTCTGTCCTTTTCTACCACGATCTTATCAGGAGCGCCCAGCAGTTCGCCGACCCGTTCAGCCGTGCTTTGCCCGGGTATGATCTCGGCGGATTCGAGGCTGGGGATCAAGGGAAATGGGTCATGTTCCAGACCCCAGGTACCCCAGGTGTTTTGGTAATCTCGAAGTTCTGTGGGCACAAAATATTGATACCAGCTCAGGCTGATTGCAATACCATTCTTTGGAAAAACGCTGACCAGGGAACCAAGGTCTGTTTCGAATTGCACTGGCTCTCCGAGCATCTCTGTCAGACGGCTGAGAGCATCTGGATAGTCTGCATTCAGCGGTCTGTTACCAGAGTCTCTGGATGTGATCGCTTGAACCAGACCGTTTTTGAGCAGGATATAAGCGGGCCGGTTTTGCTCTAAGAAATAGTGTAACGATTCGTAGTCGGCATAGCTGCGAATGGTATTGGGCTGGCCCAGTTGGGCCAAAACGTCGCTCTTGCGGCTGATGCCGGGTGTGAGCCCCCGATAGGACCAGGGGCGTTCCAGTGATAGGGCTTCTGTGCTGCGTGTTGTTGGGGAAGCGGGAGAAGCTTTCATGATTTCCTCTGGGTCAGGGGAGACAGCAGGCAGAATGTCTGAATTAGAAGGGGAAGCAAAAATTTTGCAGGCGCTGATGAAAAAGGCAATTGTGCTAACAAAAAAGATCATCAAGATGAATTTTTTCGCTTGCATTACGGCGCATCCTGTTGACTGAGCGCATCGAGAAAATCTTGCGCCCATTGTTCTACGATCAGTTGGCGATCGCTGTCTTCTGCATCTTCACCGCTCGTGAAAGTATTCCAAGAATAATCTTCGCTAAGAACATAAAGAGCCAAGTTGGTGGTGGCCTCCTGTTCGGCCTCAGCGGCATCTGTCCAGGCCTGTCCATCACCCCTTTCAATACGGTTCATGTATTCGACCGCCCAATCTTGATCTGATCGTAATACAGCAAATAGATTATGGGCGATCTCGTGACCGAGAACAATTTGTGCTCTTTTTTCATTGCTGTCGGCTCCATAGTCCGCATAGTTGTTTTGTTTGGCTAAATCTCTATCAAAGCTGGTTGGGCCAAGATTGATTCCAGCATTGGCGCCAATGAGATTTGGATCGAAGGTAATATTACGCAATTCCCCGTTATTGGCTGCCATCATCAGGGCACGGAGTTGTTCCTGCCCACCAACCATGCCTGCGTACGCTTCCAGGGTTACCAGAAGCGTTTGAGTTTGCTCTTCTGTCAACCCAATAAACTCGAAGCCATACAGTGTGGCCTCGTATTCTTCGTCAGTTCTCCATCCTTTACCGGCAAGAAAATTCATCAAGCGTTCGAGAAAATCTGGGGTTTCATCTGCCTCTCCCTGTGGTACCATGCGCGCAAGTGGCTTGCCTGCTCCACCTATACCTTGAAGATTTTCTTCCAGCGATTTGCCAAATAACGTTGTTGCATTCTTATCTGCTGCTTCGATACAAGCAGCCGATTGCACCAGAGCCTGATCCATCTGCTCCAACATCGCGACCATGTGACTGAGTTCTTTCATGGCGTCGTGGTAACCTGCCTGGATACCACTCTCGGCGTAATCCTCCCAACCCGAATCCAGGCGGCTCCAGGAATGGGCCAGGGTATCTTGCACCTGGCGTGCCCGTTCACTCAGTGTGCCCAGGCAGCTGGCCCTGGTGCAAATTTCTTCAGGAAGAATGCGTAAAGGATCGCCCATGATTCAATCTCCATACTGAATGTGATAGTGATGATCTCATTATACGCAGGGCGTGTTCGTCGTTTGTTCGCAATCTGTTCGCAGTTCGTTTGTAAAAGCGTACGCCGTTCACACGTTTGGATACCTTTTTGTGTTGCCAGGGGAAAACAAATACACGGAAAAGCCCGAAACGTTCGAGTTTTCCGTGTATTTTACGTGTTGGGCGCTTTGCGGACAACGCGCCTGCCGCTTATGGAAAGGGTATCACCGGCTACCCAGATAGGCGCATACGCGCCGCACGGCTTCTTCGATTTCCGGCGTCGGGCTGGAAACGGCAATGCGCATAAAGCCTTCACCGTTTGGCCCAAAGACGCTGCCCGGCGTAAAGCTGACACCGGTGTTTTCGAGCAGTTCGCCGGTAAATTCGACGGAACTTCTGCCTGCCGGCACCGGACTCCAAATGTACAAGGAAGCTTGCGGCGTGGCCGGGTTCAGGCCCACCGCGCGCAGGCCATCCAGCAGCAGATCGCGCCGCCGGCGGTAAATTTCGTTACGCTCCCACAGCCACTCCTGGTCGCCGGTCATGGCAACAATGGAAGCCTGGTGGATGGCCGGAAAGTGGCCGCTATCGAGGTTGGTTTTGAGCGTGAAAAGCGCCCGGGCGGCGTCGGTATTTCCGGCAAGCGCCCCCACACGCCAACCGGCCATGTTGTGCGACTTAGACAGCGAGTTGAACTCCACGGCGACGTCTTTGGCGCCGGGGATTTCCAGCACACTCGGCGGCCTGTATCCCTCGTAGCCGACCTGCGAGTAAGCGGCGTCGTGGCACAGCAGCAGGTCGTGGCGGCGGGCGAAGTCGACGGCTTCGGCGAGGAAGGCCCTGGGGGCAATGGCTGCGGTGGGATTGTTGGGATAGTTCAGCCAGAGCAACTTGGCGCGTGCGGCCACATCTATCGGGATGGCGGAGAAGTCCGGCAGAAAATCGCGTTCCGGACGCAAGGGCATCCGGTAAACTTCCGCGCCGGCAAAACTGGCCCCCGCTTCGTAGGTGACGTAGCCCGGATCGGGGATCAGGGCGACATCACCGGGTTCAAGAAAAGCCTGCGACAGGTGAAAGATGCCTTCTTTGGAACCCATGAGCGGAACAATCTCTGTCGCAGGGTTCAATTCTACATCGTGCACGCGCAGGTACATGTCCGCCCAGGCCCGGCGCAGGGCCTCCGGGCCTTTGTGACTGCCGTAACCGTGAACGTCGGTTGAAAGCACGGCCCGGTTCATGGCTTCCAGAATGTGGGCAGCCGGCGGCATATCGGGCGATCCGATGTCAAGGCGCAAAACCTGCTTGCCTTGAGACTGCAACTCGGCGATTTTAACGCCGAGCGCAGCAAAAAACTGCATCGACGAACGCTGCATACGTTGGGCGAGGGGTTTCATGAGGAAAAGACTCCGTTGTTCAAAAGATAGGCCCCCATTTTACATGATCAATGGGCTCATGAAACTGGATAATCCGTTGAAGGCATTGTTCGCTCATCGGTGTGTGTGTCGATAACGTTTGGCTCTCCCGGCTTCGCCAGGAAAGGGGAATTCTTCACACGAAACCCGGAAGACTCTAAAGTTTCTAAACTGTAAGTACCAACATTTTACCGCAAGGCTTTGTAACGGAAAATTTACGTTGACTGACAATTCTGCAATACAGGGAAAAAACCTTCCATGCTATGATTTAACATACGCTAGACAAGAATCTCCAGGAGTGCGCCGTGTCTACTACCCCCGTTCACGAAGACATCGAACAGATCGAGTTGAATCTCTTTCTGGAAGCCATCTATCAGCGCTACGGCTACGATTTCCGTAACTACGCCCAGGCATCTGTCCGCCGCCGGGTACGCCACCTGATGACGAAGACCGGGTACAAGGCTATCGGGGAAATGATCACGCCCGTGCTGCGTGACGACGAATTCGCCCGCAAGGTGATCTTCGAGTTTTCGATCGCCGTTACCGAGATGTTCCGCGACCCCGATTTTTACCAGGCAGTACGCGAGAAAGTGATCCCTTACCTGCGGACTTATCCTTTCATCAAGGTCTGGCACGCCGGCTGCGCCACGGGCGAGGAGGTCTACTCGACCGCCATCCTGCTGCAAGAGGAAGGCCTGTACGATCGGGCCACCATCTTTGCGACCGATTTCAACGACGACGTGCTGGAAAAAGCCCGCGAGGGGGTTTACAGCCTCAAAGACATGCGCCAGTACACGCAAAACTACCAGCGCGCCGGCGGCAAGCGTACGTTTTCGGATTACTACCACGCACAGTACGAACTGGCCATCATGGATCAGTCGCTCAAGCGCAATATCACCTTTGCCAACCACAATCTCGTCACCGATGGCGTCTTCGGCGAGATGCACCTGATCTTCTGCCGCAACGTGCTGATCTATTTCGAGCGCCCGTTACAAAACCGGGTACTGCACCTGTTCGCCAACAGCCTGGGGCTGGGCAGCTTCCTTTGCCTGGGCAGCAAAGAAACGATCGAGTTTTCCGACGTGACACACGTCTTCAAGGTTGTGGACGAACGCCAGAAGATTTACCAAAAGCGTTCACGTTAGCTCGATAAGCACGATGATGGCGACAGGTTTGCTTTCTGAACCAGCCCGACACCGGAGGAGATTGCTGAAGTCTTCTCAACAGGCTGACAGCGATGAAAACACTTCGTAAATATGATGCAATTGTGATCGGCGGCTCTGCCGGGGCCATGACAGCATTGGGGGAACTGCTTCCTGCCATCCCGGCCCATTACCCCCTGCCGGTCGTGATCACCCTGCATTTACACCCCTGGCAGGACCGTTACTTTCTACAGCACTTCAACGAACGCTGCCAGTTAACGGTTAAAGAGGCCGACGAAAAAGAAAAGCCTCAGGCCGGTTACGTTTACTTCGCCCCGCCCAATTACCACCTGCTCTTCGAGCGCGACCGCACCCTTTCGCTTTCCATCGACGAAAAAGTGCACTACTCACGCCCCTCGATCGATGTACTCTTCGAGACTGCGGCCGAGGCCTTCGGCCCACAACTGGTAGGGGTCGTCTTGACAGGCGCCAACAACGACGGCGCCCACGGCCTGAGCCTGATCAAACAGGCCGGCGGACTGGCGATCGTCCAGGACCCCGAAACGGCCGAAAGCCCCTACATGCCCAAGGCAGCCATCGCTGCGACAACGCCCGACTACGTGCTCCCCGTCGCAAAAATCGGTACCCTGCTCGCCAAACTGGCAGGGCAAGGTTCTTCAACCAAAGGGAAAACGTCATGAAAACACTGCTGCACTGGTTCACCAACAGCCTGCGAAAAAAGCTCTTGATCTCGATGACGATCGTCTTCATCCCATTATTGGCAGGGTACATCGGGTGGGCAGAATGGACGCGTGAAAAAGCGTTCGATGCCGAACAACTGGCGAAGGCCAAAAGCATGGCTGTCAGCGGGGCGGCCAGCACCGGCCAGCTTTTCGAAAGCGCCATCGCCAGCGGACAGCTAACGCGGGCGCAGGTATTCGACAGAGATTACCAGGCGATTCCCGGTACGGATCCGCAAAAATACCACACCGCATACGACAGCTTCACCGACACCTACCTGGCAGGCATCAACGACGCTTACACCCAGGACAGCGACATCCTGTATGCCGTGGCGTGTGACATCAACGGCTACGTGCCCACCCACAACAAGCGTGCCCCCCTGACCGGCAACTACCAGACCGACCTGAACGAGAACCGCACCAAGCGCATTTTTGACGATGCGGTAGGGTTAGAAGCCGCCCGAAACAGACTGCCGGTTCGGCAGCAGGCATACAATCGCGATAACGGCGAAAAAGCCTGGGACGTTTCGGCGCCCGTTTACGTCAACGGCGAACATTGGGGCTGCTATCGTGTGGGCGTTTCACTCGCCCGCCTGGAGGCGCAGAAACAGCAGTTCATCGTGCAAAGCGTCATCGGCGCCACCGCCTTTGCCGCGCTGGTGCTGGGGATATTGTTCTTTATCGTTAGCATTTCGATTCGCCCGGTTGCCAGGTTAAGTGAGGCCGCAGAGCAAGTTGCGGCCGGAAATCTCGAGCAGGCCATCCCCGTCAAGACGAACGACGAAATCGGTGCGCTGACGAGGTCCTTCAACAGCATGACGGCCCAACTACGGGCATTGGTCGGCAGCCTGGAACAACGCGTTGAGGCGCGCACGGCCGAACTGGCCGTCGCCATCGAGGATGCCAACAAAGCCCGCATGGCCGCAGAAGCGGCCAACGAAGACCTGGCGGCGCAGATGTGGCAGGCCAGCGGCCAGGCGCAGCTCAACGAGCGCATGCGCGGGGAACAGGACGTCAACACCCTGGGGAATCACATCATCGAACAGCTTTGCGAGTACGTCGACGCCGATAGCGGCGCCATTTATGTACAGGAAGGCAACCAGTTGCAACTGGCCGGCAGTTATGCCCCGCCGGAAGACATTGCCAAAAGCATCCACGTGGGCAGTGGGCTGGTCGGCCAGGCGGTCGTCTCGAAAAAGCCCATTCAGCACCGCGCCCTGGCGGAGAACCAGCGGGTGATCGCATCCAGCCTGATGAAGCTGCCCCTGAAGACCGTCTTGATCTGCCCGCTGGTGTATGAAGACGAAGCACTCGGCGCCGTAGAGCTTGGCTCGTTCGACGATTTCAACAAGGCCCAGGTCGAATTTCTGGAACGTGTGCTCGAAAGCATCGCCATCGCCTTCATGACCGCTCAGGCGCGCCGCAAGGTCAACGAACTGCTGATCCAGACGCGCCAGCAGGCCGAAGAACTGCAAGCCCAGGAAGAAGAACTGCGCGCCACCAACGAAGAGCTGGAAGCGCAGACCGAATCGCTGCGGTCTTCCGAGGCGCGTCTCAAAGCCAACCAGAGCGCCCTCGAAGCCGCCAACGCCAGCCTCGAAGAAAAAACCCACACCCTGCAAGAACAGCAGGCAGAACTCGACCGCCAGAACCAGATTTTGCGCGACGCCCAACAAGAGCTCGAACGCAAGGCCGCTGAACTGTCCCTGGCCTCCAAGTACAAGTCCGAGTTCCTCGCCAACATGAGCCACGAACTGCGCACCCCGCTCAATTCGATGCTGATTCTGGCCGGGATGCTCGCCAGCAACGAGGACGGCAACCTGACCCCCGAGCAGGTCGAATCGGCCCAGGTGATCCACGCCGGTGGCAACGATCTGCTGAACTTGATCAATGAGATCCTCGACCTGGCCAAGGTCGAAGCCGGCAGGATGGAATTCCACTTCGCGCCGATGGAATGGCAAATCCTGCCGGCCCGCATGCACGCCCAATTCGACCCCGTGGCCGAACGCAAAGGCATCACTTTCACCACGACCATCGAGGAAAACGTGCCATCCCACTTCGTTACCGACGACAAGCGCCTGGCGCAGGTGGTCAAGAACCTGCTTTCGAACGCCTTCAAGTTTACGGAGGAAGGCCAGGTGGCCCTGCGCATCTTCCGCCCGGCAGCCGACGTGGACCTTTCGGCCAGCAACCTGACACCCGAAACGGCCGTCGCTATTGCGGTAAGCGACACCGGCATCGGCATGACCCTCGAGCAGCAAAGGGTCGTCTTCGAGGCCTTCCAACAAGCCGACGGCTCCACCTCGCGCCAGTACGGCGGCACCGGCCTCGGCCTGACGATCACGCGCGAGATCACCCACCACCTCGGCGGGCAGGTGACGCTGGAGAGCAAACCCGGTGAAGGCAGCACGTTTACCATCTACTTACCCCTGAATACCGCTGCCGAACCCTTGAATGCAGCCGATCAGGCCCCCTGGGACACGAAGAAAAAGCCCGCGGCGGCAAGCGACCGGACGCCGGCAGAATCGGCGTCTGTCCAAAAGAAGGCGGCAGCCGCGCCATCCACGCGCCCGTCTCTCGTCCCGGACGATCGCGCCGAGGTCCAGGCGGGCGACAAAGTGCTGCTCGTCATCGAAGACGACCCCAAGTTTGCCAAGATTGTCCTCAACTACGCCCGCAAGAAGGGCTTCAAATGTATTTCGGCCGGGGATGGTGAAAGCGCCCTGGCGCTCTGCAAAAGCCACGCCCCTTCAGCGATCATCCTCGACCTGAAACTACCCGGCATGAGCGGCTGGGATGTGCTCGATGTGCTCAAAGGCAACCCCGACTTGCGCCACATTCCCGTCCACATCATGTCCGTCGACGACGAACACCTTTCGGCCTACCAGCGCGGTGCGATGGGCTTCCTGACCAAGCCGGTCAACCAGAAAACGCTCGAAGAGGCCTTCAACCGCATCGAAAGTTTCATCATCGGCAAAATCCGCTCGCTGCTGCTCGTCGAAGACGACGACACCCTGCGCCTTTCGGTCAAGAAGCTGCTCGAAGGCTCGGATGTGGCCATCACCGAGGCGGCCAGCGGCAAGGCTGCCCTCGAGCAGTTGGCCGGCCAGTACTTCGACTGCATGATCCTCGATCTTTCGCTGCCCGATATCAGCGGCTTCGAACTGCTCAACCGGATGGACAACGACGAAAATATCCCCAAGTGCCCGGTGATTATCTACACCGGCCGGGAGCTTTCGGAAGAAGAGAACCAGGAATTGATGAAATACGCCGACAGCGTGATCGTCAAAGGCGTCAAATCGCCGGAACGCCTGCTGGACGAAACCGCCCTCTTCCTGCACCGCGTCGTTGCCGACATGCCCGAGGAGAAACAAAAAACCATTCGCAAGCTGCACAACCCCGAAACGGCGTTGCAAGACAAGCAAATCTTGATCGTCGACGACGACGCCCGCAACGCCTTCGCCCTCTCGAAACTGCTATCGGACAAGGGCGTCAAGGTGCACATTGCGCCCAACGCTACCCGGGCGCTCGATATGCTCGAGACGCAGAAAGGCGTCGATCTGATCCTCACCGACATCATGATGCCCGGCATGGATGGCTATGCGTTGATTCGCACGCTGCGCCAGCAAACCCCGTTCAGCAAACTTCCCATCATCGCCCTGACGGCCAAAGCCATGAAGGGCGATCGCGAAAAATGCCTCCACGCCGGCGCCAACGACTACCTCTCGAAACCGATCGAACCCGACCGGTTGTTTTCCTTATTACGTGTGTGGCTGGACCATTCGTAACCTTATTCGTACAAAAGCCTTATGAGTACCAAGAAAACCTTTGCCCAAATGCGCAAGTACGTTCACGAACAGCACCCGACGATCGGGCTGCTGGGCGATAACCTGACCTCCGACTTCGTCACCCAGTTGCTACTGGGCACGGCCGACGCCATTCAGCAGTACGGAGCAAACTTAATTTGCTTCCCCGGCGGGGCGATCAACGATCCGCTGGGGGGTCGCACGCAGAGCAACATCCTGTACAGCCTGGTCGGCAAGCAGAATGTCGATGGGCTGATCGTCATGACTAACTTCCTGGGAACGCACCTCGAGCACGGGGAATACGAAGCCTGGTTCGAGAACGTGCTTCCTAAGCTTCCGATCGTCAGCCTCGGGCTGGAAATTGGCGGCCATCCGGCCATCCTGGTCGACAACTACGCCGGCATGCACGCCGCGGTGACACACCTGGTGGAAGCGCACGGCTACGAACGGATCGCTTTCATCCGCGGCCCTCACGGTCACGCCGAGGCGGACCTGCGCTACCGGGCCTACCAGGACGTCCTGGCCAGCCACGGGCTGCCGCTCGATCCGGCGCTGGTGGGCACGGGCGACTTCATGCCCCCTTCCGGCAGGGCCGCCATGCAAAAGCTGCTCGACGAACCGCACGCCAGCTGCCAGGCCGTGGTCACGGCCAACGACCTGATGGCCTTTGGCGCTTTGGAAGTGTTGCAAGAACGCAACCTTCACGTACCCTACGACATCGCCCTGGTGGGTTTCGACGACATGACGCGTACGCGTTACACCTCGCCGCCGCTCACCACCGTGCGCCAGCCCGTCTACCAGATGGGCAGGCAGCTCGTCGAGATGCTGATCCAGATGCTGGCCGGCCAAACCGTCGCTCGGCAGGTAACGCTACCAGCCGAACTGGTCGTGCGCCAGTCGTGCGGCTGCCTGACCCCGTCGGTGGCCGAGGCAATTGGCGCACCGCAGAGCCCCGCACGGCAACCCTTCGAAACGCTTGACGCCGGGCAAAGGAAGGCCCTGCTGGCGGCCATGCGGCAAGCGCTCGACGCGACCGACGAAAAAGACGACCCGGCCCGCCTCGAAAAACTGCTCGACGCCTTCCTCGAAGGGCTGAAGGCACGCAGCCAGAACGCTTTTCTCCGCACGGTCGACGACACCTTGCGCCGTGCGATGGACGGCGACCGGCCGGTGGCCCCCTGGGGCCGGGCGCTCTCGGCCATGCGCAAGCAAATGCTGCCCTGGCTCGATGCCGGGCAGGCCTTGTTGGCCGAGGGGTTCTGGATGCCGGCCCAGATCATGGTCGGTGAGGCAGCCCAGCAAAAACAACAAAGTTATACGGCGCGCATCGAGCAGCAAAACGATGCCCTCAATCAAATCCGCGATATCCTGGTCACATCTTTCGATGTGGACGAGTTAATGCGCCTGCTGGCCGCGCAACTGCCGCGCCTGGACATCCCCGGCTGCTACGTCTCGCTGTACGAAGATTCACAAGACCCTACCGGGAAAGCCCGGTTGATCATGGCATACGAGCAAGGGCAGGGCCAGTTCGATGTGCCCGAATCCCAACGCATCTTTCCGGCACGGCAGCTGGTGCCGGCCGGGCTGTTATCGCCGGACAAGGCGCACCGCATGGTACTTGAGCCGCTGTACTTCCGCGAAGAACAACTCGGATTCGTCTTGCTCGAAATGGGTCCGCGCGAGGGCAACGTCTACGAAACGCTGCGGGGTGAATTGAGCAGCACGCTCGAAAGCGCCCTGCTGGTGCAGCGCATCGAAGAGCGCTCCGACACACTGGCCCGCCAGCAGTATATTCTCGACACCTTTATGGAGAACGTGCCCGACCGGATTTACTTCAAAGACACGGAGAGCCGCTTTACCCAGGTCAATCAGGCGCTTCTCAAGAAAATGGGCCTGCAAGAACCCGAAGAGATGCTCGGCAAGAGCGATTTCGACTTTTTCCCCGCCGAACAGGCGCGCAGCAAGGTGACGCAGGAACAGGATATCATCCGTACCGGGCAGCCTGTTTTGAGCCTGGAAGAAGAAGACGGCCTCAACCAGTGGGCATCGACGACAAAAATGCCGCTGCGCGACGAAAAGGGCCGCATCATCGGCACGTTTGGCATTTCGCGCGACATTACCGAACTGGTTACGGCCAAACGGGCCGCCGAAACGGCCCGTGAGGAAGCAGAGGCGGCCCGCACGCGGGCCGAACTCGCCAAAAACGAAGCCGACAAGGCCCGCCAGCGGGCGGAAGCCGAGCAGCAGAAGGCCGAGGCCGCCAACGCCCAACTGGCCACGCAAATCTGGCAGACCTTTGGGCAGGCGCAGCTCAACGAATCGATGCGCGGGGAGCAGGATATCGCCACGCTGGCCGGCAACGTCATCCAGCAGTTGTGCGAATACATCAGCGCACAAAGAGGTCTGCTGTACGTCTTGGATCAAGACAGCCTCACCTTGCAGGGAAAGTATGCCTACGATCACCAGGGTCTCAAAACGAGCTTCCAGATCGGTGAAAGCCTGATCGGGCAAGCTGCCGTCGGCAAAAAGACGATCACCGTGCACGTTCCCGGTGAAACGTTTGCGCCGATTACCAGTGCCGGCGCCATTCAGCCCCGCCATTTCCTCGTCGCGCCCTTTGTGTACGACGGGCAAACGATCGGTGTCGTCGAAATCGGCACGCTGGCCGAACTCAACGCCGCACAAAGCGAATTTCTCGAAAAAGCGCTGGAGAGTATCGCCATCGCCTTCATGACGGCGCAGTCTCGGGCGCGCGTCAACGAACTGCTTACGCAAACCCGCCAGCAGGCCGAGGAACTGCAATCGCAAGAAGAAGAACTGCGTGCCACCAACGAAGAACTCGAAGCGCAGACCGAGAGCCTGCGGGCTTCCGAAGAGCGTCTCAAGGCCAACCAGGCCGCCCTCGAAGCCGCCAACGCCGATCTGGAAGGCAAAACCTACGTGCTGCAAGAGCAGCAAGCCGAACTCGACCGCCAAAACCAGATTCTGCGCGACGCGCAGGCCGAACTGCAACGCAAGGCCGAAGAACTGGCCCTGGCCTCCAAGTACAAGTCCGAGTTTCTCGCCAACATGAGCCACGAACTGCGCACCCCGCTCAACTCGATGCTGATCCTGGCCGGTATGCTCGCCCGCAACGAGGACAGCAACCTGACCCCCGACCAGATCGAATCGGCCCAGGTGATCCACGCCGGCGGCACCGATTTACTGAACCTGATCAACGAGATCCTCGACCTGGCCAAGGTCGAAGCCGGCAAGATGGAATTCCGCTTCGCGCCGATGCCGTGGGAGCGCCTGATCGCCTACATGCATGCCCATTTCGATCCGGTGGCCGAACGCAAGGGCGTGACCTTCAGCACCGCTTTCGACGAAAGCCTGCCCGCAATGTTCGTCACGGACCAGAAGCGCCTGGAACAGATCCTCAAGAATTTACTGTCAAACGCCTTCAAATTCACCGAGCAGGGCAGCGTCACGATGCGCATTCACCGCCCGCAGGCCGGCGTAGACCTTTCCGCCAGCGCCCTGACACCCGAAACGGCCGTTGCCATCTCGGTGAGCGACACCGGCATCGGCATGAGCCCCGAACAGCAGAAGGTTGTTTTCGAGGCTTTTCAGCAGGCCGACGGCTCCACCTCCCGCCAATACGGCGGCACCGGCCTCGGCCTGACGATCACGCGCGAGATGACCCAGCGCCTCGGCGGACAGGTAGCGCTCGAGAGCGAACCCGGCCAGGGCAGCACCTTCACGATCTATTTGCCGTTGGATGTGACCGGTGACGGGTTACACGGTGCCTCGCAAGCAACAACCGCCCGCGATAGTGGGTATCGCCCGGCCGCCCCTCATCCCATCACCCCGGCACCCATTCCCCCCCTTACCCCGTCGCCGACCATCCCCGACGACCGCGACGATCTCCAGCCCGGCGACAAAGCGCTGCTGATCGTCGAAGACGATGAAAAATTCGCCAAAATCGTGCGCAACTACGCCCACAAGAAAGGTTTCAAGGCCATCGTCTCCGGCGACGGCGAAAGCGCCGTGCAGCTTTGCCGCACCTACTGCCCGGCAGCCGTCATCCTCGATCTCAAGCTGCCCGGCATGAGCGGCTGGGACGTGCTCGACATGCTCAAGAACGACCCCGACCTGCGCCACATCCCCGTCCACATCATGTCCGTCGATGACGAAGATCTGATCGCCTACCAACGCGGCGCGATGGGCTTTCTCACCAAGCCGGTCAACCAGCGAGACCTCGAGGGCGCTTTCACCCGCATCGAAAGCTTCACGTCCGCCAAGATTCGCTCGCTGCTGCTCGTCGAAGACGACGACATGCTGCGCAAGAGCGTGCGCAAGCTGCTCGAAGGCGCCGACGTCGCCATCGGCGAAGCTGCCAGCGGCCAGGCCGCACTGGAGGCGCTCAAAACCCAGCACTTCGACTGCATGATCCTCGACCTGACCCTGCCCGACATCTCCGGTTTCGAGCTGCTCAACCGCCTGGACGGCGACGACAGCATCCCCAAGTGCCCGGTGATCGTCTACACCGGCAAGGAACTCAGTGAAGAGGAAAACCAGGAATTGCTCAAGTACGCCGATTCCGTGATCGTCAAGGGCGTCAAATCGCCCGAACGCCTGCTCGACGAAACCGCGCTTTTCCTGCACCGCGTCGTCGCCGACATGCCCGAAGAGACCCAGAAAACGATCCGCAAGCTGCACAACCCCGAGACGGTGCTGCAGGGCAAACAAATCTTGATCGTCGACGACGACGCCCGCAACGCCTTCGCCCTCTCCAAGCTGCTGGCCGACAAGGGCGTCAAGATGCACATCGCTTCGAGCGGCGCCAAGGCGCTCGAGATGCTCGAAACGCTGCCCGACGTCAGCCTGATCCTGACCGACATCATGATGCCGGGCATGGACGGCTACGAACTGATTCGCCTGCTGCGCCAACAGCGCCGGTACGAGCAGACGCCCATCATCGCCCTGACCGCCAAAGCGATGATGGGCGACCGCGAGAAGTGCCTCGACGCCGGCGCCAGCGACTACCTCTCCAAGCCGATCGACCCCGAACGGCTGTTTTCCATGCTGCGCGTCTGGTTGAGCCAGCAGTAACCAGGACCGCCAGGAGGACCCATGTATTCGATCCCACAACGCACCGTAAATCCAGCGAGTCGACGACTGACGATCGGCTATTTCGCCTCCGCACTGCACAGCATAGGCCAGCCTGTGTGGCAGGGCATCGCCGATGAAGCGAAAAGGCTGGATTTAAACATTGTCTGCTTTATCGGCGCCGACCTGACCCCTCCAACCGCGGTCGATATCCAGCAAACCCAACAGAACATCATCTACCAGTTGGCCGGTCCAGCATGCCTGGACGGCCTGCTCAGTTGGGCATCCATCGTTGGCAGGCAGATCAGCGCCGAGGAAAACCAGACCTTTCACGATCGTTACGAGCTACCGTTCGCCACCATTGCCCGGCATCTCGAAGGCGCGCCCGCCGTGCTGCTCGACAACTACAACGGCATGCGTGAGGCCATGAAACACCTGATCGAAGTGCACGGCTACCGCCGCATCGCCTATATCCGCGGGCCGGAAGAGCACGTCTACGCGAAAGAACGTTACCGCGGCTACCTGGAAGCGCTGCAAGCGCACGGCATCCCCGTCGATCCCAACCTGATCACCCCCTCCGCCCCATACGGCCCGCAAACCGGCAAAAACGGGGTTCAAATCTTGCTCGACGAACGCCAGTTGCAGCCCGGCACTGACTTCGAAGCGCTCGTTGCCGTCAGCGAAGACACGCTCTTCGGCGCCATCGAAGTCTTGCAAGCGCGCCATGTCCAAATTCCCGACCAACTGGCAGCCGTCGGCTTCGACGACACCGTCTTGAGCCAGACCGGCCTGCCGCCGGTAACCACCGTGGCGCCAGCTTTTTACAAACTGGGGCAGACGGCGCTCAGCGTCCTCTACGATCGAATGCACGGCAAGGAAGTCGAGCCAGAGTACCTGATACCCGGGGAACTGATCGTACGCCAATCGTGCGGCTGCCTGCTTCCCCATATCAGCACCGTCACGGCGGAAAGCGAGGACGGCGCCCAAAACGGCCTGGAGACCCGAAAGCCGCAGGCCCTGCGTGCGCTTGCGGCAGCCATCCAGCACACGCCATCTGCCGGATGGGAAGAACGCCTGTGGGACAGTTTTGTGCGCGATCTCGACGAAACGCCGCGCGGGTACTTCCTGCGCGAGCTGAACAAAATCCTGCAGGACGAAATCCTGGCGGAGCGGGACGTGTTCGAATGGCAAAAAGCGATCTCGGCCTTGCGGGCGCAGGCCCTGCCTGCGCTGGAAAGCCAGCGCTTGAAGCGGGCGGAAAACATCTGGCAGCAGGCGCGCGTCCTGGTCGGCGAGATGTCGCAGCGCGCCCAGGTGCGTTACGGTATCAAAAATGCCAACCAGAATACGCTTCTGAGGCAAATCGAAGAGAAGCTGGTGGCGTCCTTCGATCTGCAAGACCTGTTCGACGTGCTCGCCGAAAGCCTGCCCAAGCTCGGCATCCCCAGTTGTTACCTCTCGCTGTACGAAGACGCCCGTCCTCATCGTTACCTGCAGCCGGCCCCGCAGTATTCGACGCTGGTGATGGCCTACAAGGACAACCAACGCATTGCGCTGCCGCCCGAAGGGCAACGTTTTCCGACGAACCTGTTGGTCCCCGAAGGGCTTCTGCCGCAGTCCCGGCAGTACAGCCTCATGATTTTGCCGCTCTTTTTCCAGGAAAACCAGCTGGGCTTCCTGGTGCTGGAGGCCGGGCTACGCGAAACCGATATCTACACGAGCCTGCGTTCTCAAATCAGCAGCGCCCTGCAGGGGGCCATGCTGGTGAAAGGCATCGAAGAGCGCTCGGCAGAACTGGCCCAGCAGAATTACATCCTGGACATGTTCATGGAAAACGTCCCGGACAGCATTTACT
>JBMOLU010000086.1:0-133957 GCA_049325275.1 Chloroflexota bacterium
CTTGGCTCCTGGGCCGGTGGTTACGGCTCCTGGGCCGGTGGTTACGGTTCCTGGGCCGGCGGCTACGGCTCCTGGGCCGGCGGCTACGGCTCCTGGGCGGGTTCGGTTCCCTGGTCGGGGTCTTACGTTGCTGAGGCTGCCTTCGTCGAAGACTTCCTGGCGGGCGTCAGCCCCGATGCCAGCAGCGCTTCTGCGACGATTGAGTGGGTAGAAGAGCCTTAGATGCTCCTTGAGCCTGTACTGTTTGTAAATCGACAGGGCGTGCCAGAACACTGGCACGCCCTGTGCATTTGTCGCACTGCAAGCGCTCCCTTATTGTTGCTGGGCGATGATTCTTTCCAGGCGTTGCAGGTCCATCTCGGCGTGTAGCTGGCGAAAGATAAAACGCGCCTCGCTGGCGAAAACGCCCGCCTCGATGGTCTGGCCCTCTTCCTTTGCCAGGAGAGCCTGCGCCAGGGCCGTGCGTCCCAGTTCCAGGTGATTGTCTATCCCTGCAAAGTGTTCGCTACTCTGCTGCAGGAACTTGGCCGCTTCAGCATAGTCGCCCATGACGCGAGCGATATTGCCGCGTAAACGGAAGATGCGGCCTGCTTCTACAGAAGGGCCGCTTCTTGCGGGATTTTGCTCCTGGTAAATATTGTGGGCGGTTTCGCAGGCCTGCCTGGCCTGATCGATCTCTTTCAATCCCAGGTGCGCCTCCCCGACCGAGACGTATAAATCCACCCAAATTTCTTTCGAGCCGATAGTCTCGAGCACGGCGATGCTTTGCTGGCAGTAATCGAGCACCTTTTCCCACTCATCGAGGGCCAGCCAGTAATGGCTCAAATGGGCGTATGACAGGCCCTCCAGGTAGGTGTGGCCGATCTTTTGTGCGCCGGCCAAGCTTTCTTCCAGGTGGAAACGGGCTTCGTTTACTTTGCCGCGATCCGTCAATAGCAGTCCCATGTTATTGTGCAGGTGAACAAGCCCCTCGGCATCGCCGAGAATGTGATTCAACTCCAGGCTGCGCGAAAAATCGTCCAGCGCCAGGTCCCAGTCACCCTTGCGCCAGCGTATCAGCCCCAGGTTGTTGTAGGAGCGCGTTACGCCGACGATATCGCCCATTTCTTCACGCAGTACCAGGCTTTTACGAACGTAGTTGCTCGCCTGTTCGAGTTGTTCTTTTTCGAAGTAGATTCCCCCCAGGCGGTTGTATATCGACGCTGTGATATCGTAGCGTGCGGCTGATAGTGCCAGGCCCAGCGCTTCGACCAGTGCCTCTTCTGCTTTGTCGAGGTTCCCGCGGCGGAAGTTGATCCAGCCAATATCGTTCAAAATCAGGGCTTTTTCGTCCGGCCGTTCGGTTTTTGAGACTTCGAGTATCGCTTGCGCTTCTGCCAGAGAAAGCAGGGCCTGATCGTAATCCCCCTGGCGTTCGTATGTCTCGCCTATTTTGCGCGCGATGGTACTGCGTTCTGCCGCGCAACTGGCCGGATCTTCACAAGCCAGTTCTTCGATACTGCGTTGATAATGTTCTTTCGCCTCCGCATATTCGCCCACCAGAGTCAGCACATCGCCAAGCCCGGCGTGCAACTGGAGCGCCTGGAAGGGTGTGTGCTCGACTTCGGGTAAGAGCGCCAGCGCATCTTCATAGTGCTGGCGTGCCTGGTCATTGATGTGGCTGCGGGCTGCTTTCTGGCCTGCCAGACCGAGGTAATGCAGGGCCTTGTCTTTACGTGGACTCCAGGAGAAGTGCCGCGCTAACAAGTCGACCTGTTCGTCCAGCCGATCGGCGTGTAAGGTTTCGATGATGCTTCCTACCAAACCATGTAACTCGCTGCGCTCGCGTTTCAGGAGCGTGCCGTAGATGGCATCCGACACCAAGACGTGCTTGAACGTGTATTCGAGGGCGGGTTGCTCGCTTGGGTAAAGCAGGAATTCGCGCGCCACCAGGGTTTCTAAGGCTTGCTCGACGGTAAACTTTCCCATCGAGGCGAGCGCTTGCGAAGCGAGTACTTGCTCCAGCACGGGCACGCTCACCTGGCGGCCGATTACCGCAGCGACCTGGAGCACGCGCCGTGCGATCGGTTCGAGGCGATCGAAACGGGTCAAGATTAGGCCCTGTAAGGTATCGGGAACCCCCAATGTGGTGATATCTACCCTCTCTGAAAAGCGCCAACGCCCATCTTCGCGCTGCAACGCGCCTGAATCGATCAGCATGCGCAGGATTTCCTCAAGGTACAGTGGAATCCCGGCCGCACGCTGTACGATCTGGTTGCGTAACGTTTCTGGAAGATTGGGCACAGACAGGAGGCGTTCCAGCAAGTGCGAACTTTGATTTGGCGAAAGGCTCTGCAGTTCGAACAGATGAAAGCGATCGGCCAGGGCCTGTTTGGCGTGATCGGCAATTTGCTTCAACGGACCCTGGTTGAAGGGACGTGTCACGGCCAGAATCAGGAGGGGGGATTGCAGTACGGAATCGACCAGGAAATTAATCAGGCCCAGTGATGCCTCGTCTGCCCAGTGCAGGTCTTCCAAAATCAAAAGGAGGGGTTGGTGCTTGCTTTCTGCTACCAGCAGGTCACGTACGGCCAGAAATACCTGTTGGCGCAACTGCCCGGCATCCAGGAATTCGATTCGTCGTGCCGCTGCCGCATCGGATGGCGGTAACGAAAGCATGTGTTCCAGATAAGGCAGCACTTCTCTCATGCGGTTTCCCAGCAGATCGTTAACTTTCTGCCGCAAGCTTTTGCTGATCTGCGTAACCGGTGTGTCTGCGCCGACACCGAGCAGGTGACGGATAACATCCAGAAATATCCAATATGAAACAGAACGCCGGTAGGTCAGGCTGAAGCCCTCGAGAATAGAGATCGGGAGTTTCAAGGAAAGCGCCTTGACTTCCGAGATCAGGCGGCTTTTTCCCAAACCGGCCTCGCCCACGATCATGGCAATTTGCCCCTGCTGGTAGGCCACCAGCGCGCCGGTAATTTGAGTCAGGCGGTTCAGTTCGATATCACGCCCGACCATGGGGGCGTGTAACCCTTCCAGGCCGCGCGTGGAACCCGGTTTGGATTTGATACGCTGGACTTTATACCCGGTGACGGGCTGTGCATAGCCCTTGAGGTTGAGCCCGGGGGCTTCTTCGTACACAAACAAGGCTTTTGTTTTTTGGTAGACACTCTCGCTGACCAGGATGTCCCCTGCTTCTGCCACGCTGTCCAGACGCTGCGCCAGGTTGACGGTGTCGCCAATGGCAGTGTAGTTCATCAGCAGATCCGAGCCGATGCCGCCGACGATCACCGTGCCGCTGTGCAGGCCGATGTGCAGGTTCAACTCGGTGCCCAATCGCTCCTTCAACTCCTGGCTGAGCTTTGCGACGTCGGCCTGCATATCCAATGCTGCCAGAACGGCCAACTCGGCGTTGTTTTCGTGCATAATCGGCGCTCCAAAGAGGGCCATAATGCCGTCGCCGGTGAACTTGTCGACCATCCCTTCATACTTGTAAACGCTGTTAGCCAGGAGGGTGATGAACTTTTGGATGAATTCGTACAGGTCCTCACTGTCGGTCTGCGTGGAGAGGTTGGTGTACCCCGAAAGATCGGCAAACAACACGGTTACGTTACGGCGCTGCCCACTCGCTTCCAGCCCGGCTTTGCGGAAACGTTCGAGCAGATCGGCGCCGACCATGGCGCCCAACTGCTGTGCGACCGGTAGGGGGCGGGTATCCTCGCGCCTGGGCGTGGCCTTTTGCTCGCTTTCGGGTAAGCGCGAGCCGCAGTTTCCGCAGAACTTCATCCCAGGCGGATTATCGAAACTACAGGATGGGCAATGGAGGATGGGTGGCATGAACCTTTTTGGAACTGTCCGGTGAGTACACTCCTGTTAGTTTAGAAGTGAACCCCGTTCTTGTCAACTCTTACGGATATAGGATAAAAGTATGGGGAGGGGTAAACCTGTGAGTTCGCTCTCTGGCAATCGTGGCAAGAAATCGGGCAAAATTGTTGTTGACACGGGCCAACATGCCTATTATAATTCAGCCCGCTCTGCCCCGGCAGGAAGTTTGCCGGGGCAGAAAAATTGTACCCCAACTTCCCCGGTTTTCGGCGTAAGAAAACGATTAAACGCGGAATTGCTGGTGAAGTGAAGCTTGGAGGAATAACTTATGAAGTACGCAATTGTCGAAGACGGCGGAAAGCAGTTCAAAGCCGTCGAAGGTGAGTTCATCGAAGTCGACCGTTACGACGTAGAAGTCGGTGAACAGGTAGATCTTGAGCGTGTGCTCCTGGTCGCTGCAGATGGCGACATCAAAATCGGAACACCGGTTGTCGCCGGAGCCAAAGTGGAAGCCACCGTTGTGGCGCAGGTGAAAGGTCCCAAGGTGGTGATTTTCAAATACACCCCGAAAAAGCGCTATCGCGTGAAAAAGGGACATCGCCAGAAGTACACCCGTTTGCAGATTGATTCGATTGTGATGGCGTAGGAGGTTCATTATGGCACATAAAAAAGGTGGCGGTTCTACCCGCAACGGTCGTGACAGCAATGCCCAGCGCCTGGGTGTGAAGGTCTTTGGTGGTGAGCAGGTATCCTCCGGCTACATCCTTGTCCGTCAGCGTGGCACGAAGATCAAGCCCGGCCGCAACGTGGGCGTCGGCACAGACGACACCCTGTTTGCAACGGCAGATGGTGTGGTGGTTTACGAAACTATCCGCGATAACCGCAAGCGCGTAAGCGTCATCCCTGCGGTTAATGAAGCATAACGGTTGAGGAAAGAACCATGAGACAAGGTATTCATCCGACATATTATCCCGATGCGCAGGTGGTTTGTGCTTGTGGCAACACCTGGACAACCGGTTCGACGAAGAAAAGCTTGCGCACCGATGTTTGCAACAAATGCCACCCGTTCTATACCGGCGAGCAGCGCATCGTGGACACAGAAGGGCAGGTCGACCGCTTCTATAAGAAGCTACAGGCTCGCCAGCAGTTCATCGAAACCGCGGCCGCGCGTGAATCTGCCCGCACATCGCCAGAACGCCCGGTGGAAGAACTCAATTTGGGCACTCGTCCGACCGAAGCCCTGGCGAAAGCCGGCGTGACCAAGGTCGGTCAATTCCTCGAAAAGCTTGCAGATGGCGAAGCCGCCGTTTTGAATATCGAAGGTTTTGGCCGCAAATCCCTGGCCGATGCCAAGAAGCGTTTGCGCCAGTTGGGTTACGAACTGCCCGAGACCGAACTGGTCGTCTAGGAATCACGCTGGCCGGCGCCGGCAGCGCATTGCCCCTAACGCAAAAGACCGCCTTCTTCTAAGGCGGTCTTTTGCGTTAAGAAACTGCCCGCACGGAATATCAAGGGCTTCCCAGCACTTCAAAGGTAATCGTCGGGCTGGTGATAAGCGCTTGAGTCGTTTCGTTTTTTGCGGTTGCCCACAAACGGTGTTCTCCGGCGGATAGCGGCCACCACAGTTCATAAGGCGGCCCGTCGAGCGTTGCCAGTACCTGCCCATCCAACCAGAGGCTCACCTCGCGCAGTGCCGTAGCACCGCTCACCTGGATGTGAATGCGTTGGCTTTCGGCAGGCAGGCTGGCGGTAACCCGATAAATGGTGTTGTCTTTTGGGTTGGTGATGGCCAGCCCTGTTGCGTTGGTTGCCAGTGAAGGAGGTGCAAAATCACTCAACAGTGTAATCCCCTCGGCATGTGCCCAACTGCGGGCTGCCGGCGGTAGATCGAGGACGAGCACTTCTGCGATGCGCTCGGATGGCGTCGATTCATCGGCCAGTTGGTGGGTCGTTGCATCAACCAGGATACGCCGGTAAACCTGATCGATCTGGCGAGGAGCCGTGCCATGGATGAACCATTCGAAACGCGTGTAGGGGCAGTCTTCACCGGGCAGGAGGCCGGAGAGCGCGCAAATTTGCGCCTGTTCTAACCCATCCGGGCGTATAAATGGGCTGGCCGGCGTGCCGCTGAGCGCTTCGCGTAAAAACTGGTGCCAGATGGGTGCTGCGCCCGTCAGGCCGGTGATGTCGCGCATGGCCTCGTAGTTGGTGTTCCCGGCCCACACGCCCACTACAATTTCTGGCGTGTAGCCAATGGTCCAGTTGTCGTGCCAGTTGGTGGTCGTACCGGTCTTGACGGCTGCCGGGCGATCCAGGCGTAAGGTGCTGTTTTCCCCGAAGCCGAGCCGGCGGGCGCTGTTATCACTTAAAATATCGCTGATCAGCCAGGCCACCCGTTCATCAAGTACACGCGGCTGTGCGCTCGATTCGTGTTGATAGCACAGGTTCCCGGCCGGATCGTGAACGGATTCGATGATATAGGTGCCGACGCGCCGGCCACCATTGGCGAAAGCGCCGTAGGCTGCCGTCAGTTCCAGCAGCTTTACATCGCCGCCGCCCAGCGCCAGCGACAGGTCGAAACGCTCGGGATCGTTCAACGTGGTAATGCCCAGTTTTGTGGCCAGTTCGAACAGCGTCGGCAGGGTGACGTGTTCCAGTGCCTTGACTGCCGGGATGTTGAGCGATGATGCCAGCGCCTGCCGGGCCAGAACGGGACCGTGTTCCAGCCCGTCGTAGTTTTTTGGGGTATACGGTTCGCCTTTGCGGGTTGCAAAGGTTGTGTACACATCCAGGATGAGTGTAGCGGGTGTCCAGGGTTGGGCGCTCATCGGGTCGAAGGCGGCGGCGTAGACGAGCGGTTTGATCGATGAGCCGGGCTGGCGAGGGGCAAGCGCCATGTTGATGGCGCCACCGTTTTCGGCGTCGAAGTAGTCGGGGCTGCCTACCAGGGCCAGGATTTCTCCGCTCGTGGGGTTGAGCGCTACCAGGGCGGCGCTGTTGAGGTTATGCCCCATGCCCTCACGCGCTTCTTTGACTTTTCTGACCTGGGTGGAGACGGCATGTTCGGCCAGGTGCTGCCAATCGATGTTCAGGGTCGTGCGGACGATCAGGCCCCCGCGGGCGTAGATTTCTTCTGGCGTAAACAGCGCATCGATCTGGTTGCGGACCATCATCACAAAGTGGGGCGCTTCGATGGGGTAAGGTGTGGCTGTGAACGTGAGCGGCTCTCCGGCCGCCAGCGCGTAATCCGCCTCGTTCAGGTATCCCTGTTCGGCCATCAAACCCAGCACGACGTGCTGGCGTTTTTGAGCTGCTTCGGGGTCTGTAAACGGGTTGTAAAGAGCCGGTGCCTGCGGCAGGCCGGCAATCAAGGCGCATTCGGCCGTATCCAGGTCTTTTGCAGCCTTTCCGAAGAAGGTCTGTGCTGCCGCCTCGATGCCATAAGCCATCCCGCCATAGTAGGTGTGGTTGAGATACAACGCCAGGATCTCCTCTTTCCCGAGCTGGCGTGTTAGCCGGAGGGCCAACAGTGCCTCGCGCAGCTTACGGCGCAGGCTGATCTCGTTTCGCTCATCGCTTTCGAACAGCAGGCCGCGTACCACCTGTTGTGTGATCGTGCTGCCTCCGGCGCGCACTTCGCCACCTGCCAGGTCGATCCAGAAGGCGCGCACGATGCCGATCACGTCGACACCGGGGTTATGATAAAAATAGCGATCTTCCGTGGCGATGGTGGCCTGTTGGCAGGCCAGGGGGACATCGGCCAGGGCAACGCTTGTATGCCGCCCGCTTTCGGATGGCAGCACGTCGTAAAGCAGCCGGCCTTGCCGGTCGGTGATGCGTATCGACGGAGGGGTGAGGCGGGCGTCAAGCGAACTTAACGAAGGGAGATCGTGTGCCAGCCAGAAATAGAAAACGATCCCTGCCCCGAGGGCGAGCAGGAAGACGGCCAGGCCGGTGCGGATAAGTTTTTTGTTCATGATGCTGATTATATTCATTTCTTGCCTGTGCTTCGATGTATAATAAACGTCTTACCCGTTGGATTGGTTCGTTTGCTGCGTGTCCGTTCCTTTCGTTTGTCCGTTGTCTGGGAGTATTTATGCGACGTTTCGTACTTGTCTTGTTTTTCTTTCTGTTTCTGGCCGGTGGAGGCATTCGCCTGGTGGCTGCCGAGGGAGATGGCCCGGCTGTAGAAGCGCCGCAGGCCGGCGCCGTCTTGTGTCCATCCGGGATGGCGCTTGCGGGGCTTCCCGATTGTCTCCGCTTGGGCGCTGCTGGATATGCTGAGCAGATGTCCGAAAAGGGGCTGACGTTTCCACTACGCCCGTTACCGGCCGTGAAGCCTGACGCCTCGCTGGCCGCGGTCGATTTTTATTATGCGCGCCTTAAAGATGATGTCGACACACCGGTCTTTAGTACGTTGGACGACGCCATGCTGGGGAAAAACCCCACTTACTATATCGCACACGGTCCCTTGCGTTTTATCTCTTACATCAATACCCACAACGCCGATGGGGGCGATAAGCCGCACTATTTCCAACTGCGCGACGGAAACTGGGTTACAGCCGATTCGGTAGCTTCTCGCGTGGGTGCGGTGCCTCGCTTTCAGGGGATGATCTTCAGCCGAACACCGGCGAACGCCTTTGGCTGGATCATTCCGCTCAATCCCACGGCTGAGACGAAACGCACGCCGGGTTTCGCACAAAACGATCTCACCGGCCAGGTATACAGCGAGTACGATCTCGTACAGGTCTATGACGTTCAAACAGTGGACGGGGCCGAATGGGTCATGCTTGGCCCCGATGAGTGGCTGGAAGCCCGCCTGGTGGGCACGGTGACGCCCCGCACGGCCCCGCCGGAAGGCGTAAGTGGTCTGCGCTGGATCGAAGTGAACCTCGACGAACAGACGCTGGCCGTCTACGATGGCGGCCAGATGGCCTACGCTACCATGATCGCCACAGGCCTGGAACCGTTTTGGACACGACCGGGAACTTTCCAGATTCGCGAAAAGCTGGAGCAAACGATGATGCGCGGCACGTTCGAGGCCGATCAATCCGACTTTTACTACCTTGAAGACGTGCCCTGGACGATGTACTTTGATGGCGCACGCGCCTTGCATGCGGCCTATTGGCGGGCGCGTTTTGGTTTTGCCCAGTCTCACGGTTGTGTGAATCTGGCACCGGGAGACGCCCATTGGCTTTTCGACTGGGCTCAGGTAGGCGACCCGGTGTACGTATGGGACCCATCGGGCAAGACGCCGACCGATCCATCGCTGTACAGCAGCGGTGCGCCTTGAACATTCCGGTATAATAGGCCAAAACTATCCGATTTGGAAGGAAATGACTATGAGTGAATATGATGTTGTCGTGATAGGCGCCGGCCCGGGCGGGTATGTGTGCGCCATTCGTGCAAGCCAACTGGGGTTGAAAACGGCTGTCGTCGATAACCAGTGGCTTGGCGGGGTGTGCTTGAATATCGGTTGCATCCCATCGAAGTCTTTGTTGAAAAATGCCGAAGTCGCCCACACGCTGCGTGAACGGGGTAAAGAGTTCGGTTTCTCGTTTGAAAACCTTCAACTCGATTATGGCGCCGCGGTGAAACGCAGCCGGCAGGTATCTGGCCGCCTCGTCAAAGGCGTGGAGTTCTTGATGAAGAAGAACGATATTGCCGTTCACATGGGGACGGCGAGGGTGACGGCGCGCGACACGGTTGCGGTGACCGATAAAGAAGGCAATCTCAGCGAGTTGAAGGCCAAGAGCATTGTCGTTGCCACAGGGGCTAGCGTGGCCGTGCCGCCCGGCTGGACGGTTGACGGCGAGAAAATCATCACCTATCGAGAAGCTATCTTGCAGGAGAAGCTTCCTAAGTCGGTCGTCATCATCGGTGCAGGGGCCATCGGTGTCGAGTTTGCTACGATATGGAATGCGTACGGGGTCGATGTGACGCTGGTCGAAATGCTGCCGCGAGTCGTTCCATTGGAAGACGAAGAGGTCAGCGCTGAACTGGAAAAGTCTCTCAAGAAGCGAAAGATGACCATCCTGACCGGCCACAGGGTGCTGGCGCTGGAAGCAACCGCAAGCGGTGTACAGTTAAAGGTCACTTCCGATGCAGGTGAAAAGACCCTCGAAGCCGAGCAGGCCCTGGTGGCGATCGGCTTCCGGCCCAACGGCCGCGGTCTCGGCCTGGAAGAACTTGGCGTGGAACTGACCGAACGCGGCGCCGTGATCATCGACGAACACATGGCAACCAATGTCCCCGGCATTTGGGCGATCGGCGATGTGACGGCCAAGGTCATGTTGGCTCATGTCGCCTCGGCGCAGGCCCTGGTTTGTGCTGAGAACGTTGCCGGCGTAGAAACGACCCTGCTCGATTACGACATGATGCCACACGCAACGTACTGTCAGCCGCAGGTAGCTTCTTTTGGCCTGACCGAAGCCCAAGCAAAGGCGCGCGGCTACGCCGTAAAGATCGGCCGTTTCAACTTCCAGCCCAACGGCAAGGCGCTCGGCCTGGGTGAGTATACGGGATGGGTCAAGTTGGTGATAGACGAAAAATATGGCGAGATTTTAGGCGCACATCTGGTTGGTCCTGAAGTGACCGAATTGCTGCCCGAACTGACCCTGGCGCAAGCTAACGAGCTGACCGCTTTGGAGGTCGCCCGTAACGTTCACGCACATCCGACGTTGAGTGAGGTGATTATGGAAGCGGCGCATGCCGCCGAAGGGCACGCCATTCACGGGTAGCTCGAACGAACGGGCACCGTGGCTGAAAACAACGAGGCTTTGCGATGATGGAAATCATCGCAAAGCCTCGTTCGACTAGTTGTGTGCGTTTGACTGCGCAAACGCTGAGCGGTTACTTGACCTCGACCTGCCCCAGTTCTGTGTCGTTCACATACACGGTGTACGTTCCGGCAGGAAGGCTATCGAGCAGCACGGTTTCTTCGAAAGGCTGTAAAACCTGGATGCAGACTTTTTCGGGGTTTGCTACCGAGTAAACCACCACATTCAAGCGGCCTTCTTTCCCCGGCTCGCGGACGAGCACGCGCAACTGGTAACAGGGATTGGGCAACGTACCGACCAGGTGCAGTGCCACAGTGGCCTTTGTATCTCTGGCCAGCGACACCTCGCTGGCATCGATTTCCACGTAAGCCGGCCCGGCGGTGAGTTCGAGGTCACTCTCTTGCGGTGCAAACTCGGAGTTGAGGCCCTTCTCCAGGGCCAGGTTTTCCACTTCCTCGGCTTGCGCCGGGTCCTCTCCGGGTGCGGGATAGGCGGGGTTGATTTCTGCCGGGACAGCGGCCTGCGGTGGGTTGGGATATGCGTCGGGCGTGCTGGTTGCTGTTTCAGGCGCTTCGTCGGACGCGTCGGTAGGCGCTACGGTGACCCGGTAGGGTGTTTCTGATGCAGCCTGGGCGCAGGCGGCCAGCAAGAGGGCCATTGCCATTACCAAAACGGAAATTTTTCTTAACATTGTGTTTTCTCCTTCACGATAGTTTTTCATCTGACTGAGACCTAGACGACCGGGTTTATACTTCGTTCCAGTTTCTCAGCCCTTCCAGCGGGTAATCCAAGGAAGATATGCGTATCAGCGCCGGGCAAAGACCCCCAGGTGATTGGCTACGGGACGCTGGCGGCCCGGAATACCGGAATCGATGGGTGAACTCAGCGTCACCGGCAAGCCGAACCAACCGGACATAACCAGGGTGCTGGACCCGCCGCCATCCAGATTGATGGCCTCGTAAGCGCCATAGCCGAGCAGGATTTCAGCCAGTTCGAGCATGGTGACGCCTTCGCTGTAGCGCGCCTGGCGGCCGTCGACGACAACCAACAGCAGGCGATTGCGATCTTGATCCAGCCCGATGGCGGTACGAGGTTCTGGCTGATCGGAAGGAATATCCGGTGAAACGCGGCCGTGGTTGACCAACCAGAGATTCCCTGAGATGGCCTGGGCAATTGCTCCTTCCGGCTCGCCGAAACTGGCCTGGTTGTCTTCGCTAAAATAGAGGGTACGTGCTGAATCGTGTTTATCGGTGTAGATTTTACCGTTCGAGGCCGAAATACCCAGGGTTGTAACGGCGTCGCCGGGATGGGGGTAGTACCAGAAGACGCTTTTACTGTGCCAGGGGGTGAAAAAATCCCCGTTGATGGCTACCTGAACGTCGAAATCTGTAAGGAATTGTGCGGTAGTGCGGGCTTTGAAAGGGAGTTCGGAATCATCTTCTCCGGGTGTCACGAACAGCGAGATGCCCGCCTGGCGCAAATCGACCCAGACGCCGTGTACGACAACCGGGCGTGGTTCCTGGCGCACGCTGCGGAAATAGGTGACGCCCTGGAAGATTTCTCGTTGTACTTCGATGCGCAAGGGGCGCGGCCGGTAGCCGAGTTGGAACGCTGTGCCGAGCGAGAGCAGCAACAGCGCTAGTGCTCCCAACACGAGCCAAAAGTACCGCTGCCGTTTGGGTTTACCGTTTGCCATCAAAAGCCACCTCTTCGCCGGGGCCTGGCAGTCAACCTGACGTTTTTACCGCCTGAAGCTCGACTCCAAAGCCTGCCCGGCAGCCTGCTAGAAGCGATTCTGCACCAGCAAGCGGATGTTTCCGGCGGCCGGGATCACTTTGAGCGCCAATGCGACGCGGTTTTCAACGTTGAGGGCATTCCAGTAGGTTTCCAGCAGGCTTTCAGGACTGCCCGGCAGGGGCAGCAGCAGCGGGTCTCCGCAGAAGCTCGGCAGAGGGTCACCATCGCCGGCGTAGGTGGTCAGGCCGAAGCCGTAGCCAGGCACGGGCAGGGCGGGCCGGTAGGTGTAGCGATCGGTCTCCTGTGGGTTGAGGGGGTTGGCTTTGAGGATGCTCAAAGCAAAGCCGCCCGGCTGGCGGGTGCAATCGACAATGCCGCTGATCCGAGGCGTAAAGTTGGGGGCGTCGGGTTCGCGTTCACGCGTGGACAGGGCGCCGTCGAAGCTGCCGCCCACGCGAAGGGCTTCGTAGATGGTGCGGGTCTGGTCGCCGTTACTGGCGATGTAAACGCCGGGCAGATCGAGCATGGCCTCGTAAATGATCAGGCTGGCGTCTTTGACCAGGCTGGCATCGACCGGTTCGGTGCGCAGGGTTGCGCCCTCGGCGGCAAAACGGCGGTTACGGCTTTGCTGGCTGCGCCCCATGATCCAATAAAGGATCAGCCATTCGTCGGTAAGCGATTTGCCGATGATCAGACCCCGCCCCGGGTAGGGATTCTGGCGCAGCCAGTCGAAATTGTTTTGGGCGAGTTCCTTTTCCGTCATAGGGTGATTTCCTTTTCTTGTTCAGACGCCTGCATACTTTTGAAGGCGGCAATCGACACTTCGATCATATCCAGCGACGGTTCACGCGTCGTCAGGCGTTGCAGCGCCAGGTTGGGTTTGACCAACCACTGTACCCAGCGCCAATGCAGGTGCCCGGCCGTCCAGCGGATGTACTCATACGCCAGCATGGCCAGGACCGGCAGCAAGATGATCCGGCTGGCCAGCCGCCAGAACATCGGCAGCGGGCCAAGGGCGCTGAAGAAGATCACCGAGACGATCACCAGTGACAGCAGGAAAGATGTGCCGCAGCGGGTGTGTTCCAGCGGAAAGTGGGCGACGTTCTCGGGGGTCAACTCGGCGCCGGCTTCGAAGGCATTGATCGTTTTGTGCTCGGCGCCATGATAGGCGAAGACGCGTTGGATGTCCGGCAGATGCCCGATGCCCCAGATATAGCCGATCAAAAGCAGAAAGCGGATGATGCCTTCGAGTACGTTGCCCCACCAGGCGTTCCAGCCGATGAAGCGTTCGCTCAGCTGCCCGGCCAGAGCGGGGGTGAGGAAGAACAGGCCCACGCCGATGGCCAGGGCGCTTCCCATGGTGATGTAAAGGGCGGGGCCTTCAAGCTTTTCGTCTTCCCCGGTTTGCGTGTTGGCCGAAATCGTCAGGGCGCGCATTCCCAGGCCGAGGGCATCCCATAGCATGACCAGCCCGCGTAAAAAGGGAATCTTTTTGATGCGCGATTTGTACACCGCGCCTAAAGGCTCCTGGTGAATGACGATTTCTTTGTTGGGGGCGCGCATGGCAATGGCATAGCTTTGGGTGCCGCGCATCATGACCCCTTCGATGACAGCCTGGCCACCATACGATGGCAGATTGAGTTGAGCAGGCATTTTATAACTCCTATCGATACGTGAGGATGCTGGTTGCTGATGAACGCGGATTCAATCAGTGTCCGATTTGGATACCCGGAAAGTGGTTTACTTCGGGCGGTTACTTACTTCCCCTTCCTTAGCCATTTCGAAGAAGAAGTGAATGAAGGCATCGATCCCGCGCCATAGGGTCGGCAGGTGTAGTTTTTCGTTGGGTGAGTGCATATTGTCGTCGGGCATCGAGAAACCGGTGTTGACCGATTCAACCCCCAGGATCTTTTGGAATGAGAGGACCACGGGCACGCTGCCGCCTTCCCGTTTGAAGAGCGGCCTTTTGCCCCACACCGCCTGCATGGCGGCAGACATGGCCTGGACGGCCGGCGAATGCCGGTCTGAAATCGATGCAGGCCCACCGGCCATCTTGATCACTTCCCAGCGCACCGTTTGTGGGGCGTTTGCTTGCATGTAGGCGACGAGCTGTTGGTAAACTTCGTTGGGGTCCTGGTCGGGTACGAGGCGCATCGAGATCTTGGCCATCGCCTTGGCGGGCAATACGGTCTTTGACCCTTCGCCGGTAAAACCGGAAATCATGCCGTTGACATCCAGCGTCGGCCGTGCGCCCATGCGTTCGATGGGTGTGTAACCGGCTTCACCGAACAGGGCAGGGACTCCGGTGGTTTTTTCGAGCTGCGCTTCGCTAAAGGGCAGGCGGGCCAATTCGGCGCGTTCTTCTTCGGGCAGCGAGCGGACTTTATCATAGAAGCCGGGCAGGGTGACCCGTCCCTGGGCGTCGTGCATGCCGGCGATCAACCCGCACAGGACATTGGCCGGGTTATGCACTGCACCGCCAAAGATGCCGGAATGCAGATCGATCGCCGGGCCTTGGACGCGTATCTCGAAGTAGGCCAGCCCGCGCAGGGCGTACGTAATGCTGGGGTAATCAGGGCCGATCATGCCGGAATCGGGGTTGAGGGCAACGTCGCAGGCTAGAAGATCTTTGTGAGCCTCCATAAACGCTTCCAACGAGGGCGAGCCGATCTCTTCTTCGCCTTCGATCAGGAACTTGACGTTGATGGGCAACTGCCCGGTCTGGGTGATCGCCTGGACGGCCTTGAGCGAAGCCAATACCTGGCCTTTCATATCGGTAACGCCGCGGGCAAAGAGATAGTCGCCGCGCTGCGTGGGTTCGAAGGGAGCGCTTTCCCACAGTTCGAGCGGATCGGGTGGTTGTACGTCGTAGTGGCCGTAGATCAATAGCGTGGGCTGGCCGGGGGCCTGCAAGGAATCGCCATACACAACCGGGTGTCCGCCGGTCGGGAAGATTTGTACGTTTTGCATCCCGACAGCGTTCAACTGCGCGGCCACCCATTCCGCCGTTCGCTGCATGTCTGCCCTGGCTGCCGGATCGGTGGAGACCGAGGGGATACGGCAAAAGGCTTTCAACTCTTCGAAAGAACGCGTGCAGTTTTCGTGGGCGTACTGGATGGCTTGTGAGATAGGCATGTTTGCTCCGGGAAGTTTTTCAAGCGAAATTATACCTGTTTTGGATAATGTTTCGTTTAGAAGCTGTTTAGAAAGTGTTTTCAGGGCCTTGCTGCCGTTCGCGGTAGGCCTTGACGATGGCGGTCAGGGCTTCTTCTGCCTGGGCCGTCGTCATTCCTGGGTATTCCAGCCCGAGGCGCTGGTACAACGATCGTACGATTTGCACCGCCAGCGCGCCGCTGTTGCTCAGATTGCGGCGGCGCAGCAGGAAATTCTCGGCTACCTGGACGCTAGACGAGTCGAGCCGTTCAACCGGGAAGGTGGGTGGCAAGGCGTACTCGGCCAGGTGGTATCCCAGGTATACGGCTGGCGCCTGTGGATGCGTCATTTCACCCAACGTAGCCGCTTTTCGGTCGTGAATGACGACCGTCCCGGCAGCCAGATCGCCCAGGCGGCGTGCCTGCGGCTGGATGAACATGGTGATCACGCCGACCCCATACGCCACGGGCAGAAAATCCACCACGCGCACCAGGTTGCGGATGATCGATTCGCCCAGGGTAAGCGGCAGGCCGTCAGCGCGAATGACGCGTAGTTTTGCCAGGCGTTTGCCGGGAGATTGCCCGTTCCACTGGATTTCGAAGAAAATGTAGTAGCCCCAGTAGAACAGAAAGTACACCATACCGAGCAATGCCGAAACCCATACAGGCAGACTGCTGGCGTCTTCGATCTCACTGCCGTTGACGAGCGCCAGGATGACGATCAAGGCGATGAATGCGACCTGTCCGACGGTCAGGATCGTGCTGTCGACCAGTGCGGCCAAAAAACGGGAGCCGATCCCGGCTACATCGTAACCAAAGGCCACGTTTTCGGGCGTATCGACCTGGAGGATTTCGTCGAGATTGTTCATATGTTTCTGTGCTGCCTGGTAAAGATTCGTAAAGTAAGGATTGGCGCAAAGCGCATCGAGATATGGGATAATGGGGACGCCTGCAAATTTTACCCGATGTTTGTGATGCGATCTTTTCAATTGTGAAGGATGAACCGATGCGCGTGGAAGAATTTCTCAAGACACGAAAAGTGGGTTGGGAAGCCCTGGACAAACTGCTCCAAAAAGGGCAGTATCAGCCGGCTTCGCTTTCTCCCGCCGATATCCAAAAGCTGGGGCAATACTACCGGGCAGTCACCTCGGACCTGGCCCTGGCGCGGCGTGACTTTCCTAACCACCCGGTGGTCACATATCTCAACCAACTGGTAGCGCGTGCCCATGCCTTCATCTACCGCAGCGAGCCCTTGGCGATGGTTCGTTTGAAGCGTTTTGTCCTGTATGGGTTTCCCCAGGTTTTTCGCCAGACCTTGCCTTTCACGTTGACGGCGCTGTTCCTGTTTCTCGTGCCGGCGCTTCTGGTTGGGGGCGTGATTTTCGTGTGGCCGCAGAGCGCCTATGCGCTTCTGCCGCAAAGCGTACACGAAATGATCCCGATGCTGGAACAGCAAACCCTGTGGACAAACATCCCCGTGGCCGAGCGCCCTTACGCTTCGTCGTTCATCATGCGCAACAATATCCAGGTGTCTTTCCTGGCTTTTGCAAGTGGTGTAACCGGCGGCCTGCTGACGTTGTGGATCCTTGTCATGAACGGGTTGATTTTGGGTGGGTTGCTGGGGCTGGCTTCGCACTATGGTGTGGGATTCGATCTGGCGACGTTTGTGATCGGCCATGGGGTGATCGAGTTGAGCGTGATTTTTATGGCCGGTGGATCGGGGCTGATGCTGGGGTGGGCCTTGTTGCGGCCGGGCCTGCTGCGCCGGCGGGATGCGCTGGCGGTCGCGGCGCAGAAATCGGTGCGGTTGCTTTTGGGGGCGGTGCCGTGGCTGGTCGTCGCCGGGGTTATCGAAGGTTTTCTCTCGCCACACGAGGGATTCCCCTGGTTTCTCAAGTGGGGGGTCGGGGTGCTCAGCGGGGTCTTGTTTTACGGCTACCTGTTGTGGGGCATGCGTGCCCGAAGTGCTTAAAGGTTGCCTAAAAAGCACTGGCGGAAAATAATTTCGGCTCTCCCGTCTTCGCCGTGAAAGGGATCCTTCACGCGCAACCCGGAAGACCCATAGTCTCTCAAAGCGGCGGCGGTGCATGAGCGCCGGGCACGAGGGGTGTTCGGCTCGATGGCGCGAAGGGCGGGCAGGATGCCCGCCGTCCGAGCCAAAAAAGCCGGATTCATCCGGTGCTGCGTTGCAGCCCGGGCAGGGGATTTCTTAGAGCCGGCTGCGCGCTTTCAAGTCGAGGTACCGGTTGATGACGGCCAGCGAGAGGCGGTTAGCGGGCACGTCGAGCGTGAGTACGCCTTTGCGGTGCAGCGATTCGAGCACGAGACGGCGCTCATCGAGCAGTTGCACGGCGGCAGCGCGCCGGTAGGTGCTGATCGAATCCGTGGGCAGTTGGTGTGCGGCGGTGTAGACATCGGGATCGCTGATTGTGACGACCAGCGGCAGGCTGCTGCGGGCTAGAGAGGTGGCCTGGGCAATCAGCGCCTCGAGGCTGGGGCCGCTGCTGAGGTCGGTGAAGATCACGATCAAGGCCCGTTTGCGCTGCTTGGTAGCCAGGTAGGCCAGGGCTTTCTGGTAGTTCGGTTCCACCGGCTGCGCCTGTACGGCGTACAGGGTTTCGAGCATCCGGTAAAACTGGGCGCGTCCCTGGTGGGGGGTGAGGTAGTTGAGCACCTCGTCGGCAAAGGTCATCATGCCCACCCGGTCGCCCTTGCCGGTCGCGACGTAGCTGAGGAAGAGCACGGCGTTGATCACGTAATCGAGCTTGGCCATTTCGGCGACCGGCGACTGCATCATGCGTCCGGCATCGAGTACGGCGATCACGTTCTGGCTGCGTTCGGTCTGGTACTCGGCGGTGATCGGGCGGTGGCGGCGTGCGGTGGCTTTCCAGTCTATGTTGCGGAAGTCGTCGTCGGGGAGGTATTCGCGCAGGCGCTCGAACTCCGTGCCTTCGCCGGCTAACCGCGTCTGGCGCAGGCCCATTTCCTGCAGGCGGTTGCGGCGCAGCAGCAGGTCGTAACGGTGTACGTCGAGCAGGTTGGGATAAACTTTCACGCCTTCGCCGGCGGGTTGCTGGCCCTGGCGCACGATCAGCCCCAACGGGCCATACCAACGCATATTGAAGTTGCCAAACTGGTAGTTCCCCCGGCGCAGCGGATGGACGTGATAGACCCCACACCACCGCCCGCCGGATGCGCTCTGGCCTTGCAAGGTGCGAATATCCACGCCGAAGGCATCCGGCGGCTCGTCGCGCAGCCAGAAGCCTGCCGGGCGAGGAAAGCGGTTGAACACCTCGACGTGAATGGCGTTTTCTGCACCCAGGCTCAGGCGCGATTCGTGACGGCGGATCACTTCGAAACGACGTACGTTTCCCGCCAGGCGCCAGTCGACGGCCATCACGGCCACGATCAGGCCGGCGTACAGCCATCCAAGCCACTCCAGCACGGGCAGCCAGGTGCCCAGCGCCAGAAGGGGAACGGCGAACAAGAGGAAGAGCAGGCCACGAAGGGTGGGGAACATGGCTGCGGCTTAGCGCGGGACCTCGACGTGCGCCAGCAGGCGCGAAATGGCGGCATCGGCGTCCAGGCCTTCGATTTCCGCCTCAGGTTTGAGCAGGATGCGGTGGCGCAAAACCGGCGGCACGATAAATTTGACGTCGTCAGGGGTGACGAACGTCCGGCCTTGCAGGGCGGCGAAGGTTTTCGAAGCCAGCAAGATGTGCGTGGCAGCGCGGGTGCTGGCGCCAAGGATCAAATCGGGCGAACGCCGGCTGGCTTCGGTGATCTGCGCAATGTAGTGCAAGATGCCTTCTTCAACGACGATCGCTTGCATGGCGGCACGTATCTGGACTACGGCTTGCGCGCTAAGGATGTTTTGCAGCCCGGCGGCGGCCAGGTTGTGGGCGTCGAAGCCATTGTGGTAGCGGCGCAGGACCTCGAGCTCCACTTCGGGTGGGGAGTAAGGCACCAGCACTTTGAACAGGAAGCGATCGAGCTGCGCCTCGGGCAGGGGATAGGTGCCCTCGTACTCGATCGGGTTTTGGGTCGCCAGCACCATGAAGGGTTCTATCAGGATGTGGCGTTCGCCTTCCAGGTTGATCTGGCGTTCTTCCATGGCTTCGAGCAGTGCAGACTGCGTCTTGGCCGGGGCGCGGTTGATCTCATCGGCCAGCAGCAGTTGGGTGAAGACCGGTCCTTTCTTCAGGTAGAACTTGCCGCTGTTGATGTCGAAAACGCTGGTCCCGAGGATGTCGGAGGGCATCAGATCGGGCGTAAATTGGATGCGGGTGAAGTTCGCTTGCACGAGATGGGCCAGGGTCTTGGCCATCAAGGTCTTGGCGGTGCCGGGCACGCCTTCCAGCAACACGTGCCCGCCGGTGATCAGAGCCACGACCAGCAGTTCGAAAGGCTCTTGCAAGCCTACGAGCACTTTGTCGGCTTCCTGGCGCAGGCGTTGATAAATGGAATGGAGTTGGCTTGGGTTCATATGCCTCCTGGCAGTGATGGGACGGTTACACCGACTGCTTCTTCGTTTCGATCATTTCCGCCGCTTTGGCGGCCCAACGGACCAATTCTTCCTCGCTGGGCCTTGGGTTGGCGAGGTTTTTCAGCAACTCGGCCAGGGCGGCGCGATCGAGGGTGGGATCAAGCCCCGCCAGTAACGCCACGTAGGCAGCATCGGGCAGGGTGGGGTCGAGGCGATAGCGCCTGGCGAGGTGGCGTTTGAGCTGGCCGCGATACTGCTCGAGCACGGCGCGGCGGTGACCGGCGCGCCGGCTCAGGTTGGCCAGCGCAGTGACGTGCTCGAGCGCGCCGCGCCGCCGTGCCTGGTCGGCCAACGGCACCGGACGCCCGAATCCGCCCCCTTGCAGTAGAAGGGCCACAAAAGCCGCGCCGACGGCGAACAGCAGGGCGTGGCCCATGGGTGTGTCGCGCAGCCAGCGTTCGACGCCGAGCACGGAAGGGCGCAGGCTCAGGCCGTGATGCCACTCGTCGAACCAGGCCAGGCCTGGCTGGCCGGCCTGGGCCAGCAGGTTAAGCGCCAGTTCCGGGCCGGGCGACGATTTCAGGCCGTGATTGGTCAGGGGTTGTGCAAACGAAGCGATGACCACTTTGCCTGCTCCAAGCCTGAAGCTGAGCAGCACCGGCTGGTTGTCGGCCGTGGCCAGGTGGGTGATGGTGTCGAAGCGCTTTGGGGTGAGCGAAACATGGGTGGCGAGCCGAAATGTGGCCGGGAGCGGCGGTGCGTGAAGTAGTGGGGTCTGTAGCGTGACGGTCTGGCTGATGGTGGTGTGCACGTTGGGGGTGATCTCGTAATGGGCGGCGGCGGCACGGAAACCCCAATCTTCACCTGCCAAAATTAACGTGCCGCCCTCGGAAACCCACCCGTCAAGTATTTCCCATTCCGGGGTGATAATCTTCACCTGCGGTTCGAGCAGTAGGATGACTTTGGTTTCCGGGGGAATCTCGAATCTTTCCTGAAGCTGGCCGTCGACGGTGTACCCCAGTTTCGCCAGCCACAGGGCCAGGGCGCGCCCGCCATCGGGCCGGTTCGAGAAGCTGCTGAGCGGCGGGAAAGCGTTCTGCGGTTGTTGTATTGCGGCAGCCAGAACCGCCAGGCCGATCAGGATGGCAAAGAGCAGGGCCGTTAACCAGGCATCGCGGCGCAAGGATTTCACGAGCGCTGCTCCTTGATTTGCCGGACGTCGGCTTCATACCGTTCGTAGTCGGACGGCTCGAGTTCCTGATAGCCATACCAGACTTGATCGAAAACCTCGACGACGTTTTGCAGCGGCTTTTTCAACTCGGGCTGATCGCTCACCGAACGCAGGACCTCGCGGTTGGTCTTGGAGCGATCGTAACGCAGCAGGCCGCGTTCTTCGAGCAGCAAGAGCGAGGAAAGGTACAGGTAGCGCACGGCACTGCGATAGTCGCCTCCACGTGAGAGTTCCTGTGCCCGGCGCAGGGCACTTTCTGCGTTGAGCGGGATTGCGCCGGCCTCATCCTCACCGGCGAGATCGCTTTCCGTGACCAGGGCCGTGAAGAGATCGCGCAAAACGAAGAAGCTCAGGGCCGCAAAGACGAGGACGGCGAAGAAGCTGAGCAGGATGGTCGCGGGTGAGGCCGTGCCGGCAGCGATATCCTGAATGCCGAATAACTTATTGAGCAGTTCGTTTAGCCAGGCGAAAAAGCGATCGCTCCATTCCTGGAAAGGCGAACGTACGGCTTCCTGCCACTGAAACTCCGGCTGTGCCAGGATCGGCTCGATCGAGCGGGCATCGCCGTCATCGAAGGCGAACGGCGCGTCTTGCTGTGCTTCTTTAAGCGCCTGGAAGGATTGGCGCAACTGGTCGAGATCGGCCGGCTCCCGGCGCAGTTGGGCGATCAGGCGCGAACTATCGACCGTGACGGTTTGCCCGTCGGGCAGCGTGACCGTACGCACCGCCTCCCACGCCGTGGCAAGTTCCTCCAGCAGTGGCCGGGGCGCAGCCGGCGTTTCCCTATCAAGCTGTGAGAGGCTTTCCAGGCTGCGGTCGATCAATGCCCAGTATTCCTCCAGCGTGAGCGTTGCCTCCTGTGCAGAAGCCCCAGGCAGCGCGGCAAAAAGCCAGAGCAGGCAAAGACCGGCCAACAGCCAGGTTCGCACCTATAACCCTCCGCCGGAAGCCATGAGCATACCGATGGCTGCGAAGACGCCCACGATGCCTGCGTAGAAAACGAATCCAATGATGGAGAGGGCGAAGAAGTTTCCGAGATCGCGTGTGGTGATGAAGCTTTCATTGGGCACGGTAGGCGCCGTGCGCAGGATATCGTCCTGGGCGTCACCGACATCGGCGGCCAGAACGCTCAAATCGAAACCTTCGGTGCGTACCCGCAGGTCGAAGTAGACGAGGGTGTTGGCCGTAAGCTGTAAGGGCAGGTAAATCAGGCTGCCGACCAGGGACATGAAAGTGGTGAGGGCCAGGCTGATGAACCATATTTGTGGGTTGGTGTAAGAAGATGCCGCATCGATCCCCAGGACGCTCTGCAAGGCACTTGCAAACAGCGTGGTCGGCCCGTAGATGACCAGGGTCGCGAACAGAGACAGCAGCAGTGTAAACCCGATCAACCACCAGAAACGGCGCTTGGCCAGATCCCAGGCACGGCGGAACGATTTGACTGCACCCTTCTTTTCCACCACGTAGACGATCGTCACCAGCGGCCGCACGGCCAGCCCGAGAAAGACCATCATGCCGATGCCGGTCAACCAGCCGACACAGGGGATGATCGTCCAAATGAGAAAGCCGAGGCCGATCAGCCCGACCAGCAAGAGCGCACCGACCAGGCCGACCCAGGATCGCCCCATACTTTTGTAGGCTTCGACGATGCTCACGGGGCGCCCCAGGTACGTGTCGGCAATGGCGCGCGTCAGCGCAGCCGTGCCGATTCCTTCTACCAGGATCAACTGCACGAGCGCGGCCAGGTAACTCAGCATTTGCGCGCTGAACAACGTACCGTAATCCATGCTCCCGGGAGGTCCGCCGATTCCTTCTGCCACTTGCAGGCCGCTGGTGGCGCTGATGACGGCTTGGAAAATGGTGTAAGGAATCTGCACCAGAGCGATGATCCCGACGAACGTGATGAAGTGCCGCCGGTACAGGCGGATGGCCTGATCGAAAATTTCTCCGACTGAAAGGGGCCGCAGGGTGGGGATTGTAGAGCCGAGCATATGATTCTCCTCCAAATGACTCTTCTGATTCTATTCTTCCTTGCCAACAGGCATGGCAGGCACGAACATGAGATACGACACGAACAGGATACCCGTAAACATGAGTGTAAACCCTAGAAATCCCAGGTTATCCAGTGGGTTGACGACCTTATCGGCCAGGTCGCGTACGATTTGTAAGGGGTGGAAGAAAAAGTCCCAACTGTTATAACGCCCGAAGCGGCCCAGGTAAATTCCTAACCCACACAGGGCAATGGTAACGAAGGCAAACAGCCACCCAAGAATGCGGCCCAAGTAGGCCTGTACGAGGCGCTGCATGATGCGAATCGAGGCGATGCCCAGGAAGACGCCGGTGAAGGCAAACATGGCGATCAGGCCTATATCGTACCACAAAGGCATGGGTGGACGCCACTCAAGATGGTAAAAATCGGTGACGATATAAGGCGCATTGGGCACGAAAAGCAGCCACAACGCACCTGGCAGCAGCAGCACCGGCCAGGCGCGCGGCCACAGGCGGTGAATGACGGCTGCACCCACGGCACAGGCGTAGGGAATCCAGGCGAGAAAGAGGTTCCATACGAGCAGGCGGTACTCCCACCAGCGGTCTGTATAAGTGGCCCGCCACGCATAGAAGCCCAGCGCCAGCAGCATGGATAAGGACAAGGCATACACCGAATTGAGTACCAAAAAGCGATGGAAAGTGCGGATGAAGTTGACCATATTCCCGATTATACAGGGATTCCACGGATGGAAAATCGCTGTTTGCCCGCCGAATGGCCTACGCCTGGGCGATGATGGATGCCAACTTGGGTATAATGTCAGGTATGCAGTCTACCACTTCCCTTCCCCGCTGGCTTGTATGGGCGCGTGAAATCCAGGCTCTGGCGCAAACCGGCCACCATTACGCGCCCGATCCCTACCACCGCCGGCGCTACGCACGCCTGGCGGAAATCGCCGCCGAGATCGCCCACGAGCACACCGATCTGGCCTTCGAACCTTTGCGCAGCGCTTTCCACGCCGAACTGGGGTATGCGACACCCAAAGTGGACGTGCGTACCGCCGTATTCCAGGACGACAGGCTCTTGATGGTTCGTGAGCGCAGCGACGGCGGCTGGACGCTGCCCGGCGGTTGGGCCGACGTGGGGGACGTGCCCTCCGAAGCCGCCGAACGCGAAACCTGGGAAGAAGCCGGCTTGCGCGTCAAAGCCAGGAAACTGCTCGGCGTTTACGATGCCAACCGTGTCGGCTCGCTGGAACTCAACCACGCCTTTAAGCTCGTCTTTCTCTGTGATCTGCTTGGCGGCAAGCCAACCCCCAGTGATGAGACCTGTGAAGTGGCCTTCTTTGCGCAGCACGAAATCCCCGCAGCCCTTTCTGGCGAGCGTACCCGTTCACGCCACATCGCCGATGCCTTTCTGGCACTCTCTGACCCCAACCTGCCGGCGGTTTTCGACTGATGAACCCTATTGTTGAGTTGCCCTACAGCTTGCCCGGACGCATCTATCGCGGGCGGATGCCCTTCTCGGCGAAAGATCCCGATGGACAGATTTTTTCCCGTTTTCAGGCCCTGGGCGTCTCCAGCGTCGTGCTGTTGGCCGGGCGGGAAGAATGCCTGGCCCGCAGCGGGCGCGACTTGCCCACCTTTTACGCCGAACACGGCCTGGATGTGATCCACCTGCCCATCGCCGATTTCAGCGTGCCCGATCGGGATGCGCTTTCTCGCGCGGTGGACGCGGCGCTGCAACGTGCCTGGGCAGGCGAGCACATCGCCGTGCATTGCTTTGCCGGTTACGGGCGCACGGGGATGTTCCTGGCCTGCCTGGCGCGGCGGGTATTCAACATGACGGCCGAAGCTGCGATCCTGTGGGTGCGCGAGTACGTGCCCGGGGCTGTCGAAGTGGCAGAGCAGGTGGAGGTTGTCAAAAGGTTTTGTTAATCGGAGCGGACGATGCTGATCACCCATGCCAACTTGATCACCTGGGAACGCCCGAATCGCATTCTCGCCGACTACGCCGTGCGCATCGACGGCAGTTTGATCGCCGAACTTGGCCCGTCGGCGGCTTTGCAGGCTGCCTGGCCTGCCGAGGATGCCATCGATGCCGGCGGCCAGTACGTCATGCCGGGCAATCTCTGTGCCCATACCCACTTTTACGGCGCTTTTGCGCGCGGGATGGCCGTTCCGGGCGAACCACCGGCCCGGTTTCCCGAAATTCTCGCCAGGCTGTGGTGGCCGCTCGATCGCGCGTTGACTCTCGAAGACGTGCGTTACTCGGCGCTGATCTGCCTGGTGGATGCCATCAAGCACGGCACGACGACCCTCTTCGACCACCACGCTTCGCCCAACGCCATCGATGGCTCGCTCGATGTGATCGCCAGCGCCGTGCAGCAGGCCGGCCTACGGGCGGTGCTGTGTTACGAAGTTACCGACCGCAACGGCCCGGCGGGGGCAAGGCAGGGAATTGCAGAAAACGTGCGTTTTCTGCGCCGCGAAGCCAGCGGCGATCTGCCGCCGCAAATCCGTGCTGCATTTGGCCTGCACGCACCGCTGACCGTTTCTACGGCCACGCTCGAAGCCTGCCTGGAAGCGGCCCCGCAGGGCGCCGGGTTCCATCTTCACGTTTCCGAAAGCGGCGACGATCGCCAGGCCCTGGCGGCGCGTGGCGATGGCCTGCCCGTAGATTGGCTCTACCGCTACGGCGCCTTAGGCCCAAAGACGATTGCCGCGCACTGTGTGCACGTGGACGATAGCGAGATGGCGCAGCTGGCTGAGACCGGTAGCCGGGTGACTCACCAACCGCGTTCGAATATGAACAACGCCGTGGGCGTCTCGCCGGCCGAAGCGATGCTGGCTGCTGGCGTCAGGGTTTGCCTGGGCAACGACGGGTTTTCGAATGCCATGTGGGAAGAGTGGAAGGCCGCTTACCTGCTGCACAAGAGCGCCCACACCGACCCGCGCTGCATGAACGGCAATACGGTGGTCGAGATGGCCGTGTATCACAACGCTGCCCTGGCGAGCGCCTACTTCCCCTATGCGCCGGTGGGCGCGATCCGGCCCGGCGCGGCGGCCGACCTAATTTTTGTGGCCTACCATCCGTTTACCCCGCTCAGCGTGGCGAACCTGCCCTGGCACATCCTGTTCGGTTTCCACGAAAGCATGGTGACGACGACCCTCGTCGCAGGGAAAGTTCTGATGCGCGAGCGCCAACTGCTCACGCTGGACGAAGCTGAAATTGCGGCCAAAGCCCGCCAGCTATCGCAACAAGCCTGGAAAAGATACGGAGAAGAATATGCCTGAATCACTGCCTGCCATTGCCGTCCTCGGCGGCACCGGAAAAGAAGGCAAAGGGCTGGCCTATCGCTGGGCCAGGGCCGGGTATCCGGTCGTCATCGGCTCGCGCACGCCCGAAAAAGCGCAGGCTGCCGTAGCAGCGATCGCTGCGAGGCTTGCCGAGGCGCCGCACACCCCGGCAAAACTCGAGGGAAGCGATAATCTCAGCGCCGCCCGGCAAGCGGATATCCTCGTGCTGACCGTTCCCTACGCCGCCCACCGTGCTACGCTCGAGAGCATCCGTGATGCGGCCCAGGGCAAGCTGCTGATCGACGTGACCGTGCCGCTCGTCCCACCGAAGGTCACCAAGGTCCAGATGCCCCCGGCCGGGTCCGCCGCGCAGGAAGCGCACCAGATTCTCGGGGATGGCGTCGAAGTCGTCGATGCCTTTCAGAACATTTCCCACGAGCATCTATTTGCCGACCGATCCATCGACTGCGATGTGCTGGTGGCCGGTACGAGCAAAAGTGCCCGGCAGCGGGCGCTCGAACTGGTGCAGGCTGCCGGCATGACCGGCTGGGATGCCGGCCCGCTCGAGAATGCGGTGGTCGTCGAGGGGCTGACCAGCTTGCTTATCTACATCAACAAACAGTATGGCGCTTCCTCGGCGGGCATTCGCATCACCGGGGCCTCGCCTACCTAAAGCCATGGCCCTTACCCTTACCCCGTTGCCGGGCATCCCCCTTATCCGTCACAAGGACGATCTGGCCTCGTTGATCCTGCGTTCTTTGCGCCAGGCTGGTTTGTCCTTGCAGGACGGCGACGTTCTCGTGCTGGCGCAGAAGATCGTCAGCAAGGCGGAAGGACGCCTGGTCGACCTCAACACGGTCAGGCCCACCACCGCCGCAAAGGACCTGGGGCAGCAGGCCGAAAAAGATCCGCGCCTGGTGCAGCTTATTCTGGACGAGAGCAATGCCGTCTTGCGCGTGCGGCCCGGCACGATCGTGGTCGAACACCGCTTGGGGTTCGTCTGCGCCAGTGCCGGCATCGATCACTCCAACGTGCAGGGCGATCAGGAGGGTGAAGACTGGGTGCTGCTGCTGCCCGAAAACCCCGACGCCTCGGCGGCTGCCCTGCGCCAAAAGCTTGAAGCCGCCACCCATACCCGGCTTGGGGTGGCGATCATCGATTCGCACGGGCGCGCCTGGCGCCTGGGTGTTGTCGGCACGGCAATTGGCCTTTCCGGCCTGCCGGGGATTGTCGATCGGCGCGGCGCCCCCGATCTCTTCCGGCGCCCGCTGCGGATTACCCAGGTTGCGGCCGCCGACGAGCTGGCTGCCGCGGCTTCGCTGGTGATGGGGCAGGCGGCAGAAGGCAGGCCGGTCGTGCATGTGCGCGGCTTTCCATATTCGTTACGGGAGGCTGCTTTACAGGAACTGCTGCGTCCAAGGGAGCAGGATATGTTCCGTTGAACGCGAAAGTCGAAGTGTATGATAGATGTCAATGGCGTCGTTTCCCTTCTCGATAAGGCCCATGCAGACCGGTTGCAAGACATCTGGCGCATGCTGGAACAACACTGCCGTCTGAAGGGCAAAAATACCGGGCTGCCTCCCCACTTTACCTGGCAGGTGGTCGCACAGTACGATTTCAATCAGTTCGAGCCACGGGTGAGCGCACTGGCGCGGGCCGCTTCACCTTTTACCGTGCGCACCGCGGGCCTGGGGATTTTTTCAGGGCCTAGTCCCATCCTGTACATTCAACTGGTTAAAGATGCCCGTTTGCTTTCCATGCACGAACAAATCTGGCAGCATTCTCAGTGCTGTGCCGTAAGTCTCAGCCCCTACTATGCGCCAGAGAGTTGGGTGCCCCACATCACCCTGGCTGCCGGGGATGTAAACGCAGAAAACCTGGGCTGCGCGCTCGATCTCCTCGCCTTTGTGCCGTTTACGTGGGAAATTCCGGTTGACAATTTGGCGTTGTTGTCTCCTGATAGCCAGGGAGGCGAGAGCCTGGAATTGTTCCGCATTCCCTTCGAAGGAGATTGCCATGCAAGCTGAGTTCTGGCAGCATCTCGACGCATTGATCGCTGCCTGCCCGGTGGTGATCGATCGCCCGTTGGGTTCGGCGCACCCACGTTACCCCACACTGGTTTATCCCCTCGATTACGGTTACCTGGACGGCTCTACCACGGTCGACGGTGGCGGACTGGATATCTGGGTCGGGTCGTGCGGCGAACGTTCGCTCACCGCCCTGGCGCTCACGGTGGATTTGTTCAAGCGCGATGCCGAGATCAAACTCTTGCTCGGTTGCAGCGAAGCCGAACAGCAGGTCGTGCTGGATTTTCTCAACGGCCATTCCATGCGGGCCATACTCGTTCGGCGTCCTGTAGACGTTGCCGTGCAGGATAACGGGTAGGCGTCATCCTATGCCCAGCCTCACTTTCCTCTTCACCGATATCGAAGGAAGCACGGCCTTATGGGAAACATACCCCCATGCCATGCGGCGTGCGCTGGCCTGTCACGACGCCGTGCTGCGCCAGACCTTCGAAACACACGATGGGTGTGTTTTTAAGACGATTGGGGATGCTTTTTGCGTCGCTTTTGCCAACCCCGACCAGGCCGTTCAGGCAGCTGTGGCTGCGCAGCGCGCGCTCAAAGGCCAGGCCTGGGAAGAAACCGGCCCTCTGAAGGTCCGCATGGCTTTGTACCGCGGCGAAGCCGAGGAACGCAATGGCGACTATTTCGGCCCGGCGCTCAACCGGGTGCAGCGTTTGCTTTCTGCCGCGCACGGTGGGCAGATCCTGCTTTCACAGGGTTGTGAAGAGATGGCGATGGCCCTGCCCACCGGCGCTGACCTCATCGCCCTTGGCCGTCACCGCTTCAAGGGCATTCCACATCCCGAAGAGGTGTACCAGCTGGCTATTCCAGACTTGCCGGCCGATTTTCCTCCTTTACGTTCACTCGAAGCCCTGGTACACAATTTGCCGGTGCAGTTGACCAGCTTCGTCGGGCGCGAGAAAGAGCTTGCCGAAGCCAGGCGTCTATTGGAAACGGCCCGGCTGCTTACGCTTTCAGGGGTGGGCGGCACGGGCAAGACGCGCCTGGCCATTCAGATGGGCCACGTGTTGTTGGATGTTTTTCCTGATGGCGTCTGGCTGGTAGAATTGGCGCCGCTTGCCGATCCGGCGCTGGTTCCACAGGCCGTGATCAAAGCCCTCGGCGTGCAGGAGGAGCCTGGCCGCACGCCCCTGGCAACGCTGGCCGATTACGTACGCTCGCGCCACATGCTGATCCTTTTGGACAACTGCGAGCATCTGATTCAAGCCTGCGCCCAGTTGGCCGGCGCTTTGCTGCAAGCCTGCCCACGGCTGCGCATCCTGGCCACCAGCCGGGAGGCCCTGGGTATCCCCGGCGAAGTGATCTTCTACGTACCGTCGCTCTCTTTGCCGCCCTTGGACCCGCACTACACGCCCTCGGTCGACTCCGCGTCGACGTACGAGGCCGTGCAGCTTTTCGTTCAACGCGCAACCGCTGCCCAACCGTCTTTCAAATTGACGGGAGAAAACGCCGCCGCCGTGCTCAAAACCTGCATGCGCCTGGATGGCATTCCGCTGGCGCTCGAACTGGCCGCCGCGCGTGTGCGTACGCTGCCCGTCGAGCAGATTGCCCGGCGGATGGACGACCGTTTCCGTTTGTTGACCGGCGGCAGCCGCATGGCACTGCCGCGCCAGCAGACGCTCCAGGCGTTGATCGACTGGAGTTACGACCTGCTCTCGGAGCCGGAGCGCCTGCTGCTGCGGCGCCTGTCGGTATTTGTGGGTGGCTGCACGTTGGATGCCGCCGAAACCGTCTGTAGCGACGATACGCCCGGGGAAGGCATCGAAGCCTGGCAGGTGCTCGATCTGATCACCCACCTGGCGGACAAGTCGTTGCTGCTCGTCGAAGAATCCGGCGGCCAAACGCGCTACCGTATGCTTGAAACCATCCGCCAGTACGGGCGCGAGAAGCTGCTTTCGTCGGGCGAAATGCCGCGCCTGCGCCATCTCCACCTGGCTTACTGTACCGGTTATGCCGAACAGGCTGCGCCAGAGCTATGGCGCGCACAGCAACGTCACTGGCTGGACTGCCTGGAAAGCGAACGTGATAACCTGCGCGTCGCTCTGGAGTGGGGCGAGTTTGAAAGGGATGACATCGAGGCTGCCTTGCGCCTGGCCGTAGCCGCCGGATGGTTCTGGCTGGTGCGCGGCTACTGGCACGAAGCCAGTGGCTGGTACGCGCGGTTGTTGGCGCACTGGCCGCCAGAAAACGCTTCGCCGTTGGTGGCGCAGGCGCTCAACCTGGCCGGCCTGCTGGCAGCCCGGCAGGACGATCGCCAGCAGGCCACCGATCTGCACGAAAAAAGCCTGCAAATTGCCCGCCGGCACGGTTACCGTTTGGAAATGGCGTATGCCTTGTACGGCCTGGGCTCGATTGGCTGGCAGTGGGGATTGCCGAAAACGGCCATTCCGCTGCTCGAAGAAAGCCTGGAAATCTTCCGGCAGTTGGGTGACCATACCGGGGTTGCCCTGGCGTTGGGCAATTTGGGCGGTTCCTTCATGCAGTTGGGCAGCATACAGCAGGGGGCCGCTTTCTTTGAAGAAAGCATGGCCGTTTGCCAGCGTATCGGCCATTTGTTGGGAGTTGCCGGCTCGACCATGGCGCTTGGCTATGCCGTCTGGTTCCAGGGTAATCTCGACCGCGCCCGCGCTTTGTTCGAGCAGGCGCTTGCTATCTTTTGGGAAATGGATGACAAGTCGGGCATTCTGGAGACCCTGTCTGGTTTGGGCGGGGTGTGTACCGAAACCCGCGATGCGACCGCGGTGCCGCTTCTGCAAGAGCGGCTCTATCTTGCTCGCCAACTGGGCCGCCGCTGGTATGTGATCACAAGCCTGACTGCCCTGGGGCAGGCCCTACACGTGCTGGTAAGCGCCTCCCAGGCCCGTGAAACTTACCATGAAGCGCTTTCTCTGTTGTTGGAAGACGGTGTGCAGCCTCAGTTGGCTATCGGACGCGCCGCCCTGGGTTTTTGCGAGCAAATTCGCGGCAACCTGGATCAGGCGCAGCGTCATTTCGAAGTTGCCCTTGCAGAAGGATACGAAACGCAGCGCTGGCAAGCTGTTTTACCCGCCTTGCTGGGCCGCCTTGGTTTAGCCGTCATGGAGGGCCATCCACCGCCGGCTGCGCTGCTGGCACGCTGCGTGCGTTGGATGACGGTGGTCAGCCCATCCATTTTTCGCTTTCTCACCTGGGACATTTCCGGCTGCGAGTTCAATCTGGGCCTGTTGCGCCAGGCGCTTGGCGATGCCGCCTACGAAGCTGCCTGCCACGAAGCGAGCGCGATGTCCTGGGATCAGGTCGAACCGGAAGTTTTAGGGGTACAAGCAGATTTTGCCGGTTTCTAACGTCCGCAGTCCGGCAACTTCTATCAGGAGGTTGAATATGGCAAAAAGAAAATCACCATGGCTCTGGCTCGGATGGGGCACCGGTCTGGGGGCGGCTTTGGCCACTTTTATGACCGGTTGGCGCGTCGGCCGGGCGATCATCGCTGCCGATCAGACGTTGCGGGCCTTACCGCCGCCCGGCCGCAGTTTTTCCGAACAACAGCAGCACGCTGCATATACGTTGATCCACGTCGTCGAAGACGGCATCGAGCGCATCACCTACACGCCCAACGTGCGCCGTTTCGAGACGCCAATCCTCATGCAGCACGGCATGTGGCATGGGGCCTGGTGCTGGCAGTTCTGGCAGGCCTGGCTCGCCGAATGGGGTTGGGAAAGCACCGCCATCAGCCTGCCAGGGCACGGCCGTTCGCCCGAACGGCGCCCGGTGATGCTTTGCACGCTGGAATATTACCTTGGCTTTCTCAAGGCAGAACTGGAGCGTCTGCCGCGCAAGCCGATCCTGATGGGGCATAGCATGGGAGGCGCCCTGACCCAGCACTATCTCAAGGATGTCGGTGACGATTTGCCCGCCGCCGTGATGGTCGCCCCCTGGAATGCGTTCGATGTTTTTGCAGACAGCATGCCCCATATGCTGCGCCTCGACCCCCTGGGCTTTCTGGCGAGCGTGTTTTCGCTGACGGCCACACCGGCCGTTCGTAGCCCTCAGGCGGCCTCCCGGCTTCTGCTTTCTCCGAACAGCCTCTATACGCCCGTTCAGTTTCAGGCACACTTAGGCCCGGAGTCGGCCTTGATTCTGTTCGAACATCGCAAGCCCCACTGGACCCCCCCCGCCAAGCTGCACACCCCGACGTTGTTACTGGCCGGCGAACGAGACGCCATCGTCACGTTGGCGGGATTGCGCCAGTCGGCCGCCCACTTTGGTGCCGACTTTGTCTCCATACCGGATGCCGGGCATAACCTGATGCATGCCCACAATGCCCACCAGACGGCCGGATTGATCCACAACTGGCTCTCGGCCCGCACGGCTTAGCCTCGGCTCGCCACCCTCCAACAACCGATGCCTCCTGCCTCGCCCGATTCGCCGCTCTCGGCCATCACCGCCCGCCGTTCGGTGCGCCGCTTTCGTCCCGACCCACTCCCGGACGACGTGCTGAAGCGCATCCTCGCGGCGGCGACTTCGGCGCCTTCAGCGCACAACCGCCAGCCCTGGCGTTTCGCCGTGCTGACCACACCAGCGGTGAAGGTATCGCTCGCCGAAGCCCTGGCCGAAACCTACCGCGCCGACTTGATAGCAGACGGGCGTGCTGCCGAAGAAATCCACACTCGCCTCGAGCGTTCTCTGCGGCGCATTACGGCTGCGCCTGTGGCGATCGTGCTGTGTACGGATTTCGCTGCCGGCGATTTTTACCCCGATGCCGAACGTACGGCTGCCGACAACCTGATGTTGGTGCAAGATGCTACCCTGGCCGGCGGCACGCTGCTGCTGGCCGCACACGCCGAGGGAATCGGGGCTTGCTGGATGTGTGCCCCCCTCTTTGCGCCTGCGACGACCCGCGAACACCTCACCCTGCCGGAGAGTTGGGAGCCGCTGGCCTTGATCCTGCTCGGTTACCCGGCAGAAGGCCAGGCTGTGCCGAAGCGTCCGCGCCTTTCGCTCGACGAAGTGGCGCGTTACTTCTGACGCTTGAGGTTCTCTCCTTCCCGTCGTTTCGGGAGTATAATCCGCCCGCTATGCAAAATGAGAATTTTCATCGTGAACTTGACTACACCCATCTCAAGGTCGTCGCCCTGGCGGGTGGGGTCGGCGGTGCGAAGATGGTTCACGGGCTGGCCCAGTGCCTGCCGGCCGAAAACCTGACCGTAATCGTCAATGTAGGAGATGACTTCGAGCACTTGGGCTTGAAAATTTGCCCCGATCTCGACACCGTTTGCTATACCCTGGCCGGGATCGCCAACCCGGTCACCGGATGGGGACAGGCCGATGAAACCTGGCAGGCTTTTCACGCGCTGGAGAAGCTGGGTGGCCCCGCCTGGTTCCGGCTTGGCGATCGCGATCTGGCGACCCACCTGGAGCGCACGCGCCGTTTGCGCCAGGGCCAGCCGTTGAGCCAGATCACACGAGACTTTTGTAAAACCTGGCAAGTTGCCCTTACAGTTTTGCCAGTGACCGATGATTCCGTGCCAACCCGGGTGTATACTGAAAGTGGAGAATTGCCCTTCCAAGAATACTTTGTCAATCGAAAGTGTGAACCGCAAGTAAAAGGCTTTGCTTTCGATGGAGCGGAGAACGCCACTCCGGCTCCTGGTGTGCTCGAAGCCCTGCAAGCCGCTGATGTGGTCGTCATTTGCCCGTCGAACCCCTGGGTAAGTGTGGACCCCATTCTCGCTATCCCGGGGATTCGGCAGGCGCTTGCCCGGACGGTGAAGCAAGCGGCCGTTGCCGTTTCTCCTATCATTGGCGGGCAGACGGTCAAGGGACCGGCGGCAAAAATGTATCGCGAGTTGGGGATCGAACCCTCCGCACTGGCCGTCGCGCAGCACTATGGCGGCCTGTTGAACGGTTTCGTCCTCGATCGCGCGGACATTCTCCAGGCAGAAGCCGTTCGCTCGGTGGGGATTCGACCCCTCGCCGTCGACAGCCTCATGCCCGATGCCCCTGCACGCCGCCGCCTGGCTGCCGAAATCCTTGCTTTTGCACTTTCCCTGGTGACGTGAGATTACCCGTTTCCTTTCTTTTTCTTGGATAGAACAATTTATGACACTTTGGGCAATCGTTCCTGTTAAACCTCTTCAGCGAGGCAAGTCTCGCCTCGCCGGCGTCCTCTCTCCAAACGAACGCCTGACACTCAACCAGCAACTTCTGGTACATACCCTGAAAACCTTGAAGTGTATTCCGGAGCTCGAGCACGTGCTCGTCGTCAGCCGTGATTCGCAAGCGCTTTCGCTTGCGCGCCAACACGGGGCGCGCACCGTGCAGGAAGACGGCACCCCGCTCCTGAATGTGGCCCTGACGCGCGCCACGGTCTTTGTGCGGCGTTTTTCGACGCGCGGTGTGTTGATCGTCCCGGCAGATTTACCCCTGCTTACCGTCGAAGACGTGAGCAAACTGCTGGAGTACGCGCACGATCCGCCGGTGGTCGCCGTCGCCCCGGATCGCCATCGCGACGGGACAAACGCCTTGCTGGTTTGCCCGCCGGGGTTGATCGAATACGACTTTGGGCCTCATTCCTTCCAGAAACATTGCGCGCTGGCGCAGCAAGCCGGCGCCCGCCTGGAGATCGTCGAACTGTCTTCGTTGGCCTTGGATGTGGACTTCCCCGAGGACCTGGCCCTGGCTGAGCGGGCACTCGGGCAGTTTTACCTGGCCCGGGCCTAGCGCAAGTAAGCCGGAAAAGGTGCTCCAGGCGAGATGCGGTCTGGGCGGTGAACCTTTTCGTGCAGGAAAAGTACAAGCGCCACTTGAGAGATGCAGCCTTCGATGCGTGTATAGTCTGTAACTTCTCAACAAATCGGGGCTTGGGGTGTTTTAGGCGGGCGAAGCCCGCCCAAAACGCCCGGCATTTCCCAACTTTTTGAGAAGATACTATAATCTTGAGTAATGAAAGCGCTCGAACGCTTGTTTGCCGTTTTAGATGTCCAACAAGGGGAACGCCAGCCGGTGGTGTTGATGTGGGGGTACTCTTTTTGCCTGGGCGTGGCTGCCAGCACCCTGCTGGCAGCTTCCAATGCCTTGTTTTTAGAGACGTTCGGTTCGGCCGGGTTGCCATGGTTGTACATGGCGATTGCCGTGGTCATGGGCCTGACCGCCTACGGCTACCTCAAGCTGGAAGAGCGTCTTGCTTTCGAGCAACTCATTCCGGTTGTGTTGGGCTTGTTGGCCGTATTGGTCGTCCTGGCACGCCTGGGGCTGTGGCTTTTGCCTGGCCGCTGGCTGCTCTTTGCGCTACCGCTGTTGTTGCCGGCGAGTAGCGGCCTGGGTGGGCTGATCTTTTGGGGACTGGCAGGCCGCCTGTTCGATTTGCGCCAGGGAAAACGGCTCTATGGCGTGATCGGCACGGGCCGCTGGCTGGCGGCGGTGCTGCTGGGTTTTGCCGTATCCTTGCTCGTCAGGCAAATCGGCACGGAGAATCTCTTGCTTGTGGCGGCTGCCGGGCTGCTCGGCAACCTCTGGTTGGCCACGCATGCCTTGAAGCGCTCCCGCACCCAGGCGGCCACTTCACCCACCCGGCCGAGCATTTCCCGTCCGGATGGGCCGGCTCCCGCGGCCCGTAGCGATGGCTACGAACGTCGTTATCCCTTGATGATGGGCCTGTGGATGGTGGCTTCCAGCGTAGGATACTATGTGGCCGAGTTCGTTTTCAACGACCGTGTGGCGGCGCAGTTTGCCGACGTTGCCCAACTGGCCGGTTTCCTGGGAGTGTTCTCGGCGCTCGAAGGCTTGCTCAACCTGGTGGTCGGCGCCCTGGTTACGGGGCCTTTCATCGCCCGCCTGGGAATCCTTGCGGGCGTTCTGGTGAACCCGGCGGCGTTGTTCGCCTGCACCCTGGTAATGTTCGCGGTTACTTCGTTGTGGGGCACAGGCAGCCTGTTTGGCTTTGCAGCTTTTACGTATCTGCTCATGATCGTGATCAATTCTTCGATCGATCGTCCGTCGTTTTCGATCCTTTACCAGCCCATCCCCATTGCAAGACGTGGCCGTGTGCAAACCGTCGTCGAAGGGATCGTGCAGCAGGCGGCGATGGGCCTGATCGGCCTGGTTTTGCTTTTCGTCGCCCTGTTCGAGGTGACACTGCCCGGCCTGCTGGCCATCCTCACGCTTTCGGCAGCGGCCTGGGCATGGGTTGCCTGGCAGCTGGGTGGCAGGGAATACCCGCGTGTGCTCCAGAAGGCGCTGGCCCGCCGCGCCTTGGATGGCCTCGATAATTCCCTGATCGATGCGGACAGCGTGGCTTTGCTGCAACAAGGCTTGAACCATCCCCATCCGGCGGCTGTCTTGTATGCCCTGCACACGCTGGAGCAAATCGATACACAGCAGGCGATCGAAGCTTTGCCAGGTTTGCTCCAGCATGATGATGCGCAAGTCCGTCTTGCTGCCTGGACAGCCGTCGAACGCATCAGGCCGCCCGCCTTTGCTGCGCTGGCTGCCGAACGCCTGGCGCACGAGCGCCAGCCGGATGTGTTGGGTGCCGGCTTGCGGGCGCTTGCTTGTGTGGATGGCCACTATGGGTTTCAGATGGCACAGGGCTATCTAGAATCGTGCCAACCCGAAACGCGCCTCGGCGCTTTGGTGGCATTGGTGCGCTACGGGGGCATCGAGGGCGTTTTGGCGGCCGGCCAGGTGCTCTTGCGTCTCGTCGAATCGCCCGACGCGGGCGAGCGTGCCCTGGCGGCGACGGCGCTGGGCGAGATCGGCGTGCAGACTTTCTACCAACCCCTGCTGCCCTTGCTGCGCGATCAGGCCCTGGAAGTCCGCCGCGCCGCTTTGCGTTCTACCGGGAAACTCAACGCGCCGGAACTTTGGCCGCTGGTCGTCCAGGCTGTATACCAGCGCGGCACGCGCCGCCCGGCGCAGCAGGCATTGGTTGCGGCCGGGCCGCCGTGCTGGGACGCCCTGCAGTCGGCGCTCGATGGGCAGAGGAGTTCGCCTGAAACTTTGTGCCGTTTGCTATCTGCCGTTGGCCTGGTAGGGGGCGAGCAGGCGGTGAGCTTTCTGGTGCGGCACGTGTGTGATGAAAACGTGTGCGTTCGCACCGAGGTCTTGCAGCAGCTTTTCCACTTAGGATACCGCGCTGATGCCGAAGATGCGCCCACGCTACGCCGGCAGATCTACGCAGAAGCCGAACGGGCGGCCTGGCTGCTGGCCTCCTGGCAGGATACCGGTGACGGTCCCGGCGCAATGCTGCGGTCGGCTTACCTCAACTGCCTGGCGCAACTGCGTTTGCGCCTGTTGAACTTGCTATCCTTCCTGTACGATCTCCAAACGATCCGGCGCATCCGTTATAACCTGATTTTTGGCTCCCCTGCCGAGCGTGCCGTTGCGCTGGAAGTGATCGAAACCCTTGTCGGCCGTGAAGTGGGGGCCTACGTACTGCCTGTTTTGGACGATTTGCCCGCCGAGCTGGCCCTGGCGCGTCTCGGTGCGGCCTTCTCTCAGAAACGTCTACGCCGCAACAAGCGCCTCGGTGAACTGCTTGCCCAGGCAGGCCACGCCCTCACGCCCTGGGCCGGGGCCTGTGCCTTATATACGGTCGGTAAAGAGCGCTTGCAAGACTTATCGCAGCCTGCCCGGGCCTGTCTCGATTCTCCCGATGCCCTGCTGCGCGAGATGGCCGCCTGGGCATTGTATCAGTTGGATGCATTCTCCGATTCCCGCCGCACTGACCCGGCGCACGATAGTGCACCTGCCGTACAGGCGGCCATTCACCCTGGAGGCAAACCCATGTTGTCGACGGTCGAAAAGGTCATTTTCCTGAAGACGGTCAGCAGCTTTGCTGCCATGCCCGATGATGCCCTGGCCGACGTGGCCTTGCTGCTCGACGAGCAGGAGGCCATCGCCGGGGAGCGGATTATCGAAAAAGGCGAGGCCGGTGATAGCATGTACATCGTTGTCGATGGGCGCGTGCGTGTGCACAACGATCACGTGACACTCAATTACCTGGGCGCTGGGGACGTATTCGGTGAACTGGCCGTGCTGGCTTCCGAGCCGCGTTCGGCCTCGGTGACGGCCGAAGAAGATGCATTGCTGCTGCGCCTGGAACAGTACGAACTGTATGAGTTAATGGAATACCGCAGCGAAGTGGCCCACGGTATTATTCAGGTGCTTACCCGTCACCTGCGGGCGCGCACGCGTGAGTTGGCCGACCTGCGGCGTGACGTCGAACGGATGGTCCCATTGTGATTTTCGGATAAGGAGAAAACCATGCGAGTAGCCCTCTATTTACAAGATTCCCATGATTTACGTACCGGGCTGGACGATGTGCGCTATGCCGAGGCAAAAGGCTTCGAGGCTGTCTGGCAGGCCGAAAGCCGCCTGGTGCGCGACGCAATCGTGCCGATGGCCGCCTACGCCGCCGTGACGGAACGCATCCGGGTGGGTTCAGGCGTGATCAACAACTGGACGCGTAATATCGGCCTGCTGGCGTCTACCTTCCTCACCCTGGATGACCTGGCGCCGAACCGCATCGTCTGCGGGATTGGCGCCTGGTGGGACCCCTTGGCCCGCAACGTGGGCATCGAGCGGCGCAAGCCCCTGGCGGCCATGCGCGAGACGGTCGATGTCTTGCGCCGTTTGCTTAGCATGGAACGGGTTACCTTTCACGGCGAGTTCGTTCACGTCGAAGGGATCGAGTTGGACGTGGTGCACGGCCGCCGAGAACCACGTCATGTGCCGATCCTGATCGGCGCGACAGGCGATCAAATGATGCAGCTCACCGGGGAAATCGCCGATGGCGCCGTCCTCAATTACTGTGTGCCGCCCGAATACAACGATCGGGCGCTCGAACTGCTCGAAAAAGGCGCGCAAAAGGCTGGCCGCAGCTTCGATGCAATCGATCGCCCGCAGTTGATTGTTTGTTCAGTCGATCACGATCACGACCGCGCTATCGATTCCACCCGCATGTTGCTGTGCCAGTACCTGGCGCAGCAGCCCCACATTGCCAAGGCCTCCGGTGTGGCCGAGGAAGTCGTGCAGCAGATTCAGGCCATCTTAGGCTGGCCGGCTACCCGGGCGCAGATCGACCGGGCCAAACACCTCGTTCCCGAAGACCTGATCGAACGTATTACCGCTTCGGGCACGCCCGACGAAGCCCGCAAAAAGGTGGATGCCTACTGCCAGCACGGCTGCACCTGCCCGATCTTGTATCCGGTAGGAGGCAATGTGAAGCTACTGGTGGATACCTTTGCACAGTGACGGCCGGCCGCACGGGAAAAGAGCATTCTTGCCGAAAAGAGAGATCAAAAACAAAAGCCCCGCAACAGGGGGCTTTTGAACGGATCGAAGACTTTTTTTCTAGGTTGATTCTTCATCATCCCGAGCCCCTTCGACGTCATCGGGCAGGATACCGGCCAACAGATGGACACGCACGACCCCGGCGTCTTCATCGACTCCCAGTAAAACGTCGGCGATCAGGGGTAACAAAATCTCAGGGCCATTTTCCGGGCGCACCACGGCTACGTCGTTGGCGCCGGTTTCCAGAATTTCCACCAGCGCACCGAGTGTGCGGCCGTCGTCGCTGACGACAGTTTTGCCGATCAACTGGTGGTGGTAAAACTCGCCTTCCGGCAGGGCAGGGCGGTCTTTGGCCGAGATGTAGACGATTTGGTTGCGCAGTTGGCCTACTGCTTCCGGCGTGGCGTGGTCGTCGAAGCTGACCAGCAGCGCTGTGTCTGCCTTGCGACGCGTGCGCAGTCGCAGGGGATGGTGGGCTTCGCCGATGTACAGGGTCATGCCAGCGCGGATACGTTCAGGGAAATCGGTGAGAACTTCCAGGATGATTTCGCCGCGCACACCGTGCGGGCGGTGGAGTTTCCCCACTGCCAGGAACTCAGGGGTGAGCTGTTTCGCAGGTCCCGGTTCCTGTGAAGCAAGCATACGGCGTGGACTCATTCGGGGTCTTCGACGTCCAGCGTAACCTGCTGGCCTTCACGTGCGGCGGCTACGTTAACGAGCATACGCATGGCGTTGGCCACACGCCCGCTGCGCCCGATCACGCGCCCCATATCTTCTTTTGCCACGTGCAGTTTGTAGTTGGTGATGCTGCCGCGCTTGTAGGCATTGACGCTCACTTGCTTGGGATCATCGACCAGCGAACAGGCAATATACTCGATCAGGTCTTTCATGCGATACCTCGAATCAGGTGCGAACAGCCGGGAAAACGAGGGCGTGAGAAGGTGGCTTCTTTCTCACGCCCTCGGCGTTGGCTCCTCCAACGAAACGACGGGCAGGATTTTATCTGCTGGTCTTGGGGTTGGGGGTCGGCATGGCCTGTGCAGCTTCGGTGAGCAGGGTTTCGAGCGCTTCACCTTTCTTGAAGCGTTCGTAACGTGCGGGCAGGCCAACACTCTTGAAGATTTGTGCGACCGAGTCGCTGGGTTGAGCGCCTTTGCTCATCCAATCGTAAATGCGTTCCTCTTTGAGGATGATGGTAGAAGGCTCGGTACGCGGGTTGTACTGCCCCAGGATCTCGAGAAAGCGGCCATCGCGTGGGGCTTCACGATCGGCGGCAACAATGCGATAGCTCGGTTGGTGAGCAGAGCCAATGCGGCGCAAACGAATACGAACCATGAGAAATCTCCTTACAGCAAAAGACAAAGTAGTAAATTGGGCCGATGTCTTCAGCAGCAGTCGAGGAGCGGGAGGAACGCTTGCTGCCTGCCTCGTACAACCAACCCGAAGGAAGCGGGACGGTGCTTGCCGCTTCCTGCCTTACAAGCCAAACATGCGGGAAATTCCTTTCCCGCCGCTTTTCTTGACCGTTTTCATGAGCTTTTGAACTTCCCGGAATTGCTTCATCAGCCGGTTGACGTCTTGCACTTCGGTGCCGGAGCCGCGCGCGATGCGGCGCCGGCGGCTGGCGTTTAGAATATCCGGTTTGACACGTTCCGCGGGGGTCATCGAATTGATGATCGCCTCGGTCATTTTGAGTTGTTTTTCGGCGTCCTGCGGAGAGACCATTTTGGCCATCTGGCCCATCTGGCCGGGCATCATTTCGAGCAGTTGGCCGATAGGCCCCAGCTTGCGCACCTGGCGTAATTGGTCGGCGAAATCTTGCAGGCTAAACTCGCCTGACATCAACTTCTTGGCCTGCTTCTCGGCTTCTTTTTGGTCAAGGTTGGCTTCGGCGCGTTCGATCAGGCCGAGCAGATCGCCCATGCCCAAAATACGGGAAGCCAGCCGGCCCGGGTCGTACACTTCCATGGCGTCCAGGCCTTCGCCGGTGCCCAGGAACTTGATCGGCACGCCGGTTACCGAACGAATGGAAATGGCTGCACCGCCACGCGAATCGCCGTCCATCTTGGTCAAAATCAGGCCGGTGATGGAGACCGTGTCGCGGAAACCCTTGGCGATGTTTACCGCTTCCTGACCGATCATCGAGTCGGCTACCAGTAGAATCTCTACCGGGGCGACGCGGCCGGTGATGGCTTTCAGTTCGTTCATCAGGGAATCGTCAAGCTGCGAGCGGCCTGCCGTATCCAGAATCAGCGTCGAGTAACCACCTTTCGCTGCTCTGTCGAAGGCCAGGGCGGCCATTTCGGGCGGCTTGACGCCGGCTTCATAGGCCACGGGGATGTCCAGCTTCTCCCCCAGGGTTTGCAATTGTTTGACTGCCGCCGGGCGGTAGGGATCGCAGGCGACGAGCATAACGCGTTCGCCTTGCGAACGCAGCATGCGCGCCAGTTTGCCCGCATGGGTGGTTTTGCCCGCGCCTTGAAGGCCCACGAGCATGATCGCCCGCGGGCGCGGCCCGGTCAGGTTGAGACGCTCCGGTTCGCCCAGCGTCGCGATCAGTTCTTCGTTGACGATCTTGATGACTTGCTGCCCCGGGTTGAGCGCTTTCGAGACTTCCGCGCCAATCGAGCGTTGGCGCACGCGGGCGACGAAATCTTTCACCACGCCGTAGTTGACATCGGCTTCGAGCAACGCCAGGCGCACCTCGCGCATGGCGACGTCAACATCGGCTTCCGAGAGCTTGCCTCGGCGGCTCAGTTCCTTAAATACACTATCGAGTCGTTCGGTTAGGTTCTCAAACACAGCCCTGCATTTTAGCCTGTAAGCAAGGAATTGACAAGGTTCGGGTTTGCACGTAACATGGGGACATCCATCATTCCTGTCAGAAGAAATCGTTCAGAGGAGGCTTTTATGTCCAAAGTTGCCGTGGTAGCCGATAGTACCGCCTACGTGCCTGCCGATCTGGTGTCCAACCTTAATATCCGCGTTGCACCCTTGTTGGTCAATTGGGATGGGCAGTCGTACCGCGATGGGGTCGATATGCAGCCGGTCGCGTTCTATGAACGCCTGAAAAAATCCAAGTCCATGCCGACCAGTTCGCAGGTGCCGGTGGCGGCGTTCGAGGAAGTCTTTCGCCAATTGCTCGAGCAAGGATATGATGTTTTGGCGGTGACCATCTCCTCCAGGTTCTCGGGCACGCTGGATTCGGCCGTTCAGGCCAAGGCAGCCATGCCGCCCGATGCGCCGATCGAACTGGTCGATTCGCTTTCTGCTGCGGGGCAGGAGGGTCTGGTGGTTTTGGCGGCCGCACGCGCGGCGCAGGAAGGGCTTAGCCTGGCGGAATGTAAGTCGATTGCCGAACGCGTCCAGGCGAACAGCGGCCTTTTCTTGACGGTCGAGACGCTCGAATTTCTACACCGCGGCGGGCGCATCGGCGGCGCTTCACGCTTTTTGGGTACGGCTTTGAATATCAAACCTATCATGGAAATCGTAGAGGGCAAGATCAGCGCGGTCGAACGCGTGCGTACGCGTAACAAGGCCGTGGCGCGCATGGTAGAACTGGTAGAAAACCGCATTGCAGGCCGCAAACCGGTACGTCTGTTTGCCGTGCACGCCAATGCGGAGGCCGAAGCGCGCGTCATGCTCGATCAGGCTACCCAGAAACTCGGCGCCGTCGAAGGCATCCTTTCGGACGTCAGCCCGGTGATCGGCGTCCACGTTGGACCGGGAACCCTGGGATTAGGCTATTCGGTGGAATGGTGAGCGGGCGAAGGCCACGCCTTCGCCGGTAAATCGTTGTGAGAGTGTTAAACTGCCTGGCCGATTCGTTGTGCCACCGAATCGTTATCGTTGTAAAATAGGGGGAATTTTTTACTTTTTGGAGTCCTTATGAGAAATTATCCTGCCATTGGGGTGCAAGTGCCCGATGTGCTGTTGCCGTCGCCCGGCGTCGATCTTACCCGTTGGGCGGTGATTGCCTGCGATCAATATACATCTCAGCCCGATTACTGGGAACAGGTGGCGTGTATCATCGGAGAGCTGCCCTCGACCCTTCATCTCATTTTGCCTGAAATCTACCTGGACGGCCCCGATATGGATGGCCGTACGTTGCAGATTCACGATCAGATGTGGCGCTATCTTTCGGGTAATTTGCTCCAACCACTGGATGGCATGGTTTACGTCGAACGGCGTGTGGATGGCAAACTGCGTCGCGGGCTGGTTCTGGCGCTCGATCTCGAACACTACGATTACAGGCCCGGCTCGCAGACCCTGATCCGGGCTACCGAAGGCACGATCGTCGAACGCATCCACCCGCGTATGCGCATCCGGGATGGCGCCATGCTCGAACTGCCGCACATCCTGGTGCTGATCGACGACCCGGAACGCAGCGTGATCGAGCCGGTCAGCCAGCATTGCCAGGCGTTGCGCAGGCTGTACGATTTTGATTTAATGATGAACGGCGGCCACCTGACCGGTTATGCAGTCGACGACCTTGCGCTCGAGCAGACAACCATGGGCGCTTTGGAAAGGTTGGCCGATGCGCAGTCCTTTGCCGAAAAGTACGACCTGCCTGCCGGTACCCCTGTGCTCTTGTTTGCCATGGGTGACGGCAATCACTCTCTGGCAACCGCCAAGGCGATTTGGGAGAAGATCAAACGCCGCGTAGGCCCTGATCACCCGGCCCGTTATGCCCTGGTGGAAATCGAGAACATTCACGACGAAGCGCTCGCGTTCGAGCCGATTCACCGGGTGGCCTTCAACCTCCAGCAGGATGTTTTGCCGGCGCTGCAAGATTTTTTCAAGGGGCAGTGTACGTACCGGCCTCATGCGTCGTGTGAGACCATGATCGCCCAGGTCAACGCGACCCCCTCGCCGCGCCAGGCGTTTGGCCTGATCTTGCCCGAAGGCTGCGGCGTGGTAGAACTGGCCGCGCCGCCGGCCACCTTGACGGTGGGCAGCCTGCAAGCCTTTCTCGATCCGTTCATGCAGGCCCGTCATGCTGAGAAACTGGACTACGTGCACGGCAGCGATGTCGTGTGCACCCTGGGCAGCCGGCCGGGCAACGCCGGATTCTACCTGCCGGCAATCGCCAAGGGCGATCTCTTCCGTACTGTGATCCTGGACGGTGTCTTGCCGCGTAAGGCTTTCTCGATGGGCGAGGCGCATGAAAAGCGGTTCTATATGGAATGCCGGCGAATTGAGTGACCATGGACATTTCTTTTCAGGATCCGAACCAGATTCCACTACCTCCGGGCGAAGTCCGCATTCAGCAACTGCGCGGTGCATTGTACCCCGATGGCCGGCGTGTGAAAGTGTCGGTCACGCTTACCCCTTTCCAGAAAAGGCCCAGCCTGAGCCTGGAAGTCCGGGATGCGTTGGCGCAAATCGTGGCCGAGACGCAAGTCATCGAGACCATGGCTGCTTCTCTCGATCTGAACCTTCATCTGCGTCACCCTGATCCGCAACCGCCTTATACCCTTGTGGCAACCCTGTTTTACACGCCTCCCATCGAGCCGGACGCTGCGAGCCTGCCCGAACGCACGGTGGTCGACACGGCTTCATCTTCCGTCTCGTTGCCATGAAATCTCTTTTTCGTTTGCGTGCGTTTGTCCGGCCCTACTTGCTGCAAATTATCCTTTTGTTGGCCGTTTTGCTGGCGATTACCGGGCTGAGCCTGGTGGTGCCGATGATTATCCAGCGTGTGATCGATATCGGCGTGACGCAGCGCCGGATGGATTACATGCTGCGGGCGGCAGGGGTCATCCTGGCGATTGGCATCGCACGCGCCGTGCTGGCCTATGCCAACCGCTACCTGGGAGAATGGATTGCCGCCCACATCGGCTACGATTTGCGCAACCATCTCTACAACCACATTCAACACCTGCCGTTCAGCTATCACGATCGCGCCCAGACGGGGCAACTCATCAGCCGCTGCATCGAGGACGTGCGCGCCATCGAGCGTTTTGCCGGGGCGAACCTGGCGGAACTGACCCGGGTGGTCGTCCTATTGATCGGGATTACGGCCTTGCTGATCGCCAACAATCCGCGCTTGGCCTTGATAGGGGTTTTGCCATTGATCCCGCTGGTGCTGATGAGTGTGAACTTTGGCGCGCGCATCGGCAGGTACTTTTACGCCGTGGATAATGCCCTGGGCGATCTCTCCGCTCACTTGCAGGAAAACGTCTCCGGTGTGCAAGCAGTACGCGCCTTTGCCCGTGAGCCTTACGAAATCGAGCGTTTTGCGGCGGCCAATCGCACGCTGTTCAATGCCCGCATCGGCGTCATCCGTGAATGGTCGAAGGTGATGCCGACCTCCAATTTTTTAGTGGCTTTGTGCACCATCTTGTTGCTCTGGTTTGGCGGCCCGATGGTGCTGCGCAGCGAGATGACCGTTGGCGCGCTGGTCGCTTTCAATAGCTATATCCTGATGCTGGGCGGGCCGGCCGGGCAACTGACCTGGCTGGTCAACTCGGTTGGCGAGGCCGTGGCAGGCGCCAAGCGTACGCTTGAAATTTTGGATACCGTCCTGACCATCCGCAGCCCGGAAAACGCCATCCAGCCGGCTGGAGCCGGGCAAAATCAGGTGTGTGGTGGCTGCGTGGCGTTTGAGGATGTTTCCTTCGTTTACCAGGGCGAGACGGCGCACGCCCTGAGCGAGGTCAACCTGAACGTCGAGCCGAACCAGGTGGTGGCCATCGTTGGCCCGACAGGCTCGGGAAAGACCTCGTTGATCAACCTGATTCCGCGTTTCTACGACGTCACCGCGGGGCGGGTGCTGGTGGATGGGCACGACGTGCGTTGCCTCGATCTGACGGCGCTGCGCCGTCAGGTGGGCATCGTGCTGCAAACCTCGCTGTTGTTCTCCGTCAGCGTGCGTGAAAATATCGCCTACGGCCGCCCCGCTGCCGGCCTGGAGGAGATCGTGGCTGCGGCGAAGGCGGCCCAGGCACACGAGTTCATCCAGGGACTTTCGGATGGGTACGATACCGTGGTGGGCGAGCGCGGCGTGACGCTGTCTGGCGGCCAGCGCCAGCGTGTGGCCATCGCCCGTGCCCTGCTGATGAATCCACGCTTCCTCATCCTCGATGATTCCACTTCCAGTGTGGATACGCACACCGAGCGCCTGATCCAGCAAGCTCTCGACACCCTCATGGAAGGCCGTACGACTTTCGTCATCGCTCACCGCCTCTCCACCGTGCGCCGCGCCGATTTGATCCTGGTGATGGACGGCGGGCGCATCGTCGAACGCGGCAGGCACCACGAACTGTTGGCGCAGGGCGGCCTGTACCGCGAAATCTACGATTTGCAACTGCGCGATCAGGAGCGTTTCCATGAAGAGATGGATGCGCTGCGCAAGTCGCCCGTGCGCCCACTCAGCAACGTGGGTGCGGGTATGAAGAAGGAATAGGCGCCGGTGGGCAGGGTTGGCGGCCGGCAAAGCAAGTTGGTGTGGGCGGGCGTGATCGGTCCGGTAACCTTTGTGGCCATCGACCTCCTGGCGGCCGCGCTGCGCCCCGGGTATGACCTGACATTCCATACGGTCAGCCGTTTGGCCGTGGGGCCGCTGGGCTGGCTGCAAACGCTCAACTTTGTGGTGGTTGGTGTGCTCACCATCCTGCTCGGTGTGGGCCTGTTGGCCAGATCGCAGCTGCTGGGAGGGCTGTTTGGCCTGTGGGGCTTGGGCTTCGTGCTGCTGGCGCTCTTCCCGACGGACCCCAGTGGCCTGTACCCGTTACGCCAGCGTATCCATTACTGGATTTTGGATGGGGTTGCGCTGCTGTTCCCGCTGATGTGCCTGGCGGCTGCCGTTGCTTTCTGGCAGCGAAGGCGCTTTTTTAGCATATTCTCACTGGCTTTGTGCCTGTTGGTGGCATTCGTAGCCGCTTCGTGGCTGCTTCGGCCGCAAGAGGTTTTGGCTTCCCCGCGACTTGGCCTGTACGAACGTGCCATCATCTGGACGGCGGTGATGTGGTGCCTGGCTTTATCGTGGAAAATCCGTACGGACGAACCCCCATGCCCGCCTCCCAACGCGTAGGGGCGGCCCCACGGGTTTGCCGGACCGCGAGATGAAACGTGTCAAAATTCAAAAAAAGGCCTGCCATTCCTCAACTGCCACCCGCCATCCCCGGGCGCTTTTTGGCGCGCATGCGGCCCCTGCTTGGCCCCGACTTTCCTGCGTTTGCTGCCATTTACGATCAATCGCCTACCCACGGCCTGCGCGTTAATACGCTCAAGCTGACCCCTGAAGCTTTCCTCGCTTTTTCTCCCTTTCGCCTGTCGCCTTTGCCCTGGAATTCCAGTGGCTTTCTGCTGGAAGAACCGGAAGAACGTCCCGGAAAACATCCCTTCCACGCCGCCGGCCTGTACTACCTGCAAGACCCGCATGCCCAGGCGGTTGCAGAAATCCTGGCGCCGCAGCCTGGCGAGCGCGTCCTCGACCTGGCCGCGGCGCCCGGCGGAAAGACCACGCACATCGCCAGCCGGATGCAAAACGGCGGTCTGTTGGTTGCCAACGAGATCAAGACCAAGCGCATCGGCCACCTGGCGGCCAACCTGGAACGTTGGGGGGCGCGTAATGTTACCGTCCTCAACGAAACGCCCGAACGCCTGGCTGACTTCTTCGGCCCCTTTTTCGACCGCGTGTTGGTCGATGCGCCCTGTTCCGGCGAGGGCATGTTCCGCAAGGACCTTTCGGCGCGCAGCGATTGGTCCGAAGATATGGTGGCCGGCTGCGCCGTGCGCCAGGCGGCCATCCTGCATTATGCCTCTCGCCTGGTGCGCCCCGGCGGCTGGTTGTGCTATTCCACCTGCACGTTTGCGCCGGAAGAAAACGAGGAAGTGATCGATGCTTTTTTGTCGGCGCATCCCGATTTTGCCGTGGCGCACGAGACGTACCCCGTGACGTCGGATGCATTGTGCGCCACGCGGTGCGGTTTTCGTCTCTGGCCTCACACTTCCCCTGGCGAAGGGCATTTCATCGCTTTGCTGCACCGCCGGGAAGACGCCCCACCTGGTCGGCCAGCCGGCGCCGGGCAGCCCGCACCGCTCGGGCGCATTTTACAAGCGCAGTGGCGAACGTGGTGCGAGGAGCATCTGGCGGCCTTGCCGGATGTGACGCCCGTACAGGTCGGCACACGCCTGTACGCCTTGCCGGATGGCTTGCCCGATCTGGGTGGCCTGCGGGTACTGCATCCTGGCTGGTGGCTGGGCGATTTCAAGAAGGATCGTTTCGAACCCGCTCACGCCCTGGCGATGGCCTTGCACGTGGAAGATGCCCGCTGTATCCTGGCGCTGCCTGCCGACGATCCCGGCGTCATCAAATACCTGCGCGGTGAAACCCTGGTGAGTGCCGGTGACCCTGGCTGGATGCTCGTCGGCGTGACGGTCCCCGCTTCCTTTCCCGGCGCGCCGGAAGCGCAGGCTTTTCCACTCGGCTGGGGAAAGCGCGTCCAGGGTGTTGTCAAAAACCACTACCCCCGCGGGCTGGCCTGGTTGGGGCCTGGCCCATAGTCCATTCTCTTTTGCGATGAAGCCATGACGACTCCTCCTCCTCTCGACGATGTCCTGATGAAGGGCTACGATCCGGCCGTGACCCGGCGGCTGATCCGGTTTGCCCTGCCTTACCGTTGGCAACTTTTGTTTTCGCTGCTGTTGATGATGCTTTCCTCGGCGGTTGCGGTGGCCGGCCCCTACCTGGTCAAGATCGCCATCGATGATGGCCTGGCTGCCGGTGCGCTGGATGTCGTGCGCCGGACGGTTTTGCTTTACCTTGGTGCATTGTTTTTGCAGTGGCTTTCGATCTTTACGCGGGTGAACCTGATGGCATGGGTGGGGCAATCGATCATTTACGATTTACGCGCCCGGCTCTTCGAGCATTTGCAGCGACTCTCGCTCTCGTTTTACAGCCGTTATTCGGTGGGGCGCGTGATCACGCGCGTGATCAACGACGTGGGCGTACTGCGTGAGTTCATCACCTGGGCGGTGCTGGCCATCGCCCGCGATCTCTTTACCTTGCTCGGCATCGTGATCACGATGGTTACCCTGAACGTACGCCTGTCGCTGATCACCTTCATCACCATTCCGCTGATGGCCGTCGTGACAATGATTTTCAAGAAGTACGCCCGTGAAAACTACCGCAAGGTGCGCGCCGCCATCAGTTGGGTCAACTCTGTGCTGGCCGAAAACATCAACGGGGTACGCGTGGTGCAGGCTTTTGCGCGTGAGGGCGTCAACTATGCCCATTTTCACGACGACGTCAACAAGAACAACCTGGACACCACCCTCAAGGCGGCCCGGGTGGCCGCGCTTTACCCGTCGGCGATCGACCTGCTCGGGTCGGCGGCGGTCGCCATGGCGATCTGGCTGGGCGGCTCGGCCGTGTTGGGCGCCGACCTGGGCGGAGGCCAGCCGATCACAGCGGGCATCCTGGTGGCTTTTGTGTTGTACATCGAGCGTTTCTTCGAACCGATTCGCGATCTCAGCAACCGCTACGACAGCTTTCAATCGACGATGGCGGGTGGCGAACGCATTTTTACCTTGCTCGATACGCCCATCGAAGTGCAAGATGCGCCCAACGCGGCCAGCCTGCCGCCCATCCAGGGCGAGGTAGTCTTCGAACACGTGGACTTCCACTATGCGGACGATCCCACGCCGATCTTGACCGACATCCACCTGCACATCCGGCCCGGCCAGACAGTGGCCCTGGTTGGGGAGACTGGGGCGGGCAAGTCGACGCTGGTCAAGCTGCTCGCGCGTTTTCACGATCCCACGCGCGGCGCGGTCAAGATCGACGGCTGCGACTTGCGCACGGTCACGCAGCACAGCCTGCGTTCGCAAATGGGCATCGTTTTGCAGGACCCGTTTCTGTTCAACGGATCGGTCAAGGACAACATCCGTTTCGGGCGCCTGGACGCCGACGACGCAGAAATTCGCGCTGCGGCAGAAGCCGTCGGCGCGCACGAGTTCATCACGCACCTGCGTGACGGCTACGATTCGTCGGTGGAAGAAGGCGGCACGGCGCTCTCGGTGGGGCAGCGCCAGTTGGTCTCGTTTGCGCGTGCCTTGCTGGCCGACCCGCGTATCCTGATCCTCGACGAAGCCACCTCCAGCGTCGATACGCAAACCGAGCGCATCATCCAGGCCGCACTGGTGCGCCTGCTCAAGGGGCGCACGGCCTTCGTCATCGCCCATCGCCTTTCCACCGTGATCGGTTCCGATCTCATCCTGGTCGTTCAGGATGGCCGCATCGTGGAACAGGGCACACACAGCGAGCTGCTGGCAAAAGCAGGCGTTTACGCCGGGCTGTACGCGATGGGTTTCGAAGAATAGCCGCGCCTTCGATCGTTGGGGGTGTTGACTTTGCCGGTCCTGCCATGGAGAAACCGTGATGTCGAAAATGGGAAAAACGATCCTTCTCTTTGCGGTGTTGGCTGTCCTGGCGGTGACGGGCTACGTGTTGTTTTCTCCTGCCACCTTCGGCCGTATCGGGTCCAGCCAGTATCCGGCTTCACCGTGAAAGGACGTACCAGGTCTGGAAAGTTTACACAAAGATTACACTTTCGTAAAACGGAGCTTACCGGATGTGTTTACACTCGATGGATAAAGGAGTAAAAAGACCATGAAAACCCATCAATTTTTAAACACGCACTTCCGATCCAATCTCTTGATCGCTCTGTTGCTATCCGTCCTGGTTGGCACGCACGTCTTCTCGACGGCCACCGCCGTTTCCCAAGGCTTTGGCATGGGTGAAAGCACCCTTCTCCAGGCGGGATCATTTCTCCCCGTGGTTGCTTCCGCTCCGGTGGATCGCCCGCGTGGAATTTTTGTGCTGGCAGGGCTTGGGGGGCCGAACGGCGGGGTGGAGCAATCTCTCAAGATTATCAACCTGGTGCGCGATCTCGATTACATCGAGGGCGTAACGATTGGTTTCTCCTGGGCGGATACGGAGGTTTCTCCCGGCCAGTATGATTTCTCCAAGATCGATGCCGTCATGGCCGCTTTATCTTCCAGCGAGAAGGCTCTGAATGTTGAAGTCTTTGCCGTAGAAGTCCCCGCTTATCTCCTGGCACAGCTGCCTGCCGAAGAGATATGGGATGCCCACGCACCTGGTCAACGCACCGTGCGGACCGCTGTCCCTTGGAGTCAGGCGGCCCTGGGCGCCTGGGAGGCATATATGCAGGCGTTGGCCGCTCACCCTGTCCCCTTGCCCGATGGTACGATGGTGCCTCTTGCCGAACACCCGACGTTGATCATGGTGGATGCCCCGATCGTCGGTTTGCAAGACGTGCGGGATTTGAACAACGTCCTGACCAAGCTTCCTGGCTACGATCGCCAGACATTCATCGCCGCGGTGGTACAGTCAGTCCATGCCGCCCGAGATGTTTTTCCTGAAAAGTTCGGTTTCCTTGGCCTTTTTCGCTTGAATGATGCAAACATGGCTTATCCGCTCGATCAGGCAATCGTCGATCGGCTGATGGGTGATTTCAATGGCCCAGAACAGCCTACACTGGGTTTCTTTCAGGAGACCTTGAGCGATGCCGGACCTCAGGCCAGTGGCCTGGGGAAGCGTCTGTTTGCCGTCAAAGATCAAACCTATATTGTCTTTCAAGCGCTAACTGCCTGGGTTAATCCATTTACCGGCGGGGACGCAGTTGCGAGCGGAAAAGCGGCCACGGGTATTCAGTTCGCTTATGAAACCTACAACGCAACTTATGTAGAGCTTTATCTTGCTGATGTGCTCGATCCTAACCAAACACAAGACCTTCAGCAGTGGAACGCCATCCTGATCACAGGGGACACGCCTTGAAAACTGCGGCCGCCGGATAGGCGGATTGTCGATAGGCGTATGCCCGCACGTTCTCTATCAAATTAATACCGGCAATTGGCAGGACAATTTTGAAGGTAGGTGCTCACACTTGATCATGCCCGTGCTATAATGATGTCCACTCGCAGAGTCTGCCTGGGTTGCAGTTTTGTTCTGTACCCAGGCAGTGGCGCGGCCCGGGGGTAGGGCGCCGCCCGGCACCCGGATCGGCCGTAGCCCACAGACGGTAAAAATTTCACCCGACCTTGATTGTATACGGTACCTCTATGGACAACAAACGTGACTTGATCCTTTCGTTACTCAACACCACCCAGGCTCCTGCCTATACCCCGGCGGCTTTCTTTCTCCATTTTGGAGAAGCTTATCACCGCGGCCAGGCGGCCGTCGACAAGCACCTCCAATACTTTCGCGAAACCGACATGGATTTCGTCAAAATCCAGTACGAGCTTCCTTTCCCGCGCCTGCCCAATATCCAGCGCCCGGCGGACTGGGCCGATATGCCGCGCTACAAAGAAGATTTTTTCGAACCGCAGCTTGCGGTGATCGACGGCATTGTCAAGGCCGTCAAAGCCGAAGCGATGATCGTTTGCACGCTGTATTCCCCCTTCATGTGCGCCGGCCACGCCGTGGGTGCCGAGCGCATGCTCCAGCACATTGCGGAAGACCCGGAAGCCGTGCGCCGTGGGATGGAAATCGTCGCCGAAAGTGTTTTGAACTTCGTCAAAGCCGGCATTCGCCTCGGCCTGGACGGTTTTTACACCTCCACGCAGGGCGGCGAGCGCTCGCGTCTGGCTGACACGGTCCTTTTCGACCGCCTGGTGCGCCCGTTCGATCTGATGGTGATGGACGAAGCCAACGCGCACTGCTCCTTCAACATCCTGCACATTTGCGATTACGTCGACACCTATGCCGATATTTCCCACTTTGTGAACTACCCGGGCCAGGTGGTCAATACGCCCCTGATGGTCGGCGGCAAGCCACTCGACATGGCCGAAGCAGCGCGCTTGTTCGAGCGCCCCGTCATGGGCGGGCTTGACCGGCACGGCGTGCTCGCACAGGGTACTCCCGATCAGGTTCGTGCGGCGGCTCGATCGGTACTGGATGTGGCTCCCCCACGCTTCATTTTGGCAGCCGACTGCACGGCCCCTGCCGATACATCGTGGGATAATCTGCGCGCGGCCATCGAAACGGCCCACCAGCGCCAGCCTTAACCAGACGCGAGTCTGTGTGCCGGGCACATCCTTTTTGCCATGACCCACCTCACCGGAAACGAACGTGCCCAATACGTCCAGGCCATGTTCACCCGCATTGCCGGGCGTTACGATTTAATGAATCGCCTGATGACTGCCGGGCAAGATGTTCGTTGGCGCAAAGAAGTTATTCAGCGGGCCAGTTTGCAGCCTGAGAACCGCCTGCTCGATCTCGGCGCCGGAACCGGTGACATGGCCTTGCAAGCAAGGCGAGGGCTGCCGTCCGTTTCCGTGGTTGCTGCCGACTTTACCTTGGAGATGATGAAGGCAGGCCAGAGGCGTCCCGGCGGCGAGGCGCTTCCCTGGAGCGCTGCCGATGCTTTGCTTCTGCCCTTCGCCAACCATACGTTCGACGCCGTCGTTTCAGGTTTCTTAATGCGCAACGTGGCCGATCTGCCACAAGCGTTGGCAGAACAGTGGCGGGTGCTCAAGCCCGGTGGGCGCGTGGTCATCCTCGACACCACGCGCCCGGCCCAAAACCTGTTCAGCCCTTTCATCCGCATCCATTTGCACGTTATCATCCCCTTGCTCGGCCGCTTGATCGCTGGAGACTCGTCTGCTTATACCTACCTCCCCGATTCCACCGAAGGTTTCCTGGCGGCCGAAACCCTTGCCGAACACATGCGCACGGCCGGTTTTCGTGACGTCCGCTTCGTACGCCGTATGTTTGGGACAATTGCCATCCACTTTGGGGTCAAATGACGGTAAAATGGCGGGCATTACATCCTTACTTCGCACATGCCACTGCAGGCGCAGTATCCTCCCGACCCACACTTCGGAGAAACCCCATGTTCAAACGCTTGATGGTTTTCTTACTTACCCTGGTGCTCGTTTTGTCTGCCTGCGCGCCGAAGGCGCCGCCCGCTTTACAGCCGGTAACGATTCGCCTGGCGGCGCTGCGTATTCTCGATTCCCTGCCGCTGCTCGTTGCCGAGGAACAGGGCTACTTCGCCGCCGGCGGTATCCAGGTTGAAGTCATCCCCGTGGCTTCGGCCCCTGAACGCGATCAGCTGATAGCTGCCGGCCAGGCTGATGGCATGATCACCGAAATGCACTCGACCCTGCTGGCCAACCGCCAGCAAACCACCCTCCAGGTGGTGCGCTTTGCCCGGGCAGCCACCAGTGGTTCGCCCGTCTTTCGGGTGGTTGCGGCCAAGGACAGCGGCATCGTGACGCTGGATGATTTGCAGCCTGTCGAGACGGGAATTTCCGAGGGCACGATCATCCAGTACGTCTTCGAGCGCCTGATTGCGGCCGAAGGGAAGGACCCTGGCCTGTTCGGCACCGTCAACATTCCGTCGATCCCTGAGCGTCTCAAGCTGCTCGGCGCCGGCGAACTGCAAGCCGCCGTTTTGCCGGATCCGGCAGCCTCGTTGGCCGTCTTGCAGGGCGCCATGGTGGTCGTGGATGACTCCAGCCATCCCGAATATGGTTACAGCGTCCTGACCTTTCGTTCGGCTTTCCTCGACCAAAACCCCGACGCCCTCAAGGCTTTCCTGGAAGCCTGGGAGAAGGCCGTTGCCGACATCAATGCCGATCCGAACCGGTGGAAGGCGCTGCTGACCGAAAAGGAGATTTTGCCGCTGCCTTTGGCCGACAGTTACCAGGTCCCTGCCTTCGTCACCGCCGGTGTGCCTTCCGAAAGCCAGTTTGCCGACGCCCTCGATTGGGTCCAGGCCAAGGGCCTGCTGGACAAGGACCTGGCTTATCAAGACGTGGTCACAGACGCCTTCTTACCCTGACTTCGGCCTGTGACCTTCGGCCTGGGCCGGCGCTTCCCGGTGAAGGCAGGCGCTCGATTTTTTTTCGGCTTCGCCGGGAAAAGGCCGTTGCACGCAAAACCTGGAAGTCTCTCGATTCGAAGGCCAAAAACGGTCGTCAGTGGTTTCCCGTATGATCGAACTCGATACCGTTTCTTTCACCTACCCGCACCAGGCGCCGGTCTTCGAGCGCTTTTCCTGGTCGGTTGCGCAGGGTGAGACCTGGGCGGTGCTGGGGCCTTCGGGCAGCGGCAAAACGACCCTGCTCTATCTGCTCGCCGGGCTACGCACACCGACCAGCGGGCAGGTACGCGTTCACGGTGGGCCGCTCGTCCGGCCGCATCCGCAGACCGGCCTGATCTTGCAGGACTATGGCCTGCTGCCGTGGGCCACCGTGCGCCAGAATGCCACCCTGGGGTTGGAAATCCGCGGTTTTTACGGGCCGGATGGCAAGCACGCGCCCGCAGCAAAAAGGGATGCTTCGCTTGGCGAGATCGATGTGTGGCTTGCACGCCTCGGCCTTGTCGGTCTTGCCGACAAGTATCCTGCCCAACTTTCCGGCGGCCAACGCCAGCGCACGGCCATCGCCCGCACGTTGGCGCTCGATCCAAGCTTGCTGTTAATGGACGAACCCTTCGCCTCGCTCGATGCACCCACGCGCGAGGGCCTGCAGGCCCTGGTTGCCGAACTCTGCCGCGAGCGAAAGCTAACCCTGGTGGTGGTCACGCACGCCATTGAAGAAGCTGTGCTGCTCGGTGAAAAGATTCTGGTGTTGGGTAACCCGCCACATCGGGAGCCTGAAATCGTTGCCAACCCCGGGGCAGCTAAGGCGGCCTACCGTGAAACGGCCGAGTATCGAAGTTTCTGCCGGCAGCTACGCCGGCGGTTAGCACAGGGCCATTGAATGTTTGCTGCCGTCTCTTGTATATAATCCATGCACGTTTCTTCTTTACCAGGCCAAAAGATGTTTCAAAAGCAACCCGTGTCGATGTCCTCACCGGATACTCAGGCCACGCACGGCAGAAAGGCGAAGCCGTTTCTCAAATGGGCCGGTGGAAAACAGCAGCTCCTTTCACAGTTTGAGGCTTTTTTCCCGAAGGCTTTTTCGAGGTATATCGAGCCATTTACCGGCGGTGGGGCTGTGTTCTTCCATCTGTGGAATGTGCAAAGGTTGCCTTCGCAGGTTTGCTTGATCGATCATAACGAAGAATTGATCAACGCTTATCAGGTCGTTCGCCAGGATGTCGATGCATTGATTCACCTGTTGCACAGGCACAAGCAAAACCATTGCCAAGAATACTATTATCACGTGCGCAAGATGGATCGCGGTGTCAGTCGATCCATGAGCGAGGCAGAACGGGCGGCCCGTACCGTCTACCTCAACCGGACCTGTTACAACGGGCTTTACAGGGTTAACCGGCGCGGTGAATTTAACGTGCCCATGGGGAGCTACGCCAACCCGCGGATTTTATACGAAGATGTCTTACGTGCTGCCAGCATCGCCTTGCAGGGGGTTTCCTTGTCGGTAAACGATTTCCGTAGCATCGTCGAGATGGCCTTGCCTGGAGATTTCTATTACTTCGATCCGCCGTACGATCCGCTCAGTAAAACGGCAAACTTTACCGGATACACGGCAAACAGCTTTGGCGATCAAGATCAGCGCGATTTAGCGGACGTGTTTCAGCAGTTGTCTGACAAAGGGTGCTTTTGCATGTTGAGCAATGCGCATACGCCGTTTGTGCTCGACCTTTACCGGGATTTTCGGATAGCGAAAGTTTCTGCGAAACGAGCCGTGAACTCAAACGGAAACAGTCGGGGCGCTGTTTTGGAAGTGGTGGTTATGAACTATGGTGGTTGAGCGTGGCGGGCTACCGTTTTCACCGCATAAGCGAAAAATGACGTTCGGGTGGTTTTCGTGAAACGCCGCGATCTTTTTTGGGCTTCTCTGTTTATCCTGTCGGTCTGGCAGATCGCCTCGCTGCTGCTCGCTCAGCCGGTTTTGCCGTCCCCGTGGGTTGTGGCGCAGGCTTTCCTGCGCGAACTGGGCAAAGATTTACCTGCCCATTTTCTTGCCAGCCTGTGGCGCGTGACGGCCGGTATCGCCCTGGCGGTATTGACCGCTGCGCCGGCCGGGCTGGCCATCGGGCAGTCCAAACGCATCGACCGTATCTTTACGCCACTGATTTATCTGCTGTACCCTATCCCCAAGGTGGTGTTCGTCCCGGTGATTTTGCTGCTGCTGGGCATCGGCGATATGCCCAAGATCGCTATCATCTTTTTGATCCTGTTCTTCCAGATTCTGGTACTGGTGCGCGATCAAGCGGCTGCCTTGCGCCCCGAACTGCTGCAAAGCGTACGCAGCCTGGGCGCCGGGCGGCGGGCCTTGTTCCGTTATGTCTACCTGCCCGCCAGCCTGCCTGCTATCCTGACGGCGCTGCGCCAGTCGGTGGGGACGGCGGTTGCCGTGCTCTACGTGGCCGAGTTGTTTGCCACCAAGCACGGCCTGGGGTACTACATCTCTCTACAAGGCAGCACGCTTTTCAATTACCCGGCTATGTATGCCGGGGTGGTCGCTATGAGCTTGCTCGGCCTGGGGTTGTACTTTGCCGTCGATTGGCTGGAAAAACGCCTGTGCCCCTGGTGTTTCTTGGCTTAAGCCCCGGCAGGCTTTTAAAACCTGCCGGGGCTTTTCCTGGCTGCTGAAGATGCAGCAACTGCGTTACGACTCTGCCTGGCCCGGTTTGGGCGCCGGGAGTTTACCTGCCGTGACCTTCGGCAGCGCCGGCTTGGCGGCCGGTTCGAGCGCCTTGTCGCTGGACTCTTTCAGGCTTTGGTAAATCTGGGCGCGTAGTTTTTCTGCGGCCGGGGCGCGCGAGGGGGCGGCTTCCTGCCCGGCGGCCTCTTTGTTCACGCTGACGCCCAGTTTCTCGGAGAGCATCAGGGTCAGCAACCCTTCCATGATGCTGCCGCTCGTGGCGCTGCCATTCTCGCTGCCCGCGCCTTGTACGACGACCCGCGGCACGACGTCCACGCCCGACTGTTGGATGGCATCGGCGAAGCGGCTGAGCACCTGCTGCGCCACCTGGAACTGCGGGCCGCCGTAGGCACGTACCTGTTCGTCGATGGCGATCGCCTGCGCCACGCCCACGCGGGCCACTTTGGTCGCCTCTGCTTCGGCCAGCGCACGGATCTGGGCGGCCTGTTGCAGGGCACGCTGGTATTCCGCCTTGCCCTCGTTCGTTTGGATGGCAATGCTCAGTTCAGACTCGGTGATCTGGCGTTGCTGTTGGGCGCGCGCTTCGGCTTCACGCAGCTCGCGCTCTTTGACTGCCGCCACTTCCTGCCGTCCGTAGGTTTCGACCTGTTCCATGGCGATCTGGCGTTGGCGCAGTTGCGTCAGAATCGATTCGATGGCTTTGTCGCCTTCGGCAGCGGAACCGGGTGTACCGATCAGCACTTCTTCCAGCTCCAGGTTGTAGTGGGCGAACTTTTCCTTCATCTCCTGGCTTGCGATTTGCTGGATCGTGCTGCGTTCTTGCAGCAGTTGGATCAGCGTGCGCGTCTGGCCGATGTTCTTGAAGTAGGCGGCCACCATCGGGTCGAGGGTCTGTTCGACCAGGCGCTTGATGTCGCCGAAGCGCTGGATGACCAGGGGGGCTTTCTTGTAGTCGATGTGGATGACCACCGAGAGGGGCAGGGTTGGCTCGAAGGCGTCTTTGGTAATCAAAGAGACCTCGGCCAGGTTCTCGTCGTAGCCGTGCGAACCGGCCTGAGTGCGGATCCATTTGAGGATGATATTGGTCGTGGGGACGGGGATCACTTTGCCGGCATAGGTGTTGAAAGCATACTTGCCGGGCAAAAGCGCTTCGCTCCACACGCCGCGCTTGCCGCGTTCGACCAGTTCGCCGTGGCGGTAATCCATCCCTGAAAGGTCCTTGCCCATCGCACCGGTGTACGAAACCACCACACCGACCATACCGACGTCGATGGTCGTCTTTTGGATCATCTCGACCGTCGAAAACAGGCGGTTCAGGTAGTACGTGCCTTCGACCAGCACTTGAAGCTGGCGGCCGCGAGAGCCACCGGCCAACAAGAAGCGGTCGGGGTCCTGGAAGTTGTTGTGATAGATGCTGCGGTTTTCCGGGTCATCGCCGACGATCGGGGCGATGATTTCGCCCTGGGCCAGCGAAGGGCCGTCGTGGACGGTCACGATCCCGACCAGGTCGTCGGTGTCCTTGATGACCACCGGGCGGAAGCCTTTGCGATCGGCGATGATCTCGGCCATGCGCTGGATGACGTTGGCTTCGTCACGGTTGAGGGGCATGCTGTAGACTTTTTCTTCGGTGATAACGACGAACTGCATCAGATTGATGGCGTAGGTACCCTCACGCAGCACACGGCGCTGCGGGCCGCGCTGCCCACCGCTTTTCAGAAAAGCCTCGACCTCCTGAAAATCCTTGGTTTTGATATTGGACGCCAAGGCCTGGTCAGGTTCCAGGGGCGCACCGTCACGGGCGAAGATATAGCCGATCTTGCCCTGCGTAATCGTTACCAGGGGTGCGATATGGACGGCGTACTGGATCGGCATCAGGTAATGGATGCCGCCACGCAGCACCTGTGGTTGGTAACCGGCCTCGCCGTTCAAGGCGATGAAGCCCGACTTGACCGAACCTTTGGTAGTGAAACGCTTTTCGACGATGCCGATCCGATTGTTGGGGATGAATCGGAAGCCGGAAAGTGCCACTGCGATCACAAGCAGGAAAAAGATGATCGCAAGAAACGAAATGAGGACAGCGATTTCCATAGGTGTATTCTCTTTTCTGGTGCCTGATTTTTGGTTTCGATCCCCAGGGTTGAAAACCTGCTGGATGGCGATGACGATCGCCGTGATTTACAGGCCCACCTAATTATACGGCGATTTCACGGGATGCGTTGCCGATGAGCGGCCGGACACGCTGAATCCCCAGATTTCTTGGGTGCCGGTGCCAGCCCCCGGTATCTGGGGGCTGCAACGCTTCTGCTGCCGGCCGGTCCGTTATTTCTGCAAGGGCGCGACCTGGCGCAAGAGATCGGCCGCGATGTTCATGAGGTGGGTGACAGGGTGGAAGACCAGCTTATACCCGGCGCAGAGATAATTCATGCCTGGCCCGTCGGGGGCAGTGAGAAAGCGGTCCTTCGGACAGCCCCGGTGACGGACCAGGCCTGGGCAGCGTGGCGCGTTTGTCTTCTCCAAGCTTGGACTGCTTTTTCGACGCTACCAGACCGAGCAGGTGTGTTGGCTGGGTACTGCCGCTTTGGAGAGAAAAAGCAGTACCGGTAGCTGAGGTTGTATCGAGCGCCGATGGGTTTTGCCATCCGGTGAAAAAACGCCGGCACTTTTTGGGGCAAGGTGGAGCTTGATGACACAGAGCGCTTGTGATGTCGTTACGGCGTTTCAGCGTCCCACTGCTGCATCTGGGCCCGAATGCGGTCGAGGGTGATCAGCGCGTCGAACGTGCGTTCGTCCCAGGCGTCGGGGGTCAGGTAGATTCCGTCTTGTTGCAGGCCGTGGTTGGGCATGTACTGTAGGGCGGCCCAGACGTTGATCATGGGAATGTCATAGTCGTAGGCCACGCGGGCAATGGCCTTGTTGAGCAGGTTATCTTGCTCGATGTTGTCGGCTTTGGTCATCAGGACGGGGATGATGCCGTGTTCGAAGCAGAAATCGACAATTTGGCGCAGGTATTCTTCGAACTTGCCTGAGCCGCCAGGCGCCCAATTGGTGCCCATGCTGATGAAGGCGACGCTGGGTTTGTGGAGACGGTACTCACAGGCCAACGGCGTTTCGTTGGATTCGCACCACTCCGGGTCGGCCATCAGGGGGGAGAAGACGCTGTTGACACCGTAGCCATCTTTGACGGTGACATTGGGGGTGCTGAAGGCCCCGGCGAAGTGATCGATGGTGCCCTGTAGATATTTGTAGTCTTCGCCTAACCAATAGCGGTCGGTATCGTAAATGCCGAGAAATACTTCCGGCAGGCTCTGGCAGTCGCCGATACGGGTGAACATGTTGGGGTCGTTACCCAGCTCCTTGCCGCGCAGGTAGATGGGTTTCAAGCTGCCGCTGACGGTGGGTAGGACGGTCCAGGCGCTCCACAAATCGGGCAGCAGGCGTGTGTCGGCCGTGGGGATGAGCGTTTCTGTGGGTGTTGGGGTCAAGGTTGGGGGGGGCGTTTCGGTGGGGGGATCGGCAGGCGTGTTTGTTGGCGCAGGGGTTGCGGTTTCGGATGCGGTACGCGTTGTGCTGGCAGTCGGACTCTGAATGGCGACGAGACTCGCAGTGGTGATGTGCGTTGAAGCCCCTGGGGTTGTCGTTGTCCGGTGGCTGCTACAGCTGATGGTCAATGTCCCTACGGCAAGCAGCGCTGTTAGAGATAGAATGCGTTTTTGGCCAGGCATGGTGCTATATCCTCGAAAAGTGGTGTGTGATGGAAAACAAACAGGGCGACTGGATCGCCCTGTGGAATCGTTCTTGCGCCCGATTATATCAGAATAAGGGTTTTCCCTAGCGTCGTACAGGCAAACTCCCCATGGTAACCTGGGGAATTTGTTATAAGCTTATTGTAAACATGTGTCTGGTTAAAGATGCGAGATCGCTTTCGCTTGCTCTGCCGTGAGTAAGGCGACAGTTGGCAAATGGGCAGCACGCTTTAACACAGTTAATGTTGTGGTGCCGGCCCAAGTGATTGGAGGACAAGATGGATTTACTTACCCTGGCGATTGCCGCACTGGTGGTTTCTGTGATAGCCGGTGTGTTAGGTTTTACAGGCGTGGCGCGCGGCGCAGCTACGGTGGCTAAAGTGCTCTTTGGTGTTTTTCTGGTGATTGCCGTGCTACTGCTGTGTATCTTTTTGTTTACGGTCGGGCTCGCTTTTTAATCTCATGGGCGCATCCGATTTTTACGTCGATTTCCAAATCGAGGTGGCCGATCCCGGTGGCATCTTGGCCGCTGAAGCAGAACGTCGCCTGCGTGCACTGCGTGAGGGCCATACCGATCTGGTTGGTGCGGCGGTAGCCATTGTCGAACTGTCGAACGCCAACACACCGCATGCCTACGAGGTGCGCGTGGTCGTTTACACCCGCCCTACGTACATTGCAGCAACCGAAAAAGGCGAAACGTCGCGCCAGGCGTTGAAGGGCGCTTTGGATGCGCTCGAGCGCCAGGTACGGCAAAAACGTGAAAAGCTGCGCTAGGCGCAGGCGCTGAGGTTGTGATGTCAAGGGCATTTTTTCGATCTGCTGTGCTGGTTTTGTTGCTGACCTATTTGGCGCGTTCTCTGTTTGCCTTTTCGGGGGCAAGCTTTCATTCGCTTTTGCCGAGGCAGGCAGCGCAGGCAGCAGACGCAGGTGTATGGCTGTTGGAAGTTCGGGGCGTCATTAACCCTCCGGCGGCCAACTATATCGACCGCGTCTTTCAGGAAGCGCGCCAGCAAAATGCTGCGCTCATCGTTCTTCGGCTGGACACGCCCGGCGGGCTGGACAGCGCCATGCGCGAAATTATCCAGAACATCCTGGCTTCTCCTGTGCCGGTAGCCGTTTACGTAACGCCTGCGGGTGGGCGGGCGGCTTCGGCGGGCCTGTTCATCCTGACCGCGGCGCACTTCGCAGCCATGGCTCCCGGAACGCAGACCGGCGCGGCGCATCCGGTTGCCCTGGGCGGTGAGGCGGATGAAGTGATGAGCGCCAAGGCGGAAAACGATGCCGCCGCAACCATCCGTTCGTTGGCCAACCAGCGTGGGCGAAATGCAGATTGGGTCGAGCGCGCCGTGCGCGAGAGCATTTCGGCGACGGCGGACGAGGCCTTGCAGCACAACGTGATCGATCTTATCGCTCGAGATGTCGAAGATTTGCTCGCCCAGCTTGACGGCATCACTGTACAGACTGCCGGCGGTGCGGTAACGCTGGACCTGCGCTCGGCTGTGCTCGTCGAGCGTTCGATGAATTTCGCCGAGCGTTTCTTGCACGCCATCAGCAATCCCGACATTGCCTTTCTCCTGCTTAGCATTGGCAGCGTCGGTATCCTGGCGGAATTGTACAACCCGGGTGCGCTATTTCCGGGTATTGCCGGCGCAATTGCCCTGATCCTGGCTTTCTTTTCCCTGGGGAACTTACCCACCAACTGGGCCGGTGTGGCCCTGGTGGGCTTCGCGATCCTTTTGTTCGTGGCAGAGTTGAACACCGAGGGAACCGGCGTGCTGGGAGTTGGGGCGTTGGTCGCTTTTGTCCTGGGAGCGATGATTCTGTTTCGTCCCTTCCGGCTCGATTCGCCCGCCCTGCCCGTTTTGAGCGTTAATCCCTGGTTGGTGGGTGGCATGGCCGTGGCGGTGGGCGCTTTCCTGTTTGTCGTCTTACGCCAGTTGATCGCCGCGCGCCGCGCGCCGATCAGCACGGGTAAGGAGCATTTCATCGGGCAAATTGTGCCCGTTCAGCAGGAACTCAACCCGCGCGGGCGGGTGTGGTTCGCCGGCCAATCGTGGTATGCGGAACTGGTCGCCGGTTCGCCGGTAGGCGTGGGGGAAAAGGTACGTGTGGTCGGAATCGACTCGTTGACTTTGTTGGTCGAACCGCTGGAGCAGGCGCCGCCCCCGCCGCCTGTATAGCTTAGAAAGGAGCAAAAGATGGACCTTGGAAACCTGATCATTCTAACCGTATTTTTGATCTTACTGCTGATCGTGGCGCGCCTGGCGTTACGTATCGTTCCGGAGTACCAGCGTCTGGTTGTCTTCCGCCTGGGCAGGGTACTGGATGCGAAAGGTCCGGGCCTCGTGGTTCTGATTCCCTTTGCCGATCGGGGTGAACGTGTGGACTTACGCGAACGCTTTTTCGATGTCGAACCGCAGACCTGCATCACCAAAGACAATGCGCCGCTTTCGATCGACTTCCTGGTTTACATGAAAGTGATCAGTGCTTTGCCGTCCGTTTTGGAAGTGATCGATTTTACGGGCGCAGCGCGCGGGATTGCGATCACAACGCTGCGCGCCCTGGTTGGTGATATGCACCTGGACGATGTCCTTTCGAAGCGCGACCAGCTCAACGAGATGCTCCAAGGTAAGCTCGACGACGTTACTAACCGTTGGGGCATCAAGGTGACGGCCGTCGAAATCCGTGAGATCATCCCGCCGCGTGACATTCAAGAGGCCATGAGCCGCCAGATGTCTGCCGAGCGCTTACGCCGGGCCAAGGTGACCGAGGCAGATGGGCAACGTGAGGCTGTTGTCAAGGTGGCCGAAGGCGATAAACAGGCGCGCGTGCTGAATGCCGAAGGCGACAAACAGGCGCGTATTTTGAGTGCGGAAGGCCAGCGCCAGGCCGAGATTCAGGAAGCCGAAGGCCAGCGCCAGGCAGCCATCTTGCGGGCTGAAGGTTTTTCCCTGGCCCTGGAACGCATCCAGGCCACTGCCCAACAGGTGGGCAGTAACACGATGAGTTTGCAATATCTCGATACGTTACGCCGAATCGGTGAAAGCCAGGCCACCAAGTTCGTCCTGCCTTTAGAACTCACCAATCTGTTGCAGCCTTTCACGCGCCATACCGGCGAGTCTGCCCAAAACCGTGCGCAGCAGTAGGTGGGGCATGAAGGCAAGAGTTTTGCGGTTTTTATGTGAAGTGTTTCCGCTTCCCGGCGGATCCGAAAAGCCAGAATGGACTGAACGGAAGGTATTGGGAGGCGGAATGTAAGGAAGATGTCGATCCATGGATGAAAAACAGGTGCAGCCCGAGGTATTGGAGGTCGAGCGCTATAAAACCTTACACGAGTTGGAAAGTTTGCTCGAGCTTCCGGTGCTCGTGCTTGGCTTTATCTGGTTGGCCCTTTTGGTGATCGAATTGGTGTGGGGATTGAATGCGTTTCTTAGCGGGTTAGTCTATGTCATTTGGGCGATCTTCATTCTGGATTTTGTCGTGCGCTTGATCCTGGCCCCGCGTAAGTTACGTTATTTGCAGTCCAACTGGCTGACGGCCGTTTCGCTTTTCATTCCGGCGTTGCGCCTCTTCAGAGTTATCCGTCTGGTTCAATTGACCCGGTTGTTGCGGGCCAGCGAGCAGCTTCGCCTGATTCGCGTGTTGGGGTCGCTCAACCGGGGCATGCGTGCCTTACGGGCGACCATGGAGCGGCGCCTGTTTGGTTACGTGGTAGCTCTGTATATTCTCGTGACCCTTGTCAGCGCGGCTGCAATGCTGGCCTTCGAGCGTGGGGCGTCGGAGGGTTTCCAGAACTACGGCGAAGCGCTCTACTGGACGGCGATGATGATGACCACGCTCGGTTCGGCGCACTGGCCGGTTTCGAGCGAGGGCAAGGTGATGGCTTTTCTGCTGGCGGTGTATGCGTTCACCATGTTCGGCTACGTTACAGCCACCCTGGCGACTTACTTTATCGGCCGGGATGTCGAAAGCAGCGAGATTACGCAGTCAGAGTCTGCTGTGGTGGACGCATTACAGGCAGAGATCGGCGCGCTGCGTAGAGAAATTCGTGCCCTATCACGGGGAGAGCGTTTGCCGGAAGGCGGTGAGGAGTGAACGGAAGATGTTGCGGGGGTTTTGCACGGTTACCCAGGGAAATATCCTTTGTGCAATCGCCTGAATGGGAGTAAAATTGTCTCATTAAGGAGGCTACCATGGACACCGTTTATCTATTGACCCTTTCAGTACACAACCTGTTGCGCTGGATCGTCCTGCTGGTTGGCATCGTCGTTACGGTGCGGGCCTGGCTAGGCTGGCTGGGAAAGAAGGAATGGACGGCGCGCGATCGCAAGCTGGGGGCGTTTTTTGGGATTACGTTCGACGTTCAACTGTTGTTGGGCTTGCTGCTCTACTTTGTTGTCAGCCCTTTGATGACGGAGACGATCCTGCCCAATTTCGGCGCCGCCATGCAAAACGGCGCCCTGCGCTTTTTTGCCATCGAACACATTGTGATGGGCATCCTGGCTTTGGTCTTCGCCCACTTGGGCAGCGTGCTGGCGAAGCGGGCGAAGGATTCGACTGCCAAATACCGTACGGCGGCGATCTGGTTCACGCTGGCTTTGCTCGTCCTGCTGGCGGCGATTCCCTGGTCCAGGCCGCTGCTCCGGTTGGGATAACTCTGGCTTTCAGGCGCAGATTTTGCGGGTTGAAGCGCAAACGGCAGTAAACGCGTGTTTGCAAGTGGTAAAACCCGCTTTTTCTCTATTAAGTATCCTCCTGATGCCAACAGCCTATCCGGGGGCATGCGCTATGATGAGGATGTGTTCTGTTGGAAAATCGATGCCGGGGGTTTCGATTTCCACTTCGCTGCGCCACTTCTCTTCGTTGATGGTTGAGGTGCATAGCTGTTCAACGGCCAGTCCCAATTTGTCAAAGGCTGTGCGAAACTCGGTTTCGTTGAAATATTGATAGCTCTCCAGGCGTTCGGTGCGCCAGAGGTGCTTTTCGAGAAAGATGGATTTCGTGACATAGCGGGTGAAGTCACGTTGCGTGAGTTGCACACGTAAGGGGTCGCCGGTTTCGTGAAAGGTGATGCGAAAGGGACGGTATTCCTGGGCAAAGCCGTCAAACCGGCGGCGGGCGTGCCCGTGCTGAAAACGGATTTGCACGGGCCGTCGCATATCCTCAGATGGTTCCAGGCCATCGAAGAGCACCATATAGCCACCCGGTTCCAGGCGTGCGGCAGCTTCTGCAAGTGCCTGGAGTACACGTTGTTTGGCAGGTAATATATCGATTTCGCCAAGCTTGGGCGAATAAGCGGCCGAAAAGACTTCGTGCAAGGCATTGACCAGCAGCAGTACAGCGAATTTCCCCAGACCAGACATAAACCTTGCGTCGGTAAAATCGCCGCGTAGAAAGGTCATTTGTTGTGGATAGCGTCGCTGACACTGTTCGATGGCTGGGTAAGAGTAATCAATACCGCAGGACGTGTGCATGCCCGGCAACTCGCCGTGGGCCTGAACCAGTGCTCCGATGATTTGGCCGTTACCGCAGCCCAACTCGAGCAGGCGAATCGGCCGGCCGGGTTCTTCACCCATGGCGCGCACCAGACGCGAAGCAGCAAGGATGGCTTCCCGTTTTCCCAGGTCTTCCATTTCTTGCAGGCGGGTTTCCCAATAAAATTCCCAAAACTCGGTGTCTTTTGGCATGCCCGTATTCTACCGTGCCCGCCGCGCTTTTGCAGGATATATTTGTATGGCGCTTTCAACGCACACCGTTTGCCCGGCGCGGACTCGACCGGCAAAGTTCCGTTTTACTGCGTTTGCTCGTATAACTGACTGTAAATGTTGAACATCTCGTAAATGGCACGGATATAGCGTTTCGGCTCGTCGAGGCGGATGATTTCGAGCAGCAGGTCGGGGTCGCCGTTGGCCAGGTTGTACCAGATGGCGGCATTGCCAGGACCGGCATTGTAAGCGGCCAGGGCGGCGTAGAGATCGCCGTTGAAATACTGGCGTTGTTGGTCCAGGTAGCGCAATCCCAACCGGGTGCTGACCAGCGGGCGGTAAAGATCGTCGGGACGGAAGTTTTCGGGCCAGCCGAGTTGGGTGGCCAACGCCTGGCCGGTTTGCGGCATGATCTGCATCAGGCCGAGCGCTCCGGCAGAGGAGCCGATGAACGGTTCGAAGAAGCTTTCCTGGCGCATGGCGCTCCAAACGAACAGGGGGTGCAAATTGGTTTCCTGGCTGTGGGGAATGACCAGATCGGCATAATAAGGCCCAAAACGGACGTGATTGAACAGGCGCGGCGCATCGAGCGTGGCGGCGTCGCCCATGCCGGCGAGGGTCAACACGCCGCGGGCGGCGTAGATTGCCGAACGATACAGTCCGATGTTGTAAAAGTAGTTCATCAGGCGGTACGTGTCGGCGGGATCGCTTTCCACGGAAATGCGCAGGCTCTCGAATTCGGCGCTGGCGTTATCGTGCAGGCCGAGGCGCCAGTATTCGTTGCCGCGCAGCATGCGCGGATCGGAAGCCAGCGCGCCCAAGTCGGCCAAATTCGCCCCGGCATCGATCTGGAAAGCCTGCCGCAGCCAGGCCTCAGCCTCCTGGCGTTCGGCGTTCCAGTCGATCCCCAGGTTGAATTGAGACGGCGCTGAGAAGGGGGCGCGATCGGCCAGCAAGTCGCGGGCACGTTCGCTGTAGTAGCCGGTCGGATCGAGGCCGGCGGCCATGCTCCAGGAGGAACGGGCGGAATCTTCGTTTCCTTCGGCTTTGAAGGTTTTGCCGATCCACAGGTACAGGGCAGATTGATCGCCGATCGTTGGTGCAACCTCGTAGGCTTTCAAGAAGGCGTCACGAGCGGTGGGGTAGTTCGCCAGGCGATACGAGGCGATGCCTTTTTGAAACAAGGACTTGTAACGGTAACCCGAAGCGGGATAGTTGGCGGCGACCTGGTCCCAGATCATGATCGCCCCCAACAGGTTGCCGGCCCGTTCGGCCACGGTGGCGGCATCGTAGAGAAACTCTGCTGAGCGGGGGTGTTCAGCGCGGGTGGCAACGAAATCGAGCAGCGTTTGCCGGGCGGTTTCGTAATCGTCCTGGTAAGCCCACTGCGTGTAGGCTTTCATTTCCCAGGCCTCGTCCCAATACTCGCTGTTGGGATGGCTCTCGATGACGGCGTCCCATTCCGGGATGGCTTCGTAGTAATTGCCCAGCTTGTAAAGCGACATGCCCTTGAAATAGTGGGCGGTGGCCGGGTCCACGGGGTTGGCTTCGAGATAGCGGTCGAAAGCCAGGCCGGCCACGGCATATTCGCCGGCGTGATAGTCGACGATGCCGCGCTGGAGTTCATCAACCGGATATTCGGCGTCGATCAACTCGATTAGCGACAGGTAGGAACTGTATGCGAAGGGATAGTGATTGACTGCATCGAGGTAATACGACGCAGCCTGATCGGTCTCGCCGATGGCGGCGTGCGCCTGCCCGCGCAGATAGTCGATCTGGGCACGGGTGTAGCCATCTTCGGCGCGTTGGTAGAGATCGGTGTACATGATGATGGCGGTCGGAATGTCCCCCGTGATGGCATAAGTGCGGGCGATCTTGATTTCCAGCAAGAAGGGCGTGTTCAGGCGGGGGCTGTTGAAGGCGGCCAGGTAGTCTTTCAGGGCAGAAGGATAGTCCCCACCGGCGAAGAGGGCGTCGCCGCGCAGTTCGTACAGGTAAGCGTCGATTACCCCCGAACGCAGCGCCAGGTAATTCAGGTAGGCGTCGGCGGCTTCGAGATAGCGGGTGAGCGCCTCGTAGGCCTGGCCGAGAAAGAAGTAGGCATCCGGTGCGGCTGCCGACTGGGGAAAGCGCTCGACAAGATCGCGTAGTGTATTGAGAGCGCTGTGATAATCGCCGAGCAAATAATAGACCCGTCCCAAGCCCAATTGGGCGGCGGCCTGCACGTCTGCATCGCCGCGGCCGGCGGCGGCATCGCGCGCTTTTTGGAATTCGGCCTGCGCCGTCTCCCAGTCGCCGTTGAAGAGTGCCTGGTCGGCTGCGGCGAGCTCTGCCGACGGGCTGTCGGGCGTCGGCGGCGCAGCGGTGACCGTTGGCAGCGCTGGTGGGGGGATGGTTGGCTCAGCTTGGGTAGGGGCGAGCGTTGGCCCCGAAGTCGGTGGCGGCTGAATGGTTGGCTGTGGGGTGCTTTGAAAGGGTAAGGTGCAGGCGGCTGCCAGGCCCGCCAGCAGCAGGAGAAGCAGGATTTTCTTCATGGAGGCAATATAACCGAGGGCAAAAGGGCTGTCAATGTTCGCGGCGCTGCGCAGCTATTGACAGGTGCGCAGCGCGGTTTATAATTAGCCGGCTAATAATTAGCTGACTAACTATAACCGGCTAATTATAAACCGGCTAACTGATTTGGAGAGATTCGCCCATGAACGCTCCCCCAGAACCCCAGATGCTCGATTTTTTGCTGGCCCAGGTTTCGCGCCTGCATCATGCACGTGTCCACCAGTTGCTGGAAGCAATTGGCCTGTACCGCGGCCAGCCGCGCGTACTGCACATCCTTTGGAAGCAGGATGGCCTGACCCACAAGGAACTGGCGGCGATCATGCAAATTACCCCGGCAACGATCACCCGTATGCTCCAGCGCATGGAGAGGGCCGGGTTCGTGCAGCGCCGCCTCGACCCGTCTGACCAGCGCGTTTCACGCGTCTACCTGACCGAAGCGGGGTGGGCTGTCCGCGAGCAGGTCGAGATCACCTGGCGGCGGATGGAATGCGACGATTTTGCCGGTTTCTCGCCCGATGAACTGGTCACCTTGCGTGGTTTCTTGCAGCGCATTCGCACCAACTTGACGCGCGCCATTGCCGCGAACGATCAGGAAAGCAGCGTATGAGCTCGATCCGCAAGATTTCTTATTTTCTCAAACCTTACTGGCACTGGGCCGTCCTGGCGCCGCTGATGATGCTGTTCGAAGTGGTCATGGATTTGCTCCAGCCTCGCCTGGTGCAGCGCATTGTCGATGAAGGGATAGCGCACCTGGACATGCACGTGGTGATCCAGACCGGCCTGTGGATGGTGGTCGTTGCTTTTGGCGGCGCCGTAGGCGGGGTCGGTTGTACGATCTTTGCCATGCTGGCCTCGCAGGGTTTCGGCGCCGACTTGCGCAGCGCCATGTTCCGCAAGGTACAGTCGCTTTCCTTCGGTAACCTGGACGAGTTGGAAACCGGCCAGATCATTACCCGCCTGACGAACGACGTTACCCAGGTACAGGAGGTGGTGGCGATGCTGCTGCGCATCATGGTGCGCGCCCCGTTGACTTTGATCGGCAGCCTGATCATGGCCTTTCTCACCAGCCCGCGCCTGTCGTTGATCTTTTTGGCCGTGTCGCCGTTCGTCGGCTTCCTGGTGTGGTGGGTGATCGGCAGGGCTTATCCGATGTTCGGCCGGGTGCAGCGCAGGCTCGACGATCTGAACTCGGTCTTGCAGGAAAACCTGGCCGGGATACGGGTGGTGAAGGCTTTTGCGCGAGCAGATTATGAGGTTGGGCGCTTTGGGCGTGTCAACGATAATTTGATGGACGAGACGATCCGCGCCGCCCGTGTGCTGGCCGTGACCTCACCGGGGATGATGGTGGCCGTCAACTTGGGGGTCGTGGCGGCGATCTGGTTCGGGGGGGTGCAAATCACGCAGGGGGGCATGCAAACCGGCCAGTTGATCGCCTTCATCACCTACCTGATGCGGGCCTTAGGTTCGCTGATGATGGTCAGTATGTTACTGATGCGCCTGGCGCGTGCCCAGGCTTCGGCCGACCGCATCCAGGAAGTTATGGAAAGCGTCCCCAAGATTCGGCCGCCCGTCTCCGCGCACCAGGGCATTGCCGGGCGCGGGCGTATCACCTTCGAAGGGGTCACCTTTTCCTACGGCGATGGAAAAGACCCCGTGCTGAAGAATATCAACCTGACGGCCGAGCCGGGGCAGCGCGTGGCGATTTTGGGGGCTACGGGGGCGGGAAAATCGAGCCTGATCCATTTGATCCCGCGTTTTTACGATGTCAGCGCCGGCCGCATCTGCTTGGATGGGGTAGATGTGCGCCAGATCGACGAGGCTGCGCTGCGGCGCAGCATCGGCGTGGCCTTGCAGGAAGCGATCCTGTTCAGCGGCACCATTCGTGACAACATCCGTTACGGCAGGCCCGATGCCGCCGATGAGGACGTAGTCGCCGCGGCGAAAGCGGCTCAGGCGCACGACTTTATCCAGGGTTTTCCTCAAGGCTACGATACGCTCGTCGGGCAGCGCGGCGTCAACCTTTCTGGCGGGCAGAAGCAGCGCCTGGCGATCGCACGTGCGCTGCTGACCCGCCCGACCGTCCTGATCCTCGACGACAGCACCAGCGCTGTGGATGTGGAGACGGAAAGCCGCATCGAGCAGGCCCTCGAGACCTGCCTCAACGGCTCGACGCGCCTCGTCATCGCTCAGCGCATCAGCACGGTGCTCAACGCCGACAAGATCGTCGTGCTCGAAGATGGTGCGATCGCCGCCGAAGGCAGGCACGCCGATTTGCTGGCCTCCAGCCCGATTTATCGCGAAATCTACGATTCACAGCTTGGTAATGGACATTAGGTATGGAACGTAAACCATTTTCTTCACAACCTGCCGTCGCTTCCCCAGCACGCGGCCCCGGTGGGCCGGGCGGCGGGCCGGCTGCGTGGATGGTGCGCTCGCCGGAGCGCGCCAAAGATCGCCGCGGCACGCTGGCGCGCTTGTGGGGTTATTTGCGCCACCAGGGCCGGGCGTTGGTAGCCGTTTTGCTGCTCGTGCTTGCCACCTCGGGCATGGATTTGCTTTCGCCGTACATCCTGGGCCTGGCCATCGACGAGTTCATTCTCAAAAACAACCTGCCCGGCCTGGCGTGTCTTGGGGTGTTGATGATCGGTCTGTACCTGGTGGGGGCCTTGCTGACCTGGGTACAGGCTTACCTGATGGCCGCAGTTGCGCAGCGTACGGTGCGTGATATCCGCAATGATCTCTTCATCCACTTCCAGGCCCTTCCGCTGCGTTACATCGATCAGCGCACTCACGGTGAGCTGATGAGCCGTTTGACCAACGACGTGGAAAACGTCAGCGCGGTGCTCAACGAAAGCGTGACGCAACTGGTTGCCAGCATGGTCGGCATCGTCGGCGTGGCGGCAGTGATGTTTGCGATCAATGTGCGCCTGGCTATCGTTAGCCTGATCACCCTGCCGATGATGGCCTTCATCAGCCAGTGGGTGGCCAAGCGCACCCGGCGCGGTTTCCGCGACCAGCAGGAATTCCTGGGAAACCTGAACGGCATCATCGAGGAAACCGTTACCGGGCAGCGGGTCGTCAAAGCTTACGGCCGCGAAACGGACGTGATTGCCCACTTCGACGTGACGAATCACAGGCTGCGCCGGGCGGCCACGCGCGCCCAGACTTTCGCCGGTTTGCTTGGGCCGATGTCGAATTTCGTCAACAACCTGGGCTTTGCCATCGTTGCCGGCGCGGGCGGATGGATGGCCGTGCGCGGCCTGGCGACCGTCGGCACGATCGCCAGCTTCGTCAACTACGCCCGCCAGTTTTCGATGCCGATCAACCAGATCGCCAACCTGTACAATACGATCCAATCGGCCTTGGCCGGGGCGGAACGTATCTTCCAGGTCATCGACGAAGCGCCGGAGCCGGTAGACGCCCCAGATGCGTTGGCGTTGTCCCGGCTGCGCGGCGAAGTGGTCTTCGAAAATGTGTGCTTTGGTTACAACCCCGACGTGCCCGTGCTGAAAAACGTCAACCTGCATGCCCGGCCCGGCCAGACGATCGCCCTGGTGGGGCCAACGGGCGCCGGCAAGACGACCATTGTCAACCTGCTCAGCCGTTTTTACGACGTCGACCGGGGGCGCATCTCGATCGATGGTATCGAAATCGGCCGCTACCGCAAGGCCGACCTGCGCCGCACCTTGGGCATCGTGCTGCAAGATACCTATCTGTTTGCCGGTACGGTAATGGAGAACATCCGTTACGGCCGCCTGGAGGCCGGCGACGAAGACGTGATCGCCGCCGCCCGCCTGGCCAACGCCGATCAGTTCATTCACCGCTTGCCGCTGGGCTACGACACGCCGCTTTCGGAGCGGGGCAGCAACCTCAGCCAGGGGCAGCGCCAGTTGCTGGCGATTGCGCGTGCCATCCTGGCCGACCCGGGGATTCTGATCCTCGACGAGGCCACCAGCAGCGTCGATACGCGTACCGAGCAGCACATCCAGCAGGCCATGCTGCGCCTGATGCAGGGCCGCACGTCCTTTGTGATCGCCCACCGCTTGAGCACGATCCGCCAGGCAGATCAAATTTTGGTGATCGACCACGGTGAGATCGTCGAGCGTGGCCGGCACAAAGACCTGCTGGCGGCGAAGGGCTTTTATTGGGCGCTCTACACCAGCCAGTTTAAGGGGCAGTTGCACGCTGTGCCCGGTTAGGCGCCGCCGATTGTGACGTGGGCGATCGTACCTGGCAGGCATTAAAATTCTGGATAGTCCTATCACAACCTGCACTGCTAACCCGCATAAGCCAGAACCGCACGGTTCTGGCGGAATGTATAGGGTGGACCTAATGTTGATGGTAATGCGTACCACCGGCCTGGTCTGTTCACCGGCGCCGCTGGTTTTTTCGACTTACTTGACTTAATTAGAAATATATCTATAATTAGATTTATGTCTAATTATGATTTCTCACCCACTTCAACCCAAACCTTAACCACCAATGAGCAAATCCGGGCTTATGTGAACCCCACCCGCATGACCATCCTGACGATGCTCGCGCAGGATAAGGACTCGGTTTCTGGTGTAGCGCGCCAGTTGGGCGTGCACCCCGCCAATCTCACCCACCATTTCAAGCTGCTCGAGAAAACCGGTTTGATCAAGCTGGTGGAAAAGCGCGAAACCGGCAAGAATCTGGAGAAGCTCTACCGCGCGGCTGCCTACCACTTTACTATCCAGGCCGGTGGGCCGCCCACAAGCCAGCAAGTGCTGGCCCTTTCCATCCTGCGCGATAGCCTCACTGCTGCCCTGCAGGCGCTCGAGAACACCTCCGAAGAGCAGGCGGTGTTGGGGTTGCTGAAAACCGTGCGCCTGCGCCCGCAAGATGTCGAGTTGTTTGCCCAAAAGCTGGCCGGACTTGCTCAGGAGTTCGAAGCACACGCTGCCGAAAGTGGAAACGCCTACAGCCTGAACCTTAGTCTATACCCCACTGAGGTGGGCCACACACCCGCCCGCAAGATCGTCATCGGTAGGGATGAAGAGCCAGTGGATTAACGCATTCCCATTCAAGGGTCTGTAGAACCGATTTATCTAGAAATAGTCAAGCGAACGGCACGTTCGCAGTGAACGGCACGTTCGCAGTGAACGGCACGTTCGCAGTGAACGGCACGTTCGCACCTCGAGCCGCGCCGGTATAATTTACGGAGGACAAAATGTCGAAGTTTTCAGGAAAAAAGATATTGCATTGGATTTTTTGGATCGTTTTGGTTTTGGCGGTGAGTGTCATCACGGGTGTGGTGGTTTTGCTTTACCAAGCTAACCAGCACAAACGTGAACTGGCCACCGCCATCCACACCAACCCCGGCACAACAGCCATTGCCGCCTACACCATCGATGCCTACGGGCAGCCGGTGGATGATGGTCACGCTATCTTTGCCAACGCCGATACACCGCTCGTCATGGCCTCCACCATGAAAACCATCGTCCTGGCTGCCTACGAAGATGCGGTTGAACGCGGTGAACTCGACCCCGGCGAGCCAATTGCCATCACCGACCTGGAGAAGCATTACCTGCCCAAAACCGATGGTGGCGCTCATGTAGCCGGGTTGGCTGCCCTGGGCCTGGCTGCCGACGCTGACGGCTTCGCCAAAGACCAGTCAGCCACCATCACACTCGACGCCATCGCCCGCATCATGATCTACAACAGCGGCAACGCGGAAACCGACTATCTGCTGGCACGCCTGGGTGCAGAACGCCTTGCCGCCACGATGTCCGCTGCCGGGCTGGAGCAGCACACGCCCATCCACTCAATCCTGGGCATTACCCTGGCAATGTTCAACCATGAAGCTCCCCTGATCGATCCAGCCCAGCGACAGGAACTCATCGATGAGGTTGCCGGTGGCAACTTTATCACGCTGGAAGGCCTGGCCGATTTATACCGGCACGATCGCGACTGGCGGGCGGCGCAGCTCGCCTTCATGAAGTCGGACGCCTTCCCCACAGTGGCCAACCGGATGGGCTGGGAAGGCCAGGTGGCGGCCAGCCGGTTGTTCCCCAAAGGGACGGCGCGCGAGTACGCTCATCTCATGGCGCAAATCGCCAGCGGGCAGTTCATCTCCCCTGCCGTCAGCGCTCGCATCCAGCAAAAACTCGAAAGCATTCCCGACGAACAACCTATGCTGTGGTTTTTCCACCAACGCTATGGAGCTAAAGGTGGGATGACTGCCGGCGTGCTGAACCTGGCCTCCTATGCCGTTCCCAAAAGCGGCCCACTGGCCGGCCGAACCCGTGTGGTGGTGATCTTGACGAACGATTTGCCCTACGAAGCATGGGTCAACCTGGCGCAGTTCCAGAGCATCTACCTGCTGCAAGCCGATCTGGCAAAGGCTGTGGAAACTTTCGGCGTAGAAATCGCCCTGCCGAACCAAAAGCGATCGCCGTGACAAACAATCGGGTTGCTACTCTTTGATGTTCCCATCAAAAGATACCCCTGCCGCTGGTAAACGGACAGTCACGCTTTCAGCGTCAAAACACAACTGAGAACTGGCACGTCCAATGTCAAATATCTCGATTTCAAACGTCTGCGCATCCAGCCAACGCCCGCGCAAGCCATGGCCTTCAACGTTGATGCGGTAATGCCCATCCAGCCCGACCAGCCAGTCAAAGACCTGGTCGCTGCCCGCTCGTTGGAACTGGAACGTTGCGTGCGTGGTGTCGGCAAATTCCAAAGACAGGGTGCTTAAGTTTTGAGGGTTGGGCTGAAGCTGATAGGACCGGCCGGAAATATCAGTGGCAACCGATGGCAGCGCCCGGTTGATCCAGGCCGGGTCGGGCTGGGCAAGGGCATCCAGTGTTTGTTGCAGCGCCGCCACGCCGGCGGGATCAGGCGGCAGGGGAAAGCCAAAGGCCGTGAGCGCTGGTTTCAACACAGCCGTTTCGACCTCGTCAAAGTCAACGCCGCTACCGGTGACGACCACCAATGCGTTCAGGGCCGGGATGACGCGTAAATTTTGTCCGCCGCGCCCGATGGCAGCATACCCCCCATCAGGCACCCACCAGCCGTAACCATAACCGTCGTCGCCGCCGGTGGTGGTTTGGGCGCGAACGGCCTCCGGCACCCACGCCGCCGGGACGATCTGTCGCCCTTCCCACACGCCGCCGTTCAGCCACAGGTAGCCTAGCTTGGCCAGGTCACGCGGCTTCAGGTACAGCTCGCCAGCACCGAGGGCGTTCCCTTGCGGGTCGGTGTTCCAGATAAACGTTTGAATCCCCAAGGGTTCGAAGAGATTCTGGCGGGCGAAATCTTGCGTGGTCTGGCCGCTGGCCCGGCGCAGGGCGGCCGAGAGCAGGTGCATGGCCGGGCTGTCGTAGCAGAACTGGCTGCCCGGCTCGGCGACCATCGGGCGGTCAAGGGCAAACTGCGCCCAGTTGGGGCTGGCCTGCATGGCATCCACGTTGGCCTGATCACCGGCCAGGCACTGCGACTCAAAGCCGGCCGTCATGCTGGCCAGATGACGCACCGTCAGGTGTTCTTTACGGGCATCCAGGTTGGCAACCGGCTGGTCGGCAAAGAAGGAGAGCACTGGCTGATCGAGATCGAGTTTGCCCTGATCGGCGGCGATGGCGATCAAGGTGGTCATCACGCTTTTGGTGATCGAAGCCAGGTTGTGAACCTGATCGCAATCGTAGGGTGCAAAGCAGGCTTCCAGTACCATTTCGCCGTTGCGGATCAACAGCAGGCTATCGATGGGCAGTTGACGGGCGCGTAAACCCTGTAACCCGGCAGCAAGCCTGGCCGAAGATAGGCCCTGTGTCTCGGGCGGGGCCGTTTTCCATCCCGCGGTGGGCCAGTAGAGCGTTCGCAAGGGCAGCCGCCATAGTGAGATTGGGAACACCACGAGCAGGGCTAGAAAAATCAGAAGCAAGATAAATTTTAGCATCGTTGTTTCCTGTGTAAGAAGATGTCGGCTCATTATGCCTGCCTGTCACCAGTTGCCGGTTCTCCGCCATCTAGAAGTGCATCTTCTTTTTGCAGCACTCGCCCTAACCAGGGGAGCCAGATCAGGCTGAGCAGCAGCACGAAAATACCCAAAAATGGCAGCAGGCTGAGCAGGCCCATGCCGATCCCCAGGTAAGCCAGAGGCCGAGGCCAGGTGCAACCATTCAGCGCTGCCCAACCGTTCAGGCTGTACCAGGGGCCGTTCAAAAAGATACTCAGCATCCCAAGCAGGGCGATCAGCGCGTTAAACTGTTCGCCTTGGGCCAGGCTTTTGGCCTGGGTGGTGGCAAACAGACTCAGGCTGGCATTGGCTAACAGCGCCAGCACCGATCCCAGTCCGCACACGGCAGCCAGCAGGCTGCGCTTTGGGGCAACGGGGTGCAGGCTGCGGTACAAGGCGGCGATCAACACCAGGGCCAGTATGCCAGAAATGAACTTCATGGTGTCTTGCAGCAGCAGCGGCATGGGGTTGCGCTGCGCCAGTTCCACCAGCCGCGCCGGGTCCATCAGGACCCTCGGGCCGATCAAGCCAAACGCTACGATGAGCGAGCCAAGCCCCGCTGCCGCGCTCAGATAGGCCGCCCAGGGAGGTATTTTTTGTAGGTTCATCGCCAAATTCCTTTCGTTCTTTTTCCGCAGTTTAATCGCCGCGCAGAAATCGCACATCGGCCAAACCCACGCCGCACATGTCCAACCGGCCACTGTCCAGTTGGACAATACACTAGCCGGGGTCTTACAGTAAAATTTACCTATGGAAAACAAGCTTTCTTTTGTTGGGCTGCCGTTTTACACTTTCATCACCCTGATCCTGGGCATCGTTGCTGCGATCGGCGTTGCTGCGCTGTGGGCTGCCGAGGCATGGACACGCCTGGCCGTTTTTGTCGCTGCGCTCAGCCTGCATCTGGCGATGTACTGGGTCTATGTTCGCTATTACAACCATCCGCGCATTCACTTTATTTTTTACTCGCTGCAAACCCTGGTGATCCTGGGGGTCTTTTTCATCCTGCGTGGGTTGCCCGCTGCTGCAACCATCCTCGGCACAATGATCTTGACGATGATAGGGGAATCCATTGGGCTGTGGGGCAACACTCGCCGTGCCCTGTATCTGAGCCTGGCGTATGGCGCCTTTGGGGTGATCCTGGTTTACTTTCTGGTACCTCACAACGAATTTACCAGCGCCTTGCTGACTTTGGGGATTAATGGCGGGTTCGTCATTACTTTATTGGTGATGTTCAATCAGCAACTGGTGCAGAAGCAGCAGGCGCTTGAACTGGCCGAGACGTTGGAAAGTGCCAACGCTTTGCTGACGGCATCCACGGCCAAAATTGAGCGGTTGACCTTACAAACCGAACGCCAGCGCATGGCGCGCGAACTGCACGACACCCTGGCACAGGGCGTCGCCGGGTTGTCGTTACAACTCGAAGCGGTCAAAATGCACCTCAAGGCCGGGCGGGCTGAACGTGCCCTGGCGATCACCGAACAGGCTATCGCCAGGGCGCACACCACCCTGGCCGAGTCGCGTGCCGCTATCGACGATTTGCGCGCTGGCCCCGAAGACCTGGTCGAATCCATCCAAGAAAAAGTCGAACGCTTTACCCAGGCAACCGGCATCCCGTGTCCGCTGGAACTTAACCTGGGTGGGGCCTCATTGTCCGCTGAGCGCATCGAGCACGTGCTACGCATCTTGAGCGAATCACTGGCCAATATTGCCCATCATGCCCAGGCCAGTCAGGCCGGAGTGCGCTTTGACCTGGCTCACAGTGGTTTGCTGCTGGAGGTGCGCGATGACGGCAAAGGTTTTGCCGTGGACGAAAGCGCCGTCGCAGGCCACTACGGTTTGGTCGGGATGCGCGAACGCGCCCGGCTGACCGGCGGAGTTTTGGAAATCGAATCGCAACCAGGGCACGGAACGCTGGTGCGTTTGCGCATCTTGCAAGGGCCGACGGGAGAGTTTGCATGAATCCGATACGGGTGATGATTGTCGAAGACCATCTCATCGTGCGTGAGGGGCTGGCGCTGATCCTGGAGAACGCCGAGAATGTCGCGGTGGTGGGTGAAGCGGCCGACGGGGCTGCCTGTCTACGGCTGGTGCCTGAACTGAAGCCAGACGTAATTCTGATGGACTTGCAAATGCCCCACATGGACGGCATCACGGCTATTGGCCATCTACGGCGCGATTACTCCGAAATCGCCATTGTTATTTTGACCACCTTCAACGAAGATGCCCTGATGCTGCGCGGTTTGCAGGCCGGGGCACGCGGCTACCTGCTCAAAGACACCAGCCGCGAAAACCTGCTGGATACCATTTATGCCGCGGCCAAAGGAGAGGCCCTGCTCAAACCCGATTTGTTGGCGCGCGTCCTGGCTTCTGCCTCTACCCTGGACGAACTGGCTTCCACGCCATCCCCTGCGCACACGGCCGGCGGGATGGCGCTGACCGAACGCGAGCTGGCCGTCTTGCAATCGGCGGCGCGCGGTGAGCGTAATAAAGAGATCGCCTACCACCTGGGCATCAGCGAACGCACCGTCAAGGCCCATCTGGCGAGTGTTTACCAAAAGCTCGGTGTTGATTCACGTACCGCAGCCGTGGCTGCTGCGGCGCAAAAAGGCTGGTTGCCTTGAGGTAGTCTCGCTCTTTCAGCGACACGAGATAGCTTGTTGTACGGATAGGAGGAATCCGATATGCAATACACATCCTTGGGCCGCACCGGCCTGCAAGTTTCGCGCATTTGTCTGGGCTGCATGAGCTTTGGGCAGCCCGGTTGGCTCGGTTGGGATTGGGTGCTGGATGAAGAAGCCGCTGCCCCCTTCTTTCGCCGTGCCATCGAACTGGGCATCAACTTCTTCGACACATCCGATACCTATTCTGCCGGGCGCAGTGAGGAGATCACCGGGCGTTGGCTGAAGGAATATGCCAATCGCGACGAAGCCGTCATCGCCACCAAGGTTTTCTTTGGCCCCGGCGACCGGCCTAACCGGAGCGGGCTATCGCGCAAGCACATCCAACAGGCGTGCGAGGCCAGTCTGCGCCGCCTGGGGGTCGAGACGATTGACCTGTACCAGATCCACCGTCTCGACCCGCACACCCCTCTCGAAGAGACGCTCGCTGCCCTTGACCAGCTCGTCACGCAGGGCAAAGTGCGCTACCTTGGGGCGAGTTCGATGTATGCCTGGCAGTTCATGAAGGCCCTTGGGCTTTCGGACCGGCATGGCTGGGCGCGCTTCGTCTCGATGCAGAGTCATTACAACTTGCTCTACCGTGAAGAAGAACGTGAGATGATGCCGTTGTGCCAGGCCGAAGGCGTCGGTATGATCCCCTGGTCACCGCTGGCGCGCGGTGTGCTGGCCCGGCAACCCGCTGGCGAGACAGAAATCACATCCCGTTCCGAGGTAGATCCCTTCGTCAAGGCCTTTCAGACCGAGGCGGACCGGCAGATTGTGACAGCAGTTTGCAATATCGCCGGCGTACGTCAGGTAAAACCGGGCCAGGTGGCGCTGGCCTGGCTGCTGGCGCGACCGGCCCTGGCGGCCCCCATTCTTGGCGTGTCGAAGCTGCACCACCTGGAAGAAGCCGTCGCGGCGGTCGATATCCGCTTGACGGATGACGAAACGGACACGCTTGAAGCGCCCTACCGGGTCAGGCCGTCGTTCGGCATTACCCCGCCGTTCGACTATCCCCCACCCGGTGCAGTCCACGATCGCCAAAACCTGTGACCGGCGAACGAGCACTCGTTTCGCCCGCCGGTGCTTCTAGCAACCACTGCCGCACTGCGTGCACGATTCCCGGCAGGGCGGCGAGCGATTCTTGCGCCAGCTCCACCGCCTCGGCCCCGTTGCTGGCCTCGCCCATCACTTGCAGGTTGGCTTCGGTTTCCCGCATGGCGACGAGTCCTTTACGAACGACAATGTGATCGTCGACGACGAGGATACGAATGTTCTCGCTCGTATCTTCATCTCCACCGCGATGATCGTTCCCGCACCGGGCCGGCTTTCGACGTGGACTTGGGCACTCAGGCTTTCGGAGCGCTCGTGCATCGTTTCCAGACCCATGCCGCCATTCTGGACGTTTGCCGGATCGAATCCGACGCCGTCGTCTTCGATTTTCAGGATCAGCGCTTGCCCGCTGTCGAACATCATGGGTACGGATGCCAGGAGGCGAAAGCGGCCCGCGCCGGATGCCCGTCAGCTTTTTGCGGGCGCTTGCTGCACCAGCCAGGCCAGCCATGCCTCCAGGCCTTCGCCGGTGCGGCAGGAGAGCGGGAAGGTGATCACGCCAGGGTTGAGCGTTTCGACGCCCTGACGGAAATAATCCATGCGGAACGGCACGTAGGGCAGCAGGTCGATCTTGTTGATCACCAGCGCATCCACCCCGCGATAGGTGGCCGGGTATTTGTAGGGCTTGTCGTCGCCCTCTGGGATGGAAGCCACCAGCACGGTTTTGTGCGTGCCCAGGGCGAAGCTGGCCGGGCAGACCAGGTTGCCGACGTTTTCGACGATCAGCAGGTCGATCTGGCCGAGATCGAGCTTGGGCAGTGCCTGGCTGACCATCACGGCGTCGAGATGGCAGTCGCCGCCGGTATTGATTTGCACGGCCTGGCTTGCCCCGGCGGCGGCGGCGCGGTCGGCGTCGATGCTGGTGGCGATGTCGCCATCAATTACACCGATGCGCAGCTTGCCCGCCAGCCGCGAGACGGTCTGCTCGATCAGCGACGTCTTGCCGGCGCCCGGCGAGGCCAGGATATTGATGGCGAAGACGGAAACTGCATCCAGGATGGCGCGGTTTTCGGCCGCCAGGCGGTCGTTGGCCGAGAGGATTTTTTCGACGATGGGGATACGGGATGTGGTAGAAGTCATGCGCCTATTTTACCTTGTCCGTTGGTTGGCGCAACAGACGGGGCAGTTTTTCTTCCGTGTTGGCCGTTCCTCGATGAACAGGCTGCGCCAGACCCGGCGCTCACAAAAAGCTCTCCAAAGACGCCAGGCTTTCCACCACAGCCACGCAAGGATACTGCTCGAAATCGCTGCGCCGGGTGGCACCGGTCAGCACGGCTGCGAAAGCCACACCGGCGCGTTGGGCGGTTTCCGCATCCACCAGGCTGTCGCCGATATACAAGACTTCCGATGGCAGATTGCCCAGGCGTTCGAGCGCCAGGTACAAACCTTGCGGATCGGGTTTGTGGCGCTGCACATCTTCTCCGCCTACGATCACGTCGGGCAGGGTATCGAGCTTCTCGCGTTGCAGGGTGTCCACGATACGATAACGATACTTCGTGGAGACGATCCCCAGTTTTTTGCCGTGCGCTTTCAGGGTATGCAAGGTTGCCGCCGTGCTTTCATAGAGCACGGTACGATCGACCATCACCTCGTCGGCGCGCTGCACGAAGAGACGCACGAATTCCGGGGTGCGGGCGGTGTGTTCTTGCCCGGCCAGTGCGGCCAGCGTATCGGGCAGGGATTTGCCGATGGTGGCATACACGGCTTCGGCCCGTGCGGCCGGCAGGCCGAGGCCTGCCAAGGCAAAATTGGCGCATTCCAGGATGCCCTGCGACGAGTCGGCCAGGGTGTAGTCGAAGTCGAAGAGAAAGGCCGAGAAGGTGGGCTTAGGGTTCATCGCGGACGGCCCAGAGCTTCACCAGGCCGTCCTCACCGGCCGTTGCCATGGTCTTGCCGTCGCCAGAAAAGGCGATGGCATTGACCGGGCCGATATGACCGTTGAAGGTGGCGATCACCTGCCAGTTAGCTACATCGACGATGGCGATCGAGCCATCCCACATACCCACAGCGATCAGGCGGTTATCCGGGCTGAAGGCCAGGGCGGTGATTTGGCTTTCGTCATAGAAATAGTGACCGCCACTCGAAAAACCCAGCCGGTTGATTTCTTGTTTGGCGCTGTCTTGCAGAATGATTTGAGCATCTCCTGTTACATTACCACTCCATTGCTCGGTTACGATGCGCCATTGCCCATCCGGGCTGATGGCTGAGCGTTCAACTCGATCGTATATGGTCATCCACGCCGCCCCACCCCACTCGGTTTCTTCTTGCAGCTGATAGGTGCCATCGGCCTGTTGTGCATAGATCCGTCCGGGTGTTCCTGCGGCCTGGGTGGTTAACTGGGTGCCGTCGAGGCTGAAGTTGGCCGCATAAAAGCCAGGGAAAACCTTTCCCACCAGCATGCTGTCAACAATGAATTCTCCTTCGGCCGCTGCTGCACCTTCTAATATCTGCCCAAAGGCCCCTGTTTTGGCGTCCCAAAGCGACATTTGCATGCCGCTGGAGACTGCCAGCCAGTCACCTTTCGGGCTGGCGGCCAGGATCGTGCCTGAGTAAATGGAGGTGGTTTGCAGCAAAGTGCCATCGTCCGGGCGCAGCATCCAGGCGGTGTTGCTACCCCAGGCGCGTAAATTGCCATCCAACCCCAGGATCAAACCGCGGATTGGGCCAGAGTGGGTGCTCAGGCTTTCGATGGCCTTGCCACTGGCAACATCCCAAAAGATGATCTGGTTATCAGAATCAACAGAAAGCAGCCGCGTGCCGGCAGGGTTGAAACGCACTTGCTGAAGCGGGGCAGCGTGCCCTTCCAGGTGAGCAAGCAGGTTGTTGGTGTTTATTTCGTATAGCCATATACTGCGTTCGCTGTCGCCGACGGCCAGCAAGCGGTTATCGGGGCTGAGGGCGGCGGTAGTGACAAATTGCTCGTAGGCAATCAGGCTGGGATCAACTTCACTGGTAATGGGATTCACCTGGCTGCTTCCGGAATACTGTTTGATTCTGTACGGCCGGGTGATTTCGGGGCGTATATCCCACACCCAGGCCGTGCCGCCTGCCGCGCCGACAACGAATTGTCCGTCAGCGCTGAATGACAGGGCGGTGATTGCCGCGTCCACACCGCCCACCGCATTGACGATCTTTCCCGTGCGGCTTTCCCAGATACGAACGTAGCGATCCCGAATGACGGCGGCCACCAACTTTCCGTTGGGGCTAATCGTGGGCAGCTTGATGGTTGTGTACTGGCTCCCGCCGTATAGCCTGGCAAGAGGTTGGCCTGCGGCAAGGTCATAAGTTTGCAGGGCGCCGTTTCCATTTCCGTAGACGAGCAAATCGCCTTGGGAGCTGATCTGAACGGGTAAGTCGTCGGGGAACTCACCCAGCAGCGTGTTGGCAGATAAATTCCAGACCTGAATGTGCTTATCCGCTACACCGGCAGCCAGGATTTGCCCGTTCGCCAGTTGAACGATCGATTCGACCTCGCTTGTCATCGGGAGATGGGCAATTTCACTCAGTGGGCTGCCGCCGAAGATCGAGACGCCCTGGGCATCGCCCGTCAACAAGGTAGCGGTGGGGGTGTTCGACCAAAGAACTTCTTTGAGCGCCCCCCGACCCAATTGGGCGATCACTTGCATTTGGGCGGCATTGGCGGGCGAGATGGCACCCTCGGGCAGCGAAGACGTTTCGGGCACCGTCACTGCCTGGGTGGGGGCCGGCGTTTCGACCCAGGTGTCTTCCGGCGTGGGAAAGGCAGTTGGCGGCACGACGGCGATGAAATCGGTTTGTGCGGCTGCATTTCGGATTGCGTTGATATCCCATAACTGAAACTGCCCACTTTGTCCGATGGCCAGCGTGTCACTATCCGGGCTGATGGCGAGATCGCTTCCATAGCTGGCGGCTTCGATCGGCATCCAATCGAGCAGGGTGCCGGTTGTGGTCTTCCAGAAGTACAGGTTACTCTGGATTTTGGCGATTAGCAGGCCGCCATCAGGGCTAAAGCGGAGTGATTGGGTGTCCCATCCGTCTGAAACGGGTAAGGCGAGCATTTCGCCGCTTTCCAAATTCCACAGCTCGATCTGGTAACTGCCCGAGGGGCTGCTGTAACTGCGGGCAAGAAGTGAGCCTTTTAAAGCGGCGGCCATGTTGGCCTGGTTTTCGATGGGCAGTGCGAACTGTTTGAGCAATTGACCCTTGTCGATATCCCAAATTTGGGCGCTATCGATAGCATCCCATATCAGGAGATCGTCACTGTAATGGCCAGTGATGGCATACAGGCGTTTGCCGTCTGCCGAGAAGGATACCTGTGTGACATACGAGCGTGTCGCCAGCTCTAGGCGCTTGACCAGGGTTGCGGTGGCGATATCCCAGATTTCGGCCGCGCCACTGTTGCAGAAAGCGATTTGTCCGTTATCCGGTGAAAAGGCCAGGCCATAAACAACGTCAACACTGTCCATGTAGTTTGGCCCGGCATCCATGCGGTCGCTGGTTCGCGCCAGGATTAACGCACCGTCAGCCGTATCCCACACCAGCACATCACCGCTTTTCGTCATCCCGGCCAGTTGGCTGCCGTCACTGTTAAAGGCCCAGGCGAGCAGCGGGCCATAAGGGTTGTCGAGCGAGACGATCACGCTCTGGCTTTCTATATCCCATAATTGCACATTTTGCCTGCCCATTGCCAGGGTTTTGCCGTTCGGGCTGAACAATACACTGCTGCCGTCGGCGTAACCTTCAAGGTATCGGGCAGCGAGAAACGGGTCGAGCGAAACGGCGGTTCCATCGGCCGGTTCGATCTGCCCGCTGGTGAGATCGTAGACTTGATCGGGTTGTTCGTTGATCGAGACCGTGATCTGATTGCCGTCGGTGCTAAAACGGATCCGGGTGATGCTGTCCGCGAAGCCCGTGACGACACGTTCCAGAATGCCGCTCGTGGTGGCAAACAGGCGTAGCACGCCATCTTCGCCGCCGGATGCCACGTAGCGCCCGTCGGGGCTAAAGTCCACGCTATTGATTTGGGCAATGTGAGGGATCGAAAACTGTTCGGCGCCGGTTTTGAAATCCCAGAGATAGAGCAAATAGTTGCTGTTGTCGTGATAACCGGCTGCCAACAGGCGGTTATCAGGGCTGATCGCGGGCGCACTCATGTTATTGGGATTTTCTGGGTACAAAACTGTGTAATCTGGAGCCTGAAAAGTATCTTCCGGTTCAAGAGGGAAAACGCTGGCGAAGCTGAAACGTATTGGCGTTACCGAATATTCGGAGTACCTGCTTCCATCATTAACACATGAAATATACCGTTGATCGGCTGAGAAGCGGATGCCTCTGGCACAATCACATTCCCGTATTTCCCCCGTGCTTGTATTGATGATGGAGGTTGCACTTTCCCAATCCATATCGTAGACCTGAAACGATTGTTTTGATGCAACTAACCAGCGGCCATCGCTGCTGAACCCTTCAATGTTTGACCAGGAATAAGACCCTGGATCGGCCGTGCCGAGTTCTTCGCCGCTGGCCGCATCCAACCAGCGCAGGGTGGGGTTTTCTGTTTCTTTTCCTTCCAGGACGGCAATCAGCCTGCCATCGGGTGAACGCACGACTTCGCCAGCCAGACCCTTGCCCAGGATGGCAAACGGTTTTGCCGGGCTGAGATCCGGCCAGGGTGTGGCATCGGACACGGGTTCCGTCTCGGTGGCGCTAGCCGTAGCGGTGATTGCCGGTGTGGCGCTGCTTGTCGGTGCCGGCTGAGCCGTTGGCGTGGATGTGGCGCTTGATGGAGGCTTTGTACTGGCCCCGGCGTTGCAGGCGGCCAGCACAATCACGCCCAGGGCGCAGAACAGCAAGAAACGTTTCGGCATCAGATGAAGGTGCTTCATGAAAAATACCCCTTTCCAGGTCAGGTGAGATGGTTGAAGACATACGTTAAATCTGACTTTCTGGCGCCCACGATTGTTCCCCGTCTTGCCACAGTCTTCAGCTTTCCCCAAAAACCTGTTCAGTCGTCCACTTCGATCGACTCGACGAAAAACTCTTCCCCCCGGATCACCTTGACGTGCACGCTGCCGCACGCCGGGCAATCGAAGTCGTCCCGGCCGGGTGCGAAAGTGTGCTGGCAGTCCTGGCACTGCAACTCGGCCGGGATACGCTGGAAATGAAGCCTGGCCCCCTGGGCGGGTGTGTTTTCGCTGATGCTGTCCCAGTAGAATTGCACCGAATCATCAACGATCGAAGAGAACTGCCCGATGACGAGGTGAATGTGGCCGATGCGTTTGCCGGCCGGGGTGTGCTGCAGAGCTATGTTGAGGATGCTTTCGGTGACGGCGAGTTCGTGCATGGGGCCTCGATGCTAAGAAGTTGAGCGCAGCTTTCAGCCCGCAACCTGCAAGCCTTCGACTTCTTCTTCACCCTCGTCCTCGTCGTCTTCTTCACCCGTGAACCCCAGAGCTTCCTTGGCGGCGGGTGTGGTGACCCAGAGCATCAGGATCATGGTGACGGCCGAGGTGATGCACCACATGCAGGTGGCGCCGATCACGAAAGGTTCGAGGAAGGTCAGGTAAGCGGAGAAGAGCACGCCGAAGACGGACATGCCCCACAGCGCCAGGGCGCTCAGGTTCTTGAGCGATGCCGGCCCAAACTGCTTGGCCAGCCAGGCAGCCAGCAGGGCCAGGTTGCCCATCAGACCGAACACACCCACCGGCAAAACGCCGAAGAGCATGGCGTACTCGCTCTCCTGCACGGTGCCGCAGTCGCCCACCGGCCCGCACGCCGGGACGGCCTGGGTGGCTTCGACAAAGGCCAGGTAGGTCGAGACGGTGATCCCGGCAATGACGATCAGCGGCACGGCCCAGGTGAACCAGTCTTTCAGCACCGGCCCTTCTCCTTTGCCCGCCAGGATCAGGATTGGGGCGGCGATCTGGATCGCAAAAATGCCAGTTACGATCAGGGCCAGCACAAAGGCCAACCCCTGGGTCTGCGCGAGGTCAAAAATGGAAGGGATGGCCAGCAAGGCGAAGACGAGCAGCGCAACGGAGTACCAGCTTTGCATGGCCGGCATGGGGCGGCTGCTCAAGGTAAGGGTCACGGAAGCGATCAGGCTGAAGAGCAGGGCCGCCAGCACGATCACGGCGATGGTGTTGGCCGTGCGGTCGCGGTTGAACTTTTGCAACCAGGCCGGGCCTTCGTTGGCTTCGTCCGCTTCGTTGGCAGGGGGTGCGATTTGCATCCCTTGCTGTGTGACGAATGCTTCCAGCCCGGCAATTTCCGGCCAATCCAGCCCACCGGCTGCCAGCCCGGCGGCGATCAGCTCTGGCAGTTGTTCGGGGATTTCCTGCGAACCGACCAGGTAGGTCTCGCCGATGATGAGGGTCGGTACCCCCGTGCGCTCGGGTGGAGTCTGGTACTGCGCCAGAACGGCGGTGTACAGCGCGTTTCCTTCCACGCTCGACACGTCGACGGTCACGACTTGCAACTGCTCGCCATATTCTTCTTGCAGCGGCGGCAGGGTTTCGCTCATGACGTAATGACAGTGCCCACAAGTGGGCGAGTAAAAGAGCACGGCGCGAACCACAGGCTCGCCGGCCTGCGCCGGCCGCGCCAGAAAAAGTAACAGGACGAATGCAGCAAAAAGGATGGCCGTGAACGGTCGCTTCATGGGACACCTCCAAGGCTGGATTATAGCATGGCGATCGAGGTGCAGGCGGAAGGTTAAAACTTTCAAATCTCGGCCTTTATCCCTTCTTCAGAATATGCGTGACGATAGTGGCTCCGCTGCCGCCGATGTTTTGCGCCATGCCGATTTTTGCGCCATCGACCTGGGTTGCGCCGGCTTCCCCACGCAATTGCTGCACCACTTCGAGCACCTGGTACACGCCGGTGGCTCCGACCGGGTGCCCACGCGCTTTGAGGCCGCCGCACGTGCAAATCGGGATGCGCCCCTGCGGGGTGATGGCGCCATCCAGCCCCAGGCGGGGTCCCTGGCCGCGCTCGGCAAAGCCGCAGGCTTCGAGCGAAAGCACGGCCATGATCGAGAAGGCGTCGTGAAGTTCGAAGACGTCGATGTCCTCAGGCCCGACGCCGGCCTGCCGGTAAGCCTTTCGGGCCGAAAGCTCGCCGGCCGTAAGCCAGGCGCCGTTCCTGCGACTGTGAACGGCGATGCTGTCGGTTGCAGAGGCCGAACCGGCGATGGTGATCGCCGGGCGCGGGCCTGGCCGCAGCGTTTCCGCCGGGACCAGCAACAAGGCCGCTGCGCCGTCGCCGGTCGGGGAAGCGTCCAGCAGGTTGATCGGTTCGGCGATGGCGCGCGCCTTGCGGTAGGCTTCCAGGCTGATGGGGTCTCGCAGGCGGGCAAAGGGATTGTGGACGGCGTTGGCGTGGGCGTTGATCGGGAAGGGTGCGAAATCGTCCTTTTTCCAGTTCGTTTCGTGCAGGTAACGCTGCATTACCAGGGCGTTGATCGCCACGAAACTCAAGCCCATCTCGGCTTCGTAATCCTGGTCGGCGGCGGTAGCCAGGGCGCCCGTCATTTCGCCGGGCACCGTTTCGGTCATCTTTTCGATGCCGACCACCAGGGCCGAATCCAGCTCGCCCGAGGCAACGGCAATCAGCCCGGCGCGTACGGCGGCCCCGCCGGAACCACAGGCGGCTTCCACTTTCACGGCTTCGATGCCGGGCAGGCCGATCCAGTCGGCAAGTAGCGCTCCCAGGTTCTCCTGGTGGCTGAGGATCGCCGACATCATGTTGCCGACGAACAAGCCATCGGCCTGGTTGCGCCCGGCATCGTTCATTGCCGCGAAGATGGCCTCCCCGGCTAGTTCGCGCAGAGTTTTGTCCCAGTGTTCATCGACGGGCGTTTGCCCAATTCCAAGAATGGCAACTTCACGCATCCTGATTTCTCCTTGTGTGGTTGCAGTGATTATGCTCCAAATGGCTTTCAAAGCCTATCAAGAACGCTTGTCGTTTCCAGCGTTCTTACTTTTCTCTTCAACCAATCTAAATATCCAAGTAAAATTACTGCCATCCACGTCGTTTCCACCAAAGGAACTTTCCATGACAGAAGAAGCAACCATCCGAAAAAACCAATGTCCTTCTTGCGGCGCGCCGATCGTCTGGCCGGAGGGCAAACCCAGTATGCCATGCCCCTACTGTAAGGCCGGCCTCGAGCGAGTTTTGCCACCCCAAGACGCTCCTCCCGGCTTTGGGCCCCCGGCGCAGCCGCAAATTATCATCCAGGCCGGCGCCATCCCCATACCGCCAAAGCATGCGGCCAGGGTGGCTGGCGGCGCCGCCGTGGCCGGAGCCGGTGCTTCAGCGTGTTCAAGTGTGATGGTCCTGCTTCTCATCTTCCTTGTGGTTGGCGGCATCGCAGCCGCAGCTGTTTTATTCGATCCACATTCGCCTATCTCCGTCAACCCGGCGCCTTTGCAGGTGCACGATCCATACATTCTCGTTCCCGGCGTCGATGACGGGCCGTCGGATGTCATCGCCATGAGCTACGACCTCGCCGAAGAGACCTATGCGGTCGGTCGCCTGTCGCTGGCGGAAAAGAAATTTCTCTGGCGCACGACGCCGCTGGACAGTATCAGTGACGTGCGTGCGCTGGCAGCCAACGACACCACGCTCTTCCTGGTCGAAAAAGATGACCAACTGAAAGCGCTGAAGCTCGAAACCGGCGCTTCACTCTGGGAGGTTGCACTGGCCGATAAGCTGTCTTACGGCGATGGCATCCTGGCCGTGCAGGGGAACCGGGTGCTTGTCCTGACGCAGGATTATACCCTGCAGGCCTTCGACACCGCCACAGGTGAGGAGGCCTGGCAGCGCCGTTTGAACGGTTACACCCGTGCTTATACGCTGCTCTCCCACAGTGTGGCCGTGATCGATGAGGCCGACGACCAAACCAGCCTGTTTTTCCTCGATCTGGCCGATGGCAGCGAGCGCCAGCGAGTGACGCCTTCTTGTGAAGATCCAGGCAGCCCGGGTTGGGCGAGCGGTATAACCGGCAGTTCTTTGTTCGTGTTTGCCCCCGGTTCTGACGGGACCCTCGATACCGGCAGCGTGTATTTCCTGTACGGGTCCTCGCCGAGTTGTGTCGAGCGTTGGGATGTCGGCACGGGCGTTTTGGCCTGGCAAAGCGTTGACGAGAAAAGTTACGTGCCCTCTTCGGGCGATTCGTTGGTTTTGGCAACCCCTGCAACCGTTTATTATGCTTATGGTGGGCAGATTTGGGCGGTCGATCAGAAGACGGCGGAACGCACTTCCCTGCTGGACATCGAAGATTACGAGTCCCTGCCCTTGACGATGGCCGGCGACACATTGATCGTGCGCGCCCGCCGCACGCGCGGCTCGGAGCGCTTTGCCTTGTGGGGCGTCGATCCGGCAACGGGGGAGCAGCGTTGGGTGTACGACCTGGGCGAGAGTCAGCCTTTTCAGCCGCCGGATGAAGTGAGCGGTTCTCTTAGCCGCGGCGCTTCGGCTTGGGATTGGCGGCTCGAAGGGGAAGGCCTGCTCTTATTCAAAGCCGGCAGCCAGCCCAACCAGTTTTCTGCGGAGAGACTCGACACGGACGATGGTTCGGTGACCCAGATCTTTTCCCTTCCCATCCAAACCTGGTCGGAAGATTCCTACTGGATGGACGCAGGTATCTGGCAGGGACCTTACTACTGGGCTAATCTCGAAACGAAGGTGTACGTCTTGAATATCAACACCGGAGCTTTCGAGTACAGTTATCCATGACGGAGACCGTTTTGACGATCATCGGTGGGGGGCTGGCCGGCTGTGAAGCCGCCTGGCAGGCGGCGCAGCGCGGCGTCCGGGTTTGCCTGTACGAGATGCGTCCCGCCGTCGCAACGGGCGCCCATGCAGGGGCGGACCTGGCTGAACTGGTCTGTTCGAACTCTTTGGGGGCCATGCAGGCCGATCGGGCTTCGGGCGTGTTGAAAAGTGAAGTCGAGCGCCTCGGGTCGTTGCTGCTGCGTGTGGCCGTGGAGACCGCCGTCCCTGCCGGCGGGGCGCTGGCGGTAGATCGCGAAGCATTTGCGCGCAAGGTGACGCAGGCAGTCGAAGGCCACACCAATATCCAGGTGATCCGGGCTGAGGCTGCTGAAATTCCGTCCACACCGGCGATCGTTGCCTCGGGTCCGCTGACTTCCCCGGCGCTGACGCGTGCGATCCTGGCCTTCACCGGGCAGGAACAGCTCTACTTCTTCGATGCCATTGCGCCCATCGTGCACATCGACTCGGTGGACATGACCATCGCTTACCGCGCCTCGCGTTATGGGCGCCATTCGGCCGCCAAAGCGTCGCTCGAAGCCGCGTTGGTCGAGCCTGCCGGGAGCGGACCGGTCGAAGTTGATGCCGGCGAGGAAGGCGACTACGTTAACTGCCCGCTGACGAAGGATGAATACGACACCTTTATCGACGCTCTGTTGTCGGCCGAACGCATTGCCCTCAAGGATTTCGAGCTTGCGTTGGAAGGCGGCGTGCGCGCCGGGGCAGGGCACTTTTTTGAAGGATGCCTGCCGGTTGAAATCCTTGCGCGCCGCGGCCGGGATTCACTCGCCTTTGGCCCACTGCGCCCGGTCGGCCTGCGTGACCCGCGTACGGGCAAGCGGCCTTACGCAGTCGTACAACTGCGGCAGGATAACCTGGCGGGTACGTTATACAACATTGTCGGTTTTCAAACCAACCTTACCTTTCCCGAACAACGCCGTGTGCTGCGCCTGATCCCTGGCCTGCAGAACGCCGAGTTTGCCCGTTACGGCCAGATGCACCGCAATACCTTCATCTTTTCGCCGGCCCTCTTACGGCCCACACTGCAAACCGTTGCCCGCGACGATCTCTTCTTCGCCGGCCAGATCACCGGCGTGGAAGGTTACATGGGCAACGTGGCCACCGGCCTGCTCGCCGGCTGGAACGCCGCCCGCCTCTTGCACGGTCAGGCGCCCGTTGAGTTGCCACGCAGCACCATGCTGGGGGCCTTGTGCCACTACATCACGCACGCTGCGGCCGACGACTTTCAGCCGATGAAGGCCAACTTCGGCATCCTGCCAACCCTGGAAGAGACCGGCGACAAGCCGGTGCGCCAGAAGCGCCAGCGCTACCAGGCCTACGCCGCCCGTTCGCAGCGCGAACTGGAGGCTTTGTTACAGGGCCTGGCATGAGCTGCCTCGTGTTTACTCCTTTCGATCAGGACTGCTATCCGGTCTACGAGTCCTGGTTTTCCGACTCAGAAACCAGGCGTTGGTTACAGCCACCCTCAAAGCGTTTGCTCGACTACGTGACGAAGACGCCCGGCGTTTTTTGTTGGATGATCCAGGATGAGGATCAAATGGTTGGCTATGTACAAATGGACAGGCAGCCCGATGGCAGCGCCGCGATTTCGTATGCGGTCAACCCGCAATTGCGCCAGCGCGGCTACGGAAAGGCGATACTGCAAGCGCTACTCCAAAGGTCAGAAGCGAGGCAGTTTACCGTGATATCGGCTGGAACGGAAGTGGAGAATGTTGCTTCACAGCGTTGCTTGGCCTCGGTAGGTTTTTCTCTTCCCCAGGCCGTGCCGGACGCCGGTGGCTTCTTGAATTTCGTCTATTCCAATGTCGAGCGCTAAAAATTTCCTTGCTAACTTGCTTTTTGGCTTTGCCAGAAGCGCTCTTGGCGCGGCCGTTATCCGTTGGAGTTTTGCCCACATGACCGCTTTCATGCCCGTAAACAAGTTGCGTGATACCGAGCTGGTGATTGCCTTTTCCCATCCCCAATCCGCCTACAAAACCCACATTCTGATCGTTCCCAAACGGGAAATTGCCAGCTTTGCCGACCTGCGCCCGGAGGATTTCCCCATCGTTCATGAAATCGTACGCGTGGCGCAGGAACTGGTCAATGAGTTGGGCCTGGGCGAGAAGGGCTACCGGCTGATCGTCAACGGCGGCGCCTACCAGGACGTGGCGCAACTGCACTATCACCTGATCTCGGAGGCGTAGAAAACGACGATGAAAACTCGCTTGCTGATCTTTGCCTGGATTACCGCTTTGCTGATCGCTTGTGCTTCCGCGCCGGCCGGGTTTGACGGCCAGCGCGCCCTGCGGGACGTGGAAACCCAGCTGGCTTTTGGCCCGCGTACGGTGGGCAGCCAGGCGCACGAGCGAGCCGTCGATTGGATGGTGGCCGAACTGAAAAAATCGGGCTGGGAGGTCGAAATCCAGGAAACACCGCACGAGCAGGCGCCCCTCCGCAACGTGATCGCGAAGCGCGGCAGCGGCAATCCGTGGGTTTTGCTGGGCGCCCACTACGATTCGCGTTTCGTGGCCGACGAGGATCCCGACCCTGCGCTGCGCACGCAGCCGGTGCCGGGGGCCAACGATGGCGCCTCGGGGGTGGCCGTCTTGCTCGAATTGGCGCGCGTTTTCCCGAAAGACGCCCCGGGGCAGGTCTGGCTGGCCTTTCTGGATGCCGAAGACAATGGCCGGATCGCCGGCTGGGACTGGATTTTAGGCTCGCTCGCCCTGGCAGAGCGCTTCGAAGGCGACGTTCCCAAGCCCGACGCGGTCGTCATTGTCGACATGATCGGCGACGCCGATTTGAATATCTACCGGGAGCGAAACTCCGATGCTGCCTTGACCGATCAACTCTGGCAGCAGGCAGAAGCATTGGGTTATCCCCAGTTCATTGACCAACCCAGGCACCGCATGATCGACGATCACATCCCGTTTCGCGATGCCGGTATCCCGGCCGTGGATATTATCGACTTCGATTACCCATACTGGCATACGACGGCCGACACGCTCGACAAGGTTTCTGCCGAAAGCCTGGATGCCGTGGGTGAGACGGTGTTGGCCTGGTTGCAGAATTTCCTCATTGCTTCTCGATGAAGTTAGGGTATAATCGGCCCAATTTGGAGCTATGTATGTCCCCCTGGTTTGCCCTTCCTTTTGCCAACAATAACGATAACGATAATAATGCTCCCCATCGGGCGAGAGGTTAACGGCTGCCAGTATAACGAACCCTGACCTTAAATCGCCCGACCACCCCCGTCCGGGCGATTTTTATTTTTGGCTTTTCCCAAGGAGGATGGCATGTATAAGACGCATACCTGCGGAGAATTGCGCCCCGCTCACCAGGGACAGACCGTGACCCTGGCCGGCTGGGTCCACCGCCGCCGCGACCACGGCGGCCTGGTGTTCATCGACCTGCGCGACCGTTATGGCATCACCCAGATCGTCGCCAACCCTGACATCAACGCCGAAGTGCACGATGCCATCGCCGACGTGCGCGCCGAGTGGGTGATTCGGGTGGAAGGCATCGTGGAGGCCCGGCCCAGCGAAATGGTTAACTCCAACCTGGAGACCGGCGAGATCGAGGTGTCTGCCCGCCACCTCACCGTGCTCAACCCGGCCAAGACGCCGCCTTTTGCGATCAACAAAGAAGATGAACTGGTGGATGAAACCTTGCGCCTGAAATATCGCTATCTCGATCTGCGCCGCCCGCGCATGGCCCGCAACCTGGTGCTGCGCCACAAAATGGTCAAGTTCATTCGGGATTATATGGATCAGGAAGGCTTCATCGAAGTCGAGACGCCCATCCTTTTCAAGACCACGCCCGAAGGGGCGCGTGACTACCTGGTGCCCTCACGCGTCCATCCGGGGGAATTCTATGCCCTGCCGCAGTCACCGCAGCAGCTCAAACAGTTGCTGATGGTGGCAGGCGTCGAACGCTATTTCCAGATTGCCCGTTGCTTCCGCGACGAGGATTTGCGCGGCGACCGGCAGCCCGAGTTCACCCAACTCGACCTGGAGATGTCGTACGTTCACCGCGACGACATTCTGGCCGTGGTCGAAGGCCTGTTCACGGCCATGGTGCCGGCCCTCGTGCCGCATAAGCGCCTGTACAGTTCTCCCTGGCCCAAGTTCTCTCACAGCGAAGTGATGGATCGCTACGGCGTGGACAAGCCCGACCTGCGTTTTGGGCTTGAGCTGGTGGATGTGGGCGAAATCTTCACGCAAAGCGAATTCAAGGTCTTTCAGGGCGCCTTGGGCAGCGGCGCCGTGATCAAGTGCATCGTTGCGCCGGGTTGTGCTGCGTACAGCCGCAAGGAGCAGGATGACCTGGTCGAGTTTGCCAAGGCGCAGGGCGCCAGGGGCCTGGTCACGCTGGGGCTGGCCGCCGACGGCCTCAAGGGCAGCGGGGCCAAGTTCGTCAGCGAGGCCGAGGTCGCACAGTTGCGTCAGAAGACCGGCGCCCAAGAAGGCGACCTGATCCTTTTCGTCGCCGATCAGAAGGCCGTTGCCAACAAGACACTTGGCCAGTTGCGCTTGCTCTTCCGCGACCGCCTCAACCTCGCCGACAAGAGCATCCTGGCGTTTGCCTGGGTGGTCGATTTTCCCATGTTCGAGTGGAACGAGGAAGAGAAGAAGTGGGATGCCGCCCACCATCCCTTCACCATGCCGCGCATGGAACACCTCGACCGATTCGAAACCGATCCGGGTTCCATTCTCTCGGATGCCTACGACATGGTCTGCAACGGCTACGAAGTGGCTTCAGGTTCGATCCGTATCCATCGCAGCGACATCCAGCGCAAGGTATTTGAGCTGCTCGGCTTGAGCGAGGAAGAAATCGAGCAGAAGTTCGGGCACCTGATCGAAGCCTTCCAGTTCGGTGCGCCGCCGCATGGCGGCATGGCCCCGGGGATCGATCGCATCGTCATGCTCTTTGCCGACGAGCCGAACATCCGTGAGGTGATCCCCTTCCCGAAAAACCAGGCCGCGCGCGATGTGATGGCCGATGCGCCCTCCGCAGCGGATGCGAAGCAGCTCAAAGAATTGCATTTGAAGGTTGTGTAAGCGCGCCTGGAGAACGGAGAGTGGTAGTACAATTTGTCTGTGATTACTCTCTATTCTCTCTCTTCGCTAAGGAGTTTCCATGCCACCAGTTATTCGTGTCGATCAAATCGCCGCTTACGAAGGCCAGGACGTGACCGTGCAGGGATGGGTCTATAACCGCACGCACAAAGGCAAGCTGGTTTTCCTGCTCGTACGTGACGGTTCAGGCTTTGTGCAGTGTGTCGCTTTCAAAAACGATCTGCCTGAAGGGCTTTTCGAAGCCTTGACGCATGTTTCACAAGAATCTTCTGTGGCCGTCAGCGGCAGTGTGCGCGCCGATCCGCGCTCGCCGGGTATCCCAGGGGGCTACGAGATCGGCATCAAGGACGTTCAGGTGATCCAGCTTGCGGGTGAAGACTATCCCATGGCGCTCAAAGAGCATGGCCCCGATTTTGCCCTCGATCACCGCCACTTATGGATGCGTATGCCCAGCCAGTGGGCGGTTTTACGCGTGCGCGCCACCGTCATGGCCGCCATCCGGGAGTGGCTCGACGGCCACGGTTTCATCAACATGGATACGCCCATCCTGACGCCGGCAGCTTGTGAAGGGACCACCACGCTGTTCGAGACGCCCTACTTCGACGAGGGGAAAGCCTACCTGGCCCAGAGCGGGCAACTGTATAACGAAGCCAATATCTTTGCCTTTGGCAAGGTCTACTGCTTCGGCCCCACCTTCCGCGCCGAAAAATCCAAAACCCGCCGTCACCTGACCGAGTTTTGGATGGTCGAACCGGAGATCGCTTTCTGCGATCTCGATCAGTTGATGGAAGTTGAAGAGCAGTTTGTCTCTCACATCGTCCAGCGCGTACTGCGCGAACGCCAGCCCGAGCTAAAGTCGCTTGGGCGCGACACGACCGTCCTGGAGAAGATCGCCCCACCGTTCCCGCGTATTTCTTACGATGACGCCCTGGCGATGATCCAGCAAATTCGCGCCGAGACGGATGACCCCGAAAAGAAAGAATTGCTCCAGATCGAGTGGGGCATGGATTTCGGCTCTCCCCACGAAACCGAGTTGACGTCCCGCTTCGAGAAGCCGGTGCTTGTGTACGGCTATCCGACTCAGGTCAAGGCGTTTTACATGGAACCCTGGCCGGGCCGGCCGGAAGTCTGTAAAAGCGTGGATTTGCTCGCTCCGGAGGGGTATGGTGAAATCATTGGCGGCAGCGAGCGCATGTCCAGCCACGATCTGTTGTTGCAGCGCATCCACGAGCACAAACTGCCTGAAGAAGCCTTCAGATGGTATCTCGATTTGCGCAAGTACGGCAGCGTACCCCACAGTGGCTTTGGCATGGGCGTCGAACGTACGGTGGCCTGGTTGTGCGGTATCGAACACATTCGCGAGGCCATTCCCTACCCGCGCACGATCAAGCGGGTGTACCCCTGAGAAGCTGTCTGAAAAGCAAGGCGCGACGCACTTTGCCGATGAGAAACAGGTGTTACCTATCCTTCATGGAAGTGCGTCGCACCAGTCAGCGGTATTTTTCAGACAGTCTTTGCGTGTTTTCGTCTGGTAAACAACCAAAAAACGGGTGTGCGGCTTAGAACGTCGCACACCCGTTTTCGAATCAACCACGCTTCTTGGATGCAAGAAGCGTGCACATGGGAAACACCACACCGGGCTGGCCGGTGGGTGTTTCCCATGCTTTATTTTACGGTCAACGTATCAGGATCGGCAGGTAAACCCGCTCGCTGCCCGGCGGAGGCAGGGGTTGATCGGTGACGAAAACGGGTGCGGTTTCGCCCAGGTTCGGGATCGAACCGCTGTTGCTTTGCGCACTGACCAGATTGTAGTACGTGCCGGTTGGGACTCCGATGCCGATGCGAACCCTGAAAACGATTTCCACTTTGCAGCCATTAGGGCCGCAGTTGGCCGGCAGGTTCAGGCCCGTCCAGACCGGTTGGGTACCATTTGGCCCCAGGGAGGCCGGTACTGGGCCTTTGATCATGTCGACGTAAGTGAAGCCGGTCGGCAGCGTATCGGTGATGCGGATCTGCGTATAGGCCACTTCGCTCAGGTTGATCAGGGTGACGGTGTAGGGAATGATGCTGCCCGGGTTGGCGCGATCCACCCCGACCCGTTTGATGATGGACACCGACGGAACAACACTGACCGGGTTGGCTGTGATGGATTGAATCGTGACTTCGTTGTCTGTGGCGGCCAGCTTGTTGTAGTACTCTCCATACAGGGTGGCAGAACGCATCCGTATACGCCAACTGTTCCCGCCCGGTTGAATGGTTGCATTCCGCCAGACAAGCTGGTTGGTTTCTTCGTTCACTTCAGGTTCTGGACCGATGACCATGGAAACATAGCTGAAGCCGTTTGGCATGATATCGGTGATCGAGTCGATCACAAAGGGATAGGTGTCTTTGTTTACGACGGTGACCACGTACTCGACCAGCGAATCGGGCGGCACCCAGTCGGTAATGGGGGTTTTTATCAGCGTCACGGGATACGGGTCGACGACGATAAGGCCGTTTCCGTTTGGTTTGACGCCGGTATCGAGGCGCCCGACGCAGCCATTTGACGCAGTTGCGCTCCAGGTGGGGACGAGGGAACGCGTCGGTGGGGGCACGGGTGTTTCCGGCGCTCCTGGGATTTGAAGGGTGAAAATGAACAGGGTTTCGGTGTGACCGGGCAAGGTTAAGTTGCTCCAGGTCAGCGTCTGGCCGTTGACGGCCGGCGCCGGCCCCTGTTGTATTCCGACATACGTGGGGGTGTAGTAGAGGTCTGTGGGCAAAGTCAGTACGAGGTTGACGTTCGTCAACGTGTCTGCGGATTGGTTATCCAGGCTCAAGGTGTAGCTGACCACCGAACCGGGCGGCGTCGTACGGCGGTAGGGAAGCAGGTCTACGAGCACGTGCGGATTGACGGTGAGCGGTGCAAGGTTCGTTGCATTGTACGCGTAGAAAGCGCTTGGCGTCGTGTAGTACTGCCGGACACTGCCGGTTGTGTTCCAGTAAACCCTCGGTAAGAGGTTACAACCGACGTCTGTCGTCACGCGTGCGGTAAAGCTCCCCGTCCACGTTTCATCGGGGGCGATCGGGTAATCCGGATCCACCGGGATCAACGCTACCTGGCTGTTCGAGCCGCCGACCTGGTAAAAGCCTGACGGTAACGTGTCTTCGATTCTATCGAGTGTGAAGGTTTCGTTGACGAGACTGGTGTTGTAGAGCGTGATTTCGTACTCCACCTCGCCGCCCGGATAGATGCTGGAGGGCGTAACGGTCTTGTTGATCTTCATCGGTGAATCGAGGAAAAAGCACGCCAGGTTTACGCGCTCGGGAATATAAGCATCCGGTGAAGAGGCCTTGACCCCGTTACAGTAGGTTCTCAACCAGTCTCCGTCGGCAATGGCGGCAAAAGCAATTTGGAGGTTCATTTTCGATGGAACCGAAAGATAGGGGTCCTGCCACACGATCGGGTTCTCATCGTATCCGGGTAGCGGATTAGGCCCTTCGGTCATGTAGTAGTAGTGCGTTTTTCGCGAATCACTGCTGCTCTGGATGGTATCGGTAAGGCGGATGCCGTCGATCAGGAATGGCCCGACGTTCTTGAGCGTGATGGTGTAAAAGATGGTCACGCCGGGTTGGGTGATATTGTTGGAGACAATCTTTTCCATGATCATGGCCGCTTTTACGCGTACGCGGGCCAGGTTGATCTCTTTTCTGTAGGCTGCTTCAGGATGATAAGCGTTTAACGTGTTGAAATACTCGGTAAGGGTCGCGTTGACGTTGATGTAGGTCTGGCGTGGAATTTGCACGACGAACGATCGGGTTACCTTTCCCCAGGCGGGGAGGGAACTGATCGTCCAGGCCAGTTCGCGCCCATTGTTCAACACCGTCGGTGCCGGGTCGCCGTAGGCCGGGCGCAGGTAGGTGAACGGGACAGGATTGCCAGGCAGCGTGTCGGTAAGTGCAACGTTGGTCAGGTTTTCATTTAGAGGGTTGTAAACGGTGATTGTGTAGGTCACTTCCTCGGTTGGGAAGACCTCCGGTATCGTGCTCACCATGGTTGCCGCGAAGGCCTGCTTCTCCAGCAAGGGCCTTACGATAGACGCTGCATGAATCTTTCCGAGGACGTCGGCCAGCTTAATCTCCGAAGCGCGTGCCCGATAAGCATTATTGGCGTTGACGATACTGGTGTTGGTAACTGCATCGATAGCAACATACACGCGGAAGTGGAGCGTTAGCTGCTCACCCGGATAGAGCGGGCCGGCGATGTGCCACACGACGGCGTTGGCATCGCTCACGTACTGGCTGCCCTGGTCGGAATCCAGGTACGTGGTTTTTGCCGGTAGGGCATCGGTAATCACCAGGTTGGTTGCCTCGATAGAATCTTGGCGCTCGATGTTCGAAACGGTGATGGTGTAGGCGAGGATGTGCCCCGGTAGTACGCGGGTTGGGCCGACGATTTTTGTCAGTTCGAGCAAGGGTCCGCATACCACGGCGACCGTATCGTCCTGATCGCCGGTAATCCCGCTCTGGTTCGAAAAAATCTTGACGGCGTTGCCGATAAAAATCGGCGACTTGGTGGCTACCGGTTCGACCGTTGTGTAAACCGTCGTGTAGAAGGTGATGTTACCGGATGCGTTGGCTGGCAGGGAGGGAATCGTCCACTCCATCGCCAGCGGGCCGTTTCGTTGATACTGGATGCTTGGGTCGCTTGCCAGGTAAACGCCGTGATAGACCTGTCCCTTGCCCAACGTATCTGAAATGATCACGTTGGCGATGCTGCCCCCGGTTGTGTTGGTGTAACGGATGGTGAAGGTCAGCGAGCCACCCGGCCGTACCAGGTTGTCTTCGCGTGGTGTGTCGACTAGCGTTGTGACCGCCAGGCTGGCTTGAACGGCTTCCGGCATGTGTGGATCTTCGGGTGGCTGTTCTTGCTGTAAGCTCGTGGCCTGGGCGCTTTGCAGAAAGACAAACACCAAAACCAGACCGAGCACCATAGCCCATACGATGGCGCCAAATCGAAGCTTTTTTTGTGGTTGACTCATCTTTTTACTCCTGAAAAATAAAATTTTCTTCTCTTGCAAGAAGTTAACGGTCTTCTTTTTCGCAGAAGATATTCCTGTTCGGAGTTACCCCCATTGAAACTGGAAGAGCCATGTCCATAGATTAGTGAAGTACAAACGCCAGTAGAAACGTGTGGGTTGTGGCATGAGTTTGGAAATTGCGGTGGTGAGGATGCCCCATCGTCACGATAATCCCACATTCATATACTGTAAGGATACCATTATTCTTTGTTTTTTACACGGTGTTTTTTTGCGGTTTTCCCAAGGCCCAGAACGTGGGTACGAAAAGCACACGTTCGCCACGTGTGCGCGACTGTCGTTCGATTTCGTATAACGCCGGAAGCCTGTCCTGCTGCCATGCATCGGGGAGTTGAGCCAGGTCATCTTGTAGAACCTGCCACTCCAGTTCCCATGCGCTTTGCGATGCCGGCCATTGCCCGCCCAAGACACCTGTTTCGATATTTTCCAGCCCTGCTTGTAGAAAAATGCTGGCCAGTTTGCGACCAACCTGTGGGTCGGCTCCCTGCTGCCGTAGCGCCTCGCTTTGCCACGCGCCTAACAGCGACAGTGGTTCAGGGTAGTCGATGCGCCCCCCGTAGTCGGGTTCGGCCAGGGCCAGAACCCAGCCGCCAGGCTGTGTGACGCGCGCCATTTCGCCTACGATCGTTACGGGGTCACCTGCCCAAAGCAACACGAAGTGGCATAGCGTAACGTTGAAAGTTTGCGCCGGATAAGGCAGGAGCTTTGCATTCGCGCAGGCCAGGATGTTCGAATACTGCTTTGCCTGCCTCAACCGTTCGCTGTCGATGTCCACGCCGAACGCTTGCAGGCCAAGGCTTTGCAGTTCCCCAAACAGCACACCCGTGCCGCAGCCAACATCCAGAACACGCCGGGCGTGATGGATTCCGATGCGGTTGTAAAGGTATTGGCGCAGGTCCTGTGTCCAACCTGCCTGTTGTCCGAAGCGGATATGTTCGTCGTTGGTGGGTTTCAGATGGCTCAAGATGCGCGCCAAGGGTATTTTCTACTGAACAGGATACGAAGTTTTCACGCTAACGTCCCGCCGCCTTCCAGATGCTCTCGAAGGAGTCGTGCAAGAAGTTGCCCAGTACTTGATTCACCCCCTGCGCCGGGAGCACGTCGCCATCCGGTTCCACATACAGCCAGGCGCGGCCGGCGCCGTCAGGTTGGGCTTCTGTATCGGTTTCCAGCGTAACCGGGTTGAAGGTGGAATAGGGCACGGGTAAATCCCAGACCAGGGTCAGGCCCTGCGTGGCTGCATGATCGCGCAGGTGTTCCAATGTCGTCCGCAGGGTGTCGTCGGTGGCCGTCAGTGAAATAGCGCGAATATCGCTCTCTGCCAGCTTGTCGACGACCCAGCTCATGCGGGCCGCATTTTCGGGGGTAATGGTCAGGTGGACGACGAGGGATATATCGGCTGAAAGGGCGTTGCTCAAGGCCGCAGCGACGTCCAGATTTTCGGGCCGGAGGTTGAGCATGATGTGGTCCAGCCCGGTTTGCAGAATTTCGTTCAGGTAATCGGGATTTCCCAGCTTGCGGCCGTCGGTCAGCAGGCCCGAGACCTGACCCAACTGCTCGGCGTAGCGGATCAACTCGGGCAAATCGCCGCGCAGCGTCGCTTCTCCGCCGGTGAAGACGACGTGTGGAATGCCGGCCTGCCAGGCTTTGTCGAGGATCGCTTTCCACTCCTCGGTGGTCAGTTCACGCTCGACGCGCTTGGTGGGGGCATATTCGGGGTTGGTGCCATCGGGCAAGTGGTAGGTCAGGGCGCAGTCCAGCCGAAAGGGGGCCGAGACGGGCTGCGAATAGGGCGCAAAGCGGTCGAAGTTGAGGTAAGTGACCGGGTCGAGGTCGGGCGTGCTGACCAGCGTCATCAGGCGCTCTTTCAGATCACGATAGTCTTTCTTGGCCTGCGAGACGCGCACGCGGTAGCGCTCGGCAATGGCTTTCGCTGCGTCGTCGTCCGGTGTTCCCTGCACCAGGTGATAGGCGTATTCAGTGGCCGTTGGGTTAAGGTGCATGACCGTGGATGCGTTGAGGATCAGAACCCCATCGCCGTCTGGCTCGACACGCAGGTGCAGACGGTAGGGGAGTTCTGCATCCGGTGGGGCCTGATAGTGATAGGTGCCTGCAGCCAGAGGGGGAGGCGGTGTGGACGAAAACTGGCGTTTGAGGAACTCGCGAATGGATGTCATGGCTTACTCCTTGGAACGGTTGCAGGCTTGGAAGGTTGCCGGTGTACGGGTTAAGCCTTCGACGGCCGAACGAACGTGCTGTTTCGGGCAGGCTGTGCAGCTTGCATCCCGGAAATTTCGGTTTGAAGCGGGCAGCCGCCGCCGCACTCTGCCAGCAGGCTACAGTCGAGGCACTTTTCGGCTATGTAGTGCCGTTCACGCAGGTGGACGGACAACTCGTGATTCCAGATCGATTCCCAGGGATCGTGCAGCAGGTTTCCCAAGGCATGGTAGTACGACTGGCAGGGCAGTACGTCGCCATTTGGCTCGATGCACATATTATACAGTGCCGCCGTACACCCCTTGACACCCAGTTCGAGCTGCATGGGATCGAAGCGGCAGTACTCGGTGGGGGTATACCAGATCAGGCGCTGCCTGGCGGCCTGCGTTTTTTGGCGGGCGATTTCCAATAGCGGCGTGAGCGCACTTTCAGGCAGGCCGGTTCCTACCGAAGCGCCCCGGCCGGCGTATATCAGTGCGTTCAAGCCAACGGTAGGTACCCCATTGGCGGCCAGAAAATCGAGCGTGTCCGCCAGATGAGGGCCGTTTTCTTGCAGCAGCGTGGTGTTCGTCATTACGTACAACCGCGTGGCGAGTGCATTTTGCAGCCCACGGAGGGTCTGTTTCCAGGCTCCTTGGGCGCACACCAATCGGTCGTGGACGGCAGCATCGTGCGATTCGACCGTGATCTGCACGTGATCCAGCCCGGCATCCACCAAAGCCCGCACGAAACCGGGGTCCGCCAGCCGGCGGGCGTTGGTGTTCAGTCCGGTCACCTGGCCCTGCGCCTGCGCGTAGGCGATCAAGTCGGGTAAATCGTTCCGCAAAGTGGGTTCACCGCCGGTAAAAACGATGTGCGGGATGCCCAACGCCCAGGTGCGCTCGATGACTTTCTTCCAACTGTTGGTCGAAAGCTCGGGAATGTTTTGTGCGGGTGTGGCGGCTGCTGTTCCCTGCGCTATGCTCTCCCTGACGTTGTAACAGTGCGCACAGTTGTTGTTGCAGCGGTAGGTCAGCGCCAGGTCCATGCGATAGGGGGCTGATGGACGGGCGCTGAAGGGGGCCGTGGTTTCCAGTTCAAGTTCATGGAGCGGGCAGGCTCCATCCGGACGAATCAGTTCCGCCAGTTGCGCGTTGAAGGTTTGCAAATCGGCCCGCGCTTGCTCCGGGCCGACCGAATAGGTCCGACGAATGATTTGCACGCACCGTTCCAGCGGGATTTTCTGCAAGAAGAGAGAAGCCATCAAAACGGCGGTCGGGTTTAGCTGAAATACGCGGTTGGCGTTGATCAGCAGCACACCGCTGCCATCTCGATCGACCCGCAAGTGCACGCGCGACTGCTCGCCGGGGTTTTCGATCAAATAATGACTTAACCCCACGGGAGGCTGGACGGTTTCAGGAGGTCGTCCTTCCCTGAAAGCCAGGCGCGTTTTGATGGATTGCCAGAAACTTGTGCTCATCAACCCGGGTTTGGTGCTTTGCGGAACGCGCTGCTGAGGTAAAATACGATGCCGATCAACAGCAGAATCAGTGAGGCCGAAACGACGATAAATTCCACGCGTACCAGGTCGGCCAGGCCGGCAAACAGGGCACCCACCAGCATAGCCGAAGTGCTGGCTACACTGATCACGCTGAAGGCGCGGCCGATGATGTGGCTGTCCGCGTTTTCTTGAATGATGGTACGGATGCCGATGAAGATGGCGCCATTGGCCATGCCGCCAAAAAATAAGAAGGGCGCCGCCACGGCCAGCCACAGGGCCGGCGTCGAGGAGACGAGTTGCAGCAAGGGGGGGATGCCGAATGCCAGCAGCCAGGCGATCCCCATGCCGATCACGCCAACCGTCAGGAACAGATCGCGGCGCATATCGCGCAGCCGGTTGACCAAAATCAGCAGGCCTACCGACAGTCCCAGGGCATTGAGCGCTTCGATCAGCCCGTATCCTGCGTCGCCTGCCTGGAAAACGCGGCGTGAATATACAATAACCAGGGTGCTTACCACGCCCAGGGCGATGGGAGCCGTCAGGCTCAACCAGAGCGTGCGCAGCAGCATGGCGTTTTTGCACACATAACGAAACCCGTAGGCGATATCTTCAACAAAGGAGCTTTTCGGTTGCTCGCCGGCTGTGGGTTTCATGGCCGGCAAAGCGATTTGGGCGATGCAGATGGCAGAAAAAACGAAACTCAACCCGTCCACGCCAAAGGCCGCCCCGGTGCCGATGAAATGGCTCAACAACCCGGCCGTCCCGTAGCCCACGAACTCCATAATCATCATCGTGGCCTGATCGAGCGAATTGGCCAGCATCAGTTGATCGGGCTTGACGATTTGGGGTATACAGGCCACCTTGGCCGGCACATAGAGTTGCCTGAGCGCCCCGGTGACGAAGAGCACGGTGTAGAGTACCCCCAACTTATAGGGCAGGGCGACCGGTAGCCAGGGGACCAATGTGAGCAGAAAGATCAACAGGGCGCGCGCCAGATCGGCGTAAATCATCGTCAGGCGGCGGTTCCAGCGGTCGCTCAAGGCGCCGGCAACGATTCCCATGATCGAGTTGGCCGTCAGGCGTACACCAAAGGCCAGTCCGAGTTGCAGGGCGGAGCCGGTCAGGTTGTAAATCATAATCGGGATGGCGATCTCGGTAAACTTGTCGCCAAACGAAGAAACACTTTGCCCGATCCACAGGAAAAAGAAATCCTTGGATTTCAGCAAAGCGAGAAAACCGGTTTGGAGAACTGCCGTCTCCTCTGCCGCTTGTGCGAGATCGGCAGGCTGGCTGGCAGCAGCATCTTCTAGTTCCATGGGTTATCCTCCTTGGTTTCAATGAACGTTGCGCGTTGTGCTCATAGAACACTTCATTTTCCCAATTTCGAGGAACCATTAATCTTCCAGGCGGTACCGGTAAGCATTGGTCTCCCAGTACGTGAAGCCCAAGCGTTGGTAAAGGCGGTTTGCGGCCTGACGCGCCGGGCGGGAAGTCAGGTTGACGCACTTTGCGCGGCGTGCTTTGGCCTGCTCGATGGCCGTGTGGGTCAGCGCTGCCCCGATGCCCTGGCCGCGTGCTGCCTCATCGACAATCACATCTTCAATCCAGGCATGTAGGGCCGTTGGGGTGCGATAAAGAGCCAGCGTGGACGAGCCGACGATTTCGCCTTCTTCGTTGCGGGCAACGTACAAATACACGTCCGGCGAAGCCAAGACTTCGGCCAATTCGTCGCGGGTGGGAGGCACCCCGCTGGCGGAAAGCTGCGGAATCAGCCGCCTGAAGGCGCCGAGCAGTTCATCGCTCACCTGGTAGACGCGCTCGATTTTCATCAGCGGCCGCCGCCGGCGCAGGCGCAGGCGCAACCCGCACAGGCGCAGGCGCAGGCGCAGCTGCTGCCCCCACCACTGCTGCGGTGCCCGCCGCTGCCGGATGAACTCTTTGGTAACGGGTTGGTCGCACCAACTACGCGATTGGTGAAATCGGTCACGTTGCCGATAACACTGCCGGCAAAACCTTCGATGCCGGTGACGATGGATGCGGCGAAGTCCGAACCGGGGATGCGTAGGTTGCCGGAGAGCGGCCCGGCCTGTGGCCGTGAGCCACCGCTGGGCAGGGTCGCCTGCGTGCGGCGTTCGAATCCGGGGTCGAAGCGCCCCCACCAGAGCGGTACGAACACAGGCTGGTGACGGAAAATGTCGCGCGTACGATCGTTGAAATCGCGGTCGAGCATCGTCCACTCCATGACCTCGTCGAACTTCTGGCTTTTCACTTCGGGCGTGTTGGCCGCCTCCACCTGGCGCCAGGCTTTTTCGGTGATCTGCTTGTAATAGGCTACGGTTTCTCGGCGGCTGAAGCCCTTCATCTTCTCGGTGACACTTTTGACGAGGTTGATCATCGTCGTCTGCATCGCCCGCCGGCGTTCGGCGCCTTTTTTGTCGAAAGCTTCGACGAACTCTTGTTCGTAGGTGCGCAGGCCGCCGGGTAGGGGTTCGGCAGCTTTCACTTCCAGGGGTTCACGTGTGGTCACTTCGGCGGCGTTCTTCTTGATCAGGGCGAACAAAATCATCGTCAGCACCGTGTCGACGGGCTGTTCCATCAACACAGCCGCTTCGACCGCCGTCAGGCCGCGCTTGATGCCATGCCCTTCGATGGAAATCTTCGGTGGCAGGTACTGCTGGCGGCGTTTGCGGTCGCTGTAAAGGCTCCAGACGGTCAAGCCGGCAAAGCCCCCCATGAACAACAGCGGAATGCAGCACTGCGACCCGGCAGCAAAGATGCTGCCGATCAGGCCAAAGATGGCGTCTAAAAAGCTGAAGCGTACGATAGCGCTTTCGGGTACATACTTTTTGGGAAAGGAAGCCCCGAAATCGTACTCGGTGTAGCTGTTGGCGTTGGCATTACGCCAGGTGTAGGTGATGCGGCCTTCGCGGTCGAATCCGGTTTCCGGCTCGCTGTTGAAACCGTCCGGCGCCTTGTGCCAGCGCGGTTCTCCGGGTTGAATGTCGGGCGGCAGGTGAAAGACGACCGTCATGTCGGTCTTGCCATCGACGTAGGACGATCCGAACCAGGTGGGCGAGAACACGGCGCTGGCGTAGTCTTCATCGTCGTCATCGGGGTGAAGCACCCGCCGGACGACACCCACGTAGGCGTGTACCGTGCCTGTCTGTCCATAGCGGAGGGCCTGGTTTCCCAGGACCAGCGCCACGCCGGAACCGCTGCCCTCGTAGTCGTTCTGCGAGACGGCGATGGCTTTGCCGTTTACGTCTGCGTAGATGCTGCTGGCGTCGAAGTCGCTGGTCGGAATACCCAGATCGACGTATTCAAAGCGATCGTTGGATTCGTTTTCGAAAACCCACGTGTAGTCGATGGAAAGGGTGCCGTCTGCATTCCAGAAAGCATGGATCACCGCCTGAGGAACCTTGAAGTAGTAGGTTTGGGCCAGCGCGCTGCCCGGCATGCCCAAAAACAAGCTGCACAAGACCAGGAGTATGAAGAAGCGCTTTTTCATGAAACCTCCAAATACACGTTCCTGTGAGGCGTCTCACCTGCCTGGCCATCACGGGAGCACTCGGTCACCACTTGGGTTCTTCCGTTAATTGGTAGCTGGTCTTACAGTACGGGCAGTTGACCACCGGCGCGCCGGCTACCATCTGAATGTTGTCCATCGTCAGCACGCCGCCGCACGACTGGCACTTTATCGTCTCCAAATTGACGTCCCCCGGCAGATCGACTTTCAGCGTTACGTTTTGGGTCGTGTCTCCCGGCTTCGGGCGCAGGCCCAACCAGGCCAGCACCACGCCTCCGGCGATCATCAACACGCCGATGCAAGACGTTGCCAGGCCAACGACCACCCTTCCCGAAGCGCTTGCCCCACCGTCGCCAGATGCCCACAAAAAGAGAATGCCGATCAGCAAAATCGGCAGCGCGATCAAAAACAACAAACCGGCGCCAAGGAACATCAAAGTCTTGCTGGAACCCATGAAAACCTCCCGAAGAAGTCCATTTGAGAAGTTACGTCAATTCCTCTTGTTACAAAGCAAGTTTACCGGCGTTTTTCTACCTGCGCAAGAGAAAGCGCCTCACTTCTTCAGCTCTTTTTCGGCGGCCATCTTTTGCAGTTCATCATCTGACTGATCCATTTCGATGATTTCACCGGTGGCTACGAAGACAATGCGTTCGCTGATATTGGTCACCCGGTCGGCCAGGCGTTCGAGGTTGTGGGCGGCCCATATCAGGTGGCTGGCGTTGTCGATGGCGTCGGGATTGTTGAGCATTTGCTTGAGCAGCTTGCGATAAACTTTGTTATACAAGTCATCGACTTCGTCGTCGCGTTGGGGGATGCTGCGCGCTGTCTCGGCGTCCTGAACGACGAAGGCCTGCAAGGCGTCGTTGAGCATCGATAGGCCGATTTTTGCCATTTGCTTCAGGTCGCTGCGGGGCACGTCGGCTTCCTTTTCTTCTCCGACAGCAACGCAGATATGGGCGATGCCTTTGGCGTAGTCGCCGATGCGTTCGAGTTCGGTGATCACCTCGAGGATGGCCGCCAACAGGCGCAAATCGCGGGCCATGGGTTGCTGCGTGGCGATCAACACCAGGCAGTTGTTTTCAATCTCGTAGCGCTTTTCATTGATCTGCTGATCGGCCGCCATCACCTTGCGGGCGGTTTTCTTGTCTCCCTGGCGCAGCGCTTCGACGGCGGTGTTGACGGCGTTCTCCACCATCGTACCCAGTTCCAATACCTGGTCTTTCAACTTCGCGATCTCGCGATCGAACAGTTCACGGGTCATGATACGTTTCTCCTGCCCGAGCGGTTATCCAAACCGCCCGTGGACGTAGTCTTCGGTACGTTTCTCTTTGGGGTTGGTAAAAAGGCTCTTTCCCGGCGCCCATTCGACCAGTTCTCCCTGCAGGAAGAAGCCTGCATAGTCTGCCGTGCGGGCAGCCTGCTGGACGGAATGCGGCACCAGGATGATGGTGTACGCTTCCTTGAGCTCCTGGAGAGAAGCTTCCACCTTGCCGGTGGAAATGGGGTCGAGGCCGGAGGTAGGTTCGTCGAGCAGAATTATTTCCGGTTGCAGGGCCAGCGCGCGCGCCAGGCAGAGACGTTGCTGCTGCCCACCCGAAAGCGCCACGGCCGGGTCGTCCAGGCGATCGTGGACTTCGTCCCACAGGGCAGCCTGTTTCAGGGCGCGCTCGGCGGCTTCGTTGAGCGCGGATTTACGGCGCTCGCCGGCCACTTCCAACCCGTAGGTCAGGTTGCCGCGAATGCTCAATGGCAGCACCACCGGGCGGGCAAAGACCATGCCCACCTTGCGGCGCAGGGCCACGACATCGGTTTGCGGGGAAAGAATATCGACGCCATCGATCAGCACGCATCCCGAGACGAACTTGACATCGGCCAGGTCGTTCAAACGGTTGAAGGTGCGCAGCAGCGACGATTTTCCGCCGCCGGCGGGGCCAAACAGTACCGTGATGGCGTTGGCCGGGACGTTCAGGTTGATATTTTTGAGCGATTCCGTGCCGTCGGAGTACGACAGGATCAGTTTTTCGACGACGATTTTATCCATGCGGTTACTTCCTCACCACTGCCGCGCCGCACGCGCCCGCGAGCGGATGACTGTGGCGGCGACGTTCAAGCCGAGTACCAGCACCAGCAAGACCAGTGCCGTGCCGAACTGGATCTGCTCAGGCATCCCCGGCACCTGCGTGGAGATCACGTACAGGTGATAGGGTAGGGCCATCGTCGGGTCGAGCGGCGAGGCAGGCAGCGATGGCAGGTAAAAGGCAACAGCCGTGAACAAGATCGGCGCTGTCTCGCCGGCGGCGCGTTCCAGGCCCAGGATCACGCCCGTCAGGATGCCCGGCAGCGCCTGCGGCAAGACGATGCGCTGGATCGTCTGCCAGCGCGTGGCGCCCTGGGCGATGCTCACCACCCGGAAGGACTGCGGCACGGCGCGCAGGGCTTCCTCGGCCGTGCTGATGATCACCGGTAGGGTCATGATCGAGAGCGTCAGTGCCCCTGCGATGATGCTCACCCCCAAGCGCATGAAGAGCACGAACATCCCCAAGCCAAACAGGCCGTAGACGACGGACGGGATGCCGGCCAGGTTGATCAAGGCCAGGCGGATGGTACGTGTCCAGCCGTTATCGGGGGCGTATTCCGAAAGATAAACGGCCGCCCCCAGGCCGAGCGGGGTGACGAAAAGGGTCGTCAACAGGGTGAGATAAATCGTGCCCAGGACCGCCGGGAAGATGCCGCCGGCGCGCATCCCGTCGCTCGGGTAACCGAAAATAAAATCCCACGAAATCGCCGGCAGCCCTTTGACCAGGATCACGCCGAAGATCAAGATAATCGGCAAAATGGTAACCAGCGCGGTCAGCGTCAGCAGCCCAAAGCCGATTTTTTGCTTTGCCTGGCGGGAAAGAAAACTCGAAAACATGGCGTCCCTCACGATAAGATGCGTTCGGCGCGTTTCTTCTGCCGAAAGATGACGCTGACGGCGGTCAGGTTGATGACCAGGGAGATCAAAAACAGGAGCAGGCCGATCAAAAAGAGCATGTGATAGTGGTCGCTGCCTTTGGCAACCTCGCCCATTTCGGCGGCGATGGTCGCCGTCATCGTGCGTACGGGCGTCAGCAGGCTCATGCGCAGCACGGGGGCGTTGCCTGTGACCATCATCACCGTCATCGTCTCGCCGATGGAACGGCCCAGGCCGAGCAAGATGGCCGTGATGACCCCCGAGCGCGCCGCCGGCAGGGTGACGAGGAAGATCGTCTGAAGCTCGGTGGCCCCGATGGCCAGCGAGGCGTCGCGGTACGAGCGCGGCACGGCGTCCAGGGCATCTTCGGCGACGGAAACGATGGTCGGCAGCGAAATCAGGCCGAGCAGGATCGCCCCGGTGAGGGCCGTCAGGCCGGTGGGCAGGTTGAACGTCTCACGCAAGATCGGTGAAAGCAGTAGCATCCCCAGGAAGCCCAGCACGACCGACGGAATCCCGGCCAGCGCTTCGACCAGCGGCTTGAGAATTTCACGCGCCCAGCGCGGGGCGATCTCGGCGATAAAGATTGCCGTGCCGATACCGAGCGGCACGGCAAACAGCGCTGCGCCAAAGGTGACCACCAGGGTTCCGGCGAGCAGCGGCAGCAGGCCGAAGTAATCTTCAATCGGGTACCAGCGCAGTTGGAAGGCTTTGGGCAGGATGTCGGGGTCAATCGCCGGCAGGCTTTCGCGCAGCAGGAAGACGAACACCAGTACGACGAAAACGATGGCCGAGTAGCCCGAAACGGCGATCAGCCGGTTGATCAGCGCTTCACGCCGGGCGACGTCATGGCGCGAAGGCGGCAGAAGGGCAGGAGAAGGAGAAGAAGGGCGTTGAGAATCGGTCATGGTGACGTTACAGGCACGAATCCCTGTTCGGAAACGATCTCTTGTCCGGCGGTGGAGAGCACGTAATCCAGGAATTCTCGAATCGCGCCGGCAGGTTCTCCGGCGGTGTACATGTAGAGATCGCGGGCAACCGGGTACGTGCCGTCGTTCACGGTCGCAATGGACGGCATCACGTAGGGGCCGTCTTCGCCGGCAGACAGGGCGATTACTTTCAACTCGGGCGTCAGGTATCCCAGGCCGTCATAGCCGATGGCGTTGGGATTCTGGCGCACTTCCATATTGATGCCTTCGGACGAGGGCATGAGCAGCGTATCGGTAGCGAAGAGCGTCTCATTTCCTTTTTCATCTAGCCGGACCACCGTTTCGAGAAAGTAGACGTGTGTGCCCGAATTGGTTTCGCGCGACAGACGCACGATCGGGCGGTTTTCGCCGCCGACCTCGGCCCAGTTATTGACTTTGCCGCTGTAAATGTCAGAAACCTGTTGGATCGTCAACCGTTCGATCGGATTATCCGGATGCACGACCACCGCAATCGCGTCGCGGGCAATGATAATCTCGTAAGGTTCGAAGCCCTTCTCAGCGGCCTGGGCGATCTCTTCCTGCTTGATCGGGCGGGAGGCGTTGGCGATGTCCGCTGTGCCGTTGACGAGGGCGGCCAGCCCGGCCCCGCTGCCGCCGCCGGTGACGGAGATGTTCACCTGGGACGATTCCTGCTGGTAGGCTTCTGCCCAGGCCAGCGCCAGATTGACGATGGTATCGGAGCCGATATTTTGAAGGGTTTGCTGGGGGATTTCGGCCATGCTGCCTGCCGACGTGCAGGCGCTCAGCAAACCGATCAACAGAAGAATGCAGGGGATGAAACGCAATTTTTCCATAGCGTAGCATTATGTCACGATATAATTGTTAACGCAAGGTTACTGTTTTGTTAACGAGCGGCTTTTTTGAAGCCCCACACCGGTGCGCGAGCAAGGGGACCCGGCAGTCTTTTCGGCGTAGGCCGATTCTCGATGGATAGCAAGCATGGAAAATTCTCAACCGATTATCGAATCCCGTAATCTCAATTTTTATTATGGCCAGAAAATGGCCTTGGAAAAAATCAGCATGGAGATTTTGCCCCGCATGGTCACCGCGCTGATCGGCCCTTCGGGGTGTGGTAAATCCACCTTTTTGCGCTGCCTGAACCGCATGAACGACACCATTCCGGGCACGCGCGTCGAAGGCCAGATTTTGCTGGACGGCAAAGACGTTTATGCGCCGGCGGTCGACCTGCCCGATCTGCGCCGCCGGGTGGGTATGGTCTTTCAGAAACCCAATCCTTTTCCGAAATCCATCTTCGAAAACGTGGCCTACGGGCCGCGCGTGCTGGGGTTGACGCGCAGCAAATCGAAACTGGAAGGCATTGTGGAAGACTCGCTGAAGCGTTCCGCCCTGTGGGATGACGTGAAAGACGCGCTCAAGCAAGACGCCCTCGGCCTTTCCCTGGGCCAACAGCAGCGCCTGTGCATTGCGCGTTTGCTAGCCGTTCAGCCAGATGTGATTTTGATGGACGAGCCGTGTTCGGCGCTCGACCCAATTGCTACGGCGCACATCGAAGACCTGATCGCCGAGCTCAAGCAGGCGTACACCATCGTCATCGTCACCCACAACATGCAGCAGGCGGCGCGCGTTTCCGGTTTTACCGGTTTCTTCTGGCTGGGGGAACTGGTCGAGTTTGGGCCGACCGACCGACTTTTTACGACACCCAAGCAGAGTTTGACGGAGGAGTACATCACCGGCCGCATGGGATAGTGTTTCGCTCTTGTTTACCAAACGTTTACTATTTCGGGCGCTGCCCGTGATATAAGAGCGATGGTTTACCAATATTTTTAAGGAGAAAAAATGATGATGAAACAACACCGTTTCGTTCTGTTTTGCTTGCCGCTTGCCCTGGCGGCGCTTTTGCTGCTCACTTGGGGCGGGCTGATGCCGGCCGGAGGCGTGCAAGCGGCGAACTCATCCGATACGCTGCAGGCGCTGGCCTCACATCCATTTATTAATGAAATCCACTATGATAACGATGGCACTGACGTGAATGAAGGAGTAGAGATCGCCGGGCCTGCCGGTTTGGACTTGAGCGGTTGGTCGTTGGTCGCTTATAACGGGAATGGGGGTGCTTCTTATAGCACCATCTCATTAAGCGGCTCTTTGCCTGACCTCCAAAACGGTTATGGCACCATCTTTTTTCCGGTTGGTGGGCTTCAAAACGGTGCCCCTGACGGGATTGCACTGGTGGCTCCTGGAGATGTGGTCAGCCAGTTCCTGTGTTATGAAGGTACGTTTGTTGCCACAGACGGGCCGGCCAATGGTATGACCTGTGTGGATATTGGTGTAGCCGAGGCTTCTTCCCAACCAGTGGGTTTTTCTTTGCAACTTGTGGGTACAGGAAGCGCCTATGACGATTTCATTTGGGCTGGTCCCTTAGCCTCTACCTATAACAATGTCAATGCCGGGCAAACTTTTTTGGTGGCACTTCGTCTTTCCAAATCCGCACCGCCTTCGGTCTATGTCGGCGACATCTTCACTTACACCCTGGTCGTCACCAACAGCACCGGCGTTACCGTCAACCAGGTGACGTTGACCGATACCCTGCCGCTCAATGCCACCTTCCATGCTGCTTCCGATGAAGGCGTGCTGGTGGGCGGTGTGGTTTCGTGGACGATCCCCGGCGATTTCCTGGCCGATGCGGTGCTGACGCGCACCTTCAGCGTGACGGCGCCGGTCGCCGGGCCGATCGTCAACGCCGATTACGCCGTCAGCGCCTCCGATTGGGTAACCCCCGCTGTCGGCGGGCCGGTTACGACAACGGCCAACCTGATCACGACGGTGGACCTGGCCGTCAGCAAGAGCGGCCCGGACTTTGGCATGACCGGCGGCACGCTCGATTATTTCATCGAGCTGACGACCCAGGGCCTAATTAGCGCTACCCACGTCGTGCTGACCGATACATTACCTGCCGGGCTGGCCTACGTCACCGATACCAGCGGCATCGTGCCGGTTACCGGCACCGGCAGCCTGGTGTGGGCCTTGCCCGACATCGCCCCCGACAGCACCTGGGGCTTCACCCTGACGGTGGCCGTCAGCGATACGCTGCCCAGCGCCACCTTGCTCACCAACCAGGCGACGGTGTCGACCGATGCCAATGGTGATCAACCGCAGAACAACACTGCTTCGTGCGAAACCACCATCTATCCCCTGGTTTCGATCTATGACATTCAATATGTCCCCGACCCGGCCGTCAGCGATTCGTCCGTTTACAGCGGCACGCGCGTGTGGGTCGAAGGTGTGGTGACTGCCGAACCCGGTGAGATCGACGACCAGGACGTCGCTTTTGTCATGCAGCAGCCCGGCGGCGGCGCCTGGCATGGCTTGCTGGTTTACAAAGGTTCCCGTTTCGAGACTCTCGAAGCGCCGGAAGGCACCCGGTTGCGCGTACTCGGCCTGGTCAAGGAGTACTACGGCATGACCGAGATGGACCTGGCCTTGGGCCATGCCGCCATCGAAGAACTGGGCTGGCAGACGCCCCTGACGCCCACCGTGATCGGCACCGGGCAGCTTTCCGATGTCGATCGAGCCGTTTCGGAGCCTTGGGAAGGCGTGCTGCTCGAGTTCCGTGACGCCGTTGTAACCGACGACGCCCTCGGATACGGCGAGTGGTATTTCGATGATGGCAGCGGCCCGGTACGGGCGGACGATCTGGGGGAGAAAGATGGCGACCTTACCTACGCGCCGGCCGACGGCGACCTGCTGACGTTCGTGCGCGGTATCCCCTGGTATTCGTTCGGTAACTACAAACTCGAGCCGCGCTACGATGCCGACATTGCCTTGCATGTCGCAGTGCCGGTTCTGACCAAATCGGCGCCTGCCTTGATCGGGCCGGGGGAAACCTTCACCTATACCCTGAGCCTCGAAAACAAAACCGGCTTCACGCTGAATTCAGTTGTCATCAGCGATGTTGTCCCGCAGAACAGCAGCCTGGCATCTGCCCTGGATGGCGGCGTGCTGGATGGCGATACGCTTGCCTGGCATGTTGCCAGCCTGGCCGATCAAACGACGGTGCAGGTGCGTTTCGTCGTCACCGCCACCGACCAGCTCGGCGCTGCTATCTGGAACAACCACTACGCCGTGACCGCCGCCAACTACGTGACGCCCACTTTTGGCGCACCGGTAGTCACAGTGGTTGGCGACTACACCCCCATCCCGATCATCCAGGGTACGGGCCAGGCTTCGCCGCTGGACGGGCAAGCCGTTAATACCCGCGGGGTTGTCGTCGGCCTGTTTGAAGGCAACACTTCATCGAACAGCCGCTTCAACGGCTTCTACCTGCAAGACCCCACTGGAGACGGCGATGCGGCCACATCCGACGGCATCTTCGTCCATCACGGTACCGGCTCGGTCAGCGTCGACATCGGCGACCTGGTCGTGGTGACCGGTACGGTGCAGGAATTCGACGAATACGACGGTGCGGGCTGCGAGGGCGACTGCCTGACGCAGGTGCGCATTAGCGCGAACGCCACCGGCTACCGGGTGCTCGGCAGCGGTGTGGTGACCCCCACCGTGATCGATCCGCTGGGTGACCCTGCCGCCAGTATGGCTTACTTCGAATCCCTCGAAGGGATGCTGATCGAACTGCCCATGACGGCCACCGTCGTTGGCCCGACCAGCTATGGCGCCGTGACCGTCATCCCCGGCGACGAGCCGGTGAAGCGGGTGCTGCGCCATTCGCCGCAGGAGGGTATGCCCTTCAACGTCCGTCACTGGCTGCGTTACGGTGGCAATGCGCCTCAGTTGAGCGTCGGCAGCGCGATTGCGCCGTTCGAAGGGCCGTTGACCTGGTCGTTTGGCTGGTACATGGCCGTCACGCAGCCTGGGGCATTCTGGACACCCGTTTACACCCAGACCTTGCCCAGCGAAACGCCTTCCTGGCCGGCGCCCGACGCCCGCCAGTTCAGCGTGGCAACCTTCAATACCTACAACTTCGACGAACTTGGCAGCAAGCTCGACAAGGTCGTCCTGACCGTTCAGCAGCTGAACGGCCCCACCGTTCTGGCGTTGGAAGAGATTTCGCCGACGGCTGTCCTGCCTGATTTGATCGGTGATCTGGCTGCACTCGGTTACCACTACAACTACGCCTACTCGCTTCCCGATGTCGGTGGGCATGGCGTCGCCATCTTGTGGAACAGCGACGTGATCACCCAGGCGGCCTGGTCCACCGCTTACCAGTCGTGTTCGCCGTACGGCAGCAGTTCTTCCACGTACGATCCGCTGTGGGATACCTGTGTTGCCCGGGGCGAATATCCGCTCTTCTCACGCCGGCCGGTGGTCTTGACGGCAACGCTCACGCTGACCGACACCAGCCGCCAGGTGGTCTTCATCGCCAATCACTTCAAGGCCAAGAGCGATGGCCTGCCGGGCGATATGCGCCGTTTGGGCCAGGCAGCTTTCGTCAACCAACTGGTGACCGACTTTATCGCCGCCGGTTCTGAAAATGTGGTCGTGATGGGTGACCTGAATGACTTCGAAGACTCGGAAGCGCTGGAAAACCTATATCATGGCGGTGCGCTGACCAATACCTGGTACACCCTGCCTTCAGAAGCGCGTTACAGCTACATCTACCACGGCATTTCGCAGGTGCTCGATCACATCCTGATCTCGCCGGCGATGCTGGACTGGCTGGTGGATTTTGGTCCGTTGCATCTCAACGCCGACTATCCCTACGATCTCTACAATGACAACGGCAACGTCCCCTGGCGGACTTCCGATCACGACCCCCTGGCGGCCACGTTTGACATCCCGCGGGATGTCCCGCCGCCGCCAACCACGTACCGGGTTTACCTGCCCTTGGTGATACGCTGATCGTTTGCAAAGAAGCGGCGCTTCGGCCGGGACCGTTTTTGTAAACGCCCTTTCCCGGCCGAAGCCCCTCGCGGGTTTCACCACAAAAACAGCCAATCAAAAAGTGGCGTGTTTGCACGGTCTTTTCCATGCAAACACGCCACTTTGGTTTTCTGGCTCTCGGGCGCTGTTACCGGCCTTGGTGAAGGCTGGGCCCCGCCTCCACGCGCGCTCTGGCAGGTGGCTAGCCGCTGGCCGTGGCGGTAACGACTTCGTCCCCGCGCAAGGACATGCAGTTGACGCCCTGTACGTTGCCTTCTTTTGGGGGGACTTCGGCGGCCATGAAGCGTACAATCTTGCTCAGGCGCGAGATCATGAAGATATCGTCGCTGCATTCTACGGGCAGTGCAGCCACGATTTCTGTACTGTTCATGATGATCTTGCCCCCACCGCCGGCCGATTTGTTGGCCGAGAAGCTGCCCATCACCCGGATCGTCCCACGCCCCTGGGCGTCGGCCAGGAAAACGTTGCTCCCGTCGTTGATGGATGCCACGGCAACCGCACGGTCGCCGCTTTCCAGGCGCAGGCCCAGGCCGCCCTGCGGCGGGACCAATTTTTCGGCAAAGCGAATGCCCTTCCCGTGGTGGCTGACGATCAGCAAGTCGGCATCACCGCGGGTGCGGCATACCGTGGCCAGGCTGCCGAACTTGCGGGCGTCGTACATCGCCGTGCCGGGTTTCATGTACTCGCCGAAGACGTGGTGGCGCAGGTAGCGCACGAAGCCGTCCTGGCTGAGCAGGGCCACAGCGCCGCTGGCCTCGTCAGGCAGCGCGGCGACGAAGTACTCGTCCTCCAGCAGCCCCCACTTCCCGACAATCGATTGCCCCTTGCTGCGTACCGGGCCTTCGACGATCTGGCTCACCGGCAGTCGGAAGGCGCGCGCCAGGTTGGTGAAGAGCAGCAGGTGGCGGTCTGGTTCACTGGTCAACAGGATGCGTACGGGGTCGTCCTCCGGCCCATCGAGATCGAAGATGCCCATGCCGCCGCGCCGCTGCCGGCTGTAAAGATGGCGCGGCGTGCGTTTTGCCAGCCCACCGCCGGTGATGGCGATCAGGTGGACGCTGGTCGGGGCTTCTTCAGTTTCCAGTGGGGGCAGCGACGCTTCGGTTTCATCGCTGCTGAACGCAAGTGCGGGCACCGGACGGGGTTTGCGTGCCTGGATGGCTTGAATGGCGCGTGAACGCGCCAGTTCGGCTTCCAGGTACTCGATGTATTGGCGTACGGCGGGATCGAGTTGGGCTAAGTTGGGACGTGATACGCTCATGTGCTTATTTTAACACCGACTGAGAAGATAACGTAGGGCGAATTCTACACTTGCCCGCCGGCTTTTAGGAGTGTGTAGGCCGCAGCTTCAGACGTTCTTGTTTTCAACGGGATGGGTACCCAGATTTAACCGGGAATGCTTCTTATAACTTTGACACAATCCGAACGACGCCGCTTTGGCCGATTTCTCCTTCGATTGCGATCTGGGCTGCGTCAAAACGCTCGATAACGGCTGCGTTGGTCAGCAGGTGTTGCGTTACCTGTGTCGTCGTAACCTGTGACGCGCCGCCGCACAGCACGAGCGGCAGCAGGATTTGATCGGCAAGGTGCGGGTCGATGGCGCCCTCGCCATCCAGAAAAGCCTCCAAATCGGCCGCTGCTTCATCGGCGACGCGTTCGGCACGCTTGCCGGGGGCGCCCAGGGCCGTAAAACAGGCCTGCGTGTGCTCGAAGCGGGCCAGCAGCGTCACGTAAGTGCCCTTGCCGGGCGATCGGACGCTTTCGGTTTTGATCTTGGCATCGCGGCAGCGCAGTTCCAGCGTTCTTAGCGCTTGCAGCTTTTGCCGCCGGGCAATTTCCTCGTCGAGATTGGCCACACCTGAAAGCCCACGAATATCGACCAACGCACCCCGTTCGCTCCAGTCCTTGGGCTGCAAGCTGGACGCCGGGTGAATTACGGCGCGTACCTGGCCGCCTCCTTGCGGATAAAAACCGGCCTGCCCCAGCGTGAACGCGGCGTTGTATCCCAACTGCTGCAAACAGGGCAGCCAGAGCCAGTCCAGGTAGTGAAAGCTGGGACTCCACGGGACGTGCGTTCCGCCGCCGATCGTGACACTGGATTTTCCAGACGCCACGCTGAGCGGCAGGAAAATCGTCTGCAAAACGAGCGTTACGGCCCCGGCAGTGTTGATGTCGAAGCGATAGTTGCCAGCGCGGACGTTCCTTGGTGCGAAGGTTAGCGCCTGAGAACCCAGGCCATGACCTTCGACCTGCGCATCGCAAACCGCCGCGGCGGCCTTGACCGCTTGCAGGTGTTGCGCTTGCAGGCCCGGTTTGCTGCGCCCGGCGCGGATGTTCTCCAGGCGGACGGGCTGGCCGGTGAGGATCGAGAGGGTCAGCGAACTGCGCAGTACCTGCCCGCCGCCTTCACCAGAAGCGCCATCGATGTGAATCATGCGCCGCGGAAGGCTTGCAGAAAGGCGACGGCGTTTTCACCCAGCGCCTCGAGCAAGTAGCCGCCCTCTTGCACGATGAGGGAAGGCAGCTCCAGGCCGGCTACTTGCTGCCCGACGGCCGCCAGCCCGGCCCGGGTGAGGTTGAAGCCACCCACAGGATCGCCGCAGAACGTATCCAGCCCCAGCGAGACGACCAGGAAGGCCGGCTTGAAGGCCCGGACCACTTCCAGAGCTTCGGCGAGCGCAGCCAGGTAACCCGGATCGTCCACGCCTTGCGGCAGGGGCCAGTTGCGGTTGGCGCCGATGGCCAGGCCGGTCCCGTTTTCGTCAGAGTCACCCCAATAGTAAGGATAATCGTCGTCGGGGTGTGCATGCAGCGAACAGAAGAGCACGTTGGGATCGGCGTAGAAAATCTCTTGTGTGCCGTTGCCGTGGTGGTAGTCGATGTCGAGCACCGCAACGGTGGCGCTGTTGTCGCCGTGTGCCTTACCGCGTTGGTGCAGGTACCTTGCCGCAATGGCGGCGTTGTTCAGGTAACAAAAGCCGCCGCACAGGTTGGCCGCGGCGTGATGGCCGGGTGGGCGGCAGAGGGCGTAGGCCGCGCGCTCGCCGGCCAAAATCCGTTCAGCGGCTGCCAGAGCGCATTGGGCGCTCCAGTAGGCAGCCTTCCAGGTGCCTTGCAGAATGGGAGCGCCCACGCCAAACGCATAGATTCCGGCTTCGCCGTAGATGTGCCGGCTCTTATGCCGTGCGCTGCGCGGCGCAAAGGTGCCCGGTACGACGGCCTGTTCTTTAGGGAAGACGCGCACGTATTCGTCGTAGGCGCGTTGCAGGTAGTGGACATAATCAGCGTGGTGAACGGCCAGGATCGGATCGATGCCATGGTCGTCAGGTGTTTCGGCCACGCCCAGGCCGGCCTGTTCGACGGCCTGGCGGATGATTTCGACGCGTTGCGGCACTTCCTCGATCAGGAAGGGATTCCCCTCGACGATCAGGTCGGCCGTGTCGTGCAGGAGATGGTGGGGGGAGTAGAAAATGTGCATTGGAGAAATAAAAATCTCGGAGAGGTCGCCCTCCGAGATTTTGGCTTGTAAGAGCGTACCGCGGAATTCATTCCGCAACCAAAGGCGACATAAGGGCCTGCGATATCAAGCTTCTTCGTTGGGGTCGTTGGGCGTGTTTTTTTCTAAATCGTCGTCCGCCTCTTCTTCCATGCCGTCTACATCCATAGGCAGGCGCATCACCAGCCACACGACCATCAGGCTTACGTTGTCGATGCTTTCGTCCACGTCGGGGTATGTCTGCGTGAACGCATCGTACAAGACTTCGAAGTCGTTGTCTTTCGGCCAGGCGGTGACGAAACCGGGCAGGTGCGTGCGGTCGACGGAAAGCGGGAGAATGCCCCATTCCTTGATTTTGTCCGGTGAAAGGCTCTCGAGGCTGATCTCTTCCGGGAAGAACTGCCAGCCGCGCTCTTTGAGCAGGTCGGAGACCCGCTGGCGTAACTCGGGCCTGGATTCGGCCCAGGCGGCGATCACGGCAGCCACCACATCGGGGTTCTTTTCGAAGGCTTTGGCCATGGGGAAGGCCTTGATGGCGGCGGGAGCTTTTTCGGGGTTGCGGAATCCCGGTACCTTGACGTGACGCTTGACCGCCTGCTCGATGGGCTTGCGGAACGTATCGGGCAGGTCGGGCGCGGCGTTCAACGCAGCGCGCACGACAGCCAGCCGGTAATCGTTGCGCATGAATTCATTGATGGCGTGGAAGGGAATGAACTCAAATTCTTGTTCGCTCATAAGCGTTTGGCACCTTTCATTGCAATTTACCTACGATTTTAACACATGGACGCGCAAATACGTCTTCGGCGTGGGGAGCTTCCTCTATCTCGCCTGAGAGATCCTGGCCCGGGAAATGGATGCGTTCGTGCATGCCGCGCCGCCAACGCGGGCATTCGGTCACGTCGTAGACGATGCCCCGGTAGGCGATATAAAGCTGAGGGCGGTCTTCCCCATTGTACAGGCGCAGTTCGTGTACGGTAAAGATGCGATCGGTCATGCTTTTTCGTTTTCGTTCTGCTGCGATGCCTGCCAGGCCGGGTAGACCAGCAGCAAAAAGGCTGCGCCGCCGAGATGGGCGTTTTCCATGCCTTCGATCCCTTCGACGTGGCCCAGGTAGGCGTCGCGTGCCAGGCGTTTGTGATGGTACAGCCTGCCGTCGCTTCCGACCTTGCCGAGGTATTCATCCGGGCCGAGTTGAGCCTGGTAGACTCTGCCGTCCTTGTCCACGCGGCCCATGTAGCGCTCGGGTGTGCTGGCTGCGTCGTAGACTTTGCCGTTCGAAAGATCGATGCGGCCGACGTAGCGGTCGTGCTTACCCTGTCCTGCTACCCTTTCGTAAACCTTACCGTCTTCGTCCACGCGGCCGACTTGTGGGTCCAGGCCAAAGGCTTTGTGTAATGTGATCTTGTGCATCGTTTTCTCCTGTTACTGTCTTCGATTCCATTCCCACGGCCACACGGCGGTGCAGATCGCAAAAGTGAAGGCTCCCAGTGTGGCGACCAATGCCAGAAAGCTTAAAAGCAGGAACGGCGGCAGCAGCGCGCCGATGGCGGTGCAGGCCAAACAGACGATGAAGGCCAGGGCGGCAATCGCCAGGCTGATCCTGGCCCACAGCCAGCCTTTGCGCTGCGAGGCGAGCCGTTTGCCGCACACCTCGCCGGTGCGCCCGTTGACGTAGAGCATTTGCATGGTGCCGTCGTCGCCCGTGTAGCCGGTGACGTAGATCGGGTGTAGCAGCTGCGTCCAGTTGGGGTGGTTGTGCTGTGCGCAAATTGCAAACTGGCGCACGTGCTGCGCGCCGGCTGCCTGGCGGCATTCGTCCATGGTGGCCTTGTCGAGTTCTTCGACGGCCAGGTTCCAGACGTCTTCGGGGGTGTTATCGGGGATGCGCACGATGGCGTCCCCGATTTGAGCGGGGTCGTAGGGGATAGCGGTGGATGGCTGGTGATCGCCGGGCAGGGCAGCCTGGTTGGAGTGGTTTTCGATGGCCGGGACGGCGATGTTATCGTAGTGGCGTACCAGTTCGCCCAGGCGCGGTTCCCAACGAATGCGGGTCTCCAGTACATCGCGGCTGCGCCATTGGTTGCCGGCGAAGCTGTCTTGAGACGACTTGACCTGGTAATCGAAGCCCATTTCGGCCTGCCACGTTCCGGCCAGGTCGGCGTCCACCAGCCACGCCGGCAGGTAGACCGGCACGGCGCGCCTGGCGAGGGCTTCAGCATTCAGGTCGTCGCTGCGCAGCCAGACCGGGCGGACGAAGTCGTGCAGCCTGGGGAGCAGGTCGGTGGGGCTGTGGCGGAAGGGGATGAACAGCTCTGGTGGTTCGGGGCGCATGCGCGCCGGCTGCGGCGACAGCCGATCACGGCCGCAGTTGGGGCAGAACAGCCCGACGCGATGGGCCTGGACCAGGTAGGCAGCTTTGCAGGCCGGGCAGCCTGCGGGTTGGATGTCCAACCCCCACACGGGTTGGGCTTCGGCGATGATTTCGGCTTGTGACTGGCTCACGGTCAGATTGCCTCCGAAGCGACGGCCTGCTGGTAAATATTGTAGGCCAACATACCGCCTGCGGCAAGCAGGATCGCGCTCGCGATCAGGACGAACAGGCCCACACCGGCAGCCGCCAGCAAGGGCAGGCCGATCAAGCCCAGCAGTCCACCGGGCGCGAGCAGCGCGCCCATGGCCAGCCAGACCTTCCACCAGGCCACCGGCTTTTGCCCGGCGATGTTTCCGGTTTGGCCGTTGACCATGACCTGAAAGGTCTTTGTGCCAAAGCGATAGGTCGCCACGTAGATCGGCAGCAGTATGTAGCGCCAGGTTTCATCGGCAAAGTCGGCGCTCATGCTGAAGTTGCGCACGTGGTTGGAATGCGTGTCTTGATAGCAGGCTTCCTTGGCTTGCTGGCGAACGATGTTCTTGCCCTGTGACCAGGCTTGTGGCAAGGTGATATCGTAGGCCTGCGCCTGCCACCCGGCGAGAAAATCGGGAGAGTAAGCCGCCAATTCGTGCAGGTTGAACGGCTCGACGCGCTTGATCAACGCCTGGCTCAGGCGTGAACTGCCGCTGATCAGCAGGTCGTCCACCGTCTGCTCGATCTGGCCGTTTTCCCAGCGCCACTCGATCTTGGTGCGGGTTTTCCATTCCTTGTCGCCGTGATCGTAATAACGTTCGCTAACTTCGTGGCCTACTTCTGCTTTCCAATGCGCGCTGACGCGTGCGTCGAAGGTCCAGTAGGACACGTACATTCCCGTGAAGTGGCCCACGGCTGCCGAAGCGGCCAGTTCACCGGGGTGGAACCAGCCGCGTCCCAGCCACGCTTTGACGGCCGTGCGCAGTTGTGCAGCCTGAATCTTGAAAGGGATGACAAAGTGAGGGCGCAGCGCCTCGGACGCGGCGGCGCGCACGTTGACCTTGTTCGAGGCGCAAAACGGGCAGGTGGCCGTGAGGCTGCCTTCTGCCACGGCCAGGTTGGCTCCGCAGCTTTCGCAGTGCAACTCGCGCCGTTCCACCCCCCAACCTTGCGCCGCCTGCTGCCAGGTTTCGACGGTAAACTCCGATTCCTGGGCCTTGCGCCCGACGGTTTGCGCCGCTGCCTGGGCGGTGTGGCCGCAATATTCGCAGGCCACGCCACCGGCGGCCACATCGTACTTCGTTGCTGCGCCACACTGCGGACAGGTGTAGGTTTGCGGTGCAACCGCGGCTTTGGCCTGCGAGCGTGGGCGCCAGACGGTGATGCCCTCCAACGCGGACGGAATTTGTTCGTAAGTTGAAGGAGGCGTAAAAATCATTATGCTTCCACTTCCGGCAGGCCAGCCTCCGTCTGCCCGTTGATGTAAGCATTGGCATAAAGGTTGGCCGAAACCACACCCAGGTAATAGGAGACGTAGCTGATCGCCACGGCCGGCAGCAGGCAGCAGAAGATGGCTGCGAAATAGGTGAAAGAAAGGATGAACGTCAACGCCCACGACAAACCCATCACGACCACGAAGGCCAGTACGTAGCCGCCGGCGTTAGCGCGCCAGTTCTTGATCCAGACGTTGATCTCGAAAGCCGCCCCAAAGCGATCTTGCGCGCTCATGTGCGCCAAGCCAGCAGGCACCAGGATGCCGATGGCGATGCCCAGCACCGATCCAAGAAGCATGGCAAGCACCCCACCCATGAAGCCCAGCAGGAGCAAAATCCCCAGCACGGAGGCGGCTTTCTCGCCAACCTCGCCAACTTCGGCCACCATCGTAATCAGCATCGGTGAAAACATCATGAAAACATACCCGCCGATCATCAAGAGCAGCGCCGGCAGCATGTACACCAGGATGGCCCCCAGGTACTTCAGCCCATCTTGCAGTAGCTGGCCCCAGTCCTCCCATTCGGGTAACTGTGGGCCGCTCTTGTCGATAATGACGCGGCGTTGGATGCGGTACAGGTAACCGAGCACGAACAACGCCGGGATGACGGGGATCAACATGCTGGCAAGGAGCAGCGCACCGCCAATGAGGAGCTTGGTTCCCCAGTTTTTGTCTTGGAAGGGGTGGAGAAGGGCATTCTGCAAGAAATTGCTGGTTGTATTCATAGAACGTTCCTTTGTTGAAAGATGAGCGTTTGTACCGGCAGCACTTCGTAAATCTGGATTGATTTTTCGCGCCCGCGCAAAGAAACTTCGCCGATGCGCTGTGTCTGGAAATTGCCGACGATGGCTGCCATGGTGGCCGGCCCCACCAGCACACGATAAGGTCTGGCATGTTCTTGCATACGAAAAGCGACGTTGACGGTATCACCCAGCACGGTGAATTCGGCGCGTTCGCTGGTACCGACGTAGCCGACCATGGCTGAGCCCGTGTTGATAGAAACGCCGATCACCACCCGCTGGTCGGGGCTGAGCTGCCCGGTCGAGCGGCCTTGCTCCACGATTTCCAGGCCGGCCCGGGCGGCCGACACTTCTGGCTCAGGGTACTTTTCACTGCCTTGGAAGACTGCCATGATGCCGTCTCCCAGAAAGCGAATCGTGCCCCCGTGCCGGAAAACGGTCTCCGATGCCTCGCGGTAGAACTTGTTGAGAGTTTTTGCGAAGTGGTTCGCCCCAAAGCGTTCGGCCAACAGGGTCGAATCGGCGATATCGGAAAAAAGCACAGTCACCTTTTGTTCTTTTAGTTCGGGAAGTTGGCCGTCGCGCATGTAGTCTTGCAGCAGGTTTTCGGCGTCCTGGGGCGGCACGAAGCGCCGCAGGAGTTGGTGAACCTGCTCTTCCTTGCGTACTTTTTGCAGCAGGTGCATTCGTTGCAGAGTGAGGGCAGTCTGGTGGCTGATGGCAATGGCCAGTTGCAGGTCGCGTTGCTCGAAGATGCGGGCATTTTTTCCGGTGCGGTAAATGTACAGGATGGCCAGCGTGTCTTCTCCGCTGAGCACAGGCACGCACATGGCGGCGCGCACATGGTCCGACGCATAGCCGCCACCGGCGTCGGTTGGGCTGAGATCCTCGGCCACCTCGGCCGAACGGCGCAGCAGCGCTTGGCGCAGCAGGTTTTGCGCCGGGCCCATTTGTGACACTTCTTTGAACTGCTCTGCCAGGATGATTTCACAGCCATCCACGCCCATGAACTGCCTGATCAATTTGCTGACGGCTTTCAGTGCGTCGTTGAAGTTGATCACGGTGTTGAGCTGCCGCGAAACTTCGTAGAGCAAGATGGCGTGCTGGTCGAGCGATTCGAGCAGGATTTCACGGTCGAATGGGTGCGTACCCGTGATCGGCCGGGCAGCATTACTGCCGGTTCCAATGCGGCTGACGTTGATGGTCACCTGGCCGATGCGGATCACGTCGTTGGTTTGCAAAACGGTCGGTTCGACGATTCGCTGCCGATTGACGAACGTGCCGTTCGTGCTGTCGAGATCGTGAATGGTGGCCGTGTCTTTGAGTGCATCGACGATGATCTCTGCATGTCGGCGCGAAGCAGAGATGTCGCGAACGGTGACATCGTTAGCTGACAGGCGGCCAACGCTGTTGGTGCCGGGCTTGAGATCGACCTCCAGTGGTTCGCTGTCGGGAGATCGTACGGTGAGACGCCACATAAAGAACCCCTTCCAGGTAGCGATGAAAAACTTGGTAACTTCTCAACAAATTCGAGTTTACCCTGGTTGCAGCAAAAACGCAACGAATTACGGTTTGAGATTGACCGGCAGCCCGGCCACCAGGAGCAGCACCTCGCCGGCCGACCGCGCCAGGCGCTGATTGGCGCGGCCCAACACGTCACGGTACAGCCGGCCGAGTGGGTAGGGCGGGACCAGCCCCATGCCGACTTCGTTCGAGACGACGATCCAGCGTGCTTTGGAAGCCCGGAACGCAGCCAGCAGGGCATCCAGTGCTTGATCGACCGCCTGCGCGGCTTCGGTTTCGCCGGCGTCTTCGGGCAGCGCCAAAAGCACATTGCTCACTAGGAGGGTCAGGCAGTCGAGCAGGATGACCTCCGGCGGCGGATCGACGGCCTGGATGGCAGCGCCGGTGTTGGCCGGTGCTTCCAGCGTGCGCCAGTGTGCGGGACGTTCGGCGCGGTGATTGGCAATCCGCTGCGCCATTTCCTCGTCCCCCGCCGTGGCGGTTGCGACGTAGAGTACGTCATTTCCGAGCGAGTGGGCAAGGTCTTGGGCGTGCGTGCTTTTGCCGGAGCGCGCCCCGCCCAGCAGAAGCGTCAGCCTGGATGTTTGCGCCTGCACCTGCCATAAGGCTTCGAGCGACGAAAGGAAATCGGCTTCGCCGAAGACTTCGAGCGTCAAGACGCCCCGGTAGTTTGCGCGTAGCCATGAAATTGTGCTGGCGAGTGCCTCGCCGGGCAGCCGAGCCAGCGAAAGGTGGTCGCGCCGTTGGGTGGCAGCCAGATCGACGCCGTGCAGGTGGATCACGCGCGTTTGTGGTAGCCAGCGGGGTAGATAATCCATGATCGCATGGCCATCCACCCACAGATGGCCGATGTCGATGCAGCGGCCGGCGCCGGTGCGTTCGATTACGGGATCGTTGAAGCCGGGCGGATAGTGATCGAGGTTCTCGACAGCCAGTTTCTCCATCCCTCCCGCCCACCTGGCGACGATTTCCAGCGCCTCGACGGCCTGTTCCTGCCAGTGCTGCAGAACACCCGGATCGCGGCTGTGACGGACGTGGCGGCCGTCCAGGTGAACGATATATGCCCACGGCGTCAGCGGGCGCGTGCACGCTATCACTTTGCGTGCCTTTTGCAGCGAAAGATCTCGATCGCTGCCATCGTCGGCCAGTTTCAAGTCGAGCGGCAGGTGTACCGTATAGGACAGGCCGTAGAGGGCAGCCAGGCGCCGCAATTCAGCGATATCGGCAGCAGAGGGTAGGTTGTTGAAGGATGGAGAATTTGCGCTTCCATCCGCGTCGACTTCGAACAGGACCAGCTCGATGTCTTGCACCTTGCCCGCCAGATAGCGTACGTTGGGGAGGATGTGATCGGGAATGATGTAGGAAGTAGTTCCAAGACGGTACATATGGGGTAAAAGACTTTCGGCTAATCGCATAACGAGGTTGGCCTGCATTATAATCTGTCCAATTTGCATTGAAAAAGGAGAACAGGATGTCTCAGCAGTTTGATTTCTTAAGCCCGTCCAATTCTCAACCACAACCCGATTCGTCCGGTGATACATCCCTCGAAGCTTTGGTTGCCGAGATGATGCAAATGCGCGGCGACCCGTTGGCCGATGCGGGCACCAACGTGGTCATCTGTCGCGGCAACCCGCAGGCCAGGCTGATGATCGTTGGCGAGGCCCCCGGGCCGCAGGAAAACATCCAGGGCAAGCCATTCGTCGGCAAGGCCGGCCAGATGCTCGATAAAATTCTCGAAGCCGCCGACTTCAATCCCGAGACGGATGTCTTCATCACAAACTCGGTCTTTCGTATGCCGCCCGGCGAAGGCGACCAGGCCTTCCGCAAGCCGACCAGCCAGGAGATCGCCTGGTACCGGCCTTATTTGCTGCGGATCGTTCGCTTGATCGATCCGCTCATCATGCTTCTGACCGGCAACGTGGCCTGCGAGTCGCTGCTCGGCCAAACGGGGATCACGAAGTTGCGCGGCCAGTGGATACAGCAAGATGGCCGTTGGCTGATGCCGATTTTCCATCCATCTTACTTGCTGCGTAATCCGCTGCGTACCCCCGGCTCGCCGAAGGCGCTGATGTGGGATGATATTCGTGAGGTGCGCCGAAAGCATGATGAACTCGTCGGATAGTCGATCCATAACCAGGCGTATCAAAATCGCCCGTTTCTTCGTTATGCTGATCGAGTATGCCGCCATCCGAAGCCGCCCTGATTGAACGAGCACAGAAGAAAGATGAAACCGCTCTGCTGGAACTGTACGAGCGGTACTACGCGTCCATACTGAACTATGTGGGGTACCGGGTTTTCGATCGCGAATGTGCCGAGGACCTGACGGCAGATGTTTTTGTGCGCATGGTTGAAAAAATAGGCACCTATCAGCCGGGCGAACGGCCGTTTTTGGCCTGGTTGTATACGATCGCGCGCAATCTGGTCATCGACAATCACCGTCGCCAAGCTGCCGTCACGCTGCTGCCGATTGAAGAAGACTTGCTTCCGGGCGATAGCCACCACCCCGGCCCCGACTGCGAACGCATCTTTATACGGGAGAGCCTGCAAAGGGCGATGGGGCAGTTGACGGAGGAACAACGCCAGGTTATTTTTTTGAAATTTATCGAAGTGCGTGAGAATGGCGATGTGGCCGCGTTGATGGGGAAAAACGAGCGTGCCATTCGTTCGCTCCAGCATCGCGCCCTGGCGGCGTTGCAGCGGGCCGTGGGAAGGGATGGTTGGGATGCGAGTTGATTTTGATCTGATCTTCGAGCGCTGCCTGCAAAAGCTGCGGGCCGGGCACACTCTGGAAGACTGTCTGGCCGAATATCCCGAACAGGCCGAACAGTTGCGCCCGTTGCTAGAGATGGCGTTGGAACTTGGCCGTTCGCCGCGTTTTGAAACCCGTACGGAAGCCTTCTCGGCGGGACGTCAGCGCATGCTTGAAGCGCTCGACGGGCAGCGCGTGGCTGCCAATGCCGCGACCGCCCCAGAGTCTGGCCGGCGCAATTTCGCACGAGAGCAAAAGACGGCCGTATCAAGCGGGCGATTTCCCCGTTATGCAGGACAGATACAAACCTTCTTCCGTGGGAAGATCGTGGCAAAACTCGCTCCGATGCTTGCTAGAAAGGAATCTGTCCCGATGAAACTCGTCTTTTCTGTCGTTTTAAGCCTGGCTGTTGTGCTGTTTACACTGGTAACCGCTGTCGGAAACGTCTCGGCGGCAAGCTTACCCGGGGATGCCTTGTACCCTGTGAAGCGTGCACAAGAAAACGTGCAGTTGTTTTTTGCTTCGGATGAAGCCAGGCAGCAACTCGAAGAACGCTTTTTGCAGGAGCGTCATGCTGAAGTGCAGGCCCTCATCGGCTTAAAGCGTTCGGCGGCTTTTGAGTTCGTTGCCGATATCGAGCAAATTGCCTCCCAGGAGTGGATGGTGGGCGGTTTCTCTTTCACTGTGAACGCAGACACAGCCATCGATGATACCCTGGCGGTTGGCAGCAAAGCAAGCGTGCGCGTTCATCTGCAAGCCGACGGCACGCTGGTTGCGTTGGAAGTTCGTGAAGCGCGTGTGATCGGCAGGCCCTGGCGCACAAAAACGCCTCTCCCGTTGATAACGGATGTGGGGTTGCCAAGCCCGGTGCCCACATGTACAGCCGTGGCCTGCGCGGATGGTAAGCGGGTGTGCCCGGGTGGTAAGTGCCCGCACGGCTGCGGAATGATCTGTAAGCGTCACACGCCCACGCCTCCAAGCATCCCATCGACGACCGCGCCTCCGACGTTTGCCTGCACGGCCGTGGCCTGCCCGAACGGCAAGCTGGTGTGCCCGAGCGGCGACTGCCCCGGTGGCTGCGGTATGGTCTGCGAACCCTACACGGTTACCCCTACCGATACGCGCACGCCCTCACCAAGCCCGTTCCCGGTGTGCACGGCCGTGGCCTGCCCGAACGGCAGGTTGGTGTGCCCGAGCGGCGACTGCCCCGGCGGCTGCGGCATGGTCTGCGAACCCTACACGGTTACCCCTACCGATACGCGCACGCCCTCACCAAGCCCGTTCCCGGTGTGCACGCCGGTAGCCTGCCCGAACGGCAGGTTGGTGTGCCCGAGCGGCGACTGCCCCGGTGGCTGCGGCATGGTCTGCAAACCCTACACGGTTACCCCTACCGATACGCGCACGCCCTCACCAAGCCCGTTCCCGGTGTGCACGGCCGTGGCCTGCCCGAACGGCAGGCTGGTGTGCCCGAGCGGCGACTGCCCCGGTGGCTGCGGCATGGTCTGCGAACCCTACACGGTTACCCCTACCGATACGCGCACGCCCT
>JBMOLU010000087.1:0-3242 GCA_049325275.1 Chloroflexota bacterium
TTGGCTACTTCTGCAGTTTGAGATGGGATCGTTTGCTTGCTACTTGGTTGCAGTGACATGTTTCACCTCCATCCCAAATTCTACCGTCTACATCCGGTTTTGCCCATCAGAATTCGCCAACAACATCATTTCCGTTATACCACCTGCTATGATCATGGAAGGCCAATATCAGGTGGGGAAGTTGGCCGCTTATATGGAAGTATTGTCGATCCAAAGTACATCTCCAATATTCAATGGTTCGGGCCAACAATTACGGCCTATAACGATCATCTTAATTATAAAAGCGCTTATGATAAGGCTTATGCTGACGCCCTAGATAAGGGTCTGAGCGAAGCTGAGGCTGTAAAAGAAGCCCAGGCTGCCGGTGCTGCAAATTCATGGAACTATGACGGCTATTGTCAAGGTTATCATTGCGGAGTAGACATATCGGCTGATTGGGGAACGCCTGTATATGCTGGAGCATATGGAGTTGTGATAGATGCGCACAAGGGTTATGGAGGGCACCAGGTAGTTGTTCAATCCGGCCAATACTTATTTTACTATCAGGGGCTTGATGGGAATTACCACGTAGAAGTAGGCGACACCGTAACACCTTACACAGTGGTTGCAGGAGTTGGGAATCATAAAGCTGATTCAACTCTAGGGAACACTCACTTACACTTCGAAGTTCGCTATAGTCGATCTGGGGTTCTCACTATGGATAAAGTAGATCGCATTGTGAATCCAGTTCTCTTGATGGATAGATCATATGTCGCTGAACTAAGAACGATAGCTCAAGCTAAAACAACAACCTATGATAATGTCCATTATCAAGGTTACTCTAACCCAGCTTACACTGGTCCATACGCTTATGTGTTACCAATTGCACGCGGAGGTACTGTATTATGGAAGTAAACCCCAAAAAACCAATTTCTATAACGCTGCTTTTTCTGGTAGTTATCGCCACTTTTCTTGTTGGATGTAGTTTGCAAGAAAGTAGCAGTGAACCCACAGTCCTGCCTGATAGCAGTGCACTAGCACCTCAAGTAGAAACTGATATATCTACTCCAAAACCATCGCCCATATTGCCCGAGCAAACATCAAGCTTTGCTTTTGAAACCGGGACAGAGATTTTGGAAACCACTATTTCGGATAATGCTTGTATGTGGCCACCCAAAAGAATATTAGAAAATACCGATGTGTGGCTGTTTTCTTGGTCCGATGACGGTAAGTCACTTTTTTATACCGCAGAGTCTGGAGTTGATAATGCGCAATGGTTTCTCTATGATTTAGAGAAAAACCAGTCATCTCCATCAGATATAAAACCAGTTCTGTACCCCGAACTTTTCTATGTTGAATGGGCTGATAAATTTAATATAAAAAATTATATGGATATCCTTTTGTCCCCAGACGAGCAAATTGCTTTGTACACGATTCCAGACTCTAACAGTTATCAAGTCTACTATTTTCGGACAAATGGGACTACGCCAATTCTGCTTGGAAATATCCAAGGCCGTCCACACAAAAGCTTCTGGTTTGAAAGTAATGAAAAGTTATTAATCTCCATTGACTATCAAGCAGCTCAAAAGCTTCCGAAAGATGTCCATAAATACTATGCTTACTTAATTGATATCCCCAAGGCCACGATATTGCCTCTCCTTCCGATAACTGACTATCTTGATGTAGAAGTTATCGGGGTCAATGAAGAGCACGTGCTTTTTGTAAGTTTTTCTGGGTTTGATCGCTCGGTGTGGTTATATGACATTAAGACTGGGGAGGCTAAGCAAACACAGGCACAAATCCCGGTTGCTTTCCAGTGGTTGGAAAATAGACATCAGTTTATTGCAGTCGGTTATTTGAATGATCAACCAGGCACTCTTTATTTATTTGATCTAGTAACCAACAAGACTACACAGCTCCTTGAGCATTCTCTAACCGATGTAGTGAAGATATCTCCAGATTTGCGGCATATAGCATTTCAGGGAAATGCTCGCGAATTATATCTGCTGGATTGCAGGATATCTATGAGGGGTAGGGAATAAGTTACGTCTGATGTATTGTCAAGTTGCCCCACACAATGAGCTACGCCAGGATGAGCGCGGGTAACCAGCTGTATACCGGCACGTGGCACACGCCGCTCGGTGGCAGCTACGAAGGAACGGCCCTGATTCTCTTCCAGGCCGAAGACACGGCCACGCCCGCCGTCACGGACGAGACCCTGGTCTCCCCCTACCTGGACCTGCGTGCGCCGTGGCTGGCGATCCACTCGCCCGCCGACGGCCAGTTCCAGGGCGGGCAGGCGCTGCTGGTCAGCGGTGCTGCCGAAGCGTATGCCCAGATAGCCCTGGTGGCGATCCCCGAAGACCCGCACTTTGTCAGCATCCCCGCCGCAACGACCAGCGACCTGGACGGCTCCTGGCAGCTCGCCCTGGCGATTCCGGCCAGCGGCCGCTACACCCTGCAAGCGCAGGCCACCGACGGCGCAGGCAACCGCAGCCCTGTGGTCACCATCAGCGTGCGCGTCGACCAGCAAGGCCCGGCCGTCACCGCCATCAATGCCACGCCGACCTACATCAACCCCACCGTGGTGAACGCCACCACCCTGGCGGCGACGATCGAAGACGACCTGACCGGCGTCGGCCGCGTGACGGGCGTCGTCTACGACCTGCCCGGCGGGCCGGAGAGCTGGCAGGACGAATTCTTCCGCCACATCACCGACCACGACGTCTTCCTGCTGCACGTCTACGGCATTCCGGCCGAAACCGGCGAAGGGCAGAAGTACGTCGACATCACCGCCGAAGACTGGGTCGGCAACCGCACGACGGTGACCCTGCCGGCCTTCGTCGTCGACAAGACCCTGCCGCGCGTATCGTCCGTCGCCCTGAGCGCCAGCGGCAGCAACCTCTACCTGCCCGGTAGCCAGGTCTTCTACTACGGGCCGCTCTCGACAGGTCTGCTCTTCGTCCAGGCAAACGTGGACGACACGCATCCCCTCACGCCTTCGCTGGCCGTGGCGGGCATCCGGGACGTGACCTTCCCGAGCCTGTTCCAGGCAAACGACGGCGGCACGCTGCCGGGGGATGGCAGCCCGGCGCTGTCGCTGACCTACGTCTACACCGTCACCGGCAGCACGTATGCCGGGGATGGCCGCATCGTCTCGGTCAGCGACCGGGCGGGGAACACCTTCTCCGTGCCCGGCAGCGACCCGCGCCACTTCGTCGTCTACTACGACCCGGCCGCGCCGCAGTTCGACTCCGTCAGCA
>JBMOLU010000088.1:0-3197 GCA_049325275.1 Chloroflexota bacterium
TGTTGCTTCTCACATTAAATGATTCAGAATTTTCTGATTATTTTAGTAACGTTTTCTGATTATTTTGAAGGCAAAGCAGAGCCGCCCCCGTGAGGATGCTCAGGGACGGCTCTGGAACCTGGTGGCCCCTTTCTAAAAGTGCTCGATGTCGGTCTCGTCGTCGTACAAGTCGTAGATTTCCTGTTCCGCGAGTTTCATATAGTGGTTGCGAACAAGCTCTTCGGCCTCCAGGATCAGCTTCCATAGTTCCTTCGCAAAGATCAGCTCATCTCGCGCGAAGATCATCTCTTGTCGATTTCTCATCGTGTCGCTCCGTTGGCAAGGCCTGGTTGTCAATGCAGCAGCTCAGATGCCGCCAGCCTGACGTGATCGGCTGTGATGGTTTGAGACTTTTCGCTGGCTGCGGCAACGAGCGCGCCCCTGGCCAGATTATTGGCCTTGCGGAAGAGCCCGCCTGCTCCCTGGTGGATGGCGGTGATGGCGGCCGCCTCGAAGGGGTTGTGTTTGAGCCCGGCGATTTTGAGGTGATGGGCGATGTAGTCTTCCATGGTTTGCCGATCCACCGCCTGGAAGTGACTTCGGGTCACGATTCTGGAGGCGAGCGGGATGGCGGTGCGGTAAAGCAGGTTGTCGGCCAGATTGTTCTGTCCGGCGAGCACGACCGGCAGCCATGGCTTCGAGTCGCCCTCGAACTGGGTGATGGTGTGGAGCTCGGCAAAGACATCGAGCCGCAAGAGCGAAGCCTCATCGACAATGAGCAGCGGCTGCAGCTTTTTTGCCCGGACCAGATCGGTAATCTGCGCCTTGATCAGCCTGGTGAGCACGGCCCGCGAAGAGGAAGCGGTGTTGATATCGAGTTCGGCGAGCAGTTGCCGGTAGAATTCCAGGATGGAGCCGGAAGTGGCCGTGACCCAGAGCACCCTGTGGCTTGAAGGGTGCAGGCGGCCGGTCACCCACCTCAGTGCGGTGGATTTGCCTGATCCGACATCTCCGGTGACGAGTGCGATGGCGCCAAGGCCGGTGGCATACGCAAGCCGGTCCGCCGTTGCGAGAAGGTCCGGGGTCTCAAGGATATGATCGCGGTCGAGGTCGGCGACAAAGGGCTGTTTTTTGAGTCCGAAGAAGGCCCGGTAGCTCATCGCTTCACCTCCTTGACGCCGAAGCTGAGTTTGCCGCTCTTGTAGCGGTCCGCGTTTTGTTCCTCGATCAGCAATTGATCTTTGTCGCGCTTACGTTTGACCTTGCAGTTGACCTGGAGATCCACCGGGACGAGCAGTCCTTGGGAAGTGTTCTGGTGAAAGATCTCGACTCGTTCCGGCCACCCCTCGTGGTAGAGCAGGCGGACGTACTCGCCGATCAGTCTGGTCGGCGCCTCGTAGATGCGGCCGTCGAGGGAGACGGAGCGGTCCTTGGCGACCCGGCGTCTGGCTTCCTTGCGGAAGTGATCCTCAAGGTCGGCAGGCGCGGTTCTGATGACCGTGAGGTGTCGGGCAAAGCGGGTAAACGGGGTCTCGCCGGTGCCGGAATGGGTGCGCTGATGGTATTCTTCCCTGACCCACAAGGCAAAAGCGACATTGAGATCCTCCAGGGTCGCGCCCGTGAAATACGGCAGAAAGCGGGTTCTGACCGTGCGGAAGAAACGTTCGATTTTTCCCCTGCCCTGCGGGGTATACGGCGGGGTGTGAATAAGGGCGATGCCGAGAGAGGCGCAGATGCGCTCAAGATGCTTGGTCCGGTAAGCGGCGCCGTTATCCACGTAGAGCTTTCTCGGCAGTCCCCGGCAAAGCAGCGCCTGGCGGAAGGCATCGAGCCAGGATACGAGCCGTTCGGAGAGATAGAATTCGGCATGGGGCAGCAGCCGGGAATGATCGTCGAGCACGGCAATGAGATAGGCCTTGCGCATCTTGCCGTCGACCGCAACCGTTGGGCCATGCATGACGTCCGACTGCCAGATGTCATTGGGGTACTCGGCCTCGAAGCGGCGGCGGTCGATTTTGGCCGAGTCGCTGCCCCTGGTCAGTCCATGGTTTTTCAAGATGCGATAGGCGGTGGACTGACAAAGGGTGGTGCCGGGCGTGATCAGGGATTTTTCCTCCATCTCCCGCAGGAGCCTGATCACCGGGACACTCGGTTTTGTTTTTTTCAGCCTGACGAGCGCGGCGGCCGTCTCGTCATCGACCTGGCGGCTTTTGCCCTTGTCTGCGCGATTGGCGGGATACAGCGCGGAGAGTTTGCGTCCCCCGGCTTCATACCGCTGTATCCAGCGCCGGATGGTAGGGATGGAAATCCTGGTCCGGTTTGAGTAAGGGATGTTGTAGCGCTGTTCGCTCTTTCCGCGGATAAGTTCCGCCGTCTCTCCGGGCTCAAGACGTATGGCGCCAACCAGATCGCTGATGATCCCGAACCGGAACCGGGCGACCTCCTCGCGTTGCTCCTGATCCATGCTGCACCTCCTGGAAAATAGGATTGAAAGGGATGTTTTTATCATTCGCCTTCCATACAGCATTCCAACGGCGCCGGGCAGGGATACACTTCGGTAGGGTGGCAATCAGTCGTACTCGTTGCCGCATTGCATGACACTGCCGACGGCAATGGCGCCAGCCCGGATCAGCATCACGAAGGCGTCGGAGAACGAGCCCGCAAAGGCCAGACCAAGGCAGACGCGAGTCTTCCTCGCAAGCCTGCGCCACCACTGGCGTTGTCGGGGGCGGGGCAGGTCCGGCCGCCAGCGACCTTGGTCCTGACGATGGGATATTGTTTGCTCGATGGTTTCGATGGACGATTGAAAACGCCGCCAGTGTGATTTGGGGCGCAGCCGGTGAACGGAACCGCAATGCGGACAATAAAGACGCCGGAGAAAAACGGCTTCGGCAAGGCAGGCCAGATAGGCAGTTACAAAACCATGCCACCAAAGCGGCTGACCACATTTGGGGCAGCGCGGCTTGGTCTTGCCCCAGACAAATTTCTTGCCAAGTTCGGCTAATTGGTTGACGTCGATTTCAACAGGGATTACCAAGAAATGAACTCCTGTGGAGATGGCTAGATCTCTGCACGGAGGGGGGAGTGGCTCGCGGCTAACGGGCTGCTCCCCTATCTCTCAAAAAAACATGTTCAATGAATCCGAATTCTCTCTTTCCCTGTTTAACGCATTCTGAGAATAATCTCTTGATTTTTATCAGCTAATTTGAGGGGCAACA
>JBMOLU010000089.1:0-132344 GCA_049325275.1 Chloroflexota bacterium
CGCGGGGAAGGGCGTACCTGGAAGATCTGGACCTTCTGTGGGGGTGTCGTGATATTCCCAACCGGGTACGGCGCAGCCCGAAGCGGCAGAGGCAATCAGGTGTAGGACCTGACCATCAACTGCGGAGCTGGAGCCATCGGGGAATCTCGAGAAAACGGTCACGTAGATTCCCCAATCTCCCTCGTACAGCGCACAGACCTGGACGTCGAACGACTGCGGCCGGTTGGCGGTCAGCGCCCGTTGGCCCGAAACTCGGGGTTACGGATCAGCTTGCCGGAATCTACCCAGCTCTCCAAGAAGACTGTTTCGGAATCGTAATAAGATGCTCCGTCAGACGCAGTATGGCGAGCATAAATCTCGATCGGCTAAAGGCCCTCTTCGAGTACGCAAACGGACACATCTCACCGCACTGCGGCGCCGCAAGCTGCATTCTTAAGCAAATTGTATACACCGCCCAGGAAGCCAGATTGTACGACCAAGCGCAAGAGATGTCAAAACATTTCGAATGGTCAGTCCTTTTGCGCGCCGAGGGACTGCCGCAACGCGGTTGTTTCTCCCCAACGAACACAGCGCCTCGAACTGGACGTTCGAGGCGCTGTGTTCGTCTTGCCGGGCGCCCTACCCACGGGCGCCGGGTGAAAAAGCCAGATTTATCTGGCGCTGCATGGCAGCCCGGACACTGATGCCCGGGCGGAGGAGCTTACTTCGCCGCTTGCGCGCAGCGGAAGCCGATGTAGTTGGTTTGCAGCCTGGGGGCGGTTTCATAGCGTACGTCGACGCGCGCCCCGGAGGCGGGGGCGTCGCTGCTGCTCCAGGCCGAGCCGCGCGTGACGCGGCTGTAGCCGCTCTCGGGACCGGTGGGATTTTCGGCCCGGCCGCCGCGCGGCGTCGAGTCGGTGTAGTAGGTGGGGCTGAACCAGTCGGCCACCCACTCCGAGACGTTGCCGCCCATCATCCAGACGGCAAAGTAGCTCCAGTCGCCGGGCAGGGCGTCGACGGCAACCGTGTCGCCGTAGCCGTTGCCAAAGTTGATGGCTTCACGGTCCAGGCGCTGGTTCCCCCAGGGATAACGGCGCTCGTCCATGCCGCGCGCCGCCTTCTCCCACTGCGCTTCGCTGGGCAGTTGGCGGCCGGCCCAGCGGCAGTAGGCGTCGGCCTGCGCCCAGTCGACCTCGATTACGGGGTAGTCGGCAAATTCGGGGTTGCCGTAATACTCGGCGCGGGTTGCCGAAGCGGCCGAGCGTGGCGGCTCGCAGGCGCCGTCTGCCACGCACAGGGCGTATTGGGCGTTGCTGATCTCGGTGCGGTCGATCCAATAGGCGTCGAGGTAAACCCGGTGGGGCAGGAAGTTGCGGTTACCTTCTGTGCCCATGATAAACTCGCCCTCCGGGATGAAAACCTGTAGCATCCCGTCCGGTGAGGCCACACGCAGCCATTCGGGGGTGGGCGTGATCGTCGGCGTAGGGGTGATGGTCGCCGTGGGCGTGTAGGTAGCCGTGGGCGTGAGCGTGGGCGTCCAGGTCAGGCTAGGCGTGGCCGTCGGCACGGTGGGCGTCAGGCTTGGCGTGCGCGTCGGCGGCAGGGGCGTCGGCGTCGGCGGGATCGGCGGCGGGCGGAAAGCGATCCCCAGGATCAGGACGATCAACGCCAGCACCCCCAACAGGCCGCCCGTGAAAAGCGAACTGGCCTCTTGGGGAATGAAAAGCTTGTGCAGCTTGAGGACACCCAGGCCGCCCAGGACGAAAACCAGGCCGAGCAGGAACAAGATCAAAGCAACCAGGGAAAGAGTCATGAGGCGTTTTCCAAAGTGAACGGTACGTGTTTTGCACCGGTTTTTTTTATCGCGGATGTTGAGCGATTTCGCAAACCCTGAGTATATCACGCTCACGCAGCCGCCTTGACACATCTTCACCCTGCGTTAAACTTAGCCCATTGTCCGATTTTCAATCCCACCGTAAAGCTGCGAAGCAGACCGGGTGCACTTCACGTGCAAATCGCTCTCACTAAAGCGGGCGGCCGTCGCTGCACATTGCTGCGCCGCGTCGAAAAGGCGTTTGCAAGAAGCCGCACCCCAAGAACAAACCAAGCGCTTCACCCATTTTGCGGTTACTTTCGTACCGGTAGAAGGAGTTTTTGATGGATAAAGTACAGCATTTGAAGGATATCCTGGCCGGCCTGGACGGCGTCGTGGTGGCCTACTCGGGCGGCACCGACAGCACGCTGGTGCTCCAGGTAGCCCACGAAGTGCTCGGCGAACGGGCCATCGCCATGACGGCCGTCTCCGCCAGCCTGGCCGCCGCCGATCGGGCCGAGGCCGAGGCGATCGCCCGCCAGATCGGCGCCCGGCACATTCTCGTCGAAACCGAGGAGACCGCCAACCCTGAATACCTGGCCAACACGCCCAACCGCTGCTTTTTCTGTAAAACGGAAACCTACGACAAACTGGTGGCCTACGCCCGGGCTAACCGGTACGCCGCCGTCGTCGATGGCACCAACGCCGACGACATCGGCGATCACCGCCCCGGCCGCCAGGCGGCGCGCGACCACGGCGTGCGCAGCCCCCTGCTCGAGGCCGGCTTCACCAAGGCCGACATCCGCACCCTGGCAAAAGCATACGGCCTGCCCAACTGGGACAAACCGGCCGCAGCCTGCCTGTCGTCGCGCATCCCCTACGGCACGGCCATCACCATTCCCATGCTCTCCCAGGTCGAACGCGCCGAAGCCATACTGCATGGGTTAGGCATCCGCCAGCTGCGTGTGCGCCATCACGACCAGGTGGCGCGCATCGAGATCGAGCCTGGCGACTTTCCCGCCCTGCTGGCAAAACGCCAGGAAGTCGTCACCGCGTTGAAGGCGCTGGGCTACCATTACGTGACCCTCGACCTGGCAGGTTTCCGCAGCGGCAGCCTGAACGAAACGCTGCCCCAATCCTGAACGTATCTCCTGAAGACACCTCATGGACACCGACAAACTCCACCAACTGCTCAACGACGTTCAAAACGGCCGGGCCAGCGTGACCGAGGCGCTGGAACGGCTCAAAACTCTGCCCTACGACAGCCTGGGTGACTATGCGCAACTCGACTTGCACCGCGCCCTGCGTTCGGGGTTACCTGAAGTCGTCTTTTGCCAGGGTAAAACCAGCCAGCAGGTGGCAGCGATCATGCAGCGCCTGTGGACCCATCACGACCGCGTGATGGGCACGCGTGCATCCGCCGAGATGGCCGCCATCGTCCAATGCGAAATCCCCGAGGCGCGCTACGACCCGGTATCGCGCCTGCTGACACTCGCCCGCAGCGAAGCGCCCATCCCACCGCCGGATGCGCCCTACGCCGTCGTCGCCACGGGCGGAACGGCAGACGTGCCCGTCGCCGAGGAAGCCGCCCAGACGCTGGCTTTCTTCGGCAGCCGGGTCGAGCGGGCCTACGATATCGGTGTGGCCGGCATCCACCGCCTGCTCGACCGCCGCCAGTTGCTGGCCGGCGCAAGCGTCGTCATCAGCGTGGCCGGGATGGAAGGCGCGCTGACCAGCGTGGTCGGCGGGCTGGTCGCCTGCCCGGTGATCGGCGTACCCACTTCGATCGGGTACGGAGCCAGCTTCAACGGCCTGGCGGCTTTGCTCGCGATGCTGAATTCGTGCGCCACCGGCGTTGCCGTCGTCAATATCGACAACGGTTTCGGCGCGGGCGTGTTTGCCCACCGCATCCTGGAGAAAAAATGAAAATTGCCTACTTCGACTGCATCGCCGGAGCTTCCGGCGACATGATCCTCGGCGCGCTGGTCGATACCGGCGTGCCGTTCGCCACGCTGCAAGCACGCCTGGCTGCTCTCAAGCTGGACGAATTCGAACTGAAAGCAGAAAAAGTCGTCAAAAACGGGTTCAGTGCCACCAAAGTGGACGTGATCGTCCACGAACACCACCATCACGGAACCGCCCATCACCACGGGCGGCACCTGAGCGACATCGAAGCGTTGATCCGGCAGAGCGCGCTGGATGCGTCCATCCAGGAACGCGCAATGGACATGTTCCGCCGGCTGGCGGAGGCCGAAGCCGGGATTCACAACGCGCCGGTCGAAAAGGTTCACCTGCACGAAGTCGGCGGCGTAGACACGATCGTCGACGTGACCGGCGCCCTGATCGGGCTGGCCGAGTTGGGCGTCGAACAGGTACACGTTTCGCCGCTACCGCTCGGCCGGGGCTTCGTACACGGCGCGCACGGGCAAATTCCGCTGCCGGCGCCGGCGACGGTGGCTCTGCTCAAGGGAGTTCCTGTCACCGGCAGCGAGATCGAGAAAGAGCTGGTGACCCCGACGGGCGCGGTGATCCTCTCCACGCTGGCGGCCGGGTTCGGGCCGATCCCGGCCATGCACCTGGAGGCGGTCGGCTACGGCGCCGGCGGACGTGATCTGCCGATCCCCAACGTGATCCGCCTGCTGCTCGGCGAAACGGGCAAAGCCGCCACGCTGGAACGGCTGGCGCTGCTCGAAACCAATGTCGACGACAGCAACCCTGAAATTTTCGGCTATCTGATGGAGAAGCTGCTCGCCGCCGGCGCCCTGGATGTATTCTTCACCCCCATTCAAATGAAAAAGAACCGCCCCGCCACGCTGCTCTCGGCGCTGTGCCGCCCACCCGATGTCGACCGGTTGGAGGCGATCTTGCTCAACGAGACCAGCACGCTCGGCATCCGCCGCCAGTGGGTCGAGCGGCGCTGCCTGGAACGCAGCAGCGAAACGGTGCAGACGCGCTACGGCCCGGTCCGCATCAAAATCGCCCGCCTGCCCGGTGGCACCACCAAAAGCGCCCCCGAATACGATGACTGCCGCAATGCGGCGGAGGCCCACCAGGTGCCCTTACGGGATGTGTACGCAGCGGCATTGGCCGGGTACAGCAATTTCAAATCTGAAACCCGGTAACCTGCTTCGCCAACGGAGCAGCTCGCTGAAGCGGGCAGTGGCAAGCTTTGGTCGCCTACAGCGCCCGCTCAAACAGCGAATGGCCATCGGGCTGCAAGCCGGTTTTAGCGGCGCTGTTTGAGAACCCGGACATTCATGCCCGGGCGGGCACGGCAGGCAAACCGGTCTGTTTTGCAGTCAACTTGTGATTGCAATCATTTCTCGATCTGCACCAGGATGCCTCCGTTCCCGGCGAAGTTGCGTGACATCGCCAGGGTGCCGCTCCGATTTGGATTTGTGCGCCGGGTAACGGGCGCTTGACAAACCCCTCACTTGCCGTATAATTTCCCAAACCTTATCATCAAAAGCTAAGACGAGGGCAAGTACGTTTTGAAACGGTGTTCCAGAGAATGGAGTCCAGCTTCTCCGAAGCTGTGGCTGAGAACTCCCACACACGCCAAAACGGAATGGGCCTCCGAGCCGTCGGGTGAACGATTGCGGTGCACGTGATTTGCATGGCGCATCACGATCCAGTAGCCTGCACCGGGCTTCCATCCGTTATTCGTGGAAATGAGTGTCGCTGCAACGGCGTTATCCGTGCAGCGAAACCGGGGTGGCACCACGGAAGCCAGCGCGTTCGTCCCCTGGGATAGCTGTGTCTCTTCACATCCTATCTCGCGGCGAGCGCGTTTTTGATTCGGAGAAAAGAGCGTCGCAGGAAGACCGGTATTCATCCCTGTTCTCCATGTTCTGCTCTCTATTTTTCTATTCTTTCCCACCAGGAGGCCTTTCATGTCCGATCCAACCCGTTTCTTGCTCAACGAGAGCGACCTGCCCAAAGCGTGGTACAACGTTGCCGCCGACAGCCCGGTGCCGCCAACCCCGGTGCTGCACCCCCAGACGATGGAACCGGTTACGCCCGATTTTCTCTCGGTGCTCTTCCCGATGGAAATCATCATGCAAGAAATCAGCGCCGAGCGCTACATCGACATTCCCGAAGAAGTCCGCGAAGTCTACAAGCTGTGGCGCCCCACGCCCCTGCTGCGCGCCCGCAACCTGGAGAAAGCTCTCGGCACCCCGGCGCACATCTACTACAAAAACGAAAGTGTCTCGCCGGTGGGCAGCCACAAGCCCAACACGGCCGTCGCCCAGGCTTATTACAACAAGATCAGCGGCACCAAGGCGCTGACCACCGAAACCGGCGCCGGCCAGTGGGGTTCCGCACTTTCGATGAGCTGCAACTTCTTCGGCCTCGATCTTGAAGTCTACATGGTCAAGGTTTCTTACAACCAGAAGCCCTACCGCCGCATCTTGATGGAAACCTTCGGCGCGCAGGTATTCGCCAGCCCGACCAACCGTACGAACTACGGGCGCGCCCTGCTGGACGAGAACCCCGATAACCCCGGCTCGCTGGGTATTGCCATCTCGGAAGCCGTTGAAGTAGCCGCTACATCGGGCGGCGCGAAAAAATATTCACTCGGCTCGGTGCTCAACCACGTCCTGATGCACCAGACCGTGATCGGCGAAGAAGCGTTGAAGCAAATGGACATGGCCGGCGAATATCCCGATGTGGTGATCGGCTGCGTCGGCGGCGGCTCCAACTTCGGCGGCATCGCCTTTCCCTTTGTCGGTGAAAATATCCGCAGCGGACGCAAAACCCGCATCGTGGCCGTCGAGCCGATGGCGACTCCTTCACTGACTCGTGGCAAGTATGCCTTCGACTACGGCGACACGGCGAAAATGGCCCCGATCGTCAAAATGCATACCCTCGGGCACGACTTCATGCCTGCGCCCATCCACGCCGGCGGCCTGCGCTATCACGGCATGGCTCCCCAGATCTGCGCCCTGTACGATGCCGGGTACATCGAAGCCGTGGCCGTGCCACAGTTGGCCACGTTCGAGGCTGCGCTGATGTTCTCGCGCGCCGAAGGCCTGATCCCTGCCCCCGAATCGGCCCATGCCATCCGCACGGCCATCGACGAAGCGCTGGACGCAAAAGAAAAAGGCGAGAAGCGCGTGATCCTGTTCAACCTGTCGGGACACGGCTTCTTCGACATGAGCTCATACCAGGCTTACCTGGCCGGGCAACTGCAAGATTATGCCTACCCCATTGAAGCAATCAACGCGGCCATCGCCCGCCTGCCACAGGTAAACCTGTAAGCTGCAACGAGCTTCCCTTCGGCTGCGCCCGGTATGCCCAAAGCCGGCATCCTGGTGCAGCCGAAGAGCCGTGCCATCAGAAAGAAAAGGGGAAAATTACGTCTCGGCCAACAACATGACCGAAAAATTCTGGTTGAAGAATTCGGCACCCTGACGCCCCCGCGCCACCTGCCCGAATGTATAGCCGCCGATCACCGGCACGTTTTCCCCAATAATTTGCCGTACGGCTTGAATCCCACTTGCAGGCTGCGCTTCCATCAGCATCTGCCAGGCAACATCGACAAAAACCAGCGCCAGGAGCGGTTTCGCCGAACCGAGCTTTTCCAGCGCCTGATGTGCCGCATCTTCGGCTGCTTGCAGGCAGCGCTCGCTGCTGCCCACCATCAGGCACACTGCGCTGCCCTCCGGGATGGTTGCGTGCATTTGCAAATTGCCATCGACTTCGTCAAGGCACAACGGCGAACGGACCACGATCGGTGCGCCATTCTCTGCTTTCAGCGCCAATGGATAGAGGCGGACCAATTGGCTCAACGGCGGGACGCGCCATTCATCGGGTGAAAAACCCAACCACTGTGCATAGAATTCCGCCGGCGACCGTTGATCGACCGACTTAATCCACAGCCCCGAAGACTGCGTCACCGGCGCATAGTTTTCCAGCGGTAACCAGCCATGCCCCTGCCCGATGCCAACGGCCAGTTTTTCACCCGTAAGCAATGCGGCGCTCAACCCGTTGACGCCCGATTTACGCCCACCAATCTGGTACGTACGGTGTAGGTCCACAGCGCCGCCGGCGAGACAACCAAACAAACGGTAGTCTCCCACCGGAAGACCAGCGCAGAGTTGCTGTGCATCGCCGTTCGTCCCGTCAGCAGCCACCAGCAAAACGTCGTTCGAGCGCCCAAGCTGAAACGCCTCTGTCAGGTTACGGGCGACAGCCTGGCTGTCTTCGGCATAACCGGGCCACCATTCGGCGCGGGCCTGAATATCCCCACACAACAACGCAACCACGATGGAACGCTGCGAACAGCCACCGCCGGAGATTTCTCCCAGCGTACTACAGCCAAACAAAGGCACATCGCTCAACACCGAAGCCAGGCCATTGACCACCATCTGAATCGGGTAATGATGAGAGGCCATCACCAGCGCAATCACGGCCGGCTCGCGCCCGATTTGTTCCAACGCCTGACGCGCCGCCTGGGCGGCTGCTTCACGTGCATCCAGGGCCTGTGCCTGTCCAACTGCTACCCGCATCGCCACGATCCTGCCTCCTTCACGCCGCCTCGGCTACCGGAACGGTGAAATGGAATGTCGTGCCTACGTGCAACTCGCTTTCGAACCAGATTCTACCGCCCTGCATTTCCACCAGGCTCTTGGTGATATTTAAGCCCAGGCCCGTGCCCGAGGCCATTTCTTTCGAAATCGTCGTGCGGAAGTACTGCTGGAAAATCTGCTTTTGATCTTCCGGCTTGATCCCGATACCGTTGTCTTTGACCCAGATGTGAACGAAGCTCAGGTTGGCCGAAGCGCCGGCCTCCGCCGTCATGACCCGTGCGCCGACGACGATCTGCCCGTCTTGTGGGGTGTACTTGTGCGCGTTGCTGACCAGGTTGGTAACAATCTGCACCATGCGGTCGAAATCGGCCCAAATCATCGGCAGATCGTCTGCTAATTGAAGGAGTAAGACCTGGTGCTTATCTTCCATCTGGCGGTTCAGTGAACGCTGTGTTTCTTCGATAATTTCAGAAACGTGGATCGCCTTGAAGTTCAGCGACAGTTTGCCCCCCTCGATTTCCGTGACCACATTCAGGTCCGAAACAATCGTGGCCATGCGATCGACGTTCGAGCGTACCGTCTTCAGGAACTGGGCCTGCATGTCGTTTACCACCCCGGCAGCGCCGTTGAGAACCAGCTCCGTGTACCCCTTGATGGAGGCCATGGGATTTTTCAGTTCGTGGCCGACGAAGCGCACAAAATTGACCTTTTCCTGGTTGGCCGCATCGACCTGAAAATACAACTGGGCGTTGGCGATCGCAATCGCAGCATGGTCGATCAGGCGGGAAAGGAATTCGAGCGTTTCGTTCGGGTTTTCGTCTTGCCGCGTGCTTTCGAGTAACATGACCCCGATGGCCTGATTTTCTTGCAAGATCGGAAAAACAACCTGGCTCTTGCCGTTGCGCAATAGGGCCTGACCGCGGCCATTCCCGTTGCCGATACGCAGATACTGCGGCTGCCCGTTCTGGATGGCGTCGCGCACGCCGGGCAATTCGATCGGCATGGGCGCCTCCTGGTAAGGCGCCAGTTCTGTCGTATATCCCTGCGAAGCCATCAGGCGAATGCCTTCATCACCAATCAGGCCGATCAAGCCGGCATCGACTTTCGACTGGCGCATGGCCCACTCGAGCGTGATGCGCACGGCACGTTCGATATCGAGGCTGGCATTCAACTCGCGGTCGATACGCTGCATCACCGAAAGTTCTTCCACGCGGGCGGCCAGCGATTGATCTGTTTGTGTATACAGGCGGGCGTTCTCGATGGCAATGGCAGCCTGGCTGGTAAAAGCGTTGAGCAGTTCCTGGTCGGCCGGGGTAAAAGGCATGCCATCCTTGCGGTTGATGACTTCGATGACGCCGATCACGCGTTCTTTGACCTGCATCGGCACGACCAGCAAATCCTTCGTCGTGAAGCCGGTTTCCTCGTCTTTGTCATACCATTCCTTGCTGCGGCGAGCATCGTTGGCAATGATCGGCTCACGCGTGTTGACGGCTTTCCCCACAAGGCCCGTACCCGGCGGCAAGCGTTGGCCCATCAAATCGACCGGGCCCACCACCACCTCGAAGACCAGTTCTTCCGTTTGCAGATCGACCAGCAACAAGCTGCCGGCCTCGCAGTTCAAAATCCCCACCGCACTTTGCAAGATTTGATTCAACAATGGCTTGAGATCGAGGGTGGAAGTCAACCCGCGAGCGACTTCGTTCAAAGTGGTCAACTGGCGCGCGCGGCGCTCCGTTTCTTGATGCAGACGGGCCTTAACGATTGCGCCGGCCGCCTGGTCGGCAATCGCCTGCAGCAGGTTGACTTGTTCGGCCGTGAAAACCTGGGCGGCGTCACGGCTGGCGATGCTGACGGCGCCAATCGTTTCCGCACCGGCATTGAGTGGCACACCCAACCAGGCATACCACTGCCCTTTCACCGAAGGTGTCAGGCCACGCGAGCGGCACTCCCGTTCGTAGTCATCGGTGACCAGCGTACGGCGATTCTGCACCACTTCCTGCTCTAAGCCCTGGTTGGAAGGCAGCAAACGGTTTTCTTTCTCGGTCAGGCGATCGTCGTTTTCGAGACAGAAAACGTGATAGAGCAGGCTGCTGTATGTGTCGGAAAGCGTTAACCGGAAATCGCGCGTCGGGATAACCTGGTTCGTCTGCGCATAGATCAGTTCAAGCATGTCATCGAAGGCCAGAGTAATGTTGATACCCTGCGAGACACGTGTCAGCACGTTCATGGCGTGCATACGCTGCTCGAGGTCTTCCATAACCTGGGCGCGCTCGATGGCCAGGGCGGCCTGATCGCATAACGACTCGAGGAATTGAACGTCCTGCGTGTTATACGGCTCGCCGGACGTGCGTGCACCTAGTGCAAGCCAGCCCGTCAGGCGCTGCCGCCCCAACATGGGCACAAACATGCGCGCCCCCAGCAAAGAGATACGTGCCTGCTCGGAAGTCAACGCTGCAGGCAGCAACCCGCCCTCGCCCAGGAAGAGTGTGCCGCGCCGCTCGGTAAGCGCCTGGACCAGGGCGCTGTTCAACGAAAAGCGCAAGTCGCTGGTCGGGCGTCCCTGGCCGGCAGCAGCCAGGTAACGTTCGCCCTGTGCATCCTGGTAAAAGATGTGCAGTTGTGTGGGGTACAGCGTGTCGTTCACCGCCTTACGGAGCTGGTTGATGATGGCGTCGATTTCCATTACCTGGGTCAATTGGTGCCCAAATTCCTGAAGCTCCTCCTGGTAGGCCGCTTTCCCGCGGTTGATGAGAACGTCCAGGCGCCCGATCAAGAACGTACGGATCGGGTGAAAAAGCAGGGCGAACACAAAAGCGGCGGCGCCGAGCAGGTAAGGGTTGTTAATAGACACGCGTGCGCTAAAGAACATGGTGGCGCCGGCAACCAACAAGCCATAACCAAACGCCGCCAGGAGAAACATCATCGAATAGAGAAAAGCACGGCTGATCCAATAATCGGCTTTGATCAGCCGGTGACGCAAAATAGCGTAAGCCATCATGATGGGGAAGATTGCCACGAACAGAAACAGCCAGGGCCGGAAGGTGATCTGCTGGTCAGGCAGCATCATCGTCACAAACATCCAAATCACCATAGGCCCAAAAGAGAACAAAGCCCCCAGCATCGTCAGGCGCGCCTGGTCGCGCGCGACCAGGGAAACGAAGCGGAACTGGCGCACGAACAACAGGACGGCAAATGTCAAAACGCCTACGCCGAGAAAGACATACGCCACACGCCAGACAGAAGCATAGGCAAAAGGGTTGGCAAGGTCATATAAAACGGCCCCACTGACTACAGAAAAGACAAACACCGGCAGAAACGTGATCCACAGCAAGTAAGGACGCTGCAGCAGCCAAGCCTCTTCTACCGGGTATAAAAAGGCCAGGTTAAACAAAGACATGCCGCTCAGAAACAGGCTGACCGTCCAAAGCCAGGTGAAGTAATTGGTCGTATTTTTGTCGAAGTAAAGCGTCAACGCCAGGGAAACGGAAGCTGTAAAAACCACGAAGCTCTGGCCGATCAGATCGCGCTGCCGCGTGGCGTATACCCACAAACTGGTGAGCAAGAAAACGATCCCGATTACGTAAGGCAAATAAAAGGAAATTAACTGATCGTCCAGCGGAAAAGCCTGCAACGTAACCACCCAGGCCAGGTTTTCGGCCTGCGCAGTTTTGCGGTTGTCCACCTGAAGGAATATCTCGTCGCCGATCTGGTAGCTGGCGATCTTTTCCAGGAACTGCCTGAAGCTGGTGATCGCTTCTTCATCTACGGCCTGGACCTGGTAACCGTGCTGATCGATCTGCTGATAAAGCTTCCAGGAACCCTCGTTGACAGGAGCCGTCTGGCTCAAGATCAAAGTGTTGCTGACGTAGGCACCCAGAAACGGTTGGTTAATCCAGCGAATGGCAACGAAAGGGGCTACAAGCGCGCATAAGATTGCCACCGTCAAATAGACCAGGACAACCAGCGGGGTTACCCGTTTTTGCATCACCAGCCAAAAGCCTGTGGAAGAATTTGTTTGTCCAGCCATAAAGCAATGCACAAGAAGAAGGATACAGCCCGACAGCAAAAGGAAGCTTTGGCGTGCGGCCTGTTCTGACCTGAGATGGCATTCGTGAGAATACCCGGCGTGCTTTGGTTATAGAATCGGGCCTTCCGGGTTTAGCGTGAAGAGCCATAAAATCTTTGTCTACTGAGACTAATTTTATGTCAGGCCGGTGTGAAGCGCAAGCGGGCCAACTTGCGAAGTTGTAAGTTCGTCACACAGCCGGCGCACCAAGATTATACCCTTAAGCCCTCTGCCGGCGGAATAAAGAAGCGGTGTAATCACCCGGCCGCAAAAGATTTTGCTTCTTCAACATAATGTAAGGATTGGTGGCGAAAATAGGTATTGTACAGCATGGCGTAGTGCCCCTTCCGGCCCAACAGGCCCTCGTGGTTGCCTTCCTCGATGATTTTTCCGTGGTCGAGTACGATAATACGGTCGGCTGCCTTGACGGTTGAGAGGCGATGAGCGATCAAAATGCTGGTCGCGTCGGCCAGAATCAGATTGAGCGCCTGTTGAATCTGCCACTCGGTAAAGGGATCGATGCTGGCCGTGGCTTCGTCGAGGATGAAAATGGCCGGTTTTTGTACCAGGACCCGCATCAGCGAAACCAGTTGGCGCTGCCCCATCGAAAGCAGCGCGCCGCGCTCGCCCACCTGAGTCTGCAAACCATCGGGAAGCGTGTTCAACCAGTCGCCACTACCGATACGCCCGGCCAGTGCCTCGACTTCAGATGGATCGGGCTGCGACGTGCAGGCATAGCAGATATTTTCCATTACGGTGCCCGAAAACAAAAAGGGTGCCTGCGAGACGATGCCCATCTGCTGGCGGTACAAAGCCAGGTCGAACGAACGAATATCACGCCCATCGATCAACAACCGGCCGCCCTGAAATTCGTAGAAACGCGTGATCAGTTTCGCCAACGACGACTTTCCCGACCCGGTGTGGCCGACAATGGCCAGGTTTTCACCGGCCCGAATGTGCAGGTTGAAGTCTTCCAGGACAGGCTCTTTCTCGGTATAGCGAAAGTCGACATGCTCGAAGCGAATGTCCCCGTTTAGTGGCGGGACGGGATCGTTCGAGAACTGCTTCACCGCCGGTTCGGCATCGATCAGGGCAAAAATGCGTTCCGCCGACGAAAGACCCGACTGCACCTGCGCCCAGAAGGAAGAGAGATTCAATACGGGAAAGAAGAAACGGTCGAGGCTCTGCAAGAAAAGCTGCCACGAGCCGTATGTGATCACAGCGGCTACGACGCTCCACCCCCCCGCATAGACAACGACAGCCGTGCCAAAACCGCTCAAGACATTCAAGACCGGAAAGACCATGCCCAGGATCAGGCCACGCTTGATATTGACGCGGTAGGATTGTTGGTTGGCTTCATTGAACGCATCAAAGACCATCGCTTCCTGGCGGAAGTTCTTGGCGACGGCAATGCCACTGATCGTCTCTTTGATCGCCGAATTGACGTTCGCCATCGCCCGCATGCCCTGGCGGGTAACCGAACGGGCGATCCGCCGGAAACTGATGGCGAACAGGAAGATCAACGGCAAAAAAGCAAACACCAGCAAAGCCAGACGCCCATCGATGGCCACCAAGGCCCCCCCCAGGATAATACCCTGGACGAACTGCGAACCGAGATCGGTGATCAGGGTGACCAGGTTGCTGAAATCGCGCGTATCGGAAGTGATGCGCGAGACGATCTTACCGGATGGATATTGATCGTAAAAGGACAGATCGTGCGCCATGGCCGCTTCGAAAGCATCGCTGCGCAAATCGAGTTCGAGCTGGGCGATCGCCCGCACGGTAATGCGCCGGCGCGCCCAGTTGATCACCCAGGAAAGCACCCCCAGGCCCAGCAGCACCCAAAACAGAAAAGCGATGTTCCGGTTCGAAGCGTCCAGGCGGACCAGATCGATGCCGCGGGCCAGAACAATCGGCAAGATGGCCCCAACGATGGCAAGCAGCAGCAACAAGGCCATGATGGCCGTGATCTGAGCCCGGTGAGGTTTGAAATAAACCATCATGCGCCGCGTCAGCTCGCGGTCGGTATACTGGCGGTCGTAGCCTTCGGTGTCGAGGTTTGCAAAAAAGCCCATAAAGAATCCAAACGCTCAATTCTCGGCGAAAGAATCCAAACGCTCACTTCTTGACGAAAGAATCCAAACGCTCACTTCTCGGTAAAAATGTTGCGGTACGCATCAGAGGTTTCGAGCAGGGTTTCATGGTTGCCCACGGCAGCCAGCTTCCCCTGGCGGATGACCAGGATCAGATCGGCCCAACGGATTTGCGAGAGGCGGTGGGTGATGATAAAGGTCGTGCGCCCGCGGGCCGCGGTGAAGATCGCCCGCTGGATTTTGTCTTCGGTTTCCGAGTCGATGGAAGAGGTCGAATCATCCAGGATCAGGATCGGCGGGTTGGTCAGGAAAGAGCGCGCCAGGGCCAGGCGTTGGCGTTGGCCACCCGAAAGCGTCACACCGCGCTCACCGATCACGGTCTGGTAACCATCCTGGAAAGAAAGGATAAACTCGTGCGCCTGGGCCGCCCGGGCGGCGGCTTCGATCTCTGCTTGCGTGGCGTCGGGCCGGCCAAAGGCGATATTTTCGGCAATCGTACGCGAGAACAAAAAGATGTCCTGCTCGATGATGGCAATGCCGCGACGCAGCGCTTCCAGGTTCCAATCCCGCACGTCGACGCCATCCACCAGTACCTGGCCTTGCGAGGTATCGTAGGTACGGTTGATCAAGCGCGCCAGGCTGGTCTTGCCGGCTCCAGTCTGCCCAACGACGGCCACCGTCTGTCCCGGCTGCACCTGGAAGCTGATGTTTTCGAGCGCCGCATCGTTGTCGCCATAACGGAATTCGACGCCACGGAATTCTACCTGGCCGCGCATCGGGCCGCTGTAACCGGCCGCATTTTGATCGAGATTGTCCTCACGGTTCATCAACTCCAAAATGCGCCGCGCCGCCGAAACACCCAGCGAAATCTGCGAATAGGCCCACAGCGAGGTCCAGGTGGGAAAATCGAAGAGCTGCAAAATTCCGAAGTAACCAACCACGCCGCCCAAGTCGAGCAGTCCCTGGCGATAGAGCAGCAGGGCGTGCAGCAAGCCAAAGACCTGGGCCAACGCCAGGAGCAGCATGGGCATGAAGCGCGCCTCCACGTTCCCCTGGCGGATCATGGCATCCCGATAACCGGCAGCATTTTGCCGGAAGCGCGCATTCTCCGCGCCTTCCTGCGCCATACCCTTGACCGTCTCGATACCATCCAGCGCTTCCGCCAGGCGCGTGTTCATCACACCGAACAAACCGCGCACCGCGCCGGTGATCGGCCCCAACTCGTGCAGGTACTGCCACAGGGCGACGAAATAAGCCGCGATGAAGAGAATCGGCACAATCACCAGCGAGGGATGGTAACGCGGCGCGATCAGCAGCGGCATAAAAAGGAAGTTGAGCGAGCCTACGACCAGGTTGATGCCCGGGCTGAAGAGGAAATTCACCTCGCGTACGTCGTTGGTAGCCCGCGCCATCGTGTCCCCCACCGGCTGCAAGTTGTGGAAGGTCATGCTTTTGCCAAGCAGGCTGACATATAACTCCTCACGCACGTTACGCTCTACGGCCTGGGCCATCAGTTCGGCGCCGTAGGCGCGCGTCAGGTGCATGAAGCCGCGCAGCAACTGCGTCCCGGCAATCCACAGGGCCAGGCGCAGCAGTTCATCGGTGCGCGGCGGGCTGGCAAGAATAGCGTTGAAGGCCTGGCCGATGAAAATTGGCGTCAACGACATCAGCAGGGCATTGGCCAGCGCGCCACCGCACATGGCGACAAAGAAATACCAGTAGCGTAGGCCGTGAGACACGATCCAGCGCACGGGCCCCCGGCGGTTGGTCGGGCGGCGCGTGGCGTGAGCGGCAAGGGTAAATTCGGCAGCGGTCATCGGATAGCAGAGAGAATAAGGTACCGTTGAAAGGGACCGGTGATACACCAGCCGCTAGCTTTCAACCTCACCCGGGAAGGGCAGTTCATCCGCCAGGGCGTATGGCCCAACCTTCGGCCAGGCTGCGGCGTTGACGCGGGTGACTTCGCCGGTGCGGGTATTGACTTCGGCAGTGTAGCCGTCTCGGTGCAGTAAAGGCAAACGGCGTTTGCGGTGGCCGAAGAGCCGACGCATAATGCCGGAATGGTAGTGGAAGATTTCGCGGTCGGCCGGATAGTGTGCGAAGATCGTCTCGAAGGCGGCTACGAACTCGGCAATATAGGCCGGTGTAACTTTCTCCAGGTGGTTGATCACCCAGCAGCGGTCTTCGTACTCCCAGTAATACGACAGGCCGATAAAGTCTCTCTGGCGGGTCATGTACGGGAAGAAGGGAAACGCCCGGCAAATGATCGAACGGTAGCTGCGCTGGCAGCGCAGGTGTCCCTGGCACTCGATCAGCAGCTGGCCTTCGGGCGCTTCGGCGCGCAGACGTTCGGTTTCGGCGCGGTCTTCCACTTCCCAAATATGCCACATGTTGGAACTGGCTTCCAGGTAATCCCATTCGGCAAAATAGGCCGTCGGCACGGCGTGATGCGTGTCGCAGCAAAAAGGCACACCGTATTCGTTATAAGGCGAACACTTTTTCCCGCAATCGAAGGCCACGATCGGGGCGTTGAACTGCGCGTAGAGTTTGGCAAAATCCAGCGAAGACATAGACGGCAAGGATACCACGAAAGTTACACGAAAGTGAAAAGTTGAAGGTCGAAGCTTACCAGGCTGTTAGCCGGTCAAGTCCGCCAGGCCATAACGCAACGCCAGCACGGCAGCCTGCGTGCGGTCGGTAACCCCCAGCTTGGCAAAAACGGCGCTGACATAATTGCGCACCGTGCCTTCAGAAAGAAACAGCCGTGCAGCAATGTCGGCGTTCGAAAGGCCCCGGGCCAGCAAGGCCAGCACCTCGCGTTCGCGCTCGCTGAGCGCGGCGGCCACGCCGCTGTCGGCCGGCATAGGGGCCTGGCTGGCTTGCACGAACAGTTTCCCGGCCACGCTGGGGTCGACATACGTCTTGCCCGCGGCCGTGCCGTGGATAGCGGCGGTTAACTGCTGGCGCGGCGTGTCCTTGAGCAAGTACCCGGCCGCGCCCGAACGGATGGCATCGAAGACCCATTCATCGGCATCGTACGTGGTCAGCACGAGCACGCGCACACCGGGGTGCTGCGCCCGAATCTCGCGCGTTGCCTGAATACCGTTCATGCCGGGCATCTTCAAATCCATCAGGACCACGTCCGGCCGGGCAGACGGGATCAAGGCCAGCGCTTCTGCACCGTCGCCTGCCAGGCCTACAACTTCGATGCCGGGCGCCGTCTTCAGAATGGCCTGCATACCCTCGCGCACGATCTCCTGGTCGTCACAGATCAAAACTCGTACCACGCTTACACCTCGAGCGACAAACGAACGGCCGTACCCTGCCCGGCGTGGCTGATGACCGTTAAGTCGGCTCCCATCATCCCGGCGCGTTCCTTCATCCCACGCAGGCCAAAATGCTGCCCGGACACCTGCTCGCTGAGGAAAAAGCCGCAGCCGTTATCCCGCACGGAAAAGGCCAACCGGCTGCCGGCCACATCCCATCTCACGTCCACCCGGGTCGCTCCTGCATGCCGCACAACGTTTTCGAGCGCTTCCTGCACGATGCGGTACACCCCCTGTGCCACGTCGGGGGCCAACTTCGGCGCCGGATCGGGGAATGCCATGTCCAGTTGGAAACCGGCGCGTTCGGCTGCACCTTCCGCCAGGGTGCGCAAGGCCAGGGGCAGGCCCATGTCTTCCAAGGGACTGGCCCGTAAGGCTTGCAGGGCACGCCGCGTTTCCGCCAGCCCGGTACGCGTGGCCGCCAGCGACTTTGCCAGCATGGCACGCGCTTCAGCCGCATCCAACGGCCAGAGCGATTCGGCTGCCTCGAGTTGAACGGCGATTCCGCTCAAGGTGTGAGCCAGCGTATCGTGCAATTCACGCGCCATGCGGTTCCGCTCACGGCTGATCGTCAACTGCTCCAGCGTGGCAGCGTAGTGGGCCAGATCGCGATTGGCGCGCTGGAGTGCACCGCGCTGCTGGCGAAAGCGATGCATGATGCCGGCAATCACGTACCCGGCAATCAAGAAAGAAATCGCCCGAACCAGCAGCAGCCGGCCGTAGGTGCCGGCAAACTGGTGAAAGTCGGCGCGCCCATAGCGCATCAAGGCATAATCGCATACCAGCGTGAAGACCGTGTAAGCCACAACGGCCTTGAAATCGTACTGCCAGCTGACCAGCACCAACGGAATGAAAAGAAACAGGAAAAGCGTCCAGGCGGTTTCTTCCCGGCTGCCTTCGGCCGCCGTAAAACGAATATCCAGGAAAATATCCTGCAAAACGAGCGAAAAGAGCGCCGAAAGCACCAAGGCCAGCGGCAGGTAAAAACGCCCCAGTTTCCTCTGGAGCCAGGGCCAGGACAAGTAACCCAACAGCAGCGCGCTCGAGCTTCCTCCGGCCAGCAGAATCAACCAGGGGTTGCCTTCGAGGTAGCTGTGCTTGCCATGCGCCAGCACGCTGACGAACAGCAGGAGCAGCTGAACGCTCAAAAAGAAGCGGAAGACTTTCAGAATGCCGGATTCCAGCGAGGCGCTTTGCATGACTGAATCATAGCACAACACGGCCCAATGGCGGCATGATCGCGATCATACCGCCAGGTGAGCGTGATCACCTTGACGAATGACTCGGCACAGCGGGGTAGGTGATCGCAGACACTGGGGCAAACCGTGCGCTTCCGATATGCTTGGCACAACTGGCGAGAACAATTCGCATCCAAATCGACAAGGAGATTCCTGATGAAAAGTAAAACGGTCCGCTTTGGCAGGGCAATGGTGCTCTCCATCCTCTTCCTTCTTACCGTACTTTCACTGCCAGCCGGGCACGGCAGCGCCGCGTCCGGCTGGAACCTGGTCCACTGCTGGGCGGGCGCGCTGCTGCTGATCGGCTCCGCCGTCCATCTCGGCGCCCATCGCGACTGGGTCAGGGCGGCTTTTTCCCGGCCGGCGGCCTCTTTACAACCGCAAGCGCGCACCAACCGCCGGGTCGATTTCGGGCTGCTGCTTGCCGGAGCATTCTGCGCGGCCAGCGGCGCCCTGCATGCACAAGCGTTCTGGAGCCGCCTGCACACGCTGAGCGGGATCGTGATGATCGTCCTCGTCGCCATGCATCTGTGGCTGCACCGGCAGTGGATGGCAAACGCCGCACAACAGATGCGTACGAACCGCACCCCACAAGAAGCCCCGATCGAAAAAAGCAGCATCCGCCGTTAATCTCACCGGCAAGGTGCCTGCATTCCAGGAAAGCAGGCATCCCGCCACCAACAAGGAAACCACCATGGACATACAAACACAAAACAAAACCACCCGGCGCACTTTTTGGGCCGTCTTCGCCTTTTACCTCTTGATTGCCTTTGAATTTCTCTACATGGCCAGCCCGTTTGCCGTTTACTTCTACGCCGCTTACCGGCCCGGCCTGACTCTGCTGGCATCGCTCCCCGCTGTCGCCTGGTCGAGCACCTTTTTTCTACCTCACATCGTTGTCGAAACATCATCGCCCTGGATCGACGCCCACAACGTGATCGGCGCCATCATGTTCCTTGTTGGCCTGCTGGCCTTTGCCGCTTGCGCCGGCCAGGTTTACTATCATAAGCTGACTCGCCGCGCCGAAGTAACCGGTGGCCTGTATCGTTACATCCGCCACCCGCAGTATGCGGCCTTCATCCTTTCCAGCTTTGGGATGCTGATCCTGTGGCCTCGCTTTCTGGCCCTGATCCTGTTCGTTACGATGGTGTTCGTCTACTACTTCCTGGCGCGCCTCGAGGAGCGTGAGTGTGAAGAGAAATTTGGCCGGTCTTACATAGATTACAAAGAGCGTACCGGCATGTTCCTCCCGGCCAAGCTGAATCTTCCTACCGGGCTACCATCGCTGCCACGCGCCGGCCTTCCACGCGTGCTGGCGATCGTCGTGCTCTACGCCGCCAGCTTGAGTATCGCCATCCTGCTGGGATACGGGATCAAACGCTGGGCGCTAAACAGCCTATACGCCGCTTACAGCCCTGGGGCTGCCTACATCTCGATTGCAGAAATGGAACCGGCTACGCTGGAACGCATCGCAGCCATCGCCTGCTCTTCCGACGAGGTCCAACGCCGGCTGGCCCTGGCCGGCCCGCAAGCCCGCTTTATCAACTACGTGGCGCCCACCGAGTGGTTCGTTTCCGAGATCCCGATGAACGACGGCCGCGGGCACATCCTACCCCAGGACTATGACCGCAACCAGTACAAAGTGATTTTCACCCTGGCGCAAATCCCAGCCGGGCGCCTTGCAGAAGGGCAGCAAATCCTGCTATGGGCCGTCCACAAAACGCCTGTCGTAGAAGTATGGGTGGATTTATCCGGCGGCAAAGTCAGCAAGATTCTGGCGGCGCCCGAAACGGTCCAATACGACGGTCTGCCGGTGCCGATCTATTGACGCGCTGCCGTACCCGTCGGCTGGATGCGCCAAACCATACCGGGCAAGGCATTCAAGCCGGCAGTGCTTTCGTAGCCTATTGCCGCAGCTGCCTCGAGGTGGCTGCATCCTGATATAATCTCCCCGTTATGCTCCGCACTCGTTATCGTCGCATACTCTTCTTCTGGGCCAGGGTCCTGCTCAGCGTGCTCGTATGGGAAATTGTCTTCCCGCGGCTGGGCTTGCGCGGCTGGTCGCGGCGCACGCGCAGCGAACGTTTACAGCGCTATGCTCGCCAGTTCCGCACCCTGGCGATCCAACTGGGTGGGGTATTGATCAAAGTCGGCCAGTTCCTGTCCGCCCGCGTGGACGTGCTGCCGCCCGAATTCACCAACGAACTGGCCGGCCTGCAAGACGAAGTGCCGGCCGAGCCGTTCGAGGGGATTCGCAAGCAAGCCGAAACCGAGCTGGGTGCATCGCTGCACGAAAAGTATGCTTCTTTCGACGCCGCGCCCCTGGCAGCCGCTTCGTTGGGACAGGCCCACCGCGCCACGTTGGCCCGGGAAGACGGCCGTTTAGAAAGTGTCGTCGTCAAAGTCCAGCGCCCGAATATCGAGGCGATTATCAACACCGACCTGGCCGCCCTGCGCCGGGTGAGCAAGTGGGTGCAGTGGTACGGGCCGTTCAAGCGGCGCGTCAACCTGCCCGCCCTGCTCGACGAATTCACCCGCGTGCTTTACGAAGAGCTGGACTACCTCGCCGAAGGCCGCAACGCCGAGAACTTTGCCGCCAACTTCGCTGAGGAACCCGGCGTGTGTGTCCCGCGGGTCTTCTGGACGCACACCACCCGCCGCGTGCTGACTCTCGAGGACGTCAGCGCCATCAAGATCAGCGACTACGAGGCCATCACCGCTGCCGGGATCGATCGGGGAGCGGTCGCCAGCCGGCTGATCCACGTCTATCTCAAACAAATTTTTGAAGACGGCTTCTTCCACGCCGACCCGCATCCCGGCAATATCTTCATTTCGCCTGGCGGCGAGGGCGCCTGGACGCTGACCTTCATCGATTTCGGCATGGTCGGCCGCATCTCGCCCAAGACGCGCCAGGGCATCCGCGAGATGGTGATTGCCGTCGGCACACAGGACGCCGGCCGGGTGATCAAGGCCTACGCAATGCTCGAGTTTTTGCTCCCCGGCGCCGACCTGGAAAAGCTCGAGCAGGCCACCCAAATGATGTTCGAGCGCTTCTGGGGCAAGAGCATGAGCGAGCTTCAGAAAATCGATCCCGACGAAATGGTGGATTTCGCCTACGAATTTCGCGATCTGCTCTATTCGCTGCCATTCCAGGTGCCGCAAGACCTGATCTTCCTCGGGCGTTGTGTGGGCATCCTTTCGGGCATGGCCACCGGCCTCGACCCCAACTTCAATGTTTGGAACGAACTGGCCCCTTTTGCACAAAAAATTGTGCTGCAAGAAGCCACAGGCGAGGGGCTATCCTGGTTGACGGAAACCGGCGAATGGCTGCGCAAACTGGTGGCGCTGCCCGTACGCCTCAACAACCTGCTCGAAAAAGCCGAAAGCGGCCAGCTCTCCGTGAAAACGCCCGAGTTGACGCAGCAGGTGCGCCTGGTGCGCCAGATGGGCCGGCAGGTATCGGCGGCAATTATTTTCGCAGCGTTTTTGTTTGGGGGAATACAGCTTTACCTGGGAGGGGCCAGTGCGTTTGCCGGCGCGCTGCTCGTGGGGGCAACCTTGACGCTGGGGTGGATCGCACTGCAAAAAACTTGACTCCAACCTTAATTTGGACCACACTTTATTGCAAGGTGTCGTCTGTGGCTTTCGACAGCGACAGAGAAAGTCCCGCTCTTCCCCTCCCATGTATTTTTTCAGCCCCTGATGTTCTCTTGATAAGCAGGCGGATGTCTTTCATACGGAAGCCAATCCGCTTGTTGCAAAGCTGCCTTCATCGAAAAACATACATGCATGGGCTGCTTTTTTTATCCTTGTTCATGTAAGCGTTTACACGCGGTCCAAGCGAACAATCGTGTGAAATGGCAGCACTTTTTTATCCCCACTCGTGTAAGCGCTTACACGGGAAAGGAAGCACAGGAGTCGTGTATGCCTGCAAGATGCTGGAAACGCTGGGGCCGAGACCCCTTGAACGCCGTTTACCCGGGAACGTTTCCCGGCCGGCTCAAGCACGCGTTACAGCGACGTTTTTTGTCCCCACCCTTGTAAGCGCTTACAAAAGCCTGCAAAGCACGCGGAAGGAGTATGCCACATAAGAAAATGCCAAAGGAGAACACGTCGCCCCATCGCCTCCCCCGCAGGGAAAGCGGAAAATCGAGCACAGTTTTGTGATCGATGCAGATCAAACCACAGGATCTTTTTAAGGAGACTTCGTAATGAACACACAACCCGTAAGTCCACATAAAGGCACACGATCTGGAAAAAACAGAGCCAGGCGCTTCACGTACACCACCTTCGTGGTCGTGCTTTGCGCCCTGACGGTGTTCGTGTCAGCGGCACTTGCCCGGACACTGACATCCAACGAAACCGGCACCGATAACGGTTTCTTCTACTCTTTCTGGAAAGACAGCGGCAGTGCCACCTTCGAACTGCTGGAAGGCGGCCGCTACCGCTCGCAGTGGAACAACAGCACCAACAACTGGGTGGGCGGCAAAGGCTGGAAGCCCGGGGGCCCGCGAACGGTCAACTACACAGGCTACTACGGCGTCGACAACTCACAAAACTCTTACCTGGCGCTCTATGGCTGGACGAGAAACCCGCTCATCGAGTACTACGTTATCGAGAGCTACGGTTCGTACAACCCGGCCACGTGCAACGGTGGACAGGATTTCGGCAGCTTTCAGAGCGACGGCGCCACGTACAATGTGCGCCGCTGCCAGCGCGTCGATGCGCCCTGTATCGATGGCGACCACTGCACCTTCTACCAGTACTTCAGCGTCCGCTCGCCAAAGAAGGGCTTCGGCAATATCAGCGGCACCATCACCGTGCAGAACCACTTCAACTACTGGGCGAGCAAGGGCTTGAACCTGGGGAGTCACGACTACATGATCTTCGCCACCGAGGGCTATCAAAGCAGCGGCAGCTCCGACATCACCGTCAGCGAAGGCCCGATCGCCCCCACCACCCCCCCGTCCACCGGCATCCCGCCAACCGTACCCCCCGGCGGCAGGATCGAGGCGGAGAACTACAGCAGTTCCGGCGGCACCCTGGATGTGTGCGGCAACATGCTCTGCTACATCGAAGCCAACGCCTGGACGCAGTACAACAGCATCAGCCTGCCGGCGGGCGCAAACCGCATCGACCTCAGTGTCGCTAACGGCGGCAGCAGCACCAGCGTCCAGGTCTGGATCGGCAGCACCAACGTCGGCACCCTGGCCGTGAGCGGCACCGGCGGCTGGGACACCTTCCAGACTCGCTCGCTGACCTTCCCCACGCAGAGCGGCGTGCAGAACGTGCGCCTGGTCTTCGTCAACGGCAACCTCAACGTCGATTGGCTTGCGTTCTCCGGATCGGGCACGAATCCCACCAACACACCACCAGCTCCGACGAACACACCGCCGGTGCCAACCGTACCCCCCGGCGGCAGGATCGAGGCGGAGAACTACAGCAGTTCCGGCGGCACCCTGGATGTGTGCGGCAACATGCTCTGCTACATCGAAGCCAACGCCTGGACGCAGTACAACAGCATCAGCCTGCCGGCGGGCGCAAACCGCATCGACCTCAGTGTCGCTAACGGCGGCAGCAGCACCAGCGTCCAGGTCTGGATCGGCAGCACCAACGTCGGCACCCTGGCCGTGAGCGGCACCGGCGGCTGGGACACCTTCCAGACTCGCTCGCTGACCTTCCCCACGCAGAGCGGCGTGCAGAACGTGCGCCTGGTCTTCGTCAACGGCAACCTCAACGTCGATTGGCTTGCGTTCTCCGGATCGGGCACGAATCCCACCAACACACCACCGGCTCCGACGAACACACCGCCGGTACCCACCCACATCCCAACGACCAGCGTGCCCGGAAGCAGTTGTTCTGTGAGTTACCGCCAGAACGACTGGGGGTCCGGGGCAACGGTGAATGTAACCATCAGCAACAATAGCGTATCGGCCATTAATGGCTGGACGCTGGGGTGGACCTTCCCCGGAAACCAGCAGATTTCCAGCTTGTGGAGTGGCAGCTACACGCAAACGGGATCGTCGGTGTCGGTCTCAGATGCTGGCTGGAACGGCACAATTGGAGCCAACGGCGGCACGGCGAGTTTTGGCTTCAACATCTCGTACAGTGGTTCCAACCAGGCGCCAACCGGCTTTACCTTGAACGGCGTGCCTTGCCAGTAGTTTCCCAAGCTGCCGGCAAGCTACACATCGTTTTCCCCCCTTTGCCGGACGATGCGGCACGCATAAACGGCAAGAGGCTTGCGAGAGTTGACTCTCGATGAGGGGTGCGACGTACTTCGTGAACAGATGAAACGGATTTCTAGCCGCGAAGTACGTCGTACCCTCTTTTCAAACCCGCAAATCCGCCACTTTCAAGACCTTCTCCATGCGCCAGGCCGGTTCGATCACCCGCTGCTGCCGCCCCTGATGATCGATGTAAGACCAGCAACCGGGATCCGAACCGATCACCCGGTATCCCAACCGTTCGTACAGGCGGCGGGCGCCAGCGTTACCCTTCGCCACATTCAACGTCACGCGCTGGTAACCGCGCCGCAACAAGTCGGCTTCGATCGTTTCCATAATCTTCGTCCCGACGCCTTGCCCCCGGTACGGCGGCTTGACGCGAAAAGCGTATACGTACGCCCGGGAACGGCCGTCAGACAGTTCGGCGCGCCCGCTGCGCAGAGAAACGAACGCCTGCCCGATCACCCCCACCGCCTCGAGATCGGCCAGCCACATGAGGGTATCGCCGCGTTCCGACAAGCGGTAAGCTTCGGCATACAGGCGGCGGAAGTGAATGTATTCGCCGCCCCACTCAAGCTCGGGCAAATCATCCCGCGTGACCAGGCGGATGCGAAGCGTGCGCGGGGTTGGAATTGACGTTTGGAAGTTCATCCTTCGGCGTTCAGCCTTTCCAACAACTTGCGCTCTTCCTCAGGCGAGCTAACCTCTCCATCCAGCCAGGCACTACGCAGGCGCGTCAGAAGCGTCCGGTAACGTGGGCCTGGCGGCAGGCCGGCGGTGCGCAGGTCGTCTCCGGTAATGTGCGGGTGAATGCGGGACCAGCGGGTCGCATAAGCCAGTAAAGCCTCACGGGCTTCGTTAGAATCGCTTGCCAGGAAGACCACGTAGCGCGCCAGCGGCGGAAAACGCTCCAGATGGGCAACGATCTGGCTCGGCAACTGGCCGGCCAGCCCGGCAACCTCGTCGCGCAAGACACAGGCCGACACAATCGCATCGGCGATCTCACGGGGCATCATCAAGCGCCTCAAAACTGCTTCGGCGCGCACGGGCGGAAGGCGGACAAGCCACAACGCATAAGCCAAAACCCGTTTTAGCGGGTACCGCCGCCAATGGGCTTCCAGATCCCAGGCCGGCGCTGGCCGTTGAGCCGTCAGGGCATCCAACTGCGTGCAAAACCACGCATCCCATCTCAGGTCTTCATGGATGGCCTCGAGCAGGCCCAGTTCATCCAGGCGTGCGAACATGCCGACCACTTCCGCCTCGTCGAGCAGGTGGTCCAATTCGTGACGGATTCGCTCCCCGGTCACGCGAGCGAGCAAAGGCAAGGCTTCGTCCAGCAGTTGGAGCGTGCGCGCCTCGATGCGAAAGCCAAAGCGCTGCTCGAAACGCACGGCGCGCAGCATGCGCGTGGGATCGTCCACGAACGAAACCGAGTGCAGCACGCGCACCAGGCCGCGTTTCAAATCGCTCACGCCGCCCCAATAATCGTGCAGTTCACCGAAATGGCGTCCATCCAGGCGCATGGCAAGCGTGTTGATGGTGAAGTCGCGCCGGTGCAGGTCGAGTTTGATGCTGCCGCGCTCGACGGTCGGCAAAGCGGTGGGATGCGTGTAGAATTCCGTACGGGCGGAAATCAAATCGAGGGAATAGCGCGCCGGTGCAGAAGAAAGGGTCCCCGGTGTTGCCGTCTGCTGCGCCTCTTCCAGGTGCCACTTGGCCGTACCAAAGCGCCCATGCGTGGTTACACGCCCACCATGCTCGGCTTGCAGGCTTGCGGCCAGGGCAATGGCGTCGCCTTCGACGACGATGTCGAAATCGAAGCTGGGACGTTCGAGCAGCAAATCACGCACAAAACCACCGACGATATAAACAGGCGTGTGCTGCCGCCCGGCAACCTCGGCCACCAGCTCGAGCAGCGCCAGGCGTTCCGGCGGCAGCGTGGTCCGCAGGCGCTGCGCCAGATTGGCCGGTGCAGGGGCGCCCTTGCGTGCGAAGGTTTTCAACAGATCGGTACGGGTCACGATGCCGATAATCTCACCATTGTCCGGCCGCACGACCGGAATTTGCCCCCAGCCGGTATCCGTCATCAGGCGCTGCAAGTGATCGAGCGAATCGTTGGGTGCAATCGTCACTTCACCGCTTTCCATCAGGCTGGCCGTGGTGACGTGCAGGCGGTGGGCGATGGCGCGATCGACGGCGCGCCGCGTCAGCAGGCCGACCACCTTGCCGTCTTTGACCACCGGGTAGCCTTCGTAACCGAAACGCTGCATTCGCAAAGCGGCATCCCGCACCGGCGTCTCCGGCGAAAGCGTCTGTGGGCGGCGAGACATGATTTGCGCCACCGTGATCGCCGGGCGCACCCAGCCGGGCAACTGCCGGTGAAGATCCTCGCAGACTTCTTCAAGCGGGCGCTCGCGAATCAGCGCGGCGGCCGCCCGATCGTGGCCGCCACCGCCAAAATAAGCGGCAATCTGGGCGACATCGATGTGATCGGTCGACGAACGGGCGATCAACTGTACCCCCGAACGGGTTTTCAGGACGACAAAAAGCGCATCGGGATCGAAATGATCGCGCAGCTTGTGGGCGACCGTCGAGAGCTCTTCATCCACGGCACGTGCATCCCCACAGGCGATCACCACCGCGTGGCCGTGAACGACCTGCGTCTGGGCGGCTGCACGCATCGCCTCGTACAGGCCCTGCTGTTCGAACGAGAGGGGATGGTTGAGGAAATCTACCGCCAGGCGCAAGTTTGCCCCGCGCGCCACCAGGAAAGCGGCGGCCTGTAAATCGCGCGCGGTAGTGCGCGAGTAAGTTAGCGAGCCGGTGTCTTCGTAAATGCCCAGCAGCAGCAGCGTGGCTTGTAGCATGCCCAAGGGCGCGTCGCCATCTTGCAACGCTTCGATCAGCAGCGTCACCGTCGCCCCAACGTCGTTCAACGTCACCTGCCAATTTTCCGGTAAATCGGGCCGGGCGGCATGGTGATCGATGACGTAGATGGGCGTGTCTTTCCCAAGCCCTTTGAGCGTGATCAGCGACTGGGTATCTACCAGGGTGACCGACTCGATGGCATCTGCCGGCAGGTCCTGCGCTTCGATGAAGGGCAGTTCTGCACCGTACAAGGTAACGAAGGCGCGCACGTTACGATTCATGCGCCTTGGCAGCACCGGCAGGGCCGATTCATCGAGCAGCCAGGCGGCGAGGAGAGATGCCAGGGCATCGAAATCGGCTTGTTCGTGAGTTAAGATCAGGCGCATTGGATGTGAGAAGAGATAAATTCGTAACCGGATCAGATGATTGATTCTACCAGCATATAGAGGCAATGGATTCAAAACGCAAGATGGGACTATAAGACTAGAAAACCCGCCCACCAATCAGGGTATAATTCCAAGGATGGAACTTGATGACCTTACCCAAGAAATGCACCGTTTCGTACGGGCCATGGGATGGTATGCTCCCGAAAGCAAGCGCCCGCAAACGCTGCGCAACCTGGCAATTTCCCTCAATCTCGAAGCTTCTGAAGTGCTCGAACACTTCCAATGGACCGATACGCCGGCAAAGCCCGAAGAACTGGCCGGCGAGTTGGCGGACGTGGCTCTCTACTTAATGCAAATCGCCAGCCTGGCCCATATCGATTTGGAACAGGCCGTGCTTGACAAACTGAAGCGCAACTACACTCGTACCTGGGATCAAAGCGCGTCGAAATAGCCCCTACGCAAATTTTCACAAGCAAAAACAAACGTATGCCTCTTCTCAACCCACCTACCACGCCACACATCCTCGAAGGCCCCCGGCCGTGGCCCTTCAGCCAGGCAGAATTAACGGCCGGGCTGCGCGGGCATACGGGCGATCCTACCTTATATATCACCCGCATGGAACCTTGCGACATTCCCGATAAGCGCCCGGCCCTGGGCAGAATTCGCGGGCTGCGCGTTTCCTGCCAGACATTCAACGGCGAAAAGACGTTTCAAATCGTCATCAAAGAGCCGCAGGGCACCACACGCGCCGGCATGGCCGGCGCCGGGCGGCGCGAGCTGCTCTTTTATCGTACGCTGGCCGTCCAGCTTCCCGTGCGCGTGCCCCAACTGTTGGCGGCACACCCGGATGGGGACTGGCTGGTGTTGAGTATGCTCACCGATGGGGTCATTCCCGAACGCTGGACGGCCGACGATTACCTGATCGCCACCCAACAACTGGCCGTCATTCACGATCGCTTTTGGGGCCTGGGTGAGGACCTGTCGGCTTTTGCCTGGTTGAGCCGCCCGCTGAACGGCGATTTTCCCATTTATCTGCGCGCGACGTACGCCGGCATCCGCCGCCTGGTAGAAAAAGTGACATCCAACTTGATCACCAGCAACACGGAGTTGCTCAAGATGCTGCGCCGGCTGGTGGATAACGCCGACTATATTGCCAACAGCCTGCGCAACAACCCGGCCACGCTGCTGCACGGCGACTACTGGCCGGGCAACGTGCACCTCTTTGCCGATCGCACGATCAGCGTCTTCGATTGGCAGCAGGCCGCCATCGGGCCTGGAATTCTCGACCTGTTCCAGTTCGTACAAGCCAGCCGCTGGTTCTTTGGCGAACTGCCCCTGGGCACCGAACAAATCGTCACCTACTACCGGACCAGCCTGAAAAAGAGCTGCGGCCATACCTGGGACGATGATGAATGGAATTTGCAATGGGACTATGCCCTGCTGTGGACGTTTCTGTGCACCTGGGTCGATATGCTGGCCAATATTCCCGCCTCCGTGCTGCAGGCACGTTATGCGCAGATGCGGCAGCTCTGGCTCGACCCGGTGAAAGCGGCCATGGCGCGCTGCCTGCCTGCCGAGGAATGAATGAAAGTCCTGCGTGTGACCGTACTCGGCAGTTCACGCCCACTCCCCGGCGATCCAGCCTACGAAGATGCTTACCGGCTCGGCCGTTTGTTGGGCGCACAGGGCTTCACCGTGCTCACCGGCGGCTACCTGGGAACGATGGAAGCCGTCAGCCGGGGCACCAACGAGGCCGGCGGGCACGTGATCGGCGTCACCTGTGAAGAGATCGAGCGCTGGCGGCCCGTACGCGCCAATGCCTGGGTGCAGGAAGAGTGGCGCAAACCCAATATGAAAGAGAGAGTGTTCAGCCTGATCGAAAACTGCGATGCGGCCATCGTCTTGCCCGGTGGCCCCGGCACGCTGGGAGAGCTGGCGGTCATGTGGAATTTGCTGATCATTGCCGCCATTCCCAGGCGTCCCTTAATCCTGGTCGGGCCGGCATGGCACACTGTCATCGAGACCTTCTGCCGCTCGTTTGGAACCTATATCCAGCCCGTTCAACAGCAGTTCTTACGTTTTTCCGAAACGGTCGAAGAAGCGGCAGCGAAAGTGCGCCCGGGCAAGGAAGGAACACGAATTAAATAAGCGTCCATTTCGGTGCCTGCGTAGCCTATTCCGATTGATGCATTATCTAAACCGTACTGCCCTATCCTCTCATCCAAAGTCGAAAAATATGTCCGAAGAAAAACTCCCCCTCCGCTCCGAAAACTACTCCGAATGGTACAACACCCTCGTCCAACGCGCCGAACTGGCCGACTATGCGCCCGTACGCGGCTGCATGGTCGTGCGGCCCTACGGCTGGTCGCTGTGGGAAAATATCCAGCAGGCCTTGGACAAACGCTTCAAGGCCACCGGCCACGTCAATGCTGCCTTCCCGCTGTTCATCCCCATGTCCTTTCTCGAAAAAGAGAAGGAACACGTGGAGGGTTTTTCGCCCGAACTGGCCGTCGTTACCATCGGCGGCGGTGAAAAGCTCGAAGAGCCGCTGGTCGTACGCCCGACTTCGGAAACGGTGATCGGCTACATGTATTCGAAGTGGATCAAGTCGTACCGCGACCTGCCCGTGTTGATCAACCAGTGGGCCAACGTGGTGCGCTGGGAAATGCGCACGCGCCTGTTCCTGCGCACCCTGGAGTTTTTCTGGCAAGAGGGCCACACCGCCCACGCCACTGCCCAGGAAGCGGAAGAGGAAACCCGGCGGATGCTGGATGTGTACACCGACTTCGCCGTCAACGAAGCCGCCGTGCCGGTGATTCCCGGTTTGAAAAGCGAGAAGGAAAAGTTCGCCGGCGCCGTACGCTCTTACACCATCGAAGCCATGATGGGCGACAAACGCGCCCTGCAATCGGGCACATCGCACTTCCTCGGGCAGAATTTCGCCAAGGCTTTCGACATTCAATACCTGGATCACAACAACACGCTGCAGCACTGCTGGACAACGTCGTGGGGGTTGAGCACGCGTTTCGTCGGGGCCATCATCATGACCCACGGCGACGACCAGGGCCTGGTGCTGCCGCCCCGGCTCGCCCCGATCCAGATTGTCCTGGTGCCGATCTACAAAAACGACGAAGAGAAGTCAAAGGTCATGGCCGTGGTCGAGCAGGTGAGTGCGGAATTGAAAGATTTCCGCCTGAAAGTGGATGCCCGCGACGAGGTCACCCCCGGGTTCAAGTTCAACGACTGGGAAATGCGCGGCGTGCCGCTGCGCATCGAAATCGGTCCGAAAGACGTCGAGAAGAACAGCGTGGCCTTCGCCCGCCGTGACATCCCCGGTCGCGCCGGAAAATCGTTCGTGCCGCGCGAAAACCTGGCTGCCCAGGTAGCCAACATGCTGCAAACTATCCAACAAGGCATGTACGAGAAGGCGCTTGCCTTCCGCCAGGTCAACACCTTCGACCCGAAAGATTACACCGATCTGTGCCAGACGGTGGAAGAGGGGTTTGCCCGCTCGTGGTGGTGCGGCAGCGCCGCCTGTGAAGCGAAGGTTAAGGAAGACACCAAGGCAACCACGCGCTGCATCCCATTGGATCAGCCCGGTGGCAGCGGGCCTTGCATCGTTTGCGGCGCCCCTGCCAGCCAGAAAGTCATTTTTGCCCGGGCGTATTAACACAGCAAAGGAAAGAATAAGCCCGCACGACGGAACACTGTGCCCGCCATCCAACCTGCCCGTTTGAAGCTCCAGGCCGCCGAACTGGCCGCATCCTTTCCCCAACCGGGTGTCTTCGTGCGCGGCTTGGATGACCTGTGCGAGTTTTATGCCAACCGTACCTACCGCCCCGGCGTGTCGGGGGAAAGCCGCCCCTCGCTGCTCAAAGCCTACAACGTGCCGGCGCCTGTACTGCGCGAGGTGCAGCACGCGTTGATTCCGTCCGTCAGCGCCGACCCGCAGGCAGCTTTGGCGCTCTGCCAGGCCTTGTGGGAAGAACCGATTCTCGAACACCGCCTGCTGGCCGCCGGGGTACTGGGGGAACTACCGCCGGCAGACTCGGCAGCGCAGGTCGAACTGCTGCGCAGTTGGATCGAATCCATTCCGGAAGAGCAGGTACTGACGGCCGTGCTGCAACAAGGCACGCGCCAACTCCGGCAACACCAGCCGGAACGGCTGCTCGCCCTGGCCGAAGGCTGGCTCAACCGCACGCAGGTGCTCTGGCTGCAAGCCGGCCTGCGCCTGCTCGAAACCCTGGCTGGCGAACCTGGCTTCGAAAACCTGCCGGCGATTTACACCCGCATCACTTCGCTGGCGCGCACGCTGCCCGCGCCGGCCCGCTCGCACATGGTGGCTTTGCTCAGGGCCTTGCTGCGGCGCGCCCCCTCGGAAGCTGCTTTTTTCCTGCGCGATAACTTGAAAGCTCCCAACAATCCGGATACGCCCTGGTTGATCCGGCAATTGCTCGATGAATTCCCGCAGGAAATCCAAAACAGCTTGCGGCAAAGCCTGCGCGAACAGCGCCTCAAATTTTAAAAGCCCCACTGAAATTGGTAGCCTTGTTGGCGTTTTGGCAAGAGGACAATGATCCTAATTTTCCAGTGCCGTTTAGCACTAGCTTGATGGTCGTAAAAACAAGATAATTCTTGTGAGGCATCTTGGGAACACAGGGTAAAAACCAGGATACCCATCGACAACAACATTCTATACCAGTTGGCAGGGCATATCTCGAAACCAGTATGGGGATCTACCTTCGCAGCCAGCCATTCCCTGCCTGTCCTACCCAGGAGGAGCGTATGGATCATGAAACCACGCAGGCCGGCGTACCCAGCCTGTTCGATCGTGTGGTGCGGGCTACCCCGGGTGAATCACACCTGGAAATGTGCATCCAGTGCGGCACGTGTGGGGGGTCGTGCCCGTCAGGGGCGGATATGGATCACACGCCGCGCAATCTGTTCGCCCTGATCAACGCCGGCATGTTGGACGAAGTGCTGCGCAGTAACACGCCCTGGTACTGTGTCTCCTGTTACTATTGCATGGTACGCTGCCCACAGGGCATCCACATCACCGACCTGATGTACACCCTCAAACGCTTTTCCATCCAGGAAGGGTTGTATCGCCAGTCTACGGCCAAAGCTGCGCCCGGGTTCTCCCAGACCTTTATCGACTACGTGGAGAACTACGGGCGCAGTTTCGAACTGGGACTGGCCTCACGTTACCACCTGACGCACCATCCGCTGGATGCGGTCAAGCTGGCGCCGTTCGGCCTGGGGATGATGAAGCGGGGCCGCATCAACCTGACCCCTACCAAAATCAAGGGTCTGGATGGCTTGAAGGCCATTCTCAACAAGGCCAAGCAATTGGAGGAACCGATATGAAACCCTACGCCTACTACCCCGGTTGCTCGCTTGAAAAGAACGCCTACGCCTATCACCAATCCGGCAAGGCCGTGGCCAACGCCTTGGGCATCGACTTTGTCGAAGTCGACGATTGGAACTGCTGCGGCGCCACCGAATACATTGCACTCAATCGCATGGCTGCTTACGCCCTGGTCGCCCGCAGCCTGGCGCTGGCGCAACGCCAGTTCGTCAAAAACGGCGCGCCGGCCGATCTGATCGCCCCCTGCTCGGCCTGTTTTCTCAACCTGAGCAAAGGCGACGCCTACCTGCAAGCCGACAAGCCGCTGGCCGAAAAGGTTAACGTGGCCCTGGCAGAAGGTGGTCTGCACTACGATCCCGGCGCCATTCACACCCGTCACCTGCTGCACGTCCTGATGGATGACGTCGGCCTGGAAGAAATTGCCGCCAAGGTCACCAAACCGCTCAAAGGGCTGCGTGTGGCTGCCTACTACGGCTGCCTGATCGTGCGGCCTGGCTTCCTCGGCAAATTCGACAGCCACGAGTACCCGCAGTCGCTCGACATGCTGATGAGCGCCCTCGGCGCCCAGGTGGTCGATTTTCCGCTGAAAAGCGCCTGCTGCGGCGGCCACATGACCCAGATCAGCCAGCCGGTGGCGCTCGAGATGCTGCGCCAATTGCTGCAAAACGCGCACGAATATAGGGCCGACCTGATCGTCACCCTCTGCCCGATGTGCCAGCTCAACCTGGACGCCTACCAGGGCGATGTCAACAAGTTCTTCAAGACCAGCTACCACCTGCCGATCCTGTACTTTACCCAACTGATGGGCCTCGCCTTTGGCATGGACGCCAAACGCATGGGCGTTGGCAGCGAGTTTGTCGATGCCCGCCCGGCGCTGGCCAAGATCGGCGTGGCCATGCCGCCCGACGAAAAAGCGAAACCCGAACGGCCATCGAAATCGGCGCTACCCATGCCCAGGCTTTAGCCCAGCGAGGGTTTATCAAGGGAAACACCCATGCACAAACACGAACACCCCCAAGAAAAAATCGGCGTGTATGTCTGTCACTGCGGCTCGAACATCGCTGCGACCGTGGACGTGGAAGCGGTGGCCCGCTGGGCAGCCGAGAAGTTGCAGCACCGCGGCGTGGTCGTAGCACGCGACTACAAGTTCATGTGCTCGAGCCTGGGGCAAGAGTTGATCGAAAAAGACATCCAAGAACTCGGCCTGACGCGCGTCGTCGTGGCGGCCTGCTCCCCCCACCTGCACGAGGCCACCTTCCGCACGGCCTGCAAGAACGCCGGGTTGAACCCTTACCTGTGCGAACTGGTCAGCATCCGCGAACAGGTTTCGTGGGTTCACAAAGATCGCGCCGCGGCCACCGAAAAATCGAAAGCCATCGTCGCCGGCGGTGTGGAACGCATCGTCTGGCATGAGTCGCTCGAACCGCTGCGCGTGCCGATTCACCCGGCCACGCTGGTGGTCGGCGGCGGCATCGCCGGCATCCAGGCGGCACTCGAAATCGCCGACGCCGGGCACCCGGTGTACCTGGTCGAACGTGAACCGTCGATCGGCGGGCACATGGCCCAGTTCGATAAGACCTTCCCCACCCTCGACTGTTCGGCCTGCATCCTGACCCCGCGCATGGTGCAGGCGGGCACCCACCCCAACATCACGATCCTGGCCTGGGCCGAAGTCGTCGGAGTGGATGGCTTCGTCGGCAACTTTCAGGTTACGGTAAAACAGAAGCCGCGCTACGTCAACACCGAGACCTGCACCGGCTGCGGTATCTGCCAGGAAAAATGCCCCAAGAAGGTGATCGACGATGTCTTCGAGGCCGGGCTGGGATACCGCAAGGCAATCTACACGCCTTTCCCGCAAGCCGTGCCGAAGTACCCGGTGATCGACCGCGAGAACTGCACTTACTTCCAGAAAGGCACCTGCCGGGCCTGTGAGAAATTCTGCCCGCGCGAATCGATCGATTTCAACCAGAAAGAAGAACTGCGCCAGTTGACCGTCGGGCAGATCATCCTGGCCACCGGATACGAGCTTTTCGACGCCCGGCGCATCGAGCAGTACGGCTATGGGCGGCTGGCCAACGTCTTCACCAGCCTGGAATTCGAACGCCTGACCAACTCGGCCGGCCCCACCGGCGGTCACGTGGTACTGCGCGACGGCGTGACGGCGCCCAAATCGGTGGCCGTCGTTCACTGTGTGGGCAGCCGCGACAAGAACTATCACAATTACTGCTCTTCGATCTGCTGCATGCAGTCGCTCAAGTTCGCTCACCTGGTGAAAGAGCGCACCGGCGCAGAAGTCTATAACTTTTACATCGACATCCGCACCCCTGCCAAGGCCTACGACGAGTTCTATCAGAAAGTCCTGGAGGAGGGGGTGCACTTCATCCGCGGGCGCGTGGCTTCGGTCACCGACGCCGCCCGCAACCCCGGTGAAGAAGGTAAGCTGATCGTCCAGGCCGAAGACACGCTGCTCGGCAAACAGCGCCGCATCCCTGTGGACATGGTGATTCTGTCGTCCGCCCTGGAACCGCGCCCCGATCACAAGGATGTTGCCCGCCTGTTCGGCCTGGCCTGCTCCGATTCGGGCTGGTTGATCGAACGCCACCCCAAGCTCGACCCTGTTGCCACGATGACGGAAGGCATCTTCATCGCCGGCTGCGTGCAGGGGCCGAAAGACATCCCCGCCAGCGTGGCGCAGGGCGCTGCTGCAGCGGCGCGCGTGATCGGCAAGATCGAGCAAAAGGAGATCAGCATGGAGCCGATCCGTGCCAGCATCGACGAGGTGCGCTGCTCCGGCTGCCGTATCTGCAACACGCTCTGCCCCTTCAACGCCATTCTCTATCACAGCGACCGCCAGGTGAGCGAAATCAACCCGGCGCTGTGCCAGGGCTGCGGCACCTGCGTGGGCGCCTGCCCGGCCAGTGCGATCAGCGGCACAGGTTTCAGCGACGAACAGATTTTGGCGCAGTTGGATGGCTTATTGATGGCAATTGCGTGAAACGAGATGCGTGATACGCACCTTCACGTTTCACGCGTTACGAATCACGAGGGAGCTCCCACATGACCGACTCAAAACCTTTCGAACCCACCATCATCGGTTTTACCTGCAACTGGTGCAGCTACCGCGCCGCCGACATGGCCGGGATCAGCCGCACGAAGTACGCCCCCAACGTGCGCCTGATCCGCCTGATGTGCTCCGGGCGGCTCGATCCCACCTTTGTGCTCAAGGCATTTGCCGACGGGGCAGACGGCGTGCTCGTCACCGGTTGCCACCCCGGCGACTGCCACTATGTCGAGCAGAACTACAAGGCCCTGCGGCGTTTCAAGCTGCTCGAACGCACCCTGGCACAGCTCGGCGTCGAACCCGGGCGGCTGAAATTGATCTGGGCCTCGGCAGCCGAAGGGATGATCCTGGCCGACGAAATCAACACCTTTACCGAACAAGTGCGCGCCCTCGGGCCGCTCAACTGGCACAACAAAACCGGGCAACTGCCGGAGATGGACCCCCAGCAACTCACGGAGGTACCCGCATGACCCCACAAAAACCCAAGTTCGCCATGTACTGGGCCGCTTCGTGCGGCGGGTGCGAGATCGCCACGCTGAACATCGGTGAAAAAATCCTGGATGTGGATGCCAACTTCGAGGTCGTCTTCTGGCCGGTGGCCATGGACGCCAAGTACAAAGACGTACGGGCCATGCAAGACGGCTCGATTCTGTTGACGCTCTTCAACGGCGCCATCCGCAACGACGAGAACGAAGAGATGGCCCACTTGCTGCGGCGCAAATCACAAATCCTGGTAGCCTTTGGCTCGTGCGCCAACGAAGGTTGTGTGCCTGCCCTGGCCAACCTGGGCCACATGCAGGAAATCGTCGATACCGCCTTCACCACGGCCAGCACCGACAATCCCCAGGGCTTGCGCCCTCAGCCGCGTTACAGCGTACCCGAGGGAGAGTTGCACATCCCCACCCTGTTGCCGAGTGTCAAAACGCTCGACCAAGTCGTGGAAGTGGACTACTACATCCCCGGCTGTCCGCCGGAAAGCCACCAGATTGCGGCCGTCATCGACGCCGTGATTGCCATCGTACAGGGCAAGGCGCAACTGCCGGAAAAAGGCGCCGTGCTTGGAGCAGGTGCATCCACCGTTTGTGACGAATGCCCGCGCGCCCGCAGTGAGAAGCGCATTCAGGGCTTCAAGCGCATCCAGGAAGTGATTCTCGACCCGCAAACCTGCATCCTGGAACAAGGCGTCCTGTGCAGCGGCCTGGCTACACGCAGCGGATGCGGCGCACTGTGCCCCAAGGCCGGCGCTCCCTGCATCGGCTGCTACGGCCCCGTGGATGGCGCACTCGATTACGGCGCCCGGCTGATGACCGCCATCGCTTCGGTCATCGACAGCAACAAGCCCGAAGAAATCGACCGTATTCTCGACACGCTCCCCGACCCGGCCGGCGCCTTCTACCGCTTCAACCTGGCGGGGTCGCTACTCCGGTCGAGTAAAGCCGCCCAAAAAGGTAATGCGTGAAACGTGATACGTGTCCAGTCACGTATCACGCCTCACGCCCCAGGAGTCGTCCCCATGCAACGTATCACGATTGACCCCATCACCCGCCTCGAAGGCCACGGCAAGATCGAAATCTTCCTCGACGAGCAGGGAAACGTCGCCAACAGCTACTTCCAGATTCCCGAATTGCGCGGCTTCGAGCGTTTTTGCGTCGGCCGGCCGGTGGAGGAAGTACCGATCCTCACCAACCGCATCTGCGGCGTCTGCCCGGAGGCCCATCACATGGCTGGCGCCAAGGCCGTGGATGCCGTCTATCACGTCGATCCGCCGCGTACGGCCAAGATGCTGCGCGAACTGCTCTACTCGGCCTTCTACTTCACCGACCACACCACCCACTTCTACGCCCTGGCCGGGCCGGATTTCATCATGGGGCCGGACGCGCCCGTAGCGGAGCGCAATATCCTGGGCGTGATCCACAAAGTCGGGCTGGAGATCGGCGGCAAAGTGATCCAGGCGCGCAAGTACGGCCACGCCGTGGTCGAGATCATCGGCGGGCGCAAGGTGCACCCCTGCACGTCGATCCCCGGCGGACTGACCAAGGGCATCACGCGGGAGCAACGCGACGAGATCCAGGAAATGGGTCGGTGGGCCGTCGAGTTTGCCCAGTTCAGCCTCAAGCTGTTCAACGACATCGTCCTTGCTAACCCACAGTACCTCGAGCTGATCAAAGGCGACATTTACACCCACCGCACATACTCGATCGGCACGGTAGATGAGAACAACCGTGTCAACTTTTACGACGGCAAAGTCAGCGTTGTCGACCCGGACGGCACGCGCATCGGCAAATACGGCGCCCATGAATACACCGACTGGATCGCCGAACATGTCGAGCCGTGGACGTATCTCAAATTCCCCTATCTGAAGAAGATCGGCTGGAAAGGCTTCGTCGACGGCAAAGATTCGGGCGTTTACACAGCCACCCCGCTCTCACGTCTGAACGCGGCAGACGGCATGGCCACGCCGCGCGCCGAAGAGGAATACGTCAAGTTCTTCGAAGCCATGGGCGGCAAACCGGTCCACCAACGCCTGGCCACCCATTGGGCGCGCCTGATCGAATTGCTCTACGCCGCCGAGCGCTGGGTGCAGCTCGCCGCCGACCCCGAGATCGCCTCGGACAACTTCCGCACCCTGCCGACCGCTACCCCGACCGAAGGCGTGGGCATCGTCGAAGCCCCACGCGGCACGCTCACCCACCACTACACCACCGACGAGCGCGGCATCACCACCCAAGTCAACCTGATCGTCGGCACCACCAATAACTATGCCCCGATCCAGATGTCCACCCGCAAGGCCGCCGAGCATCTCATCAAAGGCGGCAAGGTGACGGAAGGATTGCTCAACATGGTGGAGATGGCCTTCCGCGCCTACGATCCGTGCTTCGGCTGCGCCACGCACACCCTGCCGGGAAAGATGCCGCTGGAAGTGGTCGTACGCGGGGCCGATGGCGACATCGTCGAAACCGTGAAGCGTGATGGCTGAAAGGCATGGTGCCATACGGACCCTGGTGATCGGCCTGGGCAATCCCATCCTGGGTGATGACGGCGTCGGCTGGAAGGTGGTCGAGCAACTTCACAACCGGCAAGCGACTGCCCCGAACCTGGATACCGACTGCCTTTCCGTCGGCGGGTTGACCCTGATGGAGCGCCTGATCGGATACGAACGCGCCATCATCGTCGACGCCGTGCAAACGCAGCAGCACCCCATCGGTAGCGTGACGCCCTACCGGCTGGACGAAATGTTTCCGGCGCAAAGCGGCCATACCACATCGGCCCACGACACCAACTTGTGGGATGCCTTGCAGCTTGGAAACTCATTGGGAGCGACCCTCCCCAAGGATATTCACATCGTCGGCATCGAAGCCGAAAAAGTGTATGATTTCACGGAAACGCTGACCCCTACGGTTGCCGCAGCGATCCCCCGGGCAGTTCAACTGGTCTTGGAACTTTTGGAGGAAGAGCGATGATTTCACCCGAACTCCTGCGCCGCTATCCCTTTTTTGGCACATTGAACGATAGCGAACTCAAAGAGCTTGCCATGATCACGGAAGAAGCCGCCATCGAACAAGAGACTGTCTTGTTCACCGAAGGGCAGGTGGCCGACACACTCTACTTTCTGGTAGAAGGTTCGATCGATCTCGTTTACTCTGTGCAAGAGCAGTACCGGCCGGAAACGCGCAAAGATTTCCTGGTCGGCGAGATCAATCCCGGCGAAGTTTTCGCCATCAGCACGCTGATCGAACCCTACGTCTACACCAGCACTGCCCGCGCCGGCAAACGCAGCCGGGTGCTGAAGATCGACGCCCAAACGCTGCGCGACCTGCTGGCAAAGGATTGCACGCTAGGCTATAAGGTCATGCGCCAGATCGCCCGGGCGGCCATCGAGCGCCTGGCCAGCGCCCGCGTGATGTTGGCCGATGCGCGGCTTACTTAAGCCAAAACTCCCTGTTTTTAAGGTATAATCAGAGTCTCTGGGGATGACCGGTTTCGACGGGAGAGGCTGGTCCCAGATGGCGAGCCGAGAGGCACCGACCTCGTTAACTCAGTGCAAAAAACAAGTGCCAATCGCACAAACTCCTACGCTGCACTTCCTCTCGCTGCCTAAGCGATTTGAGTCAGCAATGACCCTCACGTAGGGTCACGTCTGCCAGCCCCGCTCGCTGTCCGGTGGTTGAGTCAGGCGTCACAAAGCCAGCGTGCCGCACGTTTACGCCGCTACCCGTGCGAAAGAAGGGTCTTCGGACCCTAGCGGATTGACCGGTGGCCGTTCTGTCGCTCGTACACCCCCGGTTGAAGATCACGAGTGACTACGCTCGTAGAAGTCTGAGGGTCTAATCTTTCGGACGCGGGTTCGACTCCCGCCATCTCCACAAGAAAACAGGCGCCTGCTCTCCATGCAGCAGGCGCCTGTTTTTTTTCAGAGAAGGGAATTCCCCTTACTCAAGCGTACGAATGTACGTAACCAGCTGCCAGGTTTCTTCCTCGCTGAGGACGTTTTTCCAGGCCGGCATTGCAGAACCCTGCGACTTGAAAGGTTCTACCATGCCCCCCTCGGCAATCCGCCAATAAATATAGCCATCCGAGGCGGCATCGAGGGCCGTCAAGTCGGTGGGCTTCGGGTTGAGGGCGGCCCCGCCGGCCCCATCCCCCCTCCCTGCTTCGCCGTGGCAGGTGGCACAGCGGCCCGCATAGAGATCCTTGCCGGCAGCGGCAGCCTCCGTACTGCCTGCCAGGGGATTCGTCAGGCCATCGTACTCCGCAGGAACGGTCACCGTGTCGCCATCCGCAGGTTCGGTTGCATCGCTGCCGCCACAGGCGGCCAAAGCCAGGGCCGCAGCCAAAACAAGCAGCAGGAATATATAGCGTTGTTTCTTCATAAGATTGTTCTCCTTTTTGATATTGAAAGTGTTGATGAGGTGGGCGTTGCCGCTCGTAAGCGGGAACCGCCGAATAGAGAGCAAGCAAACGCGCCTCGTATTCTTGTGATGAAAGTGGCAACACCAACCTGTAAGATCTCCCCAAGCGCACCGATTAAAAAGTCGACCTTCCCGTTTTCAATGGACGGTATGTGATGTGCCGCAAAGCCACCAAGGAGGGCCGTTTTCCTCGCGGATAAGATAAGTGAGGGCAATCACATCCGAAATCTGGTACGTTTTCCGCCAAAAGCGGAAACGCCAAGAAACCATACTTATGCCAGCAGGTTGGCCTTGCGGAGAGCTTCCTCCAGGGCTTCGACACTGGCAGGCTTGATGATCACATCCAATGCCCCTTCGCGCAGTGCGCGCGTCACCGTTACGGTCTCATCCTCGGCCGTCACCACCACAACCGGCGTCGCCAACAAGCGCGGCTCGCGCTTGAGGAAACCGAGCACCTCGAACCCGCTGACACCCGGCATGTTCAGATCCAAAAAGACGATATCGGGCACAGCCTCCCGCAGCGCCAGCATGGCTGCACGTGGGCCGTAGGCCGGACGGGCATCCAGATCGAATAGCGAGAGTAATTGACACAGGCTGTCGGCTGTGTGGCGATTGTCATCGATAACCAGGGCAATAACCATTCCTACTCCAGCGCTGCAATCTGTTTCCCCATCAGGGAAACGTCGTAACCGGGCATCGCAGCAATCACTCGTTGAAAATTTTTGTCTAACAGTAAATCTAGCAATGGCGCCAGCAGCGGATCGAGAAGGTGTTGGCGAGGGATCACAAGATCGTAACGTTCTCGAAAAAGCGGGACGAAGTCAAGTTCTAACGCCTTCGCCGCCGCGGCGATCCCCAGACCGCAATCTGCGCGGCCGGAAGAGACGGCTGCCGCCACGGCCAGATGGGTAAATTCTTCTTGATTGTAGCCTCGAACGCCCTGGGGAGCAACCCCCCATAAGTTTAGGTGATAGTCGAGCAGGACCCGCGTCCCGGCGCCGCGCTGGCGGTTTACGAAGACGATATCCGGACGCGCCAGATCCCCTGGCGTGCGGATACATTTGGGGTTTCCCCGTTTCACCAGCAAACCCTGCTGGCGTTCTGCCAGGGCAATGACGACCAAGGCAACACCGGACAGATACTCGCCGATGGCGGCCAGGTTATATTCCCCCGTCAACGGATCGAGCAAATGAGAACCGGCCAGGTGGCTTTCCCCTCGCCGCAGCGCGACCAGGCCTGCCTGGCTGCCCACGTTGGCCGAAACCAGGCGACGCCCACGCTCGGCCAGGAACTGCGCCATCACGTCCAGGCTGATATCGTGAGAGCCAACGGCCAGGATAGTCCGGCCAAGCTCGCACCGTGAACGGTACAGACGGACCGTTACCTCGGCGCCCGCCGGCAGGCCCTGCGTGCCGCGCGGCAGGATCGCAATACCGTCGGCCCGCACCAGGGAGGTGATCACCCCGGCGCCGCGCGCCATCGGCACGGCCAGGGTACGCCCGCCCACCTGGCCTACGGCCATGCGCACGTAGTCATCGTCACCGGGCGGAGAAGTCAGTTTACGCACCAGCGTGGCCGGAATGGCATCCGGTTCGCCGGGCGGCCGTCCCAGCCAGCGCGCCAGCAAAGGTTCAACGAAGATTTCGGCGGTCAAGGCGGCAGAGACGGGATAACCGGGAACGCCGAGGATGGGAACAGCAGGCGACGGGCCAGAGGAGGAGATGCTGTCAGCCTGGTCGATGCCGACTTTGCAGCGCGGAAGCATCCCGACAATTACCGGGTGCCCTGGGCGAACGGCAACCCCATGCACGAACAACCGGCCGAGACGTTCAACCACACGCGCAGAGAAGTCTTCCGAACCGGCAGACGAACCGGCATTGAGCAGAATCAGATCATGATCGACCGTGGCGCGCTGCACCTGCCGGCAAATGGCATCGAAAGAGTCAGGTGTAATCGGAAAACGCTGTGCTTCGCCACCCCAGGTGTTGATCTGCGCCGCCAGGACGAGCGAATTGTATTCGATGATCTCTCCCGCCTGCACCGGCTGGCCGATTGCTTTCAATTCGCTGCCGGTGGGAATGATCGCCACGCGTGGCCTGCAAGACACCATCACGCAGTCGTGTCCGCAAGCCGCAATCGCGCCCAGGTCCACCGGGCGCAGGATATGGCCGCCCGGCAGTACCAACTGCGTCGCCACGATATCTTCTCCCAGCAGACGTACGTGCCCCCACGGAGTTACGGCCGCACGAATGCGGATAGCGTACGGATAACGGGGATCGCAGGCCGGCCGGTCATATTCGTCGAGCGGCTCGACATTCTCGATCGGAATGACGGCATCGGCCCAAGCGGGAAGGGGGTCGCCAGTGTCGAGGTAAGCGGCCTGTAGGGATGGCGGCTGGGTGAGGAGCAAGGTGGGCCTGTTCGGCGCGGCGCCGATCGTACCGGCCGCACGCACGGCAAAGCCATCCATGGCCGAGGCGTGATAGTGCGGCGAAGAGAGCTTCGCCCAGACCGGTTCGGCCAGGACGCGGCCCAAAGCCCGTTCATCGAGCGGGATCGTTTCGGTCGCCAGGATGCCCCAAAGCCCGGCTGCTTCGAGGGCAGCTTGCAGGTGCGCCCTCGCCTCGTCCAAAGGAATGTCGTGCAGGTAAACGCCGGCAGCCATGCACTCAGTTTACCACGACAGGCCGGGCGCGTTTCCGCTTTCATGCCGCTCGCATACCTTCTTCCGCAGCACGCAGCATGGGTGCAAAAGGCGGCTTTTTACCCGTCCAGCGCTCGAAAGCGAGGGCGGCCTGCGAAACGAGCATCCCCAACCCCGTCGAGGCCGGCAGTCCGGCGGCACGCGCCTCGGCAACGAAACGCGTCTGCACGGGATTGTAGACGATATCGTACACCACGGCGCCAGCCGGCAAAGGAATGCCCTGCGGCCAGGGCGTAGCTTCGGGATGCGGATGCATGCCCAGGGGCGTACAGTTGACGAGCAAATCGGGCGAACCAGCGGCAAGGCGGGCAGGGGCGGCCACGTCTGGCCGTGTGGCAGACCTGGCGATGTCGTCGGCGAGGCAGTTGGCCTGGCGCTCGTCTTCCGGACGGGCGAAAACGATCGTCAACTGCCATCCGGCGATCGCCAACGCATAGGCAACGGCCCGTGCGCCACCGCCAGAACCGAGAACAACCGCCGATTTCTGGCCCGGCCCGGCAGTTCGGAAAAGGTCAGGCGCCAGGCGTTCGAGATCGGCCAGGAAACCGGGTGCATCGGTGTTGTCACCGATCAGTTTCTCGCCATCCCAAAAGATGGTGTTGACGGCCCCAATCGCATGCGCCATGGGCGTCAATTCATCCACCAGGGGGATGACGGTTTCTTTGTGTGGGATGGTAACGTTCAGACCGTGCAGCCGGCGGCTGCGCACACGCGTCACAAGATCGGCCAACGAGCCGGGGCCTTCAGCACCGGGGGCGATCGGATAGAGCTTGTATTCGCCTTGTAAACCCGTTTCGCGCAAGGCAGCGGCATGGATGGCCGGCGACATACTGTGACCCAGTGGGTAGCCGGTCAGTGCGAGGGAGAAGAAAGTAGGAAGTGACATGGTGGTTGAGGTGGCTAAGGGCCTGACCCGCGCCTCCTGCGCAGAAGAAATGCAGCGTTCAAACAGGGCCAGGGCTGTTCCGCTTTATGTGGGTTAGTGCCTAACCCCTACACGCTGTACAGAAAAAGCACAGGACTGAGAGCAGAGCTAGGATGGAAGGGCAATTCCTACCGGAAGCGGCAGGGCCAGCAGGAAACGGTGCCGGAATCGGAGCGGGCAACACAACGATGCATCACCGGTTACGTAAACTCTCCAATACCTCGAAGTAATTGGGGAAGGTCTTGGCCACGCAGCCCGGGTCGGCGATCGTAACGCCCGGCGTGCGCAGCCCAATCAGGGCGAAAGCCATCGCCATGCGGTGATCGTTGTAGGTCTTGATCGTGGCCGGGCGAAAGGTGCGGCAAGGCTGGATCGTCAGACCGTCCCTGCGTTCAACGACCGACACGCCCAGGCGGGTCAACTCGGTACACATAGCCGAAACGCGGTCAGTTTCCTTCAGGCGCGCTGATTCGATGCCGCGGATCGTGGTCGCTGTACCGGCAAAAGGCGCAATGGCGGCCAGGGTTTGGGCCATGTCAGGAATATCGCGCATGTCCACGTCGATTCCCCGCAGGGCCGGTGCACCGGCTGTCCGGCCTGGGCCGGAGACTTCGATCCAGGTATCCCCATCCGTTACCGTACAGCCCATGGCAGCCAGGATGTCGAGAAAAGCGACGTCGCCCTGCTTGGCATTGCGGGTGATGTTCTCGACACGCAGTACGCCACCGCAAACTGCCGGAGCCGCAAAGAAGTACGAAGCGGCCGAGGCGTCGCTCTCGATGGTATAGCTTCCCGGCGCCCGATAACGTTGTGCATCAACAGCAAAGCGCTCGTAACCACTGCGCCGAACGTTTACGCCGAAATCGGCCATGATGGCCAAGGTCATATCGACATAGGGCTTCGAGTTCAAGCCCCCAACGACGCTCAGTTCAACGCGCGTCTGGGCGTAGGGAGCAATCATCAACAAGCCACTGAGATACTGGCTGCTGATATTGCCGGCAATTTCGGCGCTGCCGCCGGGCAGCCCGCCTGCCCGGATGCGCAAAGGCGGGCAGATGGCCTGGCCGCCGCCGGCAGCGGACGGCTGCACAAGGGCTTCGACTATCGCACCTAACTGGCGCAAGGCATCCACCAGATCGCCGATCGGGCGTTGGCGCATACGGGCATCGCCATCGAGCACGTATTCACCGTGGCCCAGGGTCAGCATGGCGGTCAAGAAACGAGCCGCCGTGCCGGCATTTCCGACGAAGAGCTGCGCTTGCGCGTTAGGAATGCGCCCACCAAGGCCGTGGACGGTCATGCTGGCAGCGGATTCTTCGAGGTGAACGGCAAAGCCGAGGCGTACCAGCGAATCGGCAAAGCGCGCCGAATCGTCTGAGAAGAGGGCATTCTCGAAGGTCGTCGGGCCATCGGCCAGGGCGGCCAGCAATAGGGCGCGGTTGGTCAGGCTTTTCGAGCCGGGGACGCGCACGGAAGCGTGCAGCGGGTGAGCAAGGGGGGTGAGGGGGTAGTTGGCAGACAAGGCAAAAAGTATCAAACGGGCGGCGGCTCAGGGCTTGGGCTTTTGAACATTTGGGCGCGCCGGCGCTGCGGCGCCTCCAGTGCAGTGCGCAGGGCGGCCTCGTCGCCGGCGTCGATCAGGCGATAGAGATGGTCTAGCTCCCCTTGAAAGGTAGCCAGCGTGTCGAGAATGGCCGTGCGATTGGTGAGCAGGATATCGAGGAACATCGTGACGTCGCCGGCAGCCACGCGGGTGGTGTCGCGGAAGCCCGAAGCGGCCACTTCCCACAGCATGGGGTCGTTACGAGCCTGGGTGGCGCGCACCAACGAAACCGCCGCCAGGTAGGGGATGTGGCTGATCATCGCCACGAGGGCATCCTGCCGCTCGGGGGTCAACACCAACGGATGCGAGCCGATCCGTGCCACCATCTCCTGCACCAGGACCATCGCTTCGGTGGAGGTCCGTTCAAGGGGCGTGAGGATGAAAGTTTTGTCGCCATACAACCCCGCTTCGGCATAGCGGATGCCGGAGACTTCCTTGCCGCACATCGGGTGCCCACCCACCGGATCGAAGCGGGGGGGCAAGTGCTGCATGACAGCAACGAGATCGGCCTTGGTCGAACCGAGATCGATCAGCACCGTGCGGGTTGCGGGTTCCACGCCGGCGCTCTCGCAGATTGCGCGCAGTTGCCGCATAATCGTACGCACCGGGGCAGCCAGGATAGCCAGATCGGCATGCAGGGCTTCTTCGAAATCGACCACACGGTCAACGATGGCATGCTTGCGGGCGTAGTCGAGGGTTTCCGGACTGCGGCTTGTGCCGATGATTTCGGCACAGTGGCCGCGCAGGTCTAGCGCTAACGAAGCGCCCATTAAGCCGAGGCCGACAATCGACACGCGGGCCTCGGCCAGTTTGGGAATGGGAAAAAATGCAGGCTCTTCAGAGTCCATGGTTAAGCTTTCGGCGGCTTGGGAGCGGCAACCTTACGGCCAACGGCATCGGCAATGCGCTTCACTTGCTGGATCATATCAGCAAACTGCTCCGGTGTGAGGCTTTGGGCGCCATCCGAAAGCGCCTGCGGCGGATTCTGGTGGACTTCGACGATCACGCCATCTGCACCGGCAGCCACCCCGGCGCGGGCAATTGCAGCCACGTACTGGGCATGGCCGGTGCTGTGACTGGGATCGATCACAACCGGCAGGTGGGTTTGTGATTTGAGCACCGGGATGGCGTTAATATCGGTTGTGTTGCGGGTGGCCGTCTCGAAGGTACGGATGCCGCGTTCGCACAAAATGACGCGCTGGTTGCCATGCGAGAGGATGTACTCGGCAGCCATCAACAGTTCTTCGACGGTTGCCGACATACCGCGCTTGAGCAGCACAGGATGCATACTCTCGCCGGCTGCGTTGAGCAGGGCAAAGTTTTGCATGTTGCGAGCGCCGATCTGGAGTACGTCGGCATACTTTGCTACCAGGCTGACCTGTTCGGGGGCCACCACCTCGGTAACGATCGGCAGGCCGGTCACGGCACGCGCTTCGGCCAGAATCTCGAGTCCGGCCTCGCCCATGCCCTGAAAACTGTAAGGGGATGTACGCGGCTTGTAAGCGCCGCCACGCAGGGCATGCCCGCCGGCTTCACGCACGGCGTGGGCCACCTCGAGCAGTTTCTCACGGCTTTCCACCGCACACGGCCCGGCCATGATGACGATTTCGTCACCGCCGATGCTGATCCCATCGATGGGAAAGCTCGAGTCCTGGGTAATAAATTCACGGCTGGCAATTTTATAGGGTCTCGAAATCGGAACGACGCGATCGATGCCGGGCATATACTCAAACTGCTCCGGCGAAACCGCACGCACATTGCCGAGCAGGCCGATGACGGTACGCTCGGTTCCCACGGATACATGGGCTTTCAAGCCGCTGGATTCAACCCGGCTGATAACAGCCTGGACTTCCTCCGGCGTGGCTTCAGACTGCATGATGATCATCATATCTTCCTCCTGAAAGACGATATTTAAAAGCAAGGGGCTTCCATCCCATCGGAGATGGCGCGGTAAAGTTAAGAAAAATCCGCCACGCTCAAATCGGGGCGCAAGCGAGTTGCGGCTCCCAGGTAAACGTGGCGGACGGCAGACTGGGGGAGGTCTGTGTTCCAGTGCAAAAGCACGCGTATGCAGCGCGGCAAGCTATCCTGCACGGGAATTTCCCGGGCGCACATCAAAGGCACATGCGTCCAACCTAAGTCGCGGGCGGCACGCGCCGGATAAACGGCGCGCAAATCGTCGGTGACGGTGAAGAGGGCGCTGGCGATATCCTCCGGCTGGAGGGTTGGGTTGGCACGTACGATTGTCGCCAGCAAATCGCTCGTCGCTGATAAGATCTCTTCGGGGGTATCGTTCTCGATGGCGGTTGCGCCGCGAATTCCGCGTAGGGGCATTGTTTCTCTCTCCTGAAATAAAAAAACCGCGAGGCCGTTGGCCTCGCGGTTTGGGTTACTCGCAATCCTTCTTCACCCGCTTAAGCACCGCCAACGGCAGCCGAACCTCGGAAGCCGTAATAAAAGTACCAGAAGTAAAAGCGGGGATTAAGAAGTATATCCATCATCAGGTTTCTTGATCTTTCAACGAAGGAGAGTTTACCGTAGGGATGCAGAATGGTCAAGGCGTTGCTTGAACAAAAAAATAGCCCCGATGTTTGGCAAAAATGCCTAACAACTTTCCTGCGTGTGGTGAAATATCCGCTTTCGAATTACTTCGTCGGCGGTTTCAATGCGTCCACCGCCTGTTGCGCAGCAACTTGTGGCTCTACCTGGAGCTTAAACACCTGCAAAACCGCTTGTGAAAGCAGTGGGTTGAGCACTGCCGTCACATCTGCCGGCGGGTAAACAACAGCTACGGTAGCCACCTGCGTCGCAAAATCTCTCAAGTTGCTAGGCCCCTCAGGTGCAGCCGCCGTGCTACGGGTTGGCAAAACGCCAGCCGCAGTGCTCCATGCCGTCAGGTATGTCCCATCTACCAGGAATTCTGCCAGGGCGGCGGCCATCTTTTGGCGGTTTGGGTCTGTCGCCACCAAGGCCCAACACCAACCCGTTGCCTGGGCAAACGGCGTCCCGTTTGGCGTGGGCAAAAGCGTTGCGCTATCCCCTGCGGTGCCCTCGTTCAGATACCGGGAAGCCCAGTTGACCGCCAGCGTGGCGCGCCGTTCGAGATAGACCTGCCAGGCCTGATCGTAATTTTCGTAGAGGCCCAACCAGTTGGGCATCACGCCGGCGCTCTCGGCAGCCAGCGTAAACGTCAGGACCTGGGTCAGGGTGTCGACATCGAGGCTGGGCTGTCCCTGTTCGTTTACGACTGCGCCCCCCGCGCCGCGGTACAAGGTCAAAGGGTATGAAGCTCTCGGCTCAGCCACGGGGAAAGCCATCGGCAGCCCGGTAGCCGTCAACTGCTGCCATGAAGCGAGCGGAGGGCTGACCGAAGCGGAGCGATAAATCAGCACCAACGCATCGCCGGCGAAAGGTAAACCGAAGATGTTATTTTGAATGCGGGCCAGGTCGCGGCTGTAGCTGTACCATTCGGCAGAGGTCATGACCGTCGTCAACGCGTCGAAAGGACGGATCAATCCCCTGACGGCCGCCATCTCGAGCAGCGGGCGCGGCAAAGCAACCAGGTCTGGTAAAGCGCTCGAGGCGGCCTTACTGGCCGCCGCCAGCGATTCGAGCAAGCCACCAGGCCCTTCGGTAGCCTTCACGCGCACTTCGACGCGCCAGCCAGGATTTTGCTGCGCAAATGCTTCCAGGCGCGCCTGAAAAAGCGCTGCCGCTGCGCTACCATCGGACGGATCGAATTCAGGCGGGACCCAGAGCCTTAACGTTCCCCCCACTTCCGGCTCGGGCTGCGCACCCGGCGTTGCGGTCGGAAGAACGATCGGCGTTGGCGGCACGGTTGCCGTACCGGTTGGCGTTGGCGTATTTTCCGGGAACGGCAGCGTCAGCGGAAGCGAAACGCCGTCGCAGGCCACACAAACGACGAGCAGCAGCAAAACGAAAAGACGGCGGGTCATCCAAGTTCCACGGGGACCTGCAACAGTTCGACCAACAGATGCACGGCGTTCTGCACATCGCCATAGTCGACCATTTCCGACGGGCTGTGTACGTATCGGGTGGGGATAGAGAGGCAGCCGGCAGGGACACCGGCGCGCGTGATTTGCATGGCGCGTGCATCGGTCGTCCCCCCTTCCAATACCTCGAGCTGGTAGGCAATACCGGCTTTTTCGGCGCTGCGCACCATCCAATCGACCACGCGCGGGTCGGCGATCATGCCCCCGTCGCGGACTTTGATGGCCGGGCCTTTTCCCAGCGAGACTTCCATTTTATGGCTCCTGGGTGTATCGCCGACCATCGTCACATCCAAAGCCAGGGCAAGATCGGGATCGAGGCCAAAGGCGGCCGTCGTGGCGCCACGCAGCCCAACTTCTTCCTGGGTGCTAAAAACGAAATAGAGGCGGTGGGGCGTTTCTCCCAACCGGCGCATGGTTTCGATCAGCACGGCAGCGCCGATGCGATCGTCCATCGCCTTGGCAACCAGGCGCTGGCCGAGGTCGACAAACGAGCGATCGAATGCGGCGACATCCCCCACGCGCAACGGGCATGCGGCGCGCGACGTGACGCCGATGTCGATGTACATTTTTTCAAAGGGCGGCACTTTGGATGGATCGTCGAGCTTTTCACAACCAATCACGCCGATCATGCCGTTAAGGAAGCGTACGCGCCCCCCGATGCAGTGCAGCCCGCGCACACCCCCCAACGTGGTAAAGCGGACGAAACCATTGTCGTCCACATGAGTCACCATGATGCCGATTTCGTCGACATGTGCGGAGAGCATAATCTTGCGCCCCTGGGGTGTTCCATCCCCCTTGCGGACGATCAAATTGCCGAGCGCATCGGTATAGAGTTCATCGGCCAGGGGCGCGACCAGCGCACGAATAGCTTCGCGAACTTGGGCTTCGTAGCCGGAAGGAGAAGGGATTTCAACGAGGGATTGAATGATGTTTTTCATGGGCTGGATTATGGGGTGCAGGTTAACGATCGACGGTCAGCAGTTCCCTGGACAGGCCTTCCAGGGCGGCATGGATCAACTGGAGGGTGTGTTCCCAGTCGGCCCGGCGGGCGAGCGAAGCGGCCGAATGGGTGTAGCGGTGCGGCACCGAAACTGAAACGCTGGGAATGCCGGCCCGCTGCCGGTGAATGATGCCGGCATCGGTGCCGCCGCCGCCAGGTTGGCGGATTTGGTAGGGAATGCCCCGCGCTTCGGCAGTATCCATCAGATGGCGAACCAGGCGCGGGTCATGCAGGGTGCCCCGGTCGGCCACGTAAATCGCCGGGCCGGCGTCGAGGCGGGTGTTATAGCGGGTGTTTTCCGAAGCATCCCAAAGGGGCAAATCGTTGGCAGGCGTGGCGTCGAGCACGATCGCCAGGTCGGGATTGAAGGCATACGCCGCAACCTGTGCCCCGCGCAGGCCATTCTCTTCCTGCACCGTAAAGGCGGCCAGGATATCGACGTTGGCAGGCGCATTTCTGATCAGTTCGATCAGCGTGGCTACCCCCAGGCGGTTATCGAGTGACTTGGAACGCAGCGAGGGGCCAAGCTGCAACAGCGGCGTGGCAAAAGTGGCGCGATCGCCGACCTTGACCTTGTTGGCTTCAGGCCCTACATCGATGCGCATCCCGTCCAGCGAGATGGCGTTCTTGCGCTCGCCGGCGTCGGTGAGATGGATCGGCTTGGCGCCGATCACGCCGGGGATGTGCTTCTTCCCCACCTGGACGGGTTTGCCGGGCAACTGGCGCTCGTCGATTCCGCCGACGATTTCGAAACGGTACAGGCCTTCGCCATCTTCGCCGGTGATCATAAAACCAACTTCGTCCATGTGTGCGGCGAGCATCACACGCAGGCGGTCTGTGCCGGCGTTGCCGAGCTTCGTCACCAGCACGTTGCCGAGGACATCCACCTTGACGCTGTCGGCGGCCGGTTTGAGTTCTTCGAGCACGATTTTGCGCACTTCACCTTCATCGCCCGAGACGGCGCAAGCCGCACACAAGCGTTCGAGAAGTTTGAGTTGAGGTTGGCGGATTTTGAGGAGGGTCATGGTGGTTTCTTACACCTTGGATACATTTTGCAGACGCCGTTAGTCGTCCCAGGTTAGCCTGTCCAAAAAGTCAACATCAAGACCGGCGATAAACTCGGCCAGCAGGCGCCCGGTGCGGACGATATCTTTCAACGCAACCATCTCGACCGGTGTGTGCATATAACGCAACGGAATGCCGATCACGGCGCACGGGATGCCTTCCTGAGTAACCTGGAGTGTGTAGGCGTCGGTGCCCGAATGCTGCGGCAGGGGTTCCATCGTGCAGGGGATTTCAAGGCGTTTTGCCGTTTCCTCGATTGCCTTGTAAAGGCCCGGGTGCATATCCGGACCCCAGCCCAGGGTGGGACCTTTCCCCAAAGCATACGTTTTATGGCCGGGGCTGCCCGGTCCGTTGCCGAAGGTAACGTCCACGGCGATCGCCAGGGCGGGGCGAATGTCGAATGCGGAAGTCTGTGCGCCCCAACCGCCCACTTCTTCCTGTGTGGAGGCAACCGCCCACACATCCCAGGCATGCGGGCGGCCTTGCAGCAGTTCCAGGCAGTGGGTCAGCGCTGCCACCGAGGCACGGTTATCCAGCGAGTGGCCGGCGAGCGTTTCGCCGGCCGTATCGAGCGGCGGCTGCGCAAAAGAGATTAGATCGCCCACGCGTACCCGACGGCGCAACAGATCGGCCGGCAGGCCCACATCTACCCACAGGTGCTCTAACGGCACAGGTGCATGGGCGTAACGTTCGGGTAACAGGTGACCGGGGGGCTGTACGACCACGCCCGGCAGCGCCTCGCCGCGTCCGTGAACCAGCACAAGCTGCCCGGGCAAGATGCGGCCATCCACACCGCCGATCTGGGTAATGCGCAGGAATTCGCCTTCCACGCCGGTCACCATCAGGCCGATGGCGTCCATGTGTACGGCGATCAAAACCCCGGGGCGTGGCTGGGGTGCCGTCCCGTGCCGCAGGCCGTGTAAACTGCCCAGGCGGCTGACGCTTGTTTCATCGACAAGGGGTTTCCAAGCATCTTCGATAGGCCGGCGGATGGGGCTTTCGTGCCCGGACAAGCCGGGAGCGGCGATCAATTGTTTAAGGAAAGCGGTAAGATCGGTCATGAAAGGTTCAGGGAGAGGGCATATCGCGGGTTGGATAAGGGGTGTCTGTTGCGGTCGGCGTACTGCTTGCTGTCAGGGTAACAGTAGGCGTAGGCGTGACGGTAGCGGTCTCGGTCGGCGTCGGCGTCGATGAAGGAGACGGTGTCGGCGAGATTGTAGCCTCGGTGGCCGTTGCGGTTGGGCTAACATTTGAGGTAATGGTAGGTGTGCTGGTGCGGGTGGAAATGGGCGTAAAGGTCGGCAGCGCATACGTCGGATCGGCGCCGGGTACCGAAACCATTTGCAGGGCAACAATTCCTGCGCAATAAAAAGGCAGGGTAGCCAAAATCATCAAGAGTAGAACAACGCGTACGCGAAAACGGTTTTCAGCATTGGCAAGCATGCAGCCCTCTCATACAAAGAGATAATAACACCAGGATCACCAGGTGGCAAGCCCAAACACAAACAAAACAACCGCCGAGTCCATCGGCGGTTGCGGCAAACCATCAAGCGGCCCATCACCGGCCAACGCGTTTTTTGCGGCAGACACCGTCCAACATCCCACTCAAAATTAGCTTGCGAAACACCCACAGGATAATCGTCATAGAAATCACCGCCAAAAACAACCATACCAGGCTGTCGTCATGGCGAGGGAATTCCAGCGTGGGTGCTGAACGGTTAGACAGACGACGCTGCAAATCCATACTATAACTCGAACGGGGCAGTTTCGGCATCAACGTTGCCCGTAAAAGCAACTCCAGTTGTTCGAGTTCGGCTTCACTGGCAGAGGACTTGTTTCGAGGCATAGATTTGTTTCACCCTAAGGAACGGGAAGTAAATAACTGTCCACAAAAAGCCACGTTTCAGGCACAGAAGTCGGACACTTGTTCAATCCGCGTTCTAAAGATTTGGAAAACCATCTCCGATCGTCAATGGCCATCTTCAACGTTTTCCAGCTCATCACGTAAAGAAAGCAACGTACGGTGGTACAAACTTTTAATCGCGCCTTCCGTACGGCCCATCACTTCACCGATCTCAGCATTCGAGAGATGATCGACAAACTTGAGGATCAAAAGCTGCTGGCGTTCGGATGGTAAAAGATGGATAACCCGCAACAGACGATCCCGCTCCTCCGACTGCAACAAAGAGACTTCCGGTGGATCGCCGGGATGATGCACCCACAGGCCATCTTCTAAAGGGATTTCGGGGCGGCGGCTATTGTCACGGTGCCAGTTTGCCACCAGGTTATGGGCGATGCGGTACAACCAGGCCGAGAAAGGCAAACCACGGTTTTGGTAATTCTCGATGTGATGCATGGCCCGGTAGAACACACGTGCGGTCAAATCCTCTGCATCGTGCTGGTTACCGGTGCGGTAATAAATGTAGTTGTAAATACGCCCGACATATCGTTCGTACAGTTGCCCAAAAGCATCAGGATCGCCCTGCACCGCTTGAGCCAGAATCAGCTCGTCACTTCGTTCGATCATCTTACTATCCTGTTTGGTGGGGCGTCAGTGGTAAAAACCCCGCCGCTTATCCCGCGTTACGGAGCAACGGCCGTTACCTGGTAACGGACGTTACTTCGTAACGGATATTGCGCCATAACAGACGCGATGAAGGTCACTCCTGCCATTCGACATACACCGGCGACAGGTCCACACGCCAGGCCTGGGCAGGCGCCAACGGGTTGCCCAGCATGTCGTAGGCGGCTGCCGGCAGAGACGGTAAATCGATGGAATGTTCTGCACCGTCCTGAGACCAGAGCACCCACAGCCGCCGGCCTTCACGGCGGAACTCGTATGCAAACACGCCGGCGAACTGCGTGGCCTGCCCGGCGTAAGCCATGCCATCCAACTGCTGCGCGCTGAAACGGATGGCCTGGTAGACCGGCAGCGGCTGCCCGTAAGGGTCCAACAAGTCAGAAGCGCGCCAACCGGCAATGCTATACCAGACGTTCCCCCACAGGCCCTCGGCCTGGGCCAACGTGTTGGACTGGACGGCATACGCAGCCTTCGTCTGGCCGAACTCGTCGGCCCGGCAGACCGCCTCATCGCCCGAACTGCCGCACAACAACGCCGTCTCGGTATTGATCAGGTACGCATCCGGGCGGTGGTAGAAATCCAGCAAGGTGCGCAGGTAGCGGGCCTTGTTGACCAGCACCGGCCCCGTGCTGTTCCACGCAGCGTGCCAGTTCGGGTTGCTGTACTGGCCCAAAGCGCCGCTGTAGTAGTCGTAGGCGTGAAAGCTCACCCCATCGAAGTACCCGGCGCCACCATACTGCAAGACCAGATCGAAAAAGCGCGCAGGCGTGCAGTCCTTCGCAGTGCCGTCCGCCTGCTGCGGCGGATTCTGCGGGTCGCAGTCCAGCAGCAAGCCGCCCACCAGCAGTTGCGCATCCGGGTTGGCCGCCTTCACCTGCGGGTATACCGCCTGGAGCATCCGGGCGTAGTCATCGGCGTTGTACGCCGGGTCGTCCATATCGATCCAGCAACCGTACTGGTTGCCTCCCGGCACGTAACTGTAGGGAACGTCCGGCTCGTTGCCCATCTCGAAAAACCGCACGTTGTACGGCGGGGCGCTGTAGCGCACCACCACGTCGTGCATGAAGGCCGCATAGGCCTCCAGCTTGTCGGCCTTGACCGGCCCGCAGCCGTAACCGTAGATCTCCTGCGCCCACAGCGGCGCATACTGCACGATCAAGATCATCTGCTTGCCCTGCTCCGCCAACGCCTGCATCTCCCGCTCGAGACCTGCCACGTTTTCCCAACTGCGCCGGCCTTCCTCCGGCTCGATGTAGTCCCAACGCAGGGCGTTGCGGCGAATCCAGTACACTCCCGATTCGCCCACCTGCTCGACACCCTGCAGGTTGTGAATCTCGATACCCGAGACAGGATACAGCGGCGGCACCAGCGCCGTTGGGGCCGGTAACAAGGTCACCACAGCAGAAACAGTGGGCACGGCCGTGACCTCAGCCGGAATTGTCGTGATCGGCGCGGCCGCGGTCTCTCCGGCTCTCTCCCCTGACGTCGGCGGCGGCGTACGCTCAGGCTGAATCTGCGGCTGCGACGAACAAGCTACCAATCCCATTCCCAGAAGAAAAGGGAAGCATATCTTTTGCAAGCGGTAAAAATCGAACGGCATGAGAAACCTTTCAGAACCACCAAACTACGCCGGCCATACCAGGTAAACAGGGTTTATCCCTACCACCCAGGCCTGGGCAGGCGCCAACGGGTTGCCCAGCATGTCGTAGGCGGCTGCCGGCAGAGACGGTAAATCGATGGAATGTTCTGCACCATCCTGAGACCAGAGCACCCACAGCCGCCGGCCTTCACGGCGGAACTCGTATGCAAACACGCCGGCGAACTGCGTGGCCTGCCCGGCGTAAGCCATGCCATCCAACTGCTGCGCGCTGAAACGGATGGCCTGGTAGACCGGCAGCGGCTGCCCGTAAGGGTCCAACAAGTCAGAAGCGCGCCAACCGGCAATGCTATACCAGACGTTCCCCCACAGGCCCTCGGCCTGGGCCAACGTGTTGGACTGGACGGCATACGCAGCCTTCGTCTGGCCGAACTCGTCGGCCCGGCAGACCGCCTCATCGCCCGAACTGCCGCACAACAACGCCGTCTCGGTATTGATCAGGTACGCATCCGGGCGGTGGTAGAAATCCAGCAAGGTGCGCAGGTAGCGGGCCTTGTTGACCAGCACCGGCCCCGTGCTGTTCCACGCAGCGTGCCAGTTCGGGTTGCTGTACTGGCCCAAAGCGCCGCTGTAGTAGTCGTAGGCGTGAAAGCTCACCCCATCGAAGTACCCGGCGCCACCATACTGCAAGACCAGATCGAAAAAGCGCGCAGGCGTGCAGTCCTTCGCAGTGCCGTCCGCCTGCTGCGGCGGATTCTGCGGGTCGCAGTCCAGCAGCAAGCCGCCCACCAGCAGTTGCGCATCCGGGTTGGCCGCCTTCACCTGCGGGTATACCGCCTGGAGCATCCGGGCGTAGTCATCGGCGTTGTACGCCGGGTCGTCCATATCGATCCAGCAACCGTACTGGTTGCCTCCCGGCACGTAACTGTAGGGAACGTCCGGCTCGTTGCCCATCTCGAAAAACCGCACGTTGTACGGCGGGGCGCTGTAGCGCACCACCACGTCGTGCATGAAGGCCGCATAGGCCTCCAGCTTGTCGGCCTTGACCGGCCCGCAGCCGTAACCGTAGATCTCCTGCGCCCACAGCGGCGCATACTGCACGATCAAGATCATCTGCTTGCCCTGCTCCGCCAACGCCTGCATCTCCCGCTCGAGACCTGCCACGTTTTCCCAACTGCGCCGGCCTTCCTCCGGCTCGATGTAGTCCCAACGCAGGGCGTTGCGGCGAATCCAGTACACTCCCGATTCGCCCACCTGCTCGACACCCTGCAGGTTGTGAATCTCGATACCCGAGACAGGATACAGCGGCGGCACCAGCGCCGTTGGGATGGATGGTGAGGGCAACGGTGCAGTGGCCGACGCAGACGGTGGGGAGACCGGTGTGCGCGTCACAGCCATGGTAGCCGGCGCTGCCGGCGCGGTCGCTGTGTCCACAGCAAGGGTAGTGGGCGCAGTCTCAGCAAACTGGCCCGGTGCCGTGGTGGCAGGTGTCGCCAAAAGCGGCGGCGTCACCTGCTTGGGAGAGCAAGCAACCAGCAGCGTTACCGGCGCCACGAACAACAAGCCGGCTTTTACGGCAAGAGAAAAAGGCAACAACGTGAAAATCTTTTGCATACACATACGCGCCGCGAGTATACCAGGAGATCGAATATCCCGCATCGGAAATCCAAACCAGCTAGCGGGCATAAAAACGGGCAATGCTCACAACGGAAAACACATCCAGCGCAAAAAAGAACAAAACGTACAAAGCGACCAACCCACGCGGCGAGATATGAAAAAGGCGCCGCAGGAAACGCCCCCACGCCGCCCAGCCGGCCACGAGTACCAGGACCGTTGGAATCACGACGGGGTAGGCATAACGGGCAGCAGGGATGAAGTGGGCCTGATAAACCAGATAGATCGAACCGCGCACAAACGTGAATCCCCAGACAAGCCCCGCACTTAAGCCCAGGAAAAACAAAGCCGCCCACGGCAGGCGCCTGTGCTGTCGAAAAAGGGAAAGCAAAGCGCCGGCCAAACCGGCCGCTGTGACAACAGCCAGCAGCAGATAAGGGCGGCCGAAAGCCAGGCCGACGTTTCCCCAGCCGAACCTGGCCCAAAACGTCCGCAGCAAGTTTGCCATAACGGCGCGGTAGTACCAGCCGGTTCCACGCCAATCCAAGAGCGTATACAGGATGAAAGAAAACCGGCCGCCGTCCGGAAAGACCCGCTCGCTCAATGCGTCCACCCACGGGCGCACGCCGGGCCAGGCACCTTCTGCCGATGCGCCGCGCAGCAAGTTCTCAAAGGGTGTGCCCCAGGAGCCTGTGCGGCCATCCGGGTTGTCGAAAGTGGGGGGGGAACCGGGGCGCTCTCCGGCGGCCAAGACCAGGCCGTCCCAGTACACCTGGGCTCCTGCCTGTTCGGTCAGCGGCAGCAGGCCGATCCAGCCGTGATGGGCGCCAACCGGCAGCGTAAACGTGAACGAATGAAAGGTAGGCCGGATATCGAGGGACCAGTCTCGTGCAAAATCGAGATTGCCACCCCACACATGGAAGGATGGCGACGAGACCTGTACCGGGCGGGAGGCCCACGCCCAAGCGCCCAGCGTGAGCACCTGTCCTTCCAATGGTTGGAGTACGTGCGGCGGAACGGCCTGCCAAAAGCGCGAAGCCCTGGCCGGCGCAGCGCCGGAAGCAGAAGTTTCTACCATAAAAACGTACTGCCCCGATAAGGCTTGCGCGTCCACCAGGCGGGCCAGCGCGGCCCGGTTTTCCTGCCGGTACCAGTGCGCAGGCTCGCCCCCGCGAAAAACCGCCGCAATCGCCAACAATGGGCTTGCTGCAAGCGCCATCCAGGCCAGCCTGCGCCGGCTGCCGCGCAGCAAGGCAAACAGCAAAACCGGAACGAGCAGCGGTGCGGCCACAAAAACGTTGGATTTGATGCCCAGGCACAGAAATACGGCAAGCAGCGCAGCCACAAAACGCCGCCAGGCGAAACCGCGCTGGATCGAACGGACGCCCGCCCACAAAAAGAGCGAAAAGCACGCCACAGCGGCCACGTCGCTGTTGACGGCCGTCATCAAATCGGCAAACGACGGCACCAGGGCAAGGGTCAGGGGGACCAGCCAGCGCAGCCGGCTGCCCGCAGGGACCAAATCGCGCGCCAGGCCCCATGCGGCCGTAACCGTCACGAGATACAGGCCGAGCGAAAGCAGCCGCGCCGCATACAGTTGCGTGGTGACACCGGCGCTCGCAGAGAGCCAAACCGGTAAGGCCGCCAGCATATAATATACCGGCGGATCGCCCAGTTGGGAATAGCCGCCGATCCAGGCCGGACGGTCGGTGGCTTTCAAATCGGGCCGAAAGTCCAGGGCATCGAAAAAACCGGCGGCCAGCATGGAAGCCGCAACATCCTGGCGCATTTGCCAATCGTAGTCACCGGCTTGAGGCAAGCGGCCCCGGTGAGCGATCAGCCAGGCATATTCGAAGTGATTGGGTTCGTCATAGTGCTGCCAGGGAGGCACGATGAAGACGTACACCAGGCCGTGAAGCAAGGCCACGCACAACATACAAACCAACGAGGCGGGCAAACGCTTCACAAGCGAACGAATGGAGGCGGCCGCGCGGCGGGGAAGGCTCGCGTGATGGGCTATCGAGCGGTTCATTCTTGCGATGGCCGGTCCTCCTGTTCGGTTGGAAGCCCCACCAACTGCAGAATACGCTGCATGCCGCGATCGAAGAGCTTCTGCAGTTCGTCGGCCGTATCCTCGAAATCCATCTCGCTGCCGCCAATCGGGTCGACAATATCGTAATACCGGTCTACCATTTCGCTGAGCATATAGACCCGACCGGCAACCTGTGGGAACTCCAGGCAGAGGGCTTCCTTATGGCCGGCTTCCATCACCAGGATTAAGTCGAACGCTTCCAGCAACTGGGCGCTGACGACGCGCGCCCGGTGACTACGCGCATCCAACCCTCTTTGCGACAGCGTGCGCCGCGCCAGCTTCTCCGCCGGGCGGCCTTCCAAGGCCCACGTCCCTGCCGACGCGATGCGCCAGTTTGCGGCATCGGGACGTGCGGCGACTTTCTGGCGAAACAGCGCCTCCGCCATAGGCGAGCGGCAGATATTTCCGGTGCAAACAAAGAGAATAGACGGCATCAGGCCTCAACGGATCAGTTTCTTTTTGGCGACCCGGAGCAGAAAAAGCGGCGTCCCCAACAAATAGCGCCGCCACTTTCCCAGCGGATCGAACAGGAAACGCCAGAACCATTCCAGCGCCAACGCATTCATCCACGCCGGCACAGGCTGTTCGATGCCGGCAACGAGATCGAACAACGCGCCTACCGACCAGCACAACGGGGCGGCAATGCGTTCACGGTTCTCGGCCAACCACAAATCCTGGCGCGGCACGCCCATGCCCACCAGCACAATCTGTGGATGCAAACGGGCAATTTCATCCAACACATCGGCTTCGGCCATCCCCTCGAAAAAGCCATCGCGCGCCGCCAGGATGCGCAATCCGGGATAGAGCCTGGACAAGGCCTTAACCGCCTGCGGCGCAACACCCGGCCGGCTGCCGAGCAGGTAAAGCGTCAGGCCGCGCGCAGATGCCTGGACACACAAATCTTCCACCCAATCGCGAGCGGTAATCTTCTCCAAGCCGATACCGGCCAACCAGCGCGCCGCCCAGACGACCCCGACACCATCCGAGTATACCAAATCTGAACGGTTGAGCACATCCCGGTAGCGTGGGTTTTCCCAGGCGACGTTCAAACAATGCGCATTGGCGTAGCTAATCGTGCGCCGTTCACCATCCTGGCACCATGTAATCGCCTGCGCCAAAAGCCCCGCCTTGCGCAAGACGGCCAGGCGTACCCCCATCACATCAACCGAAGACCAGGTACTCATCGGACACTCCGCGACAGCCAACCCCAACGCCATAGATAAACCAGGCCGAGCAGAACACCCGGCAGCATCACCAACGCATGCAGCAAAACACCGTAGGCAAAAGCCGTCTCCGGGCCTACCTGCCACAAAGCCAACACCAGGACGCAGGTATATTCGAAAACTCCCATGCTTCCGGGAAGGGCGGGCAGCGAAATCCCGGCCTGTAAGGCAACCAGCAAAAGCAGCGCAGCCAACGGCGGCAAGTGCAGCCCCAGGGCGTGAAAAACCAACTGGTTGTTCAAGACAGCCGTACCCCACGCCAGGGCCGTCAGGCCAAGCAGGGCTGGCAAGGTATGGCCGTGGCGCAGGACGGCCAGGCCGGCCAGGCCCCTTTGTAGGTGGGTAGCCAACCAACGGGAAAAACGTTCAGGCCGAGACGCACCCAAACGAGGCAGAAAAGCAAACAAGCGATCCGCACGCAGCACGATCACGGCAAAAATGGCGGCGAGAACCAGTGCGGCAAGCGCCAAAGCGGAGAGCGAAACGCCCAGCCAGGCAGGCTGCGGCACCAAAACCAGCGCAGAAGCCAGCAGCAGCCCATAAGCCAGCAGGTCGAGGGTCTTCTCGGCTACCAACGTGCCCAAGACGAAGGCAGCGCCAGGCCCCTGCTCGCCGATGGCCTGGGCGCGCAGCAGGTCACCCAGGCGAGCGGGATAGAGCAGGTTCAACGCCTGCCCGGCCAACAACGCACCCAGGTAGCGGCCGAACGGGATCGCGCCGCCCGGTGCGGCGCACAACACCTGCCAGCGCAGGGCCTTACAGAACGTGTTCGCTGCCACGCTCGCCAGCGCCAGAAGCACCCAAGAGACGTCGGCCTGGGTGAAAGCCTGATGTAGCGCGGCCGGTGAAACCTGGCGCAAGGCAAGCAGCAGCGCCCCGGCGCTCAATCCAATTGCCAGGCCTGCCCGCAAAAGCGGCAAAAAACGGCGCAAACGGGCGATCAAACGTCCGCCCCTCGCTGCGCTACGGATAACTGTACGGCTGCGGCGGCCGTCAAGCCCCACAAGGCCCACACGATCGGCGCCGGACGCACCATGCCCCAGGTAACGGCATCGACCATCCCGTGAACGATCAGGGCCACCTGGCACGCCACCAGGCCTGCGCCCAGGCCGGCCAGCCACGCATCCTGACGCCGGCGTCCGCAGCGGTAGACCTGCCAGGCCGTCGCCAACACCAGCATCCATGCCGCCAGCCAGCAGATCAGGCCGGGAATGCCCAGGTCGACGGCGATTTGCAGCAGCAGGTTATGGGCGTGGGTAACCTTGCCCGGCGCGTACAAAAAAAATGGATAGAGCAGATCGGCGACACGACCATACGAACCCATGCCCACACCTGTAAAAGGAAAATCCTGGATCATGTAAACGGCGCGTGACCAGACTTCGATACGTCCATCGATGCCGCCCAATGTAGCGCTCGACACGAGCAGGTTCACCAGCGGCGTGGCGCCGATAAACGGCAGAGAAACGGCCAGGCCGGCGGCGCTCAAGGCCACAAACAGCCAGCCCCGGCGCCAGCGCAACGCAATCAGCAGCAAAAAGCACAGGCCAAAGGCCAGCAAGGCGCCGCGCGACTGCGTCAGCACCAGGACCCCGGCGCCGAGTGCCAGGGCGGCCCCAAATACGGCCGTCTCGTCCACGCGTAGCCGCCGACCGCCAAAAAGCAGCAGCGCCAGGACGAGGGCCAGCAAGAGCAGCAGGCTGCCGCCCAGGACGTTCGGGTTGGCCGTATCCGATACCAGGCGCGGCAAGCGCGCATACAGCCCGGCAGGGATGAAGGGCAATTTGCCGGTAACGCCCCAATCGACACTGATGAAAGCGAAAGCCGCCAGGCCAAGCGCCGCCAGGCCGAAGAACCGTACCAGGCCGCGCAGGTGGGACGGGCCAGACAGAAGGCTGCTCTGCCCTGCCGGCGCGTTGGCGATGGCATAGTAGAGGCCGATTCCCGATAAAAGGCGGTATACCTGCGGGATGGTCACCTCCGGCAGCGCCGTGGCCCATAACGTTACCGGGATCATCGCCAACAGGCCAAGAATGGGCCAGTCGGCAGCCGTACGAACCGTCACCCGCCGCAGGGCCAGGCAGCGCAGCAGGCAAAAAGCGGCGGCGGTGATGGCCCCGAGCGGCAAAAGAGGCGCCGAAACGAAGCCCGCCAGTACGGCGGCCGTCACGATCCAGATTTCCAGTTTCAGCAGGCGTTGGAACAGCGGTTGCATTACAGTGCGTACGCATCACGGATGCGTACATAAAGAACTCGAAAACAAATTCCCGGCGTACATAGAAAACAAACCCCCGGGGTGCAGCACCTCGGGGGGATTTCTTCACACCAACTCAGGCGTCTTCTTCTTCTTCGAGCCGTTTTTCGACGGCTTGCCATCTTCACTATAGTGGTTGTAATAGGTGAAGTAATAGCCTTTGTAGTTGTAATAATAGCTGCTGCGCTTCACATCCACGTCGTTCAGCACGACCCCCAAAATATTGGCCCCCACGCGCTGCAATTGCTCCACCGTCTGGCGCAAGATGGCCAGTTTGGTCACGCCCGGGCGGGCAACCACCAGGACGCCGTCCACGCGGCCGGCCAGCACAACGGCATCGGTAACGGCCAAAACGGGCGGAGTATCCAGAAGGACGACCTCGGCGCGCTGGCGAACCTGGCGGATGACCTCGTTCATCTTCTCCGACCCGAGCAGTTCGGAAGGATTGGGCGGTAGCCCGCCGGAGGTCAGCACCATCAGGTTGGGCGCTTCGGTAACCTGCAAAGAACCATCCAGGTAAACCTGCGGCTGGATGAACAGGTCGCTCACACCGCGGCGGTTGGAAATGTTCATCAGTTTGTGCAGCCGTGGCCGGCGCAGGTCGGCGTCGATCACGGCTACCTGGCGCTCGCCCTGCCCCATGACCGCGGCCAGGTTGATGGCTACTGTCGATTTACCGTCGCCCGGCGAAGCACTGGTGACCATCAGGGTATGGATGGGCTTGTCGACGCTGGCAAACTGAATATTGGTACGCAGCGAGCGGAAGGCTTCGGTCACCGGGGAACGCGGCTGGCTGACGGCCACCGGCAGGCTGCCCTCCATCTTCGTGCGGGCGATCACGCCCAGCACGGGCAGGCCGATCCGGCGCGAGACATCTTCCGGCGAGCGCAAGGTATCGTCGAGGGCTTCGATCAAGAAAACCACTCCCAGGCCCAGCATCAGGCCGACCACCGCGGCCAGGAGGGTGTTTTGCATCACACGCGGGCGGATATACGCCGAAGCCGAAGGGACTACCGCCTCTTCGACCGGTGTGACCCCCGAGGTAGATTGCGCTTCAGCCAGGCGTACGGCCTCGTAACTTTGCAACAAGTTGGCGTAGGTTTGGCGGTACTGTGCCAGCAGCGTCTCCAGGCGTTCCCGTTCGGGGCTGACCGTATCTTCTCCCAGGGCGATCAACTGCTCGGAGGTCTTCTCGATCTGCGTGCCGAGCTGCTCCAACTGGGTCTCCAGGCTTTGCTTCGAGGCCTGGTAGCGCGCCGACTGCTGCTCCTGGTTCTGCTTGGCAAACTCGGCAACCAGCGCGTTGGCGATCAACGCTGCCCGCGCCCGATCGGTATCCTGCACCGAGATATTGATCAACTGCGTGTCGCGGATCGGCGTCACCTGGATCATCCGGTTCAAGGCAGCGGGCGAGAGGTCCAGGCCGAGCGTGTTGACGACGCGCTGCAAGACGGGTGTCATCGTCATCAGTTGGGCGTAGGTCTGCGCCAGGCGTTCGCTGGTGACCAGGGAAGCGTAGTCGGTGGCCCTGTTGCTGGCCGATTCCTGAATCAAAACTTTCGTCGAGGCCTGGTAAACCGGCGTCATCTGGCTGCTGACGCCAAAAGCCATCCCACCGGCGATGGCGGCCGCCAAAACCAACAACCAGGCCCAATGCCATGCCAAGCCGATATACCGTCGAATGTCATCCGAAAAAGATTGAGTTTCCATCATACCTGTTACTTTCACGCAATATTTACGCTACGATTATACTGCCGAAACGCCCGGAAAGAAAAGCTTTTTACGGCAAGCTTGTTTTCACTGCTGCAAGGACAAGCTCGAGCTGCTCGCCGCACATCTGGGGATAGAGCGGCAGCGTGACCTGGCGCGCCGCCAGCGCATCGGTATGCGGCAAATCGAGCGCCCCGTAACGCTGCCGGTAGTAGGTGAACGTGTGCACCGGCGGGTAGTGGATGCTGGTCTGCACGCCGGCGGCGCGCATACGGTCGATGAAGGCCAGGCGATCGACCCCTTCGGGCAGCAGGATGGGGAAGATGTGGCAGGCCGGCCGGCCGGAACGCCCGTCCAGCGCCGGCCCACCGCCAGGCGCGAAAGGCGGGCTGGAAGCCCATCTTTCGCGGAAGGGCAAACCCACGCCCAGCGGGGCCAGTTCGCCCCAATAACGCCGGGTGAGGGCGGCACGGCGGGCATTGTTGTCTGCCAGCCTGGCCAACTGCACCAGGCCCAGGGCGGCGCGAATTTCGTCCAGGCGGTCGTTGTAGCCCAGTTCGACGACGTCGTAGGTATAGGCGTGGCCGCGATGGCGATCCCAGGTCAGGCTGGTCATGCCGTGTGAACGCATCAGGCGCAGCTTTTCGGCCAGGTCGTCGCGGTCGGTCGTCAACATGCCGCCCTCACCGGTGGAAAGATTCTTGTTCGAGAAGAAACTGAAGCAACCGATGGCACCCCAGGTACCCAGGGCGCGCCCGTCCAAGCTTGCACCGGGGGCGTGGGCTGCATCTTCGATCACGGCCAGGCTATGCCGTTCGGCCAGCGCCAGGATTTCGGGCATGCGGCAGGGGTAGCCGCCGTAGTGCATGACGATGATCGCCCGCGTGCGGGGCGTAATCGCCGCCTGGATGGCGTCGGGGGCGAGGGTCAAATCGTCCGGGCCGATCACGTCGGCGAAACGCACCTCGGCACCGGTGTAGAGCACGGCGTTGGCGGTGGCGACGAAGGTTAGCGAGGGCACGATCACCTCGTCGCCCGGGCCGATGCCCAGGGCGCGGCAGGCCAGGTGCAGGGCCGCGGTGGCGTTCGAAACGCTAATGGCGTGCTTGGCCCCGGTCAGGGCGGCAAACCCGGCTTCGAAACGCTGTGTGACGGCCCCCATCGTCAGCCATTTACTGTGCAGCACGTCCAACACGGCGGCGTCCTCTTCGGGTCCGTAATCGAGATCGGCAAGCGGGACTTTCCAGCTCATTCCTCTCCTAAAATTTGCGGGCGCAGGGTCTCGAACTCGGCGACGGCTTGCTCGTAATCGTCGGGGCGGCCCAGGTCTTGCCAGTAGCCGTCGAAGGGATAGCCCTGCACCTTCTCGCCCGCCCGGATCAGGCGCAAGACCAGGTCGGGAAAATCGAGGTACTGGTTTTCGGGGATCCAGGCCAGCACGCGCGGTTCGAAGACGTAAATGCCCATGCTGACGTGATAGTCGTACGTCGGTTTCTCGATGTAATCGACGATCTGGTTGTCGCCATCCAGCTCGATAACGCCCAGGTCCACCTTCACCTGGCGGCGGTGCATGGCAATCGTGGCAGCGGCGCCCGACTGGCGGTGGGTGGCGAGCAGGGCGTTAAAGTCGAGCGTGGTCAGCACGTCGCCGTTGGTGACAAGGAAGGTTTCCGCCAGGCCACCAACGAGGGAAAGCGGCCCGGCGGTGCCGAGCGGCCGTTCTTCGAAGCTGTAACGGATTTTCATCCCCAGGTCCCGGCCGTCCTGAAAGAATAGTTGCAGGAGCTGCGCCAGGTGGCCGACGGTCAGGATGGCCTCGTCCACGCCGGCGGACTTCATCTGGCGCAGCAGGATTTCGAGGATGGGCATATCGCCGATCGGCAGGAGCGGCTTGGGGAGGATTTTGGTGTAAGGGGCCAGGCGGGTGCCTTTGCCCCCGGCGAGGATGACGGCTTTCATAGGTCAGGAAGATATTGGCATTGCGTTGGTTTGGGTAGGGGCAGAGCCGTGTGTCTACATGGAACACACCGGGCAAGGGTGGATACGTGGGTTACACGGTGTATCGATCGGGTTGGAAGCGCTGCAAATGCTCGCGCACCCAGGCGATGGTGCGGCCCAGGCCATCCTGGATGGAAACCTGCGGCTGCCAGCCCAGGCGCTGGCGCGCTTTGCGGTTATCGGACAGCAAGCGCTGGACTTCGCTCTTCCCCGGGCGCAGGCGGGCAGGGTCGTGTTCGATCGTCACCGGGCGGCCGACCAGGGCGATGATCTCGCCGGCCAGCTCGCCGACGGTGATCTCCTGTCCCACGCCCAGGTTGAAGGTCTCGCCTTCGATGGCGGGGACTTCGCCGGCAGCGAGAAAACCGGCCACCGTGTCGCTAACGTAGGTCAGGTCGCGGCGGGCATCCAGGTTGCCGAGCCGGATCGCATCCCGGGTGAGTGCCTGGCTGATGATGGTGGGGATGACGGCGCGCGCCGACTGGCGCGGGCCGTAGGTGTTGAAGGGGCGCAGGGTGACGACCGGCAGATCGAACGAGCGGTAGAAGCTCTCGGCGATCTTGTCGGCGCCGATCTTGCTGGCCGAGTAGGGCGACTGCCCCTGCAAGGGGTGCTCCTCGTCGATCGGCACGCGCAAGGCCGTGCCGTAGACTTCGCTGGTCGAGGTGTGGATGATGCGCGTCACGCCGCACTCGCGCCCGGCGAGGAGTACGTTGAGCGTGCCGGTGACGTTAGTCTCGACGACTTCCGCCGGGTGGACGTAGGAATAGGGAATGGCGATCAGCGCACCCAGGTGAAAGACGTGGCTGGCGCCGCGCGTGGCCGCCGTGACGGCGGGCAGATCGCGCAGGTCGCCGGCGATGATTTCAACTTGAGAAAACACATCGGGCGGCAGCAGCGAGAGCAGGCCGGGGTCGCTGCGCGAATTATAGCGCACGAAAGCGCGCACAGCCGCGCCCTGCTGCACGAGGGCTTCGACGAGGTGGCTGGGAATAAAGCCGCCGGCGCCGGTAACGAGAACGGTTTTGTTTTGCCAGAAATTCAATGTTCACTCCATGTTGTAGGTGGGGGCCCCTATTCGCCCCGCCGCTCACGGCTCGCGCGCCGTTCCGCCGCGCCATTCGCACAGGCGCTGCTGCAGGGCCGGCAGATCGCCGCTGGCGGCCAGGGCTTCCATCTCGGCCAGCATCGCTTCGACCTGCGAGACCGGCACGTAAAAACGCCTGTGCGCCGGAGCCGGGTCGTCGCTGCTGCCATTCCTGCCGCCAGCGATGACGGCTTGCAGCTCGCCGAGCAGGTTGGGCAGTTCGACGATGTGGGCGGCGGTGGCGGCGCAGACCGTCAGCAGGTTCTGGCGCTCCTGCGGCGAGATATTGTGAATGGCAAACAGGATCACGCCGACGTCGTGCTCGGACACCAAACGCGGGATGTCGTCGCGGCGGCCGAGGACGCGCACGCCGCGAATGCGGGTGTCGAGCTTGTAGAGGTCGTCGTCCACGTACCCGACGACACGAAACGCCCAGGCGTAGCTGCCGTTCTGCAGCATCCAGACGGCCAGCTGGCCGGCGTCGCCGCTGCCGATGACGAGGACGCGCTCCTGCGAGACCGCCGAACGGCGCGTGTCTGCCAGGCGTTCGGACAGGGCAGCGAAGAAGCGGCTGCGGTAACGCACGAGCACGAAACCCGCTGCGGCCACGGCCGAAGCCAGCAGCAGCATCGCCGGCGGGAAGAGCGGCCTGCCCCACAACCGGTTGAAGGCCTGGGCGGCCAGCGAGGCAAGCACCACCGGCAGCACCAGGTCGAAAACGTCGGAAGCGCGCGCCCGCGACCAGAAGATGCGCTGCGTGCCCAGCATGGCCCCGACGACGCTGAACAACAGGGCGAAGCCAAACGCCAGGCCGATCGAACGCCCCCAGCCCACGTTGAGCACCTGCTGCGAGCGCCAGATCAGCCCCACACCGCCCAAGGCCAGCAGGCTGATCAAAAAATCTGCTGTAAACCAGCTGACGTAGCGCCGCACCAGGCGCGCCAGCGGGCCGAGAAAGAGCAGGTCTTCGGGGGGGGCGTAGTTGCCGAGGCGCGGCACGAGCACCAAAAAGGTCCAGAAGATGGTGTCCAGGTCGAGCAGCAGCGAGCGGTGGCGGACGTAGAGCTGGTCGAGGCGCAGCTTGCTGGGCACGACGGCGTTGAGGTAGGTGTCCATCAGCGGGCCGCCAGCCAGCAGTTCTTCTTCGTTGCGGTAGAGCACGGAGGCCGGGCTGGTGATTCCCGGCCGCACCGAAAGCACCTCGCTAAAGACATCGGCGGGCCAGGTCCTGGCGATCTCGGGGTCCTCGGGCCGCGGACCGACCAGGCTCATTTCACCGGTTAGCACGTTCCACAGTTGGGGCAGCTCGTTGAGCTTGGTATCGCGCAGCCAGCGGCCGAGCGACGTCACGCGGCGGTCGCCCTTGCCGGTGACGCGCGGCCCGGCGTAGCTCTTGGGGTCCTCGTACATGGTGCGGAACTTGAGGATACCGAACTGTTTGCCGCCCTTCCCGAGGCGCGGGCCGCGGTAGAAGACCGGGCCAGGGGAGTCACGCTTGATCAGGATGGCGAGGAATAAAAAAACGGGGGAAAGCAGGATCAGGCCCAGGGCAGCCGCCGAAACATCGACGAGGCGTTTGATCGCCATGCCCACAGAAACCCGCCAATGATGGTGGCGCTTCATCGGTAACGAGAAATCGAAAATTTGTTCGGCCATGAAAAAACTCCCCTTGAGAAAAAAGAAAGGAACCAGTTCTCTGTAAAGTCAGCCATTAAGATAAAGCTTTGGCCATAGAACAACTACAAAAACGCCGTAAAGGCTTCTTTGCTTTTATGATAAAAGTGCAAAAACCGTGAGAAGTAACACGACTTCAGCAAACTCCACAAACGAACAATGCCAGGCAAACAACTCACTCCCGAACAATCGCCACATTGTATAGAAGCAGTAATCAAAACTGGGGAACTTTCCCCTGCCGATCTCCCCAACGGTTGGCAAACTTTACTAACCCAAAGAGAAAACCCAAGCCATAACTCAAATGCAGGATAGCGTACACAACAGGCAGTAAAGGCAGGTATTTCCAACCTTGTCGGGAGGCCGCCCAAGCAGAAGCTGCAAGATTGATCAACATATACAGACAAGGCGTAACCAGCGATAAAAGCCGGGTATCAGGAAAGAACGCCAACAATGCCGAAACGATCAGCGCAGAGACAAAAAGCGGCGGTACGAACTGGCGGAGGCTCATTTGACGTGGATGCTTTTGGAGAACACGAACCTTCCAGAAGCCGTATTGGTAGTACTGGCGCCAGAGTGCCTTTAGGGAAGCACGGCTATAATACGTTGACGTAATATCTGCCGCGAGAAGGATTTTTGCACCCAATTTTCGCAAGCGGTAATTGTATTCATCATCCTGATTGCGTACCAGTTCTTCATCATAAAAACCGGCTTTTTCGATGATATCTCGTGTATATGCTGGAAAGGGAACTGTATCAACCAACATCGTTTTCCCTGCCGTTGTACGAAAGGCAGTGCCGCCAACACCAAAGATTGAACTCATTGCCATCGCTATCGCTTGTGCCAAAAAACCTTCCCCAACCGTATTCATCGGACCACCCACACCATCTACACTATCGTTTTGAATATGCTCAACACAACGCCGCACATAATCAGAAGCGATGATGCAATGACCATCTACGCGAACAACGATTTGACCGGTGGCCTGGCGTAAGGCCACGTTCATTCCCGTTGAAACGATGCAGCCGGGATTATCAAGGATAGACAGTCGAACATTTGTATTTTCCCCAATATTGCCAATAACACGCCGTGTAGCATCAGTGGACATACCGTCCGCTATCAAAACTTCTATGTACTCATGTGGATAGTCTTGCGCTAGAACAGCACCCAACGTTTCATGAATATAAGCAGCTTCATTACGAATCGGTAGGATGATACTGATGAAAGGGTAGCTTTTGAGCATCATTTTGCCGTGATCAGTTTATAGTAATAAATCGCTCCACTTGGGGTCTCCAAGCTATGTTTTTGCCAACCCATCCTCTCATACAACTTTTGTGCATTTAAATTTTCCGGATAAACTGATAACCTAAGCGATTTCGCTCCTTTAGATTGGGCCTGTTGCTCAAACGTTTGCATTAATAACTTCCCCACATTTTTCCCGCGTGCATCTGGACGGACACCAATACCCACTAAAGACATAGTTGGCGCAGGCAAATCAGGTATTTGATTTGGCCGGTAGTGATAAACCCCGGCACGAGCTAACAAAACTCGGAGATACTTGGGGTCAAAAAATACCCAAAAACGGGTAATGGCACCACACAAAGCGCTCCAAAAGATATACCGAGTGAGCTCACTTGAATAACCAGTTGGCGCACCAACTATGTAGCCAACAACCTCGTCCATATAGATAGCACAAACTGCAATTGCCTTATCATTACTCGCAAACCAACAGATGAATCGTTTAACATACCAAGTACCTAGCTTTGTGTTCAAGTAACCTTTGAAGGCCTGCAGGTGAACATCAACAACTTGTTCGATATAAATATCACTAATATCTATAATTTTCAGCATACTTTGCACCATCAATCATGAAAATGTACTACAAGAGATTCGTAATGCTTTTCCATTTTTTTCATGCTATCTTGCCAAGAAGCACGTTGCTGTACTATTTGCCAATTGATTTGAGCTGCCCGATTTCTTTTTTGGGGATCCCGAAGTGCCTGAACAATACAATTTGCAAACGCATGCTCATCACCTGGAGGGAACAAAAGACCATTCTCACCTGAAACTATCCACTGCTGATTGGCAGGAATATCTGTTGCCACAGGGAACGCTCCACAAGCCATCCCCTCGTTCAATGTAACGTTATTGCCATCTGAAGGGGCTGTAGAGACCAGAACATCGGCTCTCCCCAACAAGCAGAGAAGTTCTTGAAGTGGCAACCAGCCTGTAAAGTTAAGTTTATTGCTTACGCCTAGTTTAGCAGAAAGCGCTTCTAACTGTGAACGCAGTGGGCCATTGCTACCCACCACAAAATTGGTTTCAGGTTCCTGCTCAAGCACGAGCGGTGCAGCCTTGATGAATGTTTGCACATCGCAGGTTGCCGCATGACGCCGGTTACTAATCACAAGATAGGGTGGCCCACTATGTTGAGCCTTTCTGTGGCCTGGATGGAATAAATCTGTGTCTACGCCGAAAGGTAATGTGATCACTTTCTCTGCGGAAGCGTATCCATGCTCGACAATATGCTTCGTCATGTGGTCGGCCATTGAAGTTACCATATTTGCCCGACGGAAGGCCCACACTACCAAGGCTCTATAAAGTCGCGATTTCACAGGACGTACCAATACATCAGTGCCCCAGGCAGTGATAACATAAGGTTGAACTCCCGCCATCGCGCCCAGAAAACCATATCCTATTGCATAATGAGCATGCAAAATATTCGGCTGAAGTGCTTGAATCATCCGCCGAACATTGAACAATGATAGCAAATAATTCAGTTGGATCCATGGGGTTATCGGCTTTACATAAATCACATGGCAACCGGGAATTTCGTACGGGACAAAAGAAATCACTGTCACGCGGTGCCCAATGCGGGCAAAATGCTGCGCCCATCTCTGGGTATGAACAACAGAGGCATCGGCAAGGTAACAAATATGCCATGATTTACTGTCTTTCATACCACTCTATCATCCTTCTTATCCCTTCCCGCCATCCAACAAAATTTTCATGCGGGATCAGTTGTCTGATTTTACTACTATCATAGACAATCAAGTTGTTCATAGCCATCCAACGCCCCATGGACAATGGCAATTGCCTGCCGCTCACACGGGATAGGCTTTCTCCAAAAGCGGCCAGTAACCAGCCAATTTGTTTTGGAAGAAAAAGACCGGGACGCTTTACTTCAAGAAAGTCAGCTATCGAATTAACCAATTCATGTAACGCAAAGGTGTCCGAGAGAAAAAATATCTCGCCATTACGCACCTGGCCCGTCAAAAGTAAACGTGCTAGGTGAACACAAGCAATGGCACAGTCTTCTACATACACATAGTTTTGACGGGCTTCTTTATCTCCGATGTAAATAAATTGGCCTAGTTTAATCGTCCGCCACAATACCTTCAAGTGTTTCTCAGGGTCACTATCTCCAAAAACATTGGTAGGTCGTAAAGCAACAACTTGCATTTTATCTGCATAGGCCAAAACCATTTTTTCGGCCTCGTACTTGCTATGTTCGTATTCGTTTTGTGGGTGGCAAGAAATAGTTTCACGAACAATCATATCCGCAGGATGAGAACCAACTACACCTGCACTGCTCAAAAACACAAAAGCTTTAACTCCGGCTTTTACGCTGGCCTCCAATAAATTATGCGTACCATTAACATTGATGGCTTGCATTTGACTTTCATCTCGTTTATTCCCGGCCACGTGGAAAACAACGTCAACACTAGACACGGCATCACGTAGTGCAGAAACATCCATCATATCGCCATGGAATAGCCTTACATCTGTTGAAAATGCAGGCTGTACCTGGCGCGTAAAAATAGCTACCCGATATGAAGGAATTTGAAGCAATTGAGACACCAACCGTTTGCCAATAAAACCAGTAGCGCCTGTTACAAGAGTGTTTACTTTTTCCACTATAACATCCTAGGGATAGGTTCCTTCGATAGTGGCTTGTACTTCGTCCGCCCTTTTAAGGTAAATATCAATCCCTGATGCACGAAAATACTGAACGGCCAATTCTAATTTTCCCAATCGTTCTGCAATGTGACCTGCTAACTGGCAACCATCCCGATGCCCCAAATCACAGGCATTCGAGTAAGCTTGCATTGCTTTTTCTGGCTCTTTTTGAGCCATCAAATGCCCATATTCAATCCATCGCACCCTGGCAATAACAGAGGGTTGGGTAAGAGATAGACCTTTTTGATAGTGTTGAATGACTTGAATGGGGGCTTCAAGGGAACCTTTTTTATACAAATCGAAACTTTGAAGGAGGGAGGTTCCTGTATGTTTTCGAATTTCTGTTTCTGCCAACCAAAACCATGATATAAAATGGTCAGGATGCGTTTGCGTTGCATACATTGCCAAAACGCTGCTATTTGGAGCGAGGATATAGGGCATAGGCATTAAGTTCCTATCGCACTTCAGAGCAGCTTTCCATGAGATATCTCGACTATCCAAATCTCCTTTTGCGTTTTGAACTAACCCACGAAGCCAACTCCCGTGACAGTTTTGCACCGAGTACTCACCCAGTTTAATGTTTGTACTAGCCAGTAGTGCCGAGTTACCCTGCAAAGCCGTCATGGTCGTATGTGCTGCCTGGTTTACCAAAAGCCGTTGCAAGAGTGAATACCAGTTCAAACCAATCCACAAGGCCACTAGAAAAAGACACCCATATGAGTAATATCGTTTTCGCATTTTGTAAAGAGAACACCAAAAGATCACGTTAACCTGAAATTCCTATTAAATCTTTGTAGACTTTCTCATAGCTTCGCGCCATGCTGGAAAAATCTAACCCCAATCTCAACAAATGTTGTCGTCCTTTCAGGCCCATCGCTTTCAAATCTTGATCTTTCATTTCGGAAACCTGATTGAGTGTTTCTCGGAGTGCGCCGGGATTATCCGGTGGAATTAGCCAGCCCGTTTCGCCAGGAATAACATAGCGGCTGACGTCAGATACATTTGTAGCAATCACGGGGCAACCACAAGCTATTGCTTCTAACAGAACGTTAGGCGTTCCCTCCCATAAAGAATTGAGAATAAAAACATCGCACGCCTGGTAAAGGGCAATCACATCGTCTCGAGGTCCCAAAACATCCACAACATCCGTTAAACCCAAAGTAGCAATACGCTGCTTGATTCGATGCAAAAGCTCTTGCGAAACAATCTGACCTGCCCAATAATATCGAAATGGCGTTCCTGAAGGACGAAAATCTTCAAGCGCGTCTAACATACCCAAATGATTTTTTGCCGGTTTAAATCCGGCAATAGTTAAGGCAGTTCGGTTTGTGTTGGGCCAGCCAAGTTCATTTCGAACTGACATTTTGTTTTCAGTGGGTGTAAATTTCACCACATCAATACCATTAGGGATAAACTTTACTTTTTTATCTTTCCAAAGCATCCCTCCCACCAAATCTCTTTGAGCAGTGGCACTGTTGGCAATGATTAGATCTGCAAACCAAAAGGAAAGAGTTCGTTTCAACCGAGACAAGCCCGTATAGTGCAACAATGTGGACCTTTCAGAAACTAAAACCTTCCCTTTTCTTGCCAGTTTTTTTGCCAGCACTGCATATAAATTTGCTGTGGCTAAATACGCATGAACGATATCCACCTGACTTGAACGCAACCAACTGGCCAATTGCATTATCGGCGCTAAATCTGTCTTGCTTTTACGCGGAAGGCAATGTACAGTGATGCCTAAATGATTCAGGTCTTGCAAATAGAAATTATCGGGGATATATGTCATGACTTGCACATGAAATTGTTCGCGATTAAGATTCTTCACCAGTTCAACCAACTGCCGTTCTGCACCTCCTGCGCCCAGCGACTCGTTTAGATAAGCAATGGATATCTTGGTAGAAAAGCTATCGTTACTCACTGGCAATCATCCCGATGGCAGCGAAGGTACAGGCTTGGCAGGGGAATAAAATAAAATACAAGATGATGCGATAAATAGCGGCCAGATCGTTGAGTCGAAAATGCCAGTCACCGAAACCAAGCCAAGCATGATCATGGCTATGCTGGCTAGTCCCAATCCCGGCTTGTTCAAAAGGGAAGCCTGATGCCAATAGAGCCGAAATAACATAAAAAGAAAGAGTAAATACATCAGCGCAGCTATTCCTCCAGCCTGCAGCCATGTTCCCAAAATTGCATTGTGCACATCCAGCAATTTGTTGATCTCTCGATTCGTATAGTAAGTAACCTGAATAGCATCCTGATCTAATCCCTTGCCACGAAAAAAATAATCAGGCAAATCTTTCAATGCCCCCGTTGTCGCATTCCACCGCGCCTCAATGGTCGTAGTGTTGTAAATGTAAGCCGAATCACCTGTTTGTATCGCATTCAAAAGTGCAGTGGTGCGGTAATTAATAACAGTATATTCAGTGTTTTCTGAGGGCACCCAAATGAAAGTGATATAGGCCACGAAAACCGCTGCACAAATCAATACCACACCGATGCGCAGGCGAATATCTTTAATAGCAAAGACAACAAACGAGAAATAGGTAGTACAAGCCAGAAGAATTGCCAGGATTGAACCTAAGTAAAGAAGAGCCAGCGAAAAGAGCAGTAATAAGATTAACACGAGAAGGCTCGGTATACGCAATAAATTACGTTGGGTAAGTAACACAAAAGTGCCGCTTACTATCCACCCGGCGGATACACTGGACTGATCAAAAAGGCCTGATGCACGTCCTATTTCTAAGTAGCTTAAATCCTGAAAGAAAATGGCAAAGACAGAACCAATCGAAGCAACCCCAACGACTAACCATAAGACGCGAACTCGCATCTGCCAGTATGAAATTGGAACCAGCAGTAGAATTAATACAAAAGAAGCAGGGATTAAGTTGCCCACCAGGTTTCTACGAACAACGTCAAAGCCAGGCACAAAATATGCCAACTGAATTCCGAAGGTGTATCCTATAAAAAAAACAAAAGCGGTAATTATCGAAGCGCGTATATATGGATGGCTCGATTTAAACCATCGCCTGAGAGCATAAAATAAAAGATACACATGCAAGACAACTGCCAGATAGTTCAGATATGTAAAGATAACACTCTGATGAGGGAATAAAGCCTCTTGCCATGAGGAAATTTGATAGAAAATATCCCACAACAGAAGAACAGGGATGACAAAGTTGTATAGAACATCCTGTTGCCAATGATGCGAAACTGGCTTGCCGGGGAAGGCATAACTTTTATTAAGGTTGATTTGACGTGAGAACACTCGTTCACTCCCGCAAGGTGTTTTAATCAAGATATTGATTGCAGGATTTTGATCAATCGGCCCGTAAGTTCTGTGTTGGAGTATTGAGAGCGCACATAGTGATGGGCATTGTGGCCTAATCTGACCCACTCAAGATATGTAGTTTGTTCGATAATCTGCACCATGTTATCGATCGTTTCGGCCACAAAACCAAGCTCATTTTTCGTGATGACCTGATCGGCAACGTCGTTCAAAGAAAGCGTAGCGCGCCCACAAGTAGCAGCTTCTAACAATACATTCGGCCACCCTTCCGCCTCTGATGTAATCAGAAGAGCCTTGCAACTTTGGATGTATTTCCTAACATCAGTGTGGCTGCATCCTGGCATAAAGACTACGTTGGGAAGTGAATTCGCCCTTACAACCAAGCTTTCATATGCTTGGCGACGATAAGAGTTCATGGTGCTCGTTGAACTATCTGAATGGGTGGGTTTGCAAATCAATGTAAACTGCTCATGAGGCAACCGTTCGGCTAAATCCAATACTATCTCTGGCCGCTTATAGTTTCGATAAGTACCAACCCAAAGAAATGATTTGCCAGGTGGCAGGCAAGAGATCGGGATGTCAAAAGTCAGATAATTGGGCAACACACAAATCGGTCTATTGGTCCATTGAAGCGCATATTGATACTGCTGTTCATGCTGAACTACAATCTGGCTCGCAAATTTTAATGATAGCAGATAAAGCACCCATCGCCAACCTTTGATACGCATTCTATCTGGTGCCAGGTCCCAGTCATGTTGAATACTTAGAACAAACTTTTTTTGAGTAAGCCTGGAAAGTGTGGCGTAAACGAAAACATAAGGGCTAGCACCAACAGCAAGACAATATTCCGCAGTAGAAGCACGAAAACTTTTATAAATTTTGTAAAGATGATCAAGCCGCGTCCAGGGTAGTGGTATCTGCCATTTTTGCCCCCCATCCCATTGTTCTGAAACTTCACATCCGCTAGACAAAATATCAACCCACCACCCTTTTAATACAAGAGAACGCACAATAGTTATATGCTGCAGTTCTGCTCCTCCATGAACTATATCTGATTCGCTTTTGAGTAGTCCGGATAACTTATCTCCAACCATCAGGATGTGTTGTCGCATTCTCCATCCTTTTCCACATAATAATTGTGCTTCCAAATTGAGTTAAGATAAGTGCCCTTAACCAAGGATTGTACTTTATTTTTTCGATCATAAATGTTCTGAGTTTACTCTTAACAATGGAAGGATCGCTCTTATCAACTAAATCAAGAATGGAATAGAACTGAGCAAATCCTGCCATACGGCCAAGGCTACAAAGATCTGCAAAGGAAAACCAATGCACTGCGGGACGCGGAGTATAGTTGGCGAGAGTTGGTTCATAATGCAAATGGTGAAAAATGAAACTCTCTTTAACAATCTTGGGAAACCAGTTAAAAAAAGGAACGTTGTACTCGCCATTGCGGCCACTTAAGGAAATACGATACCGATTCGTTGTACTTATAACTGCAATCCCTCCAGGCATTAAAATCCGATATATCTCTTGCAAACTCTTTAGGGGGGAATCTACATGCTCTAAAACACTTTCAAAGAAAACGATATTCTGAGAATCATCGGGAAGCGGTATATATTCGGCTGCACCTAATTTGACAACGCCTTGATTTTCTAAGTATAGCGTAGCATTCTTAACATAAGAAATTATCGGATCAATCCCAGTTACCTCATAACCTTTCTCATTTAATATTTTTATTACTTCTGGTCGCGGGCCACACCCTAACACTAATATTGTTTTTACTAATTCCATGTTCGTCAGTCGATTCAGATATACCAGTAACTTATTAACTCGATTTCTTTCGTTGGTTTTCTTCTCTAACCTATCGGAAAACCAATTAGAAGATAACTCTTCCAGATCTGGGTAGCCATCTAGCAATTTTCTTTTTTGGTATAAACGTGAGAACTTCATGAGAATGTTTTTTAGGTCTTCAGGTTTAGCGTAAAGAATTCCCGCATTTGGGGGTTGTGTGTGCTTCGCACACACAACCCCCAAATGCGGGCCCCTTTCCCGGCGAAGCCGGGAGAGCCATTTTTTTTGAACATCAACGCTTAGGTTTTACATGATATATCAAACAGGAACATAAAAAGCGGTTTGCTAATTTAGTTCTCAGCAACATCCATCGAAACGGGAAAAGTAGGTTTGCATATAAAATTGGAAGAGGAACAACTCTTTGGACCTCCAAATTGTTGCGACTAAGTTTCCCTTGCCACACCGATGGAGCATATGAAAACACTTCATGTAAAGCGGTGGGAAACTTTCCATGGGGCGTGAGTATATACTTAATCGCGCGCTGTATTCGTTGAATAAAAGGAATTATTGATGGATTACTTGCTGATATGATACTTTGATTATTGAGAGGAGTATCCAAATAGTAAAGGGGAGCTGTAATATGATAGCGTCCAAGAAGCTTAATAGGAATTTCTAGCAGCGAATACACCCGCCACGCAGGGGTCGGCATCGTAAAAATTGCCGAACCGTTCGGCTTCAAGACACGTTTCAATTCACTCAGGGTTGCCGATAAGTCTGTCACATGCTCCAAAACATTGGAGCTAAAAATGAAGTCAAAACTGTTTTCCTCAAAAGGCAACTCTGGCGATCCGATTTTAAGCACCGGATATTGCTGTGGATATCGCGGCTCAATATCCACGGCAATAACTTTATAACCTTTTTGGGATAATCGTCGCGCTAAAAAACCGTCCCCACCACCAAATTCTAGAATTCCCGCATCGTCAGGTAGTTCAATTAAATTCATTGCATGTTTTAATTCTTCTTCGCGTATAAAATGCAAAAATGAGATGCGTTCATTCCCTATATCCATTATGACCCACTCAATCTTTCCTAAACAAATGTTGAATCAATCTACTTTGTATTTTCTTCGTCGCATGATGCTTCTCTACCATAGTTACAGCGCTAGCAATCATTCCTTTTTGCAATTGGTTATCATTGAGCAATGCAGTAATGCCATTCTTTAGATATTCAGGGGAAAAATCTGTCACACACAATGCGCTGCCATTGGCCGCCATATACTGCGTATAAAAATAACCAGTAGGTGCATGAACCAAAATAGGGCGGTGTGCGCGAACGTAATCGAAGGTCTTTGTTGGAAAACATGTCCTGGCTTGATTCAGATATTTAGGTTCAAAAGCAATAGGAGAAAAGAGAATATCCGCTTGTTGTAGTTTCTCTAACAATTCGTTTGCACCTGAAACGAACCCTGTTTCAACGAAATCATCCAATAACCCCTTCTCGCGCAAGAAACTTTCTGGGCGGTTAGTGTATATTTGAACAGAAATATCATATTCATCCATCAAACGAACAGCCCGGATCAGGTTTTGCAATGCATCCAGCGAAATTTCGTGAATCTGTCCCGAAAAGATGATTGTTTTTTTGTGCGTTGATGCTTTTTGCCAATTCACATCATTGACTTTATCTAAGGTTATACAGTGGGGTAACAAGACATATTCCCGTTGCACAGCTGGCTGATAGAAATCTACAATCCCTTGCGACAGGCTGTAAACGACCTCTGCTTCTTTGATAATTTGTTTCTCTAAAAAGCGCAAGAGCAACCATTCCAGTTTATTCAACCTTGAATCTGAAAGCAAATCAATTAAATAAATTTGGTACTTTAATCCCCGCAAACGGGCAACAAGATAACCCGCCACGAAAGAACCGGTATCCGGGAATACCAACATTATTTTCTGATATTTTTTTTGCGCCGTCAAGCGCAGCCCCGCCATCAGGTAACGGAGGATATCCTCGAGAGCTTGGAACCGCCACAGCCATTTCAGGTGCGAAAGCCAGGGCGCAGAAATTCGCACAGCTTCAAACGGTAACGTATTGCTGTTCGTCTTTGCAGGTTCACCACTCAAAACATCAATCGCCTCAGGCTCTATACCATCTAACAAATTGTAGAGGATAGAAGAAGCTCCGCTAGGATTGGGGGGATACGCCTGAGCGCCAACAATGAGTAAAACCTTTTCCATCACGAGTTCTTCTTTGTCTTTGGAAAGTCTTCCCAAACAATGGTGCCGGCAGGGATAACGGAATTATCCGCAACCGTTACCCCTTTCAGGACATGTACATGGCACCCAATAAAAACATCGGATCCGATCTGAACAGGAAGCGATTTAGCCCCCCTGGTTGGATGTTCTCTTCGTAGAACAGGGTCTGTGGGATGAAAATCTGTATCATAAATTCTGGTGTTTGCACCTATCATCACATGGTCGCCAATCGTCACCTTTGTTTTAGCGATAATGATGGCTCCTGAGCAACTAAAGTTATCACCGATGATAATTTCCGCATTGTCATAAACGATAAACGTAGATGCATGATCCAGGGCAAGGGGGTTACTGCGCTCCCGCGAATAAATTTGGGCGTTTTGTCCAAAAACGATTTTACTATTTGTGCCTCTGCTTACGTAAGGTAAGCCATAACACTTTAAGGTTTGCGGATTAAACACCACACCCTTTTTCGCCAGATAATCAGGCGCTAAACGGCGATCTATAATGCCTTGATACGCCCGTAACAACATTCCGTAGAGACTCACAATACACCCTCGAGCTTTAGCATGGAAAATAAAGCGTGTCCGACGCTGCCGTGATTGTAAAAATGCTGTTTAGCAATAGCTCGTTGTTTTTCAACCACTGCATAATAGTTCAAATCGTTGCCGCATATATTCCTAACGGCCGCCTTGAACTCTGGATAATTATGTACACCAACTGCGATACCATCTTTCCAATAGTCACAAAGATGAGAAGCGCTTTGGTCTAAAAGTTGTATGACGGGTCGGCCAGTCAGGCTGCCTTCCAATAATGCCGTGCTTACATAACCAACGACAACATCCGTTTCTCTAAGGGCATCATGAAGTGACGTGGCATTGAGCGACATATTAAATTGTTCTCCTAATCTCTTAAATATGTCCCATTCATCTGGATGGTAGCGCACATAAATTTCATAATTTTCATCTTCTCTTTTTAACAAGGCCAACCATTCATAAGCAATCTTTGGCAGTTCTCCATTCCGATCGGTGTTGTTTCCATTGGAAATTAACAAGATACGCTTTTTGGAGACACGGGTGTTTTTATGGAATTGGATTTTATCGTGCAAAACGCTCCCCGACACGGTAATCTGTGACTCAGGCATGTGCAGTTGCATGAAATATCGTTTGCTTTTTTCGCCCCACGCGAGCAGTTTATCGGCTTGCAACGGATATTGAAACGGATTGGGAGCGCCATGCTGTAAAACATAACTGGGGATGTTATATTTTCTCACCACCTTCGCCAACGTGGCTGATGCCAGGAATTGATCATTCATGAACATGATAAGCTTGGGTTTTAATTTCCTGATAACCAAATGAAAAATTCTTGAGTACCCAAAATAGTCCCGAAGATATTTTTCCAAATACGGCGCCAGATTAACCAAACTTTCTTGCTGAAACTGGCGGACGATAGTTTGAGAAAAATATCGCGCATGTGTTGGCAAGTTTCGACGTATCGCAAGCGGGTAAATATGTTTTGCTCGCTCTGTAAGCCCCCTTTTTGCCAACATCGGTTTCAGGAGTACGCAAGTGGTCAATCCAGTTTGGTGTGCCAAGATCTGGATGAGATTGATCGTCTCATACATGTAACTTCGTTCGGTGTCTTGCCAGAGCAAAATATCTACCGGCATTATCGTTAGCAGGTTATAAAGCGAGATTGCGCTGTGCTTTACCAGACCTGGATACTGCCGCGACCCCACGAGGGGCTGCATATTCCTTTTTTCTTCGTATACACTTCCATAAACGCATCTTCGCAGAGGGATAAACTCAGGATACTCCCGCGCAATATTTTCAAATCGCTGGACAAATGTTAACCAGCGCAGGTCTTCCTCGGGTAAATTCAACTCATGTTGCATCATTGCAGACCCCAATGCTGATTGTGCTTCTCTTATGAAAAGGCAGCAACGATTTCCTCGAGAATACTACCTAACGATTTCGTAATCGTCCAACCTGGATAATGCGACTTGATCTTGGATAAGTCACTCATATAACAAATGTGATCTCCAATCCGGTTGGTATCCTGATACACATAATTCATGGCTTTTCCGGTCAGGCGTTCGACATATTGAAACGCTTCAATGATCGAACAGCTATTTTCGCGCCCCCCACCCAGGTTGTATACTTCGGCAACACGGGGAGATTGAATGAATTCATCCATAAAACGAACAACGTCATACGAATGAATGTTATCGCGTACTTGTTTGCCTTTGTATCCATATACCGTATAGTTACGCCCAATAGCATTGCATTTTACAAGATAGCTCAAAAAGCCGTGTAACTCCACACCCGCATGTTGGGGGCCGGTCAGGCATCCACCACGCAAAACACACGATTTCATGCCAAAATATCGCCCATATTCTTGTACCAAGATATCAGCAGCAGTTTTTGATGCCCCAAAAAGGGAATGTTTAGACTGATCAATACTAAAATCTTCTGGGATTCCGTTCACATAATTCAAGTCAGCGTAATCCCAACGAGTTTCTTTTTCAATTAAAGGAATGGAATTGGGGCGATCACCATATACTTTGTTTGTTGACATGTATATGAATACCCCATCCAGGTTACTGCGGCGCAATGCTTCTAATAGATTTAGTGTCCCCAGCGCATTGATCTCAAAATCTTCGAAGGGAATTTGTGCAGCATAATCGTGACTGGGCTGCGCGGCTGAATGGATCACCACATCAGGTTTATAGTCACTGAGTAAGCGCAAAATACCTTCGCGGTCGCGAATATCGAGATCGTAATGCCGATAATCGTTCAAAGAATCGAGCAAAGATTGCCTGACCTGGCGGGTATCGCCTTCGGCACCAAAGAACTTCATACGCATATTATTATCTACGCCAATAAGCTGATGGCCTTTCTCCGAAAAATAGCGCACAGCCTGTGAACCAATCAGGCCAGCGGAGCCAGTTACCAGGATCTTCATTAAGAGTATTCCTTTTCCGAAAGTTACGTGGATTTTTTATTTAGAGAGCTAATTCGCTAATTCGATGAAGCGCTCAAGCATCCAATCATTTGGAGCGCCGCTAACCATCCCAACATCAAGGGCGACCAACTCAGCGCGTTGCTGAGATTTTTCGGTTGGATACCACAATGCATAGTTAACCAATGAGATCAGTTCATCAAGTGAATGCGCCCGTTGGCTGGCGCCGGTACGTTCGATTACCTTGTAATCGGTACGGTGAAAGAAACGCTTGACGCTTATGTTGGCAGGGGTACTTGCAGGGATGTCGAATGCGATGTGGATGATTGGTTTATCAAAAATAGCCGAGTCGATTGTGGCGGTAGACATGATGTTGACGTTAACATCCTGGTAAGCCATCGTAGCCAGATGCATTGGCTCATCTTCCAAAATCAAGCGGACGATATTATCATCATGCTGACCGAATGGTGTGGTTGTCGGCTCCGGGTAAAGCGCCACACCTGGAAATTGTTGACCGTTCAGGGGATCATAATCGGAGCCAAAAGCGCGTGGGTGATTGCGAATAAGGAGTTGGGCATCGCGATTTACCTTTTTAGCAGAAGCGGCTTCTGCCAATGCGAGTGCTAAATTGCCTTGATGGGGAGCAACGTTCGGGTTTTCTAAACAAAACACCACCAGGGGTTTATCTGGATCAAGCCTGATCCGCTCAAAAAAATCTTTTCGGGGCAGTCGAAAACTTGGATCGCCGTGACGAGAAAATTGCGGAGAACCAACGATACTGACTGGACGATCTCGTAACTCAGGATAGAGATGATAAAAGTATTTTTTTTGCTGCGCCGACCAAACAAAATATTCGTCCACTTTTGGCAAGAAGGCTATCTTTGACACAAGATTATCTCGCGAACGGATCATAATCAACGTGGAGATTCCTAAATCTACTGCCGCCTGCATCAAAGCCATCTCCCGACTTCCTTCAGGGGAGAATCCAACAACCAGAACAGGGCGTTCCAGTTTCAAGAGATTGATGTATTCTGTATACTGGGATGTTTGCCGTAAGGCATCTAACGCATTTTGCCGGTAACGTTTGTAAAAGCCCAAAGCACCTGAGACCCACCCGCCGAAAAAAGTGGGATAAACCCGCAATTTACCCATTCTTCGATCTGCGAGTCGATAAGTCAACTTTGAAAAAAAAGTGCCTGGATCCTTGAAACTCTTACGGCTCAACTCCATCCGGGATAACCAGTGAGAGAGTGTTTTATATTCAGGGATATGGAAATCGAACAAAGGGAAAACATCTATATCGGGTATATTTGCGGCTTTAGAACCTATGAATTGGTGTGGATCTACAAATACTTTGACCGCGAAACGTTTTTGCGCTAATTGCGTTCCTAAATCAGCATTACGGACGTTGCGCAGTGCAAGAAAACTATCGCATCCAATAAAGATTGACTTCATACAGAATCTTGATACCGTTCGACCAATTCTCTTTCCACCACTTCACAGATCGCGTGCCAGGCCAGGATATGCAGTTCTTGAATGCGAGGCGTTTTATCGGCAGGAGCGCGAAAACAGACTTCACAATAAGCCATCATTTTTCCCCCATCCATTCCCGTAAACCCAATCACAGTGGCTCCTTTCTTACGCCCCTCTTCCATTGCTTTTATCACATTGGGTGAGTTGCCGCTGGTGCTGATACCGACAACGACATCTCCTGGGCGGGCCAGAGCACGCACCTGCCGCCCAAAAACATCGTCGAATGCCAAATCATTCCCCACCGCCGTTATTATCGAAGTATCTGTCGTAAGGGCAATGACCGGCCAGGGTTCACTTTCTTGTAAAAAGCGCCCCACCATCTCCCCCGCCACATGTTGAGCATCTGCAGCACTACCGCCATTGCCAAATAGAAGAATTTTGCGGCCCGTGGCAATGGCTTGGGTAAAAACCTGTGCTACCTTGACCAGTGTTGGCAACGACTCGTCCAACAATCGTTGGTGGGTTTTCAAGCTGTCGTTCAAGATGTGCTGAATTACTTCGGCCAATCCCGCAAACTGTTCTTCATCCATCCGCAACTGTTCAAGCAAAGCAACTACATCAGCGACAACACCATCTCCACCTGATTTTAATAGAACACGGTCCGCCGCCGCTTTCGCCGCAGATGTGGCATTGGCCGGTGCGATGCCAAGTCCGGCTTTGGAAAGAGCAGGAGCATCGCGGTCGCTATCACCGACGTAGCATATTTCAGTTAAAGGAATTTCGAATTGCGCTGAAACATTTTCTAAGGCGGTTAATTTATTTTTTGCGCCACGGCTTACTTGTTGCACGTTAAAACGCTGCGCGATGCGCTCCACCATGAGATTATCCTCTCCAGTAATCAGTACAACATGTAAGCCAGCTTTTTGGGCCTTTGTAACAGCATCCAAATCATGAAAGCTTATGAGTTTTTGTTCGCTATTTCCAGGACTCAAAGTGGTTGTTCCATTGGTTATTACACCATCAATATCAAGTGCAAGTAGTTTGATCATCATAAAATACCGTTTACGAAAGGTTTAGTGATCGAAGAAAATGTTCGCAAAACGCTAAACGACCTTCTTCTTCAAAGAGATATTTGCGATATACCGACTGGGCTTGAGAAGCGATTTCAATCCAAATATCATTCATCAAGGCAGAATTAAGTTCAGCTTGGAAATCTGACAAATCCCATTGTATGGGCAAGTAAGTTTGATCGGGGAGATAGAGATTGGGCCATGTATTCATATGCGAAACGTCGGGCTTAATTAATGCACTCCCACTAAGCATAATCTCATAGTCTCGAAAGCATACCTCACCCCAACCAAAAGGTGAAACGGCTACCCTACTACGTCTTAACTCTCTCAGGTACTCATTTCTCGGAATCCTGCCCATTGAAACGCCCAATTGGCTGGCTTTTTCGGCCAATTGCTGCCGTTGGTAAGCAATGGTCGCCCGGTTGTAGTGGGCACTAAACCGCATATTGATGGGGACATTTCTGGTGCGAGCGGGATTGGCAAACCTGGCCGTATAGAAATTAGGCAATGGCAGGTAGCGACGCGCCTGACGTAGGTAAGGTGCCGCCCATCCGAAATCGCCTAAAGCGCTGCTCCACCCAAGCTGGATTTTTGGCAAATCTGTTTGCGAGGGTAATATCCGTAGAGGGGGAGCTTTTTCTTCTAAAATATTAAAGTGCTGGTGATAGTAATCTGTGTAAATGCGATCGCGATAATATTGCTGTTGGTATGCAGTAACATCTTTAAGCAAGTAAGCTTTGAGAAATTTATCAACGTAGGGCAGGTATTGAAACTGATTACTTCCGGTGCTATCTGAAACATCAAACCAAAAAACACAACCCGCTCTTTGCTTAACACGTTCCAATAAATGGATTGCTTTTAGAGTCACGTCCTCTCCCGATACACCTGAGCATCCCCACCCGCGCAAAATATTTGAAAAGACAATCACAATATCTGCATCATAGAAAGCGTCATCATCATTGCTAAAAATGCGAAACCGGATGCCGTTATCGTTCAACCGGCGCCGGTTTACCAATAATGGTGTAAGAAAACATTCATAGATGCCCGGATTTTTTGGAAATAAGATATTTATTTGGAGCATAACCGCCAATTTTACGAAATGAAACTGTCCTTACCAGGCAGTACGTCCCCCGTCTACGCAAACATTACTTCCGGTCATATACGAAGATGCATCCGAAACCAGGAATACTACCACCGCTTTATATTCATCCACATGCGCCATGCGGCCCAAGGGAATCAGGTGACTCAAGCGCTGCACAAAGGCCTCATCCTGACCATTGTAAACGCCACCAGGCGAGAGGGCATTTACACGCACTCCTTGCTCAGCCCAGTATGTGGCCAGGTAACGCGTCAACCCAATCAATCCATGCTTAACCACCGAATAAGTCACTGGCTTAACAGGCTGTTGTTCATCAGGCAGGTCTGGCTGGCGATAGATGCGTTGATCAGGGGCAATCACACCCAGGTCAGAAGCGATGTTCAGAATCACACCGCTTTTGCGCCGAGCCATCTCAGCCCCAAAGGTTCGGCTACATAGAAAAGCGCCTTTCAACCCAATATCCAAATCCTGCTGCCAGGCTCCCAAATCAAAATTTTCCAGGCGTGACCAGGGAAGACCATCCTTCGATTCCACTTTTGGGTTTCGGGCAGCATTATTGATCAGAATATCCACCCGCCCGAACTGACCCATCACATATTCGAATGCAGAACTTACGCTACCTGGATCGGTAATATCAGTTGCCCAACTTGCAGCCCGAACCTGGTAATCAGCAGAAACTTTCGCCGCCTTCTCTCGTGCCGCACTGCCATCCACATCGAGCAACACAGGAACTGCACCCATTTCAGCTATCGCTTCGGCGTGGCGCACACCCAAAAGCCCAGCACCGCCAGTAATGACTGCCACTCGCCCAGATAAGTCAAATTGCTTACATACACCAGAAAAAGCCATTTTTACCCCACTCTACGCAACTTTTGCATAATTGGTACTTCGTCAGGCCATATTTGCTTTGTTCCATCGCCTAATGATTTTTCAATTGCGCGAATGTCCTTAAGCAACCGCCAAAAACCATTGGGTTCTACCGAAGCCGCCTGATCGCTGCCCCACATCGCCCGATCCAATGTAATGTGCCGTTCGAGCATACAAGCCCCAAGTGCCACGGCTGCCAACGATGGCGCTAAGCCCACTTCATGTCCTGAATAGCCCACAGGAACCTGATATCGCTCTTTAAGCAATAACATGGTACGCAAAGACAATTCATCTTCCTTCGCCGGATAAGTGCTGGTGCAATGCAGGATAATCAAGTCTTGCGTACCTAAAATTTCAACAGCATGATCAATCTGCTCAAGTGTGCTCATTCCCGTTGAAATGACGATAGGCCGGCCATATTGGCGGTGGTGACGCAACAAATGGTCATCGGTTAGAGATGCTGAAGCAATTTTATAGCAAGCCGGAGCAAATTGCTCAATAAAATCTACCGAGGCTTCATCCCAACAGGAGGCAAACCACGTTGCCCCCTTTTCTCGACAATAGCGATCAATTGCCTCATATTCGGCCCGACCAAACTCTAGGGCACGTTTCAAATCACCATTTGTCGTTCCGAAAGGGCTTTCGCGATGCCGTTCCAACTCCGCCACAGAATAAACCACTTCAAGCGTACGCTTTTGAAATTTGACAGCATTGCAGCCAGAGAATAATGCTGCGTCAATCAACTTCTTGGCCAGTTCAACGTCACCATTATGGTTAATGCCGATCTCGGCCACCACAAAACAAGGCTGATCATCACCGACCAGGGCATTACCAATGCGTATTGGGTTTGTCATCTCAAATTCTCCCGGGGGTTGCACGATTTTTTGCCAGAATCACAGCAGCCATCATACAGGATGGCGCTGCGGTACGGATAAGCCTATCAAAGCAAGGCCTTTTTCCAGGCGTTCCAGCGCTTGCTCAACAGCTGGTATATTTTCAGGGTAGTCCAATTCGAACAAGGGGTCATCAATCAAAAATGGCAGTGCACAATCTCCCCACATTGAATTCTTTTCAAGGATTGCCCGCGGACGGATAACATCTACATAGCCATTCTGCCAATAAACAAGTGGCAATTGCTGGCGCGGCACTGATTGGCAATCTGTCATACCATCTACACGCAGTAACGGTTGCAAGTATCCATTCGGCGTGATGTGCCACATTTTATAGGGTGTTTGCAGTGCAAGACCAACAGAGCGCAAAGCATCGGCTTCAGGATGGGCAGCTAATTGATCTATCGCTTGATCAATGAGTTCCACGCGCCGCGCTGGGCCGGTTGGGCGCAAATGCACCACCAGATCAGGCATATATCTTTCATGATCGATTAGCCAAGTGAGTGCATGGCGAAAAGCATCGATATCGGGCGAAAGGTCTTGCGCATACTCGATAGGGCGCATGAAGGGTACTTCAGCGCCCCACGCTTTAGCTACAGTAGCTATTTCATCATCGTCCGTGGTAACGATGACGCGTTGAATATGCTGGGACGCTTTCGCTTGGAGGATCGAGTGAGCAATCAGGGGCTTGCCGCCAATCAGCATAACATTTTTGCGGGGAATACCTTTGGATCCTCCCCGAGCAGGGATTAGGGCTAAGACTTGATTAAAGCTCATTCAACACCACCGCCTGACCACTATGCAACGAGCGTTCAGCAGCCAGGGAGATTTTCATGCTCTCCAGCCCATCGCGCAAGCTAACCAGAGGTTGCTCCTGACCCTGCATACAGGCCAGAAAGTGCTTCAGTTCATCCAAAAACATCTGGTTTCGATCGAAGCCATCAAAACGGTAGGTCATGACGGTGCGCGTTGCCAGATCGTGAAACTCCGCCAGGCTGGCATAGTAATCATACCGCACCTTGCCGGCATCACCAATCACTTCGCAGACACGCTGCGGTGGACGCTGCATATAGTCCAGATGAATGTGAACTGGCATGGGCTGGCCTTGACGCGGGCAATCGAGCAACAAGCTCACCGAGTCTTCCACATCTACTTCCAAGTTGCTCAAATGCCCTCCCACCGCATACACACTCCGAGGAACACCAAATAACCAGAGTGCGTAATCCAATTCGTGTGTTTGGATGCGGAGACAACCGCCGCCCAGGTCTCGCCGCGCAGGGTGGGTTTGCCGATAATCCTCATACGCATGCCAACCAGGCAGGTATTCCCCATTGACGATATGGGCAAACACCAATCGGCCAAGCTTCCCTTCGTCAACCAATTGTTTGACCCACCGCAAGCCAGGATGAAAGCGAAACTGATAGGCCACAAAGGCGGCTAAACCCTTGCGCTCAACCCGCTCGATCAATTCATCCAAGCCATCCAATGTGTGCGAAACCGGTTTTTCGATGAATAAGTGACACCCTGCCTCCACCGCCGCCAGGGCAACCGGTAAATGCAATGTGTTCGGATTGGTAATAAATACGGCATCAGGTTTTTCAGCCAGGGCAGCCTCAAGATCAGTAAACGGGCGGATGCCATAAGCTGATTCGAGGTCAATCCCCTGACGCACAGTCATATCGGAATTGAGTACCGGGCTGGTGCCCCGACTGCGGTATGCCAGGATGTTCACATCATCGCCCAGCAAGGTGCGTAGGTTACGCACATGGCGCTGGCCGATTGAACCCAGACCGGCCATCAAAATGGTCAAGTTTCTTTCTCTCATGCACCACCTATCAACTTTCGCTTTAATCTGTAAGCTTGCCGGTGAAGCATATCCCAGGTGCTATAAGGCTGCCTCTTAGCTTCCAGTTGGTCCAAGCGAGCCTGTTGAATGTCACGGACTCGTTGCATTAGCCAAACCTGAGGGCTAGCGATTTCAACCGCCGGCATCGACGATGGGCAGCAAAGATAGGTTACCCGGTCCAGATGGCTGACAAGTTCTGCACCAAGTACCTGAAAACCGGCAGATGCTAAGATAGCAGGCGCAACTTCTGCACACAGATAATAACAATGATCTACTTTAATAGCCCCTTCTAGCATGGCCCGGCGCCGAACCGCCTCGACATCAATAATATCAATCAACACATAGCCAGATGGTTTGCACAGACTCAGCAGCTTGGACAGAGAATCTTTAAGATCAAGGAAATGGTCAATGGTTCGGCAACATACTACAACATCGAACGGATCAGAATTTCCAGACCAACTTTCAAATAACGCACAAATTGTCTTGTGCCCTGCCGATTTTGCGACTTCTAACTCATCAGGTGAAGGGTCAAGAACCGTCGCCGATAAACCATACGCATTAGCAAATTCAGATGCAATCACCCCCGTACTCCCGCCTACATCCAGCAATTTATCGCCTGGTTTTAATGGCATTAAACCTTTGAACAAGGCCAGCAACGTTTGAGCATATTGCTTTTGTTCAGCCTGAATGGTTGCTGCGTTTTGGAGCCTGCCTAAATAGGCGCTAACCAGGGAACGGTAGTGGTTTTTGTAGAATTCAGCATAGCCATCAGCGGTCAACCGATCGATCAAAAAGATCAACCCGCAGTTTGTGCACATACCGGCGCGCAAAGGGAAACCATATCGATCCAAATTACTGACAATTAAAATATTCTTTTCGCCACATATATTGCACGAAGTGACAACTTCCCTGTTAATTTCTGACAAGACCTCTACGGCTGAAATACAGCGTTTACGTCGTTGGTCAGCATCGCGTACTATCCGAGATAAGTTTTTCAATTCTTGCTCCTTCTAGCTAGGAACCATGCCGCCAACTCTAGGTCAAGTGAGTTATCAATATCAATCGAGTCCGCCACTTGCATTACATAAGGTACGATTCGCTGCCCATAAAAAGTCCCATGATTTAGAATGATCTCACACCGGCTGGCCAAAACCGCCGGGCCGTTACGAGCATACAGGATTGGCACATCCTGCCGACGGTAACGGTTGAAGGGTAAATCACTCTGCCAAAAATCCACCAGCCAGCCATCTTCTTGCCGCATCACTGCATAAGGGCTGAATCGGTGCGGCACTTCAATCACGCTGACCACCGTATCAGCCCTACGATCCAACATGTGCTGAAGGGCTTCATCCACATGCACCGCCAGACGCAAAGGCGAAGTTGGTTGTAATAGGACCAAAATATCGGCCAGCCAACCGGCCTGCTGGCACCACTGGAGGGCATGTTGCGCCACAGCAATACTGGGGGTATCGTCACGCGCCAATTCGAGGGGGCGCATAAAGGGCACTTCCACGCCAAAGGTACGCCCGACTTCGGCAATGGCATCATCATCTGTCGAAAGCACCACGCGCGAGATAAGGCAGCTACTCAAGGCAGCCTCACAGGTATAGGCCAAAAGCGGTTTATCAGCCAACGGAGTAATATTCTTGTGCGGGATGCTCTTCGAGCCACCCCGGGCAGGAATCAAACCTAAAACGTTCATTAATACGCAATCCGTTTTTGCAAACGCCAGGAACAGGTAGCCAACACATCCGCAATCCGCTCCCCTGCATGACCATCCCCATAAATAGGTTCCGAAGCATACGGCCCATGCTGCATTTGCTGTATCACCGCATCGGCAATGGCCGTGCGATTGTGATCGACATCAATCACGTTTTGCCCGCGCTGACGCATATCCTGGCGAGAGCCGATGTTTACTGCTGCCGTGCCGATGAAAGCGCCTTCGCGGATGGCGCTGCTCGAATTACCTACCAAACAGGCCGTACGGCGCATGAGTGATATATAAACATCGGTGGGCAAATTTTTGAAGAAGTGGATTCGCGAATCGTCGTTATGTTCCCTGAACTTGCGCATCCCCCGTGCCACGTCTTCCGATCCGGCATCGGCATTCGGCCACAAAGCCAGCGTGGGTACTCTCAGATGATGGAGTGCCATCAAGGTTTCGGTAATCTGCCACTCACCCTCTCCATACTCCGTTGTTATCGGGTGCTGAGAAAGCATCACAAAAGGCTGGTTCAAATCAAACACTCCACCCACGCCATCAGCAAACAATTCTGGTGTCACGCCATTACGGTCACGCTCCAATATCTCAGCCACCAAGTCAATGCGCGGGCACCCAACCAGATAAATATCTTCTGGGTACTCACCTAGGCGAATAATGCGATCACGTGCCTCGGAACAAGCCGGAAAATGGATATGGGCAAACTTGGTCACTGCATGACGAATGCTTTCATCAATGGTGCCAGAAACTTCTCCCCCCATTGTGTGGGCAAGGGGGATATTCATATAGGCTGCTGCCAGGGTGGTAGCCATCGTTTCGAAGCGATCACCAACAGTCAGGACAATATCGGGACGCAACTGTTCAAACAGCGTAGGGAGTTCGAGCAGGCCCAGACCCGTGGATTTCGCCATTGTGGCAGGCGTTTCCCCCTCGACAAGCATATATACCCTGGCATCTGGCACAAAGCCATCCTGCTCAACTAATCTGACAACGGCACCATAACGATCCAGCAACGCCGATGCGCCCACAATCACCTGCAAAGTCAAATCGGGATGGGCTTGAATGGCTCGCATAGCCGCCTTAATGCTGCTGTAATTGGCACGCGAGCCTAGTACCACACACACTTTACGCAAGGTCTGCCTCCATCAAGAGAGTATCTTGGGGCAAGGCACGCACCGCCTTGCGTCCAATCACCTCGGCCAACTGCCGGGCAGGGATACCTGTTCCAGGTTTTTTAACACCGACCATAGATGCTGAAATTACACACCCAGCCGGAATATCTACCAACGTAACCACGCTTTTTTCAAAGATATCTTTCATAGGCTGCAATTTGGATGCTAAAGCGTCTTTATTGACCGGTGAAGCTAACATAGTTTCGATAGCCCGGATGCCGCGCACCATCTCGCCAAACTCAGCCGGTTCAGTAGAGTGCGGTGCATCGCTACCATACATCAGACGGCTGAAGGTGAAATGTTTCTCGATCATCGCCGCGCCCAGGGAAGCCGCTAATAGCGATGCATAAGGCGTGAGCGTATGATCGGATAGGCCCACGGCAAAACCATACCTTTGGCGCATTTCGAGCATGATGTTCAAACCCACTTCTTCATACGGGCACGGGTACTCAGAAGTGCATTGCATGAGAGCCAATTTATTATGATAGCGCAAAATTGTCTGAATGGCTTCATCCAGTTCGGCCCAAGTGCTCATACCCGAGGAAAGAATGACTGGTTTCCCGGTCTGGGCAATGACATCGAGCAACGGCAAATTGGTCACCTCGCCAGAAGGTACTTTATAACGCTTGACGCCCACATTTTCCAGTAAGGCAACCGCTTCAATCGAAAATGGCGATGAGAGAAATTCGACTCCCTTTTGCTCACAATATAACTTGAGATGCTGCCATTGCTCCAGGGAAAAGCCCGTGCGATTGAAATACTCGAAACGCGGCTCGCCCTTGAAATACGGTGGCATAGGAGCACTGCGAAGGGTTTCAGCTGTAGCTAGGTGGGTTTGAAATTTGACCGCATCAACACCAGATCGCGCCGCCGCATCAATCAGTTTTTGGGCATTTCCAAAGCTGCCATCGTGCACAGAACCCACCTCGGCAATAATAAAAACCTTATTATGCACCGATTTCCTCCTTTCACCCATTTTTTAATTGCCCTCAGTACCGGTTACTATAGAAGATATCCATCGAAATGCTTCATCACGATCTGTGTGAAAATCAATACGGAATAATTCTTCCCACTTTTCAAGTTCATTCGTAGAGTATTGCCACCACGCCCATTTTAAAAGGATGTTTATCATCTCATTATCAAATCTTTTCTTTATTTCCCGCGCAGGATTTCCAACCGCAATACTATAAGATTCGACATCACGAGTAACCACAGAACCACCGCCAATAATTGCGCCTGTACCAATTTTCACTCCAGACAGAACTATCGCACCATGACCAATCCAAACATCATGCTCAATAGTTATCGGCAAAACCTTATCCATTTCCTTTAAACGCCCCGAAAATAACATCCGACTGTTATAAGTTGTGAGTTTGGAAAAGTTATGATTGCGACCATATATCGCTACATTCGGGCCAAATTGACAATACCGGCCAACTGATATTGGTCCAACTAGAATTGAGTAATCGCCGATTGTCGTAAATTGCCCTATCGATACCCCGCTTCTAATTCTGACACCCTTAGAAAGACTTACATTTCCATCCAAAAAAACGTCAGCGCCTATATCAACATTATCTCCAATGTTATTGTTTTTTCTAAGTGATCTTAAACTTTCTGAGCGTCTGGATGTGAAAACAAACTTGACTTGTCGCAAAAATTTATTTAGGTGACGCATTACAATTCCTATCCTTCTTTTTCTGCAACAAACCACTCATGTGGAAGTAATAACTTTCCTAGTCTTGCTGGTGGCAGTTTGCCGGTATTAAAAAAGTCACTTTCTGTAACCCTTAAGACAGCAGCTTGTTGGACTTTATCGAGTAGAGTCCCATTTGATGTAATTGCCAATCGTAAATGGTAAAGGCCGGGAGCAAGCAATACCTCAGGAATTTTGCAAACCAGTTTCCCCTTCTGCGGTATTGAAGCAAAATTAGCTCCTACGACATCGCTCCATAGGCAAACAAGGTTAATCCCTAACTGGTCTGATAAAACAATACTTACGGAAACATTCAATAATCTATCATCTTCGGGTGCAAATTCATAATCAAGATCAATCAAAAGAGGTGCTCCCACCTGGATAAACTCTACTTTTTGATGCTTTTTATCTCGAAAACTTACCCCAGTAAAAACTGCTCCTATATTACTTCTTTCGTTATTAGCAACCTTTTCCCCACCGAGATAGCGTAAAGGCTCCTTTTGCATGTACTGAACAATTACGTCTTGCGAGTTACCAATAGAACTAAGCGCACCATTTTCAAATAAATAAGCAGTCTCACATAAATTCGAGATAGCAGTCATATCATGGCTTACAAACAGTACTGTGCGTCCCTGACCTGCCACCTCAGACATTTTACCTAATGATTTTTTCTGAAAAGCTGCATCTCCTACGGCTAATACCTCATCAACAAGTAAAATTTCCGATTCTAAGTGAGCAGCGACAGCAAACGCCAGACGTACATACATACCACTTGAATAACGTTTTACAGGAGTATCAATAAACTTCTCTACTCCTGAAAAATCCGCAATTTCATCGAATTTACGATCAATCTCTCGGCGATTCATCCCCAAAAGTGCACCATTCAAGTAAATATTCTCACGCCCAGTTAGCTCTGGGTGAAAGCCTGTGCCTACTTCCAACAGGCTGGCGATACGCCCCTTCACCTTCACCTGGCCCGATGTAGGGGCAGTGACACGAGAAAGGATTTTGAGCAGAGTACTTTTCCCAGCCCCATTCCGGCCGATGATACCAAGCACTTCACCCTGTCCCACTGTGAACGAAACATCCTTCAACGCCCAGAGTTCTTCGCCATCGCGATTACCATGGTCGGTCTCGCCGATACGAAGTAAGGGGTTGGGCTTACCGCGTGACTTGGCCCACCAGACTTTCAAATCATTGGTAAAAGTGCCGGTGCCAATCTGGCCCAGGTGATAGGTTTTGGAAAGATTTTCGACGGAGATAACGGTTGTCATATTTTTTGCCACGAATTGCAGGAATTATACGAATTTTTTAACCTTCGTCAAATTCGTATAGTTCGTGGCCAAATTTCGAAGGAACGATCAGGTTGTTTTTGCCACGAATTGAACGAACTTGACAAATTTTTTTCGTGCAATTGGTGCAGTTCGTGGCCGAACTTCAAAAGAATGACCAGATTCTTTTTTTGCCACGAATTGAGCGAATTATACGAATTTCTTCGTGAAATTCGTATAATTCGTGGCAAAATTTTGAAGGGAAGTTTAGCGAACGATCCTTTTCTGTTGTAACGATTCGCAGCCAAAATTCAGGATAAGTGCAAGCTTCTTACCGGTTGCAGCCAAATAGTGATGCGCCTGTGCTTCATGGGATGGACTGATAGCAGAAACAGCCTTCAATTCCAAAATGATTTGATCTTCAACAACCATATCGGCAATATATTCGCCAACAAATTGTCCTTTGTATGAAACCGAGAGACGTTTTTGCCTTTCAAAACCAATCCCACGTAACTGCAACTCATACGCCAGAGCAGTCTCGTAAACGGCCTCTAAAAAGCCGCTGCCGAGAAGTCGGTGAACTTCCATCGCGGCACCAACAACAGCATAGGACAAATCTTTGTGAATAATCTCTGCCATGAAGATCTGAGAGCTTGCCACGAATTTCACGAATTCATCGAATTCTTTTTTCGTACAATTCGTAAAGTTCGTGGCAGATATTACACCGTATCCATGAATGTCTGCTCAACGCGGTTAAAGATCACGCTGCCCAAGAAAACCACGATCAGCATAAATCCTAAACTATAAAGCAAATGCCCCCCGTCCACCGTGCCCGCGCCCAGAAAGGCATAACGAAAGGCCTCGACAATCGGCGTCATCGGGTTAGCCAGGATGATCCACTGAAAACGTTCCGGGATAGAAGAAACCGGGTAAATCACCGGGGTGGCGTACATCAGCAGTTGGACGCCAAACTGCACCAGGAAACGCAGGTCGCGATACTTGGTGGTTAACGAAGAAATAATGATGCCAAAACCCAGCCCCAGCCCGGCCATCATCAGGATCAGGATGGGGGAAAGGGCAATCCACAACCAATTCGGGGTAATCGGAGTGCCGCGCAAGGCAAAAAAGGCCACAAAGGCCAAAAACATGCCAAACTGGATCAGGAAGGTGATCAGGTTGGAGACCAGGATCGAAACCGGCACGGCCATACGCGGGAAATAGACCTTGCCGAACAAATTGGCATTTTGCACAAACGTATTGGATGTCTTGTTGAGGCACTCGGCAAAATAAGACCAGACCACCGTGCCCGACATATAAAACAAAAACTGCGGCAGGCCGTCGGTGGGCAGGCTGGCGATGTTGCCAAAGATGACAGTAAAGGTGATCGTGGTCAACAACGGCTGGATGAGGTACCAGAGCGGGCCAAGGATCGTCTGTTTGTAGACGGCGACGAAATCACGGCGTACGAAGAGCATCACCAGGTCGCGGTAACGCCATAACTCACGCAGGCGCAGGTCGAGCAGGCTGCGCTGGGGTTGAATGATCAGGTCCCATTGTTCGGGAAGCGTATTTGGTAAGCTTGATTCATTCATTTCGTTTTCCGGGCAGCGATCCAGAGTGTTTTGAAAAAGTCCATTGTGATATCGATCCAACGATAAGGATAATACAAAGGCCACAACCAGCCCAGCGGCGGACGGTAACGCCAGCGCATATAGGCCGGCGCAGGAAAGACAAGCGCCCCGATCAACACCAAGCGCTCCCGCCAGGGTAGGTTCGATAACTTGTGAGCTTCCAACTCCCAACGGCTGTGTGCCGGCGAACGCCGGCAGGCGACAAAGTCTGCGTAGGCGTCCGGCGTGTCTGCCAAACAGATTTCAGCTTGCAGTGGCAGTTCCACCTGCAGGCGATCCTGAACAATACGCAGGCCGGCGGCCAGCGCCGAACCCCATTGGCACGCCTGTGCCTGCTGTTGGAGCTGTTGCCAATTTATGCCTGCACCCTGCTGTCGAAGCAAGATAGCAACATCGTAGTACCACAACAAGATCGCCTCGCCGCTGCCGTGCTGCAAGACGGCATGCGCAAGAAGATACAACAAATGGGCCGTCGGCGAAGGCACATAGACCGCCTGTGCCTGGAGGTATTTCTCCTGCCACAGGCGGGCATTTTCCATGAACCATTCCCCCGAAGTAGAAAAACCAAACGCCGTCGAACCGAGCAAACGGTAATGCAGTTCGACGATCAAATGCGGCAGTTGCCGTTGGCGCAAATGAACATGGTGAGACAAACGCTGCGTCAGGCCAGGGGCCGCATTCGGCAGGTACTCGCCATACCCCAGGTCAGCCAACGATTGCACCGCCCGCTTAAGATCACCGGGTTTCACCAGCAAATCCAAATCCCCCATCGGCCGCAGCGCCGGGTCGGGGTAGAGCGTCTGTGCCAGGGCGGCGCCCTTGAGCACGATCACCGGGATGCCTGCTGCGTCCAGGGCGGCCAGGATGCGGTCGAGTTCGCCGAGCAGGAGCGTGTTTTGGGCGGCGGTGCGGTAGTATTCGGCGGCCAGGGCGGCCATCACCGCGGCCGGAATTCTTTCGCCTCCGGCCTTCAACTTCGCATACAGCAGCGGCGCCACGCCCTCACGCCGCGCCAGGGCGGGCAGGGCCTGCCAGTCGGCGGAGGTCAGGGAGGGCCAGTCTACAGGGTCGGTGCGCTCCGCAAGTGGGCGCTCTGCAAGCGCCTGGCAGAGAATATAGTAGAGTTTTTGTGCGGAAGTGTCGGGGGCAGGCAAAGGGTTGCGCTAATTTTCCCCTGCCGAACGCAGGGCATCTCGATAAACAGCATCAGACAAGCGGAAACCGCCGTGCGAGCGCAACTGGTCGAATAGAGGCCGCAGGCTGGTAATCAATCCCGAACGTTTGGCCTGGGCAAGGACACCCACCGTTCCCAACAGCGGAATCGCCAACCGGCGGGCATCTTTCTCATCCAACAAAAAGTACATCTGCCGGCATCTCACGGAACAAGGCAATCGCTTCCGCCTCGCCAAAATCCAGTTCCATTTGCAAAAGTGAAACCAATCCCCTGTCCTTCACCTTGTGAACGGTAACCCAGGAAGCACGCCGGATCGCATCGGCTCCCGGCCGCCTGCACCGGTCTCGACCACTTCGCTCCATACGGCCTGGGCAATCACCAATCCATCGGTATACAACCGCGGCAATAAATCCAACTGCTCAATCAGGCTCAAAGCGATCAGAACAGACGAATTCGATACGGCTTTCACGAAGATAAAGCCTCAATGGTTTGCAAATCGGCTTGAAATTCTTCTTGATCGTAATGGCGTTCGATCCCTTCAGCAGCTAACAGGAGATGAAATTCCCACTTATTCATCTCAGCTAGTTGGCGTGCCTTGCCAAACGAAAGTGAGGAACGCCCCGTTCCTCGCCCTTTTTGATACAGACGAATAGCCAATTCACAGCGAACCCGACGATTACGCTCTTCAGACGGAATCCGAATTGCATTCGCCAGATCGTCCGGCACTTCGAGAAGGAGTTTCGGGGTGTCCATCAAATGTTTCCTTACTCAGGCATTTTCTACATCTACCTAAAATTATAGCATCCAGGCCATACAGCAGATAGCCTGGTTGCTGTCGTTCATCGGCCGCAGCGCCGGGTCGGGGTAGAGCGTCTACGCCAGGGCGCGCAGAGCCGCCCAGGCAGCGGGGGTCAGGGAGGGCCAGTCTGCTGCATCTGTGCACTCACCGAGCGCCTGGCAGAGAACCGGGCGGCGCTTTTGCAGGGAAAACAAAGCGGGCTCCACGCTCCGCCCTTCCGACAAGGGACTGGTTGGGGCGCTTCTCATCAAAGGCTGCCCGCAAAGGCGCCGGCATCCCTGCCGGCGGGCCCAAGGTGGCGGCGGCCTGACACGCTCCGCCCTTCCGACAAGGGACAAGGTTTGGGGTGCTTCTTCTCAAAGGCTGCCAGCGAAGGCGCCGGCAGGCCCGTGCGGCGGGCGGGGGTCAGGGCTTGCGTTTTTCGATGTACGCGGCGCCAATCTCTACCGGCACGGTGCGGGTGTTGAGAAACTGTAACAGTACGCGCACACGCTCGTTACCGGGCAGGCGGGCGTCGAAGATGGCTTCGTAGCCTTCGAACGGGCCGTAGGTGATGCGCACGACATCTCCCGGTTTGAGGCCATCGAAGACCTGGCCGCCGGCGACGGAGATTTCTTCCACACGCTGGCGGATGGCATGAATGAGGTTATCGGGGACGGTGGAGGGTTCGCCGCCAAAGGTGACCAGCCCGAGGGCGTGCGGCATCCATTGAAAGAACGACAGGCCGGTCGTCTCGATCTCCGCCTGTACGAAGAGATAGCCCGGAAAGTAGGGCCGCAGTTGGCGGGCACGTGGGTTGACCGTGTGCACGCGCAGGCGCGGGTAAAAGACCTCCAGGCCTTGATCGCGCAGCTGCCGCCAGACAACGTCTTCTTTGCGAGGCTTGCTGCGTAAAGCATACCAGTGCTTTTCCATCGTTTCCTTCAATCAATCCATCCAAACGTTTTCAGCATTGTAACACAGGCATTTTTTAGGCCGGCTATTTTTTCTAACAAGATTGTAATCTGTTTTCATGCCACGCGCATCCCCGTCAAACGGCCGAGCAGCGCCTGCAAGCCCCAGGCGGGCAGCAGCAGCACGCCGTGCAGGGCCACGCTGATCCCCAGCGTAACGGCCAGGGCGTGCAGCACACGGATGAAAAACGGGGCGGCGTGCTGCAGCATCCACGGCCCGGCACCGGCGATCCATGCCAGGGCTACCAACAGAACCAGGCTCAAAATCAGCGGCAGCCAGGCGCGCTGATCGGAGGCCGAGGGCAGCATGGTGCTGCTGATGGTGAATGCCAGGTAAAACCACAGCCAAAAGTCCGGCGCGGCCGTCAAACCTGCCGCAGCCCGCAGAAACGCCAAGAGTTGGCCGGCTGCCAGCGGCTGCCAGGCCTGGTCGAAGTGCAGGCGGGTCAGGCCGATGAAGGCCACCGCCAGGCCACCCGTCAGAAAGGGCGCTGCGCCGATCAGGGCATCACGCACGAAGTCGGAAGGGGCGGTTTCGACGTAGCCAAGCTGCAAGCGGCCATCGGGTAGGGCGGCCGGGATTAGGGAGATACGCCCGGTGGAGACGCGCAGCAGGCGCGCCGTAACGAAGTGGCTCAACTCATGCAGGGCCACACCGGGGAGAAAGATCAGCGAAAACAGCATGATCGCCAGATCGGTACGCCGCGTGATCAACAGCAAACTGGCCTGCACATGACGGTGCAGCAAGCGCTGAAACCAGAGCAACGGCCCAATCAATACCAGGCAGTAAATTAAAGCTCGAACCAGATCCAAATCCACCATCCGGGCGCCGGTATGCCGCCGGCGGCACGCAGTGCACAAAAGAGTATTGGCTCCCGTTTTCAACGGGATGGATACCCAAACCTGGGACATTTTCCACCAAAGGCGGAAGAGCCCGCCGTCCCAGGTGGGACAGCCGCTCCGCAAAAAAGCCGGATTCATCCGGTGCTGTGTTGTAGCGCGGGCATTGATGCCCGGGCGGGGAATGTGCCAGGGATGAGCAAGGTGTCGCGCGACATGCCTACACGCACATCGCCATCAGGGCAAAATTGCAACGATACGCGCCGGACCAGCGCTGCCACCCTTGATTTTTAGCGGGAAACAGGAAACCTTGAAGCCGTGCGGCGGCAAATCGCCGAGATTGACCAGGCGTTCGATGTGGGCATAGGGCAGGTCGACCTGGTGGGCGGCCCAAAAGACGCCCGCCTGCTGGCCGGTAAGGGCTTCCTTGGCCTGCCGGTCGAGCGGCGCATCCCAGCCCCAGGCATCGATACCCATCACGCGCACGCCCTGCTCGTAAAGCCAACGCGTGGCCTCGGCAGTCACACCGCAGCCGCGGAAGATGTAATCGGGTTGGGCGTAAAAGGCATCCCGCCCGGTGCGGACGAGGACGATATCGAGCGGCTTGAGCGAATAGCCGGTGCGGGCCAGTTCCTGTTGGGCATCGGCTGCGGACATCGGATCGCCGTCGGCCTTGTGGCGCATGTCGAGGACCACGCCGTCGCCGAAGAACCATTCGAGTGGCAGTTCGTCAATCGTCGCCGCGCGCCGGCCCTGGATCTCGCTGTTGTAGTGCCACGGGGCGTCGACGTGAGTGGTATCGTGCGTCCCCAGGTTGGTGATCGTCTCGGTCGCCCAACCTTCCCCGTTGCGGAAGAGCGAGGCCGGCACATGCAGCAGCGCTTGGGCCTGCGCCGCGCCGGCGGCGTGTGGGTGATAGGCAATGTCCGTACGCAAGTAGGGCGGCGTCCCTTCCGGGCTGGGGGCAACCGTCGCCGACAGATCGATCAGCTTCATGGCATAACCTCCTCGAGAAAAATCCCAAAAATTGGGGCTTGCAAAAAAACGGATATCTGGTAAAATGAAATTACAAACGTCCGGGTGCCCCCCTCACTCGGACGTTTGTGCTTTAATCCACTATGCGGCCGCCTGGGTGATGGCGATGAAATCGGCCGCTTTCAGGCTGGCGCCGCCCACCAAAGCGCCGTCGATATCCGGCTGGCCAAAGAATTCTCCCGCATTATCTGCTTTGACCGAACCACCATACAAGATACGCACCCCTTGGGCCGCTTCTGCGCCAAACAACTCGGCCAGCCCGGCACGGATCACGTCAGCGATAACGGCGTTGGCGCCCTCGGCGGTAGCTGCACGGCCCGTGCCGATAGCCCACACCGGCTCGTAGGCGATCACCAGCGAGGCGGCCGCTTCGGCGGGCAGTTCGATGCCGGCCAGGCCGAGCTTGATCTGGCGGCCAACGACTTCGCCAGTGCGCCCGGCTTCGTACTCGGCCAGCGTTTCACCCACGCACACGATCGGCACCAGGCCCTGTGCCAGAGCCGCCTTGGCCTTGCGGTTGACGGTGGTGTCGGTCTCGGCGAAGTACTGGCGGCGCTCGGAGTGACCGAGAATGACGTATTTACACAGCTCGCCCACCATGGCCGGGGAGATTTCGCCGGTGAAGGCTCCGGCCGCTTCCCAGTGCATGTTTTGTGCGCCCAGGCCGATTTCCGTGCCTTCGAGCAAGGCCGCCACGGCCATCAGGTCGGTGGCCGGCGGGCAAAGAACTTTCTCGACGCCGGCAATCGTTTGCAGGCCGGGGACCAGTTCCGAGACCAGATGGCGGGCTTCCGCCACCGTTTTGTACATTTTCCAGTTTCCAGCAACAAGAGGGGTACGCATGAGGTTCTCCAAAGAAAGATTTTCGGTAACTTCTCCATAAAGCGGGGGGTGGGATGTTTGGGGCAGGCTTCGCTTGCTCCAAACATCCCGCTTTGCCCCTCTTTTGAGAAGGTACAATTTTTGGCTCTCCCGGCTTCACCGGGGAATACAAACCTGGTTTACTGCTCCAGCACGGCTCCAACGTTCCGAGGCGGCTTGAAAAGCGCTGCTAATCAGTGCGACGCAGTTCCGTAGGGATGGATGACGCCTGTTCCGGCCGGCAAGGCGCTTCACACCTTGCTTCTCACGGCATGCTATTCCGGCGGAGGCTGTTGCGGCTCGACGAACAGGCGATCGAAACACAGGGAGTTTTCCATGTTCTCGAAAGCGATCCAGCCGGCTTCCAGCGGGCGTGCATCGCGGTACGACCACACCGGCTGGCCGTTGACGCTTAACTCGATCACGTCCCCTTTCATGAACAAGAGTGCCGTGTTCCAATCGTCCGGCTTGTACTCGAACGCCCCGCTGACGAGGTTTTCGTTGATCACCCGCTCGCTAAGCTGCTTGGCCAAGGAGGCTTCGCGGCCGGGCAGGTCGAAGGTGACCAGGTAACGGCGCAGGGGCGGCTCGTGCATGCGCACGCTCCATCGAAACACGCCCTCACCCCGGAAGGACAGGATCATCGACGCATCGCCGAAAATATCGCCGCGATAAATAGCCGCGGTGCGTTCGCCGGCGCAGAGCGTCCCCGCACCGGGGTTGTGTTCCCAGCCGGGCTGAAGCTCCCAGCCGGGCAGTTCCCCGTCGAATTCCACCAACCAGACGGGCGCTTCGGGCAGTACTGCGCTCTCGGCAAGCGGTGTGTCTTCGCGTGGCGGAGCGGCGGCTTCCATGCGCTGGGTCGGCCTGGCGGCCTGGGTGGCGCGCCCGGCCATGCGGCCGCGGTAGAAGTTGAAGGCGCCCACGGCCACACAGGCGCACAGGGCAAGCAACAGGAGACCCGAGCAGGCCCATAGCCACACCTTGCGCCGCCGGGCCGGTGGGTGTAGTGAGACGGTTTGCACTCCGGAAGCGGGCACTTCGGCAGGCGTTCCTTCTTCGTACGGCGCGGCGGATGGGGATGGCGGCAAGGCCTGGGTTTCGGCAGCGAGAGACGGCGTCCCGGCCATCGCCTGGCGGAAGGCGGCGATCATGGCCGTCACGTCGGTGTAACGATCGGGACGCTCCTTGGCCAGGGCCTTCAACAACACACGCTCGACGGCTTCGGAGATGGCGGGGTTGTGCTGGCGCGGCGGCGGCAAGGGAGTGTAAATATGATCGTGAATGACTGCAAAAGGTGTGTCCCCGCTGAAGGGTACCTTGCCGACCACCATCTCGTAAAAGACGACCCCGAGGGAATAAATGTCGGTGCCGGCATCCAATTCGCGTTTGCCAAGCGCCTGTTCGGGTGAGATGTACTGCGGGGTGCCGAGCACCGTATCGGAGGAAAGCGTCGATTCACCGGCGGCGGCGATGCGCGCCAGGCCGAAATCGGCCAGGTAAACTTGCCCGTCATTGGCCAGGATCACGTTCGAAGGCTTGACATCGCGGTGCAAAATGCCCTGCCGGTGGGCGTACGCAAGCGCCGCGCCCACCGCCTCGGCCACCTCGAGCACCTGCCCGGGCATGAGTGGTTGGCGGTGCAGGCGCGCCTTGAGCGTTTCGCCTTCGATGAACTTCATCACCAGGTAGGGCCGGCCTTCGTGCTCGGCAAAGTCGTAAACGGGCACGATGTTGGGGTGATCGAGCTTTGCCACCACGCGGGCTTCACGCTGGAAGCGCGCCAGGAAGTTAGGGTCTTCCATGAAGGCCGGATGCAGCGCCTTGATCGCCACGTAGCGATCCAGGCTGGCATGGTAGGCCTTGAAGACCGTAGCCATGCCGCCCTGGCCGAGCTGTTCGACGAGCCGGTAAGGCCCGATGGTTTCGCCAACGATGAAGGGCATAGGGTAAAAGAAAAAGGGTCTTCCGGCTTCGCCGGGAGAGCCAGAAAAAAAGAGAGAGTGGAAAGCGTTTTACCCGCTCTCCGCTCTCTTCTCACGGCCTTATTTATCCAGCAGCGCCGCCACGCCGGGCAGTTCCTTCCCTTCGAGGAACTCGAGGGAAGCGCCGCCGCCGGTGGAGACGTGCGTCATCTGCTTGGCCACGCCGGCCTTCTTGACGGCGCTGGCGCTGTCGCCACCGCCGATCACGGTCGTGGCGTCGCTCTCGGCCAGCATTCGCGCCAGGGTGAAGGTTCCTTCGGCGAACCTCGGCATTTCGAAGACGCCCACCGGGCCGTTCCAGACGACCAGCCTGGCACCTTTCAGCGTCTCGGCGTAGCGTTCGAGGGTTTTGGGACCGACATCGAGCATGCGCCAGCCGGCGGGGATGGCATCGACGGGCACCACCTGCGCATTGGCGTCGGGATCGAACTTGTCGGCGATCACCGCGTCCACCGGCAGGACGAGCTTGTCACCCGCCTTGGCGAGCAAGGCCTTTGCCGTGTCGATGGCAGCCGTTTCGACGAGGCTGTCCTGCATGTTCAGGCCCTGGGCGGTCAGGAAGGTGTTGGCCATGCCGCCGCCGATGATCAGCCTGTCACACTGCGAAAGCAGGGTTTCGACGACCATGATCTTGTCGCTGATCTTGGCTCCGGCGAGAATGGCGATGTAGGGATGTTCGGGGTTGGAGACGGCGCGCCCGAGGTATTCGAGCTCCTGCTCCATCAAGAAACCGGAAACGGCGGGCAGGAAACGCGCCACCCCTTCGGTGGAAGCGTGGGCGCGGTGCGCCGAGCCGAAGGCATCGTTGACGTACACGTCCGCCAGGGCGGCCATCTGCCGGGCCAGGTCCAGGTCGTTCTTCTCCTCACCGGCATGAAAGCGCGTGTTTTCGAGCATCAACACGTCGCCCGGCTGGAGGGCCTTGGCCATCGTTTCGACTTCCGGCCCGACACAGTCGGGAGCCATCTGCACGGGCCTGTCGATCAGCCTGCTCAAGGCCTCGGCGGCCGCTTTCAAGCTGAACTCGGGGTTGGGCTGGCCCTTGGGGCGGCCGAGATGGCTCGCCAGGAGCAAGGATGCGCCCTGATCGAGCACGTACTGGATGGTGGGCAGGGCGGCCCGGATGCGCTTATCGTCGCTCACCACGCCATCGGCCATGGGAACGTTGAAATCCACGCGCATGAGGACACGCTTGCCTTTGAGGTCAATGTCCTTGACGGTCTTTTTATTCATGGCATTTTTTGATTGGGTGATGGGTGATTGGATGGATGGGGGATTGCCTGGCGGCAATCCCCCATTCACATGATCACGCAAGGATTAGAGCTTGGAAGCCACCATTGCCGTCAGGTCGGCCAGGCGGCAGGCATAACCCCATTCGTTGTCGTACCAGGCCACGACCTTGACCAGGTTGCCGAGAACGAGGGTATCCATGGCGCTGTAGACGGAGGAGAAGGTGGTGCCGCGCAGATCGGTGGAGACGAGCGGTTCGTCGGTCACGTCGAGGATGCCTTTCATCGAACCGTTGGCATACTCGAGCATGGCGGCGCGGATGTCTTCCTTCGAGGCTTCCTTGTTCAGGATAGCGGTGAAATCGACCACCGAGACGGTGGGGGTGGGAACGCGGAAAGCCATACCGCCGAACTTGCCCTTCAGTTCGGGGATGACCAGGCCGACGGCCTTGGCCGCGCCGGTTTCGGAGGGTACGATGTTCTGGGCCGCGGCGCGGGCGTCGCGTAAGTCCTTGGCACCGACGTCCTGGAGTTTCTGGGTGTTGGTGTAAGCGTGCACGGTGGTCAACAAACCGCGGTCGATGCCGAATTTGTCGTTCAGGACTTTGGCAACCGGGGCGAGACCATTGGTGGTGCAGGAAGCGTTCGAGATCACCTGGTGATTGGCGGGATCGTATTTATCGGCATTGACGCCCAACACGACGGTGATATCTTCGTTCTTGGCCGGTGCCGAGATGATGACCTTCTTGGCGCCGCCGGAGGTGGCGTGACCGCGCGACTTGGTGGCATCGGTGAACAGGCCGGTGGATTCGATGACGACGTCCACGCCCATGTCGGCCCACTTGATGGCGTTCAAATCGCGTTCCGCGCTGATCTTGATGCGCTTGCCATCGACAACCAGATCGTTGTCCTGCACTTCGACCTTGGCATCGAAAGCGCCATAGGTTGAATCGTATTTGAGCAGGTGAGCATTGGTCGGGGTGTCGAACAAATCGTTGATGGCGACCACTTCTACTTTATCGGCGACACGAGCCTTGAGAGTGCGAAACACAAGGCGACCGATACGGCCGAAGCCATTGATACCAACTTTGACTGTCATGGGAATCCTCCAAAAAGAATGTGATTTTCGAATAACGGCGGTGGGTGTCAGGCGCCGTCTGATTCATAGGGGTGACAAGCTTGCGGGTACGACTAGGTGCGGTGCAACCTGCACGCGCCAAGCGTTATTCTACCAGAGGCCCGGTGCGATCCTGTAACAAATCCAGCAGGACAGATGCCAGCTTTTGCGAACTGTGCCGCCACGGATACTCGGGGTCGGCCAGATCGGCCCGGTGGACGAAGTGATCGACATCAAGTTCATCGTCGCCGTAGACCCATTGTACGCCATCGGGCAGGGGATACGTATTCTCGCGGTTAACCAGGATGATGTCGAACATGTCTGGCCCGATGTGCTCTTCCAGTGCGCGCACGTGATCGCTGCACGTGTAGCCTTCGGTCTCACCATGCTGGGTGGCGACGTTGCAGACATAAATTTTCACTGCCCGGCTGGAGCGGATGGCTGCCGCCAGGTCGGGAACGAGCAGGTTGGGCAGGATGCTGGTATACAGGCTTCCCGGCCCGACGACGATCAGATCGGAAGACAGGATGGCCTGGATCACACCCGGGTAAGCCGGCGGATTTTCCGGCTCCAGCCAGATGCGATGGATCGCCCCGGCGGTTTCAGGAATCTGGCTTTCACCGGCCACACGCACCTCGCCGACCACGTGGGGCAGCATGACGTCGGCCGAAAGACGCACGTCGTGCAGGGTTGCCGGCAGCACGCGGCCGTGTACGGAAAGCACCCGGCCAGACTCAGCCACAGCGGACTCGAAGCTGCCGGTGATCTCGGCCAGGGCGGTGATGAACAGATTGCCGAAAGAGTGCCCATCCAGGCCGTTGCCGCCCGAAGGAAAACGATACTGAAACAACTGGCCGAGCAGGGCTTCATCGCTGGAGAGCGCCGCCAGGCAGTTGCGAATGTCGCCGGGCGGTAAAATTCCCAACGTGCGGCGCAGTTCGCCGGACGAGCCGCCGTCATCGGCGACGGTGACGACGGCTGTGAGGTTGTGAGTATAGGCTTTCAGGCCGCGCAGCAGCGTCGCCAGGCCGTGCCCGCCGCCGATCGTGGTGACGCGCGGCCCGCGCTCACGTTTGCGATGTGCGGCCAGGTCGTCTACCGTCGGGCGGCCACCGGCGCGGCGGTAAGGGGCCATGAGGGATTGGTTGACTCCCCACATGCCGAACAGGATCAACCCGACGCCCAGGCCGCCGAAGATGATGGCGCGCAAGGGGCGCGCCAGCCAGCGCAACGAAGCCGCCGAAAGCAGCGGAAGCCACCAGGTATCCGGCGCGGTGCGGTAGATTTCCAACAACAACACGGCCAAGCCTACGCCGATCAACGTCGTACCCAAAAGAACGAAAACGAACCAGCGCTTCACCCCCAATCCTGGCATCAACCACCGCGAGGAATGTTGCAGCCACCCCGCCAATCTACGCAAGCCGTTTTTCATACAGCCGCCATGATAGCAGTCTTTTGAACGGCCGTCAACGAGTTTCGCGTTTATCGGACGCGGGCAGACGAGCCATCCACGTTTACACGCCGCCGGTCTCGCAGCAAGGCATAGCGCACTTCGCAAGTGCGAAGTGCGCGCGTACAGCCTGCCGGCCTGGAAGGATGCCGTGCCTGTCGCCTATGTTTTTCAGACGGCTTCTCACGCCAGCAGATGACGCAGGGCAAGCTCGCGGTCTGAAAACAAAGTCACGTCCAAACCGGCGTTGCGGGCAACCGTTTCGACAAAGTCGTGCGAATGATCGCCCGGGCTGACGAGGACGGCCACGTGCGCCAGGCGGTCGATCCCGGCGGTGGCCTGCATGTCTTGATGGGCAAATTCGTACGTATCGAGAACGGTATCCACGTTCCGGGCTTCGGTCAAATCTACCAGGTAGCGGTTGACACCCGACTTCCGTCCCAGCGCATGAGCTTCGAGGTTGTATGCCAGCGCACGGACGCGATCGATCTCGCCAACCACTTTCAGAAGAATATATTTTTGGTCTGTAAAAATTTTTATCTGGTAAGGCATAAACTATCATTTTTGAGAAAAGCAGACGCCCGCAGGCGCAAAGGGCATGTTCGTTCACGCTCATAAGTATATACGCATTTTGGCCGCCTCCGCGGCCAAAATTGGAGTCTCGCACGGCGAAATGCTGCATTGGTTTGCTTTTTAAAGAAAAATCCTGGCGACACCTGAAAAGTTGCCGTGCTGTGCTATACTATGCGCCGAAAAACCCACCCAAGAATGTGAATCGCCCCATGAAAAACTTTATCGCTATCGATATTGGCGGCACGCAGATTCGTGCGGCCAGCTACGCAGAGAACGCCACCGTCCCGCTTAAAGTGGAACGCATCAGCACACAAGGCGCCAAAGAAACCCCGATCGAGCGCCTGGTTATGGCTATCCGCAAGGTATGGCCGGAAGAGGGCCGGGTGGCGGCCATTGCCGCCGCGGCCCCCGGGCCGGTAGACCCCTACCAGGGGGTCGTCATCCAGGCCCCAAACATTCCCGGCTGGGTTAACTTACCGTTGGGGCCTCATCTGCAAGAAACCTTCGGCGTGCCCGTGGCCCTGGGCAACGACGCCAACCTGGCGGCAATGGGGGAATGGAAGTTCGGCGCCGGGCAAGGCCACCACCATCTCATTTATATCACCGTCAGCACCGGCATCGGGGCGGGCGTCATCCTGGACGACCGGCTGGTGCTGGGCGTGCGCGGCCTGGCCGCCGAACTCGGGCACATCGTCGTCTTGCCCGATGGGCCGTTGTGCGGCTGCGGTCATCGCGGGCACCTCGAAGCGCTGGCATCCGGGCCATCGATCGCCCGTTGGGCCAAGGAGCAAATCGAGGCGGGCAAAGCTTCAGCCCTGCCGGCCGACCGGCCTTTCAGCGCCAAGGAAGTAGCCATGGCAGCAAAGGAAGGCGATGCGTTGGCCGTGGCCGCCCTGGCCCGCGCCGGGCAGTTTTTGGGCTGGGCGATTGCCGACTTCCTGCACATTTTCAATCCCTCCATCGTCGTGATCGGCGGCGGGGTCTCGCAAAGCGGGCCGCTGTTGTTCGAGCCGCTGCACAGTGCGCTCCAGGAACGCATCTTGGATCCCGAGTACAGCGATCAACTCGCCATCGTCCCGGCCGCGCTGGGCGACGACGTTGGCTTGATGGGCGCGTTGGCGCTGGCTGTTACCACCACCGGGTAAAGCAGAGAGCGCCGTTATGCCTGCACTGATTAAGGACTGGCAAATTCCCCCCCGTCTCCCGGCAGAGGCATACGAGGCGCTGCATGCGTACCCGCCTATCCTGCGCCAGATTCTGTACAACCGCGGCTATGCCGACGCCGAGGCGGCGCGCGACTATCTCGAAGGCCAGCCGCCGGCCGGCACACAGCCATCCGACCTGAGCGGCATGCCGGCCGCCGTCGACCGCATTGCATACGCCATCGAACGCCGGGAAGCAATCGTCATTTATGGGGATTACGATACCGACGGCGTCACGGCCACCGTCCTGCTGGTGCAGGCTTTAAAGGCCCTCGGAGGCAACGTACGCGGATACATCCCCAACCGGTTCGACGAAGGCTACGGCTTAAACAAAGAAGCGCTCACCGCGCTGGCCGAGGCAGGCGTCGAGCTGGTGATCACGGTCGACTGCGGCATTCGTTCCATCCCGGAGGCCGAACACGCCCAACGCGCCGGCCTGGACCTGATCATCACCGATCACCACCACCCCACCGAGGTGCTGCCGCCGGCGCACGCCATCATCAATCCCAAGCAGCCGGGCGATACCTACCCCGACAAAGATCTGGCCGGCGTGGGGTTGGCCTACAAGCTGGCCTGTGCGCTGCTCGAACGCTTCCGGCCCCCGGCCGCAGACCTGCAAGCCGAGCTGCTGCTCGACCTGGTGGCGCTCGGCACAGTTGCCGACATGGCGCCGCTGGTCGGCGAGAACCGCGCCCTCGTGCGCAGCGGGTTGAACGCCATCCGCCGGCCGCAGCGCCAGGGATTGCGTTCCTTGATCGGCGTATCGGGGCTGAAACCGGAACGCATCCAGGCCAGCGACATCGGCTTTGCCCTGGGGCCGCGGCTGAACGCCGCCGGGCGGCTGGATTCGGCGTTGGCCGCTTACGAACTGCTCAGCACCCGGGACGTGCAAGTCGCGGGGGGACTGGCGCAAAAGCTGGAGATTCAAAACCGGGAACGGCAAAGCATCACGCGCGAGATGCAGGCGCAGGCAGAGCAAATTGCCCTGGCCGGTGACCCAGATGCGCTGCTCTTGTTCGCCGCCCACCCCGATTTCAACCCCGGCGTAGTCGGCCTGGTGGCTTCACGCCTGACCGAAGCATACTACCGGCCGGCCATCGTGGCCCAGTTGGGCGAGCAGTTCACACGCGGTTCGTGCCGCAGCATCCGCGAGTTTCACATTACCGACGCCCTGGACGAATGCACCGAACTGCTCGAGCACCACGGGGGCCATGCAGCCGCAGCCGGGTTCACCGTGCGCAGCGAGAACCTGCCGGAGTTGATCGCGCGTCTGCAAGCGATCGCCGCACGCCAACTCGGCGGCATGGCGCTGCGGCCGAGTCTCGCTGCCGATCTCGATCTGCCGCTCAAAGATTTGCGGCCGGAGCTTCTGGAGTGGCTCGAACGGCTGCAACCCACCGGATACGGCAACCCGCAGGCCTATTTCGTCTCGCGCGGGGTGCGTGTGGACAATGCCCGCTCGGTCGGCCGCGACAGCAGCCATCTCAAACTGACCGTTAGCGATGGGGGTATCTACTTTGACGCCATTGCTTTCCGGCAGGGGCACTGGCTGGGGCAATTGCCCACTCGTGTCGATTTGTTATACGCCTTCGAAACCAACGAGTTCAACGGACGCACGTCGTTGCAGTTAAACGTAAGGGATATCAAGGCAAGTTAGCCGGCGGCCGGAAAACCATCCCGGGCGACGAGTCTACCTTCGCTGACCCGCCTGCGTTTTGGTTGCCGGAACAGAAAGATCGCTGTAAGTGCGGTTGCGCGACCATTTTTTGCAACGGGGGTCAAGGGGGCGTGCTATAATCAATTCATTGATGGTGAAGAGACCCCTGGAGAAAGCCTATGAAACTGCCACCTACGAACAAAACCGGTGCAATCCGTGCCAACGCTCCCGCCAACCGGCCAACCCCACCGACGCAACAAAACACAGGCGGCATCGGGCCTGCTCCTGTAGCAGCCGCTTCCGGATCGTTTACCCCGCCCGCCGTTTCCAAGGTTGAAGACACCGGCCTTTCACCGCTCTGGTTGCAGGACCTGGCGCTGAAGATTCTTTACTTTGGCGGGTACCTGAGCGGCTTCAAAGTCGCCGAGTTGATTTGCCTACCGTTCACCGGGGTGATGGATCAGATCCTGGATACGCTCAAACGCGAAAAGCTGGTCGAGGTCAAGTCTTCGCAGATCGGTCTCGGCGAGGGAGCCTACCAGTATGCCATCACCAGCGCCGGCATTATCCGGGCGCGTGAAGCGCTCGAACGCAGCCAGTACGCCGGCCCGGCCCCGGTGCCGATCGACGTTTACAATGACTCGGTGCGCAAACAGAGCCAGGGACGCGTGACCATCACCAACCGGGTGATGCGCCAGGCGCTTTCTCACCTGATCCTGTCGGAGAAGACCTTCCACCGCATCGGCCCGGCGGTCAACTCGGGTACGTCGATTTTTATGTACGGTCCCCCCGGCAACGGGAAAACCAGCGTGGCGCGCTCGCTCGGCAATATGATGCTGAAAGAGAGTATGTACATCCCCTACGCCATTTACATCGAGGGGCAGGTGGTCAAACTGTACGACTCGGTCAACCACCAGTTGGCCGAGGAAGAGCCTGTCCTGGCGAGCGGCACCGGCGGCCTGCGCACCGGTGGACGGCGCGACCCGCGTTGGGTACGCATTCGCCGGCCCTTCATCGTGGTCGGCGGCGAGCTGACTCTCGAAGGTCTCGACCTGGTCTTCGACGACACCAACAAGTTTTATGAAGCGCCCTTCCAGGTAAAAGCCAATGGTGGCATCCTTTTGATCGACGACTTCGGCCGCCAGTTAGTACGCCCGCGTGACCTGCTCAACCGCTGGATCGTGCCGCTCGAGAACCGTGTGGACTTCCTCACCCTGCACACCGGGCGTAAGCTCGAAATTCCCTTCGACGTGCTGGTGGTCTTCTCGACCAATCTGCCGCCGCGCGACCTGGTAGACGAAGCCTTTCTGCGCCGCCTGCGCCACAAGATCGAAATCGGCGATCCCAATTTCGAAGAGTATCGCGAAATCTTCAAGCGCACAGCCGAGGCCAAAGGCGTCGTCTACAACGACCAGGGGCTGGCTTACTTGCTGCAAGAGTGGTACATCAAGCGCAACCGCAAGCTGCGCGCCTCGCACCCGCGCGACCTGTGTGACCAGATCCTGGATATTGCCCGCTACATGGCCACCGAACCCGTGATGAGCCGCGACCTGCTCGACCGGGCTGCCGATGCCTACTTCGTAGAGCTGTAGCTTCCGACGCTTATGCTGCCTCCCGCCCCTACCGTTTTTGCGCACCGCGGGGCCAGCCTGCATGCCCCCGAAAACACGCTGGCAGCCTTCACACTGGCCGTGCAGCACGGTGCAGACGCCATCGAACTGGACGCCAAGCTCTCGGCAGATGGGCAGGTCGTCGTCATTCACGATCAAACGGTGAATCGCACGACCGGCAGTCACGGCAAAGTAGGCGAAATGACGCTGGCTGCGCTAAAGAGGCTCGACGCCGGTTCCTGCTTTGATGCAGCCTATCGTGGCGAGCCTATTCCGACGTTAGATGAGGTTTTCGAGGTCATCGGAAAACAGACCTTCACCAACGTCGAGCTGACCAACTACGCCTCCCCCCGGGATGATTTACCGGATCGGGTGGCCGAACTGGTGAGATGCCACGATCTGGCCGGGCGCGTCATGTTCTCATCCTTCAATCCACGCGCGCTACAGCGTGCCCATGCCCTGCTGCCCGCAGTGCCGTTGGGGCTGCTGGCCCTTCCCGGCCCGAAAGGCTGGCCGATGCGCGCGTGGCCCGGCCGCCTGTTGGTGCCCTACCAGGCCCTGCACCCTGAAAAGACGGATACCCACGGCCGGCTGGTAGCCGGCCTTCACCAGCTCGGTCGGCGTGTGCACGTTTGGACGGTAAACGACGAAACCGAAATGCGCCGCCTGTTTTCGTTGGGGGTAGATGGCATTTTCACCGACGATCCACGCCTGGCAAAGCAGGTTTTGCGCTCCCTCCCGGCATTGTAACTTCCTCCTGGAACCGTTTCCGGCCAATCTTTCACGCCCATCCTCCTCACGCAGAGTCCAATCCATCACCGAAGGCGGCAGGAATGCCGCAGCACAAGGTTTGCCCGCATGAAGCAAACGCAATACGACAACAATCTCCCGGCAGAGTGGTAGAATACGGCTATGCCTTTCGACTTTACCCCTGATGAGATCATGGTGTGCAGCATCTCGCGCCAGGTTGTGGACGGCGAGATCGTTGCCCAGGGCATCGCGACGCCCCTGGTCACGGCCGCTTACCTGCTGGCGCGGCATACGCATGCCCCGAACCTGTATTTTGTCTCTGCCATTGGGCAGGGCATCTGCCGTCAGCCGGCCCCACTCGGTCTGGCCACTGTGGAGAGCCTGTGGCTGGACCGGTCGCTGGTCAATATCGGCTTTGGACGCGCCGTAGCAGACGTGCTCTACCGCATGCAGCCGAAGGAGTTCTTCCGCCCGGCGCAGGTCGATGCATCCGGCAACTTTAACAACATTGCCATCGGCAAGAATTACCACCGACCCCGGCTACGCCTGCCGGGCACAGGCGGTATCCCGGATGTGACCACTTACACCCGGCACGTTTACCTCTACGTGCCACGGCACTCGCGCCTGACGTTCGTTTCCAGGCTGGACTTCTGCTCCGGCCTGGGGCACCACGAAAGTCGCACGGGGGGAGCAGGAGCCTGTTACTTGATCTCCGACTTGGGTCAGTTCGATTTCGCCCACGGGCGGATGCGCCTGATCAGTTGCCATCCGGGAGTAACGATCGAAAAAATCCAGTCGCAAACGGGTTTCGAGCTGGAAGTCGCACCCGATGTCGGTGAAACGCCCGCCCCAACGCTTGAAGAGTTGAACCTGCTTCGCCAGGAGATCGACCCGCTGGGCATCCGCCGCCTGGAAACCCTGGGAGGGGCAGCACGCCGCGATCTGATGCACGAGATTTTAGAGAAAGAACTGGGAGCTTCCTGACCCAGGTTCGAGTTTTGAACACCGATTTCGCCCCGGGTTTTCACGCCAACGCCAGGCAGCCGGGGCTTACGGACCGTTCCTGATCGCTCCATGAGAAACGCCCTCCTTCGCCTTATCCTTTTTGCCGCGCTGGTGTGCAGCCTGCTGCCACCTGCATCGGGCTATGCCGCGCCGGCCGGGCAAAGCGGCGCGTCGCAAGAGAATGCGCTGGCCTTGCTCAACTCGCTTACCCCGGAAGAACGCGTCGGCCAGCTTTTCATGGTGACCTTCAGCGGTTACGACGCCAGTTCCAACACCCCCATTTACAACCTCCTCGTAAAACACCACGTTGGCGCAGTGATGATGCTCAACACCAACGATAACTTTCTGGCCCCCGACGTCACCGTCAGCATGGCCCAGAACTTGATTCGCCAGCTTCAACTCAATGAATTCAACGCTTCACAGCAGGTTCAAACCAATGCGGAGACCGGGGCAACGTACCAAGATGCGTACGTTCCCCTGTTCATCGCCACCATCCAGGATGGCGACGGCTACCCCTACGACCAAATCCTGAACGGCTTGAGCACTTTGCCCAACCCCATGACGATTGGCGCCACCTGGGACCCGGAGCAAGCTCACAAGATCGGCGCCATCCTGGGCGACGAGCTCTCAGCGCTGGGTTACAACCTGTTAATTGGGCCGTCGTTGGACGTACTCGACTCGCCAAACCCGGAAAGCGGCGGCGATTTGAGCGTGCGTACGTTTGGCGGCGACCCGTTTTGGGTGGGCCAGATGGGCAGCGCCTACATCGGCGGCATCCATGAAGGCAGCGCCGGGCACATGGCCGTGATCGCCAAAAACTTCCCCGGCTTCGGCGGCGCAGACCGCCCGCCGGAAGAAGAAGTGGCGACGGTACGCAAGGTGCTCGAGCAACTCAAGCAAATCGAGTTGGCGCCTTTCTTCGCCGTCACCGGCAACGCAGCCAGCCCCGAAACGACCACCGATGGCCTGCTCGTCTCGCATATCCGCTACCAGGGGTTCCAGGGCAATATTCGCGAAACGACCAAACCGGTCAGTTTCGATGCGGCTGCGCTCAACCAACTGACCAGCCTGCCGGCGATCAGCGCCTGGCGGGAAAAAGGCGGTGTGATGGTCAGCGCCGACTTGGGCAGCCGCGCCGTGCGGCGTTTTTACGACCCCAGCGGGCAAACCTTCAACAGCCAGCTCGTAGCTCGCGACGCCTTTCTGGCCGGTAATGACCTGCTTTACCTGGGCAACTTCACCGCCAGCAGAGATACGGATGCTTACACGTCGATCACCAACACGTTGAACTTTTTCACCGAGAAATACCGTGAGGATGAAGCTTTTGCACAACGCGTCGATGAATCGGTGCTGCGTATCCTGGCGTTGAAATATCGCCTGTATGGTGGCAGCTTCAGCATCTCGCAGGTGCTGATGAACGAAAACGATCTCAACCGCCTGAACCAGGCCAACCCGGTCGTTCTCGAAACCGCCAGCAAAGCGGCCGTGCTGATCAGTCCCGACCAAAGTGAGCTGACCGATACATTACCCAGCCCGCCCGCCCGCAACGACAAGATCGTCTTCATTACCGACACACGCACCTTCTCACAATGCAGCCGTTGCCCCGAACAGTTCGTCATGCCGGTCAATGCCCTACAGTCGGCAGTCTTCCGCCTGTACAACCGGGGCGGGCAGGTGCTGGCCGACAACCTGAAATCGTACAGCTTTCAAGATTTACAGAACATGCTCGATGCCGGTGTGGGTGTGGCGCAGATCGAGAACGCCCTCAGCAGCGCCGACTGGATCGTGTTTGCGATGATGGATGTGACACCCAGCGTGCCATCTTCTTACGCTTTGCGCAATTTTCTCAAAGAGCGTCCAGAACTTTTCCAGCAAAAGAAACTGATCGTTTTTGCCTTTACGGCTCCCTACTACCTGGACACGACCGAGATATCCAAGTTGACCGCTTACTACGGCTTATTCAGCCACGGCCCCAACCGAAACTCGGTATTCGCCGATGTGGCGGCGCGCCTGCTGTTCCAAGAAATGCGCGCCACGGGGGTCCTGCCGGTTAGCGTTGCAGGGGTATACGATCTCAACCAGGCCGTCTTTCCTGCGGCTGGCCAGGTCATCCCGTTGGCCTTCGACTATCCCGCGCAAGAGTCCCCGGCGGGCACCCCCACACCGGAAGCAACCCCCTTACCCAAACTCTTTCAGTTGAACGAGCTCGTTCCTGTGCGCACAGGCACCATTCTCGATCACAATGGCAAGCCTGTGCCAGATGGCACGGTTGTACGCTTTTCCTTTACCCGCCTGGGAGATAACCCGATCGTCCTGCAGATGGATGCGAGCACCATCCAGGGAGTCGCTCGGGTCACTTACCGCGTCGAAAATCCAGGGAAATGGGAAGCACGCGCTGAGAGCGGCGAGGCCGACGAGTCAGAAGTGTTACCCTTTGAAGTGCCAGCGCCGCTGAATGAAGCAACCTTCGCGCCCACCGATACCCATACGTCCGTTCCACCAACCGCCACGTTGACGCCAGAACCCTCCTCGACGAGTGAACCCCCAACGGCCACTCCCCCACCCACACCCACTGCGCCCCCTCCCGCTGCAGGCGTCGGCTTTGGCGACTGGTTGATGGCGTTTTTAATCAGCTTCGCCATCGGGATAAGCGGCTATGTGCTGGCAACACGCCTGAGCAATACACGGTGGGGGGTGCGCTTTGGCCTGCTGGCACTGGTCGGCGGCATCGCCGCCTACACCTACCTGGCATTCGACCTGCCGGGCAGCCAGAAGGTCCTCGAGAATGCAGAAATCTGGGGGGTAATCGCACTCGCTGTGGTGGGCGCCATCACAGGTTGTGGAATGGCATGGGTTTGGATGCTTACGATGCGCAGCCGCCCTAACGGAACAAAGTAACCAACAGGCTCAGGATCAACAGCCCACCGCTTAGCAAAAGCAAAACCCGTTCAGGGGTTGCCGCGAAGACATCGGCCAGGCTGGGCGCCGGCAGGGAACGGGAGGAACCGGGTGAAGGGCTCCAATCGCCGAAGAGGGCCTGGCGAAAGGCTTTGATATCCGGCGGGCGCTGGTCGGGATGCAGGTTCATGGCCCACAAGATAGCCCGTTCTGTGCGCAGAGTGATCTCGGGATTGATCTGGCGGGGCAGGATCAGGCTGTCGGGCCGCAGAAAACGCTCGCGGGCTTCCACCGGAGCCGAGTTCGTCAGCAAGTGATAGAGCGTTGCACCGAAAGCATAGATGTCGCTGCGCACATCGGTGTGGCCGGCGTCGCCGCCATACTGCTCTAACGGCGTATACTGGACGGTTCCCCGCCCTTGCAGCACCGTTACGGTGACTTCATCCGAAGCAAGGATCTTGACCAGGCCAAAATCGACTAGCTTGACCAGGCCGCTCGGTGTGAGCTTGATATTGCCGGGCTTGATGTCGCGGTGCAGAATTGGCGGGTCCTGGCTGTGAAGGTATTCGAGGGCATCGGCCAGTTGGCTGGTCCAGGCCAGCACGTTGGCTTCGGAAAGGAAGCATCCGCTCTGGCGTGTCTCGCTAATAATGGTGCGCAGGTCTTCGCCCGGGATATAATCCATGACCACATAGTCGCGCCCGCTCAGCGAGAAGAAGTCGGAAACCTTGGGCAAATTGGGATGATCCAGGCGCGCCAAAACAGTAGCTTCACGCATAAATTGATCACGGGCCTGGCGCAGCAAATCGGTCGGCATAGATCGATCGTGCTCGACCTCTTTCAGGGCACATTGGCGGCCTTCCAGGCGGTTGTCATCCGCCAGGTAAATGCTGCCCATGCCACCCTGGCCGATAATGCGGCGAATTTGGTAACGGCCGCGTAAGATTTCTCCGGGTTTCAATGGTGTAGGCATAGCAAGTTTGTGATATTATACCCGCTGGAGGAGATATGGTAAGTGATGATGTTCCCATTTTGATCGGCCAAAGCGGACCCCTTAACGGCTACCGTTTTCCGGTGCAAAACGATCTGCTCGTGGGGCGCGATGCCAGTTGTGACATTACGATTGCCGACCGTCAGGTGTCGCGTTATCACGCGCGTTTCCTGGTTACCCCGGATGGGGTAAATGTGGAGGACCTGGGCAGCAAAAACGGAACGCATTGTAATGGTCAGCCCATTCAGGAAGCCGTACACTTGCAAGATGGGGATGTCGTTCAAATTGCCCTGGTGCAAAAATTCCTGTATGTCAGTTCCGATGCCACGGCGACGATGCCGTTGGAATCGATGACCCAAACCGACCTAGGGTTCCAAATGCCGCGCCGGCTGCGGCTGGAAAAGCGCTCGCGGCGGGTGTGGGTCAACGAACAGGAACTTGTGCCACCGCTATCCGTCTCCCAATTCCGCCTGCTGGAACTGCTCTACGAGCGTGATGGGCGGGTCGTCGACCGGCGAGAGATGTCTGCCGTGGTGTGGGGAGATGAGGAAGCCGCAGACGTCTCCGAACAGGCGCTGGATGCACTGGTGCGCCGCCTGCGTGACCGCTTGGCAGCCTTGGACCCGTCTTACCAGTACATCATTACGGTGCGTGGGCATGGGCTGCGCCTGGACAACCCACCGATGGATATCTAGGAACGCAGATTTAAAGAAGAATCCGATTTCTATGCTTGGAAACAGCCTTATTTCGGACAGTTATTTAATTCCCGTTCCTCAAACGGATACCGTTGCTCGCGCAAACCGCCGTCGTGGGCAGAAAAACCGGCCTGGCCTAGCGCGTGTTGTGGGCGAGCGCACCTGCTTTGGACATTTCCAGAGTTTCCTCATACACGGCGATCATCCGGGCGGCGATCTTTTCCCAACCGTAGCCACGGGCGACGCGCATGGCGTCTTCGCCCATCTGCATGCGCAACGCTTCATCGCTGACCAGCGCCGTCAGGCGTTGGGCCAGGGCCGCCGGTTCACCGGAAGGAACGGTATAGCCGGTGATGCCATCCTGCACGAGAAAAGCCAGGCCGCCAACCTGAGAAGCCACCACGGGGGTACCGCAAGCCATCGCTTCCAACGCAACCATGCCAAACGATTCATAGTGCGAGGGCATCACCAGCACCTCGGCTGCTGAATAGTAGTAGGGCAGCGTATCCTGGCTACGCTTGCCCACAAACATCACCAGGTCTTCCAGGCCATAGCGCCGGCAGAGCTTTTTGATACGGGCCATTTCGGCGCTCATTTGATCGGGGCCTGCCTCCGGGTCACCGCCGATGACCATCAGGCAAAGTGGAAAACGATCGAAGATACCATTCTGGCGCATGATGGCCAGTGCGCGGATGAGCACATCCAGGCCCTTGAGACGCTCGATGCGCCCGACGAAGAGCAACATGCGGTCGAGGCAGGTCACGCCGATAAAGTCTTTGGCTTCGTCTGTGTCAATCGGGTAAAAATGGCACAAGTCGACGCCCGGCGGGATCACGACGATGCGGCGGGTGTCGGCTTCGTACAACCATTGCAGTTGGGCCAACTCGGCCGGCGTGGCCGCCACGATGCGGTCGGCGGCCTGCAATACCTGGCGCTCGCCATCCAGGCGATATTGGCCTTCGACTTCAGACGGCCGGCTGGCGACGCGGTTCTTCATCACCACGAGGGTATGGAACATGTGAATTACGGGAACCTGCCAGGCAGCCTTCAAATCCAGGGCAGCCACGCCGGACATCCAGTAATGGCTGTGAATGATGTCGTACTGCAATCCCTTGTTGCGTGTGAACTCCTGGATACCGGCCACGAACTGGGGCAGGTAGGCTGCCAGTTCCTGTTTGGGCAGTGGGACCTCGGGGCCGGCCGGGATATGAACGACGCGGTTGCCGTAACCGAGGTCGTGCGAGACGTGCGGTACGTGCTCGTCTTGCGAACGGGTAAAAACATCGACGTGAATGCCCATGCGGCCAAGCTGGCGGGTCAATTCGCGCACGTAGACATTCATCCCACCGGTATCCTTTCCTCCCAGGGTCGCCAGGGGGCAGGTATGATAGGAAAGCATAGCGATTTTCATGCGAGCGAGTATATCACTTTCGCCAAAGAGCGCGATCTTTTCCTTGCCATCTACACCAAACCTTTGGTATAATCCCGCTCGCTCCGTTGGGGCAAAGGCGCCACCGTAGCTCAGTCGGCAGAGCAGCCGCTTCGTAAGCGGCGGGTCAAGGGTTCGACTCCCTTCGGTGGCTCACAGGCAAACCGGCCACCCTCATGATTGATGAGGGTGGCCGGTTTGTTTTCACGGGATGAGGGAAGATTTCCTGGGAGACGGTACATGCGAACCATTCAGGTGATTTCCTACTCAAAAATCAGTGGCAAGTGGATCAGAAACTGGTGAATGGATAAACCAATCCCTTGCCAAAAGCCCCCCGTGAGTATGTAAGTATCCGCTCCAAGCGAGCCGGCTTCCGGTTGACCGACTGTACCACTTAAAACATACTGCCCGTTTGTCGATTGGCTACGCCCACCACCCTGATCGACCGTCCACCAGTTGATCTGGTAATCCGTGGTTGCCACGAGAGTCGTACCCATCAGGAAAAGACAGCACAGACCGAGAAAAATAGCAAGTCCGGCTTTTTTCTTCATAAGTGCATCCTCCAACCTATCTGCAAAACCTTCGCTTGTGCGCTGAATTTCAACGTTGCCGCCAGAAGGGCACACAAAAGGTATTCGAGCAATGTATCACCTTCAAATCACTATTGATCATGTCGAAATAACTGATTACAGGCAAACCATCGACCCCAATAGAGATTGCGGTGAACTCACCCACATTTTCAAGACCATCGACAACGGTAGATGTGGCACTGCTGCAGCGGATATCGTGACAGTGAGCCACCTTCAGGGCCGTGTTTGTATCATCGCGGTAGCTAATCATAGGCAAACCATCAGCGCCAATTGTGATCGAAGTATACAGACCAATATCCCCAGTAGTATCGATTGCGTTGGCAGTTGCGCTACCACAGATCACATCATTGCAGTGAGCTACTTTCAAATCATCGTTGGTGTTATCGCGATAACTGATCACAGGCAAACCATCTACACCAATAGCAATTGATGTGGAGTAACCAACTTCCCCCACTGTATCCAAGGTGTTTATCGTGACACTACTGCAGAGCACATCGTTACAGTGAGCCGCTTTCAAGTTCGCGTTGAAGTTGTCGCGATAGCTAACGATGGGTAAACCATCGGTTCCGATTGCGATCGACGTAGAATAACCAATACCGGTACCAGCATCCAACGTGTTCACCGTTGCGCTGCCACAGATCACATCATCACAATGGGCTATTCGAAGTGCGGTAGCGCTACCATCACGGTAGCTGATGATGGGCAAACCATCAGCACCAATGGCAATCGAGGAGTACTCACCAACGCTCCCAGTCATGACCAAAGTGGTCGTTATGGCACTGCTGCACGTGACGTCGTTGCAGTGAGCTACCTTCAAATCGAAGTTTGTGCCATCATGGTAGCTGATAATGGGCAAACCATCGCTACCTATCGCAATCGAGTTGACAAAGTCACCAACGATGCCTGTCGTATCCACAGTCGTAAGTGCGGCACTGCGACAGGCAATATCGTTACAGTGAGCCACCTTCAGATCGCTATTGCCAGAATCATAGTAACTGATCACGGGCAAGCCATCAATCCCAATGGTAACGGATGTGAACGAACCAACATCTGCAGCAGAATCGACTGTCGTAATGGCATTATCCGAGGGTGCCAACGAGCGATTAAGTGGAGAATCTACATCACACTCCACACGACCATCGGCATAAATTAGGCGAATGGTGCTACCTACGGCGCACGCCCCAGCTATTCGCACCTGCACGGTGTCGGTCAGGATATTAAATTCCGTACCTTCCAAAGCGAGGCCAAAACCGGCGGTGTAGGCGTTATCCGTATTTTGAGCGCATTTCCAAGTTGACAGATTTACATCCCAGGCCAGAGTTTCCCCTTGTGCACAGTTTGCCGGGATAGGGTTTTGGCCCACGTTTTTCCAGGCTACACGCCCGGCTTCAAGTGCGTACTGGGCATAAGGAGCAGCCGTCAAAGGCTGGCGGGGTTCCAGGAGAGTGTAATCGCCTGTTTCACTGCCCGGACGCACACGGATAGCCAACCAGCGCGCCTGGCCATCAAAGGCGCCGGCACCAAAATCCAAAAGAACGGTAAAAATGCCATCCGCAACGGCTACATCTTCCAAGGTTACCGCACCGAGCAGGTTGCCGTCCATTTCAGCATCGTAAAGTTCGAACTGCAAATCGAAATTACCAGCGGCAGGTGCCCCCCCGTCTACTAACTGACCCTGATAGGTGAAGCCGGTGCCTACCGGGGCACGCAAGGGCAAAGATGTGAGCGGCGCATCCTTGGCCGAGGTTAGTCCAGCAGTCAACAAAAGCAACGCAGCCAAAATAGCAACAAGAAACACAAACCGCTGAATCTTGGTATACATACTTGCCTCCAAAAAGATAATTGAATATTACAAGCCAGTCACATCGCAAGATTTGTCGGTTGAAACAGGGTTATCAATCTTCTCGCTAGAAACCAGACATCACAGTATCCCCCTTTCAGGTAGTATCATAACACTTCTCTTCAGAAAAACACCGATGTAATTATATCTCAATTTTGGCAGTGATAGTGCGCACCCGCTTACCCATGTGCGTGCAAGCGGTGTGAGGAAAAAGAAGCCTGAGGTAGGAAGGTTTTCACCACAAACCAAACTACCACAGGCTCCAAAGAACGATAACACCGAAGCGATCCAACAGGCTGCCAGGACCGTGCAGTTAACCCGGCGTCTCAGACTGCTGAAGAGGCCTGAAGAAGAAGGAAGCAAGGTACATTCCAGCGACAACGAGAAGTAATGCCTTGATCCCGATCACGAAGGTAACCGACTGGACAAGCGCCCCTACCAACGAACCGAGTATGTTTGCACCCAGGGCTTCGTCCTTTGCTTGGACAGCTGCGAAAGAACGCACAAAAATGATACCGCTAAAAATCATCGGCAATGTTGTCAGGCCGCCCACCACAATGACCTTGACCATGTAGGGAAGGAAAGCAAACTGGGCCAGATCGACAAAGTACAAAAGAATAGAGATACCGATCAACGCAGGATATGCAACGCCGCTCCCTACCTTGGGGAAACGGTAAGCAATCAGGTTCGCCAAAAGCGCCATAACCAGCACACCTGAAATGATAGCGGCGTTGGTCTGCCAGGTATTGCCAAGAACAACGGACGCCTTGCTAATATTTTGCACTTCCAACAGCAAAAAAGCGGCTCCCAAGAAAAAGAAGTGCCAGTGAGTACGCTGCCAACGGGTGAAAATTTTGGGTGCGCTCCACACGCGGCTGCTGCGCACAAGGATCAAGGCCATCAGGCCGGCCAACAAGTAATAGAGCACAGGAATCCGTGGGGTTTGCAGGTAAATGTAAGGCCAGTCGTCCGTGGCAATCTTTGTCGTCAACGGTAAAGGCATCGGATAAGCTTCTTGAAGCTTGCCGATATAAGTTTCAAGCCGTTGATTCTGCGCAATCTGGTTCCTGGCAACTTCCAGATCGCCGGCAATAAACATCACACCACCCCAGCCGTAGGCGGTAGCAGGAATCCGAAAAACCAAAGGCTCTTCGCCGAATGTTTCTTGCAGGACCTTCGCCATTCGATCGGCAATGTACGGCTTTTGAGCCTCGAAAGTTAGGACCATGATGCCGCGTTCGTTCAGCAGCGATTTGGCCCGCGCAATGCTCTCACGCGTATAAACGTAGTGGTCCAATCGTGCATTGGTCATGGCCGTCGTGGTATGAGAATCGAGAAGGCTGAATGAGATCACATCGAACTTCTCTTGCGTGGTAGCAAAAAAAGAGCGTGCGTCATCATTCACGACCTGTACGGTGGAGGAAGCATAAGGCTGTTCTGGGTGATACCTTTTCCCGATCGAAATAATGGCCGGATCTATCTCTACAGCAAGGATGTGGGGAACCCCCTGGCGAACACCGCCAGCGGCATCGTTGCCACTTCCCGCGCCGACGATCAAATAAGACTGAGGGTTAGGGTGTAGTAACACAGGAAGATCGTATTGGCTAAGCCCTTGCTGTTCTGGATCAAAGTATGCCGGGTTTGACAACGTAAAGGAATCACTTAAATCCACCATAACCTGATAGATGGTATTGTTCACGTTGATGAGAGTTTGCCCCGCTGCTTCAGTTTCCAGGGGGTCGGTCACTTCCAACTTCTGATAAGGCGACCAGACAACCTCGAAACTGTCTGTAAGCAGGCCTGAAACCCACGCAGCCAAAATCATTCCACCCAACAGAACAAGGTTCAACTTTTTAACCGGCCGGAAATAGATCATAAAAGCAAGTGTCAGGCAGGCGAACACGATCAACCAGACAAAGGGCGGCTGGTTCAAGAAGCTGATGATGACGAAAAGCCAGGTCCCCACCAGGCTACCGGCGATATTGACCGAATAAGCCCAAATCGTATTCGGATGGTCATCGATCAGGCGGCCGAGCGCACGCCCAATGGGTACAAAAATGTCCACGATGAAAATCAGCACACTGTAAGTGAGTGCCAACCCCATCCCCACAAAGAGGAGCTTTTTCAACTCGCTTGTTGCGCTCATATTTCCCCAAATAACAAAATCCTCCAAGACACTTAAAAGCTCACTGGTCCTGCCAAGCGCTATTCGCACGAGCGGAACTGCCATCAACAACACAATCACCGCCAAAGGAACGAGTACAGCGCTCACGTGAACGGGCTTGCGGCAGGTAAAGTATCCAATGCCAAGCCCAAGAAAACAGGCAACCAAAACAGTGTTCTGAAGGTAAGCAAAGATACGGACCTCCGTGCCGATCCACCGAATCAGCAACATTTCCAGGAAAAGGCTTAACACGCTTATCCAAAAAATCGCCCAAGCGCCTTTGGGTGATTTAGGGAGGCTGTCTCGAACATCGGTTTCTACCTGAAGTGACATTTGCGTTTTCTCCTAACCAGCAACAATACATCAAAAGCCAATCCACTCTAACACTCAAGTATATGTATGTCACAAAACTTGCGCAAGTCGCTACGGATTTTTCAAGGAGTACGCCAGTCCCCGGGAGCAGGCATCGATTTCTATCACAAAAGCACTCCCATATGGCAAAAAAGCTGCCATATGGGAGTGCCTCTGCATATTCACCTACCTGTAGGGCCGGTGGGGGTCGAACCCACAAGAGGAATTACCCTCGGAGGATTTTAAGTCCCCTGCGTCTGCCAATTCCGCCACAGCCCCAAGGCCGGACTCTGTCACTCACAGCCCCCGCATTATACACGATTTTCACGGTCCGCAAGGGCCCCGTACAGGGGCACCTGGGTCTCCAGAGCGAAACCATAACCGCATTGAAAGAGCGGTTGACAGCCCGAGGATAAATCCGAACGATTTTTGGCAGGTTCATGCAAGTTACAACTCGAAATGGCGCGTTTTTGTTCGCCAAAAACGGCCTGCTACGAGTAAAATTTACCGAATCGTTGGTGAGTATAGGCTACTGTTCGCTGGATCATCCACTAGCAAAATCTACATCAACCATCCAACAACCGACTTTGTCCAACTGGATTGACGTGGCGGCGCAACTGCTCTTTCCTTGGCATTTTTTCTGGCCACCACATCGATCTTTAACGTTGGAGCGGGCTTGGCGGAATTCTGCCCACGAATCTGGTGCATCGCATCTTAGCGGTGATCCTTATCTCAAAGTTGGTCCGCATCTCACCACCAAACCACCCGATCAGGGCGTTGGGTGTAATATTCCTATGTGAGGAGAGACGAGTAATCATTTTAACAGCACAGATATACATACTCGTGATCCTGGGTGAAATGTATACATCACATAAAAGCCATCTAAGAGTACGACCTACGGGTCTGGAAATATACTGGCACCCTGGAAACACTATTGCAGTTGAGTGGAATGAAGTGATACGACTGGAGAGAAAGCAATTGGCTTTCACTCTTTATTCCGCTCCACTCAAATTTGGGATCAATGATGCGCAGTTTGTTGTCACCCTGCCTCCGGATCGCTATGGCTGCACGCATGGCCTTCCTTTTGCCACCTATGTGGATGAGAACCTGCTTTATCCGGTTGGGACCTATGACTACAAGGCCATTATTTATGACCAGATGCCCTTAAAGCACAAACGTCCGAGTGAGGGGGGCACCCGGACGTTTGTGCTCTTATTTTACCACAAGTACGACATAGCGCAAGGGCCAATTTTTGACAACTCGGCCAGAAGGTCATGGCTTGAAAGCCGATGTGTGCTAAACTCGGTAAAAGGTATGAACACCATACTGCCATAGCTTTCATGAACACAAAGGGTTATCTATTTCAAAAGGTTACATTTATGTCAAAAGATTACATTGCAGAACAATTGAGGTGGTTAGATGGTATGCTCACGCATCTCGAAAACCAGAGTCTTTTCGAGGATGAGAACCTGTTGCTCATCCAACAAGAATTCGCCAGTCGCTGGGTTCAAGAAGACCGGCTCGCATTGCTTAACGATTTAGCGCGCAAGTTTGGCGAAGAGCATGTCATGGCCGTTCTCGACCAGATCATTTCCGCAAATTGCAAAAGAGATTGGAAGCGCACCGGGCAGGATGGCGGCAATTCACTGGGGCGTTTCTTCGAACTCCTTTGGGAGCCCCTTCGGAAAAACGGCTTCGAGTACTCGATGGTAACCGAGGGGAATAAAACGACCTTTTGTGTCACAAAGTGCGCTATATACGATCTCGCCAGGAAAATTGGCGCCGAAAAGTGGTTATATCACCTGGCTTGCTTGACCGACGAACCCGCCGTTACCGGTTTCAATGATAGGGTCACATTCAGCCGTACCCGGACACTGATGCAGGGGTATTCAGATTGCGATCACTGCTACACTGACCATTCACAGTGAATGGCAATACAATCGGGCCTTCGGCATCCCCCTTTTTGCTGAGCCTGTTCCTTGGCGGCGCAGCCGCCGGTGCACACGGCATTGCGGCCGCATTGACGCTGGCGCTGTGGGTCGTCCTCACCGGCGGCCTGCACCTCGACAGACTGGCAGACTGCTGCGACGGCCTGCCGCACACAGCAACCCACAGCGCCGCCTCGAAATCATGAAAGACTCACGCCCAGGCGCTTTTGGCGGCATCGGGTTAGCGCTGGCGCCTCTGCTCAAGCTCAGCGCCCTGGCCTCGCTGCCGCCGGAACGGGCCATGCCGGCCATCCTGCTGGCAGCGAGCCTGGGACGCTGGTGTTTAATCCCCGCCGGTTTTCGACTCCTGGCCCGGCCGGGTGCTATGGGCGCCGATTTTGCCGCCGGCTTGCAACGCCAGGCGCTGGTTTTCGGTACGCTGCCACCGCTGGCGGGGCTGGTAGGAAAGCCTGGAGTGCTTGCCTACCAGCAGGCTCTATATACAGGATGGTCGATCGTTGCCATTGCCCACAACCGCCTAAACGGTGTAACAGGCGACGTATTCGGGCTGATCGTGGAAGGGGCCGAGACCACCACTTTGTTGGCGCCGCTGATTGAGAAATAGCCGGGAAAACCAGCCGGCGCGGCAACTGCACTTGTTCCCATACATCACCGGTTAGCCCATGCCATGGTAAACCCGGCCCAGGGAGGAAGCTCGTTGTTGGTCAACGGCAGGCACCCGGGTGGTTGTGGTACGCCAATGTACGGCGCCGACGCAGACGGCTCACAACCCATGCCGCAGCCGCCGGAGCAGTCGCCGCGTGGGCAAACCCGCTTGCCACTCGAACAGTTCACGGGTGCACAGAACGAGGGGAGCAAAACCATTGGGATGGGCGTGGCGGTGTGCGGCCTACACACCATGCCACACCCACCGGGGCAGTCGCCGCTCGGGCACACCAGGTTGCCGTTCGGGCAGGGCACCGGCGTGCACACCGGGAACGGGCTTGGTGAGGGTGTGCGCGTATCGGTAGGGGTGACCGTGTAGGGTTCGCAGACCATGCCGCAGCCACCGGGGCAGTCGCCGCTCGGGCACACCAGCTTGCCGTTCGGGCAGGCCACGGCCGTGCACACCGGGAACGGGCTTGGTGAGGGCGTGCGCGTATCGGTAGGGGTAACCGTGTAGGGTTCGCAGACCATGCCGCAGCCGCCGGGGCAGTCGCCGCTCGGGCACACCAGC
>JBMOLU010000090.1:0-132306 GCA_049325275.1 Chloroflexota bacterium
CAAGACGCCTTATTTGGTTGTGAGCGGTCTGCCTGCTTCACAGGCGAGACCGTGTTTCGTGTTTCACAGTGCAGGGCCGTATTATATGCACTTCAGCTTCCCTGTCAAGGGTTTGAATGTAACAAGTTTCTTATCATTGCCCCGCGCCAAGAATACAGTTACAATCTTGCCAGCTTTTTCAAAACCCTTAGAAGCACAACATCGTAAAGATGAAGGTGCAACTGGATTACATCTATAACGAATCACATGTAAAGGAAGACAGAAAAAATGAATCCCCAGAACCGTCGCATTCTAATAACTTGTTCCATTCTATTAGCCATCAGTTGCTTCTGTATGTGCATCCTGGCAGTTGGTGGAACGCTTATCTGGAATCTGTTCCCAGAGTTCTCTTCGGCGCCAGAAATCCTGTCGACGGCACCGAGCGTTCCGGGTATGCCAACGGCAACACCCAAGCCATCCACAGCCAAACCAACGACACCAACAGAAGCCCCTGCCGCAACCACAGACGATACCGGCGAACCATCGAACGAAATTCCTCCTTACGTAGCAGCACAAATGGATATCATTCAGGAAGAAGTCATCGAGTTACGCGGACTATCTCCCAATCAGCCCGTCGATCGTGCGCTGTTGACACCGGAGCAACTACGGAAGCGTGTGATCGAAGATTTTTTGGCCGAATACACCCCTGAAGAAGCTCAGGAAGATGTCGCTGTCCTCGCTGCATTTGGGTTGCTCGAGCCTGGCTTCGATCTGCTCCACATGTACCAGGAACTTTTCAGTGAGCAAGTTGCCGGTTTCTACGATAATGAAACGAAGGAAATGTACGTCGTTCAGGACGAGGCCTTCGAAGGCACACAACGCATGACGTATGCGCATGAATATACGCACGTCCTGCAAGATCAAACCTATGATTTCGAGAATGGCCTTGGCTACGACGAAGAAGCCTGCGAAGAAGATAGCGAAAGGTGCGCGGCCATCCAGTCGCTCATCGAAGGCGATGCAACCCTGGCGGAACTGCACTGGTTCCAAAAGTACAGCACCGACGAAGACAAGCAACAGGTAATGGAATTCTATGGCAGCTACGAGAGCCCGGTATATGACAACGCTCCCGAGTTCCTCAAACAAGACTTTCTGTTCCCCTACCAGAACGGCCTTTTGTTCGTGCAGGCGCTGTACGATGACGGCGGCTGGGAAGCGGTGGACGCTGCTTACGACAATCTGCCGCTTTCAACCGAACAGATCCTTCACCCTGAGAAATATCCCGCCGATGTGCCCGTACAAGTTACCCTGCCAGACCTGAGCGATGCGCTTGGCAGTGGATGGGAGGAGATCGATCGCGGCGTGATGGGTGAGTGGTACACGTACCTCATTCTCGGCCACGGCGCAGACGAGGATGCCCGTCTGGACACTGGAGACGCAGAAGATGCAGCGGCCGGTTGGAGCGGTGACAGTTATGTGGTGTATGCCAACGGCGAGAACAGTGCCGTTGCAATGGCCTTCCGTTCGCTGTGGGAAACCGAAGGGGATGCAACCGAGTTTATAGAGGCCTTCCAGGCCTACGCAACTGCCCGGTTTGGTGAACCGCTCGTCAACGAAAGTGGTCACCTCGCATGGCAAGACGCATCCGGATACCATGATCTCTACTATGCAGGCCTCCAAACCACATGGATGCTCGCACCAGACGCCGGCACGGCTCAGGCCATCTGGGCTGCCGTAAAACCGTAATGGTCCTACGGATTGGCGAGGTTCGTGCGCTGTGCTTCGACGTGGACGGCACGTTGAGCGACACCGACGATCAGGTAGTGCGCACCCTGACAAATCTCTTCACACCGGTCCGCTTTGCGTTTCGCAATCGCGATCCCTTACCTTTCGCACGCAAAATCGTTATGTTTATCGAGTCGCCCGGCAATTTGATCTTTGGTCTCCCCGATCGTCTCGGCATCGATAGTGTCCTTCACACGGTGGGGAACTGGCTGCATCCTTTACGGATGGGCAAACCCGGTAAGCCCTTCTGGGCCATCCCCGGTATGGCAGCAACCCTTCACCTGCTCCACGAACACTATCCAATGTGTGTGGTCAGCGCACGCGATCAACGCAGCACCGAGCGCTTCCTGAAGCAATTCGAGATTACGTCGTTGTTTCGTTGCGTGGCAACAGCAAACACCTGCCAGCACACCAAGCCTTTTGCCGACCCTATCCTTTGGGCAGCAGCGCAGATGGGCGTCAGCGCACCGGAATGCTTGATGATCGGGGACACCACGGTGGATATTCGCGCCGGAAAAGCCGCCGGCGCCCAGACCGTCGGTGTACTCTCGGGCTTCGGAGAACTGGAAGAATTGGAGCGCTACGGAGCCGATTTGATCTTGCCGTCGGTGGCGGAGCTGCCGGGTGTTTTGCTTTCAAAGACCTGACGAAAGCGTGAAGCAGGCCAGGCAAAGGTACCATTGGCCTGGCCTGCACTTCGGTATATAATCAATTTATGTTTTTTCGCAAACATACGTTGTGGGTAATTGTTGTTCTGCTTTTGGCGCTTACCTTTGCACGGAAGGTATCACACGCCCAAAGCAACACGCGCTACTTCCCCGAAACAGGCCACTGGGTGACGGATGCATTTCTCACAATGTACAACGGCATCCCCAATCCTGAAGCGCTGTACGGGCTGCCCATCACCGACGCATTCCGCGTCGAAGCCGTGGCAGGGTCACCCGAAGTATGGATGCAATATTTCGAGCGCGCCCGCTTCGAATACCGCCCTGATAACCCTGTGGGACTGCAAGTGACCCTTTCCAATATTGGGGTGTATCTCTACGATCACCGCACCCCCGGAGAAATCGTCACGGCGCAACCCGGCGTTGCGGCCTGTCAGTTCTTTTCACAAACGGGCTACCAGGTTTGCTATGCCTTTCTGGATTTTTACAACCAGAATGGCGGTGTAGCGCAGTTCGGCTATCCGATCTCGGAAGTAGAAACACAAGACGGCCGCATGACTCAGTACTTTCAAAGGGCCCGTTTCGAGTGGCATCCCCACCGCCCCACCGGGCAGCGCGTCGTACTGACCGATATCGGCAAAGCATACGTCGAGATGGTGGAAGACCCCTACCTATTACAGCCCGTTGATGGGGGCACGGCAAATGTTTTACTGGGCATCAAAGTCCAGGCGTTCGTCGACACGGCCGTTGTCGGTCGCGGGGAAGAACAGACCCTTTCGGTGATCGTGCGCGATCAAAATTACCAGCCCATCGAAAACGCACAAGTAACCTTCTCGCTGGACCTGCCGGATGGTGAAGTCCGTTTCCTGATGCAGCCAACTGACGAGAACGGCGTTACCAAGCTGGATTTCGTTGCCCCGGGTACATCCGCCAACATCGTGCCGATTATCGTCACAGTGAACTATGAAAAGTTCGAGCAGCAAACGGTGGCTTCGTATCGTGTGTGGTGGTAAACCCTGAAAAGAATGCACAGTACAAAAAGGATGCGGACGAGAAGGAGTGGCTTCGTCCGCATCCTTTTTTACGACAGGCAAGCCCATTTAGCCGCTTTTGATCTGCGCTAAAAGTTGTTGATAGTCGGCGGCATTCGAAGGATTCAATGTCAGAATGGCAGAAATCGCTTCGGCAGCGGCGCTCTTGTTCTTCTTTTGCAGAAACAACTCACCCGCAGCATCCAGCTGTTCGATAGCGTCGGGAATGCGCCCGGCCTGACGGTAGAGTTCGGCCAAACGGCGTTTGAGCATCGGTTGATCGGGATTGTCCGCAATCAACTGCTCGACCACTTTAATGGCCTTCTCACGCTGTTTTGCCTGCAAGGCTGCACCGATGTAGCTGTCCAGTTCCTTAATCGCCTGCGCCTCCTGGCCCAACCGGACATTCAGTTCGATCAGGCCAGCACTGGCCTGGTCATCGTCGGGCTGCAAAGCTCGAATCTGTTCGTAGCTGCGCAGCGCCTGGCGCCAGTCCAGGCTTTGCTGATCGATATCGGCCATACGGCGAAGCACACGGATACGCATGGCCTTGTTGCCCGGGTTTTGCTCGCTAATGCGTAACGCCAGGTCGCAGGCCGTACGGGCAGATACCAGGTCGGCCAGGCTGTAATGAACATCGACCAGTTGCAAGTACTCCTCGACAGCCTGTTCGAGTTGGCCGTGGGATACCAGCAAGTTAATGAGTTGGTTACGCGCCTCCATATCCAACGGAGAAAGCTCCAGAATTCTGCGGTAAGAGGCGATTGCACGCACCGCTTCGCCACGAATGGCGTAACTCCGTGCGATGATCTTATACTTTCCAATGGCGCCTTGCAAATGCTCCTGGCGCAAAAGTAAATCGGCCATGGTTGCATGAAGGGGCAGGTAGGTTGGCGAATCCTTTAACGCAATAAAGGCATACTCCATCGCCGTACGGTAGTGGCCGGCTCGGGCCAGTTGATTGATGCTGGCGATCGTTTCGACAACCTGGCTGGAACGTCCCTCTGTCATGATATCGGCCAGGGGCAGCGGTGGGCTGCCGGCATCGACAGGTGGCAGTTGTTCACGCGCGTTCATGAGCTGCTCACGCCAGTTTGAACGCAGCAAGAGTTCGCGAATATTGTTGTACAGGCGCTTCTGCAGATCAGCATCTGGCTGTTGGCTTAGCGCTTCGATCAACGGATCATACGAACGTCGCAAAGCTTCGGCCTGAGAAGCAGACACCATCTGTGCATCGGCCAGCTTCAACGCTTCCAGCATTTGAACGGCTGCATCCTGGGCCTTACCCATGTTGGCAAACACCTGGCCGAGCAAGAGTCGCGCCCCCAGCATATAGTCTGCATGTGCAATGATGCGCTGCAAGTGCTTGACGGCCGGCTCCAGGCGTTCAGATTCCCACAACAACAGACCCATATTGAAATGAAGCGCAGGATGATCCAAACCTGCATCGATCACGCGCTGTAGCTCTTCGAGCGCCTTATCGTGTTTCCCTTTAGATTGTAGATCGATGGCCTGGCTAAGATGCAGCAGCACCTTGGTCTGATCGATTTGCTTGCCGCTGCCGGCAGCGCCGATTCCATCGACCAAGGCTTGCAAACCGCCACGCCGTGAAGACGCAGCCCCACCTCGGGCATCGTCTTGCTCGAAAAGCAGCCCGGCCATCACGGCAAGGGCTTTCTGGCGGCATTCGGCTATCGGATCGATGGTGGCTTGGGCGACGGCATCGCCATCCCCCTTGTCCAGCAAGAGCTTGGACTGGGGCGGCTTGAGTGGGGAGGTAACCGCATTGGGGCGCGCCGGGCGCGGCAGGCGTTGCCCGGCCTGGATCATGGACAGGGCACGGGCGGGTTCCTGGCTTTCCGGCATCACTTGTTGCGCACGTGTGGCCGCTTGAATGGCCTTGGGCACATCGTTATGTGCCTGAAAGATGCTGGCCACGGCCAGGTACTCGTGCACGGCCTGCTGCGGCTGTTTCATCTTTTCGTAAACCATCGCCAGGCGTGAATGCGCCATGAGGTGTTCGGGCACTTGATTAACCACCTTGGCCCACAGCTCAATCGCCTTGTTCACGTCACGATTCTGGACATAGATTTCGGCCGCTCTCATACGGGTTTCGGCAGCTTGTTCTACGTTACCCAGCAACTCATACAGCTCGGCCGCTTTTTCGACCGGCATCGGGTCGCTCGGAGACACCTTGGCCGCTTTCTGGTAATGGATCAACGATGTTTTATAGTCCTGGAGTTGGTACAAAGCCAGGCCAAGACTGGATAGCGCTTTGGGATGATCGGGAAACTCCTTCAACGCCTGCTTGTAAAAGGCAGCAGCATCTTTCCAATCCTGATCCCAGGCTGCCGAATGGCCCTGGTTCATTGCTTGCTGAAACTGTTGTTCGTTACCGGCCATATGTACTCCTCAAACGATGTCAATCCTACGCTTTGAGTGTTTTATTCTTCCAACGGCTTCATCTGTCCCCAATTCTGGCCGCAACGCGCTTCTGTTTTGAGCGGAATGGAGAGCGTGTAAGCATTTTCCATCACATCTTGAATGGTTGCAGCGGCTTGGGCAAGTTCGGTTGTCTTACATTCTAGCACAAGTTCGTCGTGTACCTGTAAAAGCATCCGTGCGGACAGGCCCGCTTTCTGTAAAGCCGCCGGCACCTGTAACATGGCTATCTTCATGATGTCTGCCGCGGTTCCCTGAACCGGGGCATTGATGGCCTCACGCTCTTCCCTGGCCCGTACCTGCGGGTTGCGTTCATTCTTCAAGGTGGGGAAGTAACGGCGGCGTCCCAACAAGGTTTCGACATAGCCTTGCTCGGCCGCCTGCCGGCGCATACCATCCAGGTAACGTTTGACGCCGGGGAACTGTTCGAAGTAAGCTTTGACAAAATCTTCCGCTTCTGCCAGAGTTAGCTCAGAGGAGCGCGTCAGGCCGAAGGCGCTCATGCCGTAAATCAGCCCAAAGTTAATCGACTTGGCCGCCCGGCGCATCGCTTTGGTGACCTGATCGAGCGATATACCGTAGATGGCGGCGGCTGTGGCCGAGTGAATGTCCTGTCCGGCCCGAAAGGCCGACAGCAGGGTCCCATCTTGCGACATGTGGGCGACGATGCGCAGTTCCACCTGCGAATAATCTACCGCCAACAGCAAGTGGTCGCGGGCCGCTACAAAGGCCTTACGAACCTTCTGCCCCAGTTCCGTACGGGCGGGAATATTCTGCAAGTTGGGATCGGAAGACGACAAACGGCCGGTCACCGCCCCGGTCTGGCTGTAAGAAGTGTGAACGCGCCGCGTAACCGGGTTGACCTGCAACGGAAGCGCATCCACATAGGTAGACTTCAGCTTGGAAAGCTCGCGGTTTTCCAGCACCAGGTCCACAGCCGGATGCCGGCCGCGCAGGCTTTCGAGTACGTCGGCGGCGGTGGAATAGTGACCTGAGGCCGTACGCCTGGCGCCTCCCGGTGGAGGCAGTTTCAGGCGATCGAAGAGCGCCGTCGAGAGTTGCTGAGTAGAGTTCAGGTTGAAGGTTTCCCCCACGGCAGCATAGACCTGGCTCTCGATTTCTCGTAAACGGGTTTCCAACTCGCCGGACATCTGCGCCAGAAAGTCGGCATCGAGTGCGATCCCGGCCATTTCCATGTCGGCCAGCACAGGGATGAGCGGCATTTCGATATCGTTGAACAGGCCCGTCACGCCGGCTTTCTGCATGTCGTCCTGTAGCTGCGGGACGAGCTGCATGACGGTGCTCGCATCGGCTGCGGCGTATGCAGCGGCCTGCTCGATGGGCACGTCGGCCATGGTGATCTGGTTTTTCCCTTTGCCAATCAGCGTTTCGATTTCCGTCATTTGCCGGCCCAGCCGCGCCCACGAAAGGCCTTTCAGGCCCAGGTTACGGGAGGTTGGGTTGACCAGCCACTCGGCGATCATCGTATCGAAGGCCAGGGGGGTGACCGCCAGGCCGTAACGGGCCAGGATGATGTAATCGTACTTCAAGTTATGGCCTGCCTTGGCAATGTGAGGGTCGGTCAGCGGCCTGCGCAGCGCTGCGATCACCTGCTCGAGCGGAAGTTGGGCGTCCCGATCGAGGCGATGCCCAACGGGAAGGTAGTAACCCCGTTCGCCGTCGACGGCCAGTGAAATCCCTACCAGTTCGGCGGACATTTCGTGGGTAGAGGTCGTTTCGGTATCGAAAGCGATCATCGCTGCCGCTTGCAGGCGTTCCACCAGCGCGTCCAAAGCTGCGGGCGTGTCGACAACCTCGTAGGCTTCATTTCCATCCGGAGGCCGGGACGGTGCGCCGACCACCGTCTCGGTCGGCCCAAACAGCGCAAGCTGTTGGCCGCGCACCGGTGCGGTATACCCCTGGCCTGGGCCGGAGCCCAGTCCGTACACCTGCTTCACCGTTTCGAGGCGATTGAGCAGCGAGAGAAATTCCAACTCCCGGAACAGGCTGTCAACCCCTTGCGGATCGAACTGGCCTGTGCGGGCATCTTCGACATCGAGGGCCACCGGCACATCGGTCACAATGGTGGCCAGCTTGCGGCTCAGCAGGCTTGATTCCCGGCCGGCCTCGAGCTTACCACGCACGCCGGCAGCCAGTTCGTCCAGGTGTTGATAAACCTCATCGAGCGTGCCGTACTTTTGCAGCAGGCCGATGGCTGTCTTTTCACCGATGCCCGGCACCCCGGGAATGTTGTCCGATTTGTCACCAACCAGGGCCTTGTAATCGACAACTTGGCCGGGGCGCACCCCCAGGTAGTCGAGCACATCGGTGGTGCGATAGTCCTTGGCGTCGGAGATATTCCTGCCCGGCAGGTTGACAAGAATACGTTCTTCCACCAACTGCAACAGGTCGCGATCGCCGGTGATGATCTTGACGCCATAGCCCAAGGCCACGGCAGAACGCGCCACCGAACCCAGCACATCATCGGCTTCGTAACCTTCCACTTCGAGACGTGGGATATGAAAGGCGTCCACCACCTGTCGAATCCGGCCGATCTGCGGACGCAGATCGTCAGGCATCTTGGCACGCGTGCCTTTGTAAGCAGGGAAAATCTGATCGCGGAAGGTCTTGCCGGTGTCAAAAGCCACGGCCAGGTACTCGGGACGTTCTTGTTCGAACAGGCGCAGCAAAATGCTGGTAAAACCGAACGTACCGGCCGTCGGTTCACCGCTGCGCGTAGAAAAGCTGCCCGCGCCGCGCGTCAGGGCAAAATAGGCGCGGTAAGCCAGGGCATGGCCATCAAGGAGATAAAGGGTAGGAGGCATCGTTCACTTCTCGAGAGTAAAAACAACCTTCAAATCTGTAGAAGGACTTGTCCGCGTTTTTTCACTACCTGAACGGCAGCCGAAGCCGCTGCGCAGCGGAAACCGCTGCACGATCTTTTCGGTCACCAGGTCAAGCTTGCCCGGCAAGGGCTTCCTGGATTTGCTGAATGTGCTCACGCTCGTGACCCAGCAGGCCGAGCAGTGCATCCGACACGGTCCCTTCCAGTCCCCAGGGAAAAACCAACCTGGACACAAATTGCTGGGGGGTCATCTCTCGTATCAGATCGGCAAACTGCTGGCGCGCCAGAACCCACTCGCGGAAAACCTGTTCATAAGCAAGTCCGGTCCGTTCGGTGACACTTTGTTCGTTGTAGTGATCGGGACCACGCTGGGCAGCCGGGACGGAGGGCACCGCCCCCGTCAACATGGCCTGTACCGAGTTCAAGGAACCATCTTCCCAGCCGGTCAGGTGGGCGACAAGCTCCTTCTTTGTCCAACCGGGATAGATTTCCCTATCCAACGCTACCGCTGAAAGCAAGGTTTCGATTTCCTGGCGGGAGCGTTCCATTTGCTTTAACAGGTTTTCGCGCTCTTCGAACGGCACGCTTTCCGATACCTGTTGCGCAATGATACGTTCGATTTCGTGCACGGATTTTTTGGCCTTTGGATCTTCACGCATACAATCCTCCAGTTGTGTCTTATGCGCCCTGGTAACGGCGCGTATTCATGACAAACTCGCTGACAATATTGGGTGGTGGCAATTGGTGGCTGCTCATGATCAAATAACCCGGCGCCCAAAAATCGTTGGAGGGGTTATCTTTTGCCAGTAACGGGAACTTTCCGAACAGGCGCTCCGAAAGCTGATGGCGTAAAATCCGCATCAGGTAGCTGGCCGATGTGGAAGGCGGTACATTCACCAACCACTGCAAGTAATCGGGGCGCACGGCAATGTGTTCGAGCCGCCAGCCGAACGCCAGACAGGCTTGGCGCACCAGTTCGGGCAATGAATCGGCCACTTCACCCACCAGATGATGCGTAGGGAGGCGCGGCACGAGCACGCAGGCAAAACTCAGGCTGCATACCGTTGGCGAAGGTGGCTCGAGGCGTAGGGGACGGGTGTCCAGGCGGCGCGAGGTCTCTACCGCAACAGCTACTGGCCGCTGCACAGCGTGCTCTTGCGCTGCGGGAATCCATTCATTTGCCATAGGTGGAGCCACCGGCGTCACAGCATCTGGCGCAAGCGCCTCAGGCAGCGAATCAGCATCGAAGGCTGGCGAAAGGCGTTCAACCGCAGGAGAAGACGTGGGAAACGCCACAGACTCTTCGACCGCATCGGTTTCCATCACAACGGGCACGGTTGGCCTGCCGCCTGCCGGCTTTTTCCCCCGGTATGGAATTGGCGGCGGCACGTCACCCAGGTCCAGCAGTGGTATAGGCTCCTCATCAGGTGGCAATGGCGGCAGGTCCGCACCGTGCGAGGCCGGCGGTAGCGCTTCTGTTTGCGCCGGAGAAGGCCGCTCCGAAGGCGTGACAGCAGACGATGCAGAGGCCAGCGCACGCGCCAGGCTTGCTGCCTGGGCGCGCATTTTTGTGAACGGCGTTGCAGCGTTGAAGGCCAGGGCCAGAGCCGTTTTGCCGGCCAGGCTGGTGGCGTACAACATGTAATCGCTGTCCGTAGACTGCAAATGCACAAAACGGGCCAGATCGCTTTGGCCTTCTCGCGGGCCATCCCAATAGCGTGACAGCTGTTCGGCCAATTCTTGGGCCGCAGCCTGCGGCAGATCGCCTGCATAAGCCCAAAGTTTTCCACTGCGAACGATCAGGGCTGCCTGTGCCGCCGACTCCAACGAGAGCCGGGTGAGGTGCTGTGCTGCCCGGTTGACATCTTGCAGCCAATCGGGCACCGGCTCGCTGGCCGGTTTGCGAATGTCAGAAGCCGGCGCATCGGCCTTCACAACCATCCGGGGCGGCGGCGGCAGTTCGGATTCTTTCGGCGGCTTCACGAGTTTATCAAGCGTACGTACTAAGTCAGGAATATAGAAGGGCTTGGTAAGGAAAGCATCGATTTCAAGCCCGGCAAGTGATGGATGCGCCTGATCGTTGTTGGGCGGGATGACAACCAACCGGATTCCCGAGTTCAACTGGCGAAGCGATGCAACGACTTCCGCCAAGGCGATATCGCGCACATCACTGTCCAAGATGCCCACTGCGAAGCGATTGTGCTGTGCTGCTGCCACACCTTGCTCGGCCGTGCTCACACAGGCCGGATCATAACGGCCATCGTCTTGCAGGACGATCTGGATGAGTTCTGTAAAACCAGGGGTAGATGAAACCACTAAAACAAGGTGAGTCATGCATTAAGTCTATCACGTTCGTTAGAACATTGACAACCTACTTTGTCCGTGATATATGTTTAGGACAAATGGTAAAGCAGCGTTTATTGGTTTTTCTCGTTTTGCTGCTTCTTTTAGGCAGCAAACCTGCGCGGGGGTCTGTATCGGCGGCCGATCAACCACCCAATCGTAAGGTTGAAATTACGATTCCCTATACCGAATACACCTGGTGGCTTTTACGCTGGAGCACTAACGAGGCTGTCTGCACGCTGACGACCGACCACGAAGGCCTGCCCACCGAGGAAGACGTGGCCGGCGAGTGTGACGCAGAGACTTACTACCTGTGGAAAAACACACCAGCCTGTACGCTAGATGAAAACAATCCAAACACCGACAGTTGCCTGGGACTATATCTGATGCTGCTGAACAGCAGGCCTGCCGAAAAAACAGTGATTGTCGAACTGCCGCCAGCACAGGTATACGTTTCACTGTCCGGGTGTACGCCTACGTCGCTCGAAAACCTTTGCCCGGCCATCCCATCCTTACTGCTTACAGGGGACGAGCCTTTGCCCAACGAGCAGATCACAACCATCTACGCAGCCTACGATGGGGTGCTCTATACCTGCCAGGGGGCATCTTGCGAAATTCCGTTGCAGCCGACGACACTGGAAGGCAGCACGGTTGAATTCTGGGCCGACTCGTCCTTTGGAGATACCACCGAACACTTCACCGCACTGGTACGGGTGATCGAGAGTGGTCCAGGTGGAGCGCCCGTCGACATTGCCGGTTGGTATGTGGACGTGCTTAGCGATCAATGGCGCGGTGGGCAAATTGCCAGCTGCGCAGAAGTCTGGCAGGCCTTTCCGCCCGTTGGCGGCCCACCATCGTGGCTAACCACTCCGCAGGAGACTTCCTTGCTGGCATCCGACGAGCCTTATCACTACCTGGCAGGACGCCTGATCGCACAGGGTGCGGTCGATGCCGCCGAGTGCGCATCCGGCGGCATGCTGGCCAATGGCTATGCCAATGCCTGTGGGCTTGAAAAAGCCTGGCCTCAAGTGATGGACTGGCAGAATCAATTCGATCACGTCATTATTACGGCCTCTTTGCAAACCAATATCCCCAGCCAACTACTCAAGAATCTCTTTGCACAGGAAAGCCAGTTTTGGCCCGGCGTTTTCAAGGATCCGAAAGAATTTGGCCTCGGGCAAATCACCGATAACGGCGCAGAGACTGTGCTGCTATGGAACCCGGCGTTCTACAATCAGTTCTGCCCACTGGTTCTGAATGAAACGACGTGCGAGAAGGGTTATCCCCAACTCAGCAGTGAAGAACAGGCCACACTGCGTGGCGCCCTGGCGCTGCAGGCAAAGTCTGACTGTGCAGAGTGCGCCCTGGGCATCGATCTGAGCCAGTCCAACTTTAGCATTGCGCTCTTCGCAGAAACGCTGCGCGCCAACTGCACACAGGTGGCACAAATCGTCCACAACGCCAGCGGCAAAATGGGAGGCGAGGTCAGCAACTACGAAGATTTGTGGCGTTTTACCATTGCCAACTACCACGCTGGGGCCGGCTGCGTGTCCTACGCCCTCCACCAGGCCTGGAACAACAACCAAACGCTCGACTGGGCTACGGCCTCCCAGTACTTCACGCCGCCCTGCCAGGGTGTTATCTCGTATGTCGAGAAAGTGGCCCGTTAGCGTAGCAGGACCACGCCCAAGAGCTTGAGCGTGGGAAAACTTTAAGTGGAAATGGGCCGCAGACGTGTCCGCGGCCCATTTCCACTTAAAATCTAGATGATACGGGCAACTCGAAGAACTACAGCAGCGCCTTCACCAACTGCTTGAACTCTTCCCATTCCTCAGCAAAGAAATGCAGGGTGACGTTATTGAGTTCCAGGTGATAGGAAGTCTCGCCATCGGGTTCTTCTGCACGCCAGGCGATATAGTTGTCCGTTTCGGCAATAACTTCTGTTTGGGGTTCGGCATTTTTCGCCATTTGAAAATCTCCTTAATCATATAACTCGGCAACACTCGCATCAGCCGAAAAAGTTCCGTCTGACGCCAGGTGGAATTGAAAAACAGTGAAATTTACAGCCTATGTTCGCAAGCAAGGTTATGGCAGCACGTACCACGGGTTAACCCAACCACCATTGTAGCGCACCTCGAAGTGGAGATGTGGGCCGGTCGAGTTTCCCGTGCTGCCGCCAGAACCGATAGCCGTACCCTGGCTCACGCTCTGACCGCAATAGGCACTGACCGCACTCAAGTGAGCGTATAGAGTCTGGTAGCCGTTGCCATGGTCAACCATGACCATGTACCCATAACCACCATACGACCAGCCTGCGAAGACCACCACACCCGCATCCGAGGCAAATACGGGATCCCCTACCCCAATGCTGATATCGATGGCCAAGTGGGCATCCCAATAATCGTTCCCCGAGAGGACATGCTGGGAAGAAGGCCAGATAAAGGTACCGGTACCCAGGGCGCCATCGTAGCTGCCGCTACAGGCGCCAGGACCTAAGGAAGACGTATTCACACCGGCCTTGCCGCGTGGAATGGTGGGTACGACCCAGGTTTTGAACTCGCCCTTGCCACCGGGGATCATTACCCATTGGCCGGGTTCGATCTGGGGATCGGTCAGGTCGATTTTGTTACCGATGAAAGAGACAATGTCTTCTGCTTCCGCCTCGAACCTGTCTGCGATGGCCTCGAGCGAATCACCTTCTTGCCAACGGTAGTAGACACCATCTACCGGGGGAATACGCAAGGGCATGCCGGGGCTGATCGCATCGGCATTTTCTAAGGTATCGTCGTTGGCCCACCACAGCGTCTCCGGTTCGACATTGAACTTTTTCGCAATAGCAAACAGCGAATCGCCCATACCGATGGTGTAACTGACCACATCGCTGCGCGGCCGGCTGGGAATAATCGTATGCACACGGGTGTCACGAGGGATGGCATCGAAAGACGCAGAAACGGCCAACGCCGGCAACGCCACGTTACTGGCATCGGGCACCGCTTCGGCCTGGCTGGCCTGCGTTGGCCTTGGGGTAGACGTTGATGAAACGACTTCTGCTGCGGCAGCCGAAGCACGAGTTTGCCAGCCAACAAAAACCGCCAGGAGAACCGCGCTGAAGGCAATCAACCAGGTACCCAGCAAAATCAAGCGTTCACCCCATTTCGACTTCACCGGGATGCTTTTCTGTTCGTCCATTATCGTAACCTACATGCTGTCGTGCAACGTTTCAAGGAACTCCTGATTGTTGGCAGTTTGCGAGAAGCGTTGCAGAATGGCTTCGGCGGCTGCACCGGCATCGAGGCCCGCACCGTGCGGCGGATCGGCAACCATGTGATCGTACATGCGGCGCATCAACCAGACACGTGGGGTAATGTCAGGCCCAAGCAAGATTTCTTCGCGGCGGGTGGAAGAGCGCTCGATGTCGATCGCCGGGAAGATACGGCGTTCCTGCAAGCGCCGCGAAAGGTGCAGTTCCATATTACCGGTGCCCTTGAACTCTTCGTAGACCACGTCGTCCATACGGGAACCGGTATCGACGAGACAGGTCGCAATGATGGTTAGCGAGCCGCCTTCTTCGATATTGCGCGCTGCCCCAAAAAAGCGTTTGGGAGGATAGAGCGCCGAGGGATCGATACCCCCCGAAAGCGTACGGCCGGAAGGGGTAACCACCAGGTTATAGGCACGCGCCAGGCGGGTGATCGAATCCATCAAAATGACAACGTGCCGCCCGGTCTCCACCAGGCGTTTGGCGCGTTCGAGCACCATTTCGGCCACGCGAACGTGTGAAGTAACCGGCTCGTCGAACGTGGAGGAAATAACCTCTGCATCAACGGAGCGGTCCATATCGGTCACTTCTTCTGGCCGCTCGCCAATGAGTGCCATCATCAGATGGACATCTGGATATTTCATTGAAATGGAATTGGCGATTTGTTTCAAAATGGTCGTTTTACCGGCCTTGGGCGGCGAGACGATCAAACCGCGTTGGCCGCGCCCGATAGGAGCCACCAGATTGATCAAGCGGGTGGACAGGGTATGGCGATCGGTTTCCAGATCGAAACGTTTATCCGGAAAGACCGGGGTCAGCTGCTCGAAATTGGGCCGCTGGCGCAGCTCTTCCGGATCCACGCCGTTGATGCTGGCCACTTTGAGCAGGCCATAGTGCTTCTCTGATTCACGCGGCGGACGGACGTGGCCGATTACCAGATCGCCATTGCGCAAAAAGTAACGGCGCACCTGCGACTGGGAGACATAGACATCATGCGCGCCAGGCTGGTAATGGCCGGAACGCAAAAAGCCGATACCATCGCTCATGATCTCCAAAATGCCGCCGCGCATTTCTACGCCTTCTTTTTCGGCTTCCGCCTGCTGAATGCGCAGGATCAAATCTTCTTTTTTGAGCCGGCCAAAGTCTGGCACGGCAAGTTCTCTGGCCATCTGGCGCAGACTTGCCAGTGGGGCATTTTCAAGTTCGATTACTTTCATTCTGTTCTCTACAAAAAATAAAATATAGGGTTTTCAAGGGTTGGTAGGAGATTTTTCATAATGTCCGCTGCATATTTCATCGCCCAGGTGCAGCGAATACAAAATAAATTTTCAAATCACACCAAAAGGGAAAGTTGATTGCATTATAGCACGCTGCAAGGGCCAACGCAAGGAACTGATCGGGCCAGTTCGCCAGGTGAACCTTGTGAAATTCTCGGTATAATCAGGGCAATGGACAGGTTCTTTCAGCATGCAGAAAATCTCCTTGGCATACGCCTGAGCAACGGCCAGCTGGCCGCACTGGAAGTTTACGAGCGTGAATTGCTGGCGTGGAATTCCCGTTTCAATTTGACGGCCATTCGCGACGCAGAGAGTGTGCGGATCAAGCACTTCCTGGATTCGCTGACCTGCACGTTGGCCCTGCGTGAGGTGCCTACCGAACGGGTGATCGATGTGGGTACCGGGGCTGGATTTCCGGGCATTCCGTTAAAAATTCTCTGCCCACACATGAAGCTGACCCTGATCGAGTCGATCGGTAAAAAAGCCAACTTTTGCCGCCATGTGATAAAGCTACTCAAGCTGGACAATGTGGAAGTCATCCAGGAGCGCATCGAGGTGCTTGGGCAAAGCCCCGTTCACCGCGAGCGCTACGACTGGGCGCTGGCCCGGGCCGTGGCAGTTTTACCGACGTTGAGCGAATACCTGCTTCCGCTAGTACGCGTCGGCGGGCGCGCCTTAGCCATGAAGGGAGAAAGTGGGCCGGCCGAAGCGCAGTCGGCAGAACGCGCCATGCGCATTTTGGGAGGGCACTTGCGCCAGATCGTCCCTGTAACGCTGCCCGGCGTTGCGGAAGATCGCTACTTGATCGTGGTAGACAAGGTTGCGGCAACGCCCGATACCTATCCTCGACGGGTGGGGGCGGCCCAAAAGAAACCTCTGTAAGGCCCTACCCCATCTTCTCTACGCGGCCGGCGTTGACATTCCAGTGCGCCGATTTTTCGATAAACTCGGGGGCAAATAAATCCAGGTCGGTTGTCGTCAGCAGGCACTGCTGGCCGCCCGACAAGCGGGCCAACAAATCGCCCCGGCGCTGCGCGTCCAGCTCTGCCAGGACCTCATCCAGCAATAGCACCGGCCAGTGGCCGGTTTTTTCTTTCATCCAGGCCACTTCGGCCAGCTTGAGCGCCAAAATGGCCGTACGGATTTGCCCGCGCGAGCCATACGTTCCCAGGTCGATCCCGTTGGCAAAAAAGCGCAGTTCGTCGCGGTGCGGGCCCGTTGTCGTTACACCCCGGGTGATTTCTTCACGCCGGCGTTGGAGCAATCGATCGAGAAAGCCCTGCCGAATCTGCTCCAACGGAATCGACGAGCGGTCTATGGGTGCATCAAGCGGCAGGGCGATTTGGCCCTGCGGCTGCGGGAATGGATCGTACGACGGTTGGTAAGAAAGGCGTAAAACCTCCGCGCCATGGCTCAAGTCGAGATGCAGCCGGGCGGCCAGGCATTCGATTTCTTGAACGGCTTTGATGCGTGCCTGGATGAGCCTGGCCCCGGCGGTAGTCAGCATTTGATCCCAAAAATCGAGTTGGGCCGGATCGCCGCCGCGCTCGCCAAGCTGCTTGAGCAGAGCGTTGCGCTGGGTAAGAGTGCGCGTGTAGTCGGTCAGTGCCGGGGGATATGCCCCAATGACTTGCGAGAGTGTCAAATTCAGGTACCGCCGGCGTTCATCAGGAGTTCCCTCGATGACCCGCGTCGACTGCGGCAAGAAAAGGACTGCGTTGAACTGCCCTACCGTTTCACTCGTCTTGCGCCTGGCGCCATCCAGCAGGACTTCCTTGCGCATCGAGGGCCCGCCGGCATTGGCAGCATCCTGAATCAAGCGCACCTCGAGGCGATGGGAGACCCCGGCGCGCTCGAAATCACCCACAATGCGGGCCACGGCCAGCGAGGCGCGGCCCGCCAGGAAGTTAATCAACTGCCGGTCGCTGTCTGCATGAAAAGAAACGAAGGTCGCCAGATAGTAAATGGCTTCCAGCAGGCTGGTTTTTCCCTGGGCATTGCTGCCGGTAAGCAACAATGCACCCGGCGGAACGTCCATATCCAACCGGGTGAAATTGCGAAAATCGGTCAAGGAGAGATGGGTGAGGCGCATGATCGGGCGATTAATCGTACGCGGCAAACTCCTCAGGGTTTTCGGGCTGCCACACCCGTTCCGCCCGGTCGACATACAGCACACCATCGAGGTGATCGATCTCGTGCTGAAAGATGCGCGCCAGCCACCCCTTTGCCTTGATGGTGATAGGTTGCCCGCGACGTGTCAAGCCCTTGACGGTGATGGCCTCGTAACGTTCGACTTCGCCAAGCAGATCGGGGATCGAAAGGCAGCCTTCGACACCCATGACGGTCTCTTGAGACGTACGTGTAATCTCAGGGTTAACCACCACATAAAGCTTTTTGGGGGCGTCTTCTTTTTCATCATCACCATATTCGATCACCACCAGGCGCTCCGAAACAGCCACCTGTGGTGCGGCAAGGCCAACGCCGGGGGCAGCCCGCATGGTTTCGATCATGTCGTCCACTAGGGTTTGCAAGCCGTCACCGAAGTCGGTTCGCTTGCGCGCTTTGCGACGCAATACATCATGGGGGATGGTTACAATTTCGCGAATAGTCATCACTACCTCTAAGTTCTCCTGTTCTCGGCCCTCGATTCTACCACAGGGTAAACGGCGCACGCTCAGCCCGTCTTGGGCTGGTTCGACTGTAGCTGGGTCACCTGACGGTGATAAGCTGCCAGCCAATCGGCAATGTACTCGCGCTGCTGCACGATTTCGGCCTCGCGCGCCTTGCGCTTGCGTTGGGCAATGCGGTGGAAGATTTCGTGCTCTACTTCCGACGGGTTGTAAACGTCTAGAAAGGTGAATTGATCGGTACCGACATTGGCAACGACATTGCCATAGTTGAGCAGCAAACGCAAAAGTCCTTCGCGTGTATGCTGCAAGCTGAGGATATTATCGATAGAAGCCGTTTTTTTGGTTTCTTCGCCCAGCGGTTTGCGGTAAATGTCGAGGATCATGTCATCGGTTACCTGGTAAATGTCGTTACGCCAATCGACGTAACCGTACACCCACCACACCAGTAAAAACATCGTGAAAGAAAACCACAGTTCAAAAACCATGAGCACGGACAGAAACGTGTACACGTTAGCCAGGCGCAAAATCAACAACAAGGTAATGCTGGACAAAAACACATTTGGCCAGGCCGTATCCCGCAATAAGACAATCCAGTGCTTGCGAAAGGTAATCTTGTTCCCTTCTTCATAGCGCATCCTGAAGAAGTCGGCCATCAGTTTACGGGCAAGCCCCATTTGGCGGACATGCTGCATGGGCGCGGCTGGGGGCGCAGGCGCAGCCGCAGGGGACGACAGGCCCAAGCGTGCGCGGATGGCGCGATCGATGGCATCGGATTCTGCCTGGCGAGCCGCCTGTTTGCCGCGCCCGACCAGCTCATCCAACAGCCCGGCCAGGGTTGAGGGATGAGCGACGTGGCGCATCGTAATCGAACCGGTATACGTTCGAATAACCACGTCCCCGTAGCCCAACCAGCGTCCCCACTGCTCGCTTTGAATGTTGACGGCAACTACGGTACCCAGCGGCGCTTCTTCGCGGCTGTCGTACAAGGCAATCACCCGTTCCAGCCAGACGACGCGCTGGTTGGTAACGATATAGTAATCATTACCCCAGTCGATGTACTCCCAAACCCCCATTGCCAGGGCAACCACGAAAAACCCCAGCCCGATCAAACCAAAAATCCACTGCGTTACCCCGGAAAAGAACCAGACGGCGGGTAAAAGAAACGGCCATGCAACGAGGCTAAGCGCCAGGGGGACCGCAAGTTTGTAGATCAGGTAGGCCACGTGCTTGCGCACCAGCAGATAAATCGTCTCATCAGCATTCAACCAGTCGAAATGCAGCTTCCGCGCCATGCGATGGCTGTCAACTGTAGCTACAAAATAAGGAATGACGACCGGGTGACGCTCGATTAGCGCAGCAAACTTATCGAGTTCCAGGCGCAACACCTTGGACGGCACGATTGCAACGACGGTAGCCGTGCGTGGGGTGCCGTAAAGCAGCGCCTCCTCGCCGAGGTGATCGCCGGGTACCATGTATCCCAAGAACTCTTCGGGGACGCCTTCTACGCTCGAATGGTGGGTGACCTTCAACCGTCCCGCAAAGACGATATAGAAATCGGCGCCAATATCCCCCTCCGCGATCAGAACTTCGTTTTCAGCAACTTCCAAGACCTCGAAGTCTTTGGCAAGGGCTTCGAGTTGCGGCGGCTTAAGCGGCTTAAAGGCCGCCATGCGCCCAAGCAACGCTACAATTTTGGCAACATCTTCGGCCATAGGGCATCTTCACGCAAACGGGGGTTTTGCGAGCAAGATAACGAGATCGAGCAACGCAAAACCCCCGTCTATCACCAGGGAAAAATGTGCGTGCCGCTAACCAGACCGTAAACGGCGCGCCACGAAAATAACGACAACCAGTACGATCGCCAGGCCCAACAATCCCGGTGCACCAACATCATCGGCAAAGCCCGATTTGGGCATCGCCGACGTAGCGGTTGGTGTTGGGAACTTGGTCAACTGTGCGGCGGCCAGTTGGGTCTTCAAAGCGATCACCGTCTGCGTCGCCGAGTTGGCTTCCGGGGTACCGGAGGTTGCCGAGGGTGCCAGCAAGGGTGTCTTGGTCGCGGCCGGGGTCATCGAGGGCGATGGAGTCGGCGGGAAGAGTTCCGTCGGCGTGGGTGCACCAGCAGTTTCGGTGAGACTTTGCTCGATCATCTCCTGCTGCTGCGTCGACCTGGCAACCAGGGTGGCTTCGTCGTTTGCCCGAGCTGCGTTCATGGCAGGGAAAATCCTGATTGCCGCAAAAATTCCCATGCAAATCATGGTCGCCACAATCAGGGCGACAATGATCCCCCCAAGGATAATAAAGGTCCGGTTGTTCGACTCCTCCGGTAACCGCTCACCGGCGCCGAAATCGTCGCCATAACTATCACTACCATATTCATCGAAGGATTGCTCGTCCCGCGATTCCTCGGGAATATCTCGTTCGTTATCATCAAAATCAAAAGCCATAATTTTTCTCCTCGCTCAGTGCCTGACGTTTTCAACCGCACACGAGACGATACCGGGAATAGGAATAAATTCCATGCCTTATTTTTACTCCAAAACCTCGAGATTTGCCAGTGGCAAGACGAGGCTTCTTTTATCCAACTGGACGACGGCGGCTGGCGCACGCACCCCATTCTCCAGGCGGGATAAACCCGGAAGTACCTCGGCAACAACACCGATCTGGCCCATGTGCGGGTTGCAGGCCAGGCGAACGCGCTGGCCGGCCCGGAAAGTGTTTACGTCGTTCAACGGGGGCATATCCGGTGTAGCCGGCAGAGGGATGACGACCTCAGGCCGGCCGTGATGCATGTCGGCATTGACGACCACCTGACGACGTTCGTTGGTAGAAAGCAGCTTGTGGGCTACTTCGTTCATCGGCAGCTTTCCCAGGCCTTCGAGCACGATCACCGGGCAGCGTGTGCGGGCAGCCGCCGGCAGCAGGGCAGCAGGCATACTGGCAAGAATCAGGCCACGCAGAGGAATATCGCCGGCATTGACAAACACGCCCTCGTTATCGCAGTAACCGCCCAGCACAACCGTTCCGCGCATACTGACGTCCAACTGATCGGGCGTGAGCGTGTCGTAAGGCGCCTGGCAAAGCACGTTCATTAAGCCCTCATCGAAACGGCCGTTGCCCCAAACGCCCTGGATTAACGCGCCGGTCGTTTCGATAAAGGCGCCCAGTTCAGCAACCAATTCTGTGATCTCCCCCGGCATCCCGGCGCGCAGTTGGAAAGGCCGGCCTTCTACTTCCAACAACACCTGCCCGCCTCGAATGGCGACGATGTGCCCGGACTTCGGCGCACGAGAGACCAGCTTGCTAAAACCGACCGAACGTTCGGCAAGCACATCTCCTTCGGCGACATCGTCTCCTTCTTTGTAATCAAGATACGAACCAACTTCATCGACCGAAACGCGCAGCGTACGGGCAATATTCAGCAGGATGTGTTCGGGAGCCAGGTCTGCTTCAGCGATAATATCCGAGACGGACACGTTCTGGCCGCGACGCGCCAGCAAGCGACCGGGGATCGGCAGTAAGCGCTCGCGCTGAATTCTGGTTACCGGAATAATGTGTTTTACCTTGGCTAACATAGAACTGGCCTCGTGTAACGCTCAGAACAAAATGTGGCCCAGGACGGGCGCCTCGCACCGTACCGGATGCAAGAAAAGTGCCGCTTGATGTGGAAATGGGTAAATGCGCCGGACAAGCCGAACGCCCCGGCTAAAAAGTGCACGACGAGCGGTGTGACGCATTTCGTACGAGCCGATCGGTGCCTTCTGGCGGCGAAGCCCGGCTTTCCGGCCAGATTCTAGCTGCCGTCCAGAACCGCGCACCATTTTTTGTAAGTAGCCGCACGATGGGCCGGTTCGGCCGGCACGTGCACCGGCCGGCCACGGGCATCAATCACCAAACCAAACAAGCCACCGATCACGTTGACGTTCGGTATCATCACGCCGGGGCCGTTGCCAATATCGAAGCGGTGATACGGTTGCAATTGGACTTTTGCCGTCTGGTTCATACCCAGGGGTAAAGGCTCGATCGTGCCGTATTTGACTTCAAATTCTGCCGTATGCTGATTGGGATACGTTATTTTGGCCTTCAGGATCGGCGTGCCGCGGTTGGCGTGCCCGACCGGAGAAATAACCGTACCCAAATTCATGAAGGTGCCTGTCTCGAATACCTGCACGGTAAGGATGGGGTGCGTGTTGGCTGCTGCGCCCAAGGAGGCAGCCATCTGGTTTTGATCGAGATAGAGGGTTACCATCCCGGTCGGTTGCAATGCGTCGAGCAGTGTCAACAGCGTCTGGCCGCGCGTGGCCGCGTTCACCAGGACGCTTCCGCTGGCGACAAGAGGGCCAAAGCGGTTGGAAAGCCCATAGCCGCGCCCCAAACCCGCCGGGAAAGCACGGCTGGCGCGGCGAAACGCCATGTTAATCAACTGGCGTGCCAGGGCCTGTTCGATAGCGAGATCGTCGTGGGTGGCAGGAATGGTATACGGATGCAGCGCCTTATTGTGCAAATAATCGCGCACGTATGCATCGGACACTTCGGCGGCGACCCAGCGCGTGATCTCATGCAACGGGATGTGATTCGACAACCCGGCCAGGCTCTCGCCCAATCCCAACTGCGGATCCACCCGCAGGCTCAGTTCACCGTTGTAACCCGCTGCAACCGTCGTCGAGGAGGCGCCTACGTCCAGGCCCAAAACGGCGCGCGGATGCGAAATACGGCTGAAGAAACGAATCAGACGGCCAAAAGCGACAGAGGTGGGCATCAACTCGCCATTCGCCCACATATCCAACTCCTGGACACCGGCAATGTTCTTAATGCGCACCTGGCGATACAGTTGCGAAAGCTGCAATTGGGCCGGTTCGAGTTGTTCAGTATCGAGCGTGGGGCGCAGATTCGGCGCCACGTGCAAGGTGGGTAACTTCAAAGTCGCCTTTACTCGCTCGGCCAAATCCTGGTTGCCGGCATAAAGGATCTCCGGGCGCTCACGCTCCGGCAGTAACTCGCTGGCCAGACCGATGGCATCCAGCGCATTCATTACCGACTGCGATGCGCCGCCGTCCGTCCCACCGGCAACGATAACCACATCGGGGCGGTGACGCAAGATGGCGTCAATGCGCGCTGCGATCTTGCGACGATCGTTGAGGCTGAACGCGTCGACTACCTGCGCATACGTCGTCGTGGCGAGGTGAGCGGCGCTTTCGGTCGAGATATCCTCAAGAAGGCCATAAGCGATCGCCTTGAGCGTACGCCCGGCAGAGATCGTGGCGACGCAGCGGTCCACCCCCGTCCCATCCGATAGGCCGGGGATCACCAGACGGCCATCAGTGCCCAGCAAAGAACGCCCGGTGAAGGACTGGAGCTGTTCCAAAGCCAGGTGAATGCCTTCGCCGATGTCACGATAAGGCGCTTCGGCTGTGGTGGGTGCGACCCCCATGGCAAGGAAGCGATACTGGCCATCGACCACATCGAACAACAAGGCACGGGTATAAATGGTGCCAACATCGATGGCAACCAGAGAATCAGCAGCAACAAGTGAAGCGGCCATGAGCACTCATATTTGGGGGAAAAATTCGATCACACGCTGGAAAAACTGCCAGATAGAAGAAAACCGTTGTACGAAAGCCGTCAGAGCGGCCGTGAAAGTCATTGCATACAAAACACCAAACGTGATTGCCACAAAACCCTGGCCAAGCGCCCCCAGGCCTTCGATCCAAAACTGGCGCTTCGTGGCCTGCTCGCCAATTACACGGGCGCGGAAGTTGAAATAAACCAGGCTGGTGATGGTGGCGACAAAAGCAATCGCCCCGACGGCGATATTCGGCGCTACAACCTGGGCTGCCGCCTCCACCTGGGGGACAAGTGTCCCGAACAAGGCGCCGCCGATGGCCGTCGCCGCACCAACGCCCACCAGATAGGCAACGGCCGGCCTTCCCAGGGCACGGTTGCGCCCGATCAGGAGCAGGAAGCCGAAGATCACGGCCACGATGACGGCAATCCGGGCCGGGTAGATCGTGAAATTGTTCCAGTCCAACATGGGCGCAACGATCTGCGGCCAGACGATCCCAAAAACGATTTCATACACGATGAGGATAGCCACAAATCCGGCGGCAAGGCCGATAAAGAGGTGGCTGGCGAGGCGGAACAGGGCGTTATCGCCGATCAGGTAACTAAACACAGCCACGGTCAACAGGAAGGCGACCAACATGCCCACCGGTTCGCCGAATTGTGACATCATCTCGACCATGTTGAATGCCTCACTTCTTTCCTTTGGGACGACTGGAGACCGCCAGACCGAAATTGACCAATCCACCGAGAACGATGGCTATCAGCGCCACACCGGAGGCCAGGGTGAGGGCATCCCACTCTTTCAAAACGCTGCCTGGCACGAGCTTGCCCTGGTAGGCGGCTGCACCGGCAATTCCGGCGACGTAGCCGAAAAGCTGCACCTCGCCATCCTGGCCGGCACCGGCCAGGAAATAGGGACGGACCATCGGTTCTGCCTGGGCGCTGAGCGCCATGGTTAACGGTGTATCTGCATCCAGGAGTGGGTGCACCTGTTCTATCCAAATCCGCGCCGTGTCAGCGTTGTCGGTCATCACTACCACCAGGGAAAACTCAGACAAAGCGTCTATCTGGCTGATCGGCGGGCTTTGCCAGCCGTCGCCATCCAGCCCGGTCACGAGCTGGCGCGGCGAGCGGGCAAAACTCAACAAACCGCTGGCGCCACCGGGAATATAGCCCAAGACGGTATAGTTGGTATACGTCACGGGCAGCGAGTCGTTCACCTGATCTAAAAGCAGTTCGGTCAGCAACGGACCGCTCAGCGACGTAGACACGAACGTAACGAAGGCTTCGCGTTGCGCCAGGTTTTGCAGTACCATGCGGGCGGGGTAGCCCATTTCGGCAGATGTACCGGCATCATAATCGATAGCAACCAATACCGGCGCGTTGGGCGGCAGGGCTTCGATGCTACCGCGCAGGTTTTTGATTTCCTGCGGCAATTCACCAGCCGGGAGCGGCACCATCTGAGAACCACCCCACAGGCCAAAAAGGACTGCAGCAACCAGGCCCAAGGCAATCAACAAACGCAGCGCAATTTGCGATCGGATCGGCACAAAGGCCTGCACCGGTTTCGGCTTGCCCTCTGAGGCAACCAGCTCTTCCAACAGGGCAATGCGCGCCTGGTGCGTTTCTGTCATTTGCAGCTTGTTGGTATAAACGGGCGGTTTGCGGAAGTTGGCAACTTCCGGCTCGGCCTGCAAAACGCCGCGCAAGCCGCTCAGTGGGCCGGCGCTCTCCACACGCGTGTCGGTTTCGTCGCGGAATGCAGCTGACGGCGCGGCTGACTCCACCGGGCGCATGGCTTCCAGCCAGGTAGGCAATTCGGCCGGCGTGGCATCTGCGCCTGGCTCGATCGGCCCGCCGGCGGGTGCCATCCCATCAGCGAGCGGCTCTTCCGTGGTACCTTCAGAGGCTGTGACACTGGACAACCAATCAGGTGTGGCATCCAGGTCTGTCATTTCGAAAGCCCCCTGTGCGCCGCCTTCCTCCTGGAGCATCTCACCCCAAGATGGCTTATCCAGGGCAGGTGCCCCATCCGGCGCCTGCGACGCGTCTGGGGCACGTTCCTCGCTGGAGGCTTCATCGTCGCCCAGGCTGCCCAAGCCCGAAAGCCAATCGGTGCCACCGCCCAGCGGTGCGGCGGCCGCCGACTCTTCTGGGACGATTTCATCCAACCCACCTAAGTTCGATAACCAGTCGGGGGTATTGTCCGAGAGGAAATCATCGGCAGCCAACGAGCCGGTGGGAAACGGCTTCGGGGAAACCACACCTTGCGATTCTGCATCAGGGGCCGGGCCTTCATCCAGCGCGGCGGCTTCCCCAAACTGTGACAACCAATCGGGGGCCTGCTGCGCTTCGGCATCCACAGTTTCAGATTCTGGTGTTTCGAAGCTGCCGAAGTCGACGGGCAATGCCTGTTCTTCCGTCTCTTCGTGCAACCAGGCCGGAAGTGTTTCGGCAGATTCGGACTGGCCGGCGTCTTGAGGTGCCTCTGCCAGGTCCGGCGATTCAATGCCTGAAAGCCAGTCCGGCAACCCGGATTCTGACGTAGAAGGCATCTCGGCCGGCGCAGCAGGTTCCGGCAGGCCGCCCGGGGCCGTCAACCAATCAGGGACTTCGGCCGTTTCTGCGCCCGAGTCGGGCTCCCCGGTAAACATGGTGGGGGCTGCCGGCTCATCGGCGGCAGCAGAGAGCCAATCGGGGAGGGGTTCTGCCATGGCCGATGCCTCGTCGGCCGGCGGCTGAGCGGCAAACGATTGTGGACTATCGGCGTCGGTATCGAAACCGGAAAGCCAGTCCGGCAAGGCTTCATCCGAAGCGCTTTCTGCCAGCGGAGAAGAAGCCGCTTCTGAATCGGAAAGGCCGGCCAGCCAATCTTTGAGATCGTCGGCGGCCGCGCCTTCCTCGGCAGATTCCTCTTCCTGTCGAAAGAACTGCCCTGCAGAAGCCTCGCTTTGGCCTGTGTCGGCGGACACGCCCAGTTCTTCCATCCAGTCGGGAATGTTAGGGTCGCCTTTTTCTGTAGGGGCGGCCAACCAATCGGGCTTCGCAAAAGCAGCCGCAGAGGCAGGCGTATCGTCATCCTGGCCGAGACGGGAAAACCAATCGGAATCGCCATCGCCATCATCGAAAGATTCGCCAGCATCTGCGCCAAAAGTATCTGCCCCCCCTGAACGCAAATCTCCCAGCCAATCCGATGCATCTTGTGCGCCGGAAGGCGGCGTGCCAGTTGGAGATGGCGAATCGGGCTGCGAGGGAGCGACCAGCGGTTTCAACCGTGCGCCACAGTGCTGGCAGGCTTGCACACCAGCAGGATTGGGTTTACTGCACATCGGGCAACGTACGTCGGCCATGGTTTATCCATAAGGGCGCTCTGCGCCCATGAAAATGCGAATACCGGTGGCAATCGTACCAAGAGCCACCCCCAACAAAACACCGCGCCCGCCCCCCACGACCAGGGGACGCAGGATATTTTCGTAGACATAGGCAACAGGAGCGAGAGACGCCCAAAAGGGGAACGTTAACGCCAGCGTCAACACCACCGCCCCAAAAAAGATCATCCCAAAGGCATTGGCGCGCCAGCGTAGCATCCGGGCAGCGAAATAGGCCAAAACTACGGCCAACAGGGCAAACAGGCTTGCTTCCAACGGGATCAAAAGATACTGAAAAGACCACTGGGAAAACGATCCCAGGATGGTGAACTGCTTCTGCTCCGGCAAGAAATAATCGAGCGCCAACGCGACAAAGGGGATCAAAAAACCGACGATCAAAAAGACGCTATAGCCGCCCCCTTTGTGCGCCCCATCGAAGCGCCGCCAGTGCACGGACAGCAGATTGAGCACGCCGGCCAAAACCCCAAATGCGGCAAGGATCATGGCAACGTGCAGCGCCGTTTGCTGGACGTAAAGGACATAAGCATGATCCGCGGGAAAAAAGTAACCCGCCAAAACCAGCGATCCGGCAAGAAAGGCGATGATCCAAGAAAGCGAAAACTTCATAGAAAATCTCACAAAATATTGAAGAGCCTGAGCAAAGCCAGGGCGATCATGATGATGATCAAGACCCAACGAACCACATCTTGGGCTTTCAAGCTGGCCAGGTGTGCGCCGCCCGCTCCGAGATAAGCGGCGCCGGCGTACAGTTCTTCACCAATAAGCGGCTCGTGCGCAGCGGCGTACAAAATGGCCTGTGCGTTCAACTGATCGCTTCCACCCATGGTAACGCAACCGCTCCGCTCACCGATATCGGCCAACAAAGCCACTTCGCTGCCGAAATTCCCCGCCAGCAAACTGGCCGAGATGCCTTCATCTGCAACCACATACATTGCACCAGCGGCATATGAATAGGGCGTTACGCCGCTGATCTGCCCTGCGCCCGGATCGAACTGTGCTTCTGCGCCGATTTCTTTATAGGCGCTGCGCAACGTGTTTTGTGAAAGGATCGCCAACACGCCGTCGCCCGACGTAGAAACAGGCGGGCGATCGCTAATCGATGCTGCGCGCGCGATGCGTTCCAGGAGGGCCAGGCCCGCAAAAGCCGCTGCGGACTGAATATCTGACAGGTTTCCGCGCCCGATGGAAACGTGCAACCGGGTGCCCGCCTCGACAGCCAGGCCGATGGTCCGCTTCAAACGCTCAAACGCAGGAATCTCGCGCAAATCACGCCCGCTCTGCTTGCGCCCCCGGATCAGAAAAACGATCACAAAAACGACAAACAGGAGCAAAACTACGGGACCGAAGAAATTTACCAAAAAGTTTTGGAACAGATCAGTCACGGGCACCTCGTGAACTTTGCCGCAAATAGCCTGCAAAAGCGTGAACCTGTTGTGGATCTTCTAACAATGCCGCAAGTGCAGATAAATCCGAACGCGGCAGCACAGAACCAAAGAAAGGTTGTCCCAAGTAGATAACTTGTGCACCAAGCCAGGTGAGCGGGCCGGCGGCTTCAAGCAGGCTTGCGACCAATTCGCTGCCTCCCCAATGTTGGAGCGTTTGCGCCCAGGCTTGCCAGGAATGGGATTGGTTCATGGTTACGAGTATAGCACAATTCACAGGCCGGGGTTGGCAGCTCTTGGGGATGGTAGAACGCACCCAAACCATTTTATAACCGGGCGCGAAGATGGTCAAGTGGCCCATTTGTCCCCCGGAATAAAATTTGCGCAAAATCCCCGGCCGCGGCTTCTGATGATACAATGTCGAGTGCGCTTGCACTCAAACTATACCAAGCCCTTCACAAGGAGGTTTCATGCCAGACCAGGGCAAAATCCTATTGGTTGAAGATAATCACGAACTGCGTATCGGGTTGCGCGATATTCTGACCTACGAGGGATACGATGTCCTGACAGCAGTGAACGGCAGAGATGCTTTTGGATTGCTGCAGGGGCATTCTCCCGATCTGATTCTTTCGGACATTACCATGCCGGAAATGAACGGCTACGAGTTTTATGACTTGGTGCGCGCCCATCCGGGGGGGGCGGGAATTCCGTTCGTTTTTCTCACGGCACGGGGCGAGCAGGAAGATATTATGAAGGCGCGCAACCTGGGAGCCGAGGATTACCTGGTAAAACCCATCAGCCGCAACGAACTTCTGTCTGCTATTCGCGCAAAGGTCAACCGTTTCCGCCAGATCGAAATGATCCAGTTGGAACAATCGTACGAAGCCAGCCTGACGATGCTGGCAAATGCCATTGAAGTGCGTGACCAGTACACGCGCGGACATGTCGAACGGGTGAGAGATTACTCGCTTCTGCTGGCAGAAACGATGGAACTGCCCGAAAAACGCATCCGGTTAATTCGCTTTGGCGCAATTTTGCACGATATTGGCAAAATCCTGGTGCGCGAGACCACCCTGACCAAACCTACTCCCTTGAGCAAAAACGAGTGGGCCGAACTGCGCCGGCACCCGGTAATCGGCGCCGAAATGCTCAACAACATCCCTTACTTGCAAGAGATGATCGGCATCGTACGCCACCACCACGAGCACTGGGACGGCAGCGGGTATCCAAATGGCCTGGGCGGTGAGGATATTCCTCTGGAAGCCCGCATTGTTTCTGTCGCAGACAGCTTTGACGCCATGACCACCACCCGCCCCTATCACCCTGCCTGGCCTGTCGAACGGGCCATGCAAGAGTTACAAAAAGGCGCTTTAACATACTTCGACCCCACCATCGTCGACGCCTTCGTGAAGCTCTGGCAGGAAACCGACCGGATTCAGTTCATCCTTCAGCAGTACCGAAACGAACTTGCGTGAGGCATCATCCTTCGCCCGCCATACAAAAACGGTTACGCCCCGTATCCTTGGCCCGGTACAAGGCCTGATCGGCCGAGGCGATCAAACCTTCGACATCACTCGCATGGGTAGGATACGAAGAACCGCCGGCGCTAATCGTCAGAGGAATTTCCAGCGTATCGATAGCAAACACTTCGCTGTTGACGGCTTTTAGCAGGCGGGATCCGATAACCTTGAGCGACTGCGGCGTGGTGCCAGGAAGCAGGATGGCGAACTCTTCACCGCCGTAACGCGCCAAAAAATCTACCGAACGCAGTTCTGCCTGTAAGCGAGTCGTCAACTGTCTCAAAACCCGATCGCCGGTCAAATGCCCATACCGATCGTTGACGCGTTTAAAGTGGTCGAGATCGACCATCACCAGCGAAAGCGGCTGGCGGAACTGGACAGCCCGATCGATCTCTACACGCAATTGCTGCTGGAAATGACGATGGTTGTAGGCACCGGTAAGAAAGTCGGTAATCGAGGCCTGCTCCACCTCACCGAAAGCCAGGGCATTCCATAAAGCAATCGACGCATGACCGGCCAGCATTTCCAGGCGGTTGGCGTGCTCGGTAGTGTAAAAATTCCGTTCGCTTTTGTCGAGCGAGAGGAAACCTAACAGACGGTCACGCACCACCAGGGGGGCCCCCACCCAAGAACGGATATGCTCTGGCCCGAATTCCAGCCAAGCCGGATAGGCCGCAACGTCACTGATCACCATTGGGCGCCGGCTGACGGCCATATCGTGCAAGTTGTGGACTTCTTCGAGGCGCAGGTCGAAATCAAGCGGATGCCCATAGCCCCAGCGTTCGTAACCCCGCTCGACAGCAATCCGTACATGCTCCCCTTCCACCAGCATGACGCAACAACTGTCATAAGGGACGACGTTGGCAAGCTGTTCCAGTAAAACGTCAAGGATGGCGGAGGATTTCAGGCTGTTCGAAAGTGTCAGGCTAATCTTCCGCAACGCTTCTGCCAGGGCGCGCTGCTCGCATTCACTCTGATACAAGCGGGCATTGACCAGCGCCAGGGCCACCTGCTCTGCCAGCAACTGCAGCCGGCGCATATCCATGTTCGAAATCTTCGCTTCGGCGGAACGGCTATACAGTTCGATCAAGCCAATCGGCTGGCCTGCCACTTTCAAGGGCAAAATCAGGACAACTTCGTACCCCCATGCACGCATTAAGTCCGCTTCCTCCGGATTGATATTTGGGTCGCTCAAACGTAACATGAGCGCTTGCTGGCCCCATAAGGTCGTTGACAAGGAAGGATATTTGGTGAGCAGGTATTCCTGCCCAATATCGGCAGATGTCGAAACCCCCAGGGCATTGTAGTGCGCCAGGGTGCGCACACGGTCGGGGTTGACTTCATAGGCTGAAATCGAACAATCTTCCATGCCGCTAACCCAGGCCAAACGGACGGAGGCCTGTTTGAGCAGTTCATCCACTTCCAGGGTGGAAATCATCATGTGCACGGTATCGACGACCGTATGCAGGTCCACATCCCGTTGGCGAAATTCCTCCAACAAACGCACATGTTCGATGGCGCGTGCCAGATGGGAGGTATACAAATGCAGCCACCGCCGCTCTTCTGGCGCAAAGGTACGCTGGGTGCGATACTGTAGCAGCAAAACCCCGGCAACCAGCGTATTGGTTTCAGGCAACAAGGGAAGGGCAACCAGAGCCACAACCCCGCGCTGTCGCAAGAACTTGCCCAGCTTTAAACGATCATCCGGTTCAGCACCTGAAATCACCACCGGTTGGGCCGCCTGCTGGATCAAACGTCCCAAACCGTCCAACTGCGACCAGGTTTCATCGGTAATCAGGCTGCCATCGGCCGTCAGGCCATAACGCAACTGTAGTTCTTCACCCCGTTCACTAAAGTGCAGGGTGACCCTATCGACCTGAAAAGCATGGCGTATGTACTTGACAGCCAGTTCAAACACCGGCTGCAACGTACGGCAGGCATCAAGTTGGGTACAGAATTCGGTAAACCAGTCCAGTTGCGTGATCTCGGTATTTTCTGGTCCGCCTTGTCCAACATTTGAAACGAGAGAAGTCATCATCGCAGCGCGATCCTCTTTCACCATCTTACCATCATTCCCTTCAAGCGCCACTTACAAAAAACACAACAAAATTGTGCCCTTACTCATTTTTTATTGATTTTTTGCTTTCCCAGGCCTTTACCCGGTCAAGCAGCTCTCCCAGGGGATGTAAGCTATCTACCGGGAGTGCGTAGTTTGCGGTACGTGTGCGTGCATACTGCCATACCCGGCTGCCGGCAGGCAGCACCGCCGCCCGCTGGCGGAATTCATGACGAGGCATATAACCGCCAAGAAAAATGTCCATTCCGTATACCCAAATATTACCCCATCCAGATGGCTCGACCAGGTATGTTTCATCCAGCCGCGTGCTATGGATGCCGATGCGGTTGGTGGGCAGCATTTCAACATGCAAGTAAGAAATGCTGAAGAAGTCTGCTTTCAAACTGGTGCACTGCCCAGGCTCCAGGTGCAGGCTTTCGATGTGGAAGTCTCGCAGCGCAGTCTGGCCGCCAATTTCTATGGCCAAGGACGGGGCAGATTCCAACTTGAGCGTCAGCCTGCCGAGCGATTTCCAGTGGAGAGGGCGCGCCCACCGTGCCGGGAAGGGGTGCATCAGGTAAACGGGGCTCCCTTTTGCTTGCGCCTGTTGGGTGTCTTTCGAGTGCGCCGCAACGAGAGCGCTAGCAAAAGCAAAAATGTACAAATCTTCCGCGCGCAGGTGTTCGGAGACCAACTGATCGACGGGCACCAACGCAGCAGCCCGGCGCAACACATCAGGTTGCCGGCGCACTTGCCGGATGGCATCACGCCGGGAAACGAGAAAGCTCTTCAAATCGCAACGGTGCCCTCCCAGGGCAATATCGTAGCGATCAGGGTCGGTAAAGGGCGTGCTCCCCAGATTGTCGTAAGGGACTTGCTGCGCATCAAGATAGCGGCGAAAGGCCAGCTCCACCGCTTTCCCAGCAACAATGCGTCGTAAGCGCAGAAAAGGTGAACCGCCCATCCGATCATAAGTATACGCCAAAGAGCGCATCGCATAGGCGATTCCGGCATGCGTCAAGTCAGGTGTGTAAGGAAAACGCAGGATGGAAGCCGGCGAAAGGGTAGACATGGGTACCCAGGAAAAGCCGTCAGGATTCGTTGCGAAACTGGAGGCAGTAATGATGGAACGTATTACTCACCCAGGCACTCCCCAAGCCATAGGGTGCGAGTGATTGGTTGTCCTGGCACCAAAGCTTTTCATCTTTGAGCGTGTAGGTCTTTCCCAGGGAACGCGCCAGGTCCCAGGCAAGGGGGTAGATTTTTCCACCTTTCTTGACGTTTTTGACGATAACGGTCAGGTAAGCTTTCGGTTTCAGCAAAGGTTGCAACGAGATGTAAACATCTGTCAGGCGTTCGACAAAGCGATCGTAATCACGGATGTTTCCTAAATCGTTCGGATCGTCGGAGTAAGTCACGTCCAGTTCTGGAGAAGTGCGGCGCTTCTTTTGGGTAGCCGCCCCGCGAGCGTGAAGCATATCCCAATAAGGGGGCGATGTAAGCACGTAATCCACCGCGGGCAGGTTGTGCGTCACGGCCAACTGCGGTGCCTGGTATGCATCACCGTCGATCACCAGCGCAGCCAGATGCGAGGCGGCAACGCCCAGGCTCGCCCGCTCGTCGGTCACGACCTGCCGGGCGATGGCAGCATAGGCCGGATTAAGCTCGATGCCATAGGCATGGCGCCCTGCCCGCAGTGCAGCAACCAAGGTGCTGCCGGTACCGGCCATGGGATCGAGCACCACCTGGTCGCGCTTGGTGAAAAACTCGACGAACTCCTGCGCCATCGTTTCGGGGAATTTTGCCGGATGGCGCAAAACGCCTTTCTGGCGTGGGGGCGGATTGTGAACAAACCAGGACTTTTGGAACTTGAGCCAGGTTTTCGAATCGAGATCGTTGAGACGGTTCGGAGGCATGGTAACAATAGAAAGTCGAAAGATGAATAGCCAGAAGATTGTACCCGATTCTGGCAAAGGCATGAACAAGGATTATCGATCAATTTCCCAGACGGCCAGATCAGAAAAGTTGACGGTCAGGGCGTTCTTGCCGGTTGAACGTGCAAAGACTCCCAGCAACCCTGACGAAATTGAGGGATCGTTGAGGGTAAACTGGTGCGCCCCGTTGGCAAAGAAGCGCATTTCCTTACCAACCGCCCACACGCCCAAGCGAGCCGTGCCCGGCGAACCACCCGGTTGCCAGGGATAAGGTGTCGAGGCCTGTCCGTGCAAGACGCGATCGAGACGCACTTCTCCCTCGCAAGACATCGAGAAGCGATAGAAGTCGCCTGGCGAAGCCTGCCGAACGATCAGGCCATATTCATCCTGTCCACGGCACAGCGAAGGATCAACGGCGATCTCGGCGTAGAAGTTATCCAATATGGGCTGGTTGCGCGTGCTGGATACGTAAGCCCGCGCATCCTGGATGGCGAGCGTCAGCACGCCTTTTCCGAACGCTGCGCTGGTGTTCGTCGTACGCGACAAGGCCCACAAGAATGGGTCGCGAAAGTCGTCTGCAAAAATAAGGGCGCCGATGCCCGCCCGCAGGTCCGGAGTCGGTGGGCCTGGTGTGTAAGTAGGCTGCAATGTATGTGTCGGCGTGGAAGGAAACCAGATCACCGTTGGCGTGGCGGTCTCTGTGCCGGTGGGGATCGCCGTGAGCGAGGGGGGCAAGATCTCTGTCGGCACAGGAGCCATCACGCAGGCCGAAAGACCGCCCAACATGCTGGCAAAAATGCTGATTAAAAGTAAGTAAAAACAGGAAAGGCGTAACATGTCGAACAAACCGGAAATAGGTAAAATGAAGATCACGGCAATCTTTTCGCGGCAACACCAGATCGCCGCCAAAGTCCACACGGACGGAAGAAATGTTGCCGGCCGTGCAACCATGCATTCTAGCACAAACCAGGAGGCACTTCATGCGCAAGAAGATCACGCTGATCACAGGAGCCTGCGGCGAAATTGGGCAGGCGTTGGCACGCAGCCTGGCCGAAGGAGGCCAGCAGACGATTGTTGCGTTGGATTTACAACCCATTCCGGACGAAATCCGGCGCATGGTCGTGCCCGTGCAGGGCGATATTCTCGACCTTAACCTGCTCTCACGCCTGGTCAGCGAATTTGAAATCGAAGTGATCTACCACCTGGCGGCTTTGCTTTCGACGCGCAGCGAGTTCACCCCGGAGACTGCCCACCGCGTGAACGTGGAGGGGACGCTCCGCCTGCTGCAACTCGCATCCGAACAGTCTGAATGGCGCGGCGAGCCGGTCAAGTTCATTTTCCCCAGTTCGATCGCGGCGTATGGCTTGCCAGACCTGGCAACGAAAACCAACTACGCCCACGTGCGCGAATGGGAGCACAATACCCCGCGCACGATGTACGGCTGCAACAAGCTCTACTGCGAACAACTGGGCATTTACTACAGCAAGAACTACCGCCAACTGGCCGCCGACCGTCCGGTGATGCTCGACTTTCGCAGCGTACGCTTTCCCGGCCTGATCAGCGCCTTTACCGTACCATCCGGTGGGACGAGCGACTACGGCCCCGAAATGCTGCACGCTGCCGCACAGGGCAAGCCTTACCACTGCTTTGTCCGAGAGGACGTCTGCATCCCCTTCATGGCCATGCCTGACGCCATCCTGGCCCTGCAAAAACTGACGGCTGCGCCACAAGCAGCCCTGAACCGGCAGGTCTATAATGTAACCAGTTTCAGCCTCTCCGCAGTGGAATTCCGCGACCGGGTGCTGCGTTCCTTTCCGCAGGCAGAAATCAGCTTTCGCCCCGATCTGAAACGCCAGGGCATCATCGACAGCTGGCCTGCCGATCTGGACGATACGTTTGCCCGCCGCGACTGGGGCTGGCAGCCCCAATACGGCCTCGAACGGGCTTTTACGGAATACCTGGTCCCCAATATTCAAAAAATGTACGAGCGGAAAGAACTCTAACCCGCATAAAGCGGCACGGCCCAACCCTGCTCTTGATTCTGTGCTTTCACTGCACAAAGTGTATGGATTAGGCCTAACCCCATTCTTGATTTGCGCACTTGTGTGCCGTGTCTTTTCTGCACAAGAAATATAGGCCCGGCGCCAACAGGCTGGTACACACATTCGTATGGATACCAAACTCGCACAAGCGATCCACCACCTCCACAACGGGCAACGGGCAGAGGCCAGGGCCATCCTGAAAGAAGTGTTGCAGGTAAACCCCCACAACGAAACCACCTGGATGTGGATGGTCGAAGCCCTGGACACCCCAGGTGCGCGCTTGCGTGCGCTGGAAGCCTGCCTGCGTTACCTTCCTAACAGCAAAATGGCACAAGAGGGCCTGGTGAAGTTCCGCCAGGAGCTTACAGCCGGCACACACCTGCCGCCGCCGGCTTCGCTCTACGCTGGCCACCTGCCGGCAAAGGCGTTTCCTGCCGCGCAGCCTCATCGGCGCACGTTCTCACTCGAGTCTTTCCTGCTGACTCTGCTCGTGATCTCGCTGCTGGGCGTCGGCATCCTGGCTTTTCTGGCGTTTTTCCCGCATGGGCCCCAGAGCGTAACATCCGATCAAGCGCTGGACCCCTGGCCCGAGCCGGTGCAGCGCAAGGCTTACTACGCCGAACCGTTTACAATCCCCGACAACGGCTTCGAATGGACCATCACGCCGCTCGCCGAATACGAGGTGACGGCCCGCGTCCTGGGCAAACGCAGCTACACGCACGAGTTTTGGGATCAACGGGCCAAACTGTCTCCATACGATCTTGCCCTCGGATGGGGAGCGCTCAGCGATCAGGCGGTCGACCAGTGGATTACCTGGGAACAACAAGGCCGCTGGTACTACTATTACTGGACGGAAGATTCCCCCTATGACGGGTGGGAGATTGGCGCACAGTCTGCAAATACGCATGTGATCCCTGCCAGCACGAACATTCTCAGTGCACTGGACAAGGTAAAAAACAACGATCTGATCTATCTGGAAGGTTACCTGGTGAACGTAAGCGCGACGATCGGCGATTACACGTGGCGCGCCAACACATCTCTCAGCCGTACCGACAGCGGCGATGGCGCCTGTGAACAGCTTTATGTCGCAAGGATGATCTGGAATGGGCAAGCGTATCGTTAGCAGGCCAGGATGGCCTTGCATCCTCGGCGCAAGCACCGTTTTCTTCGTATTTCTGGTGCTGGTGGGATGCACAATGCGGAAGCCACCGGCCGGCCAGATCCCAACATTCAGGCGAACAGCCAGCCTGGCACCACCTGCCGTTCAAACGAGCATGCCATCGGCGCCTCCACCGGAAACACCTTCGCCAACCCCCAAACCGACTTCCACTTTGGCGGCAACGCTACCACCGCCGTTGCCGACCCCCACCGTTTTTGCCGTCTCATCGCCGCTGCAAGGTATTGTCCTGGAAGAACTTCCCGGAATCCTGACGCAAGAATTCATCCAGCCGCGCCCCGGCCAGGATGATGGCCACTACGGCGTAGACTACGCTTTCTACCATTACGGCAAGCGCGATTCGATTTTGGGCACCCCGATCCTGTCTGTGCTGCCAGGAAGCGTAGCTGCCGTGCTGGTGGACCGCCCACCCTTTGGCCACGCCGTCATGGTCGAGACGCGCCTGGCCGATTTGCCGGCCGGATGGACTTCATGGCTCGACCTGCCGCCCCTACCCGATCCGCTGCCGGTGGTCGATCGGGTGCCGTGCGATCTTTCGAGCGTGCCGGAACTGCTGGCGCTGCCCGGCGAGTCGATTTACACCCTCTACGCCCACCTCAACCTGACGCCAACGCTGCAAATGGGGACAACCGTCAGCGCCGGGGATGTGCTGGGTGAGGTAGGCAATAGCGGCTACTCAGGCAACCCGCACTTACACCTGGAAACGCACGTTGGCCCTTCAGGCGTGGCCTTCGGCAGCCTGGGATTCTACGAGACCCGCACGACCGAAACAGAACGCAAGAACTACTGCCTGTGGCGAATGAGCGGGGTGTTTCGGGTGTTCGATCCGCGCACGCTGTTTGCGCGCTAAGAAGCGGTTTACAAAGCAAGATGCAACGCACTTTGTCGGCTAGAAACAGATGTCATCCACCCTTATGGAAGTGCGTCGCACCCGTCGGCGCAGGCTTTCTGGCTCTCCCGGCTTCGCCGTGCAAGGAGGCCGCACTTTGGGGTTGTGAGCGTGCTGCAACCTGGTTGCCCGGCACGCTCACAACTCAAAACGCGGGAGTTCCTCACGCTTAACCCGGAAGACCCGCTTTTCTTAAGTCCTTGCGTGGCCGAGCAGGCTGTGTTCTTTGCGGCCGAAGTCGAGGCCAACAAGCACGATGGGGCTCGACAAACTCGACTTCAACGCGATCGTGCCGGAAAAGCACTGGTTACGGGCATTCGTTGCCCGCCTTGACCCGCATCCTGGATTTAAGAAAAGCCTGCCTGGGGTAAACCCACGGGCTGATGCGTGGTTGCGCCCGCAGCATTTACGCCAGGTAGGCCATGACCTTATCCAACGCAACCTGCCACAAGATATTGGACGTGTAGGGCTTAAAGCCCAGGGCGGTGTTGATGTGGAGCATCGGAGCGTTGGAGTTGGCGTTCTGGGTACGTACGAAGCGCACCTGGGGGCGCTCGTCGAGCAGTTTTTGCAACATGGCAGCCTTCAGCCAGCGCCCGAGGCCCTTGTTGCGGTATTCGGGGAAGACGCCGGTCATGCCCTGCCCCACAGTTTCGGGGCGGTTGGGGTTCCACATCAGTTCGGTGTAGCCGGCCAGTTTCCCGCTGGATATTTCGTAAGCATACAACGTCCAACGCTGCGTGCCGCTGGCCGCCATCGACTTTTCCATCTGGCGAAGTTCTTCCGGCCCGTAGTGGATGGGGTCAACTTCCAGGTCTTCGAACGGCTGCTGGTTGGTCAACTCCCACAAGTTAGCAATCGCTTCAATCTGTTCTTCGGGATAAGCGCCCTCCCACAGGCCCAATGCAAAGCCAGCGGCGCGTTGCTGCGCCTGGGCCTGCCAGGTTTGAAGCAATGCCCGGTCGAGATCTTCAACGCGCAATTGGTTGGTCGCTCCAACCAGGCCACGTTGCGCCCCGAGGCGCTCCATGAAGGCTTCACCGGCAGGGATGCGGCCGCTGGTGTTGGTTAGCAAGAGACGGCGGTTTTCACGCTGCGCCGTCTCGACAACCAGCGTTAGAAGGCGACGCGCCAGCCCCTGGCGACGGTAAGATGGCAGCACCTCAATGCTGAACTGAAGCAAATGCTGGTTTTCGTCGGTGCGCATGACAACACTGTCGGCCTGGGCAACAATCTTTCCGGCTTGCGTGTCCCACGCTGACCAGAACCATACATCGATGAACGAGGGGATGTTGCGCAAGCTTTGAATGCGTTCTTCCAGCGGGATGGGGGGATCGTCGGGCAGGATCTCACGGCGAAGCGTATTCTCCAGGTCGCTCAAGCTTTGCAGGGCGGCCATGTCGGTCGTCTGTGGATCAAAGGGGCGAATTTCAATCGCGGCAATGTGCATGGGGTACTTCCTTAATGTCGAAAAAACGTTCGCTGCCACCGTCCGGCCCGGAAGTGGCGCTTCAGACAACCACGGCCTCGGCCCCGGCGCTGGCTTTGCAAGCGTAGACCTGTGCCTGGCGGCCGGTATGCTGCTCGTAACCGGCTTGCAGGCCGCTAACGAAAGCATCCACCTGGCTCTCGTCTACCAGGTTGACGGTGCAGCCGCCAAAACCGGCCCCGGTCAGGCGGGCGCCGTAACAGCCCGGCAGGCTGCGGGCGGTTTGGACCAGGTCGTCCAGTTCAGGACAACTGACTTCGTACAGATCGCGCAGGCTGGCATGCCCGGCGAACATCAGACCGCCGAAAAGGCCGGCGTCTCCGCGGTTGAGGGCCACGACGGCATCCTCGACACGGGCAATTTCCTTGACAACGTGTTCGGCCCGGCGGGAAATTTCTTCAGGCAGGTAAGGAGCATAGGCGGCGAACTCGACGGAACCGATATCCCGCAGCGAACGCAGCCCGGGTTTGTATGGTTGCAACAGCGACACCGCTTTCTCACAGGCAGCACGGCGATCGTTATATGCAGAGGTAGCCAGCGAACGGCGCACACCCGAATCGGCGACAACGACAACCGTACCGGGCGGCAAGGGCACAGGATTCCATTCGAGGCTGCGCGTGTCGAGCTTGAGGGCGTGATCCTGTACGCCGCATGCGCAGGCGAATTGATCCATCAGGCCGCAGTTGACACCCACGTAGCGGTTCTCGGCCCGCTGGCACAGTTGGGCGATACGCATGGCGTCGGCCTGCCAGCCCCCCAGCAAACGCCAGGTGACGGCGAAGCCGACTTCTACAGCAGCCGACGAACTCAAGCCCGAACCGATGGGCACACTCGACGTGAAAGCAGCCAGCAAGCCCTTTACGGCCAGGCCTTCCTGCTGCAAGACCCAGGCAACGCCCGCCGGGTACCTGGCCCAGGCGGGCAGCGGCTTGCCGGTGGTATCCAGCCCACTATCCAAATCTCTTAGCGCGAACGCGACCGATTCGCCGAGATCGAGCGCGTGCAGCGTAACGGTATCGCCACCCGAGGGTGCCGCGGCGATCTCAACCGAACGATCGATGGCCACAGGCAGCACAAAACCATCGTTATAATCCACGTGTTCGCCGAGCAAGTTGACGCGCCCCGGCGAACGTGTGGCAACGGCGGGCGGAAAACCGAATCTTTGGGTAAAGGTGGAAAAAAGCGGCATAAGAACCTCGTTGATCACAGCTGGCGCAAACTATCCAACACGGCTTTTAGCGCCTGCGGCAGCGGCGCTTCGAATACCTGCGGGGTGCTTTCGCCAGGCAGGGCAATCTGCAGGCGAGCGGCGTGCAAGAAGTGCCGGGCAAGCGGCAAGCTGGGCCGTTTGCGGCCATACATCCGATCACCAACGACCGGGCAGCCGATAAACGCCAGGTGCAGGCGAATCTGGTGCGTGCGGCCGGTGATCGGGTGCGCTTCGACCAGCGTGTGCGCGGGGAACGTTTCGAGTGTGTGATACTCCGTAAATGCTTCTCGGCCCTGGCTCGAGTCGACGATCGCCATCTGCTTGCGGCTGTTGGTATTGCGCCCAACGGGCGCTTCGATGCGGCCCGTCGGGGTAGGCGGCGCACCGTCCACGAGCGCCAGGTAGGTTTTGTGTGTGCTGCGGGCCTTGAACTGCGCCTGCAACCACTGGTGGGCGGCATCGTTTTTCGCCAGTAGGATCAGCCCCGAAGTGTCCTTATCCAGACGGTGGACGACCCCAGGGCGCTGGACACCACCCACGCCCTCCATTTCAGGTGCGTGCGCCAGGGCAGCGTGAACGAGCGTGCCTTCGTCGTGGCCGGGGGCAGGGTGAACGACCATTCCAGCCGGTTTGTTGACCACGATTACATCGCCATTCTCGAAAACGATCTCCAGCGGGATTTCCTCGGGCAGAATGTGGCTGGGCCTGGGCGGCGGGATGTGAACCTGGACCCGGCAAGGTTTGTCGAGCGATTGCCCGGCCTTACGCGCCGGTTCGCCGCCAACCAGCACAAGCCCATCTTCGATCAGGCTTTGCAGGCGCGCGCGCGAAAAACCGGGCAGGCAGGCCACCAAGAATTTGTCCAGGCGCTGGCTTTCTGCAGCATCGAAGGAAAAGGACAGCCATTCATCGGGCGCTTTTTGCGGATCACTCACCAACAGGTTCCTCCGGGGTAAGCGCAGGGGGAGTTTCTGCTTGCGCCGACGCACCCATAGCCTGCTTTTCCTTACGCTCCTTGTACCAGACCCAAATCACCAACACAACCGTCCCCACCGAAATGCTGGCATCTGCTACGTTGAAGACAGCAAAATTGCCTACGGAAATGAAGTCGGTGACGTGCCAGTCGTGCAGCAAACGGTCGATCAGGTTCCCAATGGCGCCGCCACACTGCATGCCCATGGCCAGCTTCAGTGGCCAGTCTTCGGCCGGCACCTGGCGGTAATAGTAAACAATGGCGATGGCCACAAAAACTGCTAAGATCGCAAAAACAGCCTTTAAATCAGGCAGCATACCGAAAGCGGCCCCCGAATTGTTCCAGTGGACGATGCGGGCATAGGGCAGCAACCAATCCCAGGGCGCCCACTGGCCGCCGAAGGGAAGATTCTGGCGTACCAGGTACTTGGTGGCCTGGTCGATGGCGATCACCAGACCGGCGACAATCGTTAGACTCCAGTAATTTTGAAAGTATCGCGACAAATCAACACTCCAACGGGCGAACCTGCGGGTTCGCCCCTACCTGTCATTTTACCGAATGATAGCTGGCGAACACGCGGTCCGCCTCTACCAACCATTTTACCGCACAGATGAATGGAAGAGGGCAGACACTCGGTTCGCGCCTACTTTTGTGCAAAGCGTTTCACTTCCAAAAGAAATCAGAAGCATCGCCCAGGATCGGGTTCAAATCCCAAACAGCGCTGCCGTCTGCCATACCAAGCAGCAGGCTTCCATACGGGGGTTCCTGGCCGCCCTGAAACGGCGCATGGAAAAGAAAGAGGCTGCCATCCAAAGACCATCGGCTGTTGCCAAAGGGCGCCTTTTCCGGATCGTCCGTGTGCAGCGCCGGCAGGTCGGCCAACAAATACCACTCACCGCCCGGCACCATGCGGTAGATGCCGAACGGGGGATACTGCCCTTCGTCTTGCCCCTGGATGGCGAAGCCGAACGAACCGTCCGGCAGCACCGCCGGCGCCGAGACGCCGAACAAGTCGCCCGGCCAGGCAGAAAGCGCAACGATCGTTTCTGCCTGGCCGCCACCCAACCAGACCCGGTACAGCCCAGGGTTGTCGCCGGCGCGGCCGTGCAGAACGTAGCTGCCCGCCGGATCCCAACCGAACGACGAATGGCCTTTCTGAGAAAGTGTGTTTGGAATCTCGACCGGCTCTGTGGCCCCCAAAGCAATCAGGCCCAAAGAATACCCATCACCCTGGCGTGGAATTTTGACCACGGCTGCGCCGCATCCGGGCGCCCAGGAAACAACTTCTTGCGCGAAGGCCGCCTCGCTGCAGGGAGTGCCCGGCGGGGCATCGACGATTTGCAACGCACCGCCTGCCTGTGCCCAAAGGTAGTGAGCGCCCCCTTCCACGAAATAAAGGTCGGCGCCCAATGCCGGAAGTTGGCTCAACTTGGGCACCTGGGGAACCGGCCCCTGCGGCATCGAAATGCGACGATCTTCGACGAACTCGGCACCGTTCCATTCGATGACGTTCCACTCAGTGGGGGTTACCGACAGATCGGGCAGCAAGAATTCTTCGACGCCGTCGTGATCCACGTCCTGCCGTTGGACTTTATCCGGGAAGTTTCCGACGTTGCGATACCCCAGGCCATCGGCAACGTAATACGAGTGGAAGGCCACAGACGAGGCCCAATCTTTGCCGGGCGTCCACGGCCACCAACGCAGCCACAGTTCTGGGACACCATCGCCAGTGACATCGGTGTCAGCATCCATGGCAGGAAACACCGCATCGTGCGGCACATCGGATAGATCCCACAACGCGTTTGCCACGCCATCCTGCCACTGATACAGATGTAACTGCTGTTTTTCGAGCACCCAAAACTCCCACGCCCGGCCGGCAAAGTATGTGACGACGACATACACACCCTGCGGGTCCTGTACGGGCACGAGACCGAGCACCTGCGGAGTTTCTCCGGCGGGGGCATACAAGGCCCCGGCCATCCACTGGTCTTGCGTGTCTTGCGCCAGGAACAAGAGCACGCTCTGGTTGACCGTGCGCGCCAACCGGCGCATCCGGGTCCAGGTGTAGCCGGCGGCCAGGGGGTCCTGATGCCAGGTCCAACGCACGTTGGCGCCGCGTTCGAAATCGTCCACCAGGGCGAGGCCCAAACTGCCGTCGGGCATTTCATACGGAAAAGCCGCCAGCGGGCTTTCAGGCTGCGTCGAAACGGCCCAGCCCTGATCGCGCAGCGGTCTGGCCCCCTCCGGCAGCCACGCCAGGGCGGGATCGGGCGTTGGTGTGCCGAAAACCGGGGGCGTTTGCGTAGCCGTTGGAGAAAGCGGTGCGGAGGTTTGCACGGGACGCGGGGTAGCAGAAGGGCTTTGTGTCTTCGTGGGAGACTGCGTCCAGGTTGCCGGCAGCGCAAAGCGTGTGGCTGTAGGCGCCATGGTGGCCTGTGAAGCGGGTTCCGCTGCGCCGCCGCAAGCGACCAGCAGTACCAGGCACCCGATGCTCCCGAGGATAGGGTTGATCTTTTTCATCCTACACCTGCCTGACCGTAAATCGTAAAAAGAAAGGGAAAGGGCAACGTTTGCTTCATCGAACGGATATTGTGGGACGATGCGCCTGTTGCTTCTGGGTTGCAAAAGAGCTCTGCGTTACGATATCTGATAATATTTTACGAGCAACCAACCGAACAGGCGCTCCGGGAGCACCTTTTTCAGCGCCACGAGGAACTGCTCTGCCAGTGGGCCGGTGATGTAACGTAGACGAGGCGACCTGGTTGTGATGATGCGCTCCAGCAAACGCGCAATTCGCTCCGGGGCATGGCCGTGAATTTCATCGTTCACCATCACCTTCAACGCTTTGGCATAGTTGCCGGCGTAAGCGCTCTTGCCTGCCTGAGCAGCCTGCGCTTCAATCCGGTTGGCCGTAAATCCGGTATAGAAATCTCCCGGTACGATCAAGACCACCTGGACGCCATACGGGCTGACTTCGGCGCGCAACGCTTCCATCAGGCCGTCCAGGGCAAACTTACTGGCGCTGTAAAACCCCTGGAAGGGGATGCCGAGCAGCCCCGCCAGGGAACCGATATGGACCAAGTAGCCGCTCTCCTGTCGGCGCATAACCGGCAGTACCTGGCGGCTGACGCGTACGGCCCCAAAAAAGTTCGTCTCGAACTCGGCCCTGGCTTCTTCGAGGCTGGTGTCTTCCACCCCCCCCGACAGACTATACCCGGCGCAGTTGACGACCACGTCCAACCGTTGCTCACGCGCCATGATCCATGCAACAGCTTGTGCCACCGACTCGTCCGAAGTTACGTCCATCGGGATCATTGTCGGTGTGGAGGCCTGTGGGTTTCCTTCTGGCCACGGGGCACGCCGGCTGGTCCCATAGACGCGGTACCCTTTGTGACACAGGTGTTGGGCACAGGCCCGGCCGATCCCCGAAGAAGCTCCTGTAACCAGGACAATACGTTGATGCACCGATCCCATCGATCACTCCTGCTTGATTTTCAACGAACCTCGAGGCGAATGACGACACGATCGCCTACTTCAAGGTTTTCCGCTTTTTGGACGTTCATCCGAATCGGAACGAGATAGCGGCCGTCCTTTGGAAACAGGGATGTTTTCCACGCCGTTTTACCGATCTGTACATACACGGGGATGACGCCCCAACCATACGAAACCGCAGGCGAAATTGCTTTCAAGCCACGGCTTGGCTCTTCGGGAACGGCGACGAAGAAAAAAGGGGCCGGCCCACGCCAATAGAAGATTTCGCCTTCAAACTCGACGACCATATCGCCTCGTTGGGATGTTTCTGCTCCAAGAAATATTTCACCCTCCTGATTTTACCCGCTTTGATTTACGTGCGCAAAATCATTTTCAGCTTGGGCGGCCACTTGGGTGTCACAGCACTCAACCGTGGTCGAGCTTTCTCCCATCCACACCGGCCCCGCCATCTAAGGGGCGGGGCCGGTGTGGGGAAAATCACGGTTAAGTATGGTGCTACCGTAGAAAGCGGTGCGGCCCTACACCCGTCTTTACATTGTGTTTCTTCTGCGTATGGGTCAGGCACTATGAGACCTGTTTCAGGAACGCGCGTAAGGCATCCATGAAGACAGGATACTTGTCAAAGCGGATGAGATGTCCCACATCGGGGATGGTCACGACGTTCACCTTGGGGTTCAGCTCGCGCACCTTGGCCACGACGTCCGCAGTCACGATGCCCCCCATCTCCGGGTTGCCCGTGAAAACCAACATCGGGTGGGTGATTTTTTCAATGGTCGTCAACCAGTTTACTTCCTGGGCGTGCAGTTTACCAGCCACCGCTCCCAGAACTGCGGGATCGAGCTGCTTTTTTGCCTCGCACATGGGGCGCAGCAGCTCTTCGGGCCAGGTGGGATGATCGTTGCGGTATCCCACCAGCAGTTCGTCCAGAGTCTGTGTGGCCAGGCTCTCGACCCATTTCGCAATGGGATTTTCGGCAGCTTCACCGGGCGGTGGGACAGGACGGGACAACCACCAGGGTGGATCCTCCACGACCAGGGCGCCGGCCAGTTCCGGGAAGCGCACCCCAAGCTGGTAGGTAACCATTGCGCCCATCGAGTGCCCGCATACGATCGGGCGGCCTAAGCCCAGGGCCTGGATAAGCCCTGCCACATCTGCCGCCATATCGACCGGTTTGTCCGGCTGCAAGCGTTCCGAGAGGCCGTGGCCGCGCATATCCGGCATGATCACATCATATTCTGCCTCGAGATCGCGCGCGACGGGCGTCCAGCATAAGCCGTTGTCTGAAAAGCCGTGGATCAATACCAGTGGGCGTTTATCTCCATTCCCGGTGCGAGAATAGTGTAACTGCACACCATCAACCAACAAATCGTTTTGAGTCCAATGAGGAAACATAAGATACCTTTCTTTACGAGGAGTTGATTCCTGTTGGATTTTTAGCGATCGGCAGAACTGATCTCCAAAAGGGTAACGCCAAACGGCTCGATAGTGGCCGTCCATTCGAGGTAGCCGTTTGGCGTGGCAACGCGTTCGGCAGCTACATCCAATTCCATCTTGCGGCGCAGCACTTCCAGGTCGGCGGGGAGGATGTGGTGTGGCGCGCCCATCGCCGCCCAGGCATCGTACACGCTGCCGTGCTGCCGGTCGAAGCGCGTGATTTGCAGGCGAACACTTTCCCCGACACCACCTACCTTTAGTTGAAACTGGCGCGGCGGCTTGACGGCGAACAAATCGTAGATTTCGGTGGGCCTGGCGGCGGCCAGCAAGCGGCTGTCGTTGGCGTCGTCGCGGTAATGGCAGTAGTTCCAAAGTAAAACGGCAAGCGTCCCATCGGCGCGGCGGGTGACGGCGTAGCCATCTCCTTCCGCCAGGGCCTCATCCCCCAGTCGGGATAGGAACCAGTAGCCGTGGTAGGAGGGTTTTTTCAGGCCCTGGACATTCACCAGCCCAAAACCGCCGTGGAAAGGAATATCGCCCACGCGGCATTCTTCGAAGATATCGCTGACCACCCAAAACGAGAGCGAATCCATCAGGCCGCGTGCCCGCCAGTTGTTATCGACGAGGAAGGCAGTCAGGAAGGCCGTATCGTGAACGGCGTCGCGCGGGCTGGGGCTGGAACTCCATTCGGTGTAGTGGCGCTCGATGTTGGGAAAAGCCGATTCGAGCAGTATCTTTTCGCAGCCGTGCGCGTCTGCCAGCAGGCGGTCGGGGCCATCCCAGGTCATGTAACCGTTCCCTTCCGGATCGAACGGATAGAAGGTGGGGTAGGGGTGGGCGGAGAAGAAGTCAACCGGCAAATTGCGTTCGGCGCACGCCGCCAGGAATTCCCGGCCCCAGGGCGGCTCACCGATGCGATCGCCAAAGCCGTGGCTGGCCGGCCCACCGACACGCAGTTGGGCATCGACGCGCTTGATGGCGTGGACGCTGTGCTCGTAGAGGTCCATGTAAGCGGTGAAATCGGCGTCTTTCCAAAAAAATTTCAAAGCCGGTTCGTTCCACACTTCAAAATACCAGCGGCGCACTTCGTCCAATCCGTAACGTTCGATGACGTGACGGACGAACTGCTCGATGAACCATTCCCAACGCCCCCAATCCTTGGGCGGGGTGATATTGCCCTTCCACCAGAAGACGGTTTCATCGCCGCTGGCCAGATCGTAGGGCATGAAGCCCAGCTCGACAAACGGGCGGATGCCGATGGAGAGCCAGTGGTCGTACACCAGATCGACGTACTGCCAGTTGACGATCGGTTGGCCGTTCTCTTCGCGGTAAACCATCATGTCTTCGTGGAACAGGCCGTGCATGCGGATGTATTGGAAAGGCATGTCGCGCTGCACCGTTTCGAGGTGTTTCTGAAAATCGGCGCGCAGGGCCTCACCCACCCGGCCACCGCCGACGCAGACACGCCAGTAGGGGGTAAGGGGTTGGCCATCTTGGTTGAAGTTAAAATCGATGAGCATATTTTCCTTCCATGTTTTCTACGAAGAACTACTGCACTTCAAATTCGGCGCACAGCGCCTCGCCGTCACAAGAATGCTGCGCGGCGATCAGCGTGTACTGGCCTGTCTCGACCGTCCAGCCTGCCTGCTCGTCGTAATAAGCCAGGTCCGCGGCGGGGATTTCCAGGCGCACGGTTTTCGTTTCGCCAGGCTGGAGGGAGATGCGCCGGAAAGCTTTCAGTTCTTTGGGGGCCCGCGCCACCTTTGAGCCGGGAACGGCGACATAACCCTGCACGACGGTATCGCCGGCAACCGAGCCGGTGTTACCGGCTTCCACGGTCGCAACCAGGGCGTCCTTCTGGCCGAGGCGGTTCTTTTCCAGGCGCAGGTTGGCGAAGCGGAAGGTGGTATAGCTCAGGCCAAAGCCGAATGGGAAAGCCGGTTCTGCACCGTCACGCGCCAGCTTGCGATAGCCGTGCCACATATCGTAGGTGATCGCTTTGGCGTTCATGTCATAGGTAGGCAAATCTTCGGCACGGGCTGCAAAGACACACGGCAACTTGCCACTGGGGTTGACCCTGCCCAACAAAATATCGGCGAAGGCGTGGCCGCCCTCCATGCCGGGATACCAGAGCATCAGGATGGCCGGAACCCGGGCACGCCAGGCTTCGGTGATGATGGCGCTACCACCCATCATCGCCACCACCACACGCCGGTTGGCCGCCGCCACGGCCAGGATCAGAGCTTCGTCTGCCGGGTTGAGAGTCAAATGCTTGCGATCGCCGCCGGGGGGCATACTGGACATCTGCGAACCTTGCATGGCGGCCATCATCGCCTTGGCGATGGGCACCTCGGCTTCGGACGGCTGCGGGTAGAGCTTACCAAGCTCGGCCATCGCCCCCGGCTCGACATACTCGCCCTCGTCTGCACTGGTATAACCGACCACCAGCACCACCACGTCCGCATCTGCGGCGACTTTGGCGGAGCGCGCCGGGTCGCTGCCATCATCGTAGCAAACCTCGACCTCGCCATCCAGTGCCTGGCGCAGCCCCTGGATTGGTGTGATGACGTAAGCCGGGTAGGTATTGGAAGAACCACCGTCACCGGTGTTGATGGTATTGGCCAGCTTGCCGATCACGGCCAGGGTTTTGATCCCTTTCAGAGGGAGCAAATTCCCCTCGTTTTTGAGCAGCACAATCGCTTTTTCGGCGGCTTCGCGGGCTACCTGGGTATGCGCCGGGCTGCCGACGCAATCGAGCGGATAATCCTGCGGGTCACGGCCTTGCGCAAAACGCACCTGCTGGCGCAGGACGCGCAAGACGGCATCGTCAATTCGAGGCATAGGCACTTCACCACCCTCGACCAGCTCCTTGAGATGTTGGATGTGGTGCATGGCGAAAGGCATTTCTACGTCCTGGCCGGCCAGTGCGGCCTTTTTCGAATCGCGCATCCCCCAGATGAAGTCGGTCATGACGAAGCCCTGGAAACCCCACTCCTGCTTAAGGATGCCGGTTAGCAGGGGGTAATTCTGCCCGCTCCACTCGCCGTTGACGCTGTTGTAGGCGCTCATGATCGAGGCCACACCCGCTTCGACCGTTTTCTTGAAGTGGCGCAGGTAGATTTCGTGCAGCGGGCGCGGGGCGATGGTCACGTCTACGCGGAAGCGGGCGTTCTCCATCGAGTTGAGGGCATAGTGCTTGGCGCAGGCCATCACGTGCTTCTGTACGCCGCGCGTCAGCGCAGCGCCAAAAGCGCCCAGGTGGATGGGGTCCTCGCCGTAAGTCTCCTGAGCGCGCCCCCAGGCCGGGTGGCGCAGCAGATTAATACATACGCCGCCATAAAAGTTGGCCCCCATCGCGCGCAACTCACGCCCGATCACATCGCCAATGCGCTCTTCCAGGTCTGGGTCGAAGGTGGCCCCGCGGCCCATCGAAACAGGAAAGGTAGTCGCGCCTGCCAGCATCACCCCGCGCGGGCCGTCGGCGAAGCGCACACCCGGGATGCCCAGGCGCGGCACTGCACCGGCAATCCATGGCTGCGAGGCATAACCGACCCCTAGCATCTGATGCAGCCCCTGCCAAAATGGCAGGTCGCCACACATCATCTTGATCTTCTCATCCAGTGTCAACTGCCCTAGCAGCTCACGCGCCCGGACCTCGATTTGCGCATCGCTCATGCGTACCGGCGTCTCTAGCCCGCCAAACGCCGCGCCATAGTTTTTAACGGTCGAACTCATGGTTTCTTTTCCTCCACAAGTCAGGGCTGTGCCAGTTTGGAGCAGCCTTTCTGTCTTGCACATTCAGGGAAGAGGGTGGGTTTCCACGGATAATTACCCTGTAGGGGGCACTTTTTCCGAGCGAAATCCCGGCGGACAAAGCGTAGACTCTTACGATGGGTTTCCCGTGAACTTATGGCACTTGACGAGCACCTCGTCAAGGACGATATCGCCAGGCACTTCTGCCTTGCAGATATCCATGACATCGGGGCACCTTCCGGCAAACTTGCAGCCTTTCCGCAGGTATTCTTCGTGCTCCAGCTCGGCCAGGTTGATATGGGTGTTCCAGCGGCGCTTGGGATTAGCTTCGGGGATCGATTCGCGTAACAGGCGGGTGTAAGGATGTTTCGGCTTCATCAAAACTTCTTCGACCGAACCCATTTCAACAATATTTCCTCGGAACATGATGGCGATGCGGTCGCTGACGTAGTAGGCAGTTGCCAGATCGTGGGTGATGTAGAGTACACTCACACCAAGCTCGTCTCGCAACTTTTTGAACAAATTCACAATGGACATTCTTAGCGAAGCGTCCACCATCGAAACAGGTTCATCAGCGATGATGAGGGATGGGTTGGTGAGCAAGGCGCGGGCAATCGAAATCCTCTGAAGCTGCCCACCAGAATATTCATTGGGATACTTGCCGGCAAATTCCTCATACGTCAGGCCGACCGCCCGTAATGTATTATCAATCAGCTTGATCGCCCCTGCCTTCTCCTTCGCCAGGCGGTAATTCTGAACGGTCTCGAAAAAATACCGATCCACGGTGCGCAATGGGTTAAAGGTGCCAAAAGGATCCTGGAAAATGGCCTGGATACCCTCGGTGAGCCAAACTTTTTCGTTTTTGGCTTCTTTTTTGCCACGGTGGATGATCTCACCCGATGTTGGCTCTTCGAACCCCATGATCATCTTGGCCGTCGTCGTCTTTCCGCAGCCGCTTTCCCCGGCCAGGGCAAAGATTTCGGCCGGTTTCACAAAGAACGTCACATCGTCTGTTGCGGTTAGCTTAATGCGCGAGAGCAAGTTCCCCAAGGAGTAAACCTTCACCAGGTGGTTTATTTCAAGCAGCTTGCCCTCGGCAAACGGAACGTTTGCACGAACAGGCGCCCCGCTTGCTTTGGTATGTGTTGATTGATCCATGCTATCCACCTTCGTCTTCTTGCGAAGCAGATCGATCCAACCAACAAGCCACTTTGTGGTTGGTATCCAGATTGATTAAGGCCGGCATTCGTTTGGTACAGATATCCAGTACCTGGGGGCAGCGCGGGTGGAAGGGGCAACCCGGGGGCAGATTTGCCAACGAAGGCGGGCTGCCGGGTACACTCTGGCGGGTTGTCTTATCGCCGAACCTGGGCAGTGAGTTGATCAGATACTGTGTATAGGGATGCCGGGGGCTGTCAAAGATGATTTCCGTAGTCGCTTCTTCGACGATCTTCCCGGCATACATAATCCCAATCCGATCGGCGGCGTTGGCGTGAACGCCCATGTCGTGCGTGACCAGGATGATGGTATTTTTCAGTTTTTCCTGAATTTGTTTCAAAAGCTGCACCACCCCGCGTTGGACAACCACATCGAGCGCTGTCGTCGGTTCGTCGGCAATGATGATCCGCGGCCGTAAGAGGGTTGCCAGCGCTATCGTCACCCGCTGGCGCATACCACCCGATAATTGATGCGGATAGGCGTCCAGGATATTGCGAGGTAATCCCAACTCAACAATATAATTTTCGGCGAGCGTAAAAGCTTCTTTGCGGCTCTTGCCACTGACGTGACTGAAGATGAAATCCTGAAAGGTATCTTTGATCTTGGTCACAGGATTGAGCACGCTCATCGAGCCTTGGGGCACATAAGACACGAATTCGAGTCGCAGTTGGCGCTTTCTCGCCGGGCTAAGCGCGGTAACCTCGATTTCACTGCCATCCTTGCTCAAAATGCGGTTATCAACATCACCGCCATACCAATGATAATAGATTTTGCCGCCCACCAAACGCAGCGGCGGTTCGATCGCTGCGAAAAGCGTTTTCAGCAAGGTTGTTTTTCCACAGCCGCTTTCCCCGGCGATGCCATAGACTTCGTTCTCACGGATCGCAAGATCGACTTCATTGACAGCCTTGACAACCTTTTGGGTTCCGTGTACATCCAGCAGATAGAAGGCTTTCAGTTTTTCGGTTCGCAGGACGGGTAGATTTACTTTTTCAATCCCTAGAATAGAGTCATTCACGGTAACCTCACGACGCCCCGACGCGTTGGATACGCGTTCTGGGATCCAGATACTCACTGATACTGACCGAAAGCCAGTAAAGGGCAATAAACAGGAAGAGTGATAAAACCACCGGGGTCAAGACCCACCACCAGCGGCCTAACAGAATCGATTGGTAGAAGAGCGCCCAATTCAGCATCGTGCCCAGGGTGGGAATATTGAGATTGACCAATCCCAGGAATGCCAGCGTTATCTCCAACCCGATCGCCCAGGCGATATTATTGATCAAAGTCGAGAAGATCAAAGGCATGGCGAAAGGCATGTATTCATTGACAACCAGCTTCACCGTTCCCGCACCTGAAAGGATAGCCGTCTTGGTGAACTCTCGTTCGCGCAAACTTAATATCACCGAGCGGATCAGCCGGGCATCCCATGCCCAGCCAAAGAAGGACAGCAACAACCCCAAAACAATCAGGTTCATAAACTCTCGCACCATCATGGCGAGCATCACCATAATGAGAAAGAGCGGAATCACCAACAAACTGTCACCCATAAACATCAGTACCCGGTCGGTTGTTCCTCCGGTATATCCGGCGACCATCCCCACCAGGATGGCGATCATCCTCGAAACCAACCCGGCAATCAGGGAGATAATCAAGGAATTGCGTACTGCAAATGTGGCCTGCCAGAAGATATCCTGCCCGTTGGAATCGGTGCCAAGCAGGTATTCAGCCGACGGTTTCAAATCTCTTGGGACAACATTCCATAAAGTGGGGTCATAAGGCGAAAAGAAGGACAGGAACGCCATGATCACAATGATCAAAAGGACGATGAAGCTGAAAGAGAAGCGGTAATCCCTGAATAGATCTCTGAGCACTTTCATGTGACAAGCTCTCCTTAGTAATATCTCACCCGTGGATCAAACAAAGGATAGGTCAGATCCAGGATCAGGATCGCCGTTGTGATGCCCACAATCGAAAAGATGGTGATCCCCATGATCAAGTTGTAGTCACCTCGCACGATGGCGTTATAGAGCAACATTCCCATGCCAGGATAGCCATAAACGATTTCCGTAATCAGTGCCCCACTGAAAATTTGTCCCAGGGAAAGCGCCAGGCCGGTGATCTGCGGTAGCATGGCGTTGCGAATGACATATTTGCCCACGATGCGGTCTTCGGTAACACCACCCAACTTGGCATACTGAACGAAGCTTTCCGCACTGACGTTTTGTACCAATAACTTCATGGTCTGAAACGTGACTGCGCCTCCCAGGATGCTTAACGACATGGCCGGCAAGAACGAATGCCAGAGCACATCTTTGATATAAGGCCAGGTGAAGGTGGGTATGGCGCCCATGGATGCCCCGCCTGTAATGGGGAACCAGCGAAAGACCAGGGTAGAAGCAAAAACCAGCAGTAAACCGAAGGCGAAGATGTAATAGGGCAGGGGGCGAATTACCATGGCAATGGCATCCAGGATTCGCGACCAAGCCTTGCGCGAATAGTAGCCTGCAAGCCCGCCGATGATGTTTCCAAATATCCAGGAGAGAACGGTTGTGCTCAACAGGAGGCCCAAAGTCCAGGGCATGGCTGTGGCGATGAGCTGATTAACTCTGGTGGGGAACTGGAAAAAAGAGACGCCAAAATCACCGCGGAACAGCCGGCCCCAAAAAGCCCAGTATTGATCGAGCCAGGAGCCTTCCAACCCATACATCTCGGTCAGATCATGGATGATGCCATCCATCGCGCCTGGTTCCAAGGTGGATCCGCGCGCCCTCATCATGCTGATCATCGCCATGACAGGGTCATTGGGGGTAACCCTGGGGATAAAGAAAACAACCGTGATGCCAAGCCAAATGACTAAAAAGTATTGAAACAAACGAGGGATGAGATATCGTTTCAGGAATGCCACAGCGACCACCTCACTTATCGAAAAGTGTCCTGGACGGGTTGAAGTGCGGTCAGGGCAAGTGGGCGGTCCTTGCCCGCCTCCACGCTCACCCGTCCAGGATAACCGGAATACTACCTGCTGAACCTAATCCGCCTCCATGCGGAAGGCTCAGAAAGCTTATCCACGAAACGCTTACTACCTTTCCGTGCCCTAGTTGCCAGTAGCTTGCAGGAATGGGGTTGTGTACTTGAAGTTGGGCCAGTGTGTATAAGGCACATTATAGGCATTTTCGCTACCGGGCCAGTTGATCCAGTAGTACATATCCCAGCCGATAAAGCCGATATACCCGTAAGTCGGGATGCCGGGCATATTGGCGACGGCTTCCTTGAGACCCTCGATGCCCGCGGCGATGACGCCTTCGGTATTGAAGGGATCCGTCTCGCGCAGCTTCTTGATGATGGCATCCATCTCATCGCTTGACCAGCGCGAGTAAATGCCTTGGGTACGCTCTCCCAGGGGTTTCTTGTAGGCGGAGTTCCATCGGTCGAGCACGCGATACAAATCGGGACCGGCCCCCCAGGGCTCCTGCGCCGGCCAGTTGCCGCTGACATCGAAGTCACCGGTAGCCTGCAGGCCATCATTGTTCTCGATGGAAAGCACCTCAGCATTGATGCCAAACTTCTTCCACTGCTGCACGGCAGCCGCGGCATTACGGGCATCATGGTTCGAAAGTACCGTGCCGCACACGAAGCCAATCTTCCAGGGCGTGCCGTCGGGCAGCAACCATTTACCATCCGCATCCTTGGAGAAACCGTTCTTCACCAGCAGTTTCTCGGCAATCTCCGGGGCATATTTATACCAACCCAACCCAAACGCCTGGGCCTGGAATTCTGCGGTTTCGGGGAAGACATACCCACGGCTTCTGGCATAGTCCGCCACACGCTTGGGAGCGTCGGGGTCGTAAGGCGCAAAGGTTTCGCCGTCACCCACGTCAATGGTGAATGCTTTCAGCCAATCCTGCAGGGGGCCGATGTAATCTTTCGGGTAAGGGCCAAGGTGTGGGATGTGTACCGGACTCAAAGTGCCGGTGCCATCCACCGCGATACTTGTATATTCCACGATATCCATCGCCAGCACCAATGCCCAGCGCACATCAACGTTATCGAATGGGGCCCGGGCGGTGTTGAAAAGCACACCGGTGATGCAGGGGTCGTTGTTGACCACGAAGGGGAAAGTCGGCTGGTAAGCACGCGAGGTTTCCGACTGCGCCAACAACGCCTTAAGGCCATCGGCTGACAGCTCTACATAATCCAATTCGTGCGTCATTTGCGACAGGATCTGAGCACCTTCATTGTCAAAAGCCTGATAAATGATGTATTTGGGCTTCGGTTCGCCATACAGGATGCCGGTCGGGCTTTTGTCCCAGTCTTCGCGTTTTTCCCAGGCTGTCCAGAACCCTTGAGGGTCAAAACTGTGCAGCTTATAAGGCCCGCAGCCTACGTACGGGTTGAACGGAAACTGAACCGGGTCGGCTTCCTTCTCGAAGATGTGCTTGGGGAAGAACCTGGTGCAGCCCCAACGATCGAGGAAAGTCGTGTGGAAACGGGAGTTGGGTTGCTTCAGCTTGAAGACTACCGTGTAATCATCGGTTGCCGTAACGGTATCAACGTTATCCACGAAGTAGGAATGCGCGTTGAAGCCCTCATATTTCATCAGGCTTTCAATCGTAAAGACCACGTCGGCGGCGGTGAAGGGTTCGCCATCGGACCAGGCGACACCCTGGCGCAGGGGAACCGTGCATTCCGTGAAGTCTGCGTTGTATTGTGCATCTCCATCTGCGGAACCATTGATGATCTCGCCTGTGGCGAAGTCGACCGACCAGAATGGCTCGTCAGCCAGGTTCTGGATACCGCGATCCTGCCATTTCCAGCCAACCCACTGGTTGAAGTTATCGGGTGTACCGACGCGCCCGGTAAGTTGCCTGACGATTACGGTCTCCCGGCGGGGGAAAGTGCCCATGATGTCAGCGATCGCTTCGGGTGCTGCTGTGGGTTCGGGCGTGGCCGTAACTTCTTTGACAACTTCCACCGTCTCAACGACGGTTTTTCCTTCTTTTTCCACAACGACGGTCTCGATTACCTTGATCGTTTGTGGGGTGGCCGCAGGGGTCTGTTGGCCACAAGCTGTAAGCGCCAATCCTGCCGTACCGGCGGCGGCCAGCCTCACAAAATCGCGCCTGGTTAAATTTTTCGACATTTTTCCTCCTGAAATATTCATACAAAACCGGTTTGAGTGTGTGTGATGGGGAAGTAGGGTTTATTTATCCGCAATAGGCAACCTCTTTCTGTCGGAAACCTTCTCGAACAATTTACTCGTCCGTGCTATGCCTTGCACGCAGGCGGACGACACGAGCCACGGATCACCAACTGGGTGTTGATTTTATGCAACTGGGCATCCAATGCTTTGCCGTCAATCAGCTTCATTAACATATCCACCGAAAAGCGGCCCATATCGAATAAAAACTGATGGACTGTTGTCAGCGGCGGGTTTAATAAAACAGATTCCCGAAGATTATCAAAACCAACCACAGATAAATCTTCGGGAATCTGGAGACCTTTCTCGCGGGCGGCTCTGTAAACACCCATGGCCGATTGATCGTTGGCCGCGAAAATCGCTGTCGGAGGCATAGCCAGGGCCAGCAAACGGCGAGTACAGACCTCTGCCGTCTCACTGGTGTAATCGCCCGTCTCGATCAGCGCTTCGTCCACGGGGATACCGGCCGCCGTCAAGCTATCTCGATATCCCTGCAAGCGCCTGGAAGAACTTACCAACTCGTTCCGGCCATTGATGAAACCGATCCGCCGATGGCCCAGGCCGATCAAATATTGCATCGCCTGGCAAGCTCCTTCCCAGTGCGTGGCAATTACTGCCGGATAGTCTGGCGTTTCGTTATTTGGATCGACCACCACGATGGGAGCATTATTCACGGAAAAGGTGGGCGTCACGGGTGTCACCACAATCACGCCATCCGCGATGTTGCCATTCAACAGAGAAACGAAGTAAGGCTCCTGCGGAGTCAGGACATTACGGCGGTAATTCATATTCGAGTAGATCAACATATCGTAATTCAGCGGAGTCAGCGCCCAATTAATGCCCTGCAAGACATCGATCGAATAGGGCGAAGTCACTTCCGGCGTAATCAGGCCGATAACGTTGGTGCGATGGCTGCGCATTCCTCGGGCCGCCAGGCTGGAAGCATAACCCAGCGACTGGATCACACCTTTCACCCGGTCAGCAGTCTCGGTAGCAACATCATCTTTCCCATTCAAAACCCGCGAAACGGTTGAAACCGAAACACCGGCGGCTTCTGCAACATCATGGATGGTGATAGATTTGCGGTTATGTTTCATGGACTGGCAATTGGCCTCAATCGACAGCTCGGTAACGTTAACGGAAACGTTACCGGCAACGTTAACGTAATAATCATATAAAATTATTATGGATTTGTCAAACAGGAGTTTACCAGGCGTATGTTTCAGCTTTGGGCGGGTACGAGTAGCCGCTTTTGACGACGGCTGCCGTCGGTACCATAGCCTCAATATACCCGTTGCAAGCTACTTTTATGGAGATGATCAAATGGATCAATACAAGCCGGAAATGAGTTTCGAAGAGGATATCGCAGATGGTTATGACGAGGCATCTGTCCGTGGGGATGAAAAGGCCACGGTTGCATTCTTCGAACAGCTCGCCCAGGGCGGGCGGGCGCTCGAACTTGCCATCGGCACGGGAAGGATTGCACTTCCTCTAGCCGAAAAGGGCGTTCAGGTCGATGGGATTGATTTCTCGCCTGCGATGCTCGCTAAACTGCGTGCGAAACCTGGCGCCGAAAAACTCACCGTCGTTTTGGGAAATTTCGCCGATGTAGCCATCCCCCATCGCTACGACTTGATATACATTGTGTTCAATACATTTTTCAACTTGCTCACGCAAGACGAGCAAGTTCGTTGTTTCGAGAATGCCGCCGCCCATCTCAATGAAAAGGGCGTTTTTGTGATCGAAGGTGGCATACCAACCGAATTCTGCCGCTTGCGCAACAATCAATATGTTGATCTGGAAAACCTTGAAATCGATAAGGTGCGTCTGGATATAGCCCGCTATGATCCCGTCAGGCAGTTACTCGAAGAAACCCATGTCACCATCTCGGCCGCAGGCACACAACTCTCGCCAATTGTCACACGATATGCATGGCCGTCTGAGCTTGACTTGATGGCGAGAATCGCTGGCTTGTGTCTGAAAGAACGCTGGGCAAATTGGCGCAAAGAGCCAGTTATAGCCTCCAGCCGCAACTGCATCTCGGTGTACGGACGTCAATGAGCGGGTACTCCTTCGGCGTTGAAGCCGCTGATGGGAGCAATTTGCCTGCCGATATATACCGCAAAACTGTTCCGTCTCATCGCTGACTATCTGAAGAACAACCCCGACGATATCGAAAGATTACGCCAGCACTGCCACCAACTCCGAGCCGTTGCAGCCGACCCCACTCATCCCTGCTACAAAACCGTGGATTACTGGGGCAAGCATGGATACCGGCTTAGCGCATCTTTCGCCATTGCTATCCGATTCCTGACTTCCATCAAGGCGAATCCCAATAAGTTTAACCCTTTCCACGATCTGGGATTTTCTATAGCTTTCTCACCCATCGCCATTCCAATCCCCCATATACGATCATATGGGCTGGCTTCTATAAGCACATTATCCTGGGTCGATAGTAAATAGTGCTTCAAATCAACTTGCTGTGAGAATTTCGCCTCGTTCCCTGCTATCACGATTTCCTTTCGATGCATATTCCAGACTTCTTCAACAAAATTTTTCACTTTTCGTCCGAGAGCTTTCGCTTCTTGGGGCGTTTTGGCTTGTAGAATTGCCCGGTATATCGGTTCGTCGCCAAAAAGGAGCGCTTTTTTTGCCATCATATAATGTTCTGTTGTGGGATAGGTTATTCCATCACTAACGAAGGGTGAACGATACCAATTACTCATGCAGCTTTTCGATATACTTCCGTCTTTTGTCGGTTGATGGCCCCAAAAGAATAAATAGGATACCGGTTTCCCCGATTCCACAAAGCGGATAAGTTCTTCAACGTCTTTAATACTCGTGCTGATGATATCTTGCATCGCATACTATCCTTATATGCTGGCCGGGGCAGCCGCCGATTGTGGCACGGCAATTCACAAAAACCAGGTCCACTTCTGCTTTTGACACAGCGTGCTTCGCCGTAAGACGGTTGGCCTGCCTGTGAGGGTTGGGCGGGTTCTGGCCCGGATTTATGATTATCAAAATGTACCGTCAGCCATTCGCTTGATTGGGGCGATTACCTTATATTTTATCTTCATATTCAAACCAAATAAGGCACCATACAGTGCCCTATTCCCCGTACCCACCCTCGCTACTTCATAAGTTAACGCCCGGTAGTTACCGTTACTTTGCCCTGTACCTTTGTTACGTTACTGGGCATACGCTGTTATGTGGGGGTCGAACCCACCAGGAGCGGCCCCGCGCACCTACCAGATACCAACTTTTCCCCAGTTGGCAGGGGCTGCGTTCACCCTTATGAAATAACTACCAACTATAAAATTACAGCATTATTCAAGCAGATCAGTACGCCAATTCATTTCCTGTATTTTGGTGTCGATTTCTCGATGAGCTTTGGCTGCCTTATCGGCTTTCTCTTGTATTTCGGCTACCTTTACCGTGCCTTTGAACTTGATCTCCGACTTGGTGCGAACATCCTGCGTAATTGTCGCTGCTTGAGCCAATTCACGATACGAATTTTGCTTTAGCATGAGTACATCTCTTTGCGCAATCGCATCCGCAATGGTCAAACCCTTTTCGATCTCGATAACAGTATTTGTTTTGTTGATCTTTTGTATCAGCTTTACAAGCTCATCGGATAGCTTCTCCATTTCATCTAGCAAAGCTTGCGGGTCTTCTGCTGGCTTTTCACCTTCTTGTACTTTAGCATTCCGAATGAGGCGCTGCCTTAACTGCTCAATTCTTTTTTTTGTATCTGCCCTCATCACCAAAGCTTCTGCTAATCTCATGCTCTCCTCCATGGTAAAAGATGGCTTTCCCGGCTTTGCCGGGAAAGGGGGCCGCATTGGGGGTTGTGCGTGTGCGAAGCACACGCACAACCCCCAATGCGGGAACTCTTCACGCTAAGCCCGGAAGACCCTAAAAGATCTATTATTGCACTATCTGCGCGCCGCCCAACGCTTTGCATAAGCCGCTGCCGGATGTGGCGTGACAAGGTGCAAGAACTAATGCCTGGCTTTACTCCAGACCCGGCGTGCGCCACGCCGGCAGGCGGTTGGGCCGCATGCGACTGTTGGGCGGGGATCTGCCCTACCTTGTTGCTACCAGAGCATACAACTCATCAGCGCGTAGATTGCTATCCTAACTCATTGCACTCTTCTGACGTCGCCAGCAATGATCAAGATCAATCCAATGATCACAGTGTACATCATAAGCAAAAGTGTAACGATAAGGATTAGGTTACCAGCAACTTTTCTATATGGTTGCATTCCAGGAGCGTGTCCAACAAAATCCAGTAAGCTTTTGGCTTTGGCAACGGTCAAGGGCGCTAAAAGGATATGCAATCCAGGTATCAATGACAGGATTGAAAGGGCTATTACGGAACGGAGATCGGATGCGAGGAATTCTTCGTTTTCTTGAACATTAACATTTGACTTCCAATCCCACAATTTGATAAGGATAACTCCCATAGAAAACGCGGTTATGAGATCGACTGTGATACCAATCCAAAAATAAACCGCGAGTAGTAACCCAGAGCGGAAAGAGTCAACCAAAAAGTAACCTGATAACCCAACACCAGATACCATACCTATTGTCAGAAGAAGCGAACTAAGCACGCGCATTTTCTTCTCGTCTACAGGTTGCGAAGGTAATTGCGTGACACTTTCAAGAGCCATATCGGCGAGAATTGATAGAAACTCCATTTCCATACCCTTGATCGATCTTTGAATAATGGTTTCAAAGCCAGATATCACATGCGGAAAAGATAACTTGCTTTTGGTTTTCCTGTCACACCACCCAACAGTTATGCCGATTTTACCTGTACATTGTCACTTTTGGCTAATACAAATGCACTCGAATGCATACAAAAAAGCTGCTCTTCCGGCTTTGCCGGGAAAGAATGCCGCATTGCGGGAACTCTTCACGCTAAGCCCGGAAGACCCCAAAAAGCTTCCGCAGGCGCGTTCCGAGAAGGGCAGCGGCGAATTCCTCTCGCTGTCTTTCTCGGAGACCCACAGCCAGGCGCAGCAGGTGTCGTAAGAAACGCTGCAGGAAGACTCCGGCAGAAGCAGGCTGTCGCCGGAAAAGTGCAGATGGTTGCACTATCAACCGTGAGCATTTCTAATTGTCGTCAGTGGTAACTCTAACTGTCTTTGACAGGAGAAACGTACATTTCACCGCGCGGGTCCCCCGGCTGTGGCGGTTACGGCGGCGTTTTAGCCCAGGCCTACGGCCAGCGCCGGCCCGCAATCGGGGCAGTCATAGCTGCCGTTGCCCTTGAGGGCAAAGAAAGCCGCCCGGCACTGCGGGCAGGAGACCTGCAGGGCGTAGCCCAGGACTAGGCTCGATCCAGTTATCCAGTCGAGTGTCATCCACGGTGCAGGGAAGGTTTGCGGAATGAAGGTATCGATAGGCACAGCATCACCACCGGTTAAACGCACAACCCCGCAGGGCTTCGCCGCGGGGTTGTGTGTTCAAGCCCATCACCCGGGCTTTGGCCCACGAAAAGGGGCAGAAAATGGTTTATTTTACTGAGGCGTCGACGGGATTTGAACCCGTGATCAGGGTTTTGCAGACCCTTGCCTTGCCACTTGGCCACGACGCCATTTGATGTTTTGGAAAAAAAACTGCTGATTGCAGGCTTTTGATTGCCGACTGGCTTAACAATCAGCAATCAGCAGCCAACAACCAGCAGTTTATTTGAGCGGGCAACGGGACTCGAACCCGTGACCTACTCCTTGGCAAGGAGTTGTTCTACCAACTGAACCATGCCCGCATCGGAAACTACTACGGCCCAAATTGGGTCGCCAGTGCCGAGAGCCGGGATCGGACCGGCGACACCGCAATTTTCAGTCGCGTGCTCTACCAACTGAGCTATCTCGGCTTAAGGTACATTACTTTGTTCCCGTAGGAAGCGAACGGTATTTTACCCGTATGTGAATGCATTGTCAAGCCGCTCATCGAGGAAAATCAAAGAACTTCTTGCCGTTTGGCGCAGGTTGTTGTAAAGTAGGGCCATATGGATACGTATGAATTGACCCTCACGACCTTCACCTACGGCGGCGATTGCCTGGGCCGCATCCCCGATGGGCGCGCCTGCTTTGTGCCCTATGCCCTGCCCGGCGAGCACGTACGCGTGCGTATCGTCGAGGAGAAACGCGGCCATGTGCGCGCCGAACTCCTCGCCGTACTCGAACCGTCAGCCGAACGGATTTCCCCGCGCTGCCCCCACCATTTCGCACTTTCGCATCATCAGGCTGCGACCGAAAGGTGGTGCGGCGGCTGCCACTATCAGCACCTGCCTTACGCAGCCCAGTTGCAGGCTAAAACGGGTATCCTACGCGACCAGCTCGAGCGCATCGGGCGCATCGCCAATCCAGTGCTGCAACCAATCGTCGCATCTCCTCAGGCATGGAACTACCGCAACTACATCCAGTTTCACCTTTCTGAAGAAGGCCGCCTGGGCTTCGAAGGCAAAGCTCTCGATGGCAGCACAGGCATCCTCCCCATTCGGGAATGCCACCTGCCCGAAGAGACGATCAATGCCACCTGGCCGCAGCTCGATCTCGCCCCCACACCGGGCCTGGCGCGCATCGGCCTGCGCCTGAGCGGCGATGACGATGTGCTGCTACTGCTGGAAAGCGCCGAGGCCCTGGAATTCGATGTGGAAAACTTGCCGGTCTCGGCAGTACAAATCGGGCCTGCGGGAAGCATGGTGCTGGCAGGCAGCGATTATTTTTTCATCGACGTGCTCGATCGCAGTTTCCGCGTGTCTGCCGAGTCGTTCTTCCAGGTCAACACCCCGCTGGCTGCTGCCATGGTCGAACACGTCCTGGCTAACCTGCCGCTCACGCCTGCGACGACGCTGCTCGATGCGTATTGCGGCGTGGGGCTGTTCAGCGCTTTTCTGGCCCCACGCGTTGCCAGACTGATCGGCGTCGAGCTCTCACCGTCGGCCTGCGACGATTTTTCCAGTAACCTGGATGAGTTCGACAATGTAGATCTGTACCAGGCCGCAGCAGAGGAGGTACTTCCCGCCTTGGAAGTTCGCCCCGACATCGTTCTCGTAGACCCACCGCGGGCCGGCCTGGCGCCGCGCGCCCGGCAGGCCATCCTGGCAATGGCTCCCACACACATCGCTTACATTTCCTGCGACCCGGCAACCCTCGCCCGTGACGCCCGGCACATCAGCGAAAGCGGTTATCGCTTGCGGCAGATCACACCCTTCGATCTCTTCCCGCAAACCTATCACATCGAAAGCATCAGCTTTTGGGAGCGTTGAATATGTGGTACAACCCCATCATCACAGTAATTCTTCAATCCCCCTTTCACTGGCTGCTCAGCAACCAGATGATGCTGGTCAGCTACACCGGGCACAAAAGCGGCCAAACCTACCGCACGCCGGTTTCGTATGTCGAACTGGATGACAAGCCGGATGAACACGTGCTGCTCGTGATCAGCAAACCTCGCCGCATGTGGTGGCGCAGCCTGCGCGGCGGCGAAGCCAATGTGCTGCTACGCGGCAAAGTTCGGCACGCACAGACCGAGGTCTTCACCGGCGACGCCGCCATTCCTGCACTGAAGACGTATGCACTGCGGTCGCCGCAGGTAGCGAAATCGCTCGGTGTCGGCCTGGATGCCGATCGTAAGCCATTGGCAGAGGACATCAAAAAATTGAGCCAGGGTTGGCTGATCGTCCAGTTCAAGCTGGCTGTTTGAGAAAACAGGAAATTACAGCAACCCCCGCTGGGCAGCCACGGCAATGGCAGCCGCCCGCGAATCGACCCCCAACTTGTTATAAATGCTTGCCAGGTGCGCCTTGACGGTGCGCTCGGTGATGTTGAGCTTGACGGCAATTTCCTTACTGCGCTCGCCTTGGGCAACGGCAGCCAGCACCTCGCGCTCGCGTTCGGTCAGGCTCAATGTAGCCGGCAGGGTATCGGCAGGAGCGTTTTCGATGCGGGTCAGTAAGCGGACCAACGTTTCGGGACGAAGCAGCATTTCACCCCGTGCAGCCGCCCGGATGGCGCCGAAAAGCGTCTCACGGCTGGTATCTTTGAGCAGGAAACCCCTCGCCCCGGCACGCAGCCCACGCAACATGAGATCGTCTTCATCGAAGGTGGTCAGGATGACGATGGCTATCTCCGGCCGGCTGCGGTGCAGCGTTTCGATCGCTGCCAGCCCATCGGTGCCGGGCATACGCAAATCCATCAGGATCACGTCAGGGTGCAGTTCTTCGGCCAGGTGCACAGCCTCAGCCCCATCGATCGCCTCGCCGACCAGCGCCAGGTCCGGCTCGGTTTCGAGGATCAGGCGTAACCCCTGCCGCACGATGAGGTGATCGTCGGCGATCAAAATGCGGATGCGATCAGGAAGCGTGGACATCTTACCCTAATTGTACCGTACCCATCACCGTTGGCAACAGCCGTTCCCGGCGTGTGTGCACGCAAAGGGTAGCCGCTATGGTTGGCGTGGCTCGCCTTGTCCCACGTCTACTTGTAGTCGGCAGAAACCCGGCCTTTTTCCACGCCAGGATACCGCCCTTCAGGCTGTAGGCTTCGAAACCGTGCCCGCGTAGCAAACGCGGGCACGGCAGGCTGCGATGTCCGCTCAGGCACACCGCCACCGGGTAGACAGGATCGAGGTCGAGGCGATCGATCGCTTCAGACAAACCGGTAACCGGCGCATGCCGCGCAGCGCCGAACGTACCCTACAGAAGCCGCCAGGCGAAAGAGCGCTTCACGCCACTTCCCCCGGCGTATACTTGCCGCGCACGGCCGGCTCGGATTGGCCTTCTTCGTAAATCGTATACACCAGTTCCATCGGGAAAGCTTTGACGAGCATAGCCTGCGCCGGGCAATAGCGCAGGGCCGACAGTTCGATAGCGCGCAAAACAGCGTTTTCGTCCACGCCTTTTCCGGTTACGACGTATTCAATCACGGCGCTGGCGATCACCTTGGGATGCTCATCGGCGCGGTCAGCATCCACACGCACTTCGAAAGCGCTGATCTGCTGGCGCTTCTTCTGGAGAATGGAGATAACGTCCATTGCCGTACAGCCGGCCAAGCCCATTGCGAGCAATTCCATCGGACGCGGGCCGTCGTTGTCGCCGCCGACGCTTGGATCGGTGCCAATGGGAACGGTGAAGCCAGAATCGGTGTGGCCGTCGAAACTCATACGGCCTTTCCAGGTGACAGAGGTTTTCATGCAGACTCCTTGGGCGATCAGATTTTCAATGCTTTTTTGATTTCCTCGACCAGATAGGCCTCCGGCGCGGCGCCGACAAGCGTGCCGGCGCCGTCGTTGATTGTCGTTTGCGGTACGCCGCTGACGCCGTGGCGGGCGGCGATGTCGCCAAACTCCATCGCTTCGATCATTTCTGCCTGAACCAGTTCGCTTTCGAGCGCCATCCGGTGAGCCAGCACCACGGCTGGCGGGCAGTAGGGTCAGGTTGGGGTCACGAAAACTTGCAGGTGCAGCGGGCTTTTCAGGCTGTTCAGAAACAAGCGGGTCAGTTCATCCAGGCCAGATTCGCGGCCCGAGACCAGGATCAAGTCCTGAATCAGCGTGCTGAACTCGTGCCCCGAGGGAATGCCAAGCAAACGGATACCGTAGTCTTTGATCGCCGCGCCATTACGGGCGGCAATAAGGGTAACCGGCGCTCTGTCGACATGGTACGCTTTGGCGACATCGGCGTTTTGCTCGAGGTCGTAAACGCTGAGATGGAACTTTGGCGACAGGGCGGTCACTTCTTCGAGCAACTGCCGCGTGTCGTCACAGTAGTCGCAGCCATCCATCTTGCCAAAGAAGAGCACTTCGACATCGTGCTTCAAACCGGCATCGAAGGCTTCGCGTACCTGGGCGATGATTTGATCGTTAAGTAAGGGCATATCGTTTCCTTTCGCTTCCGACGGAAGCGTCATACTTCCGGATTATCAGGTGCAGCCGCCGCCCTCTCCAACGACATACCCACACGCTTCACAGGCCAGCAGCAAAATGCCATTGTAGTCCAGTTTCCCCTGGCCGCACTGCGGACAGAGATCACCAGGGTGCAAAGGAGAGACCGGCGGGTCATGCTTCAGGGTGGGAGGAGCGAAGACAGGTGTTGCGTCCATACGTTGATTTAGATGCGGAGGGCAGAAAAAAGTGACGTTCCGCTACACCGTTTACCCCTGGTTCATCGCCCAAATCAAACGCAAGCCATCCAGCGTCAGCCAGGGTGCGATGATTTCGATCACGGTGGTCTCACGCGCCACGGCTTCCGCCAGGCCGCCGGTGGCAATCACTTTCATGGATGGGCCTAACTCTGCCCGGAAGCGCGCCACCATGCCTTCTACCAGGCCCACGTACCCGAACAACAGCCCCGACTGCATGGCATGGACGGTGTTGCGCCCGATGGCCGACGGTGGCCGCTGGATATCCACCCGCGGCAGCTTGGCCGTGCGGCGGGTAAGCGCATCGGCCGCAATGCCGATACCGGGTGCAATCGCACCGCCCAGGTAGTCGCCTTCGGCCGAGATGGCGTCGAAAGTGGTCGCCGTGCCAAAGTCGACGACACACGCCGGGCCACCGTAGAACCTCTGCACGGCAGCACAATCGACGATGCGGTCGGCGCCGACGGCCTTGGGGTCTTCGTAACGGATGCGTACCCCGGTTTTGACACCCGTGCCTACCACAAGCGGATCGAGATCTAGGTAGTGACGGCAGGCCTCGATCAGCTTGCCCGTCAACGGGGGAACCACCGACGCCAGGCAGATACCGGTCAGATCGGCGGGCGTGTGCCCGGCATGGTTGAGCAGGCCGACCAGTTGCAGGCCGTATTCATCGGGCATACGCTCGTGCTCGGTGGCCAGACGCCAGCGCGGGCCGAGGCGGTCGCCGTCGTAGAGACCCAGAGTCAGGTTGGTGTTCCCGATGTCGATGGTTAGCAGCATTCGGCCAACCCGCTTTCGCGGCGAATTTCACGCACGCGGTTCTTCTCGTCTACCAGGACGACCGTGGGGGCATAGTCGGGGGGAATCGGATCGGGGACGAGTTGATAGGCCATAATGATCACGTGGTCACCTACGGCGGCCATACGGGCCGCGGCGCCGTTGAGCTGGATCACCCCCGATCCGGCCTCACCGGGGATGATGTACGTTTCGAGGCGGGCGCCGTTTTCAACGTCTACCACCTGGACGCGCTCGTAAACGCACATACCGCTGGCCTTGAGCAAATCGGTGTCCACGGTTAAGCTGCCTTCGTAGTGCAGATCGGCAGAGGTCACGACGGCGCGATGGATTTTGGCGCTGAGCAGGGTACGGTACATAAAAAACTCCTTCTTATTTTAGAGCGTAGCAACCTTTTCCATCCGCTACGCTCTTATCCTAGAAGCAAATTGTCGATCAAACGCGTCTTCCCGACGTAGACGGCCAGCGAGAGCAGAGCGCCGTCGGTAACGGTTTGCAGTTCTTGCAGCGTATGACGGTCGGCGCAGGAGACGTATTGCGGGTTGGCGAGTGGCTCGGCGGCCAGCACGTCATACATCGTCTGCCGCAGGGTTTCGGCGCGGCGTTCTCCGTCGAGATAGGCCGCTCCGGCGGCGCGCAGGGCGCGCTGTAAAACCGGGGCAGCGGCGCGCTGTTCGGGGGTGAGGTAAGTATTGCGGCTAGATAGGGCCAGGCCGTCAGGCTCACGCACGGTCGGGCAAACGACGATCTCGATCGGGAAGTTCAGATCGGCCGTCATGCGCTGGATCACGGCCACCTGCTGGGCATCCTTCTGGCCGAAATAGGCTCGTTCAGGTCCAACCGCATTGAAGAGCTTGGCCACCACCGTGGCCACGCCGCGAAAGTGATCGGGGCGCATGGCGCCTTCGAGCGGCCGGGCGATCTGCTCGACCGTGATGTAGGTTTGGTAGCCGGGCGGGTACATGATCTCGGGCGTCGGCGTCCAGACGACATCTACACCGGCAGATTCGAGCAGGGCCAGGTCACGCGGCAGATCGCGCGGGTAAGCCGCCAGATCTTCGCCAGGGCCGAACTGTGTCGGGTTGACGAAGATGCTGACGGCCACGCTGGCGCATTCATCCCTGGAGCGCCGGACGAGGGCCAGATGGCCCTCGTGCAGATAGCCCATCGTGGGAACGAATCCCAGCGGACGGGGATGCGCGGCAAGGGCTGTACGCAGTTCGGAAAGCGAGCAGGCGATTTGCATGGTTTATAAGCCTTTCACAAGTTGCCACAAGGAGAGATTGACCGGTGTCAGCACGCCGGCACCCTCGCCAGCGCGCACCACGGCGCCGTTGATGGCATCGATCTCGGTCGGGGCGCCGCGGGCCACATCTTGCAACATGGATGAGCGGTTGATGGCCGTCCGTCGGGCGACAGCTTCGACCGTCGCCAGTGGATTGTCATAAGGCAGGCGAATCCCCAGGGCGGCGGCGACCACGGCGGCCTCGCAAACTGCGGCGGGCATCAGCTTGCGGGCAGTGTGGTGGGTGAGCAGTTCACCGTTCGCGATACCCAACAACGCTGTCAAAGGGTTGATGGCGGCGTTGATCACCAACTTGCCCCACACCAGGGCAGCCAGGTCGGGCTTGGTTTGGACTTCGAAACCGGCTGCTTGCAGTGGCGCAGCAAACTCGTCCGAACGGGGGGATTCACCCAGGGTCACCGGCCCTTCGCCGGTGGCCTGGACCAGGCCCGGAGCCAACAAATTGGCCCCCAAGGTGGTAACGCCTTGCAAGACACGCCCGCTGCCCAAAATCGAAGCGAGAATCTCGACATTACCCAGGCCGTTTTGCAGGGTGAGCGCCAGGCCGTCCGGGCGGAGAACAGCCGCCAAATGCTCTGTAGCGCGCTGCGTTTGCCAGGACTTAACCAGAACGATGGCGTGGGTAAAAGAAGCCGGCTGCGCCGCCTGCACGCACGGCAGAACGGCCAACGGATACGCTCGCTCGCGGCCGTCTGGCTCGAGCAGACGCACACCGTCTCTTCGGAGAGCTGCAAGCCCTTCGGGCCAGGAACCGAGCAGGGTCACGGAGGTGCCGGCCGCTGCCAACCGCGCTGCGAACAGGCAGGCCATCGAGCCGCTGCCGACCAGGAGCAGGGAAAAAGGCTTCTCAAGCGGGCAGAAGGCATTTTGCCCTTCGCTTCGAGAAGATACAGCAAGTTCGGAAGGTAAACGTGACATAGGTGAAGGAGGCAAAAGGTTAGTCGATCCGCTCCCGAAACTTCTCCCACGCTTCTTCCGCCATTTCGACGGTGTGCTCGCGGGCCGGGAAAGTGCGGGCCTGGACGTCGGCGATATAAGCGGTGAAGGCAGCCAGCATTTCGCCGCGTAAATGCGTGTACTGGCGGGCAAACTTCGGTGCACGTTCGAACAGGCCCAGCAGATCGTGCGCCACCAGCACCTGGCCATCGCAACCGGCTCCTGCGCCGATGCCGATGGTAAAGATTTCCAGGCGCTCCGAAATAGCCTGCGCCAGCTGCGCCGGGACCGATTCGAGCACCAGGCTAAAACAACCCGCTTCTTGCAGGATTAATGCATCTTCCAGCAGGCGTTGGGCCGCCTCGGCCGTTTTCCCCTGCGGGCGAAAGCCGCCCAACAGGTTGACCGATTGTGGAGTCAGGCCGAGATGGCCCATCACCGGGATACCGGTTTCGACGATCGCCCGGATGGCCTTCCGGCGTTCGCGTCCGCCTTCCAACTTGACGGCGTCCATGCCGCCTTCCTGCAAAAAGCGCCCGGCGTTGCGCACAGCATCTTTGGTGGAGGCCTGGTACGACAGGAAAGGCATATCGCCGATCAGCAAAGGCCGTTTGGCCCCGCGCGCAACCGCCTTGCAGTGATGGAGCATCTCATCCATCGTAACCGGCAGGGTGTTCTCGTAACCGAGTACCACCATCCCGAGCGAATCACCCACCAGGATCGAATCGATCCCGGCCTGATCGAGCAAAAGTGCCGTGGGATAGTCATAGGCGGTCAGCAGGGTGATCGGCTCGCCACGCTGCTTCTTGGCGTGCAGCGTGCGCAGCGTCACCTTCTTCCGTTCGTTTGAGGCAATGGTAGGGGGAATAGTCGACATGGTACCCTCCTTTCAGGGGTAGGGGTCGTCAAATGGGGGAATGGTACGAACGAGACTACATCAAAGGCCGTCTTGCTCCGGGGATGCAAGCGGCAACGATTTGTATATTATCCCTAAAAAAGTTGAAAGTGAATAGGGGGAAAGCGAGGATATAATCAAAATGCACGCATTCTCAGGGTGAGACAACGGATAACTTAGCCGTATGACCCATGAAACCGTCCTGGTAATCGATGACAGCCGTGAGATCGCCGACTTCCTGGCAGGCAAAATCTTGCCGGAATTGGGTTATCAGACGCTTGTTGCGTACAGTGGGAAAACAGCGCTCGAACTGATTCACAAGCCCCAGCAGGCGATTGACATTTTGTTAGTCGACTTTCAGCTTCCCGACATGAACGGGGTCGACTTGCTGCGCCGGCTGACCGAATCCGGCAAGGTCATTCCTGCGATCCTGGCCACCGCCCACGGCTCCGAGCAAATCGCCATCGATGCCTTTCGCATCGGCGTGCAAGACTACCTCAAAAAGCCGATCGATCGCGACGAACTAGCCGAAGCTCTCGATCGGGTGGCAACCGCCGGGCGCTTACGCCGCGAAAAGCAGAACCTGACCACCCAACTGCAACAGCAAGTTGCCTGGTTGCGAGAGTTGGCCAAAGTCGGCCAGAGCGTTACCTCCACCCTCGAACTGGACGAGGTCCTGCGCCGGATTGTCGAGGCCGGCGTGCAGTTTGCGCAAGCCGAAGAAGGGTTCCTGGCGCTGCTCGAAGCGCAAAGCGAACGACTTTACCTGCGAGCGGTGAAAAACATAGACGAGGAGAAAAGCAAGACCATACGCCTGCCGGTGAACGATAGCCTTATCGGCAGCGTGATGCAGCTCGGCCGCCCATTACGGACAAGCCAGCCGACGACCGGGTCACCGCTCAAAGTAGCCACAGGGTACCTGGTGCATAGTCTCCTGCACGTCCCCATCCGCTCGCGGGGCAGAACGCTGGGTGTGCTTTCGGTAAACAACCGCATCAGTTCACGCGCCTTCCAAGAAACCGACGAAACCCTGCTCAGTTCCCTGGCCGATTACGCCGCCATTGCCATCGAAAACGCACACTTATACCACCAGGCCCAAGAAGAGATCGCCCAACGAAAAAAAATCGAGCAGGCGCTGCGCATCAGTGAGGAACGCTACGCGCTAGCCGTGCGTGGCGCCAACGACGGCATTTGGGATTGGGACCTGCAAAGCCAAAAAGTGTACTACTCACCCCGTTGGAAGAACATGCTTGGGTACAAAGAAGATGAGGTTGGCGATCAAATCCAGGAATGGGTCGGCCGCGTGCATCCCGACGATCGAGACCGGGTCCAACTCGAGCTGCGTGCGCACGTCAAAGGGATCACATCGCTCTTCGAAAGCGAGTACCGCATTCTGCACAAAGACGGCAAATACCGTTGGATGCTCTCACGCGGCCTGGCCGTGACAGAAACGCATCCCTTGAACTTACCCGGGCGCATCCTGCGCGTCGCCGGCTCACAAACCGACATCTCGCTGCGCAAACAGGCCGAAGAGAAACTGATCCACGATGCCTTCCACGACACGTTGACCGGTTTGCCCAACCGGGCACTACTGCTCGATCACCTGCGCTACGCCGTGGAACGCGCCAAACACCGCACAAACTATCTGTTTGCCGTACTCTTTATCGACCTCGATCGCTTCAAAGACATCAACGACTCGCTCGGCCACGCGCTTGGGGACGAACTCCTGTGCGCTTTTGGGAAGCTTCTGTTGAGCATGGTACGCCCGACCGATACCGTGGCCCGGCTTGGCGGCGATGAATTCGTCATCCTGCTGGAAGACATCGGCACCATCCGCGATGCCACACTGGTTGCCGAACGTCTCCAGAACGAACTTCACACCACGGGGCTGCTAGGCAGGCAGCAGCCCCGCCCAACGGCGAGCATCGGCATCGTGATCAGTACCACCGGCTATTTGCGGCCTGAAGACGTCCTGCGCGACGCCGATATCGCCATGTACCGGGCGAAATCGATGGGCAAAGCGCGCTACGAGTTGTTCGACCCCGAAATGCGTGCACGCATCATGGCGCGTATCAAACTCGAAAGCGACCTGAGCCAGGCAATCGCGCGTGACGAGTTGCGCGTCAACTACCAACCCATTCTCTCGATACAAAACGGCCGCGTCACCGGATTCGAAGCGCTGCTCCGCTGGCAGCATCCCCAGTTGGGCCTGCTTGCGCCTGACAGCTTTATCCCCCTTGCTGAAGAGACCGGCCTCGTGGTGCAACTCGATCGTTGGGTGCTGCACCAGGTATGCCGGCAGTTGAAAGCGTGGAACGAGCAATACAACTTTTACCCGCCCCTGACGGTGAGCACAAACCTTTCCGGCAAACAGTTCGGCGAGACCGGCCTGGTCGAATTCATCCAGGCCGTGTTGCACGAAAGCCAATTGCCACCGGCCTGCTTAAAACTGGAGGTCACCGAGAGCGCCATCATCGAAGACTACGAAACGACCGTCGAGATTCTCTCACGCTTGCAGGCAATCGGTGTGGAAACCCGCATCGACGACTTTGGAAAAGGATATTCTTCGTTGAGTTACCTGTCGAAATTCCCCGTCAACGCGCTCAAAATCGATTATCTCTTCGTCAGCGACATGGCCCGCGGCGGGAAACACACCGAAATCGTGCAGGCTATCGTGATGCTCGCCCACAGCCTGGGTCTGCAAGTGGTGGCCGAAGGCGTAGAAACAGAAACACAGCTTTCGTTATTAAGCGGCATGGGTTGTGAAAACGCCCAGGGATATTACATCTCGAAGCCCCTCGCACCTGAAGACATTCACCAACTGCTAAAAACCTTGCGCAAAACAGAATGAGAAACCGGGTAACTTCTCAATAATGCGGGGTGCGGGGTGTTTTGTGCGTGCCATGCACAGGCTATTCTTTTCCCATTCCTCGCAAAAAGCCTAAAGAATGCAAGAATTGTTCGGGCACCGCGTGAGTTGGGGGTATAATACCGGGGTGTGAAAAAAGTATGAGGAGGCATAAGATGAGCCGTATGTTTAGTTTTCTGGTAGGCGTTGTCATTGGTGGAATGGTTGGCAGCGTTACTGCTCTGTTGCTTGCGCCCGCTTCAGGTTCAGAACTACAGAGTCAGTTACGTGAACGTGCCGACTACATTCAACTGGAAGTCCGTAAGGCCGCCAGCGAAAAACGCATCGAACTGGAGCAACAACTGGCCGGGCTACGTGCACCCACGTCCCCCCAGATTGAAGAGTGAATCCCCGATCAAGGGTTATCTGACGAGATCAAGCGATCACAACGGCGGGTGTCGCTTTCCATAAGGGAAGCAACACCCGCTGTTGGGTTTTGTATGGACGAAAACGTGGGTCCCGCTCCTAAGATTCCTCGCCGGCAATCAGGCGGACCTTTTCCCAGGGGGCCAGTTTCGATTCTTCGGCCAGAAGGCGGCGCAACTCGAAAAGCTGGTCACGCAAGATGGCCGCTTTTTCGAATTCCAGGTTCTTGGCGGCTTCTTTCATTTGCTTCTCCAGTTCTTCGATCACGCGTGCGATCTCTGCTTTCGCCAGCCCGCTGGTTTCTCGCCCTTGCGTGCGATACTCGCCGCGCGCCTCGGCCACGGCCTTCGGGCTGAGCGAGTCGGTAATGTCGCGCACGGCTTTGACAATGCTGGCCGGTTCGATGCCGCGTTCCTGGTTGTAGGCAACCTGCTTGGCACGGCGGCGGCTGGTCTCTTCGAGCGCTTTCTTCATCGAGTCCGTCATCTTATCGGCATACATGATCACGCGCCCGTTGACGTGGCGGGCGGCGCGCCCGATGGTCTGGATCAACGCCGTGGCGGAGCGCAGGAAGCCTTCCTTATCGGCATCGAGGATGGCTACCAGCGAAACTTCGGGCAGGTCGAGGCCTTCACGCAGCAGGTTGATGCCGACGACAACATCGAACACCCCCAGGCGCAGATCACGCAAAATACCCACCCGTTCGAGCGTTTCGACCTCGGAGTGCAGGTAGTGCACCTTGATGCCAAGCTCCATCAAATAGTCGGATAATTTTTCGGCCATGCGCTTGGTGAGGGTCGTTACCAGCGTGCGCTCGCCGCGTTCGATGCGCAGGCGAATTTCCTTGATCAGGTCGTCCACCTGTCCTTCGACCGGGCGAATCTCGACCTCGGGATCCACCAGGCCCGTCGGGCGGATGATCTGTTCGACGACTTGCTCGGCTTTTTCCATTTCATAGGGGCCGGGCGTGGCGGACGTATAGATCGTGTATCCCATGCGCTGTTCGAACTCATCGAACTTGAGCGGGCGGTTGTCTATCGCCGAAGGCAGGCGGAAGCCGTAGTCAATCAGTGTGTTCTTACGGGCGCGGTCGCCGTTGTACATACCGCGCACCTGCGGAACGGTCATGTGCGACTCGTCGATAATCAGCAGGTATTCGCTGGGGAGAAAATCCACCAACGTCCAGGGCGCGGTGCCGGAGTCGCGGCGGTCGAGGTGGCGCGAGTAGTTCTCGATCCCTGAACAGTAACCCATCTCGCGCAGCATTTCGAGATCGTACCGGGTACGCTGTTCGATACGCTGCGCCTCGAGGTAACGCTCATTGGCCTTGTAGTGAGCAATGCGTTCCTGCAGTTCGTTTTCGATGTCGACGACCGCCTCTTTGAGCTTGTCGTCGCTGGTCAGGTAGTGCTTGGCCGGATAAATAGACACTGTGTCGGGTTCGCTGTGAATCTCACCGGAGATCGGGTCCAGTTCGATGATGCGTTCCACTTCGTCGCCAAAGAAGGTGACGCGGTAACACAATCGGTCCTGGTAAGCCGGCATGACTTCGAGTGTATCACCGCGCACACGGAAAGTGCCGGAGCGCAGTTCCATGTCGTTGCGTTCGTACTGGGCTTCGATCAACTGGCGCAGCAACTGGTTACGCCGGTAGATTTCGCCCACGGTAAGCTTGACCAAGCCCTTGCCGAATTCTTCGGGATTTCCCAGGCCATAGATACAGGAAACCGAAGCCACGATGATCACATCACGCCGCGAGAGCAGGGCTGTTGTCGCCGCCAGGCGCAAGCGTTCGATCTCCTCATTGATGTCGACTTCTTTTTCGATGTAAAGATCGTGGCGCGGCACGTAGGCTTCCGGCTGGTAATAATCGTAGTACGAGACGAAGTAGCTGACAGCGTTCTCAGGAAAGAACTCTTTGAACTCGGCATACAACTGCGCCGCCAGCGTCTTGTTGTGGGCCATGACCAGCGCCGGCATATTGAGCCTTTCGATGACCGAAGCCATGGTAAAGGTCTTACCCGTGCCGGTCGCACCCAGCAGCACCTGGTGGCGCTGGTTGGCTTGCACGCCGCGGATGAGCTTGTCGATCGCTTCGGGCTGGTCACCCATCGGTTGAAAAGGGGAATGAAGTTGAAAGTTCGTCATGAGTGTAAATTTGTAAGTTTGGAAAGTGAAGATCGGGGCATTCTTAATGAACTTCAAGCGCCGCTTGTGACCGTTCTGCTTCAAGCCTTGCTTGCGACCGCTCCGCTTTGCACAAGAACGGCCAAGCGCACCGGCTGCATGCTGGTTTGCCACAGCGTAAGCGCCGCACGTCAACCCTTTAGATAAATCGGGTTGCTAAAAATCCAGCCGCGCCGCCTACCCCGGTAAGGCAAATAGACTTCGACACGATAGACACCAGGGTCCGTTGCAATATGGGTACAGTTTTCATTCTTGCGCCAAACCTTGATCACGGCGCCATCCTTGAGCAGGCAACATTCGGCGTACTGCTGCGACGGCAGCTTCGGCAGGCGAACTTGCAGCGTTACGCCCCCCTGCGTGGCGATTTCGTCGCCCATGCCGACGCTTTTCTCCATTCCCTGCGCCATAAAGTTGAACCCACGCGTCGATGCGGGCCAGTCGTAACCGATGAACAGGTGCCCCTTACGGAAAGCATCGAAGATGGCCTGCTTATCTTCGATGACATCGCCTTTGAGCGGCTGCGGCAGGATCAGGTGGTTATTGATGGCGCGGAAGTGCTTCTCGTACGGGAAAACAGTCAGCACGCGCCCTCCAAGGCGCTGCTTCAATGCATGTGCATCCGAGCCACCGATTGCCACCACACGCTGCTTCTGGGCCAACAACGCATCCCACTTCGCCAGCGTGGCAGGGTAAGGCCCACGCGCAATACGAGAAAAATTGAGAATATAAAACAGGGCGTGAAACTTGCTTTTGATCAAGCCCTTCATCTCTGAGAGACCGTTCCACAGTTCGATACCGGTGAAACCCTGCACGTCCCAATCCTGCCAGGGAATATCCGCTTCACCGATGACAGGCGCAGCCTTCTCGAAAGGGTGTGCGAGAAAGGCCAACCCGCCCGCCTGGGCAACACCATCCAACAAGCGCTGCGGCTCCGGCGCCAGCGAAGAAAGCTCCGCGTGGGTATTAAAGACCAGAAGGTGGTTTTTCTGGGTCGTGATGGAACGATCATGCACTTCCTCACCGATCAACATCAACACACGCCGGTCACCTTGCTGGTGGTAGCCTTCCAAACCGTCGATCCAGACGTTATGATCGGTGACGATGAAAGCGTCCAGGCCGGCGTCCAGGGCGGCGCGCACCAGGTCTTGATGGATGCCGCTGCCATCCGAGTAACGCGTGTGCATGTGTGTGTTGACGAGAATTTCAGGCATTTCGAGAAGTTGACTACCAGGCGGCTGGTAAGGTATAATCCAGCCGCTCAACGCCGGGCGTTGGGTAAGGATGTGGGAAAGTGCCGTAGCGCAGAAACCATCTGGCCGTGCTGACGAGCTCTTCCAAAAATCCTTAGCTGTCTTTTGGAGGTTCTTGTGAATACCATTCTTGATATCTCGTTGATTATAACGTCTATCATGCTGATTGCGCTCGTTATCTTGCAAAGTCGTGGGGCCGGTTTGGGCGGGTTGAGCGGCGGCGGCAGTGAGTCAGGGAACGTCTTTACGGCGCGCCGCGGCATCGAAAAGGTGATGTTCAACCTGACCATTGTCTTCAGTGTGCTGTTCTTTACCCTGGCCATTCTTTCCGTGATCGTGAAGTAGGCTTTCCGATCATCGAGCGGCAGGCAAGAGTCCTCCACTCCCTGACAAGCCAGCATACCGGAGCCTACACGCTTTGCAAATTGCACGGCATGGAAGGCGCATTTGTTGAAGAGAATAAGTCCGCAGATTGTCTGGCGCAAGGCCAAAATCTGTGGATTTATTGTTTTTAGATCTTAATTTGCTATGAAAAAACTTCGTTGGCCAATCCTCATCGCCATCCTGGCAATCGCTGCGATTGCGGTTTTGCTCTACACGCAGCAACAACCCCAGCCGCAAAGCCCGGCAGAACCGATCGATGAAGTCATCATCGAACCGGAAAGCGGCGGTATCTATGTCGAGGGACTGGTGGGCGCACTGGGCCGCCTCAACCCCCTGTTGGATACCTATAACAGCGTCGACCAGGATGTCAATCGTTTGCTCTACAGCCGCCTGCTCTATTTCGATGAAAGCGGCCTGGCCCACGGCGAGCTGGCCGATTCGTGGGGTATTTCCAATGATGGCCTGATTTACAACTTCTCGCTGCGTAAGAATGCCTTCTGGCACGATGGCGAGCCGGTGACCAGTGATGACGTGATCTTCACCATTGAAATGATGCGCAGCGAAAGCTCACTGCTTCCACCGGCACAGCGTGAACTGTGGTACCAGGTCGGTGTAGAACGCATGGACGACAAAACCCTGCGCTTCATTCTGCCCGAACCTTACATGCCTTTCGTCGAGAACCTGACATTTGGCATCGTCCCCGCCCACCTGCTAGGCGACTTGACCTTCGAAGAAGTCACCAACGATCACTTCAACCTGGCCCCTGTTGGCAGCGGGCCTTATCGCTTCGAGAAGTTAATCGTGGAAGATGGCAAGATCAAAGGTGTAACGCTCTTGCCTTTTGAAAAATATTACAAGACCGTGCCCTACATCGAACAGATCACCTTCCGCTACTATCCAACCGCCGAGGCTGCCCTGAAGGCCTACCAACAAGGCGAAACTATGGGCATCGGGCGTGTGACCATCGACATCCTGCCCCAGGCCCTCGGAGAAGCAAAGTTAGGGCTACACACCAGCCTGCTCTCGGGATTGTCGCTGGTTTACCTCAACCTGGACAACCCGAGCGTATCGTTCTTGCAAGATATCAACGTGCGCCGGGCGCTGATGATGGGCATCAACCGCCAGTGGATCATCGACAACGTGCTCGCCGGGCAGGCCGTGCAAGCCCACGGGCCTATCTTCCCCAGTTCGTGGGCCTACTACGACGGCATCGAACACATCGGCTACGATCCCAATGCCGCCGTCAAGTTACTGCGTGAAGCAGGCTATACCATCCCGGCCATCGGCGGCGAAGTGCGCGCCAGCGAGGGTGTCACCCTGACGTTTGAGCTGCTCTTCCCGGATGATGAGCTCCACGCAGCCATGGCGGAGGCCATCCAGGAAGATTGGGCCAAGTTGGGGATCAGCATCGACCTGAAGGCCTTACCTTACGATGAGCTGGTCGGCACCCGCCTTGAAGCGCGTGACTATCAGGCCGCCCTGGTAGACCTCAACCTGATGCAGTCTGCCGACCCCGATCCCTATCCCTTCTGGCACCAGGCGCAGATCACCGGCGGCCAAAACTACGCCAAGTGGGACGACCGCCCGGCAAGCGAGTATCTCGAACTGGCACGCGTGACCCTCGACCAGGCAGAGCGCATCCGCCTGTACCGCAATTTCCAGGTGCGCTTTGCACAGGAACTGCCTGCCCTGCCGCTGTACTACCCCGTCTACACGTATGGCGTGGACAACAGCGTTCAGGGCGTGAGCGTGGGCCCACTGTACGCCCCCAGTGACCGCTTGAACAACCTGCCAGGTTGGTTCTTGCTGGCGAAAAAATCGACGACATCGCAGCAGTAACGCCGTCCGCTTTATCTTCTCACAAGGCCCCGGAGAAACTATCCCGGGGCTTTGTGGTTTAAAAACGCCCCACGGCTTGAAAAACATCCTTATTTCTTGACAGAATCGCCAGATCGAATTAGAGTCGGTAAGACAGATATGTAAGCGCTCACACACTCTCACGCAGCGTATGAATCCATCCAACGATCTGCTATGCATTCTTTTCCATTGCGTTTTTACGCGGATCAAGGCGAACAACCTGCCACAGCAGGCGACAGCGTTCGTTAACGCCGGTACTGTCTTTCTTCTCAGCAGTGCGCCACACAAGGGTTGAAAGTTCGTGGAAATCCCACACTTTCAACCCTTGTGTTTTAAGACATTGCCGATCCTTTCGGATTTCGGCAGCCCCCCCCCGAGGTTTGCCCGACAGGCGCTGTCTGCAAACCCACAGGGAAAAAACCACAGCAAGAAAAAGGAGAACCACACATGTCAGATAGAAAGAGATCGTTCACCAAACGGGGCTTGCTCTTTCTGCCCCCCCTGCTCACCGCCCTCATTTTGGTGATGGTGCTGAGCTTTTTGTTCGCTTTCAAGCCGTCTGAAAACGCAGCCGCAGCCCTGGACGCCAAAGAGATGGCCGCTCCCAACGCGACCGTCGTCCTTGAAAACGGCTTCGAGGATGGCACCACGCAAGGTTGGGTGGGACGCGGGGCCGCCATGGTCGCCGTCACCAACACAGAAGCCATCGGCACCTACAGCCTGCTGACAACCGGACGCGCGTCGGGCTGGCACGGACCGAGCCGCAATGTGTTAGACCTGCTCGAACCGGACGTCACCTACGAAATCAGCGCTTCGGTTCGCCTGGTTGCCGGCCAATCGGCGCCCAACGTCAAGATGACCATCCAACGCACCCCCACCGGCGGCTCGCAAACCTGGGACCCGATCGCAAGCAACACCAACGTCACCGATACCCAGTGGGTTACGCTGCATGGAACGTACAGCTTCACCGGTGAAGCCTCCGAGCTGACGCTCTACCTGGAAAGCGACAGCGCTACCGTCGAGTTTTACGTCGACGATGTCGTTATCGTCGAACTGCCTCCCACCTGGACGTATGACTTCGAAGATCAGACCACCCAGGGCTGGGCGCCACGCGGCAACATCAGTGTGACGTTACAGGTAACCGACACGCTTGCCCATGACAGCGACTGGAGCCTGCTGACCACCGGGCGCTCGTCCGGATGGCACGGGCCGAGCCTGGATTTGCTCAGCCTTGGCATCATGGAACCTGGCGCGACGTACAACATCGACGCGTACGTCCGCCTGGTCACCGGCACCGCCACCAGCCGCATCAATACGGCAATCGTCCAAACCGTCGACGGCACAGATGGCTATCCCTGGATCGCCAGCGACAGCAGCGCCACCGATGGTGTCTGGATTCGCCTCAACGGTGACTACGTATGCCCGACCGGAGAGATCACCCAACTGACGCTTTACGTCGAAAGCAGCATAGCAAATGCCGCGTACTATATCGACGACATCACGATCACCCGCACGGCGCCGCCCCCCAGCGAACCACCGCCGCCCGTCCAGCTCGACCTGCCATCGGTCTATCAAACGCTATCTTCTTACTTCATCGTCGGCGCGGCCATCGAGCCAGATCAGCTCGACGATATTCGCCACACCGAGCTGCTAACCCATCACTTCAACAGCATCACGCCCGAAAACGTGATGAAGCCCGGCCCCATCCACCCATCCGAAGCCACCTACAACTGGACCGGTAGCGACGAGATCGTCCAATTTGCCGAGGATCACAACATGTACGTCCACGGCCACGCGCTCGTCTGGCACCAACAAAATGCGTTGTGGATGTTCCAGAACAGCGCCGGCGTCTACTTTACGCCGACCGTAGAAAACAAGGCCATCGTCCTGGCCCGCCTGGAAGATCATATCGAACAGGTGGTCACCCGCTATCAGGAAGTTGACGTCTGGGACGTGGTCAACGAAGTGATCGACCCCAACCAGCCCGACTGCCTGCGCCACAGCATCTGGTACACCATGACCGGCAGCGATTACATCACCGTTGCCTTCCAGACTGCCGCCCAGTTTGCCCCGGCCGACGCGTCCCTGATCATCAACGATTACAGCACCACCGATCCCAACAAACGTGCCTGTCTTTATCGCGTCGTCGAGGACATGCTGGCCGCCGGCGTCCCGGTAGAGGGCATCGGGCACCAGATGCACGTCAACATCGAAGCCCCCTCGGCCAACGCCATCGAACAAACGCTGATCATGTTCTCCGACCTCGGCCTGGAACAGCACATTACCGAGCTGGACATGAGTCTTTACACCAACGACTTCGACAACTACGGCAGTAACGTGCCCGAGGAAGTGCTGGTCAGGCAAGGCTATCGCTACCGCGACATCTTCAATGTCCTGCGCCGTCAGGCTGTGCCGGCGAATATCGAGTCCGTCACCTTCTGGGGCCTGGCCGACGACCACACCTGGCTCAGTACCTGGCCAACCACCCGCACCAACCTGCCGCTGCTCTTCGACACCCAGTTGCAGGCCAAGTGGGCTTACTGGGGCATCATAGATCCGACGCAGTTGCCCGTGTTGCCCAAGGAACTGGATACTCCCGCAGGGACCCCCGCCATCGACGGTAACACCGAAATGCTGTGGGAACTGCTGCCCAAAGAACAACTGGACAACCACGAGACGCTAACGGTTAGCTTCCACACCCGCTGGGATGAAGACTATCTCTACGTCTTCGTTGAGGTCGGCGATGCCACCGGAGACACAGGGGACAAAGTCGAGCTCTTCGTGGACGAAGACAACAGTAAAAGCGGCGCATACGATGCCTACGACCAGCACTACATCTACCAGAACGGCCTCGTCACGCCATCCGTGGGCGTCCTTTTTGGCGTCTCGCAGCAGGCAGGCGGCTACCAGCTCGAAATCGGCCTGCCTCTCAGCATGACGGCCGCCGCTGGAAACGAGATCGGCTTCGACCTGCGCATTACCGACGGCAGCAATGCCGAATACCCGCTCTCTTGGACCGATCTGAGCAACAGCCAGGACACCGACACGTCGAAGTTCGGCACCCTAACCCTCGTGGACGCCGTCAAAACCACCGATGCCCTGCCGGGCATGCCCGTTGTCGATGGCATCGAGGACGCTGTCTGGGCCGAGGCGGAGGAAATCAGCACCGATATCTGGGTCCTCGATACGATCTCGGGTACCGGCTCAACGGCCAAGGCCAAGACGCTGTGGGACGGCAGCAACCACCTGTACGTCTACACCGTCGTCTCCGATACGCTCTTGAGCGATGCCAGTGCCAACGCGTACGAGCAAGACTCGATCGAAGTCTTCCTCGACCAGAACAATGCCAAAACCGAAGAGTACGAGGCATCTGGGGACGGCCAATACCGCATCAACTTCAAAAACCAGTACAGCTTCCGCGGCGATGCATCGGCCGACACGATCAGCAGCACCACCCGCATCCTGACCATCACCAGCGGCACGGACGTCATCACGGTAGGCTATGCCGTCGAAATGATGTTCACGCTGAACATCACCCCTGAAAACGGAACCCTAATCGGCTTCGATCTCCAGGTCAACAACGACGAGGATGGCGACGGAACCCGTGACAGCGTAGCCAAGTGGAACGATCCGACCGACAATTCCTGGCAAAACACGTCCGGGTACGGCGTACTGCGCTTCCGCAACAGCAACACCCTCACCCTGACCTTCGCCGGCGACGGCAGCGGTAGGGTAACGAGCGATCCGGTGGGCCTGGATTGCGGTGATTCCTGCTCCGTGGAATTCTCCATCGGGGAAGTGGTTACCCTGACGGCCACCGCCGACGCCGATTCGATCTTCACCGGCTGGAGCGGCGAAGGCTGCACCGGCACAGACGTGTGCGTGGTGACCCTTTCGCAGGCACGCAACGTCACCGCCACTTTCGTCCGGGTCATCGAATACAAAGTCTATCTCCCCTTCATCACCAGAAATAACACCCAAGCGCCCTAATCGTAAGGCGCGATAGACAAAAAAAACGGGCTGTCTGGCAATTTCCAGGCAGCCCGTTTTTTTTTCTATCCCTGCTCGACTCCGCTATCCCCCGAACCAATGCCCAGCGGCACCCACTTCTTATCGTCTTTCAAACGATGCGCGCCTCCGCCACGCCCATGCGTGTCTTCGAAACCGGCGGGCTTGATGAACATCCGTTGCCCTTCGAGCAAACCGGAGATGCCTTCCTGCCCCGGCTCGAGGCGTTTGACGCCCTTGAAAGCGGCCGCATCACCGGGGTGATAATCCACCGGCTCTTCGTACGTCGTGATGAAGCCTTCGAAATTGCGCAAGACGATTTTGTGATCGGACATCGAAATGAGGTAATTGGGAGTGACGGGGATTTTGCCGCCCCCGCCGGGCGCGTCCACCACGTACGTCGGCACGGCAAAGCCGGTGGTATGGCCGCGCAGGCCTTCCATAATCTCAATCCCCTTGGCAACCGGGGTGCGGAAGTGCCCGGCGCCGTCCACCAGATCGCACTGGTAGAGGTAGTACGGGCGCACCCGCATCCGTACCAGGTCGTGAACGAGCTGGCGCTGGACGTGCACGTTATCGTTGACACCCGCCAGCAAAACCGACTGGTTGCCCAGGGGGATCCCGGCGCGTGCGAGCCTGTCGCACGCATCGGCCAGTTCCTGGGTAATTTCGCTGGCGTGGTTGACGTGAATGTTCAACCACAGGGGATGATACTTTTGCAGCATTTCGCAAAGCTCGTCGGTTACACGCATAGGGAGAAAAACCGGTACGCGGCTGCCGATACGGACGATTTCGATATGGGGGATCTCACGCAGGCGCGCCAGGATTTCGTCGAGGATTTTCGGCGCCAGCACGAGCGGATCGCCGCCCGAAAGCAGCACATCGCGTACCTGTGGGGTACGTTGCAGGTACGCGATCTGCGCTTCGAACTCGGCCCGCGAAAACTGCGCCAGCGGGTCGCCCACGATGCGCGAACGCGTGCAGTAGCGGCAGTAGGTGGCGCACTGCGTCGTCACCAGCATGAGCACACGGTCGGGGTAGCGATGCACCAGCCCAGGGACAGGAGAATGCTGATCTTCGGCCAGCGAATCCTCCATCATTGCCGTAAAAGGGGTCATTTCTGCCCCCGTCGGAATGACCTGCTTGCGGATCGGATCGTCGGGATCGTCCGGATCGATCAGCGAGATGAAATAAGGCGTGATGTCTACACGGAAAATCCCCGGCGTAGAGAGGGCCTGGCGTTCGCTTTCTGTCAGTGGAAACACATTCTCGATGTCTTCTACTGAGTTCAAGCGGTTGGAAAGCTGCCAGCGCCAACTGGACCATTTATCGTCCGGGATGTCGGCATAGACTGGGGCTCGTTTGGAAGGAAAAGGAAGGTTGGACATAGAAGCTCCTAGCCCGCATAAAGCGGAACGGCCCTAACCTTGCTCTTAATTCTGCGCTTTTTCTACACAGAACGCATGGGTTAGGCCCTATGGGCTTACCAGCACTTCGATACTGGATAAGTGAGTCAGGCTGTTCGGGCGCTCGCCGTTTTGGCTGACGCTCAAGCGCACCCAGGTTGGTGAATCCACCAGGTAAGGCACCTCGATGGAGAACCTCCCGTATCCCGCCGACTGGCCAAGGGCTGCGTTGACGGGCGCAAACTGGTAACCGACCAGCTTGCCTTGTGCGTCGGTCAATTCGATTAAAACTTCTCCACGCTCAAGGCGCGCCTGCCCCACAACGGTGATCGCGCCGCCCTGGATCAACGAACTTGGGGCCGGTTGCGCGATCAGGATGGTCTCGAGCAAATCGCCATAAGGATTGATGTCGGCATCCCCTACGGAAAGGAGCAAAACGTCGACGGAAGCCAGCGAGACGATCCGGCCAAAATCATCATCCGTACTGATCACCAGACGGGCTTTCTCGGCCACGGCAGGCACCTCGAATTCCAGTTCTTCAAGGATGCTGATCACAGGACCGACGTCTTCCTCGGTAAAAGGATACATCTTCCGCATCAACAGGCGGCCGTCTTCGCCAAGCAGTTCGATCGTGACGTCATAAGTAGGTCCGGGTTTGATATAAGTAAACAGGCGCAGCGGCGAAAGTAGCTTCGACATCGGGCCCGGCGCAAAGATCTGAATGGCAGCGATGGGAATCTCGGGAGTCGTGGTGATGGTGGGGGTACGCGTCGGGCGGCGCGTCGCCGTGGGGAGGGCTGCCTCGCTGGGCCTGCTGGAGGGCGTGGGCGGCGCATCTTCGGTGGGCGTGTGCACCGGTTCGGGGGTTAGGGTAGCAGCCGCGGACAGGCCACCGGTCGTTTCAGCCAAAACGGGCAGTACATCGGAAGGCTGCGTGACGGGCGAGGTAGGCGTTTGCAAGATGGCAGCCGTCATGGCGATGACCGTCGGCAAATATTCGGTTGGATAAGGCGTGGGGAAGCTTGTAGATGGCCCGGTCACACAGGCGGCGAGCACAAGCATCAGGAGCAATGGAGAGCAAACATAAACACGCTTTCGAGGAAAAAAAGGCATGTGCAAACCCATCAGGTTTTGGGATCAGGAATCAAACCAGCCTATATTGAGCGCTTGCGGCCGTTACTTGGGCACTGGTTTTTGGGCGTATTGATTAATCGCCTCCAATAAGGACTGCAAACGTACCGGTTTGAGCATATAGGCCTGTGCGCCTGCAGCCTGGACGCGCGCCGCCGCGTCGAGCTCTGGGCCAGCGGAAAGCACGATCACCGGTAAAGAAGCTGTGTTCTTCTCGGCGCGTAAACGGTGAATTACCGCCAGGCCGCTCGTATCCGCCAGGTTCATGTCGACAAAAACCAGGTCAGGATGGGTCTCTTGAATGCTTTTGAAGGCTTCTTCGGCGGAATAAGCCATACCGGCCTGATGGCCGAAGAGCTCGACCGCTTTTTTGAGCGTCACCAGTGTATCGGGTTCATCATCGATAAAAAGCACATAGGCCATTGCGTACCATCCACGAACCTATTCCGATAGAATCGGTTTTATTTTACCATGAGGGGCAACCACAGCCCAACCGCTGCGCCGAGCAATCCGCCCACCAGCAGGCCGGCAACGACATCCGAAAGATAGTGCACCCCCATCGCCACACGTGCCAGGCCTACACATGGCGCCCACCCCAGCAAGAGAATACCCAACCACTGCGGGGCGATCAATATTGCAGCAATAGCCAGCATCATGGCCCGCGCCGCATGGCCCGATGGAAAAGAATGGGGGTCGCTGGTGCGATAAACGCGTCCCCATTCGCCTGCTGGGCGCTGGCGTTTCACCGTAAACTTGATCGCCAGCACAAGCAGCGCCGTGCCCACCACCCCCAGGACAAGAACCAAAGCAACAAACTTCCATGCAGCATTTCCCAAGAGCCAGACAAAGGCCAGGCCCACCAGCCAGAACCAGGAATCGCCTGAATGGGCAAGCAAGATCGCCAGGCGGCGCAAGGGCGCCGGTGCCTCGTCCATACGCAGGCGAGCAGTCAAACGGACATCTAAGGCCAGCAGCTTTTTCATCATGCTACCGCTGCCCTTCCAAATCAGCCCGCAGGAGTTCCAACTGGTGCGGTTTATCCACATCCATGCCAACTTCGGCATACGGACAAACCACGGCGCTGGCCTTCAGGCCCAGGCGTTTGCTCACCCGGGCAACCGCGCCGTGAAGGGAAAGCTGGCGCAGGAAGATCAGCAGTACAGTATCCAATCCAAAAATAGAAGCCTGTTTGAGCGGGCTTTTGCGCGCTGCAATCAGCCGTTCGGCCAAATCGTTGTGCGTCTTCAGCAAGCGCGTACGCACAACGTTCATATCGCCGCCACACAGTTCATAATCTTTCAAACGCATGTAAGTGCGGTGAGAAGCCGGATAGCGTGCTTCCATCGTTTGGCGCGTGATGACGTTATAGCAAATGTCTGCGCCTGTATCCAGGGCAGCCTTCGTTACCCAATCGACCATTTCCGCGGTAATGGCCGGAATGTCAGAAGAAGCCAGCAAAACGTGCTCGGCTGCGGGATTGAATTCCAACACTTTAGCAATACCGGCCTGGATATTGTCGAGCATCCCACCCTGGTTAGGTAAAAAAGCACACAGCTTGCGGCCGGTCAGGCCGCTGTTTTCGTTTACGCCGATGAGGATTACCCGGTCGATGGTTTCGGCGTCTTCCAGGGCATCGATCACCCACTGGGTCATGGCTTTCCCGGCCACATCGAGCAAGGCTTTCGACTTGCCCAAGGTAAACGCATACAATTTTTCGCCCGGCTGTGGAATTCCGCCGGCAATAATTACCGCATCCATACGTCAGTTCAACTCCTGCAACTGGGGTTCGAGGCCGAGTCGATCGATTAAATCGCTGATCTCATCCATCGTGAGCAGGCGCCCTTTGCCTGCCACGGCCACCAAAGCCGCCTCAAGCATATTCGTTCCAAACGAACGCCCTTCCACAACGGGCGTGCTCGTCACCAGGTAGCGAGCGCCGGTGCGCCGGAAAGCGTCAACGTCTTCGGCCGTGGTAGTATTGGTAACGATCACCTTCCCATCCAACCGATCCGGCAGGTGACGCTTGATATAGTGACAATCACCGGCCAACACCGGACCAAAATGATAGTACGCTTCCCACTTCGGGGTACGTTTTTCCTGTGTCTCGCCGGTCGGGTATATCCACTCGAAAGGCAATCGCCCCACAACAGGCATCAAAACGGCAGCTGCCGCTTTCAAGGCGCGTTCGCTGCGCAGCGGAAAGGGCAAACCCAGGCCGAACATCAGATCACCGAAAACGCAGCGATAACCGGCATCGAGAAACGATTTGGCCATTCCCCACCGGTCAACCGCACTGACGACAAAAACCTTCTTTTCATCAATGTAATCGCCGAGGTGCGCATCCAAAAAAGCGGCCATGCGCATTTCGAGGGTGTTTTTGATCCCGCCGCCGTCGGCCAGCGGCGTGGTGGTAACGAAACGCGCGATCTTATGCGTAGAATAAAGATTGTACCAGCGCTTATCGACCCACAGGCCCAAGTCCGTTCCACCCATGCCAAAGGCATCCACTTTGCCGTCCAATTCCTTGTAATATTGGGCAGCCTTTTCCAGATCGCCATCCGTACCGATACGCTCGATGCGGACCTTTTCACCGAGCAGTTCGATCTCGACGGCTTTGTTTCGTTTTGACGAACCAATACTGATGCTAACAGCGCGTTTCATATGTCATAGACCTTATTAAGTGCCCCAGTCACGTAAATAGAGAAAATCGTAGCCGATGGTGCGGTTGGTGAGTTTGGCAATCGGCGGGAGAATACGCTTGAAGTGATTGCGGCGGACCCGTTCCACCACCGCAGCGACAAATTTCTCGGCGAAACCGGCGTCAATGCAATCGGTGGGGCTATAACGTTGATCGACAAGCAGATACAACAAGCGATCGGCTTCTTCATACTTAAACCCCAATTCGCCCTCATCGGTTTGGCCCGTCCACAAATCGGCGGTGGGTGGTTTGTCGATGATTGCGTCGGGCACGCCCAGGTCTCGTGACAACTGGCGTACTTGCGTTTTATAGAGATCGCCAATCGGGTTGAGCGCACAGGCCGAATCGCCATAGAGCGTGGTGTAACCGAGCAGGAGCTCGGTCTTGTTGCCGGTGCCGACCACCAGGCCCTGGAAGGCCTCGGACTGATCGTAGAGCACTACCATGCGCATACGCGCCATGATATTGCCCTTGCGCATGCGGTTCATTTCGGGGTCACGCGCCATCAAGGGGTCGGCCATGTCGGTGATCGGAATGGTGAGCGACTGCACGCCCAGCGCATCGATCACGGCCTGGGCATCGTCCAACGATGCCTGCGACGAGGTGCGGTAAGGCATGCGCACGGCGAGCACGTTCTCAGGCCCGAGCGCCTCGGCAGCCAGATAGCACGAAAGCGCTGAATCGATACCGCCCGAAAGCCCGATCACGGCACGCCGGTAACCGACGCGGGTGATTTCCGAGCGAATGAAACCGGTCAGGATCTGGCGGGCCAGTGCGGCGTTGATGGATAAGTCGATTAGATAAGGCTTCATCGATAGACCCTTCACCTCAAGATTTTCTTGTTCGTGATCATTTGAAACACTCCCATCAAGATCAAAACCGGCGCCGTACACAGAAGAACGAGCTGAAGCCTGCTTATACTTCCTGGCGGCCACCCTAAAGAAAGCAAAACCCCAATGGCAAAAGCAATTCCACAAACCACAAAGATGCCCCCGGCAACACGTGGGGAAAACCCGTCAGCACGTGAACCGGTTCGCAAAGTCGAGGCGGCTGCCGTCCGTGCAGGCATAGCCGGTTTTCCAAGCTGCGCCAAGAGCTTACTTGGATCAGGTTCGCGTTCGAGGAGTTCGAGCAACAACTCGCCAGGAATTTTGCCGTTTCCCAGCTGCTGTCTGATATCTTCTTCTGTCCAACCATGCAGCAACATCAGCTTCAACAAATTGACAGGCTCGAGTAGGACGTCCAACGTAGCGGCATCGGGAATCCGATCGAGCAGTTCCAGCAACGCGCCTGGGGCGCTGCGCCGTTGCGCTGACACGGGCTTGGCAGCAGGAGACGGCGAGGCAGACGAACGGTTGCGTTCCACCAGATATTCTGTACCGCAGTTTTGGCAGAGAAAACGATCACGATCCGAGGTTGGTTTTAACTGGCTGCCACAAGCAGCGCAAACGAGTGGCGTAACGGCAGGCATCTTTGTTTAGCGGTTGACGATGCGCCCCATCTCACGCATCACCAACGCCGTGCGCTCATCGCGCAAAAGCGGCAGTCGGGCGCGGGTACGATGGAGCTGATTGAGATCGATTTCAGCGAGGGTCAGGCCTTCTTCCTGATACGGGCCTTTGGCAACCAGTTCGCCGTTGGGGTCGAATACGGTTGATCCGCCCCAAAAGTTGAGCCCGTCTTCGTAGCCCACGCGGTTGGCGTGCGCCACGAAAGACGTAAACAGGCTGGCATAGGCACGGTTGATGTGCTCGACCCACCGCGCCGATTCGAGTTGCGGTTCGCGATGAATGCCGCGTCCCGGCGAAGCCGAAGTCAGCAAGAATAAGTCGGCACCATCCAACCAAAGCAAGTAAGGCGGTGAAGCATGCCAGAAATCTTCACAAATCAACATCCCGACGCGGCCGAAGCGTGTGTCGAAGGCCTGCACGGCATCACCGAGGGCAAAAAAGCGCCCTTCGTCGAAAAGCCCGTACGTGGGCAGGTAGACTTTATGATGGACGTGCACCACCTGTCCCTGGGAAAGGTAGGCGGCGGCGATGTAGAAACGGTTACGAACGTCTTCGTCGACAAAGCCAACCACCAGATCCAGATGGCGGCTGGCTTCCAACAAGGGGCGGAAAATGGGGTCATCAGGCGCCGGCCGATGGGCAACCGCCGAAGCCAGGTCCTGCAGCACGTAACCGGTTAGCGAAAGCTCCGGGAAGACCAACAGGTCGGCACCTGAGGCACGCGCTTCTTTGACGAGGGACAGGTGCTTCTCCAGGTTGGCAGAAACATCTCCAAGGTGGGTGTTGAGTTGGGCAAGGGCTAAGGTAAGTTTCATCGCTTTCCTACGCTCGTGGAGAAAATGGTCGAGAGAAACGCGCCGCAGCCTGCTAAAAATGCGTGTGGTAAATCACCGAACCGGCCACCAGCCCGGCCACAACCACGGCCGTGGCCGGCCCGGCAGGAATCTTCGGCTTCGCCTTCTCACGCGTTTCGGCCCGCTGACCGTCGCTATCCTGGCGTTCACCCGCCGCACGCTGGCGGGAGCCTGCCGCTGCACCGACGGCTACGGCCGCCGGAATGGCTGCACAAAACATGCACATCGCTCACCTCTTACGAATGCCGCCGGACGGCCTGCCACACGGCGCCACGCCCGGGAGCAAACAAAAATACGACCAGAAAGATCAGCGCCGCGACCAACACCACCGCCGCGCCGGAAACGACATTGGCATAGTAGCTCACGTACAGGCCAACCACGCCCGAAACCATCCCGATCAGTGCGGCCACCGCCATCATCACAGCCAGGCGGCGCGTCAGCAAATAGGCTGCCGCGCCGGGGATGACCAGCATTGCCGCCACCAGGCCGACGCCCACCGTCTGCATCGAAACCACGACCGTCAATGCCAACAGCACCAACATCAGGTTACGCAGCAGTTCGGCGGGTAAACGCAGGGTGGCCGCCAGAACGGGATCGAAAGAAAACACCAGAAAAGGTTTATAGAGGAGGAAAATCGTTAGCAGCACGACCCCACCCAACAGGAAGGTCATCCAAAGATCGCCTGGGCTGACTCCCAAAACGTTGCCAAACAAAATGTGCGTCAAATCGACCGCATAGGTTTGAATGCTGCTGATCAAGGCAACCCCCAGAGCCAATGCGGCGGCAAAGAGAATACCGATGGCCGTGTCTTCCTTGAGCGTTCCCTGGCGCGACAACGCGCCAATCCCCAAGGCAACGACAATCGCCGCGACCAGCGCGCCAAGCAGTAAATTTGCGCCCAGCAAATAGGCTACGGCCACGCCCGGCAAAATAGCGTGGGCCAGGGCATCGCCCAGAAAAGCCATCGAACGCAGCACCACGTAGCAGCCCACCACCGCGCACAAGATGCCCACCATCACGGCAGCCAAAAAGCCGCGCTGCATAAACGTATACGAAAAAGGCGCAAGCAGCCAGGCCACGAGCGCGTCCATTATCGTTCCTCTTTCGGGCAACAGTCGTCCACCAGAACACCACCACCCGGCAGCACCAAAATCCGCCCGCCGAAGGCCTCGGCCAATCTTTCGTTGGTAAAGACTTCTTGCGGCGCCCCATACGCCACCAGACGGTGGTTGATTAACACAACTTGATCGAAACGCTCCGCCGCCAGATGTAAATCGTGGGTCGAGATCATCATCGTCACATCCTGGGATTGAAGCCGGTCGAGCAAAGCGAGGGTCGTTTCCTGCGTAGAAACATCGACGCCGGTGAAAGGTTCATCCATTAGCAAAATGTGGGGTTCCTGAGCCAGGGCACGCGCCAGAAACACACGCTGCTGCTGCCCACCCGAAAGATCGCCGATTGGGCGCCTGGCAAGGTCTGCAATATTCATCTGATCGAGGCAGCGTGCCACAACCTGCCGGTCGGCACGCGAGGGGCGGCGCAGCCATCCCTGGCGCCCATAACGGCCCATCATCACTACATCTTCCACCGTCACAGGAAAGCGCCAGTCGACCTCACCGCGTTGCGGCACGTAGGCCACGCAATCCTGGTGGCTGCCACGTGACTGCCCGTGAATGAGAATTCGCCCGGCGCGCAGAGGAAGCAGCCCAACCAGCGCCTTAAACAGCGTAGACTTCCCGGCCCCATTCGGCCCGACCACAGCCACACGCGCGCCATGCGGCACGTGAAAGGTAATATCTTGCAACACGGGGCGGCCGTTATACGCGACCGTTACCCCTTCAAATTCCAGGCGGGCGTCGGGAGCCAGTGCGCCTTGCGGAAGAGGGATGCTCTGCATTTGCCGATTGTACCGCGTCCCAAGAAGAATCACAGCTTTTGGGGTAGTTTTCAAGCTGCAAGCAAAACGGGCATGGAAAGCCCATGCCCGCGGATTGAAAAGCGACGGAGAAGCCTATTGCGCAGGTGTTGGTGTCGGTGAGGGTGTCAGCGTTTTGATGGAGCCCAAAGCCGCCGTAGGAGAAGCAGGGACATCGGTACCCGGCGTGCCGCCTCCCGGAATCGGTGTGAACGTCGGGTAAGGCGTAACCAGGTTGGGCGGTACTTCGATCACTTCGCAAGCAGCCGGGCTGTAATCTTCGTCGAAGCCGTTTTCCTTGCGGATCGCATCGATGGTGCTGTTGAATTTTATCGCTACCTGGTAAAGCCCCTCGCCCGGCAAAACGGTATAGCGAACTACCTGCTTATACTCGAACGGCAACGTTGTTGCGGTTGGCCGTGCGAGACCCGGCGGCGGGATCAGCAGTTCTTGTGCCGCGTAAATGATCGGGTTCTCGACATCCAGCTTGTCAGCATTCATTTCGATGATCAGGCAAGGGTCTTGCACGTCGAACTTTTCCGAGATGCTGAGCAGGGTGTCGTCTACATTGACCACATAGATGAATGCGCTGGCAGCCGTTTCTGTGGGCGTTGGTATGGGGGTTTCGGTAACCGTGGGCGTCAGCGTTGGCGTCGGGGTCTCGGTAGCGGTCGGGGTGGGCGTCGCCGTTTGGGTGGGCGTCGCCGTGAACGTTGGGGTAGCCGTTGGCTCGAACATCGCCAGTGAAGGGAAGTCACCGGCTACGAGGTAGAAAATGATCACGGCTGCGCCCAAGACGAGCAAGATTGCAGAAACGATAGCAATCAACGCTGGCATGCGTTGCGAACGCTGTTGGCGCTTTCGGTACGATTCGATCACGTTTTGGGCAGACTCTTTGTCGCTCATAAATTTTCCTTTTCCTTAAGTCCGGCGCTTTTGCCTGCATCGCAAGCCTCACCATCAGCGACGCAAAGCGGAAGCGCCAAAGTTTCTCATTGCGGCCCCCCAAGGAACCGCTGTCATGGAGACTGGTCCTTTGCCTGGGTGAGATTCTCCGATTGTACCCCATTTTTCGGCCGGCAAGCCAGGGGCGAAAAAGCAACGACAAACATCTCGCTGGGGTTCCCGCCGACGTGGTAAAATTCGCCCGATGAAAAACTGGATACGCAAATACTGGATGTTCGTGTTGGGGTTGGTGATCAGCGCCGTTTTTGTCTATTCTGCCGCCAGAAAACTGGAATGGGATGCTTTCTTTCTGGCCATACGAAGCGCCAACTATTGGTGGTTGATCCCGGGTGTAGGGATGTACCTGATCGGGTTGTGGGTGCGCGCCTGGCGCTGGCACTACCTCTTACGCCCGGTAAAGCCGGTCTCTACCAAAGTGATGTTTCCCATTGTTACCATCGGCTACATGGGCAACAACGTTTATCCGGCGCGTGCCGGTGAAATTCTACGTGCTGTGATCCTCAAACGGCGTGAAGGCGTGCCCATATCGGCATCGTTCGCCACCATTATCGTCGAGCGCATTTTCGACGGCGTCGTGATGCTGGCGTTTATTTTCGTCAACCTTGGGGAGCTATCTCGCCTGACAAGTTTTTCGATCCCCGTGGCAGGTTTCGACATCGGACTGCAAGATCTGGCCGTGTGGGGCAGCATCGCTTTCTTTGGTGCACTTGTCGTCTTCCTGCTGGCCGCCATGTTTCCGAAAATAACGGAAAGGTTGCTGGCCTGGGGCGTGGCGCACTTCTTGCCAGAAAAGTTACGCCCAAATGTGATGGGCGTATCGATGCGCTTTTTGAACGGGTTAGAATCGCTGCGTTCGCCCCTGGAAGCGCTGATGATTTTTCTCACGTCGGTGGTGATATGGCTGCTGGAAACGGGGAAATACTGGTTCGTGATGCATGCCTTTGATTTCAGCGTTGGTTTTTTTGGCCTGATGTTGATGAACGGCGTGGTCAACCTGGCAATCACGCTGCCCGGTGCGCCCGGCTATGTGGGCACCTTCGATGCGCCCGGCATTGCCGTATTGTCGGCCTACGGCGTCGACGTAAACGTAGCCGCCGGCTATACGGTTGTCCTTCACGTCGCTTTGTGGGTTGTACCGACGCTGCTTGGCGCCTACTACCTGGCGCGTGAGGGCATCGGCTGGCGTGGGAAAGATATCGAGAAGCTAAAAGATGAAGGTTAAGACACTGTTCGCCACGAGCAAGCGCCATCAAAAAACCAGCCGGGAGGCCATTCGATGAAGAACAAGATTGCAATTTTGGGGGCCGGACTGGGGGGGATGAGTGCTGCCTATGACCTGGTCCGGGCAGGGCACGATGTGACGATTTACGAAGCCGCCGATTTCGTCGGGGGTCTGGCCTCCGGCTTCAAAGAACCCCATTGGGACTGGTCCGTAGAAAAGTTTTACCATCACTGGTTTGCTTCCGACAAACACATGCTGGGGCTGATCGACGAGTTGGGCTGGCGCGAAAAGGTTATCTTTCCGCGGCCTTATACGGTGATGTATCACCAAGGGAAATTCTATCCCTTCGACGCCATTCCGCAGATGGCACTATACCCCGGCCTGGGATGGGGCTTGAACAAAGTCCGTTTCGGCTTCGTCGGACTGTATCTGAAGCTGACCAACAACTGGCAGGCGCTGGAAAAACACACCGTCGATAGTTGGATGCGTAAGTGGGCTGGCAACCGGGTCTACGAAACCATGTGGGAACCGATGATGATCGGCAAGTTTGGCGAGCGTTACGCCAAACAGGTTAACATGGCCTGGCTGTGGGCGCGCATCAAGTCGCGTACCACGCGCCTGGGCACCTTCATGGGCGGCTTCCAGGCGTTTGCCGACGGCTTTGCCGAAAAACTGCGCCAACTGGGGGTAAAAATCCACCTTACTTCCCCGGTTGCACGCATTACGCCGGCCGAGGGTGGCGGGCTTACGCTGGAGACCCCCACCGGTCCCGAGACATTCGATCGGTGCCTGGTAACCACTTCACCGGGGCTGTTCTCGAAGCTGGCCCCCGATCTGCCGCAAGATTACTTACAGGGTTTGCTCAATTTGAAGAATATGGGCGCCGTGGTGATGGTGCTTTCGCTCAATCACCGCCTCTCTGAAGAGGGCTATTATTGGTATAACATTCCCAAGTCGGCAGGCTTCCCTTTCCTGGCGCTGGTCGAACACACTAACTACCTCTCACCCGATTACTTCGGCGGCGACCACATCGTTTACGTCGGTGACTACCTCGAAAACGGCCACGAATACTTCCACCTCAGCCAAGATGAACTGCTGGCCCGTTACCTGCCATCGTTCTCACGCTTCAACCCCAGCTTCAGCCCCGACTGGGTCAAGAAAACCTGGCTGTTCCGCACCAATTATGCCCAACCGATCCCGTTGGTCGATCACTCCCAAAACATCCCCGCTATCCAGACCCCGATTCACGGGTTATATTTCGCGAGCATGAGCCAGGTTTATCCCTGGGATCGCGGTACGAACTTTGCCGTTGAAATCGGGCGCCGGGCAGCGCAGTTGATGCTTTCACCAGAAAAAACCGGGTAAAATACTCCCCGGAATCAAACTATATCTTTTTTGGAGGCAGCTATGGCAAATATCAAGAAGACAAAGGGCGTGATCGGTATCCTGACCGGTGGCGGTGATGTTCCGGGGTTGAATCCGGCCATCCGCGCCGTCACGATCCGCGCCTTGCGTGAGGGATACAAAGTGATCGGTTTGCGCCGCGGTTGGGGTGGTGTGACCGAGATTATCCGTGACGAGAAGCACGACAACAGCAACAACTTCCAGGTCCTCACTGAAGAGGTCGTCAACCGCGCCGGCCGTACGGGCGGCACCTTCCTGCACACGTCCCGCACCAACCCGCCCAAGGTCAAAAAAGACGCCGTGCCAGAGCACCTCAAGGAAACATACAACGCCGATATCAACGATCTTACGCCCGAAGTACTCAAAAACCTGGAATGGCTCGGCATCGACTACCTGATCCCGATCGGCGGCGACGACACCTTGAGCTATGGCGTACGCCTGTACCGTGAAGGGTTCAAGGTTGTGGCCCTGCCAAAGACCATGGACAACGACGTACCCGGCACCGATTACTGCATCGGCTTCAGCACCTGTGTCACGCGCACGATCCAGATGACAAACAGCCTGCGCACTTCGGCGGGTTCTCACGAACGCCTGCTGGTTCTGGAAGTTTTCGGACGCTACGCCGGTTACACAGCCTTGCTGCCCACCATGGCCGGCGCCGCCAACCGCTGCGTCATTCCCGAGCACAAGTTCAGCGTCGAACGCCTGGCCGAACTGCTGGTTGCCGATCGCAACCGCAACCCAAGCAGGTACTCGGTGGTGCTCGTTTCGGAAGGCGCCATGTTCGACGAAGCCGATCAAATGGTCTTTCAGGATGCCCGCACCGATGCTTACGGCCACGCCAAGCTGGGCGGCATCGGCGATCTGGTTTCCAAGAAACTGGAAGAGCTTTCGCCGAAATACAACAACGGCCAATCCGTTCACATCATCAACCAGAAACTGGGCTACATGGTGCGCGGCGGCGATCCCGATGCCATCGATTCGATCGTCCCCATGGCGTACGGCAACCTGGCCCTCGACCTGATCCTGAAGGGCGTTCACGGCCGCCTGGTTGTTCTCAAGAACGGCCGCTACGACAACGTGCCGATCGACGTGGTCACCAGCACCAAGAAGCTGGTCGATGTCAAGAAATTCTACAACACCGACCGCCTGCGCCCGAACTACGAAAGCTTCGAGATGAAGCCGCTCTTCATCATGACCAGCGAGTAACCGAAGACTCGTTTCGAAGGCTTTCCCACGAAACTGGCGTATTTTCGCCCTTGCCGACAGGCCCGGCGTCATTTATAATACGTGCCTGTCGGTTTTGGACGCGTAGCTCAGTTGGTTAGAGCGCATGTATCACACACATGAGGTTCGAGGGTTCGAGCCCCCCCGCGTCCACCAAAACAGCCCCGTCCAGTGCGGGGCTGTTTGCTTGGAGCACACATGCCTTCTCGAAAAACACTTACCTACAAAGAATCGGGCGTCGACTACAGCAAGATCGACCCGGCCAAGATCATGGCGCAGCAGTTCGCCCGTGCCACGGCCGGCAACCTGCAAACCGCCGGATTCGGCGAAATCGAAGCTAGCCGTGGTGAATCAGCTTACGTGATAGATGTGGGTGATTTCTACCTGGCCTCGATTACCGAATGCCTGGGGACAAAATCGCTCGTGGCAGATGCCATGCGCGCCATCACCGGCCGCACTTACTACGACAGCATCGCCCAGGACACCATCGCCATGGCCGTCAACGACATCATTACCGTCGGCGCCAGGCCCTTGAGCGTGCATGCCTACTGGGCCGCCGGCAGCGCCGCCTGGTTCGACGACGAAGCCCGGATGCAGGATCTAATCACCGGCTGGCAGCGCGCCTGCAATGCAAGCGGCGTTTCATGGGGCGGTGGCGAGACTCCCAGCCTGGCCGGCGTGGTGCAGCCCGAGGCCATCGATCTGGCTGCTTCGTGCGTCGGTATCATCCAGCCGAAGGAGCGCCTGACGCTGGGGAACAGGCTCCAGGTCGGCGATGCGATCGTTCTATTCGAAAGCAGCGGCATTCACGCCAATGGAATCAGCCTGGCCCGCAAACTGGCCGAGCGCCTGGCGGCGGGCTATGCCACGCCCATTACAGACGGCCGCCTTTACGGCGAAGCCCTGCTCGATCCCACCATCCTTTATCCGCAGGTGACGGAGGCCATCTTCAAGGCGGGCGTGGACGTTCACTACATCGCCAATATTACCGGGCACGGATGGCGCAAGCTGATGCGCCATCCGGGTGAATTCACATACCGGGTGACCGGCATCCCGCCTGTACCGCCTGTCTTGCAATTCATCACCGAGCAGGCCGGGCTGGACCCTGCGGAAGCGTACGGCAGCCTCAACATGGGCGCCGGTTTCGCTCTCTTTGTCCCGCCCGGGGAAGCAGAAACAGTGCGTTCTGTGGCCGAAGCCTGCGGGATAAGTGCTTTTTCGGCCGGTGTGGTCGAAGCCGGGCCAAAGCAAGTGCTGATCGAACCTTTGGATGTAACCTATGCCGCGCATAGTTTGCATCTGAGAGGGTGACAGAAGAAAAAGCGGTGGACTGTGCAGAACACCAGTCCACCGCTTTGTTGCAGGGATAGCACCCGGGCCGGGAGGTTTCTTCCTTTTCACCGCCGCACCTGCGAGCCGGGCCGAGGCGTACGAGCCGTTGCAGCTACATCATGGTAGGTTGGTTCGGGACGTGAGTAACCAGCGTTGTAATCGTTTTGAATTTGAGGTTTGGGCGCCGGGTTGTAGTGTTGCCGGGTAGGACCAGACATGGAACGGCCAGCAGGTTGCAGAGGACGCTGCTGCGGCTTGTACCCACCATAGGCTGTCGCCGTTGACGCGCCTGTATGGTTGGTGGCATAAGGGGAGTGTCGTGTGTTGGGACGGGCATCCTGCCACATAAGATGTTCTCCGGCAACGGAAAATGTGCCAATGATCAAGATGCGGATCACCCATACCATGATCGCTACGAAGACGGGCACGATTTTCACCAGTGTTTGCTGGGCAACGACGGCACCGCCGGAGGTTTGATGGTTGACAATCGCCACTGACACCCCCCACCAGGTCAGAATGGCGTTCATGCCTGCCGCCAGGAGCCATGCACCAAACAGGTACCAGACTTCGGCAGGTTCGTCTTTCCCTTTCTCGGGTGTGAACAGGCGGGCAATTCCGGCAAAGTCGATGCCGCAGAAGGCAATCGCCAAAATGGTTGCCCAGCGAATGCCCATGAACTTCAAGTCACCGATCAAATCGCTTAAGGAAAACTCCGTGCTGCTGTAATTGAAGGCTTCGAAAGCGATCAGCGCCATGAAGATTAGCCCACCCACAACCATGTTGCGTGAGATGGGCAATTGGGGAAGTTTAACAGCTTGATTCTTATAAGTAGACATTGGGACCTCCTGAAGATGAGCCAGGCAATTTCAGAACTCTCAACAGGCGCGCAGAAAAAGCCAGGCCGGAAACGAAGGAAAGTGAAGGGGAGAACGGTTGTCGGACGGATGAGGAACACTAATCTTCAGCAGGTACCTGAACATCGAGCAAGTTATTGCATTCGAATGTTCTCACATCAAATATAGAACATTTGGTCTAAAATGTCAAGAGGCTTGCAAAAACTTAAGGTTTGCAAAAACCGGCCGGGAAAGTACAATTCATTCAGGAGCGCGCATGATACAAGCAACGTTTACTTTTCCGCGGGGCTTTTTGTGGGGTACGGCAACGGCCGCACACCAGGTCGAAGGCAATAACCGCAACAATCAATGGTGGGCCTGGGAACTGGAGATGGGCCGCATCGCCCAGGGGCATAAATCAGGCCTGGCGTGTGACTGGTGGGGAGGCCGCTGGCGCGAGGACTTCGACCGCGCCGCCGAAGGCCACCAAAACGCGCATCGCCTTTCTATCGAATGGAGCCGCATCCAGCCGGAACCGAACCGCTGGGATGAAGACGCCCTCGACCGCTATCGCGACATGCTGCGTGGCCTCACCGAACGCGGGTTGACCCCAATGGTGACGCTCCATCACTTCACCAATCCTTTCTGGATGGCGGAAGTGGGTGGCTGGGAAAATCCCAAAAGCCCGGCGCTCTTTGCCGCTTTTGTACGCAAAGCCGTGGAAGCGCTCAAGGAATACGCCAGCCTGTGGTGTACGATCAATGAACCCAATGTCTACGCGACGGCAGCCTACCAACTGGGCACGTTTCCGCCCGGCGAAAAAAGCCTGCATAAGTTCTTGTTGGTGACGGAAAACCTGCTGCGCGGGCACGCCATGGCTTATCAAATCATCCACGAAATCCAAGCCCAGGCGCGCGTCGGGCTGGCGCTCAACTACCGCTCGTTCCAACCTTACCGGCATTGGTCACCGCTGGACATCGGCGTCGCCCGCTTCCAGGCTCATCATTTCAACCACCTGGTACCCCAGGTTTTACATCGCGGGCGTGCGCTTACCGCCATGGGCATGTTAAACATTCCGCAGGCCAAAGGAACGCAAGATTTTCTAGGAATCAATTACTACACCCGCGATCAGGTCACTTTTGCGCCGCTCAAACCGGGGGAGCTGTTTGCCCGCCGTTTTTATCGACCCGAAGCGGCCTTGAGCGATACCGGCTACCTGGCCAACGAGCCAGAAGGCCTGTTCGAAGCGCTGCGCTGGGCCAACCAGTTCGGCGTACCGGTGATCGTCGCCGAAAACGGGATCGAAGATGCCACCGATCGCCTGCGCCCGCGCTATCTGGTCGAACACATTCACCAGTTGTGGCAGGCCCTCAACTACAACGTTCCCATCAAAGGCTATTTCCATTGGACGTTGGTCGACAACTTCGAATGGGAACGCGGCTGGACGCAGCGCTTCGGCCTGTGGGAACTGGATGTGAACACACAGGCACGGCGCAAGCGTCCCTGCGCCGACCTCTACGCCGAGATATGCCGCCAGAACGCCCTCACTTCAGAGATGGTAGAGAAGTACGCGCCTGAAGCGTTCGATGCGATGTTTCCACAACCTGGCGAGATATAGTGGCATCCCGACACGCCTAACACCTGGAGGCAGATGATGGCGATTGCGCCTCCGCTCGCACAATGCAAACATGTTCCGGTGCCCCTCTCAAACGAACGGCGGCGTATTACCGTGCGCGAATATCGGCAGATGTATCAAGCAGGGATTTTCCATGAAGACGGCGGATGTAACCGTGTCAGCAGATGAACTCTTGGGATGAGGTCTGAGCGTTGGCAGGTTTTTAAAAACGGCTCTCCCGGCTTCGCGTGAAAAGGATTCTTCACGCTCAACCCGGAAGACCCTTAAGAAATCACAGCGCTTTTTCAGACCTGGAAAGGGTTGAAATCGGTGCCGATATCGTACACGTCCACACCCTCAGCGCGTTTCAGCCCATCGACGGCCAGGTAAGTGACGGGCGTCATCACGGCTTCGACGGCGCACTTGAACAGGTAATTGGTCAAAACCAGGACGAGGAACAAACTCCAGGGAAAAACGCCAAACAGGCAGGCGACGACAAAAAAAGCCACCGTATCGACCACCTGCCCGACCAGCGTGCTGCCAATGGTGCGCGCCCACAGTCGCCGCCCGCGGGTGGCGATTTTCATCTTCGCCAGGACGAACGAATTGGCAAACTCCCCCCCCCAGTACCCGGCCAGGCTCGCCAGCACGATCCCACCGCTGCTGATGCCCCCTAAAATAGCGACGTAAGCGCTTTGCCCGGCGTATCCCTGCCACTGCGCTTCACCCGGCAAAACCCTGACGAGAGCAAAGACCAGCGCCGTCAACATCAAACAGCCGAAACCCAGCCAGATCACGCGCCGCGAACGACGGTAGCCGTAGACTTCGGTGAGAATATCCCCAAAGATATAGCTGACCGGAAAGAGCAGCGTACCGGCATCGAAAGCGGCTCGCAGATCGGTGCGGCCGAAGAAATCGAAACCCAAATCGATGATCTTGGCCGACGAAGCAATATTGCTGACCACCAGCACGGTGACGAAGACGGCCGTGATAACGTCGATGTACCTGAACGGATAATTTTCCTCCCGCCCAGCTTGCTGACTTGTTGCCTGATTCATTTCTTAAACTCCTGTTTTGTTGAGGCGGGTGTTCAGGCTGCACGTGCAGCCACGACCGCCGCAGTATTTGGCGACAGCATGTTGTCGCTGGCGACAATATGCTGTCGCTGGCCCGGGATTCTGCTACCGGATAGCGCGGCAACTATACCACATATTCGTTTTAGTAGCCTTCTTAAGGCCACTGAAACGCTCTCATCCCCCACCCTTCTCCTAATAGGAAAAGGGACCGATCAATCTCCTTTCGGGAGATGGGCAGTGGTGAGCTGAAGATCACTTCGGCCAGGGAAAACTACTGGTTTTAAGAAAAGCGGGGCTTCCGGGTTTAGCGTGAAGAGTTCCGGCCTCCTTTCCCGGCGAAGCCGGGAGAGCCATAATTCATTTGAATTTGGGCTTTCGGTTGGGATGCCGGCCGCCAGGCGGTAGAACTGCCCGTCAATTCCGGTCAGCCAGGCGTTGCCGCAATCGTCACGCAGCGTGGGCTCCAGCAGGGTCAGTTACCAATTATGTATGGCATAGAGCCATCTGTTTTCCATACATAGATGTCAAAATAAAGTTCACCTCCACTATCAATGTATTGGGCATTATAAACAGACAATACCGATTCATCTTCAGCCCAAGCGATTCCCCATCACCCCACAAACCCTCAAACCATTCAACTTGCAATCTTTTTCATCATCTTGCAGAAGGCGCACTCGCCTGGGGCGGTCGTTGGCTGGCCGCAGGAAGGGCAGGTGTGCAGGGCTTCGATATCGGGATCGGCCTGGGGCGCAAACAGGCCGTTGGCCTTGGCCTGCAAGAACATACCGTAAAACTGGAGCTTGATGCCCGGATGGGCTGCTTCCAGTTGGTTGAGCAGCGTTTTGTGCTCGATCGACGTGGCCCCGACAGAATGCGGGCATTCTTCGTAAATGTACTCGATGCCGCGCAGCAGGCAGTAGGCGGTCATGTCGCGCTCGTACATGCGGCACAACGGCTTCACTTTGCGCGCCAGGCCGGGTTTGTCGGCTTCGAGGACCGGCCCCTGGCGGACGAGGTACCCGGCAGCCCAACGCAGCGTGTTGCCGAAGAGTACGGCGGCTTCGTCATCCAGGTTGTGGCCGGTCGCCAGGACATCGTAGCCGCCCTCGCGAGCGATGCGGTTCATGATGTGGCGCTTGCTCAGCCCACACACCGAACACGGCGCACCGCGCCCGCGATGGGTGCGCGCCGCAATTTCCGGGATGCCGGCGCCGTAGAGTTCGGGCACGCTTTCAACGTACAGCTTGAGGCCGTGTTGGGCGGCGAACTGCTCGCTCAGGCGCTGCGACTCGGCAGAGTAATCCACACCGCCGTCGATTCCCAGGCCGATATACAGGCCGTCGGCTTGGTAACCCAACCGGGTGAGAATGTCCCATAGGGCGAGCGAATCTTTCCCCCCTGAAACGGCCACCAGCAGGCGCGCTTCCTTGCCGAACATGCGGTACTTGTGGATCGTGCGTTCCACTTGATCGGGCACCCAAGCCAGGTAATCGTCTTTGCACAAACCCATGTGGTGCTGGATCAGGTTGACGACGGCTTTTCCGCCGCACTTCTTGCACTTCATCTACCCTCCAGAAATTACCGATACCAGCTTGATCACATCGCCGGGTTCCAACAGCTCGTCTTCGGTGATCAATTCGCCGCGCCGGGTGACGATCACGGTTTCGGGCAGCACAGCGATCTTTTCGAGGGCATGCTTCACGCTCATGCCCGGTTTGACTTGCAGTTCTTTCCCGCGCTGGATAACGGTGACGGGTTTCCATTCGGCCATTGCTACCTCCAAAATTCAGACAAATCGAGTTGACATTCTACCGTGAGAGAAGGAGAGAGTCAACGAACGAAATTTGGCAGCCAATTGTTAGCCAATGGTTAGCTTACGGATAAGTGCGATTCGGCCCGCAATGTTATCCTATGGCCGTACACCCCAACTTACGATTTTGCCGATTATTGCGGCATGCATCTCACAGGAGCCCCCATGAAACTCAAGCTCATCGTTCTCATCATCCTCTTTACCATCTTTGTGCTGACCGCCTGCAACGCAGCGACCACATCGACGGCAACGCCAACCGCCCTGCCGCCCGTCTCGGCAGAAATCGCCGTCGTCGCAACCGGACATGTGGTACCGGGCCAGTACGCCAACATCGGCTTCGGCCAGGCCGGCAAGATCGCCGAAGTGCTGCTGGCGGCAGGTGACCGCGTCGAAGCAGGCCAGATCATCGCCCGGCTGGAAAGCACCGAGGCTGCGCAGGCCGAAACGGCGCGCGCCGAACTCGAAGTGCTGCTGGCACAGCAGGCCCTGGACGATCTCTACGATCACAGCGACGCCGACCAGGCCGCCCTGCAGCTGGCGATCGCCAATGCATATCTCGCCGTACAGGATGCCCAGAACCGCATCGACCGGCTGGCCGTTCCTGCAGAACAGGCGGCGCTCAGCCCGCTGGAAGCAGCCGCCCAGGCGCGTCAAGACTTGGACGAGGCCCGCGCCGCCTACGAGCCTTACGAAAACAAGGACGAAACGGAAGCCTCGCGCGAACGGAAGCGCAAGCTGGACCGCGCCAGGATGGATTTCAACACCGCCGTCCAACGCGCCGGCGCCGAGGCCGACCTGGCAACCGCCCAGGCCACGTTGGACGAAGCCATTGCGGACTACGAAACCGCCGGCCAGGATCCCGACGCCGATCTGGTCACCGCCGCGGCAGCACGCCTGTCGGCGGCAAAGGCGGCGTTGGCGGCCGTGCAGGACGCCGGCGAGCAATTGGTACTACGGGCGCCCTTTGCCGGTGTCGTTACGGCGATCGACCTGAAAGTCGGCGAGTTCGCCGGCGCCGGCCAGCCCAGTGTGACTGTGGCCGATCTGCGCGTGTGGGTGGTCGAGACCGAAGACCTGACCGAACTGGACGTGGTCAAGCTGCAAAACGGGCAGGGTGTCCACGTCACCCTGGACGCCCTGCCCGACGCCCGGCTGGATGGCACCATCAGCGCCATCGCCGACGCATACGGCCAGCGCCAGGGAGACATCACGTATCGGGTCACGATCCGCCTGAACGATGCGCCCGACGGCCTGCGTTGGGGGATGACGGCCCAGGCCAGGTTCATACCGCCTGCCGCCGCCAGCGCAAAGTAGCCGCTGCAGAACACACAATCCTACCAGCGACCCAGAAAGGAAGCATGAGAATGGCACTCTGGTTTAAAACATCCCCGCAAACGCACCCTGCCGATGCCAGCGGCGAACACCCCTTGATCCGTTTACGCGGCGTGCAGAAACACTACCGCACCAGCGCCGGAGACGTACAGGTGCTGAAAGGCATCGATCTCGACATCCGGCGCGGCGAGTTCGTCGCCATCGCCGGCAAATCGGGCAGCGGCAAGACAACCCTGCTCAACATGATTACCGGCATCGACCGCCCCACGCGCGGCGAGGTGTGGGTGCAAGAGACGGGCATCCACCAACTCAGCGAGGCCAAAATGGCGCGCTGGCGCGGCCGTAACCTGGGAATCGTCTTCCAGTTCTTTCAACTGCTGCCCATGCTCACGCTGCTCGACAACGTCATGCTGCCGATGGATTTCTGCCACCTGTACACGCCGCGCCAGCGCCGCCAGCGCGCCTGCGATCTGCTCGAAATGGTCGGGCTGAAAGATCACAGCCACAAGCTGCCAGCGGCCGTCTCGGGTGGGCAGCAGCAGCGCGCCGCCATCGCGCGGGCGCTGGCCAACGATCCGCCCCTGATCATCGCCGATGAACCCACCGGCAACCTCGACTCGAAAACCGCCGAAACGATGATGGAAGTCTTTCAAACGCTCGTTGCCCGGGGCAAGACCTTCGTGATCGTCACTCACGACAATGGCCTGGCCGAACGCGTCCACCGTACCACGCGCATCGCCGACGGCGAGATCGTCAGCGACGAAAATCACATTTTCATGCGGATGCCAGACCCGCAGCCTGTACTGGCGGAGGTAGCCGTATGATCCAACCCCGCTGGCGCAAAGTCATGGCCGATTTGTGGAGCAACAAGACCCGCTCGGCGCTGACGGTCCTGACGATTATGGTTGGCCTGTTTGCGGTGGGCTTCGTTTCCGGCATGAAGGACATCATGCTGGTCGATATGAACGCCGATCACGATGCCGCCAACCCCCATTCGGGCGTTCTCTATGTCTCATCCTTTGATGATGGCCTGGTGCGCAACCTGCACAAGGTTCCCGGCGTGGCCGAAGTGGAGGGACGCGCTGCCGTGAGGGTGCGCATCGGGCTCCCCGGCGTCGAACGCAAAATCCCGCTCAATTTTCAAGGCTTTGAATCGACGGCGCAGCGCCGCATCGACCAGTTACGCCCGTCCGACCCGCCGCAAATTCCGGCCCTGGCCAAAGGTGAAGTGCTGTTCGAGGTGGCTACCCTCAGCACGCTGCCGCTGCAACCGGGCGATCTCATCACCGTTGAGATGGCCGACGGCAAACAGCGCCAGCTGCGCGTGGCCGGATTGGTGCGCGACGTGACCCAGATTCCCTACCACATGGGCTGGGGAGCGCTCACCGGTTATACCTCGCCAGAGACGATTGAATGGCTAGGCGGCCGGCGCGAATATACGGACCTGTATTTCAACGTTTCCGAAAACAAAAAGGACGAAGCCCACGTCAACGAAGTCGCTGCTGCGCTGCGTGAGCAGATCGAACGCAGCGGGCGGCAGGTGTACGGATCGAACGTGTACAAACCCGGCCAGCACTACGCGGCCTTTATCACCGAGGGGGTGGCTGCCATTATGGCAATCCTGGGCGGGTTGTCGGTATTCCTGAGCATCTTCCTGATCGTCAACACGATCAACGCCCTGCTGGCCCAGCATACCCGCCAGATCGGCGTGATGAAGGCTATCGGGGGCGGCACCGTGCAGATCGCGGCCATGTACCTGGCGCTCATGGCCGGTTTTGGCCTGCTGGCGCTGGCCATCGCCATCCCGTTGTCGGGCGCGCTATCGTACTTCGTCATCGAACAGATGAGCGGGTGGCTGAACTTCCAGCCGGCCGGTTTCCGCATCGCGCCCGGCACGGCAATCCTCCAGGCGGTCCTGGCGCTGGGCGTTCCAGTGTTGTCGGCATTGTTTCCGGTTTTACTCAGCACGCGCATTACCGTACGCGAGGCCATCAGCGCCTACGGCCTGGGCAAAGGGCAGTTCGGGCAGGGCCGGTTCGACCGCCTGATCGAAAAGGTCAGCTTTCTGCCGCGGCCGGTGCTGATCTCCTTGCGCAACACCATCCGCCGCAAAGCGCGCCTGGCGATGACGCTGATTACCCTCACCTTGGGAGGCGCGATCTTCATCGCCGTGCTCAACCTGAGAACTGCCACCGCAAACGCACTCAACGAAATCGAGGGCTATTACCTGGCTGACGTCAACATCAACCTGGATCGCTCATACCGCATCGAACGGCTGGCAGAAATTTCCGGCAGCATACCGGGCGTGACGGGTATCGAAGCCTGGATGTACGCATCCGGCGAGCTGTCCAACCCGGATGGCAGCGAGCAAGAAGTGGGCTTCCTCGCCCCACCATCCAACTCACAGCTGATCGACCCGGTCGTCACCGCCGGGCGCTGGCTGGTCCCGGAGGACGACAACGCCGTGGTCGTCGGCAATCACCTGCTCGCGCTGCGTCCCGACCTGTGCGTGGGCGATACCCTGGCGATCGAAATCGAAGGGCGCGAAACCACCTGGAAAATCGTGGGCTTCTACCGCATGGCGGGCAACACCTACCCGCCGCTGCTCTACACCAATAAAGCCTATCTCAGCAAGCTGCTCAGTGAAACCGGACGCGCTTACAGCCTGCGGGTGATCACCGCCGACCATAGCCCGGCCGGGCAAAAGCAGGTCGCCACCGCGCTCGAGACCAGCCTGAAGCTGGCCGGCATCGACGTTTCCAACGTGCAGACCGGGGCCGAGTGGCGGCAAACCCAGGCTTCGCTGTTCGATGTGCTGATCTATTTCATGTTGGCGATGGCCCTGGCGATCGCCGCCGTCGGCGGGCTGGGGCTGATGAGCACGATGAGCATCAACGTGCTCGAACGCACGCGCGAGATCGGCGTGCTACGCGCGATCGGCGCTTCCAACGGGGACGTGCAGCGCATCGTCGTCGCGGAAGGGCTGCTGATCGGCCTGGGCAGCTGGTTTTTCAGCCTGGCGCTTTCTCTACCGATCACCCAGGCGCTCAATGCGGGGGTGGGCAGCGCCATCCTGAGTTCACCGCTCGATTTCGCCTTCGGCTGGCAGGGGAGCACCTTCTGGCTGGCCAGCGTGATCGCCATCGCCGCCCTCGCCAGCGCCATCCCCGCCTGGAATGCATCCCGCCTGACCATCCGCGAGGTGCTGGCCTACGAATAAACCCGGCCCTCCCGTTGAAAACGGGAGGATACCCAGATTTGGGACATTTCCCGCCGAAGGCGGATGAGCCATAAGCCCGCATGGTTTCGCCCCATGGAAGCGGGCACGTGGGCGCAGGCCACAGGGCCTGCCCGGCAAGTTTACACGCTGGAGATTTTTCGATGAATTCAACACGCGCACGCTTCTTTACCGGCGACATCGCCATCCTGTTCTACATCGCACTGGCAAAATTCCTCATCCACGCGCTGCTTAGCCAGCAGTACGGCTACTTTATCGACGAGTTCTACTACATCGCCGCCAGCAAGCGGCTGGCGTTCGGCTACGTCGATTTTCCGCCCTTCATCGCCGTGTTGACGGCGCTGGTACGCGCCACGCTGGGCGAATCGCTGGCGGCGCTGCGCCTGCTGCCGGCACTGGCCGGGTCGGTGGCGGTCTTCGTCACCGGCCTGATGGCGCGCCAGTTGGGCGGTAGGCGTTCGGCGCAGGTCCTAGCGGCGCTGTGCAGCCTGACGGCGGGCGTTTTCCTGAGTGTGAATTCCATGCTGTCGATGGATTCGTTCGATCAGCTCTGGTGGGCGCTGGCAGCCCTCGTCTTGATCCTGATCTTCCAGGGCAAAGACGCCCGCCTGTGGCTGCTGTTCGGGCTAATCGCCGGGATTGGGCTGACGACCAAGATGACGATGCTCTATTTCGGTTTTGCGGTGGCCGCCGGAATGCTCCTCAGCAGCCAGCGCCGGCAGCTGCGCATCAAATGGCTGTGGTTGGGCGGCGCGATGGCTCTGAGCTTTCTGCTGCCCTACCTTGCCTGGAATGCCGCCAACGGCTGGCCGACGCTGGGGTTTTGGTCCAACTACGCGGACAAAGTCTTTTGGGGATCGGCGCTGGATTTTTTACTTCAGCAAGTGTTGATTATGAATCCGTTTACGCTGCCGGTATGGTTGGTGGGGCTGTATTTTTACTTCTCGTACGCAGGATACCCACCGGCATCGCCAGATGCCGGGCGCCCGGCTTCCGGCCAAGGCGAGGACGCAACGCGTCTCGAGCGGGCCGATTACCGCCCGCTGGGATGGGCCTACGTGTTGCTGCTGCTGATTTTCACGCTCCAGCACGCCAAGCACTACTTCCTGGCCCCGGCCTACCCCATGTTGTTTGCCGCAGGCGCTGTGTTTCTCGAAGCGTACGCCCGGCAGCGCCGTTGGGTGTGGGTGGCCCCGGCCGCAGCAGCGATGATCTTGGTGAGTGGGCTGCTCGTTGCCCCGCTCAGCTTGCCCTTGCTTCCGCCGGCAGCGCTCGCCGGTTACATGCGCCTGTGGAACGGCGTCAACATCGAAAGTGAAAATTCTGAAACAGGGCTGCTGCCGCAGCACTTTGCCGATCGCTTTGGCTGGGTGGAACTGGCCGCAGCCGTCGAGCAGGCCTACGATAGCTTGCCACCGGAAGAGCAGGCCCAGGCCTGCATCTTCGCCGGCAGCTACGGGCAAGCCGGGGCGCTGGAACTGCACGGCGCCGGCCACCTGCCCACCATCATCAGCAGCCACAACAACTACTTCCTGTGGGGCCCGCAGGGATGTAGCGGCGAGGTGATGATCCTGGCAATCTCCGGGGTTACGACCACCGAGTTAAGCCAGCTTTTTGGCCAGTTTGAAGTTGCCGCCACAACCGATTGCACCTACTGCATGCCGCGCAACGATGCGCTGCCGATCTGGGTAGCGCGCCAGCCCAAAGCACCCTTGCAAGCGCTGTGGCCTTCGTTGGTGAACTTCGAATAGAAAGCAAGGAAGTACGTCACCTTGACGTTTCGTTTCTCCCTTGATAGCATGGCAGCAGTTCTATCAAAAACGATTAAGTCAGGAGACCAGAATGGCAAACCTTCCCAGCGTGAACGAATCCGATTTTCAGGCTGAAGTGCTGCATGCCGACCGCCCTGTGCTAATTGATTTCACTGCAACCTGGTGTGGGCCATGCAAGATGCTGGCTCCCATCGTCGAACAGTTGGCACATGAATGGGATGGCAAAGTAAAAGTACTCAAAATGGACGTGGACGAAAACCCCGACCTAGCAGGGCAATATCAGGTCATGGGTGTCCCCACATTGATGCTCTTCAAAGGCGGCCAACCGGTCGAACGCATGACCGGTTACCAACCCAAGGAAAAGATCGTTGGGAAACTGGCGCCTCACTTATAGCCTGATATTTCCCGCCTTGTCCGTCATTCACCAACCCACCATCACCAACGGAATTCTCCGCCCGACCCAGGTTGAAGTCAACCTTACCCGTCTGGCGGAGAATTTGCGCGCCATCCGGGCCAGGGTAGCCCCGGCGCGAGTGATGACAGTCCTCAAGGCCAACGCCTACGGCCACGGGCTGATCGAAGTAGCCCGCTGGATGGAAAGCCAGAACACCGACTATATCGGCGTGGCCTACCTCGAAGAGGGCATTTACCTGCGTGAAGGGGGCATTACCAGCCCGATTCTGGTGTTGGGTGGCATCATCGGCAACCAGGTGCCGCTTTTTCTCAAGCACAACCTGACCCTCACGGCGTCTTCTATCGAAAAGCTCGAACAGATCGAGACCGCCGCCGAACAAATGGGTGTCAAGGCCCGCGTGCACCTGAAGATCGATACCGGCATGGAACGCATCGGCGTGCACTACTACTCTGCCGAGGCCCTGCTCGAAGCCAGCCTGAAGTGCCGCCACACTTTCATGGAAGGCATCTACTCGCACTTCGCCAACGCCGACGCCGTCGACCTGACGCATGCCCGGCTGCAAATCGAGCGTTTTCAAGAAGTGCTACATTTTTACGAAAAGCACTCGCTTCCCACGCCCATTCGCCACATCGCCAACTCGGCCGGGGTTTTGCAATTGCCGGAAAGTTATTTCGACCTGGTACGGCCGGGAATCATCTTGTATGGCGTGTACCCATCCAAAGAAACCGCCCACACGGTGAAGGTTCGCCCGGCATTGCGTTGGAAATCGCGCGTGGTGTATTTCAAGGTGGTGCAGCCCGGCCACCCGGTCAGTTACGGCTCGACCTGGGAAAGCGAGCACCCGGTGCGCGTCGTGACCATCCCGGTGGGATACGGCGACGGCTACTTTCGGGCGATGTCGAACCGGGCGCAGGTGATCATCCGAGGGCAGAAATACCCCATCGTCGGCCGCATCTGCATGGATCAGACGATGGTGAATATTGAAATGGGCACGGCCTACAACGGGGATGAAGTGATTTTGCTGGGAGAAGCGCCTGAGCCAACAGCCGACAGGGAACAGCCGGCGATCACTGCCGAAGATCTGGCCGAATGGGCAGATACGATTCCTTATGAAATCCTTACCAATATCAACACGCGCGTCCCGCGTGTCTATGTGCAAGATTGATCGGGATACGGGAAAACCGGGCATCTTTTTCCTGTCATAATTTTGCGCCCTGGGGGGTTTATTGAGTGAATTCACCGCGTGGAGAATCTTCATGGACGTTACAATCAATGCTGTGAAACGCAGTGTTATCCCTCCCCCATCCATCGACCTGGATGCGGCCATACAAGAACACTGGGCGCGCATTTACGGCGTGCTCTTCCGGCTGACCGGCGATCCAGACGACGCCGAGGACCTGGCCCTGGAAGTGTTCTATCGCCTGCATCAGAAACCGCCACCAGCCAACGACGCCCTCAACCTGGGCGGCTGGCTCTACCGGGTAGCGATGAACCTGGGCTACAATGCCCTGCGCGCCGCCCGCCGGCGCAGCCGCTACGAACAGGAAGCGGGCGCTCTGGCCCTGGAGGAGGAATACTCGAACGAACCATCCCATGAAGTCGAACGGCGCATCGAACGGCGTCAGGTGCGCGCTGCCTTGGCCTGCCTGAAACCGCGCTCGGCCCAGTTGTTAATCCTGCGCCATTCGGGGCTGTCGTATGCGGAGGTGGCAGCCGCCCTGCAGATTGCCCCAGGGTCCGTCGGCACACTGCTGGCACGCGCGGAACGTGAGTTCGAAAAAGCCTACGACAGAATCGCTGAGTCTGGGCTTTAGCCGGAAAGGAAGAAGAAGATGCACCCGAATGAAGGCCAACTGCACGCCTATCACACGCACAATCTGCCGGTTGCCGAAAGCGAGCGGGTAAAAGCCCACCTGGCGGGCTGCCCCCGCTGCCAGGCGCAAGTACAGGCTCTGGCAGAAAGAATGCACCACACCGGCCGCCGGCTGGCGGCGCTCAATCCACAGCCCGGCGAGGCGGCTCCGTCGGAGCATATCGCCCGTCAACGGCTGCAAAGCAAAATCAATCGACAGGAGAACCTTTCAATGTTCAACAAACTTTTCTCACCCCGTCTGCGCCCCGCCTGGGGTGCACTGGCCATCGTCCTTGCCCTGGCCATCGCGCTCAGCTTCCCCCAAGTGCGCGCCACGGCCAGCAGTTTCCTGGGCCTGTTCCGCGTCCAACAGATCGCCGTCATTCCCATTGATGGGGAAGCAGCATCGGAAAAGATGTCTGCACTGGACCGGAGCCTGATGGAAGACCTGTTCGAAGGCGGCCACGAAGAAACGCTCGGCGAATCGATTGCCAATGCCAGCGTCGAAGAAGCTTCCGCCGCTGCGGGCATCGCCGTGCGCCTGCCCGAAAATATGACCCCTGAAAGCATCTCGGTAGAACCGGGCATGCGTATGACCCTCCCCATCGACCAGCCCACGCTGCAAGCGCTTTTCGACGAACTCGGCTTCGAGATCGACATCCCCAAGGAAGCCGATGGCGCCACGATCACGGGCGAAATTCAGCCGGTCGTATTCGCCAGTTTCAACTGTCGGATGGTTGAAGAAGGCACGATCGCCAGCGATACGGGCAATCCGAGTTACAGTAAAGAAATGACCACAGGAAACCAGTGCGCCAACCTGATCCAGGTTGCCAGCCCCACCATCGACGCCCCCATTGGGTTGGATATTACCGCCCTCGGCGAAGGCTATCTACAGTTGTTGGGCATGTCACCTGAAGAGGCCAAAAACTTCAGTCAGACGGTTGACTGGGCCACCACGCTCGTCATTCCTATGCCGCAGAACGGCAGCAGTTCGTACGAAAACGTCACCGTCGAGGGTGTGGAAGGTGTCCTGCTGCGCGAGAGCACCTGGGAAGAAGACGGTCACTACATCCTGATCTGGAGCAAAAACGGCGTCGTTTATGCGCTTGCGGATAAAGGAACGAATGCGGAAGCCCTGGCGCTTGCCAATTCGTTGCAGTAAGCCACAGCACACTTAGCCAAAAGGCCTTCGAGATTTTGCATCTCGAAGGCCTTTTTAGATCAAAGGCAGGAACGATCACTCGTTACTACTCTCGTCGTCGTCCGCTTCGACTTCTTCTGGCGTCGCGGGAGCCATGCCCAAGTCAACCTGTTCTTCCATGCGAATCTGGCCGCGCAGAAAGGCGCCTTCTTCGGTAGTGAAGGCCGCCACGACCACGTTGCCCCAAACACGCCCGGTGGCACGGATTTCCAGCTTCTCGGCGGTAATGTCGCCGCGTACCAGGCCGGCAACGATTACGGTATTGGCGCGAATGTGCTCACAGGTCAGGCGGCCGGTCTCCCCAATCACCAGCAGCCCGCGCAGGGCCACGTCGCCTTCGAAGGTACCTTCGATACGCACGCCGCCGCTGCCGCCCAGCTGGCCCTTCCAGTTGATGCCAGAACCCAACACCGATGTAATCCGTTCGGTGACGGTTGCCGGCGCGGAGGCTACAGGAGGGGAAGACGTGGGAGTGGTTCGGCGGCGAAACATATAAGGAACGGGAAAGACAGAAAAAGATTGGCCGATTACAATTGCGCGCTCAACTTTTCTGGCACGCCGACGATATTGTACCCCGAATCGACGTGCAGCACTTCGCCGGTAACGTGACCGGACATCGGTGAGCACAAGAAGACGGCTGCGTTGCCGATATCTTCGATGCTCACGTTTTGCTGCATGGGGGCCACCAGCTCGAAAAACTTGTACATGTCTTTGAAGGTCGAAACCCCCGTGGCTGCCAGGGTGCGGATCGGCCCGGCGGAGATGGCGTTGACGCGGATGCTGTCAGGGCCAAAATCGTACGCCAGGTAACGCATGGAGGCTTCCAGGGCGGCCTTGGCTACCCCCATGACGTTATAGCCGGGTGCGACCTTCTCGGCGCCATAGTAAGTCAGCGTCAACAAGGCCCCGCCCGGGCGGATGATCGGTTGGAAAGCCTGGGCCAGCGCCGTGAAGGAATAGACGCTGATATCCATCGCCAGGTGAAAACCCGCCCGGCTCGTGTCGTAATAGTTGCCGGTAAGCTCTTCTTTGTTGGCGTAGCCGATGGAATGGACGAGGATATCGATCTGTCCAAAGGCATCGCCGGCTTTTTTCGCGATGGCGCGAATATCTTCATCCTTCGAAACATCGCAAGGCTCGACAAACGTACAACCGATCGTTTCGGCAAGCGGACAAATCCGCTTTTCCAGCGCCTCGCCGGCATAGCTGAGGCCGACAGTGGCGCCTTGTTCATGAAAAGCCTTGGCGATGCCCCAGGCGATACTGCGCTCGTTGGCAACACCAAAGATCAACGCATTTTTACCAGATAAAATGGACACTTTCATTCACTCCTTTGTTGAGCGGAACACCTTTAAACTTACACCGCGAACAGAAAAACGCCGCTAAAAACGCGTGGCCAAGATTGCTGCCTGAGCCTGGAGAGGCTTCTCACTTGCGTCCTGGATAACGCTTGCAGCGCGATGGACTTTCGGAAGGTGTTCGGCAAAATAAACCTGGGCCAGGTCACGCTTGCGCGCCAGGTGCGGCGCATCTCGCAACAACAGCCAGGAATTGACGATATAAACGGCCATTTCCACGAGATCGACCGCGTAGTAATCGATAATGTTGCGGTCTTTGTCTTTCAAAGCGTCGATGGCCTCTTTGAAAAGTGCGGTCGCCTCGATGATCTGTGCCTTGAGAGAGTCCAGTTCCGGGCCATAGTCGGCGGCAGCCCACTCGTCGAGCAACTCGTCCAACGCGTGGCCGAGCAATTTACCGATAGCAGCAACGACTTGCAGTTGGCTGGTGCCTTCGTAGATATTGGTAATCCGTACGTCGCGGAAATGGCGCTCGATATTGAATTCGCGCATATACCCCACGCCGCCGTGAATCTGCATCGCCTGGTAACAGACGCGGTTGCCCATCTCGGTGGCGTAATACTTGCTCAAGGGAGTCAGCGTTTCGGCAACGGTGGTCGCCTGCTTCAACTTTTGGCGCATAGATGCATCCGCGTTTTCGGTATGCGCCAGGAATTCTTCGTACGCTTTCAGGCGATCGACGCGCTGGCCCGTTTCGGCCAGCAGGGCGCGAGCAGCCTCGATCTCCCCGCGCATCGAGATCAACATGCGCGCCACCGGGGGGAAGGCTCGAATCGGCTGGCCGAACTGGATGCGTTCGTTGGCATATTGATAGGCTTCACGATATGCCGCCTCGGCGATGCCAACGGCCTGCGCACCAACGGCCAGGCGCGCGCCGTTCATGAGTGCCATACCATAACGGATCAGGCCAAAACGGCGCTTGCCGATCAACCAGGCCGGGGTGTTGTTGTACTGGATTTCACAGGTCGGGGAGGCGTGAATGCCAAGCTTGTTTTCGATGCGGCGGATGCGCACCGTTTCGTCGCGTTCGAGGACGAACAGTGAAAGGCCGCGCGCGTCGTTCGACCCGGCTTCGCTACGCGCCAGCACGAGGTGGATGTCAGCGCAACCATTGGTGATGAAGCGCTTGACGCCGTTGATGCGCCAGCAACCGGCGGCCTCGTCGAAGGTGGCGCGAGTCTGCACGGCGCCCAGGTCCGAGCCGGCATCGGGTTCGGTCAGCACCATGGCGCCACTCACGCCGCCGCGTGCAAAGCGCGGCAGCAGGCGATCCTTTACTTCGTCGTCGCCATATTCGTTGATCACCGAAGCAATTTCCTGCAAGCCGAAAATTGTCATCAGCCCGGCTTCGGCGCGGGAGATGATTTCGACCATCATCTGATAAATCGTTTCCGGCAGATTCAGCCCGCCGTACTTCCAGGGCAGCATGGCGCCCATGACTTCGGCCTGCCGCAGGGCCTGGATGGCCTGCTGGGTGGCGTTGGCGTAGGCGACCTGACCATCCTGAAAATGTGCGCCTTCTTCATCTGCGGCCGCGGCCTGGGGTGCGACGACATTGGCGCCGATTTCACCGAGCACTTCCAGCAAAATACGGTGGTTGTCGATGGCATCCGCGTAATTGCGTGGGGCGGCCGGGTACTGCCCGGCATACTCGTAGCCTTTTTCTTTCAGTTCGATGACCTCACGTAGATCAAGCCGGTCGAAGCGGAACTGAAGGTCTTGATTGTCCAAGAAGAAATTGTCCGTCATAGTGGCTCCGTTACTTTGCTTTCTCGCGCAGCGCTTTGATCAGCAGCGGCAACACCTCGGCCAGATCGCCCACAATCTTATAGTGGGCGATTTGGAAGATCGGTGCATCGGGGTCGGTATTGATAGCAATGATCTTGCCAGACTGGTCCATACCGGTACGGTGCTGGACAGCTCCCGAGATGCCGGCGGCGATGTACAGCCTTGGGCGCACGGTGGTCCCGGTTTGCCCGACCTGGTGCTCGCGCGAGATCAGGCCGGCATCCACGGCTGCGCGAGAAGCGCCGACTTCACCGCCCAGGGTATGGGCCAGTTCCTTGATCAGTTGAAACGCTTCGGCGCTATCTACCCCACCGCCGCCAGAGACGATTACCGGCGCGCTCTTCAGTTTCACCGTCGGTTCACGCATCTCGCGGCTCAACACCTCGAGGGCGAAATCGTTGGGCATGAACTTCGGCGTGATCCTCTCTACCTGCCCTTGGCGGGCAGTATCCAACGGCCTGCGCTGCATGACACCCTCGCGCACGGTGGCCATCTGGGGGCGGGTCTTGGGGTTGACGATGGTCGCAATCACGTTGCCGCCAAAAGCAGGACGAATCTGGTAGAGCAAATCTTTATAGGTGTGGTTTTCCTTTTTGGAGGTGTAGTCGCCGATCTGCAAATCGGTGCAGTCGGCCGTCAGGCCCACCTGGGCAGCGCTGGCGACGCGCGGGGCCAGGTCGCGGCCCAACGGTGTCGCCCCGATAAGGAAAACATAGGGTTTGCGTTCACGCGCCAGGTCGGTGGCTACGCGAGTGTACGGCAGCGTACGATAAAGCGCCAACTCCGGATGATCGGCCACCAACACGTGATCGGCGCCGTAAGCGATCAGCGTTTCGGCCAGCGCTGCAACCTGATGGCCACACAACAACGCCCAGACCTGGCTGTTCAGCGTCTGAGCCAGTTCCTGGCCCTTGGCAAGCAGTTCCAGGCTGACATCAGCCACACGCCCTTCCTCTTGCTCGATAAAAACCCACACATTTCGGTTATCCATCATGGTTATCTCCTGGTAAAAAGGGTGCACTCCGTTAGGCTATGGCCACTGGCCGACAGCCCGCAGCACCCTCTCGAGCGTTTTATCCGACGATGTATTCCTTAACCAGCTCTTCGATCAACGCCTTGATCCCCTCCGGCGTCGGCGCAACTTCCTTGCTCTCGGTACCTTCCAGGACAACGTAATTGACCTTGTACACCTGGGTCGGAGAGCCTGAAAGCCCCAACGCGACATCCTCGGCATCGAGGTCGGCCGCCGTCCACACCGGGATCTTCAAATTGCGTTCGGCCAGGTAAGTATCGAGCGCCGCTTCAGACTCGAACTCCGGCCACTGCTGCAACAAAGCCGGATACTCGGCAGGAACTGCTGCCAGCTTCTTTTCGATGCGCTGGCGTGCTGAAGGAGGACGCGCCCGGTTGGCGGAGGTAACCACCGTCAACAAGCAAGGGAGGGTACAGCGCACCAGTTCCGTGCCGAGGTCGAAGGCGCGCTGCACGACGACCTTGCGATCTTCGATGCTGACGACTGCTTCTGCGTAGGTAATTTGCGGAATGTCGAGCTTTTCGGCAACCTGAGGGCCGACCTGAGCCGTGTCGCCGTCGATCGCCTGGCGGCCGCAGAACAGCAGGTCGAAGGGCTTGAGTTTCTCGATCGCGCACTTGAGCGTGTACGAGGTAGCCTGCGTGTCGGCGCCGGCAAATTTGCGGTCGGAGAGCAAAACTACCTGATCGGCGCCGCGGAAGAGCGCATCGCGCAGTACATCGGCCGCTTTGAGGGGGCCCATGGTCAGCACGGTAACCCGCCCGCCGTAACGTTCCTTGACCTGCAAAGCCATTTCCAGGGCGTTCAAGTCTTCGGGGTTGAAAATGGCTGGCAGCGCAGCCCGGTTGATCGTCCCTTCCGCAGTCATCACTTCTCCCGTGACGTTGCGGGTATCAGGCACCTGCTTGACAAGGACAATGGAGTTATAAGGCATGGTTCCTCCTCGAAAAAGATGAAGATTCATCAGGATATCAGCAATCGATCTTGCCTTGAAACCGCCACGGCATACTTTTCCAGGGTTCGGGCACATTTGTTAAACCCACGCGTGGGCCAATGGTAACGCACGAATCAGGAATCAGTTTTCCAGGCCTGACGTAAAGTGCCGCCTGCGGTGTGCACAAATCGGCGCCGTTAAAGCGCCGGTCGATTGCCAGGGCCTGGCACAGCTTGCCGGGACCGTTGCACCACTCACGCCGGGGCCGGCCGGGCCGGCGGGCAGCGATGAGATCGAGGCCGTCAACCGGTTCGATGGCCCGGATCAAGACGGCGGCCGGCATACCCGCCGCTTCGGTGACAAAATTGACGCACCAGTGCATTCCATAAGTGAAGTAAACGTAGGCATGACCCGGCGGGCCGTACATGGCTTCTGTCCGTGCAGTACGCCCGGCCCTGGCATGTGAGGCGAGATCGGTTTCGTGAATGTAGGCTTCCGTCTCGACGATCACACCCTCGATGCGCCGCTCACCTTCCACACGAACCAACCGCACACCGAGCAGTTCACGGGCTACCTGCAACGTGGGCCGTGCAAAAAACGACCGCGTCAAGAAGGTCTGTGCAGCGGGCGTTTCGTCTCCAGCGGTCACTTCGCCTCCAATGGAAAAAGTTCGCCGCGCGCCGTATTACCATCGAGATACAACAGGCCGACGTGCGGGGCATATACTTTTTCCAGTTTCTCGAAACAGCAGGCCGCCCCCGGGTTGAACAGCAGCTTCCCCTGGCGGTACTCGTTGACCGGCCGGTGCGAATGACCGAAGACGATCACATCCATCTGTTTGAAATGGTGGATGAACTGCGGCAAAAAATCGTCCAGGCGATAACCGTAACGCAGGTAGCGTGCCTTCCCAACGAAATAGCGCCAAAATCCGCCGTGCCCATGTGCCAGGCCCACCGTGACATCGCCAAAGGCCAGGACCCGCTCGCGCGGTAAATGCCCCATGGAAAGCCAATCCCGGTTGCCCTTGACCGCATACACCGGCGCAATCTTACCCAGGACCTTCAACACCCCAGGCGTCGAAATATCGCCGGCGTGCAAAATCGCGCCTACGTGAGCGTCACGGAAAATTTCCAGCGCCCGCGGGTTCAGTGCAAGCGCTTTATCGGGAACGTGGGTATCGGAGATGACGCCAAGCGTTTGCATAAGCGGCAAAATTCTTCGACTTCAAGCGTACTAGGAAAACGGCCAGACGTTCGAGGCCCGCCGTGGGAAAAGCGTATCGAGCAATACAGCGGTATCCTCATTGTTGGTCCAGCAGTCGGCAAACATGTAGCGCAGTTCTTCCAGGCTGCGGCGGCCAAAGAGCACCTGCAAAAAGGTGCGTTCGGGGAAGGCCGCCTCGCCTTCGTGACCGACGGGGGCCGGTTGGTAGTCTTCAGCCTTGATCAACCTGCCGTTTTCGAAACCCAGCCGCAAACCGCCGCGGTAGAAGGTAACGCGCACTTCACCCGTGTAACCGGCCAGCAGCGAGTCGGCCAGGCGTTTTTCGAGTGCCGGGGCGATGTGGTGCAGGAAGGTGGGCAGATCGGGCACACGCATGTAAAAAGCATACGGCGGCCGGATGCGAGGCAGCCGGTCGGGAATGACGCGGTAGACAGGGTGCTCGGCGCCCAACCAGAAACCGAAGGCCTCGAACGGTTCGTTTTCGCCAAAGGCATTGGGATAAGCAACGCCGGTGGCTTGCAGATAACGGATGACGCTCGGCGTGACGGCCGCCCACGAAACATCCGATTTCACTTCATAGCCTTGGGCAACCATCATGGTTCCCCAGGTAAAAGGCGGGTGCGCCAGATACCCTACCGCCTCACCGGCAGGCGTTTCGATAATACGAAACTCACTGCGGTTGACATTCATTTCACAGGTGCCGAGCAATTCATATTTCCATTGGCTCTCGTCACGCAAGCAACGGATTGGAGAGCGGGCGGCGCCCTGCGCAGACAGGTCCGCCATCCAGGGCAGGTCCGTCTCGACGGCAGGCCGCAGGTGATAAGGCTCGCGTTCCCCTTCTTTAAGTTTGGGAATTTGCGGTAGGAAGCCCGCTCGCCCGCCGCCCAGATCGAGCGCCATCTCGTAACCAAAGATGCGGTAGTAGTACGGAATGCCAGTAATCGCCTGCACCATTTCGCCACGCTCAGCGCTGACGGCATGAATGGCGTCGAACTGGGCGCGCACCAGGCCGCGATTGCGGTACTCCGGCAGTGTTCCGACCAGTTCGGGGCGTCCTACCTTGAAAGGAATGCCTTCATAGCTCCAGGTCTGCGAGATCAGGTTCAGGCTCGAGACGATCTCGCCGCTGGCAATATCTTCAACCACGGTGAAATCTCCCGCCCGGCAGGTGGGGTGGCCGCCGCCCATCAGGTCGCGTGTCCAGGCGCCCACGCGTTCGTCCGGCTTGTCTGGGCCGTGATCGCTGTGAATTTTTGCGTTGAAGGACACGATCGCATCGATATCTTTGGGTGTGGCCCAACGCAAGACGAGGTTGTTCCCCAGGTCACGAGGCAGAGGAAAAGTGGATGCCATAGACGCTCCTTGAAAAAAGATTCTCTCGTAACTTGTCAAAAAGAAGGGGAATTGGGTGTTTTGGTTAAACTTCACGTGCCCAAAACGCCCCAAACCCTACTTTGTTGAGAAGTTACACTCTCTCAGACTATTCAAAACGCAAATGTTTTACGGTCAAGCCGCTGTGGATTAACTGGCCCAACGAATCGATGCCGATACGCAGGTGCATTTCCACGAACTCTTGGGTCACCTTGCGGTCACTTTCAGCGGTTTTGACACCCTCCGGCGTCATGGGCTGGTCAGAGACCAGCAGCAAAGCACCGGTAGGGATTTGATTGTAGAAACCGGTCGTGAAAAGCGTGGCGGTTTCCATGTCGATCGCCATGCAACGCAAACGGCGCAAGTATAACTTGAAATCTTCATCGTGTTCCCAAACACGGCGGTTGGTGGTGTAAACCGTACCGGTCCAGTAATCGCGGCAGTACTCCCGAATGGTGGTTGAGATTGCCTTTTGCAGGTTGAAGGCAGGCAACGCCGGCACTTCTGGCGGAAAGTAGTCGTTGGATGTACCTTCACCGCGAATGGCAGCAATCGGCAGGATCAAGTCGCCCAGTTCATTCTTGCGCTTCAGACCGCCGCACTTTCCCAGGAAGAGGCAGGCTTTGGGCTGGATGCTGCCCAACAAATCCATCACGGTGGCTGCGTTGGCGCTGCCCATGCCGAAATTGATCATCGTGATCCCGTTGGCGGTGGCGCTGGGCATGGCTTTGTCCCGCCCATCGACGGGAACGTTGTGCCAGTCAGCGAAAAGTTCTACGTAACGGTTGAAGTTGACCAACAAAATGTATTGCGCAAACGCATCCAGCGGCACACCCGTATAGCGCGGCAGCCAGTTGGCGACGATTTCATCTTTCGTTTTCATTGGATTCAGCTTCCCGTTTCACCACGAGCAGGGTGATGTCATCGAACTGCGGTGCGTCGCCGGCAAAAGCGCGGATGCTTTCTAAAACGGCTGCCCGCGTCGCTTCTGCCGAGAGACCGCAGCAGGTTCGCAGGACCGCGCACAGGCGCTCGATGCCGAACATCGCTTCGTGTGCGTCTCCGGCATCCGAGGCGCCGTCTGTATAAAGGAAAAGCAAGTCGCCAGGCGCGAAGGTCAGGCTGGCAAGCGGCCAACGCATGGCGCCGTCGATTCCCAAGGGTAACCTCGGCTTGTTCAGCATCATTAACTGCCCGTGCGCCCCGAGCAACCAGGGCGGATTGTGCCCGGCATTTACGTACGTCAGCAAACCTGTTTCAGGGTCGAGCACGCCGTAGAAGGCGGTTACGAACAGGCTTTCCCCGGCATCTTGCAAGATACGCTCGTTGGCCGCTTGGAAGACCATGTCGGGCTGTGTTTCGTACTGCATGGCAAACGTGCGGATCAGCGTCCGGCTGAGCGCCATATACAACGCCGGCCCGACGCCCTTGTCAGCGACGTCGGCGATCACGAGTCCGAGCTTGCCAGATGGCAACGCGATCACGTCGTAAAAATCACCCGCCATCTGGCGCGCCGGTTCAAGGCTTGCTGTAAGCTGCCAACCGGCCACCTGCGGCAAAGCGGCCGGCAGAAAACCGTTTTGAATGCGGCGGGCAAATGCCAGTTCGCTTTGGGTTTTTTGATGGGCCAGGAGGCGCCGGTATACGTCCACCTGGTGTAACGCCGAGGACACCTGGGCGGCTAGGGCCTGCACCGTCGGTAGCAGGAGAAGGAGAGAACGCCTGCTGCGCGTTTCATTGAGGGTGACCAGTTCGAGGTACACACCACCGAGCACCTGGTCGCTTTCTACGGCCAGGATCGGAGCGATCACCATAGGGCGGTGCTGCACGCGGCCGGCCGGCCCGCCGCGCCAGGGTAACACATCCTTGTCGGTTAAAACACAAGCCTGAGCGTTGGCTGCCAACCATTTGCGGGTGGCGTCGATCTCGCCGGTATCCCAACTCTGTGGCTGCTTGAGCAGCCAACGGCCCGGTTCGATCCAGATAGCCATGCGGGCATACGTAAACATGGCTGCGGCATACTCGGTCAGCAGTTCAGGAAGGTTGTCGTTATCGGGCGGCGCGTTGAGGATGGCCCGGCCGAGAATTTCCAACTTTTCGAGCTGCACGGTCTGGCTGCGGCTGTCTTCCATCGCCTGGCTCATACGATGGGCCAACCAGGACATCAATACGACTGCCAGGGCAAACATCAAATAGATGGGCGGACCATACACGACGTACATGGCGGCCAAGGGCGCCGCAAACAGGTTGGAAACCAGCGGGATCAACAACCCAAACGCAAGCAGCCGGATAATGGTGATCAGCAAGCGCGGTGGAAGGGCATGACGGATTTTCCACAGGGTGTAACCCAGGTAGCCCGTCCACAACAGGAGGTTTTCGAGGAAAAACTGAACCCCCACCGTCCCGGCGCCCAAGAGAAAACCGCCAAGGGTTAAATCGGCCAGAGGGAACGTGCCGCCCCAGGAACGGTACGCCGCCAGGGCAAGCAAAGGAAACAAGCTGGACCCCGTAACGCTGAAAAAAAACGTCCGCAACGGCACCCAACGCCGGCCCGACGTATTGGCCCGCCGTAAGGCGACAAGCAGCCTGGCAGCACTGATCGACAAGTCAAGCCACAAGATGGTCGGACCAAACAGGAAAGTGGCCGACCAGCGAATAACGCCTTCGAGGCTGCTGGCGGCATTCCCATACGTGCCGCCGCCATGGGCGCCCAAGTCGGTGACGATATAAAAACGCCAACGACTGAGCAATATGCTGAGAACGGCTACCAGGAAGAACATCGGCCACTGGCGCAGGACAAGCGCCCAATCGCTGACGAGCAGCAACCACATTACGCCGGCCAACGATAGCGGCAGCGTGAGCAGCACACCAATCACATCCGTGACCAGCGCCATGCGTTCTTCGCCCTGGAAGGCAGCGACTTCCGGGCGAAACTTGTACGCCAGGTGGGCGAAGAAATCAAGCGGTTCAGAAGTTTCAATTTCAGCCATAAACACCGCCAATTGTACCCTGAACCTTTCCGAACCTGCATAAAGCGCAGCGGGCCGAGCGTTCACGTCGAAAGAGAAGATGTACCAGAAAACGATCTTTTGGTAGGATTCATCCTGTAGCCGCCCTCATATCCCGGAGTGTGTTATGAAAACACAGGTTTTGTCTGTCCTCCGCCCTCCTGTTTTCGACGACGAGGATCGGACACGTGCAGCAAGCGTTTTGCACGTCATCCTTCTTACCCTGTTCGTGGTTTTCGCTGCCCTGGTGCCGTTTACCGATCACCCACGAACGGTGTTCGTTACCGCCGCAATGTCAGCCTTGTTCCTGGCCCTGTGGGCCATCATGCGCCGCGGCTACGTGCAAAGGGCCAGTTGGGGTTTAATGGGCATTCTCATAACGGGAATCACGCTGATCATCTATTTCAACGGCAGCATCCGCATTCCTGCAGCCAGCGGCTTCGTGGCCTGCATTGTCGTAGCGGGGCTGACGCTGCGAAAACGTGCAACCGTTGGCGCAACGCTGCTAATCTGCACGATCTTGTACGTGCTCTATCGCGCAGAGGGCGCCGGCTTCCTGCCTCCGGTGTACTACCAGACCACCGGCTTTTTACAGTGGGCAACCTACGCCGGGATCATGTGTATTACAGCTGTCTTGCTTATTCTCGCACAGAGCAGCATTTTGAGCGCGTTGAAATCGGCACGTTACCACGCCAGGGCTTTCTCCGAACACAATCAGGAACTGCGCGGCGAAATCGACGAGCGCCAGCGTGTCGAGAAGGCGCTGCGTGAAAGCGAAGAGCGCTACCGGACTTTGATCAGCACATCACCCGATGGGATTGCACAAACCGACTTGGAAGGAAAGATTATTTTCGTATCGCCACAGCTTTTGGAACTCTTTGGGCTGCTCGACGCCGGCAAGATGCTGCATACCGAAATATGCGCCTGGATTGCGCCGGAAGACCGGGAACGCGCACACGAAAACATCCGCGATACGCTAAACAACCACCGCAGGCCCTACAGCCACTACACGTGCACCCGAGCAGACGGCAGCCGCCTTACCATCGAAATCAACGCCGCACCCTGGCGCAATATCATGGGAGAGATCAGCGGAGCAATCTTCATCGTGCGCGATATCACCGAACGCACACGCGCCGAACAGGCCTTACGGGAGAGCGAAGAGCGTTACCGTACGCTCTTTGAACTGGAGTCAGATGCCATCATCCTGCTCGATGTAGAAACACTGGAAATCTGGGATGCCAACCCGGCAGCACTGCAATTATATGGCTACCAACGCCCAGAGTTGCTCTCAATGTGCATCACCGATCTGCTGAACGACCCTGAACAAAGCAAATGGGATATCAACAACGGGAACGACATCACGCACATCCCCATACGTTACCACCGTAACAGAGCTGGAAAAGTTTTCCCGGTCGAAATTACCGGGCGCTACTTCAACTGGCAAGGCAAGCAACTGCTGCTTTTGGCCATCCGCAATATCACGGCGCGCATAGCAGCCGATGAGGCCCTGCGAGCCTCGGAACAAAAGTTTGCCCTGGCCTTTCAAACCAACCCATCCTTGATGGCGATTTCGCGCATCGAGGATGGCACCTATTTTGAAGTGAATCAAACCTTCCTCAAAAAACTGGGCTTTACACGGAAAGAGGTAATCGACCACTCTTCTATGGACCTGCAAGTATGGGCTAACCCTGCCGATCGTTCGAAAGTCGTCAGGCAGCTCGAAGAAAACGGCCGTGCACGCGACATTGAAGTCAACGTTCGCGCCAGTTCCGGAGAGATTCTGACCCTCTTGTTTTCAGCGGAGTACCTTGCCATCGGGCACGAAAAACTGCTGCTGACCATTGGGCACGACATTACCGAAAGGAAACAGGTCGAGCAGGCGCTTGCAGAGCTGCACCAAAAAGTAGAACACCATGCGCAAGAACTCGAGGAACGCGTTGCCGAGCGCACAGCGCAGCTTTTGACGAGCAATCAGGAGTTGGAATCGTTCAGCTACTCGGTGGCGCACGATTTACGTACCCCGCTGCGCGCCATCGACGGTTTCAGTCGCGTGCTGCTTGAAGATCACGCCGCTCAACTGGATGAGCAAGGGCATTTTTATCTGAGGCGTATCATGGCCGCCAACCAACGCATGGGGCAGTTGATCGACGATCTGCTCGATCTCTCCCGTCTGACCCGTAGCGAACTGAAACGCGAACAAATCGACTTAAGCCAGATGGCGCGTGCCATTTTAGAAGACTTCTGCCAAAGAGAACCCCAACGTAACGTAGAAATCGTTATCGCTGACGGGTTGAGCGCCTTCGGCGATCAACGCCTGATGCACGTCGTGTTGGAAAACTTGCTGAATAATGCCTGGAAGTTCACGGCAAAAATCCCCAAGGCTTCCATCGAGTTCGGTGCACAGGCGGGTAAACGCAACACATACTTCGTGCGTGATAACGGCGCCGGTTTCGATATGACCTATTCGGGCAAGCTGTTTGGCGCCTTCCAACGCCTGCATACAGAAGGAGAATTTCCCGGCACGGGCATCGGGCTGGCAACCGTCAAACGGATCATCCAGCGCCACGGCGGCGATGTATGGGCGATGGCGGAAGTCAATCAGGGGGCTACATTCTATTTTACGCTGCCGTAGCGTTTGCGCCCAAAACCCTTGCACGGCGCTGGCGCACCTTCGCCAGCCACCGCTCAACGCACTGCTTCACGTAAATCGTCGAAAAATTGCTCCGGCGACTGGCGCAAGAGTGGCCCTAGATTCACCCGCAGCGCCAGGTGAGGAGATTCTTGCCCAAGCGAAAAGCGCAGGTTTGCTTTGGGGTATTTGTGCAGAAATCTTTGCACGCGCGTCAAAGTTGAATGGCTCTCTTTCCCGCGCCAGGCAATATCAAAAATACCGCTGTCGTTCTTCTTCCGGTATCCGGCATCCCGTTGAAAGAGGCGACTTTGCACGCTGCGGCTGCCCTGCGGGCCAGCTTCGATTTCCGGATCGGGCAACGAACGCAGGTCCGCATGTATGAACAGCTCATCTCGCTGGCCTTTGAAATGCTTGAACAGCCATACCGGGAGGTTATCGCGCCGTTCGAGCACAAAGATCAACACCATCGTCCGGTAGGGAGGGCGCAGGTCTGTTACGTCCAGGCGACCCGCCGCGTGCATACGGCCACGCCAGTGAACGGCGCTGGGTTTGCCTGCGTGTTTTGCTCCGGCTGCCAACCAGCGCAGCACCGCCTGGGAACGCTGGCGATTGAACAAAGCGCCAAAACCATACAAAAATGCTGCTGCCAGCAGCAGACCTGCAAGCAAAATCTTCCAATCCATGAAACCTCCGGTCACAAATATCCTTTACAGGCAGTGCACAAAATTTAGCCCAGTTTAGCCGAGGTGTGGCATAATGTAAAGCCAATCAAAAAAACGCTATTGGAGGTATCATGGACTTGCGTTTACATGGAAAAAGCGCCCTGATCACCGGTGCCAGCCGCGGTTTGGGTTACGCGACGGCCAAAGGGCTGGCAAACGAAGGCTGCCGGATTGCCATCAACAGCCGTAGCGAGGAGAAAATCACGGCGGCGGCCGGGCAGTTGGCCGCCGAAACGAGCGCCGAAACGCTGGCCCTGCCGGGCGACGTCACCGACCCGGCCATCCCGGCTGCGCTGGTCAAGCAAACGGCGGCTGCCTTCGGCGGAATCGATCTGCTCGTCACCAACGCTGGCGGCCCCCCGCCGGGCAAATTCGAACGATTCGACGATGCCACCTGGCAGCAAGCCATCGAGCTGTCTTTGATGAGTCACGTCCGTCTGGTGCGTGCCGCGCTACCTTACCTGCGCCAATCGCAAGCGGCCAGCGTGCTGGCAGTTACGTCATACTCGGTAAAACAGCCCATTCCCAACCTGGTGCTTTCCAACAGCATCCGTGCGGCGACCGTCGGGCTGATCAAAACCCTGGCGCTCGAACTGGGGACCGATGGCATTCGCTTCAATGCCATCCTGCCCGCCTGGACGGAAACTGAACGCGTCTATGAACTGATGAGCAGCCGCGCAAAAGCCAACCAGTCCACGCTCGAAGAGGAAATCGCTAGGCAGGCCGGCGACAGCGCCCTGGGCCGCATGGGCACGCCGGAAGAGTTTGCCAATGCGGCCGTTTTCTTGCTCTCACCGGCCGCCTCGTACATCACCGGCGTCATGCTCACCGTGGACGGTGGTATGTACAAAGGAACATTGTAACCCAGGCGTGTGGCAGGAGTTCCATCCGATGACCCACCGCATGTACGCCGATCTTGCCTGGGCCTGGCCGGTTATCAGCCCGCCGGCTGACTACGTAAGCGAAGCCGGGCAAATCATCAAGCTGATAAAGAAGTATGCCCGCCGGCCCGTCCACCGCCTGCTGCACCTTGGCTGCGGCGGCGGCCACCTGGACTTTACACTCAAATTGGATTTTGCCGTCACAGGGGTCGATCTCAGCCCACAAATGCTCGACCTGGCGCGCAAGCTCAACCCGCAAGTCACTTACCAGTGTGGGGATATGCGCACCATCCGGCTCGATCAACGCTTCGATGCCGTTCTGGTGGCCGATTCGATCGATTATATGCTCGATGAAGCAGACTTACAGGCAGCATGCCAGACGGCCCATGCGCACCTGGCACCCGGTGGCGTATTGTGCCTGCTGCCCGATGTCACGGCGGAAAGCTTCGAACAGCACGAAACGGGCGCCTACACCGAAACATCTGAAGACGGTGCGGCCATCACCATCCTGCGCAACCATTTCGATCCAGACCCACAGGATACGACGTTCGAAATGACCTTCGTCTATTTAATCCGCCGCAATGGGCTGCTCAACATTGAAACCGACCGGCACCTGGCAGGAATATTCCCCACCGCGGTCTGGCTGCGTTCGTTAAAACAAAGCGGCTTTTCAGCCAAGACAGTTCACGTAAACAAACATGCCCCCCGGTTCGTCGGCATTCGCAATCAAAGGTGAACGTCAGCATTCATAGCCAAAGGCGAACGTCGGCGTTCGCAATCAAAGGTGAACGCCGGCATTCACAATCAAAGGTGAACGCCGGCATTCACCCACCTTGAACGAAGCAAACGTTCACCCTTTTGAAGAAACGAGCGCAGGGCAAAATCAATTCGCCTCACTTGGTGCGCAGCTATTGCAGGTGCAGTAGGACCTTACCCTGTTTCCAGAGGTCTTCCAGGCGATAATACTGGCGTTTTTCAGGGGCGAACAAATGCAAGATCACATCACCAAAGTCCACCAGCAGCCAGCCATCTGCCGCATTGCCCTCCAGACGGCCCTTTGCCTGCATGGTGATGCGTGCTGCGTTCTCGGCAGCATCGGCCAGGGCCTGTAACATGCGTTCGCTCGTTCCCGAAGCGATCACGAAGAAATCCGTAAAGTCCGATTGGCCGCGTAAGTCGAGCAGCAAAACATCTTCCCCCTTCTTTTCCTCGATTGCGTTAACAATCGTATGAGCAAGTTCAAGCGTATCCAGATTTCACCTCACACAAAACGTAGAAATGGTGGTTCTCCACAGGCGGAGACCCTTACGCTGCCCGTAACGGGGCAGAAAACAGACAGGTATACATCGAACCTTCCGGGCGCAAGTCGCTCTGATACAGGTGTACGGCATCGACGGCGGCCGCGCCCAAAAAACCGACCTTGGTGTTGCACAATACGTCACCGATCTGCCGGATTTCTTCCTGGCTTGCGTTACGAGAAACGCGGCCCAAAGTCAAATGGGGGCTGAAAGCACGTTCTTCGCGCGCATAACCGAGACGCGCCAGCTCGTTTTCGATGCCAGCCTGGATGGCACCCAGTTCCGGCGGGGCCTCAACGCCTGACCAAATCACCCGCGCCCGACGCGAAGAAGGAAAAGCGCCCAAACCGCCTACGCTGATTTCGACCGCACGGTGATGGGAAATTTCGTTCTGCAGGACTTCCTGCAAGACCTTGAGATTCGCCACCGAGACATCCCCCAAAAACTTCAGCGTCAGGTGCAGGTTGCTTGCCAACACCCAACGGACAGCACCATCGGGCATCTTTTTGCGGAGATCGCCGATCACTTTATCCAGGCGAGACTGAATTTCAGACGAAACATTGATGGCAACAAAGGCACGAATAACCGTCATAAAAAGCTCAAAACCTTTCTGTCGTTACCCCGCTTTTGTACCTGGTTTCAAGACATCTTCCACGGCTTTGCGCAAATCCATAAAGGCGACTGGTTTTGTCAAGTACATGGTTGCCCCGGCGTCCAGGCCGGTGCGAATATCTGAAGGCAGGCTTTTGGCCGAGACCACAATGACAGGGATATTGGCCAACACCGGATCGCGACGTATGAACTGAAGGACCTCCAGGCCCGAAACGTCCGGCATCATCACATCCAACACGATTGCGTCGGGTGCCTCTTTGACAATCAAACCCATTGCAGCTGTACTGCCGTAAGACTTAATCACCTGGTATCCGCTAAGGCGCATCATTTCGGCAAACATCTCGGCAGTATCCGGCTCATCTTCGACGATGATCACCTTCTTTGGCGCAGAGGCCATACATTCCTCCAGGAAACAATTCGTTCACTGTTTACACGTCCTAACATAGCATAAGAAACGCCAGAAAGCAAGAGGCGAGTTATCCGCGGGTGTGGTTCAATTTTTTGCAGGAGTAGATGGTAGATAAAGAGAACGGCCGAATTTGAAGCGTCGCCAGGGGTGGTTTGCGGGTGGACGCCAAGGCTCAGATTTTTCAGTCGCTGGTTTGGTGGC